>JAJEIO010000053.1 GCA_022827835.1 Candidatus Latescibacterota bacterium
CCATTTGCACAAACCTTAAGGCAGGGCTAGCAGCCCGTCAAATGACCTTGACGCTCAGAGAGGGGCCGCCTATTTTCCCCATTCTCAAATATTAGATCCAACGCGAGGAAAAAAGCGTGTCCCAAAACGTCAGCGAAGAACACGTACGCAAAATAGTCGAAGAAGTGGTACAGCGAGTCGTCAGCGGCGGGAACGGCAGCGAGGGCGGGGACACAGGTGTCTTCTCGACGGTTGACGCGGCCGTTCAAGGCGCGACTCGCGCCCAGCAGCAGTTGGTCGCCTTGTCGCTGGAGGAGCGCAAAAAAATCGTCGAGGCCCTCCGGCAGACAGCGCACGCCCACGCCGAGGAGTTTTCGCGGCGGGCCTTGGCCGAGACGGGCATGGGGCGGCTGGAAGACAAGATCATCAAGCACCAAGTCGCGGCCGACACCACGCCTGGCGTCGAAGATTTAGAGGCGACTTCGTGGACCGGCGATCACGGACTGACCGTAGTCGAAATGGCCCCCTACGGAGTCATCGGCGCGGTCACCCCATCGACGCATCCCGTGCCGACGATGGTCAACAACGCCATTTGCATTGTCGCCGCGGGCAACTCGGTCGTCTTCAACGTACATCCGGCGGGCAGAAAAGTCTCCATGTTCGCGGTGGGCTTGATTAATCAAGCTATCGTCGCGGCTGGCGGCCCGGCCAACTTAGTGACCGCGGTCGAAACGCCGACCATTGAGACGGCCAACCAATTGTTCAACCACCCGGAGATCCGCCTGCTGCTGGTCACAGGAGGGCCGGGCGTGGCCAAGGCCGCGCTGGGCAGCCCCAAAAAGGCCATCGTCGCTGGCCCGGGCAATCCGCCGGTGGTCGTCGATGAAACGGCTGATTTGGCCAAGGCCGCGCGCGACATCATCGACGGGGGGGGCTTCGACAACAACATTCTCTGCATCGGCGAGAAGCAGGTCTTTGCCGTCGCTTCCATTGCCGACGAGCTCAAGCGGCTGATGGTCCAGTACAATGCATACGAGCTCGATGTGCGGCAGGTCGAGACGCTTGCGCAGGTGGCCTTTGTCGAAGGGCCGGACGGGCATCTCGTAGCCAACCGCGAGTTGGTGGGGCGCGACGCCGCGGTGCTGGGCGAGCGCATCGGCCTGCGGCTCGACTCGTCGCTGCGCATGCTCATTGGCGAGACCGACGCCAACCACGTTTTCGTGCGCGAGGAGCAGATGATGCCCTTTTTGCCGATCGTGCGCGTGCCCAACGTCGATCAGGCCATCCGCGAGGCCGTCATCTCCGAGCACGGCTACGGACACACGGCCGTGATTCATTCGCGCAACATCGAAAACATGCACAACATGGCGTGCGCCGTGGATACCACCATTTTCGTCAAAAACGGTCCTTCCTACGCCGGGGTAGGCTTGGGCGGCGAGGGCTTTGGGACGTACTCGATCGCCGGGCCGACGGGCGAGGGGCTGACGTCGCCGCGCACCTTTACCCGCCAGCGCCGCTGCGCTCTCGTAGATTACTTCCGCATCACCTGATGCTCTTGGGTCAAGTCAAAGGGCACCTAATTTCCACGGCCAAGGTCCCGAGCCTGCACGGCAAGAAACTCTTAGTCGTCGAAATTGCGTCGGTGCGCGAGCACGGTCTGGTGTTGACGGGGCGGGATATGGTCTGCATCGACGCGGTGCAGGCGGGCAAGGGCGAGTTGGTGATTTTGGTGCAGGGCAGCTCGTCGCGGATCGCCCCGAACTTGGGCGATGTGCCAACTGACGCGGTAATCGTCGGGATCGTCGATTCGCTACAGGCGATGGGCAAGGACTTCGACTGTCGGCAACTGAGCCGCGAAGGATAAGAGATGAACGTTGCACCAGCGGCTGGATTGGACCGCAAGCAGATTGAGGCGCTGGTGCGCCGGGTGGTGTACGATCACTTGCCCGACGCTCAGCTAGAACACGCTTCTCCAGCCCCGAGGCTGGTCGTCAATATGTCCGCCCGCCACGTCCACCTCAACCAACAGGCGCTGGACGCGCTGTTCGGCACGGGTGCCGAGCTGACCGTGCAGAAGGCCCTGTACCAGGAGGGTGCTTTCGCCGCCGAGCAGACGGTGTCGGTTTTCGGCCCGCGCAAGCAGGTGATTCCCAATGTCCGCATCCTCGGCCCACTGCGCGATTACAACCAAGTGGAGTTGGCCTTTACGGACGCCCGCTATTTGGGCATTGACGCGCCGGTGCGGCTCAGCGGCAACATCGAGGGGACGCCGGGTTGCTACTTGGTGGGGTCGGCTGGGGGGTTGGAGTTGGATCACGGGGTGATTCGGGCTGCTCGCCACGTGCATTTGAACCCAGAAGAAGCCGCATACTATGGGGTCGGCCCGGGGGACTTGCTGCGGCTGGTAGTAGAAGGCGAGCAGGGCGGGGTCTTGGAAGGACTAATCTGCCGCGTCAGCGAGCGCGAGCGCTTGGAAGTTCACATCGATACGGACGAGGGCAATGCGATTGATTTGGTACACGCCCGCAAGGTATATTTAGAGCGTTGAAAGCAAAAATCCGCACAATTACTTCAGGAGGTAAGGGATGTCGGATGCAATAGGCATGGTAGAAACAGTGGGGCTGGTCGGGGTCGTCGAGGCCGGCGACGCCATGGCCAAGGCCGCTAGCGTCCAGCTTTTGGGCTGGGATCGAGTTGGCTCCGGCTTGGTGACTGTATTTTGCTCAGGGGATGTGGCGGCTGTCAAGTCGGCCGTGGATGCTGGTTCGGCCGCGGCGGCCAAGGTCGGGCAGGTGCATTCGGTGCACGTGATTCCCCGCCCACACAGCGAGTTGACGACCGTCGTACCCGAGCGCGGCGACAGCGGCGACAGCGATGACCGCGTCCGCGCCTTGGGTCTGATTGAGACGAAGGGGTCCATCGGCGTGATCGAAGCGGCCGACGCCATGAGCAAAGCCGCGGATGTGGAGGTCGTCAAGCTCCAGGACATCGGCGGTGGGTACATCACCGTCATCGTCAGCGGCGACGTTGGCTCGGTGCAAGCTGCGGTCAGCGCCGGTGCCGAGGCAGCCGAGCGCGTGGGCGAGCTCGTGTCGCAACACGTGATTCCCCGTCCGCACGACGATCTCATCGCGCTGTATTTGTAGAGGAGAGAAATGATGAAAGCATTGGGTATGGTTGAGACCCGAGGTTTGGTCTGCGTCGTCGAAGCCCTCGACGCCATGTTGAAGACCGCGGACGTGAGCTATGCGGGCCAAAAGCGCGTGGGTAGTGGCCTAGTCGCCGTGCTGGTCGAAGGCGACGTAGCGGCGGTCAAAGCAGCCGTAGATGCGGGGGCGCAAGCGGCCCAGCGCATTGGCGAACTGCGCAGCGTTCACGTGATTCCCCGCCCGACTGAGGGACTGACAGATCAGCTTGGTTAGCTAGGTGGCCAAGGCTTTGCACATCGACGCCCCGGTAGTAACCGGCGATTTGCTCGGGCGCGAGCACAAGGGCGAGCGGACGCTCAGCGTGGCTCCCAGCGCCATCTTGACGCCGACGGCTTGGGACTACATTCGCCAACACCGATTGCAGCTAAGTCGCGGCGAGGCCAGTGCGGCCACTGCCGACGGCATTGCGGACGCGGGCCGGTGCGAGCATCCCGACCGCGCCTGCGGCTGCGAGCACGAGGAATTCGGCTCGGGGTACGTCGAGCCAGCTAGCTGCAGCGATTGCGCCGTCCACCAGCGCAAGCAGGCGGGCGACCCCGAGGCGAGTTGTGAGGGTTGCAATCGCTACAAGACGCTTTTGCAACAAATCGAGCAGGGCCAAGCCTCCGACCCGGAAGCCTTAATTGAACAGATCACCGAACTAGTAATTCACCGGCTAGCAGACTGAGCTATGGCGGGCGACCCAGCAGTCGGCATGATCGAGGTACAGGGCGTGGCCGCTGCCATTGTGGGTGCGGATGCAGCCTGCAAGGCCGCGGACGTTAAGCTCGCAGGTTGGTCGTCAATCGGCGGTTATACTACGGCCTTTTTCACCGGATCAATCAGCGATGTAGCCGCCGCGCTGCGAAGCGGCGAAGAAGCAGCCCGCAGCGTGATAGAACACGTAGTGGCCGCGCCCCTACTCCAACCCGCTGCCGCCTGCCACCAATTCGTCGATTTTCCGGTCCGGTCTGACAGCGATTTTCCCGCCGGTGCCCTAGGATTGGTCGAGACGCGCGGCTACGGGGCTCACATTCACACCAACGATCAGATGGTTAAGACGGCACCCGTTGAGGTCATCAACGTGCTGACGGTCCACGACCGCGTGGTGTGTTCGCTAGTCTTGGGGGATGTAGGGGCCGTCACCGAAGCCATAGCCGTCGCGCAAAAACTGCTTGCGGACTGCGAGCACTTGTTGGGCACGGCCCTGATTCCACAGCCGAGGCCCGAGGTTTTGGCCGCATACGCCATGCCGATGGGAGGGGGCGGTGTCTAGCGGAGCGATCGGCATACTGGAGACGCGCGGCATGGCGTCGCTAATGGCTGCCACCGACGCCATGCTCAAGGCCGCTGAGGTGCAACTCTGCGGCCGGCACGGCATTGGCTCGGGTTGGCTCACCGCGGTAATCGCCGGTCAAGTGGCCGATGTGGAGGCGGCCATTCGCGTCGGTGAGGTCGAGGCGAACCGCACCGGCGAACTGATTGGCGCGCAAGTGGTGCCGCGACCGGATGCGCGCGCCACAGACGCCATGCCCCACGCAACCGGCCTTGGTGCCGAACAGGTACAGCCGATGGCAATAGGCTTATTGGAGACGCAGGGCCTAACGCCGCTAGTGGCTGGTGCCGACGCCATGCTCAAGGCCGCCCAAGTGGAGCTAGGGGGTTGGGCCTTCATCGGTGGCGCTTTGTGTCACGCGCCGATCTTTGGCGATGTGGCGGCCGTGCAGACGGCGCTAGAAGTCGGCCGGCAAGCAGCCGAGCGGATCGGCACGGTGTACGCGACTCTTGTTTTGCCCCAGCCCAGTGAGGGGCTAGGCCCTCTGTTGCCGCCTGCTCCAGCGGTTGCGCCGCGCTCCACCGGTGCCTTGGGCCTCATAGAGACCATTGGTTACGCCACGGTCGTGGGCAGCGCCGACGCCATGCTCAAGGCCGCGGATGTGCAAATCGAGCGCTTGAGCATTGGCAGCGGCGGGCGGATTGCCGCGCTGGCCACCGGCCACCTCGACGATGTGCAGGCTGCGATGCGCGCTGGTGCCGAGGCAGCCACGGCCTTGGGGGAGCTCGACGCCTCGGCCGTAGTCTCTAGGCCCGATCCTGCGCTAGTCGCCCGCTTTGCTACCGCGGCCGAGGGTCTTGGCACGGGTGCGCGGCAGGCCATGGGGCTGATTGAGACGCGCAGCACCGTGGCCTTGGTGCGGGCCATCGATCGCATGCTCAAGGCCGCAGCTGTCGAATACGAGGGAGCCTATAAGGTGGGGTACTACTTGACGGCCGCGGTCGTCCGCGGCGATGTCGGTGCCGTGCAGGTCGCCATAGATGCGGGTCGTGAGGAGGCCGTTGAACACGGAGAACTGGTCTCGGCCTACGCAATTCCACAGCCCTACAGCGGCCTCGAAGGCCGCCTGCCGCACGTTTAGCGAGGACGCGAAAAATGATTCGGATTGACGATGCAGTAATTACCGCTCAGACCTTGGAGGGCCGCCTAGCTGGCGAACGGCAGGTCGAGATCGGCCCGGGGTCTAAGCTGACGCCGTCGGCGCAGGACTTTTTGCACGCCCAAGGCGTTGAGATCGTGCGCCGGGAAGCTGGCGAAGCCCCCACGACATCAACATCGACACTAACACCGGCACCAGCGGTTCCTCGCGCCGCCGGACGCCAAGCATTTGCGGGCATCTTCTGCCCCAATATCGTCCTTTTCGACAGCCAGAACAGGATCAACCACGCCGAAATGGAGCGCTACATCAACTGGTTGATCGAGGCTGGGATCCACGGGCTGTACCCCAACGGCAGCATGGGCGAGTTCGCGCGCCTGTCGCAGGAGGAGCGCCGAGACGTGGTGCGCTTGGTCTGCGAGGTCAACAAGGGGCGCATACCCGTCCTAGCCGGAGCCAGCGAGGCCAACTTGCGCGACGTGCTCAAGATGGCCGAATACTACGCCTCACTAGGCGTAGATGCCATTGCGCTGATGCCTCCCTATTACTACGAAATTTCCTCTGAGAGCCTCTTCGAGTACTTCGCCGAAATCGCCGAAGAATCGCCGCTGGACATCCTGCTGTGCAATATCCCGCAATTTACCCGAGAGCTGTCGATAGATTTGCTGGAGCGGCTCTTGCCCTACGATCGGATCTGCGGCACCAAGGACTCCAGCCGCGACCTGCCGAGGCTGCTCAACGCCATGAACCGCCTGCGCCAACAGCGCCCCGACTACGTGGTGATGACCGGTTGCGAGGAGATCGTGTTCCCCTCGGTAATCATGGGCGTCAGCGGGGGCACCATCGCCACCTCGGGCATCGTCCCAGAGGTGATCGTCGAGCTGTATGAAAAGGCCAAAAGCGGCGACATTGAGCGGGCCCGCGAACTGCAATACCGCATCCTCGATCTTATCAACTTGATGCTCTTAGGGGTCAACTTCCCAGAGGGCTTTAAGACCGGCGTGGCGGCCCGCGGCTTTGACGTCGGCCCAGCGCGCACGTCGAGTAGCGCGTCCGAGCAGGAGTACCTGATCAAGCTAGAAGCCCAAATCAACTGCGTCCTCGCGGATATGGGCTATCCAGTCCAAGGTCCTCGCGCCTGCCCGGCGACCAACCTGCCGCCGATCGTCGGTCGCTAGATGGCCCTGACGGGCGCACGCGCGTTGGTGGTCGGGGCCGGTATCATCGGCCGTTCGACGGCCTATTTCCTCGCTCGGCAAGGCGCAGAGGTCGTCCTGCTCGACGAGGGGATCCCCACAGGCTCGCCCACGAGCCGGGCCTCGTTGGGTGTCCTCACCCACTGCAACGGCGGCGACAATCCCTACGCTCAGCTTTTCCGCGACGGCCACGCTTTGCACGCTCGGCTGGCCCGCGACCTAGCCGAAGAATTGGGTGCCGACGTGGGCTGGCGTCCCCTCGGCGGCGTCGATCTCTTTGCCGATCCATCCCAGCTAGAGGAGGTATGGCGCTTCAACCGCGAGCGCGGCTGTCGGGTCGAGCGGCTCAACGAGCAGGCCCTGCGCGATGCGGAGCCGGGGTTGGACGGCGGCGGTGAGGGGCTGTATTTTGCCGACGATCACCGGGTGGATCCCCTCAAGTTGGGCGCGGCACTTTGGGCAGCGGCCGTACGGCAGGGCGCATCTGCTGCTTGGGGCGAGCGCGTCTGGCGCATTGCCCAAGCGGGTGAGACCGTCGAGGTCGCCACCAATCGCGGAACCCACCGCGCCGACTTTGCGGTGTTGGCGGCTGGGGCGTGGACCGGCGGATTGGCTGCCCAACTTGGTGCCCGCGTTGCGCTACGCCCGGTGCGGGGCCAACAAGCGCGTTTTGTTGGTGCCCCGCTGCGCCACCTAGTGAGGATAAACGGACGCCACTTTATTCCAGACGGCGGCGAAATGATCGTGGGAGCGACGTCGGAGGCGGTCGGCTTTCGGTTGGAGACGACCCGTGCAGCCGCTGAGCAATTTGCCTCGGAGGTACGCTCTGCACTGGGGAGGTGCTTACCGCTGTCGCGCCAGCAGGCCGGTTTGCGGCCCAAGCCCCGAGGCGGGCGTCCACTCATCGGCCCGCTGACGGATGCGCCGCGCGTTTTTGTGGCCTCTGGGCACTACAAAAACGGCGTCTTGCTGGGCCCGATTACCGGCCAAATCGTCGCCCGTTGGATTGCCGAGGGAACTCCGGGACGCGACATGAGCCGCTTCGCGCCCGAGCGTTGAATTCACTGCCACTTAACACAGTTGAGGTTAAACATGCCATTGCAAAAAGAAGACCTACTCGCCGCATTAAACTCGGTTACCTCCATTCCGGTGGTCCCTTTTCACGGCGGGCAAATCGACTACGAGGCCCACGCCAAGAACATCAACTACTTGATGGAGAACAATCACTTAGACGGCGACCGACCCCGGGTGATCGGCATCGCTGGCACTAGCTTGATCCACCACATTAGCGCGGACGAGCAAGTGCGGCTGTTGGGGTTTACCGGCGAGCAGATGGGGGGACGTGGGGTGCTGATGTCTGGGATTGCTCCCAATCCGGTTGGGGATGCCGAGCGGTTGATCGAGCGGGAGGCCGCGCTCGAATATCCGCCGGATGTCTATCTCGTCATGCCGCTTATGGGCGTGGCCAGTCCAGAAGGTATTTTCGCGTACTACATGGATTTTGCTGAGCGGCTGGGGCGTTCGTGCGGGGCCAAGTTGCTCTACTACCTGCGCAACCAAGCCGAGCGCGACATAGCCGTGCGGCTGATGAACGAGTCCGAGCACTTCGTGGGGCTGAAGATCGGCACCACGGTTGATGATGTTGAGCCGATTGTCGCGGGAGTGGAAGAAGGGGCTGCGTTGGTGATTTGGGGTGTGGGAGATCGCTCGACCGGGCCAGCCGAGCGCGGCACCAAGGGGCATACGTCGGGGATCAATGTGGCCTTTGCCCGCGCTTCAGATGGGATCAACAACGCCCAGCGCCGAGGCGATTTTGCGACGTCGCAGCAGATTGAGAACCAGCTTGCGCCCCTAGAGGAAATTCGCTTCCGCAACGGTCGCATGTACAACTATTCAGCCGTGGTCGAGGCTATGCACTTGGGGGGATTTAGCGATGTGGACGGCGGCGAGGGCGGCCCGTTCAATCCGCGAGTGCCGGCAGAAGTAGCCGAGGAAGTAGCTGCGGCCATCGCCGACATTGTGGACTATCACTAGCCGCTAGCCTTCGTCGCGCAGCCGCTCTAGATAGGCCGCCCATTCGACGGGAAGCAGGTGTTGCTTTTGACTGTTGCAGTGCTTGCAGCAAGGCACCACGTTGGACTTGGTGGTGCGACCGCCGCGGATGAGCGGCACCACGTGATCCATGGTTAGTTCAGCGGGTGGGAATGACTGCTGGCAGTAGTGGCATTGGCCAGTGGCCCGTCTGCGCTTCCACCATTGGGAGCGGCGTAGTTCCTTGGCCTTGTTTTTTTCTTTTTGGACGTGCTCGGCGTCGGCTGGGACGAAGTAGGTATTTTCCATGCTAGAGCAAGATAGCGCAGAACTGGCGCAGCACAAATGAACGCCAGCGAGACCGATACCAGAAGCTAATCCCGCATCTGCTCACCGAGACGAAGAGGATGATGTTCATCGCGTGACGAAATATCGGCTTTATATTGACGAAGTGGGAGACCCGTCTCTCAAGAATTCAGGCGACCCAAACCATCGATTCCTGAGCCTTACAGGCGTCATAGTCGATCTCGCTTATGTTCAAAGGCGAATGCACTCGGACTTGGAGGCCCTCAAGATTCGTTATTTCGATTCACATCCAGATGAACCCGTGGTAATGCACCGCAAGGAGATTGTCAATCGACGGCCTCCGTTTCAGGCACTTCGCGACCGCGCCGTTGAAGCCGCGTTTAACAAGGATCTTCTGAATCTCCTGCGCGAGTGGGAGTATTGCGTTGTTACGGTGTGCATCGACAAGAGAAATCACGTCGCAGCGTACGGGACTTGGCGATACGACCCATATCACTACTGCATGGCCGTCCTCTTAGAGCGCTTCAGCTCTTGGCTGAAGCGCAAAGGTGCCCGAGGAAACGTAATGGCTGAGACCCGAGGCGGTAAGGAGGATAGGCAGCTAAAGACATCCTTCCGCCGACTATGGGAGCGAGGAACGGACTATGTAGGACCGGAACAATTTCAAGAGACGCTAACTAGCCGCAAACTCAGGTTCAAACAGAAGACGGCCAACATCGCAGGACTACAGCTTGCCGATCTGCTTGCTCATCCTTCGCGTTGCGAGATTCTGAATGAACAGGGGTTGCTCGGAAGACCCTTAGCGCCTTTTGCCGTTCAGATTATCGGGATTCTCCAAGAGAAGTACGATCGGAAGGGGGAAGCAATATATGGAAAGCAGTTTTTACAATAGAAAAAGGGGGGCCGCAGTAAGGCCCCCCTCCCAATGGTCAGACTGACCACCCACCTTCGCATTAGCGAATTAGTAGAGAGTATATGGGGTCCCTCGGATCATGTCAATCGAAATGTTGGAAGATGCGGGCAAGCCCCTGAACCTCAGTAAAGTAGGTACTAGGGCCAAGCTCATCGATCCGGCCATTCACAGGCGAGTTGTTCACTGAGACGGAAAGGAGGATGTTCGCCGCGTGATAAAATACCGATTTTATATTGTCGAAGTATGAGGACCAGAACAAAAAGGCGAATACCTGAGAGAAGTTGATATATGGCAGACGATGCAAACAAGAGAATACTAGACCGGGATAAAGCAGCAAACTTCGGCACAACGATCAGCGAGTCACTTGATAGTCTACGAGACTTCGTAGATTATGGAACTCACCTAATCCTCCGATGCTATTATACTTCCGAGAAATCTCTCAAAGATGTTGTTGCATTATTTTCGCTATTCAAAAATGCCCTTTCGATGGCTGATGCTATCGAAGTCATGATGAGACAGGGAGTAATTCGTCCCACCCAACTGCAACTTCGGTCACTGTTCGAAGTGTCTGTCACGCTTCAGTGGGTTCTACAAGAATCAGGCGATGAGCGTGCTAAGGCATATCACGTTGCTAATCTCCGAAAACGACGGCTCGATTATAGACGAGATATTCCCGGCACGGTCGAGAATAAAGCTTTTAAGGATTTGTGGAATGCGGCGGGAGAGAGAACTCCCTCACCGGCGAGAGAGAAAGAAATACGTGCTCAAATTACCAGTTTGAACAAAGAGCTATCAGAGCCTTCTTGGTACGATCTCAATGAAAAATTTGAAGATTTTTATAAAAAGAAAAAATATGAGCAGGATTGGTACAAAATACTCGGTGTAAACTCATTCCGGGAGATCGCCAAGGATGTCGGTCGTACTGCGGAGTACCGCATAATTTATATTTCGGGTTCTGAAGTCATGCACGGATCGACGTACAGCGGCCAGTTGGCTTTTGATGACTCAAAGAAGATCATATATCCGATGAGATCGCCTGAAGAAATAGGCTTCCCGCTGAGGCTTGCTATGGCGCTGACACTCAAGATGGTACGGTCAACGCTTGAATACTACAGGCCTGCTGAGGTGGAAAATTTGAAGCGGAAGTACCGTGAAGATTGGGCTTCTCCTTTGAGGAGGATACCCGACATCAGGGTTGAAGAATTCACGGTCTCTTTAGAATAGATAGGCTCGTGTCTAGCTATTATAGTGCCTGTCAGTTAGACAGGCTCATAGCGCCGGACGCTGATCTCATTTGCACGGGTGCGCATCTGCGAGGCGTCATACCAAGCCTGCATCTGCAGCAACATGTCCATACCCACGCCGAATGCCTTCTCGATGCACAGTGCCATCTCCGGTGATAGCGCAGCGTTGCCGTTCAGCAAGTCCGAAAGCGTTGCCCGTCGAACCCCCAGAATCTCGGCTGCCCTTGTCACATTTAGCCTCAACTCCTCGATGATCTCCGTGCGAATGAAGTCGCCCGGATGTGAGGGGGTCATGTTCACTTTAATACCGTTGGTAGCCATCGATGGACTCAGTAGCGCTTGCTGATGAATTCGCGGCTCATCCACTGCCCGAGTACCTTCTGCGAGCGGAGCAGCAGCTTCTGATAAGCGCGCTCTAAGTTCTTTTTGTTTTTGGCGCTGGGCAGGACGTTGTAGCGGCCGCGGATTTGGGTGATGGCGCGGCTGCGTGGATCGACGGCAATGGTGAGGATGCGGTGGCGGCGGCCCTTGCCGTCTTCTACGCCGAGGGACCAGATCGAGGTACTGCCGTTGCGGCAGCTCTTGGCGTAGGTATAGACGCAGTGGCCCATTTCGCGGCCCTCGGCCCCCAGCTCGGCATTGGAGAGCAACTCCCGTATGCTCCAAGTGAAGGTCTCGCCGAGTTGCTTGTCCTCCTGCTTTAGTTCGAATTCGCCGATACTCGAAGCGCCCCAAGACATGTGCCGGACGCGGCTCTTTTTGCCACCAGCTCTGTCTGGCTCGTCCTCTGCATCGGGTAGCAGCACCTGCCGCGCCAGCGCTTCGTGCCACTCGTCAACTTGGCGCAACAGCTTGGGAATGCTGCGGCTCTTCATCGAGAAGTTCGGTTGTGGCGGCGGCCCTTGCTCGACGCGACCGCCGGGCAGGACAATTTGCTGCGGCACGTATTTCTGATTGTAGATGTAATCGACGATGGGGCCGACGTGGGCTGGGTCGAGCATGGGATTGTTGGCAAAAAACAGAATCGCGGTGGACCAAAAGTCCTCGTTTTCAAACGACTGGCCCAATCGGGTGGCAATCACCGCTCGCGCCAGCGCCGGACTGCCACCTTGGCCCAAGACCTGACCCCAGCGCAGGGCGTGGGCGATGGAGAGGTCGTCGGGGGCGGCGAGGAAGCAGTGGGCCGACTTCTTGCTCAAGGCGACGGGGAGGTCGGCGGTGCGGATATTCTGCCCCGCGCCGATGTGTTTGAACCACGTCTGATGCAAGCCCGCCTCTGGCATCTGCGAGGTGAAAAAGGCCGCGTCCATAAAAGTGGGTACGTCATAGCGGGCCAGCAGGTGGCAGGCGAGATGGTGGAACTGCTTGCGCGGGTTGTGGCTCGGCG
The DNA here is from genome assembly GCA_022827835.1 of Candidatus Latescibacterota bacterium. Lineage (GTDB taxonomy): Bacteria > Latescibacterota > UBA2968 > UBA8231 > UBA8231. The sequence goes on from JAJEIO010000053.1 coordinate 12,677, forward strand.
GCACCCACTCGGCTACGGGGCGCACCCAGTCTTCTGAATGGCGGGCCAAGGCGGCTAGGCCGTCGATAAAGTTGTTTTGCGGGTGGGCACCGAACGCGGGAATGACGGGATCGAGGCGAAAGAGATCGGCACGGTGCGCAACTTGGAGCAGGATGTCGAGAAAGGCACGGCGCGTCGGGCCGTAGGAAAAGGCGTTGAAGAGGCCGCGGATCTTGTAGAGGTAGTCGGCACCGAGCCGTCCCTTAGGGAGCGTGCGGTCGTAGAGCTGGCGGATGGTGTTGGCCGGGCTGCGCGTTTGCTGGCGGGTGCGGGTGAGCGCGGCCTCGCCCTGTTGGCGGCGGGCGAGTTGGCGCTCCTTTTGGATCTGGCGATTGCTCTTGTGAAGTCCGTCGCCCAAACCGCGCTTGCGGCACCAAGCCCGGTACTCGTTCTCGGATTGGAGACCCAAGGCGCGGATGTGGCTTCTGAGATTGGCGCGGTTGTGGGCTCGCTCGATCTCGCTGCGGACATTTCTTTTGCGGCGGCGCGCCATAGCCAAGTTCCGGTTTTGAGGCACTCCTTAATGAGTCGCACCGCTAGAGCAATGTCAACCGTGCCACCGCGTCGCAGTGCCGCGCCGCTTGCCCTCGCCAGTATCGGCGGTTTAATTTGCTCTTATCCACCAACCTAACACGACGCGCCCATGCTAGATCGCAATCCTATTCCACTCTTTCCTCTGCCAGTGGTCGTTTTCCCCGACCAAATCGTGCCCCTGCACATATTTGAGCCGCGCTACAAGCAGATGCTCGCGGATGTGAGGGCGGCTGACGAGCGCGGCGAGATCTTGCCCATTGGCATGATTTTGGGGGAGGACCGCGAGGTGCAGGGCGAGGTGGGCTGCGCGATGCTGTTGGCTAAAGTGCTCGACGAGTTTGACGATGGCCGACTCAACATCATCGGCCGCGGCGGGCGGCGCTTTCGCATCGCGCGCATTGCCGAGGACAAGCCCTATTTAGAGGCGTGGGTAGAGTACGTAGATGACGCCGAGGAGCCGACGGACCCAGTGCTTTTGGCTAAGGCTGTTGCGGCGTTAGAGAAGTTGGTGGGGCAACTTGAGGAAGTGACCGGTATGCGCGCTGAAGTAGGGTCTCTGCAAAACGCCTTTCAGATCGCCCAAGTGACGGGTCTCGACTTAGAGGTTAGGCAACAACTGCTGGAAATGACGACTGAAAATGGCCGCTTACACGCGCTCTGCGAGTACTTTGAGCAAATGATCCCCCTGCTAGAGGCGGAGGGCAAGCTCCATCGCTTGGCGTCCGCCAATGGGCACACCGGAAGCCACAAATAAAATTAGTCGGTCTCGACGAAGATACTACCAGCCACTTCCAATCCCAGCGACACTTCCTTTTTCTTGGAAGTACCGATCTTCAATTGCAGTGGGCCGTTAAAGGGTGCCTTGGCAGTGACTTCGACCCGGGTGCCTAGGCGCAATTGCAAATTTTCCATATAGCGCAGCATCTGAGGATTGCGGTCGCTGACTCGGCGGATGACGGCGGATTGGCCGTCTTTTAGCTCGGAGAGACGGCGGTACTTCGGGTGGTCTATCTGGCCTTGCTTAGTGGGGATCGGCTCGCCGTGGGCACCGACGGTAGGATAGCCCAAGGCTTCGTCGATGCGGTCTTCAAATTCCTCGGAAATAGCGTGCTCTAGGCGGTCGGCCTCGGCGTCGATTTGGTCCCAGGAATAGCCCAACGCTTGGCTGAGATACAGCTCGATCAAGCGGTGATGGCGGATGGTCTCCAAGGCGATCTTCTCGCCGCTGGCCGTTAGCTCGACCCCGTGGTACGGCGTGTAGATGAGCAGGTTCAGCTCGGCGAGCTTCTTGATCATGTTCGTCGCTGAGGCCGCAGCCACTTCCATGCGGCTGGCGATCACCGAGGTAGTGACGCGCCCGCCGTGCTCGTCGCTGTGCTGCAATTTGTAAATCGTCTTGAGATAATCCTCAATAGCTTGCGTTAGCACCCCTTACCTCCAAGGTTAAGCGCTTTGTTTTTTTAAGATAAGGCCAAAAACAGATTTAGCAATGGCCTTGACAGTTTTTTAGCCATAACTAAATTTTTATTTTTGTATGTCAACTAAAACTAGATAAGCAAAGGACTATGCTCTGGATTTTCATTTTGTTGTGCGCGTTGGGTTGCGCCGCTCCCGAGCGCGACGACGGGCGGATTGAGGTGGTGTGTACCACCGGGATGGTAGCCGACCTCGCCCGCAATATCGGCGGCGACCGCATCTCGGTTGTCGGGATGATGGGGCCGGGCGTCGATCCGCATTACTACAAGGCATCGCAAGGCGATTTGGCCAAGCTGACGGCTGCGGATTTGATTCTCTTCAACGGCCTTTTTCTCGAAGGCAAGATGGAAGATATCTTCGCCAAAATGGCTCGTAGCAAGCAGGTGTTGGCCGTGGCCGAGCAAATACCAGAAGAGCGCTTGCTGCGCCCGCCGGAATTTGAAGGCAACTTCGATCCCCACATATGGTTCGACGTGTCGCTGTGGGCGCAGACGATCGAGCTAGTCGTGGCTCGTCTGAGCGCAATAGACCCGGACGGGGCGTCGGTCTATCGCCAGAACGGCGCGCGCTACCGGGAGCGCCTCGACGCGCTGCACCAATGGGTCGTCGAGCAGGTCGAGCTGCTGCCAGAGGCCAGCCGTGTGCTGATTACGGCCCACGACGCCTTTGGCTATTTTGGCCGAGCCTACGGAGTGGAGGTCGTCGGTCTGCAAGGCATTTCCACGGTGGCCGACTACGGGGTCAACGACGTCACTCGGCTAGTCGATCTGATTGTCGAGCGCCAAGTCAAGGCCATCTTCGTCGAGAGCAGCGTGCCCGTGCGCTCGATTGAGGCCGTGCGCGAAGGGTGCTTGGACCGCGGCTTCCAAATGGAAATAGGCGGCACCCTATACTCGGATGCGATGGGGGCTGCCGACAGTGGTGCCGACACGTACGTGGGCATGGTTGAAAGCAACGTCAACACCATTGTGGGAGCCTTGCGGTGAACGCGCCCCATCCCATTCAGATCCACGATATGACCATTGCCTACCACAAGAAGCCGGTGCTGTGGGACGTGGATCTCGATGTGCCCGAAGGGCAGCTCGTGGGCATCATTGGCCCCAACGGCTCGGGCAAAAGCACCATGATCAAGGCCATTATGGATCTCGTGCCCAAGGCGTCGGGATGGGTCAAGATCTACGGCGAGGACTACAGCCAGATGCGCAAGATCATCGGCTATGTGCCGCAGCGCGAGTCCGTGGATTGGGACTTTCCGGTCAGCGCGCTCGACGTGGTGCTGATGGGCCGCTATGGCCACGTGGGATGGATGCGGCGGCCGAGCAAGGAAGATCGCCGCTTGGCTTGGGCGGCCCTCGACGAGGTGGGCATGACCGCCTTTGCCGAGCGGCAGATTAGCCAGCTATCGGGCGGCCAGCAGCAGCGGGTCTTTCTCGCTCGCGCCTTGGCCCAAGAAGCCCGCATCTACATCATGGACGAGCCGCTTGCCGGCGTGGATGCGGCGACCGAGCGCGCTATCATCGCCAGCTTGGTCGCCCTGCGCGAGCAGGGAAAAACCATCTTGGTCGTGCACCACGACTTGCAGACTGTAACCGAATACTTCGACTGGGTCATCATGCTCAACATGCGGGTCGTGGCGTCCGGCCCAACCCACGAGGTTTTTACTGACGACAACCTGCAAAAGACTTATGGGGGTCGGCTGACCGTGCTATCACAGGCCGCCCAAGCCATAGCCGAGCAGCGGCGCGAGGGCTGACGATGCTAGTCGAAAACGCCCTGCGCTTTTTGAGCTTGGCCGACGCCAATGTGCGCTTCGTGCTCTTCGGCTCCCTGCTGATCGGCGCGACCGGCGGGTTGCTGGGGTCGTTTGCGGTGTTGCGGCGGCGAAGCCTCGTCGGCGACGCGCTGGCGCACGCGGCCCTGCCCGGGGTGGCGTTGGCCTATTTGTGGACTGGGAGCAAGGCTCTGCCAGTGCTGCTGACGGGCGCGGCGATTTCCGGGGTGCTCGGCGTGTTGGTGATGCAGTTTATCATCAACTATACCCGCGTCAAGGCGGATTCGGCGATTGGCATTGTGCTGTCGGTATTTTTTGGCGTGGGGATCGTGCTGTTGACCCACGTCCAGCGGGTTGGCACGGGCAATCAGAGCGGTTTGGACAAGTTCCTCTTTGGGCAGGCGGCCTCGCTGGTGGATGACGACCTGCGCGTCATGAGCGTGCTGGCGGGTCTTATCATTCTCGCGGTGGCCTTGTTTTTTAAGGAATTCAAGGCCCTGATTTTCGACGCGGACTTTTTGCAGACACTCGGGTACTCGTCTCGCTGGATCGACGCCCTGCTGATGGGGCTGATCGCGCTGACGGTGATCGTGGGCTTGCAGGCCGTAGGCGTGGTGCTGATTGCGGCCATGCTCATCACGCCGGCTGTAGCGGCGCGCTTTTGGACCGAGCACCTGCACAAGATGGTGCTGCTCGCCGCTGCTTTCGGGGGCTTGTCTGGGGTCGTCGGCACCTTCATCAGTTCCTTGGTGCCGCGGATACCCACTGGCCCGGTGATGGTGCTCAGCGCCACCTTGTGCTTTGTGGTGTCGGCTCTTTTTGCGCCCCAGCGAGGGGTGTTGGCGCGGTGGCGCAGGCAGCGGCACAACAGCCGCCGCGAGAGCCAGCAGCACTTTTTGCGCGCCTGCATCGAGCTACAAGAGAAGTTGGGGACGAGTCGCGCCTTGGCCGTGGAGGAATTGGCCATTGAGATGGGCCTGTCGCCGGACCGGGTCAAACGCCTCGGGCGGCGGCTCGCCGAAAAGGGGTTAGTCTCCAGTCAAGACGGGCGCTTCGCCCTGACGGACCCAGGAGCAGAGGAAGGGCTTTTCGTAGTAAAATCGCACCGCTTGTGGGAGCACTATTTGTATTATCGGGCCATACTCGACGCCGATCACGTGGATCGGCCCGCCGACGAAGTCGAGCACTTGCTGACGCCGGAAATCATCGCCGAGTTAGAGGACCTCCTCCAGCGCGAGCAAGGGCTGGACCCGGCCCGGATCGTCAATATCCACGGCACCGGCAGCCACTACCGCCGGGGAGGCCGCGAATGATCGAAGGCGCTTTCTGGATCGTGCTCACCGGCGTGTTGGTCACGGCGTCCTGCGCCCTGTTGGGCAGCTTCTTGGTGCTGCGCAAGATGTCGCTGTTGGGCGACGCTTTGAGCCACGCTGTGCTGCCGGGGATCGCCGTGGCCTTCCTGTTGTCGGGCAGCCGCGCGGTACTGCCGATGTTTCTGGGCGCAGCCGCCTTCGGCTTGCTAACCGCGCTGTTGGTCGAGGCATTTCACCGGCGCTGGCGCGTGCAAGAAGACGCGGCCATCGGCATTGTGTTTACCGCGCTTTTCGCGCTGGGCGTGGTGATCATTACCGCGTATGCCGGTCAAGTGGATCTCGATCAGGAGTGTGTGCTCTACGGCGAGATCGCCTATACCCCTTGGGATCTGCTGCTGTGGGGCGACCAATCGCTGGGGCCGCGGCCGGTGTGGATATTGGGCGCGATGCTGGCGATTAACCTGACGGTGATTGCGCTCTTGTACAAGGAATTCAAAATTTCCGCGTTCGATCCGGCCTTGGCCATGTCGGTGGGGATCAACGCCACGCTGATGCACTATCTCTTGATGGGTTTGGTCGCGCTGACGACGGTGGCGTCGTTTGAGTCCGTGGGTGCGATCTTGGTCGTGGCTATGCTGATCGTGCCTGGAGCAGCCGCTTACCTGTGGAGCGACCGGCTCATCGCGGTAATAGGGTTGGCCGTGTTTTTTGGGATCGTCTCGGCTGTGTCGGGTTACTTCTTGGCCAGCCTCTGGAATAGCTCCATCGCCGGCGCTATGGTGGTGGTCATCGGCGGGGTATTTCTCTTTTCCCTGCTTTTTTCGCCCAATCAGGGCGTGCTGGCGCGCGTCTATCAGCGCGTGCGGCTGTCGCTGCAAGTAGCGCAAGATCACATGCTGCTCGCACTGGTGCGGCACGAAGAGAAGGAGGTCGGGTGCGCTGGGCTGCGGCCCGCCGAGCTGGTGGCGATTGCGGCCGTTTGGAGGCCGCTGGCGCAGCTAGCGTTCGGCGGCCTGCGGCGGCGGCAACTGCTGGTACAGGCGAATGGCGTGGTCGGATTGTCTGCAAAGGGCCAACAAGCCGCGCTGCGCCTGTTGCGCTATCACCGGCTTTGGGAGACCTATATGAGCCATCTGGGCCTACCCGAAGACCACGTACACGACCCAGCCGACGCGCTTGAGCACTTTATCGGCGGCGAACTGGCAGCCGAATTGGGCGCGCAAATCAGCGACGAACAGGATCCGCAAGGCAAGCAAATCCCGCCCTCTAATTGATGCCGAGGCCAGCATGATCCGGCTGAAGAGCAAAGATGCAGATCTCAAGCGCACCTATGCACGGGATCTGTGCGCTTCAGCGGGGTTTGCGGTCTTGTTGCTCGCTGTGGTGGTGGCGATTGATCCGCAGATTGCGTTTGATGCGAGAAGGCTCGTGCAGCGGCCTGTGACTATCGAGATAGAACTCGTTCCTGAAACCGAGATGCGCCTGCCCTTGCCGCCTCCCCCGGTCCGGCGCATCAAGCCGGTGGAGTACGCGCCGCCTGTGCGCGAGTATAAGCTGCCGCCGCCCGTGGTGGTGACCGAGTTCCCTTTGGAGGAGGAAGTGGAAGCTGCGGAGTTGTGGATGGTGGAGCAGCCGCCGAGAGTGCTTAAGAGAGGTCTGCCGGCCTATCCCGACAGTGCGCGGAAAGCACTGGTGGAAGGCAAGGTCTTTGCACGGGTGCTGGTGGGTCGCACGGGGCGGGTCGAGCACATCGACCGCATCGAGGGGCCGCAGGTCTTTCATCGCGCAGTGGCGCAGGCTGCCAAGGTTTGGGAGTTTTCGCCGGCTGTGCAAAACGATCGCGCCGTCCCAGTTTGGGTCAGCTTGCCGTTTGTGTTTGAGTTGGAGTAATCAGCCGCCCGCGCGCTTGGCCTGATAGCCGCGCTTGGCTAGCTCGGCGAGCACGACATCCGCTTTGTCCCCCTGAATTTCTATCACGCGATCGACGACCGACCCGCCGCTGCCGCATTTGCGCTTGAGTTCGGAGGCGAGGGTCTTTAGTTCGGCGACGGACAGCCGCAGGCCTGAGATCGTGGTCACAGTCTTGCCGCCGCGCCCCTTCTTTTCGCGGCGCACGCGGGCGATGCCGTCGCCGGTGGGGGCCGCGGCTTGCTTTTTTGGCTGCTGTACGCGACCGGTATCAGAGGAATACACGAGGCGGCTGTTTTTAGCCATTGGGATTCTCCATTCCGTGTCCCGCCGCCTGCCGCTCTTGGACTATGCGCACGGTCTCGTCGCGCCATGCTGCAAATTCGTCGGTATCTACGGCATCGTGCAGGGTCGCCCTTTTGGCGTAGGGCACGTAATTGCCGATGTGCCATAGCGTGTTGCGGTAGAGGCAGAAGTCGCCGGCGTCGAGGAAGAGCTGTCGGGCACCGGGCATACTCTGTGCGTAACTGAGGCAGGTCCACTCGCGCTCGGTAGCGGATTGTCCTTCGAGATCGGGCTTGGCAATGGGGCGCTCGGGGAAGCGCGCTACTTCGCACGGCAGGTCGCGGCGCAGGTGGCTGCCGGGGACGACCCAAGTACACGAATCGGCGTACAGGGCGCAGTTGACTTGGTTGAGGTAGCGGTCGTCGGCAAAGTGCTCGTCCCAGCGCGCCAGTTCCAAGCCGGGCATATTGTCGCGCCAGTCGCGGTGCCAGTGGGTACACCACGGGGACTCGGCCGGTTCAAAGAGCACGCCCATGACCTGCGGCCCGCCAACGCGAAAATCCGGCGCGAGCAAGCGGTGGAGTGCGTCGTTGAGCGCGGGGAGTTCTACATAGTCGATGAAGGGCTGTTGGTCGAGCGGGAAGTCGGCCATTGGCTGCAAGCGCTGGGCTTGGGGGCCGCGCTGTTGGCGGGCTAAGTCTCGCGCCTCGTCGCAGACGCGGCGTAGGTCGGCGACTAGTGAAGGCGGCAAGAGTTGGCGGAAGACCGTGTAGCCCTGAGTGCGGTACTCGTCAATGTGCTGGTCGGAAAAAGCGAAGGCCATGGCGTTGTCTCACACGTGCCCTACGTGAAAGCCTTGGGGCGGCTCAAAGTGTTCGGCGCTTTTGCCGATATAGTGGCAGATAAAACTGCGCCGCCAGCGATCAGTGGTCTGGTTGGGGTAGGAGCCGTGGATGGTTTTGCCGTCGAAGAAGAGGCCGTCGCCCGGGGCCATGTCGAGACCGACGATTGCGGCTCCGGGAGGTAGCTGGCTTTGGGCGCGGGTGAAAGAGATGCGGGTGTCGGCTTTTTCAACGGGCCGAAGTTGGCCGTGCGAGCAGGGGACGACGACCATTTGGCCGACGGCGTCATCGGACGGGTCGAGGGCGATCCACAGGCCGATTAGCGGGTCGGTGGTGATGTACTGCTCGTCTTGGTGCAAGCCTTGGCCGCGGCCGCCGGGCGGCTTGAAGTAGAGCATGGTCTGGCGCAGGACGGGTTTGTCGTCGATGAGTTGTTCGACCGCGGCAAGCAGACCGGGGCGGGTGGCCCAAGTGGCGCTGGCGGGATCCCAGTCGTGCATATTGATCATGCGCGGATAGGCGTGGTTGGGGTCGTCGGGCTGGTCGTCGGTACCGCCGCTGTCGCCCGGATGGGAGCCTTGGGCGCGCAGTTCCATGTAGTGGCCGATCATGGCCTCGGCTTGGTCGGGCGCGAATACCTCCGGCACGATGAGGTAGCCTTGGTCGCGGTAGGATTGGACTTGGGCGGCGTTGAGGTTCACGGTGGGTTACTTCCTGAGTGATGAACGGCTGCTCCGTAACTTAGCTAACGCGGCATCGCTCTTCAACCGCTGGCGATTTACCATTCGGCCACGCGTTTTTTGGCGAAATAAGCCCGGTCCCACTCGGCTCCCCAGCCGGGGCCGGTCGGCGGCGCGATGTGGCCATCGACGGGAAAAGGGGGATTGAGTAGGCCGATCTCGCGGCCGATCTCGTCGCGGCTGCCGCCGGGAAAATACTCGTAGTACGTGGTGTTTTGTAGGGCGCAGACTAGGTGGGCGTGGACTAAGCCAAAAAGGCCGCCCGGACCGTTGAGTTCGATGGTGGTGCGATGGGCGGCGGCTATCGCGGCGAGTTTGAGGGTGGCTGTGGTGCCGTGGCGGGCGTTGGCGCGGATGAGGTCTGTGGCCTCGGCGCGGACCCAAGCGGCGCAGAGTTCGTAGTCGTGCATCAGGGTTTCAAGGGCCATGACGGGTATGTCGAGTTCGGCGCACAGCGTTTGCAAGCCTTGGAGATCGCGGTCGGAAATGGCTTCTTCGAACCAGCCGTAGTTGAGTTCCTCTAGCGCGCGGCCGACGTGCAGTGCTTCGCGCAGGGTGTAGGGGCTGCCAGCCGCGTCGTGCAACAGGTCGATGTCGGGACCGACGTGATCGCGGATGGCGCGCGACCACGCGATGTTGGTGTCGGGGGGACCGGACCAGTGGTCTTTGAGCGCTACAAAGCCCGATGCGAGCGCTTGGTCTGCCCCTTCTAGGGCGTCGTCGAGACTGCCGGAGGGGAAGTTGTAATAGGCCCGGCAGCGCGGGCGGGTCCGACCGATTAGGGCGCAGACTGGAAGGCTGGCAGCTTGCCCAGCGATGTCCCAGAGGCAATTGTCAAAAGCTCCATGCCATCCCGGACGCGAAAACAGCGAGCGGGTAGCCCAGCGCAGCTTGTCGTCGAGCCGCTCGCGGTCGAGTGGATCTTGGCCGATGGCCATGATGCGCAGGGCCTCCAACTCCTCGCGGCGCATGGTCTGGTAGCGGGCGTCGCCGACCGTGCAGATCCCCTCCGAGCCTTCGTCGGTCAGTACGTGCAGCACGTGGATGGGGGCTTCGGCGCGGCGGTGGCCGCAGGCCCGCCAGCGGGTGCGATGGCCGTAGGGAACTTGCTCTAGATCAAAGAGCGGGGTAGTGGCTGGAAGCTCGAAAACCGAGAGTTTGATGGCTGTGATTTTCACAATCGGTTCCCTATGTCGCCTGTTGGCAATACTGAAGAGTTATACTCCCGTGCTATGACAGCAGTCGGGTGAAGGGGTATATTAGCGCGTTGCAGCATAGCAGAATTTTTTGCGTCCTTTTCTGGTCGCTTGCGTCTTACTGAGTAAAGAATATATGAAAGGAGCGAGTTATGCGTTTGCAATTGGCCCTAAACGTCCATGACTTGGATGAAGCCGTCGCTTATTACGGTGAACTTTTCAATGCCAAGCCTCACAAGCGGCATCCCGGTTATGCCAACTTTGCCATCGATCAACCGCCGTTGAAGTTGGTACTATTTGAGGATCCAGAGGCGGCAGAACGCCTCAACCATCTAGGTGTCGAAGCATTTGCAGAAGCCGAGGTGAGCGACGCCGAGCAACGGCTGCGGAACGCGGGCATTTTGACCGAAGTGCAGCGGAACGAAACCTGTTGCCACGCGACGCAGAACAAAGTCTGGTCGAGCGATCCGCAAGGCTTGCGTTGGGAGTGGTATCGCATTGTCGATGACCAGCCGGCGGAGCGTGCCTGCTCCTCACGCGATTCTGGTGAAGAAGATAGCTGTTGCACATGAATACTGAGGCGCAGGTCGGACCGCAAATTTTACGCTCTCGGCTCGCGCTGTCACCTGTTCACGCCCGCTCGCCTCGCACGAAGTCCTCTAGCGTAGCCACGTCGTCTCTACTGCCGATGAATAGCGGCGTCCGTTGGTGTAGCTCGGTGGCTTGCAAGTCCATGATGGGCTGGGTTCCGTTGGAGGCTGCGCCGCCGGCTTGTTCGACGACAAAAGCGAGGGGAGCCGCTTCGTACAAGAGGCGCAGCTTGCCGTTGGGCGACTTGCTGTCGCCGGGGTAGAGGAAGATGCCGCCCTTGAGCAGGTTGCGGTGGAAGTCGGCCACGAGCGAGCCGATGTAGCGCGCCGAGTAGGATTGCGGACCTTCCTTGAGCTGCTTGACATAGTGGCGCACTGGCTTGTCCCACCTCGGATAATTGCCCTCGTTGGCGCTGTAGTACTGACCTTTCTTGGGGATTTCGATGTGCTCGTGCGAGAGCAGGAATTCGCCGAGGCTTGGGTCGAGGGTAAAGCCATGGCTGCCGCTGCCTGTGGTATAGACCAGCATGGTGCTGGAGCCGTAGATGATGTAGCCGGCGCAGACTTGTTCGCGGCCACAGCGAAGGAAGTCGCTGTGAGCAACGGTGTCGGTGCTTTTCTTGCGGTAGATGGAGAAGATGGTGCCGATGGAGACGTTCACGTCTATATTGGACGAGCCATCAACCGGATCGAAGACGAGGATATAGTTGCCGCGTGGGTGTCTTTCCGGGATGGGGTAAATGTCGTCCATCTCTTCGGAAGCCATACCGGCCAGCCGACCGGTATGGTCGGTGGTGTTGATGATGAGCGTATTGGCGAACTCGTCGAGTTTTTGCACCTCTTCGCCGTGGACGTTGGTGCGACCGGTGATGCCCATTACCTCGGCGAGACCGGCCTTGTTCACGTCGCGGGCGATGATTTTGGCGGCAATGCTCAGGTCGGTGAGCAGGCCGGTGAATTCGCCGGTGGCCTCGGGGTGCTGCCGCTCTTCTTCGATGATGAAGCGAGTAAGGGTGGTGCCGATTTGCATGAGAGGCCTTGCATCAATTGAGGGGGTTTGACATAGGATGGGATAAAACAATACAATCCCATCTATCCTGTCCATTCACTACATTCGCAACGCTACTGAGGAGAACAAAATACTATGATCAAATTGGCGACTATGAGCAGCGCGTGTCCAGACTGGACGTTAGACGAGGTCGTCGCCGGCATGAAGCGGCACGGCTATCAGGGGTTTGAGCCGCGCGTCGAGTGGGATCACGCCTGTGGTATTGAGGCTGCGCTTGCGGCCCAAGAGCGGCGGGATATTCGCCGACGGATGGAGGACGAGGAGCTGGAAATCTGCTGCATTGCTACGGGTGCGCGGATGGCTGCGGCCGACGCGGCAGAACGGGCCGGGCACGTGGAGGACTTGAAAAAGTACATCGACCTAGCGGCTGATTTGGACTGTGGCTTGGTGCGGGTTTTCGGCGGCCAGCGCGGCGGGGGCCGCGAGTGGACTGCGGTCGTCGATTACGTGGTGGAGGGCTTTGCACAGGTGTTGCCTGCGGCGGCTGAACGCGGCGTGACATTGTTGCTGGAAACGCACGACGATTGGTGCTGCTCGGCACCGGTGCGCGCGGTTGTCGAGCGGGCAGGGCATCCGAATTTGCAGGTGCTGTGGGATTTTATGCACACGCAGCGGGTGCTGGAAGAGCCAGCCGAGAGCTTCCAGATGCTGGGCGCACACACGCGCCATATCCACGCCCACGACGGGACGATCGTCGATGGCAGGTTGCAGGTCAGCGACGTGCTGGGCGCGGGCATCTTCGATCACGCCGAGCCGCTGCGTTTACTTGCTGAGGCTGGGTTTGATGGGTATTGCTCGGTGGAAGTGATCCACAAGCGCGGCAGCGGAGATCGGGCCGATGCGGTGCTTGGACAATATGCCGAGGGGCTGCGGGGGATTGTGGCTAGTTTTTGAAGGATGACAGCAGCCGGCGCGTTTCTTTTTTTATGCTAAGTAAAGCGAAGCATCCCATACCTAATGGCTGATGGCCTTTGCGTAACATCAGTTAATAATAACGCCTTCTTAAAGCCAATAAGGACTGAGCGTCAGGCCGCCGACTCGGTTCTGCGGAACTGTGCCAAGTCGTAAGCACCTTGCATCCGCACCCAATGCCCGGCGTCGCTCCAGCCGAGGCGCTCCAGTGCCAGCGCAAGCTGAAGGGATACGCCGGCCTCGCCGTTCAGCACGGGCAACAGGGTCTTCCTTGGGACGCCCAAGCGGTTCGCGCTTTCGGCCAGCGTCCAGCCTTTCGCTTCGATTGCGTCGCGGATAATTTCACCTGGATGCGCCGGGTCGTACATACTGGTCATGTTGTAACCCCTTGGTTAATCTAGTGGTAATCAATCAGATTTACGCCAACTGCCTCACTGCCGTCAAAGCTGAAGATAATCCGCCAGTTACCGGATACGCTCACACTCCAGTGGCCGGCTTGGTCGCCTTTTAGCGGATGTAGCCTCCAGCCAGGCAGGTTCATGTGGCGCGGCTCGGTCGCCTCGTCTAGGGCCGTCAGTACTCTCCGAATGCGCGGAACCAAGGCGGGATTCAACCGCTTCGCGTCGCCGCGCTCATACAGGCGTTGGAGTCCTCGATGTGCGAACTTCATTCTTTTTTAACGTACCGTGCAATGTATCGCGAGGCAACCTGTCAGAAGCGTTCTTAAAACCAATATGGTTTAATTAGCATGAGATGGATTGCTTTAGCGAAGGGGCTGCAGGGAATTGTGGCTGGTTTTTGAAGGGACGCTTCCTTGCTTGAGCAAAGCCCACCGATCTTCTGATCGGCGGGCTTTATCGTTCTCGAATGTTCGGGCGATAGGACTGCTTCTTTATGGCATGGATGCTGCTGTATGCGCGAGTGAGTCGCCGATTCGGTCAACCGCAACCTTGTTGCGGAAATAGAACAGGTCGTCCGCCGTTATGCCCGCTAGTTTCATCCCGATTTCCAGCATATGAGGACGTAGCTTGCTGTTTAGATAGGCGGAGAGACCAGCACCCGCTATCGCCCCCAATATGTTCCCGAAACCTGGTACAATAGAGCCTACTGCGCCTCCTGCTGTTGTTAAAACGGCAGATATACCAAACCGCTGAAAGAGGACCAGTGCCTTCATTGCGTTGATGCGCGTCTTGTCGTCGAATTCCACCGCTTCGAAATCGCGTTCCGTCTTTACAATGTCGTACAGGAGACGGATGCCGAGGACGATCTCTGTCACATAGGGGAGAAAGCCGCTAACCTTGTCAGGTACGTCAATGCCAGAGTTCTCGGCTAAGAGTCCCATACCTTCTTCAACTTCGGAGACGAACTCGTAATTGGAAAGATTGGTGTCGATAAATTGGCTGGATAACTCGGGGTACTCGACCAATACCGCCGCTCGGATCTCATTGCTAACAGCGAACAACACATCCGGGTCTTCTTGCATTCGGGCAGCTACCTCATCGGCGTAATCCTCGCCTCCGATCTTCACTTGAATTTGCGTTTCTGTCCCGTCGGGGCTTGCGGCGAGAATATCCCACACCGGCTGGTTCTGGTCGGCGGCAATCTCAAACGAATAGCCAGGGAACTCCTGCTGCAAGTGCTCTTGTACGCGAAGCTCGCCCAATTTCCCCTTGAGGTTGCTAATAAATCCCTCGACGCTTCCTGGCCCACGATCAACCATCTCTAGGTACCGCTCATGCAGCGAATAGTCAGCCGCTACGCCCGGCGACGCGAGGCGATATGCCTCGAATAAGTCGTCGGGTACATTCCGTGCATCAAACAATGTGGAACATGAGTCCTCAACACCCGCTGCGACTTCAATAGCGAAGAGGTCATTTCGCATCAATCCCGATAGTTCAACCACGTCTTCATAGGTGTAGCAACCATACTCGCCGAGAAGCGGCACTTGTTCCAATTCGGAAAGTAGCTGGATAGACTGCATGACTACGCAAACCACTGGTAGATGCTGAAGCCCAGCGCGAGAACAGACAGGACCAGCGCAATAAGAGAAACACAGCCTCCGTTGTCCTGCTCTTGACTAGCTTGGCGCTTCGCTTGTTTGTTCTGCCCCTGAATCTTTTGTATCTGGCTTTGCACTTGTTTGAACCGCTGTTCGTTCTGCTCTTGTACTTTTTGGAGGACACGTGCCTCGGCTTCGGCGATTTGGCTGCTAATGTTGGCGGTCCGTTTATGGAGGTCGGTCACACTCTCATGCAGCTCTTTCACGCGGGGAATGAGTGCCTGATTGATTTTGTCTTGCTCCTCCCAAAAGCGAACTTTTTCTGCGATATTCGGTCTCTCTGTATTCGCGTCTGTGGAATCGTAAGAGTTCTTTTTTGTCTTCTTGGCAGCAGGTTTCTTCTTCGTAGCGGCTTTCTTGGTTGCGGGCTTCTTCTTAGCAGTGGTCTTCTTAGCAGCAGGCTTCTTAGCCATGCGAAGAGCTCCTTTGTCTAATAGGGGTAAAAACTCGATATCGAGAGTGGTGTGCGAAGTTGATGAATGCAATTGAGTCTTAATAACAGCAATAGCTCGGGCTATGCCAATGCAAGCTAAAATCGGGCCGCAGGCCGCCCATTTTCCCGTGCGCTGCTGGCATCTTCGGCTTGAGTTCCTATCTTAAAGCCGCTTTTACGGGCGTCTTGCCCGATCCCAGAAGACAAAACGGAGTACACGTATGGACAGCGCACAAAATAGCATCCGCGAGGCCCCCACCCGTCTCAGCGGCCTCTTACGCAATATCGGCCCTGGCGTCGTTGTCTCGGGGTCGGTGGTCGGCTCGGGCGAGTTGTTGGTGACGACGCGGATGGGGGCCGAGGTCGGCTTTGTCTTTCTCTGGGGCGTGATCTTGGCCTGTTTGGTCAAGTTTGTGATTCAACTCGAATTGGGCCGGCAGTGCCTGTTGCGCAAGAGCAGTACCGTGCAAATCCTCGACCAAGTGCCGGGCGCGCGCTGGCGCGGCACCTCGTGGATCGCGTGGCTCTGCGTGGTGGGCTACTTCTCGGTGACGGTGGCCGTCATCGGCATCTTGGGATCGGTGGCCGGGCTGATGGTCACGGTTTTTCCCTTTGCGTCCGAACAAGTGTGGGCGGTAGCCATTTTCCTCGCCATGTCGGTTTTGCTGTGGCGGGGGCTATACGGCGACTTGGAGAAAATGGTCTCTGCGTTGGTGGCGACCTTCAGTTTAGTCGTCATCGGATCGGTGCTCGCACTGCAAGGCACGAGCTATGCAATCAGCAGCGAGCAAATCGCCTCGGGTTTCCGCTTTGCCATGCCAACCGAAGGCGCGTTTGTGGCGTTGGCGGTGATGGGATCGGTCGGCGCGACCGCGGTCGAGCTTTTCATGTATCCCTATTGGATCGTGGAAAAAGGCTACCCGGATTTCGTCGGGCCAAAAGACGATAGCCCCGAATGGCAGGCGCGATACCGGGGCTGGATGCGGGTCTTGATCACCGATGCGGGCGTGTGTACGGGCATCGCGCTGGTGGTCACGTGCGCGTATTACCTGCTGGGCGCGTCGGTGCTCAATCAGTTACAAGTCTTGCCCGAAGGAATGAAGGTCGTCGAGCAAGTCTCGCTAATTTTCACCGAGAGCATCGGCGGCTGGGCGTACTATATCTTCATGTTCGGGGGGTTTTGCACGCTCTTTTCCACGCTGCTGGTATTTGCCGCTTCTTCGGGGCGGATTGGCGCTGACTTTCTGCGGCAACTGAAGGTGAGCGCGCTAGCCGAAGAAGAGGGCTATCGCCGCTGGATACGCATTTTCCAAATCGCCTTCCCGTTTGGGTGGCTGCTGTTCATATTGTTCGACCCGCGCACCCTCGACTTTGTGCTTAAAGGGGCCAATGCCAACAATCTGTTGCTGATCCCGATGGCCTATGCGGTGCTGCATCTGGCGATGCGGGTGCCTAAAGACGAGCGGATGTCGCTGAAGACCGAGATAGCCCTGCTGTTTACGATCTGGGCCATCATCAACTTTACGGCGGTCAATCTGTTTAAGCTGTCGGGGCACTAGCGGCTTTCTCTCAATATGACCGGCCAGCTATTCACTCACTATTTCCTCACCGACGGCATAAAGACCACGCCCGAGTGGCAAGCGTCTGTTGACCAGCCGGAAGCGTTTGCTGCGTTTAGGAACGGCGTTGCTCGACATCACAGCGCCCTCAGCCGTTCCCGAAATCCCAACGAAGCTCGCACGGAGGAAGAGCTTATTCGTCCGGTTCTGGAGCTATTGGGATGGACCGAGTACGTGCCTCAGCCAAGTGCGGCCGGCCATGAGGACATTCCCGACCATCTGCTTTTCGCTGACGCCGAATCCAAGGCGCGGGACGGGAATCCCTTCCAGTACGCGACAGTAGTTGAAGAGAGTAAGCGCTTTGGGCTTGCGCTCGACAGCCGGGACCGGAATGATCGGGCGCAGCGTGGGACGCCTCACGGTCAGATTCTTCGATATTTGGCGACGGCTGAGATCGAGTCGGAGGGACGCATTCGCTGGGGCATTCTGACCAATGGTAGTATCTGGCGGCTCTACGACTATCGCGCCCGGCCACGTGCTAGCGGTTTCTTTGAAGTCGATCTGGCAGAACTGCTCAAGCCCGGCAAGGAAGACGACCTCCGCGTTTTTCACCTGCTGTTTCGCCGCGAGTCCTTCACGCTGCGAGATGGGGCCACGAGTACGTTTCTCGAAGAGGCGCTAGCTGAGGGTCGGCGCTATGAGGAACAGGTTGCGCAGGATCTTTCGGGGGTGGTGTTTGAGCGGGTGTTTCCCAATCTCGTCAATGCGCTTGTGCAGAAGTCGGAGGAAAGCCTCGTCGCGAGCCGGGATGCGGCGTTGATCTTTCTCTATCGGCTGCTGTTTGTGCTCTATGCCGAGGATCGGGGGCTATTGCCGGTCAACGATGAGCGATACGACGACTATGGTTTGCGCAAGCCTGTCCGCGATGACATTGCGAGCAGGATGGCGGCTGACGATACGTACTCGGCGATTGCCACCAATTATTACGACCATCTGACGACGTTATTTAAGCTCATTGACAAGGGCGACGAGTCTATTGGTTTGCCGCCGTACAATGGCGGGCTGTTTGCGGTGGAAGCTGCGCCATTGTTGGAAACGGTCCGGCTGGCCGATGAAGAAATTGCGCCCATCATCTACGACCTGAGTCACGCCGAGGATTCGCAGGGCGTGCGCCGCTTTGTCAACTACCGCGACATGTCGGTGCAGCAGCTTGGCTCGATTTACGAGCGGCTGCTGGAGCGCGAGCCGGTGCGCGATGACGACGGCAACATTTCCATTCGTCCCAATCCGTATGCCCGCAAGGACAGCGGCAGTTTCTATACCTCTCAGGAACTCGTTGATTTGATTGTCGAGCGAACCTTGAAGCCGCTGGCCGAAGAGCGGCTACAAGCCTTTGAGGACAAGGCCGCCGTGCTTAAAAGCGACCGTCGATCCAAGCAGGAACGGCGGGAAGAGATTGAGCAACTCGATCCGGCAGAAGCGGTACTAGACCTCAAAGTTTTGGACCCGGCGATGGGTAGCGGGCACTTCCTCGTCACTGCGGTGGATTTTCTGTCGGATTACATCGCTGAGTTAATCGAGCGCGTCCCCTCGGTTCCGGAGTGGCTAGACGGTGAGTATGCGTCGCCGCTGGTGGGGCGCGTGGCGGCGATTCGGGAGGACATTTGCAAACGGGCCAACGAATCGAACTGGGTCTTGGACGAGGCGCAGCTTACTGACCAAGCCATTATCCGCCGTATGGTGCTCAAGCGCTGCATTTACGGGGTGGATAAGAATCGGCTGACGGTCGAGTTGGCCAAGGTGTCGCTGTGGCTGCACAGTTTTACGGTGGGCGCGCCGCTGTCTTTTCTCGATCACCATTTGCGTTGCGGCGACTCGCTGGTTGGTCTGCGGGTGCGGGATGCCACGGATGAGTTGCACCGGCTCGGCGGGATGTTTGCCAGTAGTGCCATTGCCGGGGCGGAGACGGCTACCGACGGGATGCAGCGGATTGAGGAGATGTCCGATGCGGACGTGGCGGAGGTGCAGGAGTCGGCAGAGCTGTTCGACGGGGTGGAGGAGACGACCGCCGATCTACGCGGCTTGCTCGACTTTCTGTGTGGCTGGCGTTGGCTGACTGTGGGCATGAAGAAGAAAGAACGCGATGAATTTGAGGGGCCACTGGTTACAACGCTCGGCCAGCATACGGCGATGGCGTACGAGCTTTTGGCGCGAGGGCCGGAGGAAATGGACGTTGCCGACGACACGCGGTTTGCCGATCTGTGGCGCGAGGCACAAACCATTGTCAGCCACGAGGGCTTTCTGCATTGGGAGGTGGCCTTTCCGGGGGTGTGGCATCGGTGGCAGAAAAGCCGTCCGCAGGGTGGTTTTGACGCGGTTATTGGCAATCCGCCGTGGGATCGGATCAAGCTGCAAGAAGTCGAGTGGTTTGCAACTCGTGATATAGAACTCGCTCTGGCACCGACGGCGGCGGCGCGGCGAAAAGGCATTCAGAAGTTTCGCAAACAGGGAGCGTCTCTTGCGACTGAGTTCGACGCGGCCAAAGCGCAGGCCGAGAGCCTAAGCCAAATGGTCCGCTCCGGTGGCGACTATCCGTTGCTCAGCGGCGGAGACATCAATCTGTATTCACTGTTCGTCGAGCGGTCTATGAGCCTGATTAAGCCGGATGGTTTTGTCGGCTTGCTGACGCCATCGGGCATTTACGCCGACAAGACAGCGGCCCGGTTTTTCAAGTCCGTTTCGACCAGCGGACGGGTAGGCGGCTTATTCGATTTTGAAAACAAGAAAATTTTCTTCAAGGACGTTCACGCTTCTTTCAAATTCTGCGCTCTCATCTTGGGCGGCGAGGAGCGACAATTCGATCAGGCCGAATGCGCCTTTTTTCTCCACGATACGAAAACGGTCCATGACGAAGACCGCTGTTTTCCATTGTCGCCGGAAGACTTCGCCCGCGTGAATCCGAATACTGGCACTGCGCCCGTGTTTCGCAGTCGGAAAGACGCGGAGATTACGCGACTCATCTACGAGCAGCATCCGGTGTTGGTGAAGCGTCTGCAAAGCAAAAAGAAGCGTGCGTGGCGGGTGAAGTACTCCACAATGTTTCACATGGCCAATGACTCCCACCTCTTCCGCACTTCCGAGCAACTCGAAGCCGAAGGTTTCTACCCTGTCGAGGGCAATCGCTGGAAACGGGGCGAGGAACTGTATTTGCCCCTGTACCAGGGCCGAATGATTCGTCAGTTCGACCATCGAGCCAATTCGGTGAAATACAACCCAGACAACACTATTAATCCGTATCTGAGCGTCGCTGTCACTGAAGCCGAACACGCCAATCCAGCATTTAGCCCCATGACACAATATTGGGTCATAGAACAGGAAGTGAGTGGCAATATGCCCGACAGGCTTAGCTGGACTATTGCGTATAGGCGTATAGCACGTCCAACAGATGCTAGAACCATGATTGCAGCCGCTGTACCAAAAATCGGCTTGAGTGACAGCATCTTCCTTTTGATGCCGGAGAAAAATTTTTCCGCAGCCGACGCTTGCCTGCTCATTGCGAATCTCAACAGCTATTGCTTCGATTATGTGACGCGCCACAAAATGCCAGGGACAAATCTGAGTTGGTTCATTGTCGAACAACTCCCCGTCATCGCCCCCGCCGACTACGACCGCTCCTTCGGCGCGACAACCGCTCGTGACCTCATCCACGACCACGTGCTCCGCCTCACGTACACAGCCCACGACATGGCCCCCTTCGCCCGCGACCTCGGCTACGACGGCGAGCCCTTCATCTGGGACGAAGAGGAACGCCGCCACCTCCGCGCCCGCCTCGACGCGCTCTACTTCCACCTCTATGGCCTGTCGCGGGACGACGCCGAATACGTCCTCGACACCTTCCCCATCGTCCGCCGCGAAGACGAAGCCGCCTTCGGGAAATACCGCACCCGCGATATGACGCTGGCGTATATGAATGCACTGGCGGCGGGGGATACGGAGGCGGTGGTGGCGGTGTAGCTTGGCGACAGCGGTGCTTGACAGGGTTCGGGCGATCCGAGACGTTAGGATAACTAGATGAATACTACACAAGAGACAGAATTTGATTATCAAACGTATATGAGAGAAAGCACCCGAGGGCCAAGTGAAATCAATCGTGGAACCAAGGCGCGTGAAAAACGACGCGAGGCTGCCAAAGCGCGGATTTCTCAAAAACTACAACAAGGCGAAGGAACAACGATGACATACGAAACACAAAACTTCAAAATTCCCAATCAGTCTGATGACTACTCGGAATGCTCGCACTTCGTCACGACTACTATTGAAGCGATTATTAAAGAAGCCATTGAACAAGAAAAAAATAAAATTTTTATCAATACAAATCTAAAGTTTGGTCTTCCGATGGAGAATATCAATAAGATCGCTGGGCCATTTGTTGAAGCATGGGCTGCCCAAACGTTTTATGATGCCCTCGAAGATAAGAACAATAAATATCAATTAATCAATGTAGAAGCAGTTGAACGCCTACATATGGCGGATATCATATTACAATTCCAGAAGCAAAGAAAACTTGAAAGTGGCGTGACGGCAGAGATTGATGTTAAGGCAACATCAGAGGACATAGAATCTAGTGGGAAGTCGCCGAATATCACTTCATACGCTCGTATTCGCACTGCCTATATTGAAGACTCCGATTACATATTTGTCATTCTTTCTCTGAAACACCGCGTATATTCAAAGCGTAATAAAACTACAGAATTGATGGATGGAATCATGGAAGTTGTTTCGTATAATGCTTATGACCTCAAATATCTATCTTCAAGTGACATAAGCTATAATCCTGCGCTTGGAACGGGACAAATCCAGATACGGGATATTCACTACGTTGAACTTGAAGAAAGAACCACATGGGAGTTTTGTCAGTTGCTCGATCAGAAATACCTTCAGTCTGATCGGCGGTCGTTTGAGCAATGGCTTGAATTAGCCAATAAAAATGGATGGATAAAATCCGATGATTAAACAAAAAATAATTTTAGGAGATGCCGTCTCTGAAATGCAAAAGATCGACTCTGAGACTTTTAACCTTATCATTGCCGATCCCCCTTATAATCTGGGAAAAGACTATGGTAATAATCGTGATACTAAAGACTTTGAAGGATATTTAGCATTCTCAAAAAATTGGATCAAAGAAGCGCATAGGCTCCTAAAGGTCGATGGAACGATTTATGTTTTTATGGGATTCCGATTTATTTCCTCTCTTTATGATCTCCTAGATAGAGAATTCGGAATGTTCTTCAATAGCTGGATCGTGTGGCACTATACGCAAGGAATAGGAAAAAAGAAAGGCTTTTCCCCTCGGCACGACGATATTCTAATGTTCACAAAAACAAAGGATTTTATTTTTAATTTAGACAATATTCGCGTACCCCAAAAATACTACCGTGAACGCAACAACATGCGAGGGGCAAATCCAGGGGATGTTTGGGAATTTTCGCACGTTCACTACTGCAATGAGAATAGACAGAATCACCCAACTCAAAAACCGGAAGGGCTGATGGAGCGAATGATATTAGCCTCAAGCAATGAAGGATCGCTAGTTCTCGACCCATTCTTGGGTAGTGGAACCACACTCAGGGTATGTCAACAGCTCAATCGAGTCGGCGTCGGAATTGAATTGAACCCCGACTACGTAAAAATGTCGCAAGAACGCTTGCAAAAAGAGTTTGTAGGATTCGATAGTATTGATCCAAGAATGGAGCGCGTTCCTCTTGATTTGCGTAACGAGTCTATTAGAAAGGCGTATCTCGAAAATCATAAACATTGGTTTTTGCGCGGCCATGAGAACGCTCTTAGCGATTTTGAAAAATCCGTTGAGTCTCTTTATCCAGATAAACCGAAAGAACCTACACAACTGACATTACTCGAACAAAAAGAGCAATATAAAACCCAATAAAAGGCGTCCTCTACGTAATGCACCGTCCGGTACGCCGACCACACTCTGGACGCCACCTGACCCTCGGTTTGATCGTCAATGAGAGATAGCCAACTCGACGCTGGTCAGTATCACTTGCTTGCGGCGATCTTTTGGCCCCACCACTAGTCGCACGGCGACCTCGTTCGCGCCCTGTCGCAAGCGAGCCCTTCATCCGGGACGCAGAGGAACGCCGTCAAGCTCTATGAGTTGGGCCGATTGTCCTCGGCCTCGCTCCTCTCCCCTCGGTATGCCAACATATCTTCGTAGCGCAGTCCCGTGCCCCCGAAAATATCCAGCGCCGCTCCCACCGTAAAATCCAGTTTCCCTTGGCCGAGCTTGCGGAGGACCGCGATGTCCTCGGTGCTGCTCACGCCGCCGGCGTACGTCGTCGGGATCGGCGCGATCTCGCCCAAGAGCGCGACGAGTTCGGCATCGACCCCTTGCTGCTTGCCTTCGACCCCGGTGGCGTGAATGAGGAATTCGCTGCAAGACTCGGCGAGGAGCGCCAAGTTGTCCGCGCTGATAGCAAAATCCGTGGCCTTTTGCCAGCGGTCGGTCATCACCACGTAGCGCCCGTCGCGTTGGCTGCAACTGAGGTCTAAGACTAACTGGTCGCGCCCCACCGCAGCTACCATTTGCGCCAGCCGACTGTGGTGGAGTTGGCCGTCGCTAAAGACATAGGAAGTGACGATCACCTGCGCAGCACCGCGACTGAGCCAAGTTGCGGCGTTGTCGGGGAGGATGCCGCCGCCGACTTGCAAGCCCTCAGGGAAAGCGGCCAGCGCCTGTGCGGCTGCGTCCTCGTTGCCCGGACCGAGCATGATGACGTGGCCGCCGAAGAGCTGGTCGCGGGCATAGCGCGCTGCAAAGTACGCAGGAGGATGGGGGGCGATGAAGTGGGTTTGGGGGGCGCTGCCGTCGCCTAGGCTGGTGCCGACGATCTGCTTGACTTGCCCCTCGTGCAGGTCGATACAGGGCCGGAAGCGCATCAGCGGGCTTCGGCGAGCTCAGCCGAGCCGTCGCAGCGGTACTCTGCGAGTGCGTCCTCGTCGAGGGTGACGCCGAGGCCCGGGCCGGCTGGCGGGAGGATGTACCCGTCGGCGATGGGCAGCTTTTCGCGGATGACGTCGCCGCTGTGATAGACGCAGCCATTCACGTCGCTGGCGTAGCCCAAGTTGGGCATGGCAAAGGCGAGGTGGGCTTGGGCCGCGGTGCCGATCCCCAGCTCGGGCATACTGCCGATGATACAGGGCAGGCGCGCTGCCTCGGCAATGGCGAAGATGCGCGCAGCCGCACCCAAGCCGCCGGCTTCCGACACGTACACGTTGAAGACATCGACGGCTTGGTGGCGGACGCAGTTGAGGGCGTCGGTCGGAGTCCAGACGCTCTCGTCGGCCATGATGGGCAGCGAGACGCGCTCGCGGACAAAGCGCAGTCCCTCTAAATCGTCGGCTGCTAAGGGTTGCTCGACCAGTTCCAAGTCAAAGTCCGCGATTGCCTCAATGGAGCGCACGGCTTCCTTGGCTGAGGACCAGCCCATGTTGGCATCCACGCGCAGGACGATCTCGCTGCCAACTGCGCTGCGCACGGCTGTGAGTACGGCTAGGTCGGCGCGCAGGTCCCGCCCTATTTTGGCCTTGAGGGTTTTGTACCCTTGCGCCACTAGGCTCTGGGCTTGGGCGGCGATGGCCTCGGGGTCGCCCATGGACAGCGAATGACTCAGCAACACGCGGTCGCGGACTTGGCCGCCCAGCAGTTGGTAAACGGGCACGTCGCAGGCTTTGCCGACCAAATCGTAGAGGGCCATTTCAATGCCGGCCTTGGCCGGGAAGGAGCGGTGCAGGACTTGATTCATGCGGTCGGCGATCTCGCGGATGCGGCGCGGGTCTAGGCCGCAGAGCATATCGGCGAGCAGCCCGTTGATGGCCTCGCTTTCTCCGCGTCCGCGGCGGTCCCAGATGCTAGAGGCTTCGCCGAGACCGGTGAGGCCGGCATCGGTGTGGATCAAGACGACGGCGTTTTCAGAGGCTTGGTGCGTGCCGAGGCTGCTTTGGAACGGCTGCGGCCTGGGCACGCGCACGGGGATGGCTTCGACGTGAGTGATTTTCATGGGATTAGGTGGCGATAGATGCTGAGGGTGGTGTTGCCGTAGGCTCGCTGCTCGGTAAGCGCGAGGTGCCCACTCTGCTCGGGCACGTCTAGGTCGATCTGGTGCTGCACAAACAGCAGGCCCTCGTCGTTAAAGAGCGGGGATTCCCCGAGGGCTTCGATTAGGCCCAACAGGAGCGGGGCACCGCAGTAGCGGGCGTGGTACGGGGGATCGGCGTACACAATGTCGAAGCGGCGACCGGCTACGGCTAATTGGGGGATGAGTTGTTGGGCCTTGACCGAGTGCAGGCCCTCGACGCCAGCCTTCCATTGGTAGAGCAGCGAGCGGATCTGCCGCCGCCGTTGGTGATCTGGCTCGTTGATCTCGACGCTCGCGCCCCGGCTCAGCGCTTCGAGCCCCATTTGACCCGAGCCAGCACACAAGTCGAGGAAGGTGCGGCCCTTTAAGTTGGGGCCGAGCATGGAGAATACGGCTTCTTTGAGGCGCGTGGAGGTGAGGCGGATCTGGCGCAGGCGTCGCCCGGAGGGTATCTGCCGACCGCGATAGGTGCCAGTGACAATGCGCACGACTAAGCTCTAAGTTGGAGTTAATATAGACAAAAAAGTATCGCGGTTAGGGATAGCAGCGTCAAGTTGTGGGTTGCGGGCGCTGAGGGAAGTTTGAAGTTTGAATTAAGGTATTCTTCTCTGAGGGATTTGATGGGAGGTACAATCAAGCAATGGTCGCAGAACAATACGATGTCATCGTCGCAGGGGCTGGTGGCATGGGCAGTGCCGCGCTGTACCACTTGGCGCGCCGCGGCGTGCGCGTCTGCGCTGTAGAGCGCTTTGGCATAGCCCACGACCGGGGATCTTCGCACGGGGATACCCGTATCATTCGCAAAGCCTATATGGAGCATCCCGACTACGTGCCCCTGTTGCACCGGGCCTACGAGTTGTGGGAGGAGCTAGAGGCCGAAGGGGCGGGGGAACTCTTTGCTCGCGTCGGACTGCTGGTGGCGGGCGATCCCAACGCGGAGGCCATGCAGGGACAGGCGGCCTGTTATCAGGCGCACGACCTACCGCACGAACAGCTCGATGGGACAGCGATTGCCGCACGCTACCCAGATTTGGCTTTTCCAGAGGAGTGGAGTGGCTTTTACGATCCGCTAGGCGGTTTTCTCCGAGTCGAGGACTGCGTCCGTCAGCACGTTGCATTGGCTCAGCAGCACGGCGCAAAGCTCTACACTGGGGAGACCATGCTGTCGTGGCGGCGCGAAGGCGAAGGAGTGGTAGTGGAGACCGAGCGACGGCGCTTGCTCGCTGCGCGGTTAGTGCTGGCGACCGGGGCTTGGGCGGTGCCGGAGCTATGCCGACTGGGCGTGGCGGCGTGCGTAGTGCGCAAGGTGCTGTTGTGGTACCAGGGGCGCGGCGTGGAGCAGTACGCGCGCGGCGCGTTCCCCTGCTTCTTCATCGCCGATGGCGAACAGTACTTCTATGGTTTTCCCGCGGAAGCGCCGTGGGGCTTCAAGTTGGCCGAGCACAATGTGTCGCACGACCCGGTGGACGACCCGCTCCAACTCAATCGCGCATTGACCGACGGCGATCAACTCTGCGTCCTCGATTTTCTCGCGCGATTCTTTCCCGCGCTGCAACCAGAGCTGAGCAAATACGCCGTCTGCATGTATTCGCTGACGCCGGATAAGAACTTTGTCTTGGACATCCACCCCGAATGCCCGGCTGTGGTGCTCGGGGCGGGCTTTTCCGGCCACGGCTTCAAATTCTCTCCGGTAGTGGGCGAAATTTTGGCCGAACTGGCGCTGGAAGGCGATACCCAGCATCCCATCAAATTCCTGCGCCTTTCCCGTTTTGCACAAAGGAGGTCGTAAATGGATCTAGGACTGAAAGACAAAATTGCTCTGATAACTGGAGGGAGTCGGGGGATCGGTCGGGCGATTGCGTTGGCGCTGGCCAACGAGGGATGCAAGGTGGCGATTTGCGCCCGCGACCAAGAGCCGCTCGAACGCGCATTGCAGCAGGTGAGAGCTACTGGGGCTGAAGCTATTGCCGAGGTCGCCGATGTGCGCTCGCAGTCGGAGGTGGAGGCCGTTGTCGAGCGCTGCGCAGCCGAGTGGGGAGGCGTCGATATCTTGGTCAACAATGTAGGCGGAGCGGCTGGCGAACAGAGTCTGCTCGAAACTACCGATGAGGACTGGGAGGAGACCTTTGATCTAAATGTGTTCCACGCCGTGCGCACGACGCGGGCGGCCCTGCCCTACATGCGGCAGCGGGGCGGAGGCTCGGTAGTTATCGTCTCGTCGATCTCGGGGTGGAAGCCTGGGCCTAAGTCCCAATACGGAAGTGCGAAGGCCGCGGAGATTTTTCTCGCCGGTGCGCTGGCGCTGGAGTTGGCCGAATGCGGGGTGCGGGTCAATACGGTTGCGCCGGGATCGATATTTTTCCCCGGCGGTGGATGGGCGCGTTTTCAGGAAGAGCAGCCCGAGCACTTTGCCCAGTTTGTGGAACGGGAATTTCCCGCTGGGCGCTTGGGGACGCCAGAGGAGGTGGCGAATGTGGTGGCGTTTCTGGTGTCCGAGCGCGCCAATTGGATCAATGGAGCGATGATTCCCGTGGATGGGGCGCAGGGACGGCCGACGGCGTTTTGAGGGGCGATCGACATCAACGCAGCAGGGTTAGCTTGAGCGTCAACACGACTTCGTCGGCACTAACCTGTACAGATAACGCCGCTGGCGACGGGGCGACCCGCATCGTCGCGGGCATTCCAGTGGAGGCGGTGGTAGCCGGCTTGCTGCGGCTCTGCCACCATCCCCCTCATCCTCCACTAGCATTCTTCTCACTCGCACCGCCATTTAACAGGCCGAACAAGTCGCCGAAGCTCAGCGACGGGTTGACCGTGATGGAGAAGATCAACGTGGCAGCGGCTCCTGTGCTGTCCTGCGCCGTGTAGGTGACCTCGACTGTCCCATCGGTGGCGGCTTCGGGCGTGCCCGAAATCGTCCTCGTGGCCGCCTCAAACGTCAAGCCCGCAGGCAAGTCGGAGACGCGGTACGTTATCTCGCCCTCACCGCCCGTAGCTTCCGGCAGTTGCAGAGCAGTAATCGTCGTACCAGCAGTGTACGCTTGGTCTTCGACTGTCCCGACGAAACCGAAGGCTAGCTCGCCATTGAGCGGGTGTTTCCATTCGGATACATCCCATAGCTTGACGGTTCCATCGTCAGATGATCCCGAAGCGATTATCGTCCCATCGGGTGAAAATGCCACCGAATGAACCCAGAGCGGATGCCCGGCAAGAGAGGCGATCTTGGTTTTTGTCGCCACGTCCCACAGTTCGACGCCTTTCTCCGCTACTCCGGCGGCGAGGATGGTTCCATCAGGTGAAAACGCCACCGCTCCGACCGACGAATGGGCATTCAAGGTGGCGATATGGGTTTTTGTCGCCACCTCCCAAAGCCTAACCGTGTCATCTGCCGACCCAGAAGCGAGGGTGGTGCCGTCGGGCGAAAACGCCACCGAAGTGAGATAATGATTATGTCCAGAGAGATTGGCGATATTAGTTTCTGTCGCTATGTTCCACAGCTTGACTGTATTATCATCTAAATCTAGTGCCCCGACAGCGAGGGTGGTTCCATCAGGTGAAAACGCCACCGATTGGACGTAATCCCCATGCTTAGGGAAGGTGGCGATATGGGTTTTTGTCGCCACCTCCCACAGCGTGACGGTGCCATCCCCCCATCCGGCCGCGAGGGTGGTTCCATCAGGTGAAAACGCTACTGAATTGGCTGCACCATCTCCTGCCACCAAGGTGGCAGCCTTGGTTTTTGTCGCCATGTCCCATAGCGTGACGGTGCCATCCCCCATCCCGACAGCGAGGGTGGTGCCATCAGGTGAAAACGCCACCGATAGGACTGCGTATTCTGACTCCTCCAAGGTGGTGATCTTGGTTTTTGTCGCTACGTCCCATAGCTCGAGCCCGGCCGCGAGGGTGGTTCCATCAGGTGAAAACGCTATGGAACGGGCCCGGAACGAGAGGGTAGCAATATGCGATGACTCTCGCGAGATCGTCCATTGCACGGATGCGATATTGTCCGCCGGCTTGATTTCCTGCTCGTCCGATGAAAATTCAACGGAGAAATCGAGAGAACCGGTTTGCATTGGAACTAAATACAGACTAAGCGTCAGAGGCCATCCATCGTCCTCATTATAGACTGTGCCACAGGCAAGCGTGCCCTTTCGCTCGGTCCGTTCGACGACCTCGCAGCGGCCCGCACTGACTGCGTTTAGGTTTGCTATCGGCAAGCTAGCAGACCAAGTCATGATAACATTAGAGGCCGCTTTTTCTCGAAAGTCCAGCGTCGCCCGCAGCCTGAGACGCTCCTCCACGTAGGCGCTCGATTCGCCACTGAGGTTGGTCAGAGTGGCTTTCAGATCCACCTGCGGCGGTACCCAATCCACATCCGCAGGCCGCAGGGGGCCTTCACAGTATAGGTCGGCCACCGGAGGACTGCCCGCTACGTTGGCAAAGTAGCAGTTCATGGCTTTGAAGTTACTGATCGCCCCATCTTCTACAGCAGCGACGATAAAGCTGTCTAGCCGGGTATTCAGGTGTTTGTTGAGTTCGCCCTGATCCCCGCTGAACTCAGAGCCTGCCGGCAAGGTTCCAGCACATCCGAAGCGAGGCATGGCTCCGGTCGCAACGGTTTGGCAACGTAATCCCAGATCGTTGTTTATGCGTTGCAGGACACTTTCGATCTCTGTAGGGCTGTTACTGGTAAGGCCGGTCGTCTGGGGAACATAGGTGGGAGCACTGCCAACCCCCCCTGAGACGTTGGCTATCTGTTCATCCAAAAAGGCGTCGAAATCAGCGGCCAGTTGACGATCTGCCGCCCAAGTGCTGATCCGGGTGCGGTATGCTGTATGGTCCTCGCTACGGAGCAAGTCGAACAACTCCAACAACTGAGTACGCCGCTGCTGGTACATGAAATGGAAGAAGAGATCGGCGTAGTAGTAGAAGTGGCCGCCCCCCAAGTCGCCGCTGTACGTGGAGTTGAAGAGACTGGCCGTGTCGAGTCGGAGTTCGTCACTGGCGATGTACCGCACTTGGTTCGGGCGCACGGGGGCACCCTCAGCTTGGGTGCTGCCCACTAGGAACTCGGCCAGACCTTCGTCGAACCAAGGGCCGCCATGCAGGCCGAAGCGGTCGGCCAGATAGTGGGCGTACTCGTGGCGAATGGCCTCCTCAAAAGAGCCGCCACTGTATGTGACGCGATCACCGGGCTGATTGTGTACCCAAGTGCGCAGGATGCCACCACTATAGAAGCCGCCGCTGTAAATGCCCCTAGTATCTGCGTAGGACAGATATGCCTCAAATATTGTATAATCCAACTTGGTACCGTAGATCCTGGCGGTGAGCACATCCCCGTCGTCATCCACGACTTCGTCCGTTTCTACTAGCCGATGAAACTGCGCCTGCACCTCCTTGACCGCGTAGTACCAGAGCTGAACTTTCTTTTCCTCCAAATCCAAGGGAGTTTTAAACACGATGGCACCATCGTCGAAGCTGTATGTATTGGGGAGAGCTTGGGCGAGGATTTCGCGTTCTAACACGTCGCGACAGATATTCAGGCTGGCACAGTCAACCTGATTTTCCAGCGCTCGTGCCACTGCCAAGAAGGGGCTGCTGAGACGCGGATGCTCGGAGAGGACAGAGGTCAATGCCGAGATGGCGGCTTCCTTTAGACTATCTAAATGGGTAAAGCGGACGAGGATTTTAATGGCCGTTTCTAACAGGCGCAGCCTATACGTAAATGAATCGGATTCTTCAAGAAATAAAAAAAAGTCATAGCGGGTAACTTGTAGCATGATCTCGACGAATCCCGGATCCTGTGCGAGGGCGTCCATGAAGTTCTGGTGTAGGGTGAGTCCTTCGTCTTGGTTCTCGAAGGCCCCATGTACCCGACGCAAGACCGTAATGAAAGCCGCTGGCTGAGGGTCCCATGTCTCGCCGCCCGCCCGTTCAGGAGTAAACCCGGACAAAACCTTTTTGATCGGTGCCAAGTGATTTCGGCGCAGCCCAGCAGCGAAAGCTGCCTCGAAGTAGTAGTACAAGATTTGAGCGGCCTCGTCGTTGGGGGCATAAAAGTGGTCACTGGAGGCAAAGGCATCCGACGCGGCGAGATAGGCGCGGTCGGTTGCCGCGTCGGACGGACCTACCCCCGTCTCGGAAGAAAACCACCTGTGGTAACTGTAGCCGGTCTGGACGAAGGACCAGAGTTGCAGCATCCCAGTGCTGTTAGTCCCGTCATATCCGACAGCCAACTCTTCAATTTTAGCGAGCACTGACTGCATGTTGCGATTGCTGAAGATGGTGGGCACGTCGGCTCTTATAGATGGATTACTGGAGATATGGAGAGTGCGCTCCAGACAACCTTCCGAGGTGGTCCGCAGATAGTTGGTCAGAGCATCCCCTGTGAGGGCGGCAACGTCAATAGACAGGCACTCAGACGCTTGCGCCACTGCCTTGGCCGCGGGGCGCAACGACGACCACTCCTGCTCCAGAGGGGTTGTGTCTCTACTGTAAAGCGGAGCGAGCGGAGACTGGATTGTGCCCGCGACTGTTGCTTCAGCCAGACCCGTGCTCAATGCCACGAGTAGGGCCGTCAAGATTCCAATATTTGTATTGCGCATTTAGCCCACCTCTAAGTTGTGTTGCAGTTTCCTCTACAATAGGCACGAGTAAATCACCACCCAAGAGATCGGCAGAGTGCGTGCCGGTGCCATTTAATTGAACAGGTCGAGCAAGTCGCCGAAGCTCAGCGGTGGGTTGACCGTGATGAAGAAGGTCAACGAGGCGGTGCCTCCTGTGTTGTCTTCCGCTGTATAGGTGATCTCGACGGTCCCATCGGTGGCGGCTTCGGGCGTGCCTGAAAGCGTCCGCGTGGCCGCATCAAACGACAGGCCATCAGGAAGCTCTGATACGCTGTACGTTATCTCGCCTTCACCGCCTGTAGCTTCCGGCAATACCAGCGCGCTAATCGCCGTACCAGCGGTGTACTCTTGGTCTTCCACTCCGGCGAAATCGAAAGCCAACTCGCTATCTTCCTCTCCATCTTCCTCTTCTCCATCTTCCTCTTCGCTGTCGGAATCGGTCGTCGCTTGACCGATGGCAGTAAAGGTCTCCGTCCCCAGCCCCTCTACGGAGGCCTCCACGGTGTTGGTCCCCGGTTCGCTGCCTAGCGTCAGCGTGCTTCTGGCTCGGCCATTGGCATCGGTGGTGACGGTGGTAGCCGACAGCGTCCCTCCACCGGCGGTGACCGAAAAAGTGACGACCGCCCAGGCAATCACGCCGTTTTGATCCAACACCGAAACGACAAATGGCTCGGCTAATGCAGCGCCGACCGGGCCTTGCTGCTCGTCGCCGGAAACCTTCTCCAACGTGTGAGGGGGGGGAGGCGGTTCACCGATATCAATATCTATTTCCACATTCGGATTCCGACGCCGTAGTTCGTGAAGCGGAGAGGTATCCGCAATCGGATTGCGCCATAGATATAGATTTAGCAGACGCGTCATTCTTACGAGTGGACTTACGTCGCTGATTTGGTTGTCGCTGAGCGATAAGTCGCTCATGAGCGTCCTTCTTGCGAGTGGACTTATGTCGCTGATTTGGTTGCCGTGGAGTAGTAATTGATCCAAGTGCTCCAATTCTGCGAGGGGGCTTATGTCGCTGATTTGATTGCGTATGAGTGATAGGGATTTCAAGAACGTCACTTTTGCAAGGGGAGTAATATCGCTGATTTGATTATCACTCCCCTCTAATCCCTTTAATTGCGGCAATGCTGCGAGGGGGCTTATGTCGCTGATCTTGTTATCAGGAATGTACAAAAGCACTAGGTTAAATGCATGCTCAAGGCCGGTGAGGTCTGTTATCTGGCTACTCTGGGCAAAGAGTTGCCGTATACTTCCCATTGCGTGCGACGTGAGAGGTTGGTCTGAAGACAGGTTGAGGGTTCGCCGCAGTGCCGCCTCTAAATTCGCATCCGGTATTGACACTACTTCGGGCGGAGGCAGCAAGGGGATGATGTCGATCGGAAATGAGTAATTCGCGAAGTTTCCGTTCGCATCCATAACCGTCAAGGATATATAATCACTTGTTGGTAGTACCAGATTTGTGACAAATTCAATAGTAGCATTCGTACCGTCTAGCTGTTTACAAGCGGTCATACCGTCAATTCCGGCTGCGAACAACCGTGCTTGATGGAGTCCATCGGAGTCGGTTACCTCAAAACGGAAGCGGAAATTATTCGGAGGACTGGCAAGACTTGGCGGGAGCATCTGAACGCTTGTGTTTTCATTGAAGGCCTTTTGGCTAGCGTTGAAGTAGCGATGGACATCCAACCATTCGGCCGCACAGGGAGTGTTTGTCATCCGTCCGCTAAAGTAATTATCAGTTAGAGTCACTTTAGCATCTGATCGGGTATCGTGTGGCAACCCAAAGGTGTGCACGAGTTCATGGACAACGACCCCAGGGAACTGGTAAACTTGGTCGAGTGGCATGATTGCATTTCCACCAAGACTAGTCATTCCCCAAGCGAAACCGGCGAGCTCTGTCGGTCCAGAAGAAATTGTGTGACTAATATCCAGCGCGATGAAATATATATTCTTTCCAGACAGATCAAACAGGGCTCCGATCTCATCAGTGGATGAGCTCCATGACCCTTTATAAAACGCATCGTCGAACTGTCCGTTGACATGATGCACCACAACCTTTCCGGTCGCGTCGGTTTCAAGCCTAAAAGTTTTTCTGCCGAATCCATAGGCTTGCATGACCCCAGCAAAAAACTGCTGTATGTCTTTCATCAGCTTGTCCAATTTTGCGTCTACGTCGGGATCGGGTTCGCGATCACTTGGGAGAAAATAGATCACCCGCACGATATACTCGGGCGACTCCTCTTGGGTAAGCTTGGCGGCGGGGCGGGTGTGATCGCGCTTCCACTGCTCGTAATCGAGCGGCGGGGAAGCATGGCTGACGGCCAACGGCGAGAGGATAAGGCTGATTAACGCGAAAAGGGCGAAATGACGAACGAGGGTTTTCATGGGTTCCGCCTCCTGTATCTTTAATTAGCGTTCATGTCGGGTCTGGTCGGGCCTGTTTACATACGTTTGTATTCGATGAGATAACAAAAAAGGATTCTCCCAAAGGTCAAACACTTTTCAATCATCGTTCACTTGTCAAAAAATCAACGCGGCGCACCTAGGTGCTGGGGTGCCGTCCTCAGTCTGTCTTGTGGATCACTCGATTCTCCATGAGACAAAGATAAGCTCCAAGCAGACAGGGAATGTCCGTTGCGTCAAAAATTTTAAAAAATTTAATAATTGGCTTTTTTTTCGACCTTTTCCGTAGAGTATTCCGAATAATCTAACAACTTCTAATGAATGAAAAACAAGGATTCCATGGGCGCTCATGCCCCCGCAATCTCACCCCTGAAACAGCGACAGCGCCCCATCGACATACATCTCGGTTCCCGTGATATAGCTGGCCTCGTCCGACGCCAAGAAGAGAATGGCGTTGGCGACCTCCTCGGCGCTGGCAGCGCGTTGTTGGAGGGGGATCATGCCTTGGGGAAACTCGCGGGGGATGCGGATTTTGTCGATGTTGCGAGGGAAAGTGTTCTCGCCGATGCTGGTTTTGGTGGCACCAGGGCAGACGACATTGATGCGGATGTCCCATTGCGCCAGTTCGACTGCGGCCATTTTGGCGAAGGTGACTTGGGCGGCTTTGGAGCAGGAATACGAGGTGAAGCCGAAGTTGGAGAAGATGCGGTTGCCGTTGACCGAGGAGACGACGACGATGCTGCCGCCTCCGGCCGCGCGCAGGTGGGGGATGGCGTATTTGACGGTGAGGAAGGTGCCGCGCACGTTGATGTTGTGCGTCTGATCCCACTCCTCGGGCGTGATGTCCTCGATGGGGGCGAAGACGCCGTTGATGCCGGCGTTGGGCACGACGATGTCGAGGCGGCCCCAACGCTCGACGGTGGCGGCCACCAGTTCGGCGACGTGCTCGGCGTTAGCCACATCGCCGGGCAAGGCCAGCGCTTGGCCGCCTAGTCCCTCGATTTCGGCGACAGCTTTCTCGCAGCGCTCGGCGCGGCGGGCCGTCAGCGCGATGTTGGCTCCTTCGCGGGCCATGGCCACGGCTGCAGCCCGGCCGATGCCGCTGCTACCGCCGGTGATGAGGGCCACTCTGTCCTTCAGCTTCATGTCGATCTCCTAAGTTGACGAAAAAATGTGAGCGGAATATCATTGGAAGCCCCTAAAATACATCCAGCGAAAATGGAGACAAGAATGGAAGAAAACGTGAACACTCACTCCCGACCCTCGGAACTGAAGATCACGGATATGCGCGTCGCCAATCTACGCGGGGCACCGTTCCGCGCGACGATCATCCGCATCGACACCAACCAGGGCATCTCGGGCTACGGCGAGGTGCGC
Source organism: Candidatus Latescibacterota bacterium (assembly GCA_022827835.1). GTDB lineage: Bacteria > Latescibacterota > UBA2968 > UBA8231 > UBA8231. The sequence goes on from JAJEIO010000053.1 coordinate 47,965, forward strand.
GATGGCGGCAGCCCGACCTACGCGCTGATGCTCAAAAGCCGCTTGCTTGGCGAAAATCCCTGCAACGTCGATAAGCTCTTCCGCAAGATCAAACAATTCGGCCACCACGCGCGTCAGGCCGGCGGCGTCTGCGGCGTCGAGATGGCGCTGATGGACCTAGCGGGCAAAGCCTATAACGTGCCGGCCTACCAACTGGCCGGCGGTAAGTTCCGCGACCGGGTCCTCTGTTACTGCGATACCCCGACGCGGCGCGATGGCCGGGAGATGGGACAGTTGCTCAAGGAGCGAATGGAGCGGGGGTTTAAGTTCCTCAAAATGGACGTCGGCATTGGATTGCTGCGGGGAGTCGAAGATGCGCTGATCGCCCCGCCGGGCATGTTGGAAAGCCGAGACGTCATGCACCCGTTTACGGGGATCCAGATTACCAACAAGGGCATCGACATTCTCTGCGAATACGTGGCGCAAGTGCGCGAGGTAATCGGTTATGAAATTCCCTTGGCCGTTGATCACTTTGGCCACATTGGCGTCGAGTCCTGCATCCGCTTGGGCAAGGCACTGGATCAGTTCAGTCTAGCTTGGTACGAGGACATGATCCCTTGGCAGTTGCCCGACCAGTGGCAGCGGCTTGCAGAGGCCGTGGATACGCCCGTATGCACGGGCGAGGATATCTATCTCAAGGAAAACTTCCTGCCCCTCTTCGAGCGGCGCGCCATTGCCGTCGCCCACCCGGACTTGGCCTCTTCCGGCGGAATCATCGAGACCAAAAAGATCGGTGACCTAGCCCAGGATCACGGCATTGCCATGGCGCTGCACATGGCCATGTCGCCGGTAGCGGCGTTGGCTTCGGTGCATTGCGCCGCGGCGACGGAGAACTTCATGGTGCTCGAAAACCACTCGGTTGATCAGCTAGAACAGTGGAGCAGCTTGGTCGAGGGCTTGCCGGTGCCCCTGATTGAGGACGGGCACATTGCGGTGCCGGAGGGGCCGGGGTTGGGCTTTAGCGGCCTCAACGAAGAAGTGCTGCGGTCGTTTGCCGACCCAGACCAGCCGGAGATATTCGGCCCCACCGACGAGTGGGACGACGAGCGGCCGCACGACCGCTTGTGGAGCTAAAAATGGCCTACGACATCGCCGTGCTCAAAGGCGACGGCATCGGACCGGAGGTCATGGACGAGGCCCTAAAGGTGCTCAATGCGTTGGGAACTCCTGCTCTTGCCTTCGTCGAGTATCCGTGTGGCGCGGGGTGCTATCTGGAGCAAGGGGATCCGCTACCGGAGGCGACGGTGGAAGGATGTCGCCGGGCGGATGCGGTGCTGTTGGGAGCGATGGGCCTGCCGCACGTGCGCTGGCCGGACGGGACGGAGATGCGGCCACAAGTCGATTTGCGGTTCCAACTGGATCTGTACGCGGGGGTGCGGCCGATTTACCTCTATGCGGTCGCGCATACTCCGCTCAAAGGCTTAGAGACGGGCGATATTGATTTCGTCATTCTGCGCGAGAACGTCGAGGGGCTTTTTGCCTCCATGAACGGCGGCATCCAGTTGCGCGGCGAAGTAGCCATGGACTCTATGGTCATTACGCGCACGGGCACGGAGCGCGTGGTGCGCTACGCCTTTGAGCTGGCGCGGCAGCGCGGTCGGACGCCGATGAAGGTCACGTGCGTTGACAAGGCCAACGTCTTCCGCTCAATGGCCTTCTTCCGCAGCGTGTACGACGAGGTGGCTGCCGACTACCCAGACGTAGAACGCGACTACGCGTATATCGATGCGCTGAGCATGTACTTGGTGCAGCAGCCGACGGGATACGATGTGTTGGTCACCGAGAATATGTACGGGGACATCATCTCGGATTTGGCCGCTGGTTTGGTCGGCGGTTTGGGGCTGGCTCCTTCGGGAGACATTGGCGAGGACGCGGCTGTATTCCAACCTTCGCACGGGACGGCCCCCGACATTGCCGGGCAGGGAAAGGCCAATCCAGTGGCGATGATCCTGTCGGCAGCCTTGATGCTACGCTGGTTGGGCCAGCAGCATGGCGACCCGGTGGCTGTTGCGGGCGCTGAGCGGATTGAAAAGGCGGTGCGCGCGGTAATCGGCGAGCAGGGCGTGGGGACGCCCGATTTAGGAGGTCAGTTAAGTTGCCACGAGCTAGGGGAGCGGATTGTCCAAGCGCTCTGACATGGACCGCCGGACCTTTCTCGGCTTGGGCCTAAGCGCGGCTGTGTGGCCTGCATTGGGACGCGCCGCGCCCATGCGGCCGGAGCGGGTGCGCTTGCGCGAGTTGGGTATTGTCATTGGTGAGTTGGCGACTGGTCCTCACAACGCCATCACTGATGTCGAGGGCGTGCAGGTCGGCCATGTGACGCTGATTGAAGATGGGGGGCCGGACTTCGGCGAGACTTCGGCGAGCTCAGTCGAGCCGCTCAGTCGAGTCGTGCGCACGGGCGTGACGGCGATTGTGCCGCGCACGCCCGCGTTTGCCGCGGACTTTACGCTCAACGGCAATGGCGAACTGATGGGGATAGGCTCGATGCGCCGCACGGGCCTGTTGGCTGGCCCCGTCCTTTTTACCAACACGTCCAGCGTCGGCGCGGTGTACGATGGGGCGGTGGAGTGGATGCTGGCGCGCGATCCCGACCTGTTCAAAAGCGATTTGCAGCCCGCGCCCATAGTCGGCGAGACGTGGGCTGCGTTTCTCCACGACGAAGTCGGGCGGCACGTGCGACCTGAACACGCGGTAGCAGCCCTCGACGCGGCGCACGGCGGGCCGGTAGCCGAAGGCTGCGTCGGCGGCGGGACCGGGATGCGGGCCTATAGCTTTAAGGCTGGCATTGGCACGGCGTCGCGCAAAGTTCCCTGCGGCGATCGGGTCTATACCGTGGGCGTGTTGGTGCAGGCGAATTTTGGTCGGCGGCCCCGACTGCGCGTTGACGGTGTCCCAGTGGGCCGGGAGATCACCGACCTGATGCCGGCGCGCGGTGGCAAGAGCAAGTCCCTGATCGCCGCGGTGGCCACGGACGCGCCGTTGATCCCGATTCAACTCCAGCGCGTGTGCAAGCGGGTGGCTTTGGGCATGGCGCGCACGGGGGCGATCTCTACCCAAGGCAGCGGCGATCTCTTTCTGGCGTTTTCCACGGCTTCTCCCGAGCCGCCGGACGCGCTCGCCATGCTATCCGATCGCTGGATCTCGGGTGTGTTCCAAGGGGTAATTGAGGCTACGGAGGAAGCCATTCTCAACTCGCTGACTACGGCCCACACCATGACTGGCCGCGGCGGCAATACCATCCACGCCCTGCCACTGGATCGCTTGCTCGAAATCATGCGCGCATACGGCAGGATCAAATGAATCGCTCGCACCTAGCGGACGATGCGGCGGGGCCATACAACGCCATTGTCGATGTGGCCGGTGTCAGCGTGGGTCACGTGGATATTCGCACGCCTGACCTGCACACCGGTCTCACGGCCATTGTTCCGTATCCAGCCTCAGTAGAAGAGCGCAAGCTGTTTATCGGTCGCTTCTCCATAGACGGCGGCGACGCTATGAGCGGCCTTGGGGTCGCCGAAGATTTCGGCACCTTTTCCTCGCCCATTGTACTTGCCCCGACCCCGGTCGTTGGCCGGGTGTACGAATCCCTAATTCGCCACAGCTTGGGCCGCGACACTGGACTATCGACGGTAGCTGGCTGGCCGCCGGTGGCCGTGGGGATCGACGACACGGCTGTCAACGATCCTGCGCTCGTGCGCAAGGTCTTGACACACTCCCACGCAGACGAGGCGTTGGCCAGCGCTGGCAGCGCGGTGCCCACGGGCAATGCTGGAATAGGTGGCGGGTTGCAGGCTTTTGGCTACAAGGGCGGCGTCGGTACGGCCTCACGCCGGGCCGACGAATACGCGCTGGGGGTGCTGGCAGCAGTCAACGGGGGACGCGAGTTGCATTGGGCCGGACGCGTCCTACCGGGGGGCGAGCAGACTGAGGGACCGCAGACTTTTGCCGCGGTCGTGGCTACGAACGCGCCCCTCATCCCGCGCCAACTAGAGCGTTTGGCTGGCCGCGCCACACTGGGGCTGGCGCGGACGGGCTTGTGGAACCCGCATACGCGCGAGGGACTAGTCCTCGCCTTTTCCACCACGGGAATTATCCAAGAGCCGGACGCACCTGTGAAGATGGTGGGCGAAGAAAAGCTCTATTCGCTCTTTGCCGCTGGAGCTGCGGCCGCCGAGGCCGCGGTCGTCGATGCCCTCTTGGCCGCTGAGACTGTCGGGGATATCAAAGCCATGCCGCAAACCGATTGGTTGGAAGAGGGGGACGGTTGAGCCGCAGCTTGCTGGACGATCAGGACGCGCTCAGCGCCTTTCGCGCTCGGCTCTTGGCTTGGTATCGCCAAAACAAGCGGCAAACGAGTTGGCGCGACAGCGGCAATCCCTATCACGTCTGGGTATCCGAGGTCATGTTGCAACAGACTCGGGTGGATCAGATGGCTCCCTATTTCGAGCGTTTTATCCGCGCGTTTCCCACGCTTCAAGCGTTGGCCGCTGCTTCCGAGGATCAAGTGCTCAAGGTCTGGGAGGGCTTGGGCTACTATGCGCGGGCGCGCAACATGCACAAGGCGGCCAAACGCATGGCCTTTGAGTTCGGAGGCCGCATACCGGATACGTACCAAGAACTGATCGAACTGCCGGGAATTGGTCAGTACACGGCCGCGGCCGTCAGCAGCATTGCCTTTGACCGCGATCACCCGGTGCTCGACGGCAATGTAACTCGCGTGCTCTGCCGCTTGTTGCGGATTGAGGAAGAGCCGACCCGCGCCCAAGTCAAGGCGCAACTCATCGCCGCTGGAGAGACTCTGCTGGCTCGGGGCGAGGCTGGCGACTTCAATCAGGCGATGATGGAATTGGGGTCGCGGGTTTGTACGCCGCAAAGCCCTTCTTGCCCGACGTGTCCGGTCGGCGACTGGTGTCGGGCCAAGGCCGAACTGGACGACCCGGCTTCCCTGCCGCGCAAAGCCCCTAAGAAACAGAAGCCGCATTATCACGTGGCGGCTGGCTTGATTCGCAAGGGAGATGAGCTGCTAATTGCCCAGCGGCCAGCCGAGGGGATGCTCGGCGGCCTGTGGGAATTTCCCGGGGGCAAGCAGGAGCCCGGCGAGACTCTGCCCGAGTGCTTGGTGCGCGAGATCCGCGAGGAATTGGGCATTGAGATCGAGGTGGATGAGCGCCTGACGAGTGTGGATCACGCCTATTCGCATTTTAGCATCACCTTACATGCGTTTGCCGCTCGCTATGTGTGCGGCACCCCCGAGGCGCTGGGTTGCGCTGCTTGGCGTTGGATTGCGCCAGAGGCGTTGGACGACTTCGCCCTGCCGCGGGCTGATCGTCTGATCGTGGAGTTCATGCGCGAACACGCACAGCAGATGGAGCTGTTTGGTGGAAAAAAGTGAGTTGCTAGTCGAGGGTAAGCGCCGTGCACCTGGGCTGGTCTTGCGCGGGCTGTGCATGGGTACGGCCGATGTGATTCCCGGGGTTTCCGGGGGGACGATTGCCTTGATTACGGGCATTTATGACGAGTTGGTCGGGACTATTGCCGCAGTTGATCAACGGCTCGCGAGTGCCTTGGTGCGGGGACGCTTGATCGAGGTATTGCACCGAGTCAACGCCTCCTTTCTGGTGCCGCTGCTATGCGGTATCGGCTTGGCCATTGTCTCACTGGCCAAATTCATAACTTGGCTGATGGCAACGCACCCTCAGCCTGTGTGGGGCTTTTTCACGGGGTTGATTTTGGCTAGCGCGCTAGTGGTCGCGCGGCAGGTTGCTGGATGGAAGACGGCGCAGTGGGGGCTGACGGCTCTCGGCGCAGTAGTTGGCTACGCCATTACCACATTGGTGCCAGTCGAGACTGGGACTGAGGGGTACAAGTTTGCGCTGGCTGGCATGGTGGCCATTTGCGCAATGATTCTGCCGGGGATTAGCGGCTCGTTTTTGCTGGTAGTCATGGGCAAATACCAACAGGTCTTGACCGCGGTACACGAGTTCGATTGGGCGATCTTGGCCCTGTTTGGCGTTGGGGCGGTCATTGGTCTGCTCGGCTTCTCGCGGCTACTCAAACGCCTGCTGACCCACTTTCGCGCTAGCACGATGGCCTTTTTGGTCGGGTTGATGTTGGGTTCCCTGCGCAAGGTGTGGCCGTTCCGCAACGAGTTGGAGGAAGGGCGCTACGAATGCGCGTGGCCGCAGGAATTCAACGGCGAGGTTTGGCTGAGCTTGGGGCTGATTGCCGTGGGCGTTGTGCTGGTTTTGGCGTTGGAGCGGCTGGGCAGAAAGCGGTAACTGCGAGCTCAATTTTGCGAAAGATCATCCTCTTCGCGCTTGGGAGCAGGGCCTATCTGCGGGCCGTCATCGGCATCGCGCAGGGCGTTGCGGGCGTCGTGGAAGCGGCGGATGCGCCGCACGAAAATGAAGATCAAGCCCGCCAGTGCTACGTAGAGCAAGTACTGATAGATCGGCTCGGTCCAGCCTAGCACTACGGGCCAGAGGCTGGCGATGCAGAGCAAGATGAAAATATCTTCGATCAGCTTGTGCCTTTTTTCGCGCGGCTGTTCTGGTTCAGGCGTCATCGGATAGGGCCTTGTAAATGGCGTAGTTTCTGAGGACTAGCTTGACGTAGAGGCGGGTCTCCTTGAAGGGGATGCGCTCGACGAAGGCGTCCGGGTCCGCGGAGGGAAAGGTTTTGAGCCATCGGCGGGCGTTGTGCGGACCGGCGTTGTACGCGGCTAAGCCCAGTTCAAAGCCCAAGTCCGCACCCGCAGCGGTCGTGAATTGGCGCATTTGGTCGCCGAGGAAGTAACTGCCAAAGCGGATGGAGACGGCCGGGTCGAAGAGCGCGCGCAGTTCAAAGGGTTTTACCTCCAACCTCCGCGCGAGGTTGAGGCCGGTGTGGGGCATGATCTGCATCAGGCCCCTAGCACCGGCCCGCGATACCGCTTTTTCGTTAAACGTGCTTTCTTGGCGAATTACCGACAGGACCAAGTAGGGGTCGATTTGAGCCTCGGCTGCGGCCTCCGCAATCTCTTCCCAGTAGTAAGTCGGATAGATGCGCGACAGTTCCTCTGGATCTTGCCCGTCAAACAGACGCAGCGATAGCCGCATAGCTTGGTCGCGATAGCCGAGGGCCTCGTAGTAGTCGCGGATGGCCTTGAGTGCAGTCTTGTGGCCCTTGTAGTCGCGGACGGCTTGCTCCATCTCGGCTGCCGACCAATCCCTCAGCCCCAATTGGTTCAACAAGCCAGCGCGTTCGAGGTGTGCCCTGTGCGCTAACGCGGGAACATCGTCTTGGCGGGGGTTGTCTGTGGGTCGCTTCTTGAGCGGAACCTGTTCTCTATGGCCCAACAGGACGGCGCGGGCCGAGTAGTAAGAGCGGGGAAATCCGGCGGCGGCGCGGCGATAGAACTCGGTGGCGTCCTGTATCTGGCCCAGCCGCTCCGCGCTTTTCCCAGCCCAGTACAGGGATTGGTCGATGATGTGGGGCTGGCGCGCCTGCTGACTCGCGCGCTCAAAAGCGGCGAGGGCTTCGGAGTATTGTTCTTGGCAGTAGAGCGCGAAGCCGGCGCTCCAACGCGCTTCGTCGCCGTAATCGGTTTGCGGGTAGTGCTCGGCTAGGCGGCCATAGAGCGTTGCGGCGCGGGCGAATTGGCTTTTGCGCTCGGCGGCTTTGGCGGCCTGCCACAGAGCATCGTCGGCCAAGTCGTGCTGGGGGTAGCGCTTGGCAAAGCTCGCATAGGTCGCAATGGCCTTGTCTTCGCGGTTTCTGCGGACCGAAAGACTGGCGATGCGATACAGGGCTGCTGGGCTGCCGTGGCGCTCGTGGGCCGTGCGAAAAACCTGTTCGGCCTTGGTGTAGTGCCCCGCAGACTGGTGGGCCCGACCGAGCATGTAGTGCGCTTGGGCAATGCGCTGATCGCCGCTGTGTTCGCGGATGAAGTTTCGAAAGCTCTTGATGGCTTGGTTGTACCGCTTGTGGCTGTAATAGGTGTGCGCCTTGGCATAAGCCGTGCGGGCGTCGAGCTTCTTGGGCAGATGCGATAGGCTATTGCGGGCGTGCTTGGAACGCGGATGGTTCTCCAGCAGCTCTAAACGCCACTTTTGCGCCCGCGCCGAGTCGTACTTTTGGCTGGTGGTTGCGAGCAAGTAGAGCACCCGCGCTGGATCGGTGTCCTGCGGGAGTTGCTCCTCGTACAGGGCGAGGGCCTTGGCGGGTTGGCCGACGGTCCGGTAGAGGGAGGCCAAGCGCAGGCGGGCAGGGTTGCGGAGAATCGGGTTGGTCGAGGTAGCTAGAAAGTTTTCATACTCGGCGATGGCGTCGTGCGTCTGATCCATGTCATCTAGAGAGCGGGCCATCCAGAAGCGGCGGTAGTCGTCCAAGGCCGGTAGGTCGAGGTCGCGCAAACGATCGTACGCGCGGCTTGGCTCTTTGAGCATGCGCTCGCAAAACGCCCGCTGGAACTCGAGGTGTGCTCGAGCGGTCCGCTCGTGTTGAATCGTGTCTAGCGCGGTGAGTTGGGGATAGGCGAGATCGCAGCGGTCTTCGGCGATCAGCACGGCGATTGGGCTCGGCGGCTCCGGTGTCAGAGCTTCGGGAGGAGGCTCGAGGGGAGGCTCAGTGGGGGCCGAAAAGTAGAAATAGACTCCTGGTAGCAGGACCAGCAGAATCAGGGTTAGCGTTGTCCAAGCCCATTTGGCTTTGTCGGTCATTGGTCTTATGGTGGTTTTAAGGTGGGTGATTATTCGGACGCGCTAGCGACGCATCCTTATCATAAAAATACAATAGTATCACAGGAGGCCAAGCGGAAAATCGCCGTGCGGCGACGCAGCCAAAAAGTCAAGGAGGACCGTACAAAATGAAGAAGCGCGAAATGGCCGCTAGCGGTGCAGGCGGAGGCGCATCTTAGAGCGTTGATATCGTGCTTCAGTGGCGTTTGGGGGCGTAGAGGTGTGTGCTCTGGCCGTAGTGACTTTCGGCCGCTTCCATGAGGGTTTCGGAGAGCGTGGGATGGGGGTGGATCGAAAGCTGGACATCCGCGGCGAGCGCGGCCATTTCCACGGCTAGGACGCCCTCGGCGATTAGCTCACCCGCGCCGCTGCCGGCAATGCCCACGCCTAGAACCCGATCGGTCTGGGGGTCGATGAGCAGCTTGGTGAGGCCGTCATTTGCGCCTTGGGTCGAGGCGCGGCCGGAAGCCGACCAGGGAAAGCGCGCGACTGCGACCGAGCGCCCCTGCTGTTTGGCTTCTTCCTCGGTGAGGCCGCACCAGGCGATTTCCGGGTCGGTATAGACGACGTTGGGAATGGCATGGGGCGCGAAGACCTGTTTTTCGTGCCCGGCTACGACTTCGGCGGCTAAGCTCCCTTGGTGGGCAGCCGTGTGGGCGAGGGCCGCGCCTATGAGGTCGCCAATGGCGAAAATCGACGGCTCAGCCGTGCGCAGTTGGTCATCGACTTGGACGTAGCCGCTCCCGTCGAGGCCGACGACGGTGCGTTCCAAGCCCAAGTCTTCGCTGTTGGGAACCCGGCCAACAGCGAGCAGGATTTTGGCATAGGTCTTGGAAAAGCTCTGGCCGTCGCTGTTCTGTAATTGTACCGCTAAGCCGTCGTCGGTTTCTGCGAGCGCGGTCACTTGGGTGTTGAGCATGATCTCGTCGAAGCGCTCGGCGGCCTTGTTGTGCAGCGGTTTGACCAAGTCGCGGTCAGCCGGGGGGATCAGTCCGGGAAGCATTTCGACGACCGAAACTTGGGTTCCCAACGCCGCGTACACCTGTCCTAGCTCCATGCCAATGATACCGCCGCCGACGACGAGCATGGAAGCGGGTATGTCGCGGAGTGCGACGGCTGCGGTCGAATCCATGATGCAGTCGCTCGATTGGTCGAAGAGCGCCGGCACGGCTGGGCGCGACCCAGTGGCGAGAATGGCGTGCTCAAACTGCAAGGTGCCTTGGCTGCCGTCGGCTTGGTCGATCTGCAAGGTGTGGGGATCGACAAAGCGGGCGCGGCCCTGCATGTAAGTCAACTTGCGCGCCCTGACGAGCTGGCCCAAGCCCTGCGTCATCTTGGCTACTACCTCGTCTTTCCATGTCCGCAGCTTGTCGAGGTCGATCTCAGGTTCGGCGAATTGGATGCCCCAGTGCTCGGCTTCCTTGGCTTCGTAGAGCAGCTTGGAAATGTGCAGAAGAGATTTGGAGGGGATGCAGCCTCGGTAGAGGCAAACGCCGCCTGGATGGGCTTCAGGATCGATCAATGCGACATCCAATCCCAAGTCCGCGGCCTTAAAGGCGGCGACGTAACCGCCCGGACCGCCGCCGATGACCGCTAGCTGGGCCTTGTCCATAGCTGCCTCAGCCTTCTAAGAGCGCGATAAAGGGGTCTTCCAATGCCGTGCAGACCCAGCGGAGGAAGCGCGCGCCGTCGGCCCCGTCGATCAGGCGGTGGTCGTAGGACAGCGACAGGGGCAGGAAGGTGCGCGGCTGGAACTGGCCGTCGATATAAGCGGGTTCGACTTGCGAGCGCGCTACGCCGAGGATGGCCACTTCGGGCGGATTGACGATGGGCGTAAAGGCGGTGCCGCCCATGGTGCCGACATTGCTGATGGTCATGGACCCACCCTGCATGTCGGCTGGCCCGATCTTGCGCTCGCGCGTCTTTTGCGCCAGTTCGCTCAACTCGACCGCTAGCTCGATGATGTTCTTTTGATCCACGTCGCGCACCACTGGCACCAACAGGCCGTGGGGGGTATCGACGGCAATGCCGATGTGGAAGTAGCGTTTGTACACGACTTCCCGCTGGGCTATGTCGATGCTGGCGTTGAACTGCGGGAAGACCTTGAGGGCGATGCCGAGCACCTTGATGAGGATCGCGGTCGGCGTCAGCTTGCCGCCGGCCGTTTCGGCCTTTTTGCCGTATTCTGCGCGCCACTTTTCCAAGTTGGTGATGTCGGCTTTGTCGAATTGGGTGACTTGCGGGATAGTAGCCCAAGCCTGCGCGAGGCGCTCGGCGGTTATCTCGCGCACCTTGGTCATGGGCTGGCGCTCGACAGCACCCCACTGGCTGAAGTCGGGCAACGGCGCGGCTGCGGCTGGGGCCGCACCCCGCGCTGCGTGCAGCTTTTTTGAGTGCGCTTTGACGTCGTCGATTGAGATCCGGCCGCCCGGCCCCGTGCCTTGGACCTGCGCAATATCGACGCCGATTTCGCGGGCTAAGCGGCGCGTCGATGGCGCGGCTGGGACGGGGCCGTCTGTAGATATAGGTGTAGGCACGGAGGGAGCTTCTTCGACGACCGAGGCGGGTGGGATTGGGGTAGGAGCTGGTTCCTCTACCGGTACAGGTGCTGGGGGTGCTTCCTCGACGGCTGGGGGCGTTTCCTCGACGGCTGGGGCTTCGCCCGCCTCGACTTCGAGGATGGGCTGCCCGACGGCGATGGTGTCGCCCTGTTGGACGAGAATCTCGGTAACGGTGCCATCTACGGAAGAAGGCACCTCAATGACGGCCTTGTCAGTTTCAAGCTCGATAACGGTCTGGTCTTCGGCGAGGCGGTCGCCGACGGCGACGAGGATGCGGATTATATCGCCGCTTTCAATGTTTTCTCCCAAGTCGGGCAGGGCAAATTTTACAGGCATAATGTGGTTTAAGCTCACTGGTAAATGGGATTGGGTTTTGCCGGATCAATCGCTAGGTCTTTCATGGCTTGGACGACCGCGTCGCTTTCGATTTGTCCCTCGCGCACCAGTGCGCTCAAGGCTCCTAGGACGATGAAGCGGTAATCGACCTCGAAGTGGTCGCGCAGGGCCTCGCGGGTCTCGCTGCGGCCGAAGCCATCGGTGCCGAGGGAGACGGGCGGGTTGGGAAACCAGCGGGCAATGGATTCGGGGAGGGCCTTGACGTAATCCGAGGCCATGACGTACACGCCGCGCTCCTTGGCTAGGCATTGTTCTATGTAGCTGAGCCGAGGCTCTTCGCTGGGGTGCATACGGTTCCAACGCTCGGCATTGAGGGCGTCGCGGTGCAGGGCCTTGTAGCTGGTGATGCTCCAGACATCGGCACTGACTTGGTATTTTTCTTCGAGGAGGCTCTGCGCTTTGAGGGCGCTGTTGATGATTGCGCCACTGCCGAAGAGGTGAGCCTTGAGGCGGGCGCGTTTCTTGGCCGAGGGTTTGAACTTGTACATGCCTTTGAGAATGCCTTCTTCGACTCCGTCGGGCATTTCCGGCATGGAATAGATGTCGTTTTCAACCGTCAGGTAGTAGAACACGTCCTCCTGCTCGACGTACATGCGGCGGATACCCTCGCGGATGATGACGGCGATCTCGTAGCCAAAGGCCGGATCGTAGGCTTCGAGATTGGGCACTGGATAGGCCAACAGGTGGCTGTGCCCGTCCTCGTGTTGCAGCCCTTCGCCGTTGAGCGTGGTGCGCCCGGCCGTGCCGCCGACCATGAAGCCCTTGACCCGCATGTCGCCAGCTAGCCAGACTAAATCGCCGATCCGCTGCATCCCGAACATCGAGTAGTAGATGAAGAAGGGAATGGTGTTGATGCCGTGGGTGGCATAGGCCGAGCCGGCCGCGATAAAGGAGGACATAGAGCCGGCCTCGGTGATACCCTCTTCGAGTATCTGGCCGTCTTTGGCCTCTTTGTAGTAAGTGATGACGTCTTTGTCAACCGGCTCGTATAGCTGGCCTAGGCTCGAATAGATTCCGAACTGGCGAAAGAGTGGCTCCATGCCGAAGGTGCGCGATTCGTCGGGAACGATGGGGACGACTAACTTGCCGATTTGCTTGTCTTGCATGAGTTTGCGCATGACCGCAACGAAGGCCATCGTCGTGGCAAACTCGCGCTTGCCCGAGCTCTTTTTGAATTCTTCCCACAGCGTTTCCGGCGGCATGGTCAGCGGAGGGGCGGTTACCTGCCGCTGGGGCACGTAACCGCCGAGGCTTTCTCGCCGCTGGCGGATATACTGGATTTCCGGGCTGTCGTCCGGGGGCCGGTAGAAGGGCGTCTCCGCGACCTCGTCGTCCGAGATGGGGATGCCGAAGCGGGTGCGGAAAAGGCGGATCTCGTCCTCGTTGAGCTTTTTTTGCTGATGGGTGATGTTCTTGCCCTCGCCGGCCTCGCCCATGCCGTAGCCCTTGATGGTCTTGGCGAGAATGACGGTGGGCGCGCTTTTTTGGGCAATGGCTTGCTGGTAGGCGGCATAGACCTTTTCTGGATCGTGGCCGCCGCGCCGCATTTTCTGTAGTTGTTCGTCCGAGTAGTCCTCGACCATTGCAGCTAGTTTGGGGTCGGTGCCGAAGAAGTCGTGGCGGATGTAGCTGCCGTCGGAGACCGAGTACTTTTGGTACTGGCCATCGACGACCTCGTTCATGCGCTGGGCTAAGCTGCCGTCGGCGTCTTGTTCCAAGAGCGGATCCCAGTCGTCGCCCCAGATCACCTTGATGACGTTCCAGCCAGCGCCGCGGAAGATCGCTTCGAGTTCTTGTATTATCTTCCCATTGCCGCGCACCGGGCCGTCGAGGCGCTGGAGGTTGCAGTTTACTACCCAGATGAGGTTGTTGAGTTGTTCGCGCGCAGCGAGGGTGAGCGCGCCCAAGCTCTCGGGCTCATCGCACTCGCCGTCGCCCAAAAAGGCCCACACCTTGCTGTCGTCAGCGGGCTTGAGGCCGCGGTTTTCGAGGTAGCGGTTGAAGCGCGCCTGATAGATCGAAAGGATGGGGCCTAAGCCCATAGACACGGTTGGAAACTGCCAAAAGTCCGGCATTAGCCAAGGATGCGGATAGGAGGCGAGGCCACCGCCTTCTTGCAACTCGCGGCGAAAATTTTCCAACTGGTGTTGGTTGAGGCGACCTTCGACGAAGGCGCGGGCGTACATGCCGGGGGAGGCGTGCCCTTGAAAGTATATCTGGTCGCCGGGATGGCCGTTGCTGGGGGCGCGGAAAAAGTGGTTGTAGCCGACCTCGTAGAGGGTGGCTGAAGAGGCGTAAGTCGAGATATGGCCGCCGACGTTGGAGTCGTGATTGGCGCGCACGACCATGGCCATGGCGTTCCAGCGCACAATGCTTTTGATCCGTCGCTCAATCTCGCGGCTGCCCGGATAGGGTGGCTGCTGATCGCGGGGAATGGTGTTGATGTAGGGCGTATTGACGCTGAAGGGCGTGCCGACGCCGGCTTCTGCGGCGTGGGTTTGGAGCTGTTGCAGGAGCTTGAGGACCTGCGCGGGCGTCCTATGGGCCAGCACGTAATCGAGAGATTCGAGCCACTCGCTCAGTTCGGCTTGTAGTTCTTGGGCGTTGCTCATGGCTGAAATAATTCCTTTGCGTAGGCCGTTTTATAGGTCAAAAAAAGATAACAAGCACCTGTTTTCTTGGCAAAAAACCGTTTTGTTACAATCAGTTATATATATTATAGATACTGCTCGCACGCGCTGATGGGCGGCGCAGAAAGAGAGACTCCCCGTGCGCAGACACCGAACCGCCTATATCTGTTTGCTGGCATCGCTGCTTTTGCATCTGACCGCGCTTTATCTAGGAAATCACCTGTGGCGCGACGAGTTGGACGCGGAAGCCTTCCGCGTGCGCCTCGCCCGCATCCCGCCG
>JAJEIO010000014.1 GCA_022827835.1 Candidatus Latescibacterota bacterium
AGCCTTCCGCGTGCGCCTCGCCCGCATCCCGCCGCAGTTTAAACCCCCTCGCCCGATTCCCTTGCCTCCCCTGGACGTAGAGGCGTTGAAAGTGGAGATGGAGTATCTACGGGCCGACCAGCCGGCTGTGGCCGTCCGCGATCCCAATTTAGAAAGCGAGACGACCCCGCCCGAGATAGAGTCGCCGACGGCCCCCTTGGCGTTGGCCGAGATGGCCGTCGGTGCGAAGGAAGATGCGCCAATTTTGGAGCGGGAGAAGATGATTTCGCCTTCGTCGTTGGGTTTGGCCGACAGCATGGGCGTGGCCTCGATGGATCTGTTGCGGCTAGAGGACATGGCTCGGGCTAACAAGGATCACGCCGCGGTCATTCCTAGTCGGGCGACGCGGCGCGACTTGTCTGGCTACGTGAACTTCACTCAGTTGCGCGTCTATGGGGCTGGTTCGGGTCGGGGTGCGCTCGACGCCTTGAGCCGCTACTTGCGCGACCACACCCACCTGTTGGCGCGGGTGCGGGACCAGACCTACCAGTATTTTGTGTCGGAGCAACTGCTCAAGGATCCCATTCACTTCCTTTTTGAAGACACCTTGTCCGCCTATGACCCGAACCTCCTGACCAAGTTCAGTGCGGAGGAGAAGGCGCTTTTGGGCCGCTATCTGCGCGAGGGTGGCTTCCTGTTTATCGAGGGCACCAACCGCTATTTGCGCGAAATGAAGGACCAACTGCGCGAGATTTTGGGGTCTGGGGCGCGCTTGGCACCCATCCCGACCTCACATCCGCTGTATCACTCCTTTTACGAATTCGGCGGCGGCTTTCCCGGTGAGGATCGGTCGCGCAGCAGGTATGCGGAGGGCAACCGCTCTTGGTATTATCCAACCAACAATCGAAATGATCTCTTGGCCTTGCAGGAAGAGCAAGCAACCATTTTATCCGGGGCCGCAGCCGAGCAGGAAGCCGGGCCGCTGCATCCGTCAGAGGGGTTGTGGGGCGTCGAACTGGACGGCGAACTGGTCGCCGTGTTAAGCGACTTGGGGTTCGAGGGGAAGTGGCGGGCCAGCTTCAATACTGAAGGCGAAGCCACGGGGACTTCGACCTATGCGCTGATGGCGGGGACCAACATCTTGGTCTATGCGCTGACGCGCAAAAGCGGCATCACGCCCCAACTGCCGCCGCCGACGTGGATGCCGGAGCAAAGGCCTGTGGCCATGGTACAAGAAGCTCCGCTAGCTATCGAGGTCGCCGTCGCCGACGAGTTGCTCTTCGACGATCTCGACGCTTGGCTAGCCTTGGTGGTAGCCCCCATCGGCAGTGAGATCACAGAGGACATCACCGTGCGCTTGGATGGCCGCTACTCGCTCGAATTGCTCAAGCGCGACTATCAGGGATTGCTCTTCCACAATCTATCCGCCGGTCAGCACTGGGTCGAGTTGAGCTACGGAGGGCAGACCCAACAGGTGGAGGTCGATTTGAGGGGGGGCAAGGTTACCACGCTGACGTTTGCGCTCAATCGCTTTGCCTTTGTGGTGCAGCTGCGGGTGCAGGAGCAGGAAGAACGGGCCGATTGGCAGCGGTGGTCTGCGGCCTTTGCCGACTTGGAGGTCGAGGAAATTTACTTGGCCGCAGACCGCGAGTGGTTGGAAGGCGGAGACGCCCCCTGAGCCCTACTTGTAGCGCTGCATCTCGCCGCTTTTCAGCCGGCCCCAGTAATCTTGCAGGCACGCCTTGATCTGCGGGCTGAGGATGACGCCGCCGATGATGTTGGGGAAGGCCATGCTCAAAATGAGCATATCGGTAAAGTCGAGCACGTTTTTGAGCGTGACGACCGAGCCGAAGACGACGAAGACGACGAAAATGACCCGGAAAATTAGGTTGAAGCGGCTGCCAAATAGGTATTCCCATGCCCGTTCCCCATAGTAAGACCACGAAATCATGGTTGAGTAGGCAAAGAGCATGACGCCAATGGCGAGGACGTAGCGGGCGCCGGGCAGGAACGAATCAAAGGCCGCCGAAGTCATTTTGGCTCCGACGATAAAGCCTTCACTTGCTTGGAACTGAGGATCGGTGTACACCCCGGTAATCATGCAGACCAAAGCTGTCATCAAGCAGATGACGATCGTGTCGATGAAGGGGCCGATCATCGCGACCATGCCCTCGCGCGCTGGCTCGTTGGTCTTGGCCGCGGCATGGGCAAAAGCCGCCGAGCCGAGACCGGCCTCATTGGAAAAGGCTGCCCGCTTGATACCGACGACTAGGACGCCTAAAAAGCCGCCGTACAGGGCCTGTGGCGAGAAGGCTTCGCGGAAAATGGTCGCGATCATGGCAGGCACATCGCCGATGTGCGACAGAATGATGATGAGGGAGGCGGCCACGTAGAGCAGGCACATGAAGGGCACAATCCGCGAGGTGACGCGGCCGATCCGCTTGATGCCGCCGATGATGACCAAGGAGATCAACAAGGCGAAGAGGATGCCTAAGGCCCAGTTGTATTCCCCTATAGCCGGGGATACAGTGGTGAGGATCTCGACCGTCTGGTTGACTTGGAACATGTTGCCACCGCCGAGGGAGCCACCAATGGTGAAAATGGCGAACAAAATGGCGAAGACGCGGCCCAACGACTTGAGTCCTTTACCGGCAAGTCCGTGCTCTAGGTAGTACATCGGCCCGCCGGAGATGCGGCCGTCGGGGTGAATTTTGCGGTACATGACGGCTAGGGTGCAGGAAGCCAGCTTGGAGGACATGCCGAATAAGGCGGTCAGGAGCATCCAGAAGACCGCACCCGGCCCGCCCAAGCTGACGGCAATGGCGACGCCGGCGATGTTACCGAGGCCGATGGTAGCTGACAGGGCGCTGGTGAGAGCTTGGAAATGGGAGATCTCGCCTGGGTCGTTGGGATCGTCGTAGCGACCGCGGATGACGTCGATGGAGTGGCGGAAGCCGCGCAGGGAGATCCAGCCGAAATAGAACGAATAGTAGATGCCGCCTAGGACGAGCACCCAGATGATGAGGGGAATTTTCGTCCCTAGGTCGGCGAAGAGAACACCAGCCATCGCCGAGACGATGGAGCCAAACGCGGCATCCAAGTTGGCGATGGCCGCCTGAATCCAGTTTTGGTCGGCTTCTTGGGCTAGAGCGGGGGCGGCGAATGCGAGCATCAAGGCGGCGGCGTAGAATAAGCGCATGGGCAATTTTCCTCTCGAAGGATTAGCGATTCTTACCGTTATCGTTGAGCAGTTGATCTAGTTGAGCGCGTTTTTCGGGGGCCATATGCGCTGCGTTTTCGGCCGTGGGGAAGTGGCCTTCGGCGACTTCTCGGCAGTACGTTTTGAACATTTCGATCCAATCCTGGCGCGCTTGGCCGTAGGCTTTGGTCAGGATTAGGTCTTCTTCGTTGAGGCCGACGAGATCGTGGACGATTAGCACTTGGCCGTCGCAATAGCGGCCAGCGCCAATGCCGATGACCGGAATTTTGAGCCGCTCGGTGACGGCTTGAGCGGCCTCTTCAGTGACCATTTCCAAGACCAAGGAGAACACGCCGGCGTCCTCCAAGCGCAGGGCTTGCTCGACGAGGGCTTTGGCCCCCTTCGGCCCCTTGCCGTGAAACTTGGGTACGGTGCCGCGCCGGTCGCTGAACAGGTAGAATTCGCGGGCCTGGGACTGCGGAGTAAACCCGAGATGGCCGACGACCGGAATGCCGGCGTCAACGATGGCTTTTAGCTGCGGCAAGACCGGCAGGCCGCCCTCTAATTTGACGCCTTCGGCTCCGCCTTCCTGCACCAAGCGCCCGGCGTTTTTGACTGCGGTCTCGACCGACGGCTGAAAGGACATGAAGGGCAGGTCGGCGAGGAGAAAGGCCCGGCGCACTGCCCGGCGCACCGCCCGCAGGTGGTGGAGGATGTCGTCCATGGTCACCTGCTGCGGGCCGCGATAGCCCAAGACGTTGGTACCCACGGAGTCGCCGACCAGGATTACGTCGAGGCCAGCTTCGTCTTGCAGCGCGGCCGTGGGGTAGTCGTAGGCCGTCAACATGCAGATCTTTTGGCCGCGCTCCTTTTTGGACTGGAGCGAAGAAACGGTGATTTTATTGGTCGTCGTCACCATGGCAGCAGAGGGGCAAGTTTACAGGCGATAGTATAGAGCGGCGCATCCTGCGCGGCAAGCCTATAGGCGGCTTGCCTTGCTTGGGCGAATCATTTGGCACAGCTTCACCTTTATGCAGGCAAAATTCGATTTTATTCACGCCGAGTTGGCGCGGCGGCAACAGGCCGGGCAGATGCGGTCGCTGCGGACCTACGAGCCGTGCGGCGATGCGCGCGTGCGCGCCCATGGCCGCGAGTTGGTCAATTTTAGCTCCAACGACTATCTCGGCTTGGCGGCGCACCCGCTTGTGCAGGCGCGGGCCATTGAGTTTGTCGAGCGCTACGGAACCGGTGCCACGGCCGCGCGCTTGATTTGTGGTTCCCAGCCGGGCTTTGCCCAAGTGGAGCAGACCTTGGCTAAGCTCAAGCAGGCCGAGCGGGCGTTGGTGCTCAATTCCGGCTATCAGGCCAATGTTTCGCTGCTGCCGACGCTGGTCGATCGGCGCGCGCTCATCCTGCTCGACCGGCTCTGCCACAACAGTTTAGTCCAAGGGGCGGTTTTGGGGCGCTGTCGGATGCGGCGCTACCGCCACGGCGATTTGGATCACCTGCGCGCTCTGCTGGCGGAAAGCGCGGGGGCGGAACATTCGCGCCGGGTGATTGTCACCGAGTCAGTGTTTAGCATGGACGGCGATGTCAGCGACATTGACGCACTCGTCGAACTGGCCGGAGAATTCGACGCGCTGCTGGTCATCGACGAAGCGCACGCCACGGGCGTTTTGGGCGAGCGGGGGATGGGGCTGACGTGCGGCAAGGCTGTGGACGTATGCATCGGCACGTTCGGCAAAGCGCTTGGGTCTTTTGGGGCGTACGTGGCCTGCGGCGAGAAGCTGTGGGAGTACTTGGTCAACTGCTGCCCAGGGTTCATCTATACGACCGCACTGCCACCAGCCGTCTTGGGAGCAGTGGATGCGGCGCTAGATCTGGTGCCGCAGATGGATGCCCAGCGCCGGACATTGCTCGCCCATGCCGACTACTTGCGCGGCGCGCTCAGGGCACAAGGATGGGGCACGGGCGCGGCGACCGCACAGATCGTACCGCTGATGGTGGGTGCGGAGGACGAAGCGCTGGCCCTGAACGCTTATCTAGAAGAAAACGGCGTCCTCGCTGTGGCCATACGCCCTCCTACAGTCGAGCCGGGCCGGGCGCGGATCCGCTTGGCGCTCAGCGCCCTGCACCAGCAGAGCGACCTCGATATGCTAATTGAATTGCTACAGAAGTGGCGCGATGGCCGTCGTTGATGTGGTCGCCCAGCACGGGTGGGGCTTTGGCGCTTGGTGTTGGGATCGCTGGCGAGATGTTTTGCCCTCTAACTTTGCGCTGCACTGTCCAGATCGCGGGTACTTCGGCCCAGCCGTGGCGGTCGCGGCCCGGCCGCGCATCGTCTTGGCGCATTCCCTCGGCTTGCACCTGTTGTCGCCGCAGCTATGTGCGGCGGAGTTGGTCGTGGTCATCAGCGGCTTTCGCAGCTTTCACTCTGCGTGCGCCCGCCAAGCCCGGCGCTCGCGCCGCACAGTAGAGCAGATGCTCGCGCGCTTGGAGCGCGAACCAGCGGCCCTGTTGACCGATTTTTACGCTCGTTGTGGCGCGCCTTCGGACAACTGCTGGTCCGGGACTATTGATGCCGACGGTTTGCACCGCGATTTGCAACTGTTGCAGGAAAGCGTGCTGGAACTAAGCGCGATACCGGCCGCAGCACAGGTACTCATTTTGCACGGCAGCCGCGACCGCGTGGTGCCGGTGGAACGGGCCGAGGAGTTGCGCGCGCTGCTGCCCAACAGCGCGCTTGCCATCGTCGCGGAGGCAGGCCACGCGTTGCCCCTGACGCATGTTCGTGCGTGTTGGGAACAAGTTGAACGGGCTTGGCGCGGGATGCATTCTGTATGATGGAAGCGAGTTTCAAAGCGCGCGTCGTCGAGAATTTCTCCCGCAGTGCTTCGACGTACGACTGCCACGCCGAGGAGCAGCGCGCTGGGGCTGCTACTTTGGCTAAATGTGCTGCCGAGTGCGCCGAAAATCTAGTGGAAGGCCCTGTGCTTGAAATCGGTTGCGGCACAGGTTTTTTGAGCGCGTCCTTAGCCGAACTCTTCCCCGGGCGTCGCTTGGAACTGACTGACCTTGCACCGGCCATGGTCGCGCGTTGTCGGCAGAAAATGGTCGTTGAGGCCGC
Source organism: Candidatus Latescibacterota bacterium (assembly GCA_022827835.1). Classification (GTDB taxonomy): domain Bacteria; phylum Latescibacterota; class UBA2968; order UBA8231; family UBA8231. Next base: position 6,306 of record JAJEIO010000014.1, read on the forward strand.
CCATCCAGACCTCTACTACCGGGTCTTGGACGGGGAACAGCTAGCAAGTGAGGGACGCTACGCCTTGATCTGCGCCAGCTTTGTGGTGCATTGGTTTGCCGATTTGCGCGCTGGACTACAGCAGCTACTGGCCGCGCTCAAACCCGGCGGGCGATTGCTGTGCTCCTATCCGGGGGCGGGGTCATACGCCGAATGGCACCGCCAATGTGCGCGGCAAGGCATCCCCTGTAGCGCCAACGCCTTGCCCGACTTAGCGTCTGTCGCCCGCGTATTCGCCAACGAGTCGGTCGCAGTGCGCCAATGGGAGCAGGTGATTGCACTGTGCTTTCCAACTGCGCGTGCCTTTTTGCGCCACTTCAAGGGCACGGGAGCACACACGTCGGCGCGGCTGAGTGCCCTCGGCCCAGCGCAACTGCGCCAGCTCTTGCGCGGCTGGGATCGCGACTGCCCCAACGGCGTGGAGATCACGTGCGCTATTCATTATTTATCCATAGAGAAAGCGAGAAGTTGTGGCGACTGAACTCCCCCCGCGCTTGTTCGTCACCGGTACGGATACGGGCGTTGGCAAATCCTATGTCGCGGCTCTGCTGGCCGTGGGGCTAGAGGCCGCTTATTGGAAGCCCGTGCAAAGCGGAGCCGATGCGGACGCCGATTGGGTGCGGGGCGTCACTGGACTGCCGGCCGAGCGCATCCTGCCGGAGACCTATCGCTTGCGCGCTCCCCTATCGCCGCACGAGGCGGCCCGGCGCGAGGGCGTGCAGATCGAGATGAGCCGCTTTGCGCTGCCCGTGCAAAAGCGCTTGATCGTCGAAGGGGCTGGTGGGGTTATGGTGCCGCTCGACGACCGGCATCTGATGGTCGATCTGATGGTCGCGCTAGGGTTGCCGGTGCTGGTGGTGGCGCGCAGCGAATTGGGCACCATCAATCACACGCTATTGACGCTGGACCAATTGCGCCGCCGAGGTTGCCCGCTCTTGGGGGTGGTGGTCAACGGCCCTTCCAACCCAGCGAATTGCCAAGCTATCGCGCACTACGGAGAGGTGCCTGTGTTAGCTGTAATCGACCGTCGGGTAGAGCTGTCGCCCACTAAGGTCGGGGCGCTTTTTGCCCGCTATTTTGGCCGCCATGACTGAGCATACTTCCCACGTGTGGTCGCCTTTTACTCAGATGAAGGCGGCGTTGCCGGTGCAGCAGGTGCGCGCTGGCCGCGGGGCGATGCTAGAGTTAGAGGATGGGCGGCAGATTCTCGACTGCATTTCGAGCTGGTGGGTGACCTTGCACGGCCACGGCCAGCCCGAAATCGCCGCCGCGGTGGCCGAGCAGGCCAAAGAGTTAGAACAGGTAATAGCGGCCGGATTTACCCATCGCCCCGCCGAAGAGCTGGCCCGGCGGTTGGTGGATGCCTTGCCCGCGCCGCTAAAGTGGGTCTTCTACTCGGACGACGGCTCGACGGCCGTGGAAGTCGCGCTCAAGCTGGCCTATCAGTTTTGGCGCAATCAGGGCGAGCGAGATCGCACGCGCTTTCTGCGTTTCGAGGGGGCCTATCACGGCGACACGCTCGGGGCGATGTCGGTGGGGGAGCGCTCGCTTTTTACGCGTCCTTTTGCCGACTTGCTCTTTCCGACGGACGCCGTGCCCTTTCCGGCCACTTGGGAGGGCGATGGAGAAGTAGAGGCCAAAGAGGCGCGGGCACTTGCGCGACTGGAGGAGCTGTTGGCACGCCATCCCAACCAGTACGCAGCCATGATACTTGAGCCGCTAGTGCAAGGTGCCGGAGGCATGCGGATGTGCCGCCCGCACTTTCTCGCGGCTGTGCAGGCACTTTTGCGCCAATGGGATGTATTGGACATTTACGACGAAGTGCTGACCGGATTTGGGCGCATCGGGGCGCTCTTCGCCTGTGAGAAAGCCGCGACCCAACCGGATATCATCTGCCTGGCCAAGGGACTGACCGGCGGCTTTTTGCCGATGGCAGCCACTGTTTGTAGCGAGCGGATTTTCTCGGCGTTTTATCACGATGACCCGGCTAAAGCCTTCTATCACGGACACTCCTATACGGCCAATCCCTTAGGCTGCGCGGCTGCGTTGGCCTCGCTGGATTTGCTGGCTGGCGAGCCTTTTCGTCGGCTAGCGACTTGGCAGCGCGAGGAAGTGGTGAGGCTGCGCAGCCACCCACGGCTCAGGCGGGTGAGGGTGTGCGGTACGATTGTGGCTGCGGATGTGATTGTCGAAGGCGAGGAAGGATACCTGCACGAGGTGGGACCACTGCTGAGGGAGCAATTTTTGGCGCGGGGATTCCTGCTGCGGCCCCTAGGCAATAGTGTGTACGTGCTGCCGCCCTACTGTATTGAGCGGTCTCAGCTAGCCTCGATCTACGACTGCTTCTGCGAGTTGATCGACGCGGTCTGAAGTGCCTTGCGGCGGTAGCGCTTCTAAGTCGAGCAGGTCGAAGAGGGCTTGATCGGCGTCAGTGCCGGGATGGGGCGTAGTCAACAGGCGATCGCCTGAGAAGATGGAATTGGCTCCGGCCAAAAAGCACAGGGCTTGTTCGGCTGTCGAGAGCTGGTCGCGGCCAGCGGAGAGACGCACCATGGCCTTGGGAAAGAGGATGCGGGCGCAGGCGATCATGCGGACGAGCTCCCACGCGGTCACTTTTTCGCGGTCGCCGAGCGGCGTGCCGTCGATGGGTACTAGGGCGTTGACCGGTATGGATTCCGGCGGCGTTGGCAGTTGCAAGAGCGCGCAGAGCAAGTCGATGCGATCTTCTTCGCTTTCGCCCATGCCCAAGATGCCGCCGCAGCAGACCGAAATCCCGGCGCGACCGACGTGGCCTAGGGTTTCGATGCGGTCGCGATAGGTGCGGGTGGAGACGATTTCGGGGTAGTAATTTTCTCCAGTGTCCAAGTTGTGGTTGTACGCGTGGAGGCCGGCTTCCCGCAACTGGCGGGCTTGGTCGGCGGTGAGCATGCCCAACGTGCAGCAGACTTCCATACCAGTGGCAGCGACCGTGCGCACCATGTCCAACACGCGGTCGAATTCCGCGCCGTCGCGTACTTGGCGCCAGGCCGCGCCCATGCAGAAGCGCGTGCTTCCGGCGGCCGCGGCGCGCTCGGCGGCCGCGCGCACGGCATCCAGCGACAGCAGGTCTTGGCGTTCGAGGCCCGTATCAAAGTGAGCCGACTGCGAGCAATAGCTACAATTTTCAGGACAGCCGCCGGTCTTGATCGACAGCAGGGTGCAGACCTGTACTTGCCGCGGGTCGTGGTGCTCGCGGTGGACGGTTGCGGCGCGGTATATGAGGTCGAGTATGGGGCTTTTGTAGAGGGTGACGATTTCCTCGCGCGTTGTGGGCGCATTCAGGCTCATAATTCCTCGATTAGTTTGGTGGATGAGCGTCTAAAATCCGAGGTTTCACCCAGTTTGGCAAGGTCTAGCCCGCATCTACCGCGCAAATGTCTTGCTCCATCGCGTTTCTTGGCTTTTATTTTTAGGCTGTTTGCGGAGGTAAACGGGCTAGACGGCGCGCCCGCGCTTTGATATCTGGCCGATTATGAGACATAAAAACTCTTCAGTGGCGAATTAGTGTCATATTTTCTTGACAAGTGGGAATAGCTGGCTTAAACTGGCCAGTTTAGTGATATTTACTTTTGAAAGGGGTCGCGCAGTACGCATAATGGCCAGTAGTAAAATTGTAATAAAAAAAGGATTAGACCTGCCCATTGCTGGTGCGCCGGAGCAAGTAATCGAAGACGGTCCAGCGATTGGGAAGGTAGCCGTCTTGGGTCCGGACGCCATCGACCTGCGGCCGACGATGGCCGTAAACGAGGGCGATTCGGTCAAAAAGGGCCAGTTGCTTTTCGAGAACAAGAGGCTCCCAGGCGTGCGCTATACGTCGCCGGCGAGCGGCAAAGTGATTGCCGTCCATCGCGGGGCCAAACGAGCCTTGCTCTCGGTCGTCATCGAGGTAGCCGGAGACGAGGAAGAGCGTTTTGAGCAGCACACGCGCACGGCACCCGACCAGCTAAGCCGCGAGCAGGTGCGTGAGACCTTGGTGGCGTCCGGCCTTTGGACTGCGCTGCGCACGCGGCCCTACAGCAAAGTGCCCGTGCCCGATAGCGCGCCGCACTCGATTTTCGTCACCGCGATGGACACCAATCCCCTCGCAGCCGATCCTCGAGTCGTGCTCCGCGAATACGAAGACGACTTTGCTCGGGGTTTGACCATACTGGGCAAGCTCACCGATGGGCCGGTCTATGTGTGCAAGGCACCCGGTGGGAGCATCTCAGCCGATGGTGCCGAGGTCGTCGAATTTGCCGGCCCGCATCCCGCGGGATTGCCCGGCACCCACATCCATTTCCTCGACCCGGTCGGAGCGGCCAAGACTGTCTGGTACATTGGCTACCAAGACGTGGTGGCCTGCGGCAAGCTTTTTGCCACCGGCTCGTTGTGGACCGAGCGCGTCGTGGCTTTGGGCGGCCCCCAAGTGGAGCAGCCGCGCCTGTTGCGCACTCGCCAAGGAGCTTGCCTGAGCGAGCTGACGGCGGGCCAGCTCAAGCCGGGCGAGAATCGAGTCATTACCGGGTCGGTGCTATCAGGTCGGAGCGCGTCCGGCCCCTTGGATTTCCTCGGCCGCTACAACACGCAGGTCTCCGTGCTAGCCGAGGGACGCGAGCGCGAGTTCTTGGGGTGGCAGAAACCGGGCGTCGATAAGTTTTCCATCAAGAATGTCTTTGCCTCCAAGCTGCTGCCCAGCCGGTTATTCGATTTTACTACCTCGACTGAGGGTAGTGACCGGGCTATGGTGCCGATCGGCTCGTACGAGCAGGTGATGCCGTTGGACATCCTCGCGACGTTTCTCCTCCGCGCCCTCATCGTCGAGGATACGGACCGCGCCCAAGCCCTCGGCTGTCTGGAGCTAGACGAGGAGGACTTGGGGCTGTGTACTTTCGCGTGTCCCGGCAAATACGAATACGGGCCCATGCTGCGGCGAAATTTGGAGAGAATTGAAAGAGAAGGATAGACGCATTCAATGAAGGTTTTGCGAGATCTGCTCGACCAAGCCGAGCCCCTCTTCCACAAGGGGGGACGGCTGGAAAAGTTCTACGCTCTATACGAGGCAGCCGATACATTCTTATATACGCCCGGTCGCGTCACGGAGGGACCGACGCATGTGCGCGACGGCATTGATCTCAAGCGCACCATGATTACGGTCGTCGTCGCACTCGTTCCCTGCATCTTCATGGCTATGTGGAACACGGGCTATCAGATCAACTCGGCTATGCAGCAGATGGGGGCGGCCACAACGGGCGAATGGCGTGGGATAATCATCGACATCCTCGGCATCGGCTACAATCCCAGTAACCCGTTGGCCAACGTATTCCACGGCTTCCTCTATTTCTTTCCAGTCTTTTTGGTGTGCAATATGGTGGGTGGTTTGTGGGAGGGGCTTTTCGCGATGGTTCGCAAGCACGAGATCAACGAGGGCTTCTTGGTCACGGGCATGCTCTTTCCCTTGACCCTGCCGCCGACGATCCCCCTGTGGCAGGTGGCCATCGGCATTAGTTTCGGCGTGGTAATAGGTAAAGAGGTCTTCGGCGGCACCGGCAAAAATTTCCTCAATCCAGCGCTGACCGGGCGGGCTTTTCTCTATTTTGCATATCCCGTCGAGATCACTGGCGATGCGGTTTGGGTCGCGGTCGATGGCTTTACGTTCGCCACTCCGCTAGGGGCTGCTGCGGCCGACGGCATGGCGGCCGTTACCAATACGGTGACGTGGACGCAGGCCTTCTTGGGCACGATCCCCGGGTCCATGGGCGAAACATCGACCCTAGCCTGTCTGATCGGCGCGGCTATCCTCATAGCGACTAGGGTTGGCTCTTGGCAAATCATCGTCAGCATGACGGTGGCGACGGTAGTATGCGCCGAGTTGCTGTACGCGATTGGCAGCGATACCAACCCGATGTTCGGGATGAACGCGGCTTGGCATTTGGTGCTGGGCGGATATGCCTTTGGCTGCGTCTATATGGCGACGGACCCAGTGTCGGCGACCATGACCCCGGCCGGTCGTTGGGCGTACGGGGCGCTCATAGGCTTTATGACCGTGCTGATCCGCGTGATCAATCCGGCCTTTCCCGAGGGCGTAATGCTGGCCATTCTCTTTGGCAATGTCTTCGCGCCCGCGATCGATTACGTGGCAATACAAGCCAACATCAAGCGCAGGCTGGCCCGCACCGCCGTCAGCTCTTAGGAGAGATAGACAAAGTGGCTAACGATTCAGTAGGTAGAACATTCGGCGTGGCGCTCGGCGTCTGCCTCGTCTGCTCGGTGCTGGTATCGGCAGCGGCCGTGTCGCTGCGGCCAACCCAGGCGGTCAACAAGACGCTCGACAAGAAGCGCAACATTCTAATGGCCGCGGGTCTGCTGAAGTCCGGTGAGGTCGCCAGCGGCGAGCGCATCGATGCGTTGTACCAAAACATAAATACCCGCGTCGTCGATTTGGCGACTGGGGAATACGTCGATGGCGTTGACCCGATTGAGTACGACCAGCGGCGGGCGGCCAAAGACCCGGCGCAGAGCGAGGTGGTACCGGACGATGTGGACATCGCCAACGTCAAACGCCGCGCACTCCATGCCTCGGTGTACTTGGTCTCGCAAAAGGGCAAGATCAAAAAGGTCATTCTGCCCGTCCACGGCTTGGGGCTGTGGTCAACGCTTTATGGATTTGTGGCTCTCGACGCTAGGGATCTCAATACCATCCGCGGGCTGGTGTACTACGAACACGCCGAGACTCCGGGTTTGGGGGGCGAGGTCGATAACCCTAGCTGGAAGGCCCTGTGGGACGGCAAAAAGGCCTTCGACGAAAGCGGTGCCGTGCGCATCGAGGTGATCAGGGGCAAGGTCGTCCAGGGACGGCCCGAAACCCAGTATCAGGTCGATGGGCTGTCGGGTGCCACTATTACCTCGCGCGGCGTCAGGGACATGCTGCGCTACTGGTTGGGTGCGGAAGCCTTTGGGCCGTATCTGGCCAAGCTCAAAGAACGAGGAGTTAGTTAAAATGGCTGACAAACCAAGAGACGTCCTCTTCAGGCCGCTCTTTGACTCCAATCCCATTGCCTTGCTGAGCCTCGGCATATGCTCGGCACTGGCGGTGACGACCAAGTTGGAAACCACCGTCACCATGTGCTTGGCGGTCATTTTCGTGCTCTGTTGTTCCAACATGGCCGTCAGCGTGATCCGCAACTACATCCCGGCCAATATCCGCATTATCGTGCAGATGACGATCATCGCCTCGCTGGTGATTATCGTCGATCAGTTCCTGCGCGCCTATGCCTTTGATATCAGCAAACAGCTCTCGGTCTTCGTCGGCCTGATTATCACCAACTGCATTATCATGGGTCGGGCCGAGGCTTTCGCCTCGCAGAACGGTCCTGGACTGAGCTTTCTCGACGGCTTGGGCAATGCCTTGGGCTACAGCGTCATTTTGCTGGTCGTTGGCGTGTTGCGCGAGCTATTCGGGTCGGGTTCGCTCTTTGGGGTACCAATGTTTGCATTGGCCGCCGAGGGGGGTTGGTACGCACCCAACGGCCTGATGCTTTTGCCGCCGAGTGCGTTTTTCATCATTGGCTTGTTTATATGGGCGCTCAGGACCTGGAAGAACGATCAGGTCGAGGAGGAGTAACCAAACATGGTCGAAGCCTATCTGAGCATATTTATGAAGTCCGTGTTCGTCGAGAACATGGCGCTGGCCTTCTTTTTAGGGATGTGTACTTTTCTAGCGGTCTCCAAGGAGGTGCAGACGGCGTTCGGGCTTGGGATTGCCGTAATCGTGGTACAGACGGTTACGGTCCCAGCCAACAACCTAATCTACCAGTATCTGCTCAAGGAAGACGCGCTGGCGTGGGCGGGTTTGAGTGGGGTAGATCTGACCTTTGTCGGGCTGATTAGCTACATCGGCATCATCGCCGCTATGGTGCAGATTCTCGAGATGTTTCTCGACAAGTTCGTGCCGGCCCTCTACAATGCGCTGGGCATCTTCCTGCCCTTGATTACCGTTAATTGCGCGATCCTGGGCGGTTCGCTGTTCATGGTCGAGCGCGACTACAACCTCGGCGAGAGCGTGGTCTTTGGCTTTGGCTCGGGTTTCGGCTGGGCGCTGGCGATCGTCGCACTGGCGGGCATCCGCGAGAAGATGAAGTACAGCGACGTACCCCCAGGGCTGCGCGGCCTCGGGATCACCTTTATTACGGTGGGCCTGATGTCTTTGGCCTTTATGTCCTTTTCCGGTATTCAGCTCTAAAAGGAAAGAGCGTCTTATGACTGAAGTTATTTCCGGCGTCGGCATGTTCACCGGCGTAGTGCTGGCCTTGGTAACCATCATCTTGGTAGCCCGCTCCCGGCTGGTGCCCAGCGGCAACGTGCGGATCCTCATCAACGACGATGAGAGTAAGGCCCTTTCCGTTCCGGCGGGAGGCAAGCTGCTCAACGTGCTGGCCGACAACAAGGTATTTGTGTCTTCGGCCTGCGGCGGCGGTGGCACCTGCGCCCAGTGCAAGGTGAATATCTACGAGGGTGGTGGCGATATCTTGCAGACCGAGACCAGCCACATTACCAAGCGCGAGGCGCGCGAGGGCGTGCGGCTTTCCTGTCAGGTCAACGTCAAGCAAGACATGAAGATCGAAGTGCCGCCCGAAGTGTTCTCGGTCAAAAAGTGGGAGTGCGAAGTAGTATCCAACGACAATGTGGCGACCTTTATCAAGGAATTTGTCGTCAAGCTCCCCGAGGGCGAAACGCTGGATTTCCAGCCCGGTGGCTTTATCCAGATCGAAGTGCCGCCCTTTGAGTGCGACTTCAAGGACTTTGAGGGCATTGACGAGCGCTTCCACCCCGATTGGGATCGCTTCAACGTCTGGGACTTCAAGCTGGTCAATACGGAGCCTGTCTTTCGCGCCTATTCAATGGCCAATCACCCAGCCGAAGGCGACATCATCATGCTCAACATCCGCATCGCTACCCCGCCGCCCGACCGCGAAAAGGGCGGCTGGATGGACGTGCCGCCCGGCATTGCCTCTTCCTATGTGTTCAGCCGCAAGCCGGGCGACATGGTGACGATCTCGGGGCCTTTCGGCGAATTTTTCATTCAGGAAACCGACCGCGAGATGGTCTATATCGGCGGTGGCGCGGGCATGGCACCTCTGCGCTCCCATCTATACCACCTCTTCCACACGCTCAAGACGGGGCGCAAGGTGTCCTATTGGTACGGGGCGCGCAATCCCAACGAGGTCTTCTACGAGGACCACTTCCGCAAAATCGAAGAGGAGTTTCCCAACTTCACCTTTCACATCGCCATGTCCGAGCCGCGGCCAGAGGACAATTGGGACGGCTATGTGGGCTTTATTCACCAGGTGGTGCACGACCATTATCTCAGGGATCATCCCGCCCCTGAAGACGTCGAATATTACCTGTGTGGCCCGCCGTTGATGCTCCAATCCGCGCTCGGGATGCTCGACGATCTAGGTATCGAAGAGGAAATGATTCGCTTCGACGAGTTTTAAGTCGGGAGGAATGCAGGATGACTATAAGCACGCTTATTGCCGCTTTCGCTGTTTTTGGGCTAATCATGGCCGCCATGGCCGTCGGCGTGATCTTCAGCAATCGCCGCCTCCAAGGCTCGTGCGGAGGGCTGGGTACTATGCGCGATGCGTTGGGCGAGCCTATGTGCGAGTGCGGTCAGGCTCCCGGCTCGTGCGGGGATGCCGAGTCGAAGACGAGCTGAGCACTGTCGGCAGCTTTGATCTAGCGGCGGGCGGTGGTCCGCCGTTTTTCTTTGCTCGTAGAGAATATGGCCGCCAAAAAAAAGACCGGGGCGTATGCCGAGATCGGCCCTTACGTCAGTCTGGGAATTCAATTCGCAGCGACGATCTTGATCTTTGTGTTTCTCGGCTGGTGGCTCGACGACAAATTTGCAACTACGCCGCTCTTTCTCGTGTTGGGCACCCTGCTCGGCGCGGGTGGTGGATTTTACAAACTCTATCGGACGCTGATGGACTTAGATGAGCGGCGCAAGCGGGAGGACGGACCGTGAGTTGGGACAGCATTGCCGCTGGATTGGTGGTCGCCGGAGTCAACGGCGCACTCGCGCTGGCGGCGATTCGCTGGGGATGGGGCCAGGGCATGCAGACCTTTGTGATCGCCTTTTTCGGGGGGATGATCGCGCGCTTGATCGCCGTGGCCGTCCTGTCGGTAGTGATGCTCAGATGGGCTGAAATCCATGCCGAAAGTTACTTCGTCGCGCTAGTGGCTGCGTACTTGCTTTTTCTCGCGTTTGAAATTTTTTACGTACTCAAATTACAAGGCCGTTCAAAGCGCTAGAAGCGCCCGTGAGGTGTTGACAGAAATTTGCGGCCTAATTAATTTATTCGATTGGTTACTGCGACAGATTCCCTCCGAATTTTAGATATTTCACAAGGCAGTAAATGGCTGGCGATACGCAGGCGGCAGACGCCGCAAATGCGCAAGTGGACATCATAGGGCACATTTTAGATAGTCCCTATATCGAATTGCCCTTTGTCGATTTTCATCACCTGCTCGCAGGCAAAGTTTCTCTTCCTTCGCTAGAGCTTTTCGGCATTGACCTCTCCATCACCCGGCACGTAGTGATTATGTGGGTGGCGAGCCTCTTGCTCATAGTGCTCATGCTTAGAGCCTTCCGCAAGCCGCGCACCGTGCCTTCGGGTCTGGCCAATTTCTTCGAAGCTATTGTTCTCTTCCTGCGCGATGAGGTCGTCTTGCCCATCATGGGCGAGGACGGGAAAAAGTATCTGCCTTTTTTACTGACGCTTTTCTTTTTTATCCTGTTTTGCAACCTGCTAGGGTTAGTTCCCTACAGTGCTACAGCCACTGGCAACATCAGCGTCACGGCTGGCCTAGCCCTCTGCTCTTTTTTGGTAATGATAGGGGCCGGCATTGCCAACAACGGATTGTTCGGCTACTTCAAGAGCCTGATCCCTTCTGGGGTGCCGCCGGTGCTGCTCATCATTTTGATTCCCGTAGAAATAATTGGTTTGTTGGTCAAGCCCTTCGCTTTGTGCGTGCGTCTTTTCGCCAATATGACCGGCGGCCACGTGGCGATTTTGGTCTTTTTGGGTTTGATCTCTATTCTGCAAAGTGAGTGGATCGCCATTGGCTCTGTGCCCTTTGCCGTGGCGATTTACATGCTCGAAATTTTCGTGGGATTCGTCCAAGCTTTTGTCTTTACCCTGCTATCGACGGTCTTTATTAGCATGGCTGCTCATCCAGACCATTAGCAGGGGTTCACACCGTTCACAAGAGGGAGTATTTGGCTATGGAATTTGCGTATATGGGTGCTGGAATTGGCATGGGGCTTTGCGCCATTGGCGCAGGCTTGGGCATCGGCCTGCTGGCTGGCAAAGCACTGGAGGGCGTCGCCCGTCAGCCCGAAGCCGTAGGTGATATCCGCACCAACATGATCCTGACGGCCGCTCTGGTCGAAGGCGTGGCCCTGATCGGCGAGGTGTTTTGCCTGCTGATCGTGCTGACCAAGTAGCGCAAGCGCTATGTTACTCGATCCCCATGTGGGGCTCATAATATGGACGATCATCACCTTTTTGGTGGTGCTTTTCGTCCTCAAAAAATTCGCTTGGCCCCACCTTTTGGCGGCCCTCGACGAGCGCGAGCAACGCATCAGCGATGCGATCACCGCGGCTGAGCAAGCGCGCCAAGAGGCCGAGGAGGTCTTGCGCGAGCACCAGCAGAAGCTCGCCGCGGCCGATGAAGAGGCGCGGCAGATCGTTGCCGAGGCCCGCGAGGCTGGGGCGAACGTGCGGCAGACAATCGTCTCCCAAGCGCGGGAAGAGGCGGAGCGGATGCTCGACCAAGCGCGGACCAGCATCGAAAGCGAGAAGCGCGCCGCCATCGCCGAATTGCGCCGCGAGACGGCCCATCTCGCGGTTCAAGCCGCTGGTGCGCTGATCGACGCCAATTTGGACGACGAGAAAAACCGCGGCCTCGTCGATGACTTTATAGCCAGAATTCCCGAATCCAATTGAACGCCATTGTGCGAGCAGGACAATGAACGCACCCGAAGTAGTGCGACGCTACGCGGTTACGCTGCTGGAAGCCGCCGATGAAACGGGCGCAACCGCGGCGGTGCAGCGCGACGTCGAGCGGCTTTTGGAGACCGTGCGTCAATCCGGCGAGTTGGCCGAGTTTTTGGCTAATTCTCTAGCTGACAGCCAAGCGCAAGCCAATGTTCTAGGGGAGCTCTTCAGCGGTAAGGTCGAGGTCCTGACTCTGAACTTTCTCCGGCTCATGGCGGTCAGGGGCCGCGCCCCTATCATTGGCGCAGCACTCGGAAATTTTCTCGATCAGGTCGCCGAGCGCGAGGGCATAATCAGTGCTGAGGTGCGCTCGGCCGTGGCGTTGAGTGAAGAGCAGTGCCAGCGCCTGCGGGAGCGCTTAGAGCACCGCAGCGGCCGCACCGTGCGCTTGGATGTCCAAGTTGATGCCAGTTTGCGGGGCGGCGCAATCGTCCGCGTCGGCGACACCGTATTCGACGGCAGTGTGAACACCTATCTAGAGCGCCTACAAGCGCGTCTGGCCGGTTAGTCAGCAGGAGGATTTATGGCCACCGAAACGATGGTT
>JAJEIO010000028.1 GCA_022827835.1 Candidatus Latescibacterota bacterium
GCCTTCTTCGGCCCGGAAGCCGAGTTTTTCATCTTCGACAACATCCGCTTCGACCAGCAAGCCCATCTGGGCTTCTACGAGATCGACTCGGTGGAAGGCCGCTGGAACTCCGGCTCGGCGGACGGCCCCAACTTAGGCTACAAGCCCGACTACAAGGGCGGCTACTTCCCCGTGCCGCCGACCGACTCGCTGCAAGACATTCGCACCGAGATGGTGCAGACCATGCTCGCCTGCGGCATCGACACCGAGATTCACCACCACGAGGTAGGCACCGCCGGCCAAGGCGAGATCGACATTCGCTTTTGTCCATTGCTGATATGCGGGGATCGGATGATGATGTACAAATACATCGTCAAGAATGTGGCGCATCGGCACGGCAAGACGGCCACATTCATGCCCAAGCCGCTGTTTGAAGACAACGGCACGGGCATGCACACCCACCAGAGTCTGTGGCAGGGCGATACGCCGTTGTTTGCTGGCAGTGGCTACGCGGGTCTGAGCCAGATGGCGTTGCACTACATCGGCGGGCTGTTGCATCACGCGCCGGCGCTGTTGGCGTTCACCAATCCGACGACCAACTCCTACAAGCGGCTGGTGCCCGGCTACGAAGCGCCGGTGAACTTGGCCTATTCGCAGCGCAACCGCAGTGCGTCGGTGCGGATTCCGATGTATTCGCCTTCGCCCAAGAGCAAGCGGGTGGAGTTCCGCTGTCCGGATCCGTCGTGCAACATCTACTTGGCGCTGTCGGCGATGCTGATGGCGGGGTTGGACGGGATCGAGCGTCAGTTGGATCCGGGCGAGCCGTTGGACAAGAATCTGTATGATTTATCGGCGGAGGAGCGGGCGGGAGTTCCGCAGACGGCCGGATCGTTGGAGGCGTCGTTGGACAACTTGGAGCAGGATCGGGACTTTCTGTTGCAGGGGGATGTGTTCTCTGACGATCTGATCGACGCGTGGATTGACTACAAGCGCACCGAGGAGGTCGATGCCCTCCGCTTGCGCCCCCATCCCTATGAGTTCGCCCTCTACTACGACGTGTAAACAACTGTAACTACGGGGTACTCGGAGCAAGGGAAGATTTCCACTAGGGGAATCTTCCCTTGCCTATATACACCCCAACGGCCACACCTCGTGAAACTCGTCATCGGCAGCCGCGGCAGCCAACTCGCCCTCGTCCAAGCTCGCGAGGTCCGCGACCGCTTGCTAGCACTGCACGACGGACTGGCCGTTGAGATCTCAACCATCCGCACCACCGGAGATGCGACGACGGGTTCGCTACGTAGCTTGGGGGGCACGGGCGTTTTTACCAAAGCCCTCGAAGACGCCCTGTTAGTCGGGCACATTGACTTAGCGGTCCATAGCCTGAAAGACCTGCCGACCCAAATGCACCCCGACCTCGCCCTTGTTGCCACACCCGAGCGCGAAGATGTGCGCGACGCCCTCGTCGGCCCCTGTATATCCTCGCTGGCCGACTTGCCGGACGGAGCACGAGTCGGCACGGGCAGCCTGCGCCGCCGCGCCCAACTCAAGGCCCTGCGGCCCGACCTGAACATTGTAGATATCCGTGGCAATCTAGACACCCGCATCGACAAGGCCATGCGCGGCGAGTACGATGCCGTGGTCTTAGCCGTTGCCGGACTCAACCGCCTCGGCTGGCAGGAGCGCGTCGGCTACTACCTGCCCCTGAATCAGGTCCTATCTGCACCCGGCCAAGGCGCTTTAGGGCTGCAAATGCGCACCAACCACCCCACGCGTGCCACCGTCGCAGCCCTCAACCACGCCCCAACCCTAGCCTCAGTGCAAGCCGAGCGCCATTTGCTACACACTCTGCGCGCTGGGTGTCACGCGCCCGTCGGCGCTTGGGGCCGCATGGAGGGAGACCTCCTTGCACTCAACGGCTTGGTGGGCCATCCCGAAGGCACCCAGTTGCTGCGCACCCAACAGCGTGCCCCCCGCGACTGTGCCGAATCCCTTGCCGAATCCCTTGCCGAATCCCTGCGTACCCAAGGTGCCGACGACCTCTTACAGGTGTCCTGATGTCCGCTGAATACACCACTCCGGGCACTGTGTACATCGTCGGAGCCGGCCCCGGCGACCCTGGCCTGCTGACCCTCAAGGGCCTGCGCTATCTGCGCGAGGCCGACGTCGTTCTCTACGACGACCTCCTCGACAGCCGCTTACTCGACCTAGTGCCTAGTACGTGTGAGCAAATCGCGGTCGGCAAACGCGGTGGCCGCAAAAACCCCTCTCAAGACGCGATCCACGAGCTCCTCGTCGAGCGCGCCCGCCAAGGCCATGTCGTCGTCCGCCTCAAAGGCGGCGACCCCTTCATCTTCGGCCGCGGCGGCGAAGAGGCCCTGCACCTGCGCCAAGCCGACATTCCCTTTGAAATCGTCTCCGGCGTCTCTGCGGCCTCTGGCGTTTTGGCCTATGCGGGCATTCCCCTAACCCATCGCGGCACGGCCTCGGCCGCCCTGCTAGTCACCGGTAACGAAGATCCAGCTAAGCCCGACGCGGCCATCGATTGGGATCAGTTAGCGGCCTTTGACGGCACTCTCGTCATCTTCATGGCCGTCCGCAAGCTCGCCAGTATATGCCAACATCTCGTCGCTCGGGGCCGGTCGGCTTCGACGCCGGCCGCAGCTATTGAATGGGGCACTTGGCCCGACCAGCGCACAGTCGTCGCCGATCTCCAACACCTGCCGGACCACGCCGTTGCCCAGCAAATCCGCTCGCCAGCCCTCATCGCAGTCGGCTCCGTCGTCGCACTGCGCCAAGAACTCAACTGGTTTGAGAACAAACCGCTCTTTGGCCGCCGCCTACTCGTCACCCGCAGCCGCGAACAGGCCGGCCCCCTCCAGCAGCGCCTCGAAGCAGAAGGAGCGGCCGTATCAACGCTGCCCCTCCTGCACATCGGCCCGCCCGACGACTGGACGGCTGTGGATGCAGCCCAAGATCGGCTCAAGGACGCGGCTTGGGTAGTCTTCACCAGCCCCAACAGCGTGGCCTTCTTCTGCGACCGGCTCTACCAGCGCGGCCTCGACGCCCGGGCTTTTGTCCACACTCGCATAGCGGCCGTCGGCTTGGCTACGGCCGCAGCGTTGCGCCAACAGGGCTTAGTCCCCGACCTCGTGCCCCCGCGCCAATCTCAGGCCGCGCTAGCGAGTGCCTTTGCTGCATTCGATGTGACCGACCAAGAAATCCTCCTGCCAGCCTCTTCCATTGGACGCACTGAACTCGCCGATACGCTCGCAGCACGCGGTGCCCAAGTTCACCACCTAACGACGTATGTAAATCGCCTGCCGGACCAAGTCGAACTCCCCGCCGCACTAGCCGAGAACAAGCTCGACCTCATCGTCTTCGCCAGCCCCTCCAGCGTTCACAATTTTCATCGGGTTCTAGGATCAGAACGCGCGGAGGCCGTATTCGCCCGCACCCACATTGCTTGCATTGGCCCTACCACGGCTGAAGCCGTGCGCCAGCTCGGGTTTGCCGTTCACGTGCAGCCGAGCGAAAGCAGTATCCCCGCTCTCGTCCAAGCCATCATCGACTTCTACACCCCGTGAAAACCTACCCAGCCGGCAAACTCCCTCCTGCTGAACTAAGCCGTCTGCTCTCGGCCTATACCCACCGCCACGAACGCCTGCTCGTACCACCGACTGTGGGCGAGGATGCGGCGGTCATCGACTGCGGAGACCGCTTGCTAGTGGCCAAGACCGACCCGATCACTTTCGCCAGCGACGAGATTGGCTGGTACGCCGTCCACGTCAATGCCAACGACATTGCCGCCATGGGAGCGACGCCCCGCTTCTTCCTCAGCACCATCCTCCTCCCCGAAGAACGCGCCACACCCGAGCTAGCGGAATCCATTTTCCGCTCCATCCACCAAGCAGCCGAAGACTTGGACATCGCCGTCTGCGGCGGCCACACAGAGGTGACCTACGGTCTCGACCGTCCCTTAGTCATCGGCCAGATGCTCGGGGAAACCACGCGCGATCGCTTGGTGCGCTCTTCGGGCTTGCGGCCCGGCCACACCCTGCTCCTGACCAAGGGTTTGGGCATTGAAGCCACTGCCATCATCGCCCGCGAAAAACGCGCGCAACTGCGCGAGCTCGGCTGTACACCCGCCTTTTTGGACGCCTGCGCCAACTTCCTCCACACGCCCGGCATCAGCATCGTGCGCGATGCCCAAGTCGCCGGACAAGCCGGACAAGTCACCGCCATGCACGATCCGACCGAAGGCGGGGTCGCCACGGGCCTGTGGGAATTGGCCACCGCATCTGCCGTAGGCGCGGAAATCGACTACCACGCGCTGCCCATCGATCCAGCCACAGCGCGTATCTGCGAGGCCTTTGAACTCGATCCTCTCGGCGTGATTTCCTCGGGTGCGCTGCTAATCGGCTGCACGGCCGATTCCGCCGACGCCATACTCGCGGCCCTGCACGACGCCAACATAACCGCAGCCCGCATCGGCACGGTGCGCCCTCCTTCTTTCGGGCTTCAGCTACGCCGCGATGGCCACCTGACGCCATTGCCCACTTTCCCGGTGGACGAGATCGCACGCCTCTTTACCTAAAGTCGCGGTCTCGCCGGTTATCTTGATCGAGAAAGTCAGATCGTAGCGCAGTGGGTGGGAAAGTATAGATTACGAGGACGTGGAAAAGGAGGCCTTGCGACGGTTAGAAAAAAGACTCCAAGTTGCAGGGCCATGAGCAAAATGCCATTAATGTATGAGTCGAAGGAGGAGCCGACATGAAAATTACCGATGTAAAGAGTGCAATTATCGGCAACAACATCGTAATCCGCGTAGTGACCGATAAAGGAATCGATGGATACGGCGAAGTGGAGGAGGGTAAAGACTTTGTACAGCCCTTGGTTTCCTATTACAAGGATCTGATCCTTGGCTGCGATCCGACAAACGTGGAATTCGTCATGCGCCGCATCCGGCGAGCAGGCGCATTTAAGCCGTGGGGAAAGATCGTCAGCACTATTGAAATGGCCCTTTGGGACATCGCGGGCAAAGACGCGGGCATTCCGGTGTACAAGCTGCTCGGCGGGAAGGTGCGCGACAGGGTCAGGGTGTACAACGGGAGCTTTAGCAATCCGAATCCCCCCCACCCCGTAGCCGATACGCCGGAAAAACAGGGGGAGAACATCCTCGCCCTGCGCGAGCTGCCCGAGGGCTTTACGATTGTCAAGAACGCCGGCGTATTCCACGGGATGGGTTTTTTCCAGTCGGCTGGCCTCGACGAACCCGCGTACAACACCTATCCGCAAGAGCCAGAGGCATCTTGGATGTTAGACAACGGAAGCCTGCTCACAGAAGAGGCGCTCGACGCGTACATCGACCATATCGCCAGGATAAAGAGCGTGGTGAAGAACCGGGTAGGCCTCGCCTTAGACTGCGGACCGGGCATGACTGCGGTGGATGCCCTGAAGCTCGCCAAAGCGCTCGAGCCGTTCAACATCGTGTGGCTGGAGGACACGATCGCGGGCGACTATACGCCGTTTACGCTGGCGCACGTCTATCGGGATATTACAATCAATACGACCACGCCGATCCACACCGGAGAGCAGATCTACCTGCGCCAGAACTTTCGCGAACTGATCGAAAATCGAGCGGTGAACGTGATTGGGCCAGATCCGGCCGACGTAGGCGGCATCGCAGAGCTGAAGTGGATTGCCGAATACTCGGATTTGCACGGAATCCTCATGGCACCGCACGGCACGATCGACGGCGTGTTCGGCATGGCGGCGCTCACTCACGTATGCTCCACGATGCCGCAAAACTTCATCGCCTACGAGTACCCGGCCGGCCATCCCGATTGGTGGTACGACATCGTAGATGGTCTGCCCGATCCGCTGCTGCGGGACGGCCACGTAACCGTATGGGATAAGCCCGGCTTTGGCGTCGAGTTCAACGTGAACAAGGCGTCCGAATACCTCCGAGAAGAGGACCAGGACTTCTTCAGATAATCGAAATACCCAATAAATCCCATGACACAAGTAATCTCCACTGTCGACTTTGACCGCGATGGCAAGCAAATCGGCTGGTTGCACGTGCCGCATTCAGTCACTCGCAGCGCCTACGGGATGCTGCCCATCCCCATCGCCGTCATTCGCAATGGCTCCGGGCCGCAGGTCCTACTGACAGCCGGCAACCACGGCGACGAGTACGAGGGTCAGGTGGTCCTGACGCGCTTGATCCAAGAGGTGCAGCCCGAGCAAATCCGCGGCGGCCTCATCATCATACCAGCGCTGAATCAGCCAGCCGTGCTAGCGGCAGCGCGGGTCAGCCCGCTGGACGCAGGGAATCTGAACAGGGTCTTCCCGGGCGATCCCGGGGGCGGACCGACGTGGAAAATTGCGGACTACGTCGAACAGCATCTGCTGCCTCGGGTTGAAGTGGTAGCCGACTTCCACGGCGGCGGGGCCTCCCTAGACTACCGACCGCACGCCAGCACCCACTTCGGCCCCAACACATCCTCTGAGCACAAGCGCCTAAGCCTGGATTTGGTTTCCAAGTTGGGCGTGCCGCATGTAATGGTTTTCGAGAACCGCACGGATAAGGGAGGCTTACCCGATGCCGCCATTCGGCAGGGCGTGATCTCTCTGGGCGGGGAATACGGCGGCACGGGTAGCGTGTCGCGATCCGGAGCGAAGCTGGTGCAACAGGCGGTTGACCGATTGCTGGCGGCCCTAGGGGTTAAGGGCGCGCTGCCGGACGACCTCGATACGCCTCAGGTTCTTCACATCTTCGGCCCCGACGCGTACGCTTACGCACCGGAACCAGGCCTGTTCGATCCGGCGACAGATCTAGGCGACGAGGTAAGTGTCGGCGATCTGTGCGGTCAGGTCCTTTTTCCGGAGAATCCTTCGCGATCCCCTGTGCCCGTCACGTTTCGCGGCGAGGGTACGGTAGTCTGCAAACGGCACCCAGGCAGGGTGGAAGCCGGAGACTGCGTCGCCCACCTAGCAGCCCCTGTAACTGATCCCCTAAACCTTACTCAATTTCATACACCACGGTAACAGTCACAGTGACAGCGAGTTCACCTGGAGCGATGGGAGTGGAAGAACGCGCGGCATCATCGAAGGCTGCTTCTGCAGTCGCAAACGGGATTGGTGGACCTTCGAAATAGGTACTTTCAGTGATAGTAAGAGGTTCTCCTAGCCTTACACCACTTGCTTTCGCTAAGGTTTGTGCTTTCGCTTCAGCATCCTTTACCGCCAAACTACGTGCCTTGGTTTGTAATGGTGTAGTATCATCAATCATAAATTGGATAGAGTTAATAACAATGCTGTCCCCTCCCGCTCCAGCGGCATCATCTATGACATCACTGAGGGTTGCCAAGTCTCGGACCTTCGCCCGCACGGTGTTGTTTACTCTGTAACCACGAAGTACGCGTCCGTCATCTGTATAGTCGTACTGGGGATAGATACTGAAATTCTCAGTTTTAATGTCTTTTTCAGCAACGTTGTTTGCTTGCAGAGAATTTATTAACGCTGTCATCGCACTCGCAGCTTCTTCACGTGCCTCTGCAACGGTCTCTCGCTCAACAGACACACCTATATCGAGTGTTGCAATATCTGGTTCACCAGTAACTGAACCGCTTCCGGTTACATGGATAGTTCTGTCCGTTGCTGAAGACGATAATACCTCCGAGGCAATATTCACATCACAGGCAGTGAGGGCTAAAATCAGCAAGGTGCCGATCGCTAAAAACCAATAATTACATCTTTTCATTTTTTCCTCCTATAAATCTCGATGAAAACAAGCCCTGGCCGCCAGCGGGCCGTCCTCTAGCAGGACCAACTCCTGAGCCAAGAGCGCCGCAACGCACAGCCAAGCCGCTCCAAAGACGCCGACACCGCTTGACCTGTTCCCTGAAAGGCCCTTTATAATTCCTATACAATTCCGGGAGTTGCTGCAAGCTTTCTCGAATTAGAATCCGACTACTTTTTAGAAACCGATTAGAGGACAATGTTCCGCGCCCAGCCAGCGCACGAGGTGAACTCCGATCGACTATCGCTGATACCGCATTGAGTCTCTAGCATCGAATAAGCTCGTTCATGGCCAAGTACTATTGGCAAAGTATGAAGAGTTCGCTAGATTCTTACTATAAAGTTGGAGCCTTCGAAAAAGTAGGAATCAACGAAAGGATCACGCGATGGCCGTCGCCAAACTAACCTCCAAAGGACAACTGGTCATTCCCCAAGCCATACGCCAGCACCTGCACCTACAGCAGGGCGACAGCGTGGATTTTATCATCCAAGACGATGGCGAAGTGGTCGTCAGACCGGCCACCCGGGATGTGCGAGACCTAAAGAATATCCTGCCGAAACCCAAGAAGGCCGTATCGCTAGAGGAAATGGATCGCGCGGTGCGCGAGGGCGCGGGAAAAGCGCTGTGAGGGGGCTGGATACCAATGTGCTGGTGCGCTATCTAGTGCAGGACGATGCGGCACAGGCGCGGCGCGCGGCAAAAGAGATCGAAGCGGGATCGGATGCGGGCGAGATCTATCTTATTGCCGATGTCGTCGTCTGCGAACTAGTATGGGTACTCGATCGGGCCTATGGATACAGCCGGGCGCAGATTGGCGACGCGCTGGAGGGCATTTTGCAGACGCGCTCATTTCATTTTGTGGACAAAGACCTGCTCTGGCAGGGGCTGGGCGATTACAAAAAGGGTAGGGGCGACTTTGCCGACTATGTGATTGGGCGCGTGGGCGAAAAGTCTGGGTGCGAAAAAACGCTCAGTTTTGATCGCGTCTTAAAAGGCGATGTACGATTTGAAGTGCTTTAGGGAAGTCCGCATGGTGTGCGAGTGATTAATCGGCAAGTAATCCAAATGAAAGTCTCTGAATTGGAAGCGGCACCTAACGAGCTTCGTGCTCATTGGTTGTTGAGAAGCAAACTAGCTATAGCGAGGAATATCCCATGTCACTGCACAAACCCTTTACAGAAGAAGAACTAGCGCCGATTCTCGAAGACTTTTACAAAAACGGCGCAACCATCATCCGCAACGTCTTGTCCCGGGAAGAATGCGAGCAAATATGCAGACGCGTCGACCAAATCTTTGCCGAACCTTATTTCACCGAAATGCGGAATGTAAAAATAAGGCCAGAACTCAATGGCAAAGCGCCCATCGTTGTCCATCGGCTATTTGAATGCGACCGGATGTTCCGCGATCTGCTCGTGCGCGAGCCTATAATCTCCATTGCCGAAACAGTCCTCGGCCCACAGTGCCACTGCATGGCGCAGGGATGCATCTTGAATCGCCGGGATATGGGCATTAACCGCTTTCACGTAGATGACAGCCTAGAATTTCCAATTGCGGACGACAATATCAGCAGTCACGACCGGCGTCTGCAGATGCCCGTTTTTCGCATGTCGTTCCAGATCGCCCTAACAGACCAAGACGAAGACCAGTATGGCCCCAGTCAATTCGTGCCGGGCAGCCACTATGCGGGCAGACAACCCAACGATCCAGAAAATCCAACCTTCGACGGCCAAGGCCCCACCTCCCTGCTCATGCAAGCGGGAGACCTCTACCTCCTCAGCAGCCAAACCTGGCATCGCGGTGCCCCCAATACATCGGATCGCGTCCGCTACCTCTTTCACCAAGTCTATGGTCAGCGCTTCGTCGCCCAGCGATTCTGGCCCTATCTCAACTATCACATGCCCGATTACGTCCTCGAAGGTGCCGACGAACGCCTCCTGCGCGTTCTCGGCAAACACCCCGAAATGGCCTATGGATAACCCGCGACGACAGACATGGCGCGCGTCTGACTCGTCGATACTGGGACAATAAATCAAACCAAGAGAGGAGATCATTAGTGGCGTACCAATTTCAGCCGGGCGTGATGTACCTCATGCCCACTCACTTCGGACCAATGACGGGACCGCGGCGCAGCCCCGACGGCAAGGGGTATGACTGCATCGACACCCCCAAGTCCTCCAGCTACTCGGTCAGCTTCCTGACCAATGCCGAACAACTCGAGGAGCTGCTGCCGGAGGGATTCGCGCTGCACGGCGAGCCAGTGGTGACGGTGTACCAGATCCACATGAAGGAGATCGAGTGGTTGGCCGGACGCGGCTACAACATAATGGGCGTGACCTTTCCGGCGACCTACACCGGCAAGCGCGACCGAGCAATGGGACCGTTTCTGACCGTCCTGTGGGAGAACATGACCGAGCCGATCCTCACCGGCCGGGAACAGCTCGGGTTCGCGAAGATCTACTGTGAGATGCCGGAACCGGCCGTGTGCCGAGGCGAGACCCACGTCATAGCACACTGGCAGGGGTTTCGCTTCCTAGACATGAAGCTGACCAACATGCGCGAGGTGGCACCCGCCGACTATCCGGCACCGGCAGCGCCGCGCACCGACGGCGTGCTGACCGGGCTGCTCCATTACAAGTACATCCCTCGCACCGGCCACTGGGGCGAAGCGGACGCGGCCTACGCCTGCCTGACCCCTGAGGAGGGCAGCAACAGCCGCCTGACCGGGTTGTGGCAGGGCGACGGGACGGTCGAGTTTCACCCGGCGCGTTGGGAGGACATGCCGACCCAGTACATGATCGTCAACGCGTTTCACAACCTAGAGATCAAGGAATTCCGCGGCGGCACTATCAGCAAGACCATAGGCAGCAAGGATCTCAGTGACCAGCGCATGTTGGTGTAGGGATCGAGCCAACAGTCACGGCACCTGAATCGATTCTTCGGTGGGCACGTACCGGTTGAGCGCGTCGAGTGGTTGCTTGACATCGCTCCACGCAACTTGGTGAGGAAGCAAACCGGTCAGAGCTGCTCGGGCCGCACAGACGCCCGCTGCCTGACCCATGGCCACGGCGTTGCCGGTGACCCGATAGCTCGAATGGGCGATGAAATCCCCGCTGATGCAGCGCCCAGCCATGAGGAGCCCGTCCACGTCCCGGGCGATCAGTGACCGCAGGGGAATGTCGTAGGGTTGTGACCGATGCGGCTTGGCCTCGACCACCTTGGTCTTTGCCGGATCGGTCGAATGCACATCAATCCCCATCGTCACGCGACAGACAGCGTCGTCGAAACGCGCGCCCTCAAGCAGATCCTTGCCCATCACTTCATACCGGCCATGTATGCGCCGTCCTTCCCGCACGCCGATCTGCGCCGCAGTGGATACAATGCGGATACCGGACCAGATCCCGCCTAGCTGCCGCAGCGCGGCCACTTGCTGGTGGACCTCGCTTCGACCGCTGATGGTCGCCTGCGTAATCCGGTCCGGATCGTCACAGGTCACACCGTATTGATGATTCGACATCAACGCGAATAGGTCGTCGCGGATGCGGAACAGCGTCGGGTGGCCGTACGACGGTGCCACGCCAATTTCGCTCATCAGCGCACCCAAGCGCTCTTTGGGCTCGCGCAGGGACCCGCCCACATAGGACTCCACCTCGTCGAACTGAATGCCCCCGATCAGGGCCATCAGACTCATGGGTTGAACGGCACCTGTTTCCGGATGGCCCATGTCGAACCCACAGCCGGCTTGCGCGCCCAGATCGCCGTCGCCGGTCGCGTCGATAAAGGCCCTGGCGTGCCAAGCTTCGCGCCCTGCCTTCGACTCCGTGATGACAACGGAAAGCCGATTATCCGAATCGCGTCCCGCGGCCACAACCCGCGTCAGCAGCCGAACATCAACGCCGGCCTCCAGACACATATCGTCGAGTAGTCGCTTCATCTCCTCCACATCATAGGCGTAGTTCTTGCCGCCGTCGTGCCGCAGCCGCCTAGCATCGCGCTGATCCAGCCGCGCCGTGATCTCAGCCATGATCCCCGGCTTGTTCGCCGAGTCGATAATCCAGCTAAGCGCTCCCGTGGTCCAAACACCGCCCAAGCAGCCGTGCAACTCGATCAGCCGCGTCTTCACCCCTTGGCGAGCAGCGGCAATCGCCGCGGCCACACCCGCAGGTCCCCCACCACAGACGACCACGTCTGTTTCCTCAACGATGGGAACGTCCCGGGCCGGTTCTTGATGCGATCTCAAGCTCTGTCCTCCTACTTCTGTCCCTGAATATACAGTGCATGGTGCAGCGGAAACAGAACGGCCGACCGATGATCTTGACCCTCTGTATCTCTGTATCGGGATGTTAATCGATAGACGGCTTTCTCGGGCCGATCCACCATCAGGTCATACAACGTCACCAAAGCCGCCGTTCTGCTAGGTGTATTGGCTCTGGTATTTTTACGGCCAGCGGTGCTCCTCGCGGATCACTCAACACCGACCGTTTGGTGCCCCTTTTATCCCAATCTACGGGCGAAGGACCCGTATCTTCGCTGCCCGACGGCGTTTTGGTGATCACCTCATCGAGGGCTTGTCATTTCCAAGCAATGACCATTTCCTTATCATAGTAGTGCAGCACCGTCTGCCAGGCTTGGCAGAACACGTCTTTTTCACACCCACTAGCGGAAACGACCGTGGACCGTCGATCCGGTGATGCGAAGCGAAGCGTCGGATCGTTGGATTGAGAACGGAGATTTGTTGTGAACAAAAATTATAGAAGTCTTTTTAAAAAAATTGCACATCGTTATGGTGATGTAGATTTAGAAGGTTTGGAAAAGGTTCTTTGTCCAATCCTCATTCCTATTCATTCTTTAGATAAAACTATCGTTAAGCTACAAGGACAATCCCATCATCGAGCGACTTTTACAGTGAAAATACAGGATGAATGGAAAGAATTAATGCAAAGAGGTCGAACGGGCAAATTTATTCCAGAAGGACATCTCAGAGGTGATATTTGGCAAGAAATTGCCAAAGGACGGATACTTAAGATTAAGGATAATGGAGAAACTGCCGAGGGTGAAATTTATGTAGAAGGATCGAAAGCCAGACTAATTGAAGCCCTTGAAATACTAACCATCAACGACTATTTGGAAATAGATCAATATGGTGCAGCACCTAAAGTCTTAAGCGGATTGGTAGAGTATTCTTTGTCACGCATCGCTATTGCCAATGGATATAATGTGCGTCGTATGCCAGAGGATATGGCAAAACACCTAGGACAATACTATAATTATGATTTCGAATTTGAACGACATGGCATACTAAAAAAGGTGGAAGTAAAATCTCTATGGGGGACAAATACAGATTTCGCTCGTCTCATTCACAGTAAAGGAAAAGATTACCCTACGAGCAGTTGTAAATACGCTACTCAGGATATATTTGCAGTAAGCTTATTTTTGAGAACAGGCAATATAAGAGATTTTGCTTTTGCGAGATCTGTACCTAGTTGTGAAAAACCGTATGGATTACCGTCAGCATCTAAATATCCTGAACATGTGCATCAAAATCCGCCATGCAAGATTGGCAATGGTGTTTGGTTTGGCACGATTGACGAAGTATGGCATTTGGATTAAGCTATTTTTTCTTTCCACATAGCAATTCGTCCCTGAATTTTGTCCTGAAACTCTGTTCGGAGTACCTCCAGTTTTGATTCGGCTTGGATGATGATCTGTGCTTGTGTTGCAAGGTTTTTTAGATCCTTTTTCGCAATGGGAAGAAGGATGTCAAGTAAACAAGATTCATCGATAGCTGGATATGCAATACCGATATTATTTCTCAGCACTTGTTGGCATACGAAATCAGTTCTTAGAATCTGTGCCAGTACTAGAGAATCTATGTCCTTTGGCCGGAGAACTGCAAAGCCCGTCGTGCAAATTGCTCCTTCTTGTTCCTCTGTGACTCGTGCAACGGTTCTCCTTTCAGGTCTAACCGTAGAAAATAGAATATCTCCAGCGTGTACAACTTTTCTCGCTCTACTTGGGGCTTCAGAGCACTCTAATTGCTTACCTGTTGCTTTACACGTTTCTGCATTGACATCGGATATTTCTATATATAAGAAATTACCGTTGCCCCATCTCCTGGGATCACTCCTCTCCGTTGAGAGTTCAGATACATCTGAGAGGAATACATGAGAGTTAGAACGATTGACGAGGATCTCTTCAATTTCAGGTGGCAAGGTTGCATGGTAATTGGCATCCCACCGTTCTTTCTTTTCTACTGATTTGACAAAACGTCCGTATCCATTTTTTTGAGTTTGCTTTGTACGTCCCTCTAAAATTCGAGGAAGATCACCTTCACCACTGAATACTTTTTTTCTTTGAGATTCTCGTGTGCTGACAGAATAACCGATATTTTTACAAATCGCAAAAAAAGTCGATGTTGCAACTGATTTTTTTCCTTTCCGTTTTCTCACATGGACAACAGAAGTTTTTGTGTTTGTACCCGCAGATCCAAAAGTGACATTTGGTAAAGAAATTACGCTTTTAATTTCTACTTGATCAGCGATGTTCTTTCTAAGCGTTTCATATAAACCTTTATTTGTTAAAATGCTATCGGGTACGATAGCTAGCAGTTGTCCGCCGGGAATTAACCAGTCCAAATAGCGTTCGACGAAAAGCAATTCTGAATCGAGTTTGTGTGGTATATGATTTGACCATTTGTTGGCGATTTTAAAACCACCTAAATCATCCCCTTTAAATTCTGCTCCAAAGGGCGGGTTGGTTAGAATGAGTCCTACTTGTCCTTCTAAAAATGCCAGTTTTTTAGCATCGTCTCCAAATCTTACTAGCGCATTGGCGAGAAAAAGTCTAGTTGCTGGAAGGGTGAACATAGCCATGTTTGTCAATGCCAATTTAATCATGCGCTCACTCTTATCAATACCAACCAAGACATCATGTACCATATTGGATAACCATTGCCGAGTTGTTCGCTCGTCATTTTTTGAGGCAACTTCATGGTGAAGAAACCTCAAAATCTCTGTTAAAAAAGAACCAACGCCACATGATGGGTCGAGAATAAATCCAAATTCTCGACATTGCTCAGGATGGGACAAGATTCTCAATTCATTTTCGGACATTTCTTGAATTGCGAGTTTAACCATAAAATTGACAACCTCTGTAGGCGTCAGATACTGTCCAAGTTGCTTTTCATCTACAAAAGAATCTGATAAAAAACGGCCAAATACATCGTTTAGAAAATCAACTCCTTTGATTCCACTGATGTCGAATGACTCAGATTCAGAAGCAAGAGTTTCAAAACATTGAATTATCTCAAGAATCAAGTCTTCTTCACTCTCTTTAATTTTTAATTCATAATCGGTTTCCTGCAACTCGTGTCCAATCGACAAAGGCAAATACGCCTCGTAACTCTCCTTCACGAAAGTTTTTAAAGCCTTCGCTATACTCATTCCAGGAAAATTCTCTCTTATACTCTTTCGAGATATTCCTCCACTGCCTTTTCCAATAGCCATTACATGAACAAATAAGAGCTTGGATAACTCCTCCACCGCTTCATTTCTTGATGACATCCTACCCCGCCTATGGAGTATTTCTCTTAGCTCACTCAGAGTAGCATCCATTGCCTTACGAATATCGATCTCCTGTCTAAAAAGCGGCCACTGAATATCTGGCTCTCGTGCTAACAGCGCTGAAGAAGTGCTGCGTTTATAAATTTTACGAAGTTCTCCTTCGATGAGTGGCCTTGGTTTGCTTTTTTTGTTTTTCCATCGATTAATGGCAGAGGTAGAAACTCCGAGTTCACTTCCCAAAGATTCGATGCTATAATGATATAGTGTCGTGAGTTCGTGAATCATTTCTGAAATTGATTTCATTATTTGCCCCTTCAAAATTGAGAATTTGTATCTGTTAAGTGAACGGAATTAGTAGTTATGGGCTTATGAATTGTAAATACACGTAGCACGCAAACTACCAAATCACGATTATGATAAACAATCCACCCAAACAACCGTCAATGTCGCGATCTTTCATCGAGAGCGCCTATATATGTCTGGCAACTTGAAGATAACGCGACATGTTACATGATTTTCTTGTCCACATTTCCATCCTCTCTGACACAAGAATCGGAAGAGCTTGGCTTTTCTATCTTCAGCATTTTCGCGCTTAAATTCTTCGGGAAGGCAATCCTTGGATTCTATCTTGGTGAGTTCGCTAGATATATATCCTAAGTCGCCTCCACTTTTAAATTCATACATACCTTTCCTTTTACATATCTTTGCTATCTCTTCCTCGATTTGGGTCTCTGACATAGTCTCATTCTTAGATTTATATTTATCCCATGCCTTCTCTAATATCTTCTCTCCTGCCTTCTCTAACACCTTCTCTCCTACCTTCTCTAATATAGGATCCATCGTTCTTTCTCCTTAGAATATGAGTTGTTGTTGAGCTTTCTGCTGACGGTCCAGTACGGGGGGTCAAACTGTTCGCCCTCTAGTATTTCCCTAAGTGAATATTAAAAATACATACTGTGAGCAAAAAATGCAATGCAAATAATTCACACGGCGTGTAAATTATTTGCGTTCATGAGCACGGTACACGACCATTTACATTCATAAATACTCCATAACCTATTGATAATAATAGATTTTTGTTATTGTTGGCAATTCTAGTGCGCTATCACGGCATCCTAGCGCTCAGTATCCCAGTTCACAGTCAAGTCGTGCCCGGTCCGCCATCACCCGCAGCTTCTATCGCGCCTAGAACACCCTGTCTGCCTATCCATCCCATCGGCTTCCTTGGACAGCTCTACTCGGCTCGGGGCTTCACCCTCGACATCACCGTCTGCCCGCCTGCGATGGCTGCCGACGCCCGAACCAAGAGCGCCCCAACGCAAGCAAGGTCGTCTCAAAGACACCTACACTGCTTGACCAGACCTCTCAAAGGGCCTTTATAATCCCTATACACAAGGGAGACAGGTAACATGATTAAACTAGGTATGATCGGCTGTGGCGGCATGGGGGGTGCCCACATGCGGCGGTTTCACACCCTGAGCGATCGGGTCGCATTGACCGCGGCGGTCGATGTGGTTCCCGAACGCGCAGAAGCCGTCGCGCAGCAATTTCCGGGAGCCTGTGTGGCGACGGATTATCGCGAGATTTTAGACTCGGTAGATGCTGTCTTGCTCGCGCTGCCCCACCATTTGCACTCTTCCGTCGGACAGGCGTGTCTCAACGCGGGCGTCCACGTTTTGCTCGAAAAACCCATGGCCAATGACGAAGCCGCCTGCAAAGAACTGATAGAAGCATCGGCGACCTCGGGCAAAGTGCTGATGATTGCGTATTGCATGCGCTTTCATCCCATTGTCCAGCGTTTGCAAGCATTGTTAAATGCAGGCGCGTACGGCGATGTATTTCAAGTGTCGATCTGGACCGAGCAACTCACTCGCTATCCCCCCGATCACTGGGCTTCGAGCCAAGAGCGCTTGGGCGGCGGACAGCTATTTAGTCACGGCTGTCATTACATCGATTTGCTGCTCTGGTTTTTGGGCCGACCCGTGCGGGGCATGCACATGGGTACCAATTTTGGCACGCCGTGGATGGAGCGCGAAGGCACCAGCAATGTGACGATGGAATTTGCCGATGGCCGCCTCGGCTATCACTTCGGCACTTGGGGCGCTCGAGGCACCCGATTGCGCTACTCAATCCACGCGCATTGCACCGAAGGTATGCTCGACGCCGATATCTCCGGCGGCAAACTCGTACACATCCTACGCGGCCAAGAGGAACTTTTGTTCGAAGCAGAGCCGGGCAAACACACGGAAAACGAGATGGCTCATTTTCTCGACTGCATCGAAACTGGGCAAACGCCGCTGACCGATGGCAAAAGTAGCTTGCAGGGCTTGCGCGTGATCTGGCGGCTATACGAAGCCGAGCAAGCAGGGCATATTGCGGATTTGACGGGCTTGGGTTTGGACGAGGCCGAATGAATTAGACGACTACGAACTGTATTGCTCAATTTTCGCTTCATCTACTTCAACGCCCAATCCCGGCCCCAACGGCACGCAGATGCGCCCATTTTCAAACTGCAACGGTTCAGCTAGCACATCATCCGTCAGGCCGTGGTAGCAGGTGTCGTTCGGCCCGGAAAAATTGGGGGTTGCCGCCGCAATGTGCGTGATGGCCGCGGTCTTGAGTCCGAGGTCGTGCGAACAGTGCATCAGACACGGCACGTCATACGCCCCTGCGACAGTAGCGACTTTCTTCACAGGTAGCACTCCACCTGCCGCTGGAGTGTCTGGCA
The DNA here is from genome assembly GCA_022827835.1 of Candidatus Latescibacterota bacterium. Classification (GTDB taxonomy): domain Bacteria; phylum Latescibacterota; class UBA2968; order UBA8231; family UBA8231. The sequence goes on from JAJEIO010000028.1 coordinate 18,071, forward strand.
TCAGCATATCAGCAACCTCGTTGGCGAGCAAGTTCACAACAGTGTCTGCCGTGCCAACGCCCATGTTCACCAAAATACCCATGCCGATTTCTGTTCGGCATCGGATCAGCGCGTCGGGATACTCGGGCGAGCACGGGTCTTCAAAATAGCGAATTCCCATATCTTTCATTTTTCGCATTATAACTTCTGCCTCTTCGGGCGAATACCCGCTATTTGCATCTGGGCGGAGTATGGCCTCGTCGCCAACAGCGGCTTGTATCGCCTCAGCGATCTGCAGATCCTGTTCGGAGTCATCCCCCGCTTTTGTTTTTAAGAAGCGAAACCCCCACCGCTCCATGTACTCGCGGGCGGTTGCCGCGGACTCCGATGGTGCCTTGAGTCCCATGCAGGCACAGAAGTCCACTTCCTCCCGCACCACGCCGCCGAGCAATTTACAGACCGGCAAATCCGCCCTCTTGCCCATGGCGTCCCAAAGTGCCATCTCAATGCCAGACATCGGGCCTTTGCCGATGCCCCCTGCTTCCAGCGCTGCAATGGCCCCTTCGATGTTGGCCACATCTTTACCAGCCAGCATTGCATTTGGATCCGTTTCAAACCTTCCCGTCCCTTCGCCCCAACCCACTACATCCGCGTCTGTTTCAACTTTCACAATAAGTCCGGCTGCTCCCAAAGTGCCACTACCACCACCGCGTCCGACGTAAGGGCCAACAGGCGAGGCGTACGGGATTGCGACGCTGGTTGCTGTAATTCGCTTAATTTTCATTTTGGCACCTCTACATGAGATTTGTGGTTTCCGCTTGGCGTAGCCTAACACCCTTCGCGCCTTGTTGTCAATGTTTGACTGGTTCCCGTTGACGAGTGTGCGGGGGGCGTTACCTTACGGCGTGATTTCACGGGTGCATCGAACGTAGCGCAAAACTAACCTCTCACGGAGGTCAATCCGCCGGTAATGATGATCTCGGAAAAAGACAAAGAGACGTACGCCGAGCAAGGATTTCTCATCCTGCGCCAAGCCTTTACTAAAACCCGCATCGCGGCACTACTCGAAGGAATCGAACGCCTGATCGACAAGGGGCTTGCGGGAGAGTGCGAGATAGGCTGGATTGACCGCAAGCGCCGTCTGCCAAGCCGCACCGGCCACCTGCTCAACCCCGATAAGTACCACCCTGCCTTCGCCGACTGGATCGACGCGGATCTCGCACCCCATCTCAAAGCTCTCGTCTCCGGCCCGGGAGTGCGCCACAGCCTGTTCGGCATGCTCGCCAGCGGCGGCGAGAAGCCCTACACCCAGAATTGGCACCGCGACCTCTGCAAACCGGGAGATGCAGAGGAGACTGCGTACCTGCGCCGGCACGAGGGCACCTTCGTACAGTTCAACGCCCCGCTCGTTGCTGGAGACCGCTTTCTTAACATCGTCCCCGGGAGTCATCTGCGGGCGTCGACGGCTGCGGAGATCGAAGCATCCCGCAGCGAATCGGGAGACATGCCCAACGCCCACGTCGTCGAACTGGAACCGGGAGACATCGCCTACTACAACGCCAACCTCTGGCACCGGGGCTGGAATCCGGAGGGGCGCAAGCGCTGGACCATGCACTGCGCCTTCTGGAACGCAGGGACGACGGTGATGACTCACGAGTACGGACAGCGAGAGCCGCTGACCCAGCAGGGACATCTGGAGCAAATGCCCCCCATTACGCGGCAGTATATCCAGAGCTACCTCGACAACTATCCCGAGGGAAACCCACCCTCCATGTTCGATCTGTAGTCATACACAGTTTGAAAGTGTTCGGAGAGGAATAACAATGAGCGCAAAATACGAATGGCGCTGCGTCACTGAGCAAGCGGCCTTCGCGGCTCGCGATGGCGCTGGCGCACTGGTATTCCATGATAAGATGTGGCTGCTGGGCGGCTGGAATCCCGGCGATAAAGTCCATTTCCCGCTGATCTGCAACAGCGAGATTTGGTCGTCAACCGATGGGGACTCTTGGACGCTTGAGAATTCCCAAGCGCCCTGGGAAGGAAGGCATACGGCCGGATATGTGGTGCACGATGGCCGGATGTGGATCGTGGGCGGCGATTGCAATCAAGGCCATTATCAGAACGATGTCTGGAGCAGTGCGGACGGCATTCATTGGGATCTGGCCAATAATCACGTGCCGTGGGCTCCCCGAGTACTCCATTATACCTTGGCCTTCGACGACAAGATCTGGGTGATGGGCGGGCAAACCATTCCCAATTTTGCCGACGCCGACGAGGTCTTCCACAATGACGTGTGGAGTTCGGACGATGGCGTAAACTGGACCCAAGTTGCCGAGAACGCTCCGTGGGTCCCCAGAGGGATGATCGGCGGAGCCGCTGTGCATGACAATAGGATGTGGATTCTGGGTGGGGGCACCTACGATACGCCTGCAACTCCCATGCGCAATTTCTACAACGACGTATGGAGTTCGGACGATGGGATAAACTGGAAACAGCACACAGAACACGCTCCGTGGACACCTAGGCAATACCACGAGGTAGCCGCGTTCGACGACCATCTGTGGGTGTTGGAAGGCTATGCGGCAGAGAGCGGCAATCGCCGCGATGTGTGGTATTCGCCCGATGGCGTAAACTGGACCGAATTGCCCGATACTCCCTGGGCACCTCGCCATGCCGGGAGCGTGTTCGTGTACGACGGGTCGCTGTGGATGGTGGCGGGGAATAATATGGAGCCGGATGCCTGGCGGCTTTCGCGCAAGGAATAGGCATTTTTATGGACAGAATGAAAGAATACCGCGCTCAGGGTTATACCGTATTCGAGGGGCTGTACGACGAAACCACCATGCAGGCTTGGCGCGACGAGCAGGATCGGCTGCAAACCATCTCCACGAAGGGCCCCGGTGTGCGAGAATCTACCACTTGGTTCGGCAATATGCTTGAACGAGCGCCGCAACTAATGTGGCCAGCAGTAGCTCATCCGGTCATTCTCGACTTTGCCGAGCAAGTGGTGGGGCCTTTCGTGCAACTCGACAACCTGACTTTGGCCGCCTTTCCCTCCATGGCTCCGGAAGAAGCCGCCGGCAAGGCCAGTGCTTGGCACCGAGATCGCTGGGGTCGCATGCCCAGCGGCGCGTACGAACGCCCACTGGCCTTTAATGCCATCTGCTATCTGCAGGATCTGGACGACGAGTACGGCCCACTCAGGGTGCTGCCCGGTTCTCACGTCGAACCCATCGCCTTAGCCGAAGAAGAAATCCGCAAGCCGCACCAAGACGAGCTATTGATCTACATGAAAGCCGGCGACGTGGTTTTGACCCACAATGGCCTACTGCACTCGGGGACGCCCAATACCTCGGGACGCAAGCGCTACTTCTTCAGTGTGTACTACAACATCTCCTGGCTCAAACACACGGATACGTTCACCGGCCCCAACTGCCAACAGCTCATCAGTTGGGCCAGGAGCCAGCAGGACCACCGGGCCCTGCGCCTGTTGGGCCAGGACGAGCACTTGCAGAGCCGCGCCAACAGCGGTTTCCAGCAGCCCGACGAAGCGCGCTGGCATCAGTGGACCCAAGCCGACCAGCGCGCGCTAGAAGAGGCCACTGGTCGGGAATAGTGCTACGTGGAGAGCGAGGCTTTTGATCTCAACCCAGCTTAAGACATCTCCAAGGCGCGCTTGACCGCTTTGGGATCACGGGAGATTACGCGCAAGAGCGTACGAGCCGCCTGATCCGGCTGATAGCGCCCCTGTTCCCAGTCTCGTACCGTCGCCAAAGAAAGCTGAAACGTAGTGGCGAATTCGCGCTGAGTTAAACGCAAGGCTTTGCGGATCGCCTTAGTGTCAGGAACGCGCTCAAATGCTGCGAGTTCCTCATCCGTCAAAGGCGGATTGTCGGGATCGGACAACGCGGCCTTCTCAATCTCCTCGTCACGCATGGAGTCGAGGCGTCGCGCCTGGGACTTGCTCAGACGCGGTAGGTTCTTTTCGTCCAGCCTAAATCTCGTGATATTTTCTTCGCTCATGACGCGTTGCTCTCCGGGCAGAGATGATTCGAGTTCGTGAAAAACGTTCTGTATAGACTACGAGCAATACGTGATCATCGACCATGCCAATGACGCGACGGCGCACTTCCTCCTCGTATTCTATCAGCTCCTCTTCTTCTAATCGGTAGGGATCGAGGAACACTCGCACGGCGTATTCAAACGGAATCCTATGCTTGGCCAGATTCGTCGCCGCTTTGTTCTCATCCCATTCGAATTCCATGAGACGAATATACGGGATTCCCGTAGCTCTATCAATGAAGGTGTGGGCTGCCGATCCAGCCCTCGCCGATTACCTTGACGTCGGCGACGAGCACTAACTACTTTCCCTCCTGCACGCAGGATTGTCCATGCCCTTCCAAACATGAGACGCGATGTTAGCTTTCAAACCACCTAAACCGAGTGTGACGACGATTCAAACTATACAAGCCCTGATACCGCTTGTGAATCGCTTGTATTTGAAAGGGCTAACGCTGGATGTCGATGCAGAGTCCATTGCTCGGTTGGAGGCGATACATGGGCATTCTACGGTCTTAGCCCCTAACCATCCGGCGCACGAAGACCCTATGGTTATGTTCCTCTTGTCAAAGCGGTTATCGCAACCGTTCTACTACATGGCAGCTCGGGAAGCCTTCGACAGGGGTAGATTTGGGGCTATCCGATGCTATCTGATGCAGCGGTGCGGTGTGTACTCGGTCGTGCGAGGCACTGTAGATAGAGATGCTTTCCGCACGACGCGGGCGCTTCTGTTTAAAGGCGACTGGCCGATTGTCATCTTTGGCGAAGGGGAAATTTCGCGCCAAAACGATACCGTCATGCGCTTTGAGAGAGGGATTGTCCAGATGTGCTTCTGGGCGTTGGACGATATGGAAAAAGCGCAAGTCAGCAAACCGCTCTATGCCGTGCCCGTCGGCATCAAATATCACTATCCGCAAGACATGTGGAATTCTATTGATGCTGCTCTCACGAGGTTAGAACGGTATATCCTCCCGCCTGCCGAACAGACGCCAGTAGAACGCTACGATCGATTGCGCCGCATCGGTGTCGCGATAGTCAGGACACTCGCAGCGGAATATCAGTATGAGATAGACGAAACTGTGTCCCTTGATGTACACATCGAAAAATTGAAAGATGCGATCCTATCCCATGCCGAAGGAATTATGGGTATCCAAACTGAAGCCGATATACTCACAAGGACGCGTGCGTTGAAAAACATAGTCGATGCCGAAATCTATAAGGACATTGAACAGATGACGGAGTACGAGCAGAAAATACACGGAGAGCAACTCCAGAAATTTCAACAATTCTATCCCGATCTAGAGCGGTTGATCAATTTTATATCAATTTCTGACGGGTATGTTGCTGAAGAACCGTCGCCAGAGCGGTTTCTCGATGTGATTCTCCGTCTTGAAAGAGAAGTCTTCGGTAGGTCAGAAATGCGCGGGCCGCGGGTGGCATCCGTCCGCGTCGGCGAACCGAAAGATCTCCGGGAATGTTACGACACCTACAGAACTCAGAAAAGAGAAACAGTAGAACAGATAACCCATGAACTCGAAACATCGGTTCAGAGTTTGGTCGGCGGGTCATCCTAACCTTATGAAGATAGCGCCCCGCCAGTCATCTTGACATCAACGAAGAGCGCTCGCTACTTTCTCTCCTGTACACAGAGGATCGTCCATGCCCGTCCAAACCCACTTCGACTTCCGCCACCCCACCCGCATCGTCCACGGCCCCGGGTCTATCGCCAGCTTGGCGGATTGCTTCTCGCCGACTGACAAGGTCCTGATCGTCTCTGATCAAGTCTTAGGAGAAATCGGCACAGTCGAAGCAGTCACCACTGCCCTCGGCGACATCCCTCACGCCGTCTATCTCAAAGACGGTTCGAGTGAGCCGACCCAAGAATCCGTCGAAGATGGAGCCCAGGCCTATCGACAAGAACGCTGCACCGCTATCATCGGCCTCGGCGGTGGCTCGCCCATGGACGTGGCCAAGATGATCGGCGTACTCGCGTCCAACAATGGACGCATCACCCAGTATCTGGGCAGCGACAAAGTGGCAAACGACCTGCCCTATCTCGCCTGCGTCCCCACGACCTACGGCACCGCCAGCGAAGTCACACCCTTCGCCGTGCTGGACAATCCCGCCAGCGGCAACAAAGACCCAGTCATTAGCTGGAAAATCGCGCCCCAAGTCGGCGTCCTCGACCCCGACCTGTCAGTCGCCCTGCCCGCCCTCGTCGGCGCAGCCACTGGCATGGACGCCCTAACCCACGCGCTCGAATCCTATATCAACTTAGCGGCCACGCCCATCACCGAAGGCATCGCGCTGCACGCCATCCGCCTCATCGGCGACAACCTGCGCCTCGCCTGTGCCAACGACCACGCGCTAGCCGCCACCGAAAACATGCTCATCGCCAGTATGCTGGCCGGCGTCGCCTTCTCGCAAACGCGCCTCGGCAATGTCCACGCCATGTCTCACCCGGTCGGCGCGCACTACCACGTGCATCACGGGCTGCTCAACGCCATCTTGCTGCCCTACGTCATGGAGTTCAATTGGTTCGCTTGCCCGGACAAATTCGCCGCCATCGCCGAAGCACTTGGCGCGCATATCTCCGGCTTAGACCAACGCCAAGCCGCACAAGCCGCCATCGCCGCGGTACGGCACATCAACGCCGACTTAGGCATCCCTGCCAAGCTAGGGGATGTCGGCGTCGATACGGCCCGCATCCGCACTATGGCACAAACCGCCATGCAGAGCGGCAACATCGCCGTCAATCCGCGCAAGACCAGCCAGCGCGATCTCGAAGTTCTATTCCAACAAGCCATCTAGGAGGTCCACCATGTCCCTACCCCGCATGCTCCGCATCCGCCAAATTTTTTCCGCGCCCACCGTCGAAGACATTCCCGCGGCCGTGCGCGCCGAAGTCCAGCGCCTCGACTTAGGCCCCAAAATCAATCCCGGCGAGACCATCGCCATCTCCGTCGGTAGCCGAGGCATTGCCAACATTGCGCTCGTGATCAAAAGCCTCGTAGCCGAGTTCAAAGCCCTCGGCCTCCAGCCCTTCCTCGTCCCGGCCATGGGCAGCCACGGCGGCGGCATCGCCGAGGCCCAGCAGGAAATCATCGAAGGCTACGGCGTCACCGAAGAGTACACCGGCGTGCCCATTAAGTCGTCTATGGAAACCGTACAGGTGGGCGCGACCGAGGACGGCGTCCCCGTCTTTTTCGACAAATACGCCTTTGAAGCCGACCACGTAGCCGTCGTTGGCCGCGTCAAGCCACACACTAACTTTGTCGGCGAAATCGAAAGCGGCCTGCACAAGATGATGCTCATCGGCTTGGGCAAGCACAAAGGCGCAGCCCTGTACCACCAAGCCATTGTCCACTACAGCTTCGACCGCATCATCCGCTCGGTCGGCCAAGCCGTCATCGACCAGTGCGGCGTGCTCATGGGGCTGGGCTTAGTCGAAAACCAGTACGACCAAACCGCGCTCATCAAGGGCGTAGGAGCCGACGAGTTTGTGGAACGCGAAAAGGAATTGCTAGTCCTCGCCAAGGAATGGATGCCGCGCCTGCCCTTCGACGAAGTCGATCTGCTCATTGTCGATGCGATCGGCAAAAACATCTCCGGCGCTGGCATGGACACCAACGTCGTCGGCCGCAAGTTCCACGACAACCACGCCGCCGACAAGGAGTACCCCAAGGTCACCCGCATCCTAGTCCGCAGCCTGACCGAAGAAACCCACGGCAACGCCTCGGGCATCGGCATCGCCGAGTATGCCCACCAGCGCGCCATCGAGCAGATGGACCGCGAGATCACCTACATCAACTGCATGACCGGCAACCACCCCTCGGGCGCGCACATCCCGCTCTACTTCGACACGGATCGCATCTGCGTTGAAAAGGCCCTAGAAACCGTCGGCCTAGTCGCGCCTGAAAACGCCAAAGTCCTGCGCATCCACAACACCCTAGAGCTAGGTGAGCTCCTCGTCTCGGAAGCCTATCGCTCCGAAGTCGAACAGCGCGAGGACTTGGAAATCATCGCCGAGGCCGAGGAAATGCCCTTCGACGACAACGGCGACTTGCCGCTTGCATTTTAGCACATGGCAAAAAAATCGCGGGGCGTGTCCCCTATTTTCTTGGACGAGAAGCCGCATCGTTCAGCGACCGCGGGTTATACGCGCCGCCGCATTGTGTTCGGCTGGTACGGTGGGAAGTTCTCTCACCTCGACTGGCTGTTGCCCCTACTGCCGGAGTGTCACCATTACTGCGAACCGTTTGCCGGTTCTGGGGCCGTGCTCATCAATCGGGCACCGGCTCCTGTCGAGACCTATAACGATCTCGACGGTGAGGTAGTGAACTTCTTTCGGGTGCTGCGAGACCAGCACCAAGAGCTAATCCGCGCTATCGCCCTGACCCCATTCTCGCGCGAGGAATACTACTACGCCATCTACGGCAGTGCGGAGGACATCAGTGACTTAGAACGCGCCCGACGCTTTTACATCAGAGCACGGCAGACCCGCACCGGGCTAGCGCAAACAGCCTCCCTCGGTCGTTGGGCCAACTGCAAGAATACGAGCCGCGCTGGTATGTCTGGCGTGGTCTCCCGCTGGTTGGGGGGTGTAGATGCGCTCGACGAGATTGCCCAGCGTCTGATCAGAGTCCAGATTGAGAACCGACCCGCTGTTGATGTGATCCAACTCTACGACAGCCACAAAACCTTGTTCTACTGCGATCCTCCCTACTTACACGCCACTCGTGGCGATGCCAAAGCATACGGCTTTGAAATGGACGAAGCCGAACACCACGTGTTGGCAGAAGTCGTCAATGCGTGCGAAGGCAAGGTGGCCATGTCAGGCTACCCTCATCCCTTAATGGACGAGCTGTTCCCACCCGATCGCTGGTTCAAGACAGAAGGACCGGACAAGACCATCCATTCCACCAAGGACAGCCGGCGCGAAGTGCTGTGGACTAATTATGAGCCGGAAGTACAAAAAGAGCTGTTTGAATGACACCAGAGAACATTCTGCGTGGCATTTACGAGCGTGCTGAGGCGACCTTAGATACGTCCGTTATCCCTGATCTAGGCATCAGAGAACGCGCTAACTATGTCTGCCGCTGCACGAGCAACCGTGCTGGGGTGCGTTTGCTTATGTCGTGCCTACTAGGAAAGCTAGACAAGCCCAACGTCGATCCACGCAAACCCTATACTGAAATTGGCGACTCGGACAGTTTTTCCGGCCGCACTTATGATGAACAACACCTAGCCCCATTCATCAACGAACACCGCTTACCCGTCAATCAGACGACGGCCTTCCTTACACCAACACTGAGAAACATCGACCATCCGCTGACCACGGACCGCGAGCTTGTTGGCAGACCGCGCGATCTCTATAAAAAGACCCTTGAACTACTTGAAGATGTGGCCGAACAGCGAGTATCCGCCGATGTGCTATTTGTCGAAATCGTCCGTCTCTTGCTTCAGATGCGAGATGAGAAACTGGCCCGCATAAATTCACTGCTCAAGGGATTGGAACAAACCGAAGGGGCCTTACCCCTATCGTCAGAGGCTATCGTTACCCTGCTCAAACAGCACTTGGCCTGCAAACATGCAAGCCGCTTGCCGGTCCTCGTCGTAGCGGCGGCCTATCAGGCAGCCGGAACGCGGCTTGCCGAACGCATATTGCCGCTAAACCCACATAATGCCGCCGATATGCAAACCGGCTCATTGGGAGATGTGGAAATTTGTCTTGTTGGGGAAGATTCTGTTGTAACGGCTTACGAAATGAAGGCCAAGCGAGTCGATTATAATGACATCGACACAGCACTAGCCAAGATCATCGGAGCGCCACATAGGATTGACAATTATCTATTCGTCACCACGGATGTCATCGATCCGAGAGTAGCCGAATACGCAGCCGGATTTTACGAACAGACCGATGGAGTCGAGATTGCTATTTTGGACTGCATCGGGTTTCTGCGGCACTTCTTGCATCTGTTCCACCGCGTCCGCGCCGACTATTTGAACGCCTACCAAGAACTGGTTTTAAACGAGCCGGATTCAGCCGTAAGTCAAACACTCAAGGAGGCTTTCCTAGCCCTGCGACAAGCAGCCGAAAGCGATGAGTAATGGATAACAACATCCAAGACTACCTATTTGACCTTCAAGGTTATTTGGTCTTAGAAAATGCAATCTCGTCAGCAGATTTACATGAGATGAATCAGTGGATAGACGCCCACGAATCATATGTAAAAGAGCCGTGGTCAACCGATGGTGAGCCAAAGAAAAAAGGCCGCTGGATTGGTCACATAGAAACGCACACCTACAATGAAGAGAATGGCGTCAACTTCCAAAGCATCATTGAGGGCGGCCCTGTTTTCGAGAGACTGATAGATCATCCCGCCTGGATCGACTTGGTCAAGAAGTACATTCACTCTTCAGCAAACGGTCTCTCCATTCACGAGAACTTTCTCAACGTCCGCGGTCCGGGTGGTTATCTCCACATCCACTGCGGCGGCCATGTTCCGCTCAGTTATCTGACGTTTCGCCAGAACAACACCGGAGAATGGATGGTCGGGCAGATTAACGTATTGATGGCCCTCAACGACATCGGCGAGGGCGATGGCCCACCCGTCCTAATTCCGGGCAGCCACAAGTGTACGGAAATTCACCCTCGGCTAGAGGTAGATGGCCGAGGCTTGATTTACGACAGCGTGAGCGGCAAACCTGCCGGAACAGCCATCGCCATGCAAGAAATGTATCTGAAGGCAGGAGACGTTTTGTTATTCACCGATGCGATAACACACGGCTCGGCAGAACGCACCAATCCCGGTTATCGGCGAACGATTGTTTACCGCTATTCCCCAAAATACGTGCGGGAGCGCTTCAACTATCAAATTTCAGAAGAACTGTTACGACGTTTGACTCCGGAAAGACGGGCCATTATTGAGCCCAACGCGCCGCGGCGACCTCCATCCGCATAGCGCGTAAACTGCCATCAGTAAACCACCGCTACACACGCCATCCGCTCCTCGCGCTGCCGGTCCGTCTCCACCGCCACCCGGACCAAATACAAACCCGGCCCCACCAACCGGCCCGATTGGTCGCGGCCATCCCATAGCACCGCGTGGCGACCGGCCTCTCGCCCACTTGGACCGGTGCGCCATAAACAACGACCGCGCAGATCGAACACCTCCACTGACACTTCGGACGCATCCAACACCTTCAGCAGCGTATAGCCGATCCGCACCTCGTCGTTCACCGCGTCCCCCTGCGGCGTAAAAGCAACCGGCTCTACCTTCATTGCGGCCAACACCAACCCCTGCGCTGTGGCCACGATCCGCAACTGATTGGTGCCCATTTCCTCACTCACATCCCCGGCCACTACCAACTGGGGAAAACCCGCTTGGCCGCGCGCAAAAACTTCAGCGGCAATTTCCCCGGCCGCGTTGTAGAGTGCCGTCTCCAGCCGCAGCCGCAGCCGCTTAACACCATCCCGCTGGATCGGCTGCGGCAGGTACACCGCAAAACCTCCGGCCTCGGCCACGACGCTGTCAGGTGTGGCATCTTGCCAAGGCGTGCCCATCTCCAGCCCGCGCAACACTCCCTCGGCCGGCGTAAAAACCCGCACAACATCAAAGCCGGTCTGCGCATCCTCGGTAAAACGCGCCCCAATGTCGCAGACCAGCTCGACGCGGTCTCCGGCTTGCACCTCGGCTACAGCTCCCTCGGGGTGCAGATCGCCGACCGCGGCCACTTCGCCTAGCACGCGCTCGGCCAACAGCGGCGCAAACTCCAACGCCAGCGAGTCGAGGCGGGCAAACTCCCACAAACGCCCGGTCTCAAAACGCACTTGCACTTGGACGTAGCGCCCCGGCGGTACCCATGGACGATCCCCACCCTCGCGCAACGGAGCCGTCCAAAAACTCCAGTTGTCCGTATCGTCCGTGACCGGCCCTTGCCAGCCGAGGGCCAACGGATCGTTGGTAAATCGGCGCACTTTCAGAAACTCGTACTCGGAGAGCGGCACCTCTATCGCCTGCCCCAGATCGTCGAAGGTATAATAGATCGTGGGCGTGTCGTCCCGACCGCTCTTGATCGAGACCTTGACCGAAGCCGGTGCCTGCGGGACTGGTACCAGTTCTCCCGCTTCGCGCCGCCAAGTACTCGTCCTAAACGACACCCGTCCCACATTGGCCACCTGCCCCAAGTCTATGACCCGCGATTCCCAGCGCGCCTGCGGGACGAACCCGCGACCGTAAACCTCCATTTCCGCGATGGCAAAGCGAGAGTAAAAACCAGAGCCGAGTGGCGGCCCGGCCTGCGGGGACGAACCAAGGGTCATGTCGGGTTCGCCATCGGGAAAGGGCCGGAAGCGAAAAAAGCGCAAATAGCTCAGCGGAAATTCCACCTCGATAATCGAATCGAAATTTTGCTCCTCATCGGCCAAGACGATATCCAACGGCGCGACCGATTTGGCAAACCCGGCGATGGGGAACACCTGACCGAGGTAGGTGTACGAAGAGAGGAATTTCGGCTCTTGCGTATTGACTAGTTGCTCGTCATTGCTGGCCGTCAGCGCATAGCCTTCAAAGGCCCAGAAGGGACGATAGGGTATCTGAGTTCCCGGATCCACCCCCTCCGGCGGTACAACCACAAAGCGCTCCGCCGGTATCTGAGATCCCATATCGAGCGTAAAAAAGACCTCGCCGGCCGGCATGATGACATCGACAAAAGCGGTATTGACGTCGCCGTCTATGAACTTCAGGAAGTTTTGGAACTGCAATCCCCGCGAAGACGTGCCCGTGCCCTGCCATATCCGGGGCATGCCGGAACGCCAGAGCGGATCGACGGGTCGCCGGTAGAGCGAGCGCTCCCAGTAGGGCAATTGGGTGATTACATTCTCGTCGGGCCTTAACTCCAAAGGCTGCAGCGCTGGAGTCGCATCCTCCACCATCAAATCCAGCAGCGTCCATTCCGACCACGGCGCGCCGCCGGTGCCGCCAAAGTGCAATGTGGACACTTCGGCCGCGACTTCAACGGATGCTCCCAGCAATCCTATTAGGGCCAAGCGACACCACAAGCCCATGCACTTGCCTCCGGCGAATCGACGCTGCGCTATGTCGATAATAACGATTTTGCCACGCAGTCGTCCACGCGAGGCTCAAGCACTGGACAAGAAGCGGACCGCCCGGTTTCTTTAATTCGCAAGCAATGTCCACCCTACCCACAAAGCTCTATTATGACTATTGAACACATCGGCATGACCCGCGACGCCATCGACACCCCTGTCCTCTTGGTCGATCTCGACGCGCTCGAATACAACATTGACCTACTCGCCGAGCACTTCCGCACCGCGGGCAAAAACCTCCGACCGCACACCAAGTCGCACAAAACCCCGGCCATCGCCCACCTCCAGCTCACAGCCGGCGCGCAGGGGATCACCTGCGCCAAGGTCGGGGAGGCCGAGGTCATGGCCGACGCCGGCATCCAAGACATTCTCATTGCCAACGAAGTAGTAGGCCGCCGCAAGATCGAGCGCCTCATGGCGCTAGCCGCTCGTTGCGACATCATGGTCGCGGTCGATGACCCGCAAAATCTCGCCGACCTCCACGAGGCCGCCCAAGCCTACAAGGTCAGTCCCCGCGTACTGGTGGAGGTCAACATCGGCCACAACCGCTGCGGTGTCGCGCCCGCCACCGTCGTCGATCTCGCCCGCGCGGCCTCCCAAGCACCACACCTGCGCTTCTGCGGCCTGATGGGCTACGAAGGCCACATCATCGACCTCGAAGACAAAGACGCCCGCGACAACGGTGCCCGCACCTGCCTCCAGCGCCTCGTCGATGCCCGCGACGACGTGGAACGCGCCGGCCTCGATTGCCTAATTTGTAGCGCCTCAGGCACGGGCGATTACTACATCAGCACTTCCTTCGACGGCATCACCGAGGTCCAAGCCGGCTCGTATGCGCTGATGGACGCGGCGTATGCCAAGCTAAACCTGGGCTTCAAAAATGCCCTCAGCGTGCTGACCACCGTTACCAGCCGCCCTGCGCCCGAGCAGGTCATCACCGACGCCGGTCTAAAGAGCCTGACGCCCGAGCACGGCTTCCCCCTCGTCAAGGACCGCCCCGATTTGGAATGCCACGCCCTCTCCGAAGAGCACGGCCGCCTCAAGACCGTAGCCGGCCCCTGCACCGATCTCCACCCCGGCGACCTGCTCGAATTTATCCCCGGCCACGGCTGCACCACCGTCAACCTCCACGACCACCTCTACGCGCTGCGCGCCAATCGGCTAGAGGCGATTTGGGAAATCGCCGGTCGCGGCAAGGTCCGCTGACTGCCAAAGGAGTCCCTACTATGAGCCGCAGTGATGACCTTTACCGGACCAGATCGAAGTCTGCGCCTATGATCTCGTCCATTGAGCCAGAGGGATAGGAGTGTCTAGGACATTCAACATCAGACCGCTGACTGCACACTTTGGAGCGGAGGTAATCGACGAGGATCTCTCCGGCATCGACAAAAACCTGGCCGACGCCATACTCGACCAACTCGACGCACACGCCCTGCTGCTCTTCCGGCGACAAAGCCTGCACGACGAAGATCTTTTGCAGTTGAGCCAAGCGTTAGGGCCGGTGGAAGAGCCCGCGGCCAAAGACCAGCACGCTCCTGGCTACAAGGAGATCAACTATATTTCCAACCTACAGGACGACAATGGCCGCCCCCTCGGCGGCACCAGTCCCGGCGGCGCAACCCCCTGGCATTCGGACCAAGCGTTTCGCGCCCGACCAGCGACTTTATCGACGCTGTTTTGCGTCCACCCCTCGCCCACAGGTGGATCGACCAGCTTCTGCAGCACGCGGCTGGGCTACAAGGCCCTCCCAGCACAACTGCGGACCCGGATCGACGGTCTGCGCGGCACCTACGCACCGGGACCGATGCACGACATTGAAAAAAAGGAGGTCTCGCACCCGCTGGTATTGGGGCATCCGACCAAGGACCGTCGCACTCTCTATGTCTCGCCACTGACCAAGCAGGTGGCAGGCTTGCCCGAGACGGAGAGCCGAGCGCTTTTGGAAGAGTTACTCGCTTATACCCTCAAGCCCGAACACATCTATCGCCACGCCTGGCGCATGGGCGATATGCTCCTCTACGACAACGCCCAGCTCCTGCACCGGCGCGAAGCCTTTACCGGCCTGCGCTGGCTCAAGGCCACGCGCGTCTTCGTTTCATCTGAACGTTTCGCCGTGCCGAACTGAGAGGGCGATTTCATGCGTTCCCGTCGGCCACGCCTTACCCTCCGCGTCTCGGCCATTAACGGGTACCTGCCGAAAGCAGCGCTTTGATCCGTCCCCATGACTGGACTTCGACGCTCGTCGCAGTAGCAGAAGGGGAAACCGGTTGCCAAGCAGGATAATCTCCACCCAAACCGTTGGTCAGATTGACCAAATTGCTCCCGTCTATATCAACAACCCAAACCTCCTCTTCTGACTACTCATCATCTATCCACGCCTGCAAGCCCCAGCTTTCCAACGACCTCTGTATAGAAGGAGCGAGTTGCCGGAAGCGCAAAGTCAGGCCCAGTTGCCCCAAACCGATTACGTCGCGTTCGAGCAATGGACTGATGCTCCGCACTTCGTTAGCCACTATACAGACCTCCCTTACCCCCTCCTCGACATACGATTCCATGCAGTCGTGCAGGATATCGAACTCCGTCTTATTGATATACCCCATGAGCTCGATGGTTAAGGTCCGACCGCTGCGCTTCAATGTGTTAATACGCACCATGCTGATGCCCTCTGATCTCAGTCCACGGCGATCAATTGCCGCGCTGCGATTCTCCCACACGCCATTTTCAACCATGCCTTATGTTATGGTAGCTTGGTCGTCTTCTTGGCCTCTATCTGTCCGTCCACCTCGACTCGATAGAGATACACCCCAGCGGCCACCGCCTTGCCCGCTTCGTCGCGGCCATCCCAAGAAAAACGATGGCTGCCCGCCCCAAGCGGCCCTTGCCACAACTGCCGCACCCGACGCCCTAACACGTCGTACACCGTCAACGACATCTGCGCCGCGTCCGTCGCCAAATCAAGGGGAATCACGACAGCCGGATTGAACGGATTGGGATAGCTGTCGCCCAGCCGATATTGCACTGGCCGCGCTGCCGCCGTCATTACCGCGGTCGCTGGCGCTCCCACCGAACTCTTGAGCACCTGCACGCCGCCCAAGACGCTATTTAACACCACCAAGTCCACATCGCCGTCGCCATCCACATCCCCCGGCAGCACCTGTACCCCCTCGCCGACCAAACGATGCTGCTCCACCTCCTTAGCCGGATTCGCACCCCCACCCCATTCGACGAACAATCCAAAGCCCGAGGAGCGATCCCCGCCGATAAATGCCCAATCCTCTACCCCGTCGGCGTTCAGGTCCCGCACTACTACCGATGAGCGCATAAACAGCCCATCATACAGCACCTTCTCCTCTACACCACCCCCTAATCGGCTGCTCCGGACGACAAGGCCCTTGGGCCCTTCCCACGTGTTGCGTTCGCGCGGCGTGAGTAGGTCCACCTGCCCATCGCCATCAAAATCACCCACTTGTAAAAGGGAAAAAAGAATGCCCGCCATATCGGCTGCGAAATCAAAGACTACCTCGCCCACCTCCGGCGCGTCGCCCAAGCGCCCTACCACCCATCTGCCCATCCGGCCTCTCGGTGTCCACAGCACATCCAACTGCCCATCGCCGGTAAAGTCGCCCATCCGCGAGGGAAAATAGTTTTCGGTGACCGCCAACTGGGTGGTCGTCCACACCCCCTGCTCGACCTCCCAGACCTCTAACGCTCTTTCTTCCTCCACCGTAAAGTCGGTTGTAAACAGTTCGACCCGGCCATCGCCATCCCAATCCACCATATCCACCAGCCAGCGATCATTAATCTGCGTGAGCACCTCCATTTGCAGCTCCGGCCCAATAGACCAGACCGTTATTTCCCAATCTTCTCTTGTCGCGATCTCGTTCTTGCCATCGCCGGTCAAATCGCCGATGTGCAGATAATCGATTCCTTCTCCGATCCTCTTCTCGGTATGCACCGTTTCAAAGGTCCCCCTCCCATCATTGAGGGCCATGACCCAGATGTTTACTAAAGGAGGCGAGTGGAAATTCTCCCAAGTGGAGAACAAGTCGAGATCGCCGTCCCCATCTAAGTCCGTCAAGGCGGCCGCGCTCCATCCTTTTAAGAAGGCGTCTAACTCCGATATAAGGGGCGAGAAGATCGGGGGAGCAAAAAGTCCGGTCCCCTCAAAGCGGAAATACTCTACCGACGGCGGGGCCAATTCCCCGGCTGACAGCTCTTCCTCGCCGGTCAACTCGATCCAGTCGATCTCAAACCACCCGACTAGCTCATCCACCGGCCGGGACACCCCTATCTCGCCCCACTCCAAGCGAAAATTCAGCCGAATATCTTGTAAAAGCCCCTCCCAGACCTCCCTGTCGTCCGGTGCGATCTCCCCGTCCGATTCGGGCAGGGTGAACTCCACTTCCTGCCATTCGGTGGTATAGGCGAAGCCGCTTTGTCCTAACATCCTAAACCGGCCCCCTAAACCCCAATACTCTGGATCATGACCCGGCTTCGTGAGATTGTGCTCATTGGTCCAAGCCAGCGAAAAGGAACCGACCGTAGGGCTATGATGGATGGTGCGGACCCGAGCCCGGACCCGGTCGAACAGACCCGAATCATGGCCTATGCTAGGCGAAATTACTTCGACACTCGGGCTAGGAAGCGCATCTCCGGCCATCGAGGGCGACACATCAATCGTCCACACGCCATCTTCGACTACCCCCGGAAACAGGTCAAATTCAAACGTGCTGCCCCATCCATTGCCTGTTTTGGCGGCCCATCCTTGGGTCGTCCCATCGTCGAAATCCCACCGGATCGCCTCGGCAAAACTGCTCCACAACAAAACACATGCAATGATAGCGAACCTCAACATGACATTACCTCCATATTCCCCGCGATAGTCGCGGTGTGTGGTGATTGAGGGAGCTTGGACGACTTCCTCACAGGTTTTCCTCGATTTTTGCCACAACCTCATCAACGTCAAATACCCGCAAACGATCCTCCACAATCAGCCCTTGGGGATCGACCAAATAATACCGAGGGATGTCGAATACATTATAGGCTTGCGTTACTTGGCCGTCCGAGCGCACGTGGACGCCTTGGATCTGGTGCTTGGCAATGGCCCTCTTCCAAGCTCCTTCATTCGCGTCCAACGAGACGTTGAGGAAGACCACCGACTGACTGGCCACTTGTGCCTTGATCTTGCGGAGAGTCCCCAAATCGCCGATACACGGCCCGCACCAACTCGCCCAGAAATCCATCAAGACCACCTTGCCCTTGAACTGACTCAGCGATACGGATTGGCCGTCGGGATCATTGAGGGTAAAATCGGGCGCGGGTTGCCCCGGTTGTAGGACTAGGGTCTTGTTCATTTCCGCTTGGAGGGCCTCGGTGTATTCGGGGAAGGGATTGCTTTCTTCGAAGGATTGCCAGCGAGCATCCACATAGGCTTCAGAGCCGAACTTAATTCCATTCCTCAACTCGCCGGCCAGAAGCCAGTAGAGCACTCGCCCTTGCAGTTTTTGCTTGGCGAGGTCGTATCGTTCTGTAGTCCCTCCGAGGACAGGAAAACTCGGTCCGGCAAAGATGGAGTCGAGTTGGGATTGGATGGATGGCGATAGACCCAAGGCCGCTAAGTCAACTCTTTGGGATAGCTTGAGTGGTTGGCGATTTTGGAACATGGAGTCGAGTTGGGATTGGGCAGCAGGCGATAACTCAAGAATCGACAAGTCAATCCTTGCCGATAGTGGGCGATTGTTTAGGTATTCGTACCATTCGCTGATTTTTGCCATGGGCATATGGAAGGTCAAACGCCCGCCCGTCGTATCGGTCTTCGTGGTATCACCGAGGAAGATACTATAATCCTCATAAGCGTCGAGTTCAGCTAGGGCGGTGGGCGATAACTCCAATCCCAACCAAGCGGCCTTTTCGGACGCGCTGGCCTTTTTGGGGTCTTCGTACATGGAGTCGAGTTGGGCTTGGGATGACTCGGACAGACCCAAACCCGACAGATCGATCATCTGTGATAATCTGGGTTTTCTGTTTGCGTCGTGCATGGAATCGAGTCGGGTGCGGACGGACTCCGACAGACTCAATCCCGACAGTTTGTAGCTATCGGAAAGTCTAGGCATCCCGTCCGACTTCGCCTCCAACGCTAGGGTATTCACCAGAAACCGGCGATACTCCCCCACGCCGATAGCCTTCTCATCTATCAAGGGAATTTCCTGTAGGAAGTCGTAGTAGTCCGGCGGGACCTCTCTTCTGTGGGAGCCGTCGGGGCTCATTCGGCGTGTCAGTCGGCCGTTTTCAAACGAAAACTCCGGATAGGAAACCGTCTTATCGGCCCACTTGTAGTTGAAAAAGGTCGTCATATAGTCGATGAACCCTGGAGAAAGAGCGTATTTTTCCCTCCCCTCAGCTAGCAAAGCAAATTCATCCTGACGCCGCTGTTTGACTTGGCGTGCAAACTCCTCTGGCTCCAGCGCATAGTCGGATTCAAAGGCACTATGTTGAGGCCAGAACTCCGCTAAAAAGCGATTGTTCTCCGCTCCCCGGCCGCTAAAAGTCAGGGAATAGGCGGGCGGGGCCTCATCGGCTGCACTGTGCAAACTGTCGGATTCCGCCGCAGAGTCGGCCTCCTTCACCTCGGCGAAGGTTACGACCGCGTGTAGGCTATCGCCGGGTTCGACAAAGAAAGGGATGCTGTGCTCATCTCCGTAATGCCCGGTGACCAAAATCCCTTTGGGAATGTTCAAGAGCAGGGCAAAGCGGTTTTGCTCGTCCAAGGCGATGTAGTGTTGGGACGGCCCAGGAGCGAGTAGGGGTTCGTGGCGGAATTCGATTTCCCGCGACGGAGGGTTGTGGACTTCGCCGGTGACGATTGCGGCGTGGGGCTGGTTTTGAGCACTTGCTGCGGTTAGACAAAGGCTCAGGGCTATTAGGGCGGCGGAATATACGTTCATCAGATTCCCTCTTCTGTTGGGGTTTGAGGAGCGGCCATACGGTGCGCGGCTGAGGAGACATAAGCACATTCCGTGCCATGTACCATGCCTTGAATAAAAAATCCTTTATGATCGACCTAAAGGATTGAAAAACATAACACTTAAAATATGAGACGAGTCTTTCGATGATGCGCAGCCTTAGCCGTCAGCACAAAATTTTACACGACTTTCCGTGGACCGTACACGAGTTTTCGTGGCTTTCCACGACTTTCCGTGTTGACCGATTCGGGTAGCGATTACTTTTGGATTTTGCGCTTGTGGAACGATAACGCGAGGTTGGAACGGAAAGGCGCGTAGAGGTGGCATGCACGCCATCCCTACGCACGAGGGGCAATTAACGAGTACCTGTTGAAAGCAGCGCTTTGATCCGCCCCCACGATTGGACCTCGACGCTTGTAGCAGTAGCAGAAGGGACGACAGGTTGCCAAATGGGATATTCTCCGCCCAAACCGTTGGTCAGATTGACCAAGTTGCTCCCGTCTATATCGACAGCCCAAATCTCCCCATCGCCGGTGACGGAATAAGAAGTGTCCGTGCTGCTGAGAATGGTGTATGAAGTGAAGGCCACCCTCGTGCCGTTGGGTGCCCAAGTAAGGGGAAAACCAGTATAGATCCAAGAATCGCCGTAATCCCGAAAAAAGAGATCGACAGGTTGGCCGGACAGGAGAATGGCCGGGACCCTGTCTTTACTGGTCATCTTCCAGTCTTCGCTGGCCATAACGAGGAGAGCTTGTTCATATTCGTCACCACGCAGCAAGACGGTGGTGGCTCGTTTGGTCCCATCTGGAGAAAAATTGCGGCGATCCCAGAAGCGACGGAGTAGCAAAGCCGCCTCTGTCCATTCCACAAGTGCGGAGCCACCGCCGTCCAGTGCCACGGCGACCAGTTCAGAGCGGTCCCACACATGGTAGTAAATGCTACTTCCGTCTTCAGACCAAAACAGGTCATCTGCACTGTTAGGGCCTACTTTCTCAATATCGTCTGTTAGCTGCTTTCGATTGCCGCCGTCGGCATCTACCACCCAAATGTACCTACCGGAATAATCGTCACCAGTAGCGGAATAGGCGATCTTCGTGCCATCTGGGGACCAAATCGGGCTAGCGCAATACTGTCCTTGGGTTAGGTTCACGGGGTCGCTCCCATCCGCATTCATAATCCACACATCCCGAACCCATATATCTCGGGGATTCTCGTAGTTCTCGCGGTAGGAGAGAAACGCGATTTTGCCGTCGGCTTGCCCCCAGCCAGCGGCAGCTAGCCCCAGCGTTGCCAAGCAGACGATCAGTAGGGATCGATAATTCATAATTGGCCGCCTACGACGTCTTCGGTCGGCGCAACCCGTATTTCCTCATGCGGTAGCGCAGCTTCTCCGGGTTCATGCCCAACAAGCGCGCCGCGCCGCGCTCGCCATAGATCATCCAGTTGGTCGCTTGCAGTGCCTCCACAAGCTGCTGCTTTTCGTCCAAGCCCTCGCCAGCCGCTGGCGCTGGTGGCATTGCATCTCCAGCCCGCCGACCAACCGACGGCAGCAGCAAATCGCCCACGCGGATCACCCCATCCTCGCACAGCAAGACCGCCCGATTGATCAGATGCTCCAACTCCCGCACATTCCCCGGCCAAGCATACGCCTGTAAGTGCGCGACTACCCCCTCGTCTATCGTCGGCACCGGACGCCGCAGGTGCTGGGCATATCGCTCGGCAAAATGCGCCGCCAAAGCCGGGATATCCTCTTGCCGCTGCCGCAGCGGCGGAAGCTCTAAGGTGAAGACGCTCAGGCGGTAGAATAGGTCTTCGCGGAACGTACCTTCCTGGATGGCCTGACGCAGATCGCGGTTGGTCGCCGCAATCACCCGCACGTCCACGCGCACAGGCTGCTCGCCACCGACGCGGGTCAGGGCATTCTCCTCTAAGATGTGCAGCAGCACCCGCTGAGACTCCAACGGCAAATCGCCGATTTCGTCCAAAAAGAGGGTCCCACCATCGGCCAGTTCAAAGCGGCCGAGCTGACGGCTCGCCGCCCCGGTAAAGGCCCCTTTCTCGTGGCCAAACAACTCGCTTTCGACCAACCCGACCGGCAGCGCTCCGCAATTGACTTGGATGAAAGGCCGCTTGCGACGAGTGCTTGTTTCGTGGATGGTCTGCGCCAGTAAACCCTTGCCGGTACCGGTCTCGCCCAGTACCAGCACGGTCATCGCCGTCTCGGCGACGCGCACGGTCTGTTCCATCACTTGACGCATCGCCCAACTCTCGCTATGCACGACGTGGTCGCTTGCACGCAGGACACTCTCAAGAGCGTGGATGCGTTCGGTTTTGGCGTCGGGGAGAATCTGAATCTCTAGACTGACGACCTCGGACATGAGGCCATCGCGGTCCATCGTCCGCACCTCAAAGCTATACTCGCCCACCGGCAGGGCGCTGTACGCGACCACATTGGCGGCCGTAAACGCGCTCCACTGTTCCGCCGGATCGTGGCCTACCAAGCGGTGGCTGTAGCGCATCTGCCCTGCGCCGGTGCGGAAGCTGATACCTTGAAAATGAATGCGAATCTCAGGCATACTCTCTGGGCGAGATACGACTTCGGGCATGTCCAAGAGCGTACCAGCCATGACCTCGCGGATGACCAAGCGCGGCGGGGTGTGCCCCGGCTGGTAGGCGACTAACCCTGCCCGCGTCCCAAACCACAGCCGACCGCGATGGTCACACAGGACGGCTTCGACCATGTTTTCAAGGGCAGACGGCCCCAAGCGGATGCTCTGGAAGGTCTGGCCGTCGTAGCGGAGGACCCCGCCGCCACTGGTACCCATCCAGATGTTGCCCTGCGAATCAGCGGTCAGCGCCAAGATGCCATTGGCCGACAGCCCAAACTGCTCGGCCGTAAAGTGGCGTACCTCCCGCGACGCGAGATCGAGGGCGAAAAGTCCCTTGGCCGTGCCCACCCACAGGGTGTTTTCGTGCTCCCACAAGACATTGACGTAGGCGATGGATTCCGCTTCAGCCATATCTGCCGGGCGCAAGTGCCCATCCTCGTAACAGTAGAGTGCTGGTACTAATCCAACTGAACCGAGCCACAATACTCCGTTTTGGTCTCGCAGCAGCGTACCGACCCAGAATACCACCTCTTGGTCTTGTTGCGCGGGACTGCATTCATCAAGATGGATAAAGCGATCTTTCTCTATCCAGCCAAAGCGGCCCTCGGACGTGCCGACCCAGATATGCCCTTGCGCATCTTCGCATAGCCCAGCGACTTCTTCGGGATCGGCCTCTTCGGCTATCGGAATCGCTTGTGGCGTTTGGCCCTCCCACTTGTACACTTTGCCCGCGCCCCCACCACTCCAGACCTGCCCTTGGCCATCCACCACCATCGCCGAGACGATTTCCCCCGTCTTGACCGGACGGACTTGCTCCTCTTCCATACAGGCCATGCCCTCCATTGTGCCAATCCACCTCCGCCCCTCGTGGTCTTCTCCCAAGTGGCGAATCTCTTGGTCAGGCAAGCCATCGGCTTCCGTATAGCGTCGAATGCTAGCTGGATCGCAAAAAATCAGTCCGCCGCCCCAAAGCCCAATCCAGATATTGCCCTCGCGGTCCTCGTAGGTCAGCCGCGTAGCCGAAAAGTCGATATCCGGCAAGGAAGCAGAAAAGGGACGCCACTCTTGCCCGTCGTGTACCATCACGCCGCGATGAGTCAGCCAGAGCCAGCCCCTATCGTCAGTTCGCACGTGCCGCGTCCCGTGATTCACCACCCCCTCGTCGCCCTTGCCCACGTTAATAAACTCAAACTGTTGGTCCTGTGGGTCGTAGCAGCCAACCAATACTTCGCTACCCGTGTAATGGAAGGCGATCCACAGATGGCCGGAGGGGTCTTGAGCAAATTTCCAAGGCCATTGATTCACCCGGTCGTCGATGCCCATATACCGCCCATCCAAACTGAGGACGCCTACCCACGTCGCCAACCAAGTAGTGCCACCCGAGTCAGTGGCCATATCGTACACTCGTCCCAACGGTTGGCCACCAACGTCGGTTATGCTCCTTATGCAGCGGCCTTCAGCAAACCACGCCACGCCTTTGCTAGTCAGTACCAGAATCGAGCCGTCCGGCTGGGCTTGCAAGTCCACGATCTCATTGGAAGGCAGGCCGTGCTCGGTGGTGTACACCTGAAAGCCGCGCCCGTCGTACGCGGCAATCCCCCCACCAAACGTGCCGAACAAAAGCCGCCCATCCGCTTCCTCGGCAATAGCCATGACCGTCAGATTGGGCAGGCCGTCCTTGAGGCCAAACGTATCAAACCGGGCGCTGTCGAATCGGCTGACACCGCCATCGGCCGTGGCAATCCAGAGAAAGCCCTGGCGATCTTGGTAGATGTCTTCCACGTGCATCCCCGCCAGCCCATCAAAGACCGTGTACTGGCTGCTCAGCACGTGCTCAAAGGATAGGTCACTCATACTCATACTTTCGACGCTTAGAAGGAACCGCCAAACGACACAACATTCGTTTAATACATGAGCTTTCCCTAAGATATGACCGGCGACGCGCTAAAACTACTCCTAGCCTAGCGGAGTTGCTCTCCGTCCCTACACGTCCCCTCCATCCTTTTGCGCTTCTTGACAAGGAGACACCGCTAAGCTAGCATCTTTACTATACCCAACGCCATGTTAGCTGCCCGCATCTTCAAGACGGTGCTCGCTCCCGCCCTCGTCTTGCTGCCCTCCCCCAACTCAAGCGTTGAGCGCGATATGGCCCTCGATATCGACGGCTTGCAACGCGCCGAGTGCGAATACCGG
>JAJEIO010000063.1 GCA_022827835.1 Candidatus Latescibacterota bacterium
TTGGAGTAGCCCCAAGCATTGTCGAAGAAGTTGATCCCCTCGTCGATGGCCGCGTGCATCAAGGCGATAGCCGCTTTCTCCTCCATATTGCCGTGGCTGGCCATGTGCGCGCCGCCCAAACCGAGCAAGGAAACGGATTCGCCAGTGCGGCCCAAGATCCGCTGGGGCATGTCGCGGTGATTCGGCGCGGCACTTATGGAAAGGCCGGCGGCGGCCGCGGTCGAGAGCTTGAGGAAGGTGCGGCGGGAGTAAGGGCTATCGTCCATTGAACATAGTCTCCAGTAGATTGTCTCCAGTAATCAACTGCAACGCCGTCGCCAGCAACATCCCATACACCAGCCTATTAAACCACAGATCGCTAAATCGCTGGAGCAAAAACACGCCCAACTTCACCCCGGCGTACGCCAGCGGTGCCAGCAGCAAAGTCGTCTTAAAAATATCGGCGTGAAAAAGCCCCAAGCCCCAGTAAGGCGGCAGTTTGAGCAAGTTGAGCGTGGCGAAGAAGATGACCGTGGTGCCGACGAACACGTGGCGCGGTAGCTGCTGCGGCAGCAGGTAGATGACCACCGGCGGTGCCCCGGCGTGGGCAATTGTCGAGGTAAAGCCCGAAATCGCCCCCATCAGTACGCCAACGAGCTTCCCTGGCTGCTGCCTCTGCACAGCCCCGACAATCGCCGCCCGTCCAAACTGGAAAGCAACAAACAGCAGGGCCAAACAGCCCAAGCCCACCTCTAGAACGCGCTCGTGCTGACTGAAGTACCCGAAAAAAAAGGCCCCCGCGCCGATCCCCAAGGCGGAACCAGGCAGGAGCCGTTTGACACTCGTTTTGTCGAAGGTGCGGCGGTAGTGCCGGACGGCGAACACATCGCAGGCGATCAACAGCGGCAGCAACAGGGCCGCCGCGTCCGCCACCGAAACCGTCAGTGCCAAAAGCGGGGTGGCCAAAATGCCGATCCCACCGCCAAAACCGGCCTTGGCCACCCCCATCAATAACACTGCCCCCACCGCGCAGACCCAGAAGGCGGCCGGGTAAGTTGGCAGCACTACTCGCCTTCTACGTGGGTTACTTCGATATCTAGGTCTTCGCGATTGCGTATGTGATCGACTTGGCCATCTTTGACCCACACCACGCGGTCGGAGACGCTGAGCATCTTGTGGTCGTGGGTCGCCGAGATCACGGTCACACCGGAGTTCTCGTTCATTTCTTTGAGCAATTCGATGATTTCAGTGCCCGTGCGCAGGTCCAGATTCCCCGTCGGCTCGTCGGCGAGGACGACGGCCGGGTCGTTGGCCAAGGCGCGGGCGACGGCCACGCGCTGCTGCTGGCCACCCGAAAGCTCGTTGGGCTTGTGCGAGTGCCGCTCGCCAAGGCCCACCTTGCCCAAAAGCTCCATGCCCTTGTCGCGGGCCTCGTCGCTGGTCAGGCCAGCGAAAACCATCGGCAAGGTGACGTTTTCGAGCGCCGTCATCACCGGGATCAAGTTGAACGACTGGAAGATGTAGCCGATCTTGCGGCAGCGCAGCCAAGCCAACTCATACGCGTCGAGCTGGGCGACGTCCACCTCGTCGATGTACACCTTGCCCTCCGAGGGCTTGTCGAGACCGCCGACCATGTTGAAGAAGGTGCTCTTGCCCGAGCCCGAAGGCCCCATGATCGACAGGTACTCGCCGGTGTAGATCTCCATGTCCACCCCGCGCAGGGCGTGAACCTCAATCTCGCCCATCAAGTAAATTTTCTTTACCTGCTGGGTCCGTACTACAGTGCGTTTTTCCGCTTCTTCTTGGACAGCGACCTCGCCCGGGGCGGTTTCGGTCATTTCAGATCTCCTCTAAGGAATCAAGTGTCGGAACGCATGGCCTCGACCGGCTCCATCTTGGCCGCGCGGTACGCCGGCAACATGGCACCGACCAGCGAAAGCAGGGTCCCCACCACCAAGGCGTAGCCAGCCGATTCGGCGATGCCGGTCAGTGGGAAATAGGTGAACGTGTAGCCACCGTAATCGAGCAGGGCCAACCCCAGCGTCAGCGCAAAGCCAATGAGGATCCCCGCCGAAGTCCCTGCCAACCCCTGAAAAGTCGATTCGAGCAGGAAGAGCTTGACGATAAAGGTGTCCAAGGCCCCGAGACACTTCATGGTGCCGATCTCGCGGAACCGCTCGGTCACCGACATCAACATGGCGTTGGCAATACCAACGACGCAGACCAACAGCGAGAGACTGATAAGCCAGGTTTGCTTGGATTGCTCTTCCTCCATGCGGGCCTTGGCCTCTGCAGAAGCGTCGCCAGCCTCGGTGACGCCGGTCTCAATGCCGTTTTTTTGCAACAGCAAGTTGATCTCGCTTTTATCCGCGTTCCGCAGGCTGCTGATGATTTCGTTGTTGCTCCACACCGACATTAAAAAGGCTATGGCCAAAATCACGCCGCTAGTGGTGATCAGCGAGCGACCAAAGCGAATTTTCAGGCTGCGAAAACTAATCTCTACTGCTTTACTCATCGGCAGCACGATCTCCCGACCGCCTGCCAAACGCCTTTCAGACATGGTTATTCTCCCAGCGTATGCTCGCGTTCACAATACGTAAATAAAAGTAAAAAATCAACACTGCCCCACTCAACTGCCCGTCCTAATTTCCACGAGGGGTAGAGGCGCGGAGTCGTGTGCGCCGCGATCGGCAACCATCTCGGCAAAAGCGACCGGCACCATGCTAACGCGCAAATCCCGCGCCCCCCGCGACTGCACCGGCTGCTCCAAGAACGACGCCATGGCGCTCGGAGTGAACACGAGGTGATCAATGGCAAAGTCGTCCACCAATGCCTCCAGCTCGCCAACGTGGCCGACCACCGGGCGACCAGCCAGCGGACAGTCCCACTGCTGGGAGCTATCTCCCACCACGCCGATCAGATCGCAGTGGGCCATACCCGTGCGCTCTAACTGCTCGACGAAATGCACGGCAACCGTATCCGTTCCCACCAACAGGGTTCGCAACCGACCCTCGCGGCCACGCTGGTACAAGAACCAACGCGCGGCCAAGCGCCAACCGGCGATTAACAGCAAGTTGCAAAACCAAGCCGCGACCACAGCCAGCCGCGAGAAGTTGTAGGCCTTAAAGAAGAACACCAGCATTACGATGCAGGCAAACCCCAACGTCACCCCCACTACTGACCACGCCACCGAGTAGCGGCGGCGGTCGTACAGGCCCGACGCGTAAAACGCCAATAGCCAGACCAAGGTCGAAGCGCCGTACACAGCAGCCCATTGCAAATCCGAATACGGAGGCGGCACCAGCCAGCGCGTCGGCTGGACGTCGAGGCCGAAGAGATTGCTGACTTGCTCGATGCGGTAGATAAAAGGCACCAACTCTTGGTGGTAGCGCACCGCTAATCCCAGCTTTAAGCCGCAGAGCACTAAGCCAGCGTCGATCAGCGGCATGGCCAAGGCGCGACCCGCCCGGGCGAGGAGGCGGAACGTTCCGTACAGAGCAATGCCCACCTGCAAAAGCCACAGTGGGAAGAAGCGAAAGCGCCGCGCCATGTGTTTGTTGACAAAAATCGACATGGCACGGCTCTTGCGATAGAGAATTCGCAGAGGCACCCCCCGGCCACTCTCGCCGCGAAAGTGAATGATCGAGGTTGTCGGCACGTAGTAAATTTTCCAGCCAGCTTGGTGGAAGCGATAGCACCAGTCGATGTCTTCGCCGTACATGAAGTAGTCCTCGTCGAGCAGGCCGACTTGGTCCATGGCCGACTTGCGCACCATCATGCAGGACCCGGACAGCACCTCGACCTCAGCCGTCTGCTCGGGATCGAGATACGTCATGTGGTAGTGGGCGATGAGCGGGTGCTTGGGAAAGAAGCGGCTCAGGCCCGACATCTTGCAGAAGGCAGCCAAAGGCGTTGGAAAGCCGCGGCGGCTGTCGAGCTGCAAGGTGCCGTCTGGGTCGAGGATTTTGCACCCGCAGGCACCGGCTTCCGGGTGCGCGTCCAAGAACTCTACCATCGTGCGCAACGCATCCTGGCGCACAATGGTATCAGTATTGATCAGCAGTACGTATTCCCCGGTCACCTGCCGCAGAGCCACGTTGTTGCCAGCCGCGAAACCCACATTGGCCTCATTACAGATGAGCTTCACTTGCGGGAACTCCTCGGCTACCATGTCGGCGCTGCCATCTACCGAGGCATTGTCAACGACGAATATCTCCACCGCTAGCCCTTCGGCTGCTGCGAGCACAGAATTCAGGGCCTGGCGGGTCAGGTCGCGGGTATTGTAGTTGAGGAAAACAATGCTCAGTCGCACGACTTAGTACCTCGGTGGCGACCCATGAGCTTGTAGCCGCTGAAGTAGAGGATCTGTTTGGCAAAGAGCAGATGCTCGCGCAGGTCCAGCTTGCTGGCACTGAATTGGCGGTTGCGAAAGACAAAAGGCACGGAACGATGCTGCTGATAGCGGCCCTTGACCAAAATTTCGAGCAGAATTTTGTAACCCGAAGACGTGAGCGCTAGGTCCTGTATCACTTGGCGGCGCAGACAGAAATAACCCGATAGCGGGTCCTCGACCCCGGTCAGTAGGCGGGCCGCACCCACGCCGATTCGCGAAATCAGTTTGCGGTGCCACGCCCATCGTTCGACTCGGCTGGTCTCCCCAAAGCGGCTACCCATGGCAATGTCGCATTCGCGCAGGCTGTGGACGAGTTCGGGCAGGATCGCCGGGTCGTGGCTTAAGTCGGCGTCTATCACTCCGAGATGCGGTCGCGCCGACTGCGCAAAACCCGCCATCACCGCCGATCCCAAACCGAGCTTGCCCGGCCGATGTATCACCTGCATGGGATAGTGGGCTTTCAGCGACTCGGCCACTTCGCCGGTGCCATCGGGCGAGTTGTCATCTACCACGATGAGCTCCAAGTCGATATCCGGCTCTTGGCCGACGACCGCGAAAATTTCTTCCGCCAAAAACGGCAGATTTTCCCGCTCGTTGTACGTGGGCGTTATCAGTGAAATCTGCACGGGGTCCATGGGAGCACGCTAGCGGGAGAATTGGGGAAAATCGCGGCGAAAATGCGGGTCCGCAGCGAGGTGTCGCAGCCCCTCGGCAAAGCTCAAGGGCCGGCGACCGAGCGCGGCTTCCAGCGCGTCGGTGCTCAAACCGGAGCGCAAGGGGCGCTCGGCTGGCAACTTAGCTGCGCGAGTCGGCACGGGTTCGATCAACGCACCGTCGATGCCAAAGAAACAGGCCATCTCCCGCGCCATCTCCCAGCGCGTCATAAAGGTCGCACCGCCTACGTGGAACAAGCCCCGAGCCTCTTGGCCGCACAGGGCCACCAAAGCGCGGGCTAAATCGCGTATGTAAGTCGGGTTGCCCCACTGATCGGCAAAGACCCGCAGGGGCTGGCCGCTAGACAGCGACCGCAGCACCCAAGTGAGGAAGTTGGACCCGGCCTGCGGGACATAGCCGTACAGCCACAAGGTCCGCACGACTAGCGCCCGCTCCATCTTTTGCAATATGCCCTCGCTTTCGAGTTTGAGTTGGCCGTAGCAAGACAGCGGATTGGCCGCATCCCCTTCGCCGTAGGGGCCGCACTTGCCGTCGAAGACGTAATCCGTGGAAATATGGACCAAGCCAGTGCCAATCGCGTCGCAAGCCGCAGCCAAATTCTCGGGAATATCGACGTTGGCTTGCCGCGCGGCCCGCACGTCTTTTTCACAGCCATCGACATCGGTCATGGCCGCAGCGTTGATCACCCAATCTGGAGCCAGTTCGGCGACGAGTGCGGTCACAGCTTTGCGGTCGGCTATATCGATCTGGCGATAGGGAATGCCTTCGGCAGCGGGCTGGCGACCGCAGCCCATCCACTCGGCTTCTCCTGCCAAGGAGAGCAGCGTGCGGCCCAAAAAGCCAGTGGCACCTGTCACCAAAATTCTCATAGCGGCGGGCCATACAGCAGCAAGGCCCGCGCCCACGCGCTATGCGCTCGGCCGGATACCTGCGCCAAAGGTGGTTCGGCGGCCAAGGCGACCACCCGCTCGGCGCGACCCTGTCGCCCGTAGAACTGGAGAGCGAGAGCTTTGCCGTGGTGCGATAGCGGATCGAGGGCAGCGGGACGATCGTACGATTGCTCCATAAAGCGCGTAACCTGCTCAGCAGCCGTGGCAAACCGCGCCTCTCCACTCCACTGGCCCAACTCCCACAGAGCCAATGCCGCCAAGGCTTGATCGACGAGCAGGCCCGCGCTGCCCTCAGTTTCTGAGTCGCAGACGTGCTGCACCCGGCCGCGACCGTCGATGCAGCGATTGACGAGCGCGTCGCCGGCTTGCAGAGCCACCTGAGCGGCGCGGTCGTCCCCTAGCGTGGTGGCTGCGGCCAAATAAGCCCGTATCAAGGCCGCTTGGCGGTCGGCGTAAAGCGCGGGATCGGTCCACCAAGTGTCGGCCATGACTTGGCGACCGCGGAACACACCTTCGGCTTTGTCAAAGAGTGTACCCTCGACAAAGCCGAGCAACGCTCTGGCCGACTCGGCGTAGCGGGACTGGCCAGCCTCCAGCAACAGGTGCAGCATGGCCGCCTGATCGAGCGCTTCTCGCTCGCCTGCAGGCGCGCTCCAATCCGGCGCATACGAGTACGCGAGAAAACCACCGCTGTCGCCAAGCGGCGAGGCAAGAATTGCATCCAAACTGGCCAAGGCCATCTGCCGCGCCAGTGCTGCGCCTCGTGTCTCGGCATAGGTGAGCAAGAAGCGCAACGTCGCAGTTTCGAGAAACTTGGTCGGGCCACCGAAGCCGCCGTGGGTCGAGTCAAAGGCAGCCGCGCACGCGCGGTAAACAGCATCTATTGCAACGGGTTTCTCAACCTTTGGACGGGTGGCGCGCTGCACCTTGGCGACGAGTACCTCGCGCTTTTCCTCGTAGGCCGTGCGCAACCGACGCAAATAAGGCTCGACGTTGGCAGGCGGAATATCCACAGCCCGCGCGAAAACCCGTCCGTCCGGCAAGGCTATCACTAGAGCCGGCCAACCGCCGCTGTCGTAGCGCCGAGCAATATCCGGCCGCTTGAATGGATCGACCCGCACGCTGACAAATTTCTCGGCGACCAATTGACGCAACACTGGCGTCGGCGCGGGAAACAGGCCCTCACATCCCGGGGCGGCCAAATACACCAATATGGGATTGTCTTCGCTTTGGGCGCGCGCGAAGACAGACTCGTCCCAAGTGCCCCAAGGTAGCTCGCCATCGGCCCACTGCCACTCGGCCAAAACGGGCCGCTCGCTGCGAACCACTTCTTCTTGCGGCGGCTCTTCGGTGGCGGCACACCCAGCCAGCATTAGCAGCGCCAGCAGCTTGGCCTTAAATTGACACATCTCTTTTATATTCAATGAGTTCGGGACAATTTACAAAGGCCGCTTAATGTACGGTATGTCCCTGTGAGCGTCAAGCAGGTTCCAAGGGGCGGGCTTTTTGTCACGGGTAGTTTGGCCTATGTTTTGCTCCTTACATCTAGAAACTATGAGGAGCAAGCCATGAATCCACTCGAAAAAGTCACCCTCGGCAGCAGCGGCCTGCGCGTCACCCGCCTCGGCTTGGGCTGCGCCTCCATCGGCGGCCTATACGGCGACATACCGGACGACCAGGCCGTCTCTGTCGTACACCGCGCCCTGTCTTTGGGACTAAACCTCTTAGACACCGCACCGCTATACGGAGCGGGCAAAAGCGAAATCCGTCTCGGCAAGGCCCTCGTGGGCGTGCCGCGCGACAGCTATGTGCTCGCGTCCAAAGTGGGGCGCGTCTTGGTCCCAATCGAGCAAGATCAACAGGAGGGCATTTTCGATGGCCCGGCCTCGTATCAACCCGTGTTCGACTTCAGCTACGACGGCGTCATGCGCTCCTTTGAAGACAGCCTCAAACGCCTAGGCGTAGATAGCATCGACATCCTCCACATTCACGACCCGGACAACCATTGGCAGGAAGCCATCGATGGTGCTTATCCTGCACTCGACAAGCTGCGCGGCGACGGCGTCATTCGTGCCGTCAGTGCGGGCATGAACCAATGGGAAATGCTGGCCCGCTTTGCCCGCGAGGGCGATTTCGACTGCTTCCTCCTCGCCGGGCGCTACAGCTTGCTCGACCAAGGTGCGCTCGGCGAACTCTTGCCGCTGTGCGTGGAAAAAAACATCGGTATCATGGCCGGCGGCACGTACAACAGCGGCATCTTGGCCAAAGGCGCGCGCCCGGGCGCGACGTACAACTACCGGGAAGCTCCGCCCGAAATCGCGGCTAGGGCCAAGTCGCTAGAAGCCGTGGCCGCTCGCCACCACGTCAATCTCAAAGCAGCGGCCTCGCAATTCGTATTCGCCCATCCGGCCATCACCTGCATCATCCCCGGGACGCGGCAACCCGAGCGAGTGCAGGAGAATTTCGACTTGCTCACGCAGGAGATTCCCGCCTCGTTTTGGGCCGAACTCCGCGACGAGGGCCTAATCCGCGACGACGCGCCGCTGCCGTGAGTTTGTGCATTGTTGGTTTCTAAAGCTGGAGAAAACGCAGCACAAACGTCGGCACCACTGGGTCGTGCCACACCACTTGAAAGCGGTCGCGGTACTCCTCGATAGCCGGAACCAAGTACTGCCCCGTCTGCGGAAAACCGAGGCTTTCCAACACCACGTAATCAACCTTTTCGCGCTCCATGTGGGCCAGCACTTTTGCCGGCTCGTCAAAGGGGAAGCCGACGCAGCGCCGGCCCGAGACGATGTACATCCAGTACCCCTTGCGGCACAGTACGATGGCGTCTTCCGGCGCGTTGGCTTTGAGCCATTGACCGGCTTGGTAGTAGCGGAGCCAAGGCGGGGGATAGTCAGCAGCAGCGTAATCGGCTAGGCGCTTGATGCCGCCAATTTGGCCGCTGACGCACACTAGAAAGCAGCCCCACACCACGAGCCTACCGACATAACCTCCGGCCAGTCTGTCGCGAATTTGCAAAACGGCCCAGACTCCCAACAAGACGAGCACCGGCACAATCGGCACCAAAAAGCGGTCTCCCGGCCAAGGCCAGAGCAACACGATCCCCATGAAAAAGGACGCGTAGAGCAGGAACAGCAGGTGTTCGCTGCGCTTGATACAAAACACCGTCGCGGCGACAGCAAGCGCGATCAGCAATAACGGCGCGGGGTGGAAAATCGTCTCAGTGCCACTAAAAAAAGGCACCAAAGTATTGGGCAATTCCCCCGTCAGGTAGCGATACACATGGCCGATAAAGCGCTCGACGAAGCCGCTCACATCGAGCAGGCCCCGCTCTGGGTGGTAGGGATTGACCATGAAGAGCTGTTTGATATAGACGCTGCCGCCACCTACCGCTTGATTGCGCAATGTCCACGGCAGCCAGCAGACAAACGCCGCGCCGCTAAAGAACAAACACCGCCGGACATCGCGCCGGAGCAACAGATAGACCACCACAGCCACCACTAGCGCAATCCCAACCGTGCGGATGTAGTACGCCCAAATGGTGCAGGTGAATCCGCCGATGAGCCACCAGTTTCCCTTGAGACCCTCGCGCCCAACGCCTCGTTCGACGAGCCACAGTGCCAAAAGCGAAAAGGTCAGATAGGGCACTTCGGACATGACTTGGTGTGCGTAGTGCAGCAGCAGCGGGCCGTAAACTGCGCCGGTCGGCCCGTGCGTCAAATAGCTCTTGCCGAGCACGACGCTCAGCACCACCACCGCTAGGCCGGGCAAGACGCCCACCCGCTCCTTGGCCAATTGGTAAAGCACCCCCATCCCCAGTGCAAAAAGCACCAGCACCCAAACCTTCATCGGCACCCAATCGCCAGGAAAAGCCCACGCCAAAGGAGCCAGCAACAGGGGAAAGCCAAAAGGGTACTTGGTCGCTGGCTTGGGGTCGGGCAAGTTGATGTGCGAAAGCCCTTCGCCTTGGGCCAGACTGCGCGCCAGCGTGATGAATTCGGCGTTGTCGCCGCTGAGGGAAAGTTTGGCGTCGAAAGTCCAGATCCCTAGGAAGAAGGTCGCCGCGACAATGAAGAAAGAACCCCAAGGTCTTTCCAATAATCCAACTACGCGCCTGCCTAGGTCCGCTTTGCGAATCTGGGACTCGGACTTTTGGGACGTAGCCTTCTTTTTTTTCCGAGATGCTTTCATGGAATAGTAGGTATCCGCGAACCACCTACTCTGCGCCCGATCTTAAAAGGTAGGAGCAGCAAGTAAAACAAAACGAGCGCCACGCCGTCTAGAATTGGGATATACCACGGCCACGGAGCAAAGAAAAACGGCGACTGGGTAACGGGCGGTCGGCTGAGGAACATGTAGTTGCTCCCCAGTGCCCAATTGACGCAGAACGCGACAATGGCCAAGAGATTGAGCAGCACAAAGACGCGGATGACCGACTTGGCCGTCGGTCTCATGCCGAGCCCCCAAGTTGCGAACAGCGCGCCGGCAACGATACCGCCGTGGGCGATGAAATACTGAAAGAAGCGATACGCTGGATAGTCAGCCGTGAGCGGCGGCGTGACGACGGCATTGGTCGCGCCGGCGAGTCCCCAGAAGTAAGCGATTTCATACGCCGTCTGCCAGCGGAAGATGAGCGCGGCAGCGACGGCGAAGACGGTAATGCTACAGACGTGCAATGGCAGGTACCACCGCGCGAACTCGTACGCTCCGACCATCGCCACGCGATGGCCCCAAGGCAGGATCTCGTTGAGCAAGATCGCGCCCGCGAACGCGCCGCAAACGGCTTGAGTCACCTTTGCCGACTTGAACCGCTTGACAACGATGGCCAAGAGAATCGGCAAGACTAGCGTCACACCCATCGCAGCGATGTGGGAAAGGCCGAGAAACTCGAACTGGCTGGACATGGCGTCTCATCGCTTGCACTCGGGCAAGTTGCAAAACCGCTTTTCAGTATTTCTCATCGACAAAGTGCAACTTGCTGTGGGGCGGGCGCTGGTATTCTCCGTGCGGCGGGCGCGACGGCAGCTTGATCTTTTTCGGCATCACGTCCTCGTAGGGCAGTTGGCTGAGAATGTGCGCAATGCAGTTGAGACGCGCCCGGCGCTTGTCGTCGGCCTCGACCGTGTACCAAGGTGCTTCGGGAATGTCCGTGTAGAAAAACGCCTCGTCTTTGGCCTTGGAGTACTCGACCCACATATCCCGCGATTTGAGATCTATCTCACTGAGCTTCCAGTGCTTGAGCGGATTCCGGGCGCGCTCTTGAAAGCGGCTTTCTTGCTCTTCCTCGCTCACCGAGAGCCAGTACTTGAGCAGGATGATCCCCGAGCGCACTAGCATGCGCTCAAACTCCGGGCACGAGTGGAGGAATTCCCAATACTCCTCCTCGGTGCAAAAGCCCATCACCCGCTCGACGCCGCTGCGGTTGTACCAACTGCGATCGAAGATCACGATCTCGCCGGCAGCCGGTAGGTGGGCTACGTAGCGCTGGAAGTACCACTGGGTGCGCTCGCGGTCCGACGGCGTTCCCAAGGCCACCACGCGCGCGCCGCGCGGATTGAGTGGCGCGGTGATGCGCTTGATGACCCCACCCTTGCCGGCCGTGTCGCGCCCCTCAAAGACGATCACGACCCGCAGGCCCTGGTCCTTAATCCAGTGCTGCAACTTGACCAGTTCGTAGTGCAACTTATCTAATTCTCGCTCGTAGTTCTTCCGCTTCATCTTCTCCGGCTTGGCGTTTTTTTTGCTCTTCATACCCAATCTCCATCGCTTGCAGTTCGCCGTTCAAAAAAACGTACACAA
>JAJEIO010000033.1 GCA_022827835.1 Candidatus Latescibacterota bacterium
AAAGATCGAGAAAGACGACACCGGGAGCTTCTCTTGCCGGTTTTTCCTGCATGGCTGGCGACATATCAATGAAGCGACTAAAGATCGAATTGACCGCCTTGAGCACGGCGAAGAGCTGTATGTCACACTGGAATTGACCAATCCTGCGACCGGGTTGGCCGTGCAAATGCAGACTACGGATTACTATATGATCGGATGGGCACCGCGTTACTTGGTGGCAGATTTGGTTGCGGCGATGGCCGAAGGGCCTGGTAGATTTGGGGCGAAAGTGGTGCGGATTAACCCTCAGACTATCCTATTGAAGCAGCGCGTATTGATTGAGATGTACGGCTGCTGGGATAAGTACGAACCAATGAGTAGCGAGGATTTTAAGCCCTTAATCAATTGATCGTCCAGCGGAGCTTCCGGCCAATTCTATTCCTCCTATGGCCGTTCACGGAGCACTTGCAGCTATCGTTTGTAGAAAATCGCGGACAGTGCTGAAGACGTTGTGATCCAAATCCCAGTAGTCATTCTTTGCGGCCACGCCTACGGAAAAATGAGGGTTGGGCTTTGTGGTCAGATAAGCATGGGCACGGGCCTTGGCTGATCTCTCGATAGACACATCCGGCAAAGATTCGACACACTTGAAAAAGTCATCGATACACTCCTCCACCGGATTATCCGCAAAGCTCTCGCACAGTAGCGTCTCAAGCATCCCTTGGCGATTATCGCCGGGCAGTATCAGCACCGCCACCGCCGGGTTGGCGTCAGTGAGTTCTACGGGGCTGTCCGGCGCAGACAGCTTCGCTCTCTCCAACGAATACTGAACACTTTGAAACGCCCTCTCAGCGGACGTTTCTGCATCCCGAACGATGCCGAGACTCTGGATGGTCTGGAAGCCTGGCGCGTTCACAAACGCACGCAGAAAACCACTCAACTCACTCACACCACCGAAATTCTGAATCTGGATATTTGCGAGCGATAGATGTGCGATAAACGCTTCAAAGAAATTGCGCTGGTCATTGCCCTCGACGAGGAGCTGAATTTCCGATTTGATTTCTTCTGCTCTTGGCAT
This sequence comes from Candidatus Latescibacterota bacterium, assembly GCA_022827835.1. Classification (GTDB taxonomy): domain Bacteria; phylum Latescibacterota; class UBA2968; order UBA8231; family UBA8231. The sequence continues at coordinate 1,058 of JAJEIO010000033.1, forward strand.
ACCTAGCGAACCTCAAGATTGTGGCGGATTGCAGCATCGATTGCATCAGGTTCGTAGGTAACACAGCGATTTTCCGCGTCGTTGGCTTCAAGCCTATGCAGGCGAAACCTGTCCTTACTCAGAGATTCATGCGCTGCCATCACGCATTCAAAACTATGCGTGGTCGCAAATATCTGCGTGCGGAACTGCTTGGCTGCTTCGTCAATGGCTCGCCAGACATCGGGCAGCACGGAGTGGTGAATGCCGTTTTCAACCTCATCTACCAAAACGACGCCATCCGGCATGGAAGCTATGGCCAAAACGAGCCGGGCGATTTGGGTCATGCCTTCGCCCATTGCTGACAATGGTACCAGTTCTGACAGCCCAATATCCCCCCAAATCATGGGTGTGCCGCTGGAGGAATTTTCCTCAATGCTTTGCAATCTCGGCTCGACAATCTGTAGTGCTTTTAAGAGTAGAGCTCCCTGTTTCTTCCTTCTCAATTGTCCCAGTCTTGTGGCATCTCTGCGGATATTCCTAGTTCGAGATAAGAGAATTATTACACCAAGCGAGGCATTTGTAGGAGGCTGATTGATTTCAAATTCCTGTCCCTTCACACGTATCTGACTTTCGACGCGTTTCCCCGAAGGATCGCTATACTGAAATGCGAGTGAACGTTCGCTGAAATCTGGCACCGAAGTTTCTTCCATAAGATCAAGAGCAGTTTCAGGAGCGGCTTGTCGTTCCGATGTGATTTTCAAAGCCAATTGACCATGCGACGTATCCTCTCCCTCAATCTCAATAGCCCGTTCCATATCCAGATCAGAGAAGAGCTGTTTCCACAAGGGGCCAATCATCGCTGGCGATACTCTACTATCCAGTTCCAAGCCGCGAATAATGTTGACATTTCTTGCTAGACGGGCGTCTCCGGCTCCAACTAACAGAGAAATTGCCTCAAGCAAACTGGTCTTGCCGGAATTATTTTTCCCAGCAATGAGGTTAATCCCGCTCAATTGGTCGATTTCAAGCGCGTTGAAGCCGCGAAAATTCCGTATCTGCAGGCGTTTCAACATAGCCTTGTTTCCTCGTTTATACCTGATTGGGTTGCTGTTCTGAGTAATACATTCACGGTATATTGGCAAATATCCGTGAATGAACCGGCAAAATGGGTTCCATTCACTGTTTTTCGGCTAAATACCGTGAATCGACGATTTCACGCCGCGCAGTAGCCCCGTTCACCCCCCACCCTCCACCAACACCGGCTCCCGCTCCAAACGAATCCCAAAGGTCTGTTCCACCGCATCCCGAATCTCACCGGCCAAGGCAAGCACTTCGCGAGTCGTCCCACCGCGATTGACCAAAGCCAGCGCGTGTCGCTCTGAAATGCCAGCACCGCCCCTTTGCAGCCCCTTGTGAAATCCCGCCTGCTCGACGAGCCAAGCGGCCGGCACCTTGACGCCAGCCGAATCGGGAAAGCTCGGGACATTGGGATAGCGATCCTTTAATGCGGCAAAGGCTTCCGCGGCGATGACTGGATTTAAGAAGAAGGAGCCGACTGAGCGGGAGTTGGGGTCTTGCGGGTCGATGACCATGGACTTGCTGCGGCGGAGCGCCAGCACAGCGTCGCGCACCGTAGCCAAGGTCGGTCGATCGTCATCCACGTGCCGGCGCAGCTCCGGGTAGCGGATTTGCGGCTGGCCGCTAACATCCAAGCGATACGTCACCGAGGTCACAATAAAGCGGTCGCGGTCGGCCCCCTTAAAGCGGCTCTGGCGGTAGGCAAAGCCACATTCAGCGGGGGCAAACGCAATTTCCTCCAAGGTCTGCCGGTCGAGCGCCCGCACCTCCACAATGGTGTCTTTTACTTCTTGGCCATACGCGCCCACGTTTTGAATGGGTGTCGCGCCCACCGACCCAGGGATACCCGAAAGACACTCCACGCCGGCCAAGCCGCGCTCCACGCAGCACTGCACAAAGCCATCCCAGTCCTCGCCAGCCGCTACCTCGACAGTCGCACCATTGAACACCACGCCGCTGAGTCCCACTCTGAGCACCAAGCCGCTGTATCCCGCGTCGGCAAACAGCACGTTGCTGCCGCCGCCGAGCACTTGCACGGGCAGGCCCTCAGCCGCCGCCCACGTCAAGCAGGCGCGCATCTCGTCTAGGGAGATGCACTCGGCCAAATAGCGCGCAGGGCCGCCGAGGCCCATGGTGGTGAGGGGGGCGAGGGGGACATTCTCGCGGAGGATTTGCATGAGACGCCTCTAAGCATTTGCGTTGTTGGTTATTATTAACTGACGTTACGCATCTGCGCCGAAGCGATAGATGTAGGGGCGTCCCTTGTGGGCGCCCAAGCAACAGCCAGCCAGACCTACGAGGGCAACCACAAGGGTTGCCCCTACCATGCGTAACATCAGTTATTCAATATAGCCAAACCGGAGCGTACGTATGAAAAAGACTCTCTATCTCGCCAGCCCGTATGGATTCTCGACCCAATGGAAGGAGCGGCTCCTGCCCCAGTTCGTCTCTGCCTTAGAGGCATTGGGAGCTGAGGTCTGGGAGCCCTTTGCCCGCAACAACCAAGTCGATTTTTCCGCGCCGGGCTGGGCCTACCAAGTCGGTCAGGCTGACTTGCGCGACGTAGTCGAGGCCGACGCGATCTTCGCCATTGTCAACGGCACGCCGCCGGACGAAGGAGTAATGGTCGAGTTGGGAGCGGCCATTGCCCTCGGCAAGCCGACCTTTCTCTTCCGCGACGACTTCCGCCGCTGCACGGATTCCGAAAACTACCCCCTAAACCTGATGCTGTTCACCGGCCTGCCGGAAGACGGCTGGGAAGCCTACTACTACACATCGCTGGCAGAAATTAGCGCGCCCGACAAGGCCCTCGTGCGCTGGCTGCAAGACGAACGGAGCTGACATAATGCGCACGACCATTCCCCCCCATCTGCTGCAAGACCCAGAAGTTGAAGCGTCCGAAAAGGTCTTGCGCGCCTGCGTCCACTGCGGCTTTTGCAATGCCACCTGCCCCACCTACCTGCTTACCGGCAACGAACTCGAAGGGCCGCGCGGCCGCATTTACCTCATCAAAAGCGTTCTCGAAGAGGACATCCCCCCGAGCCGGCAGACGGTCGAGCACATCGACAACTGCCTCGGCTGCCTCGCGTGCGAGACCACCTGCCCGAGCGGCGTGGATTATTCGCTCCTCTTAGAAACGGCCCGACCTCGGCTAGACCAGCTCGTCAAGCGGCCATTGATGGACCGCCTACTACGCGCCCTGCTGACGCGGATGCTGCCCTACCCCGGCCGCACGCGCTTGGCGCTCAAAATGTCTGGCGTGGGCCGCGCGTTCTCCTTCCTGATGCCCCGCGTCATGCGGCCCCTGTTGGCTATGGCACCCAAGCGATTGCCGCGACCGGCTGCTGTAGCCCGGCCCGGCGTCGTGCCAGCCGAGGGCACGCGTCGGCTGCGCGTAGCCCTGCTCATCGGGTGCGTCCAACAGGTATTGGGGCCGCAGATCAACGATGCGACCGTGCGGCTGCTGACGCGGTTGGGGGCCGAGGTGGTCATTCCGCCGGATATGGGCTGTTGCGGCGCGCTGACTTTTCACATGGGCGAGCGCAAGCGCAGCCTCAAGCTAATGCAGCACACCATTGAAGTCTGGCATCGCGAAATGGAAACGAATGGCTTGGACGCGATTGTGCTCAACACGTCGGGGTGCGGCACGGCCATCAAAGAATACGATCACATCTTCCGCCACGACCCGCAGTGGGCCGACAAGGCCAAGGAAGTAGTGGGGCGAGTGCGGGACGTGTCCGAGGTGGTGGCGCAATTGGGATTGGGCGAGGCCAACCGCGCACCAGCCCTGAAGGTGGCGTATCACGACGCCTGTTCCCTCCAACACGGCCAGCACGTCACCGATCCGCCGAGGCAACTGCTCAGAGAAGCGGGCTTTGAGGTCGTCGAAGTGCCCGAAGGCCATATCTGCTGCGGCAGCGCGGGCACTTATAACATGCTGCGCCCCGACTTGGCGCAACAGCTACAAGCGCGCAAAGTCGAGCACATCGCCAGCGTTGCGCCGCAAATCGTGGCGGCGGGCAACATCGGCTGCATGGAACAAATCGCCGCCCGCGCCGAGATCCCGGTCGTCCACACCGTCGAGCTGTTGGATTGGGCGACGGGTGGGCCGCGGCCAGCGAATGTGTAGCGGGGCTGAACCCATTCTTCTGACTAACTGATGTTACGCACGAGTACGTTGATTCCGGGGGTGCGCTTCGACAAGCTCAGCGCCCTGCTTTGATCGGCACAGTGCGGGCTGAGCTTGTCGAAGCCCATCGGTAGTAGGGTCGGTTCGCGAACCACCCTACGCACGAGACGCGTAACGTCAGGGACTAAGTATAGTTTCATTGACAAGAAGAGACGTTCGGCTTAATATGGTCATATAAAATGACTATATAGTCAGGAATTGAGACCATGCAGATGTCTATTAGCGAATTCAAAGCCAAATGCACCCAAGTCGTGCGCGAAGTCGGCACCAAATACAAAACCGTGGAGTTGACCAACCGCGGCAAGGTCGTCGCGCAAGTCGTCCCCCCCGAGCCGGAGGCCAAACCTGACCCCCAATCCTTCTTCGGCTCGCTCCGCGGTACTGTCGCGTACCAGCCCGGTTGGGATGAGCCGCTCGGCGAGGATGATTGGGAAGCCTGCCAGTGAAGTACTTGCTCGACACCCATGCGTGGATCTGGGCCTTAGAGGCACCGGAAAAACTGCCCGATCCTATAAGGAAGATGCTGCTGGAGCCAGATCACCTACCCTTTGGGCTAGCGGCGATCAGCCCTTGGGAAGTGGCGAAAAAAGAATCCAAGGGGCTTTTGCAATTATCTATGCCTGTGCGCCAGTGGGTAGCGCACGCCACCCAAGCCCCATTCATAGAGCTTCTGCCCCTGTCAGTGGATATAGCCCTCGAATCGGCGCATTTGCCCGCACCCTTCCACAAAGACCCGGCTGACCAAATGATCGTCGCCACAGCGCGGCTGCACAGTCTGGTGCTGATCAGTGCCGATCAACGGCTGCGCGCCTATCCACACGTGCAAACAAAGTGGCAATAGTGAATCAGGAGGCGTTGTTCTGACCCAATTCGTCTTTAAGGTTCCGAATCTCCGTTTTGAGTTTCTTTATTTCCGCGCCTACCCCTACCACAAAGGCTAGGATCATCCAATTGAGAACCATGTTCATATCCATACGTCCGCTCCCTTGTTTAAAAATCATTCAATTTATTCGGCAAACCTTTGCTTGAATGCTCCCCAACTCTCGGCTTCTATCGCGGTGGCCGGGATGGATATTTCGGTGAGGCGAGCGATTTGGGTGTTCGTACTCGGCGGGATGTTGCCGCTGGCGAAAGTCTGCTTAGTCTCTACCACCATAGCGACGACCCCAATCCCACGAGCATACCAAGCATAGGCATCTATCTCGGCTGTCACTTCACCCAGAGACGCGAGTTGATCGTTGCCCGTGAAGGTAACGACGCCGGTGCCGGTCTGGTGGATGCGCAGACAATCGAAAGTGCCCGCCGGTAGCCGAATCTCACCCCACGCATCAACCGCGTACTGATAATCGTACAGGCCGGAACTTGTGATCCCCGGAGCTATGGTCTGATCCAAAGAGAAGTTTTCAACGGCCCAGCTTTTGCCAAATTCAAGCGGCCAAGGCGTTCCGATATCGATAAGCGGAAAGGAGACTTGGCCGGCCGGGCCTTCGGCACCGACGAGGACATCGCCTGCGGGACTGCGCTGGAAATAGTGGTAGGTCTCGATCTCGTCCGTTCCACCAGTGGCATTGGGCACAGTAGCAATGTTATAGACGGCGTAATCGGCGTCGGAGAAGCTAGCGGCGTCGGGGGCCTGCTCCAGCGGGATGACCGAACTGCGGATAAAGGCAAGTATGCTGTTGGGGATGGCTCCGGTGAGGTCTGAGGACTGATCGGCACCGGCAGAGCCGATGTCGAAGCCAGTGTCCTCTAGGCTGCTAAGGACTGTGGCGACTTCTTGCTCCCAAGTCATGCCCAATGATAGGCGTAAATCGTCGGGAGAAAGGGTAATCTGGGCTGTAGCAGTAAGAGGGAGGAAGACAAAGACGATTGATATTAATGCACGGACGACGAACATGGTGATATCCCTTCTGGTGATGAGAGTATAGAGTCGAGCTTAAATTAGCTCGCGCTCCGAGATGGGCGGTCCCGCCATTCTTCCCAGCTAGTCACCCGCTCCGGATCGGCGCTGCGAGCGACAAAACCTGGATAGATCCGGTCGAATTCGTCGCCGCTGCTGTGCCAGGCATAGGACTGGTCAGTGGGCATATAGCGGACGTCGATGCTCCAGCGCACCTCGGAGTCAGTGGTATTGTGTCCAGAGGCGTGCAGGGTGCGGTTGTCAAAGGCGATGGCGTCGCCGACCTGGACAGGCTCGGGACGGGCTTGGCCGTACCAGGTGACGTCGGCTATGGGCTCGCGCTGGCCGTCGCCGGTGTCGCGCCATGGAATGGCGCCGTGGCAATGGCTGCCGGGGACAAAGGAGAGGCATCCATTTTCCTCGTCGGCGTCGACGAGGGGGATCCAGACCGAGAGGATGCGCAACTCGGGGAGGACTTCGCCGCCGTAGTAGAAACTGTCCTGGTGCCAGGCAAAGGTGGTGCTCGGGTCGTTGGGGATTTTGGGACGGACCCAGTAGTCGCCGTTGGCAGTCAACTCAGGGCCGAGGAGGTCCGCGGCCAGATCGGTCAGTAGAGGATAGGTCAATAATTGGTACACAGCGCGGTCGAGCAGGCCCCGCTGGCCCCAATTGCGCGCCAAGGGCGGGTTTTCCGGGTCTCGGTTGTAATCGCGGGCGGCCAAGGCCCAGCGCTCGGCAAAAGGAGCCTCCGCGTAGAGGGAGCGGAGCTGACCCTTCTGGTGCATGGCGCGGATTTGCCCATCGACATAGCGGGCGATGAGCTGGCGCACGGGCTCGAGGACGGCTTCGTCGCATAGCTGGCGCAGGACCAGGTAGCCGTCGGCGGCAAAGGTGTCGCGTTGCGTCCGAGTGAGCATGGGCATTTCAAGGGCTTGCGCGAGATAGTATAGGTCCAATTGGGCACAGCCTTCAACATTGGACACCCGATAGAACTTTCAGTTTGTCTCAAACTGCCCGATCTTTGGGAGCGCCTGCAAAGGACCACGCCATGCAATTGAGAGAATCAATGGAATTGGGGGGCCAGCACCTGCTGGGCTGGCTCGACCCGGAGCGCGACTACCTGCCCACGGGCAGTTGGGCCATCACTCACGATCTGGCTCGCTGGTGGGACGCCATGCTGCGCCTCGAAAGCGCCACTAACTTTGTCATCCCCGCGCACATGGAAGGGGCCAACCTGCGCAATCTCCACTGGCTCACCGACAATGCCGACGGGCTCCTCTGGGTGCCGACGGGTCTAGATTGGCACCCCATCAAATTCGAACTCCACAGCCTGCGCGAGGGCATCCTGACCTTTGCCGCCCTGGCCCAGTACCGCAACAACGCCTGGGCCCATCAGGCCGGTCGCAAGTACCTCGAATCGATCCGCCGCGGCCTCAAGCCGGACTTCACCTGGGACTTCGACCAGTTCGACTACGCCCGGTACTTCACCGGCGGCGAAAACGAGGACCCGGGACACAGGCCCTCCAACGAGGGCCGCTTTGCCCTGACCGTCCAGCACGGCCGCTGCATCGAGGCCCTAGTGTGGTACTACGAGGCCACAGGCGACGCCCTAGCTATGGAACTAGCCGAGGACCTGGCCCGCTTCCACCTCGCGTACGCCATTGCCCCCGATGGCACCATCCCCGACGAACTGGCGCACCGGGCTATCGGCGACCGCCAATCCCACCTGTACACCCTGTGCGGCCTGCTGCTCTTCGGCTGCAAAACCCACCAGTCCGAATACGTTGACGCAGTGGTACGCACGTACCGGGCCGGCGTCCCCGCGCTGGTCAATGAATGCGGCTGGGTCGCCCACGATATGGGCCAGGCGCGCTTCCTTGACCAATCGGGCAATCTCCTGGCCAACACCGAATCCACGGGCGCGGCCGCCCGGCTCGCCCTGTGGATGGCGCGTTATACCGCACATACCGAGTGCTACGACGACGTCGAACGGCTGGTACGCGCCCGGCTTTTCCCAGGCCAGATCACCCAAGCCGATATCCACGCCAACCCAGACATAGAAATTCCCCCGAGGGCGCTCGGCGGCTGGGGGGGCAACGACTACCCCCACGCCGGCAAGGGCTACAATCCCAGCGGCACGGCCGAAATCGTCCACACCATGAGCGCGATCTACCAGCACATCAGCGCCCTCGAGGAGGCTGGCCTCGTCGTGTACATGCACTTTGACTACTCCGACGACGCGGTCGAGATCAAATCGGACAGAAGCGCCGAGGCCACCCTCGCGGTGCGGCCCCGCATCCACGACAATGTCCTGATCCGCGTGCCCGGGTGGGCACCCCCGGAATCGGTCCGCATCGAGGTCGACGGCCGCCCAGCGGCCCTGCGCATGGTGGGATCATTCGCCTATCTCGGACGCCGGCAAGTAGGCGTCAACAGCCAGATCGTCCTGCGCCACGCCCTGCCAACCCGCCGCACGCAAGAGACCATGGCGGCCGGAGACACCTACCACTTTGCCTGGCGCGGCGACCAGATCACCGGCGTGTACCCGAACGAGTGGCCCCTGCCGTTCTACCCGACGCTCGAGTCTTCCTAGCGGCAGTTAGACGGCTTCTCAGGCCCGCTGCCAGCGGCTGGGATTCACGCCCGGTGCCTCGCTCGACATATTATCGGGCTTGTTGGGCACGTCAAAGTCCCAGTGCCGCGTATTGGGATCGGCGAAAAAAGGACGCACCGACTCGGGCAGCCCGGCCAAGTCCTCCTCGTCCCAGTTCTCGACCTCGTCAATAGGGCCGGCCCAGGCCGGGCGATACGCAATGGCCAGCACCGAGCGCGTGTGCTCACCCCTGTTGGGCCAGGTCCCGTGGAAAGCGCGGTGGTTGAGAAAAACCGCCGAGCCAGCCTTGCACGGCACCACCACTTCCTCGGGATGGCGCTCGTAGCGCATGTACGGATTGGCGTCGGCGTGCATGCACAAATGGGAGCGCGGAATGACGCGGAAAGGCGACACCTCGAGCGTCAAGTCATCGAGGTAGTAGAGCACGCGGATGGTGAAGGGACAACTGCCGTTGTACCCGAAAATCTGCGAGCCGTAGGGCTGCCCGTCCGTGTGCAGGCTGATACCGGGCGTGCCGGGCTCGGAGCGGTCGTACCCGTAGCTGAGAAAGACGATCTCGTCGCCGAAGACCTGGCGCAAAAAATCAACGGTCGGCGCATGGGCGATGAGATCGGTCACAGCCCCCCCTTCAAACTGGATCTGGGACTTGCCGCGCTGGTGCGGACTGTAGTCGCGCGGCGTGGTCTCCCAAGTTTCGGCTTGGGCCTTGAGACGGGCGATGTGCTCGGGACTGAGCAGGTCGGGAATGACCAGATAGCCTTCGAGCTCGACGTGGCGGATGCGCTCGCCCAGCGTGAGGGCGGACCAGTCGCGGTCGTCGATAGTGGTCTTTTGCATGGCAGACTCTCCTCGGTTGAGGTTATATATCCTCTACACCTTTCGTCAGTGGTCGATTTGCACCTTTGCGCCAGTTTCCGCGCTGGCGTAAATCGCGTCTAGCAACTTCATGAAGGTCAGCGCCTCGGCAGGAGAGACATCGGGCGGCTGGGCACCGCGAATCGCGCTGGCAAAATCGCGGATCTCCGCGTTGAAGTCGCCGTCGCCGTGTTCCACAAATTCACCAGCAGAATCGTCGCCTTCAGCGTAGATGGCACCCAGTAACCGGCGCGTCCCCGAACGTCTCTTGCCCTCGGGCAGCGAAGTGGATTCCACCTCAATCGTGCCATTCGTACCCAAGACGCGCAAGCGCAAATCCCACGCCCGATCCGCCCAAGTGGAAATGACCGAGGAAGTATCCATCTGAATTGTCATACCGCCGGTGCAACCCACCAGAAAACTCATATAATCCTCGGAGTGACGCTCCACTTCCAAGGTCGTCGGAAACGCGCTATGGCTGACGGCAAAGGCCCATTCGGGTTGCGGGCAACCCAGTAAAAACCACGCCTGATCGAGATAGTGCGAACCGTGTTGGCCCAATGCACCGCCCTTAAAACCCCACCGATATAGCCAGCTCCTGCCCGGCGACGGCTCATAATTAGCTCCCCGCTCGCGATAGTGGTAGTGGACGCGCGCGTGGTACGCGCGCCCAATCCTTCCAGCGGCGATCATTTGACGGCTCTCTCTGTTCTCCGCCTGATGCCGCATGAAGTAGGAGTACACGAGCGTTTTTCCAGTGCTTTCCGCGACGGCGTTGATTTCCTCGACATCTGCGGCATTGCGACCGTGCGGCTTCTGCACCAACACATGCTTTCCCGCCTCCAGCGCCTCAATGACCATCGGCTTCCGCACATCGGGTGCAGTGGCGACTCCAACGGCTTCGACCTCGTCATCGGCGAGCAACTCCCGATAGTCGCCGTAGACTCTGGGGACATCGTTGTCCTCGGCGACCTGTCGCGCCAAATCTCGATTCAGATCGGCGACCGCCCAGGCAATGGTATCTTCGCCAGCTCGGGCACCGGCCACCCAAGTCCTGCCAACTCGGCAGCCGATTACGCCCATTTTAATTTTGTCTGTCATAATCACCGCCTTTGCAACCGCTCGAGCTTTGCCTGCAACTCGGGCTTTTCCAGTACTTCCCTGTTGACCACGTGCTCGGGAATTTCGCCGCGCCCAATGCGCGCCGCCTGCCGGAGTCTGCCCCGCCAAGTCTGCATGTAGTACTCGTCGGTGTGGCACAGAGAGTGCGGCGCAACCACGACATTGTCCATTTTGAGGAGGGGATTGTTCGCATCGACAGGCTCCTGCTCAAATACATCCAGCCCAGCGCCGCGGATACGTCCGCTCTGCAGGACCCGTATCAGGGCTTGCTCATCGACGACGGGGCCTCGCGAAGTATTGATCAGGTACGCCGTCGGCTTCATCAAGTTCAATTCCCGCTCGCCGATCAGGTGGCGCGTCTGCTCGCTGAGCGGGACGCTGATGCTGACGAAGTCGGACTCGGCCAGCAGGGTATCCATAGCGACCAGTTCCACATCTACATCGGCCACATCCTCCTCGCTTAGCTTGGGATCGCAGCCCAAATGCCGCATGCCAAAGGGCTTGGCCAACAGGAACATCTCGTGCCCGATATTGCCCACGCCAATGGAACCGAGCGTCTTGCCGGTTAGCCCTTCGCCGCGGTAGAGGCGCTGGTCGGCCCAGCGTCCCTCGCGGGTTATCCGATCCTTGTTGATCAGACGCGTGGCCAAGGCCAGAATAAAGGTGATGATGGTGCAGGCCATGGGCCGGCGCACGGCGTCGGGGGCCGTGCAGAGCATTACATCGGCCTGGGTCAGAGCCTCCACATCGATGTGGTCGTACCCAACGCCGGTGAACAGCACGGCCACGAGCTGGTCATTGCCAACTAGGGAGCGCTCGCTCCAGCGGGACGCGCCCGAGATAACCGCGTCGCAGCCGCGCACCTGCTCAGGAGCAATTTCCGCGCTCCGCTCGGCTAAGATCCGGTACTGGATCTCGGGCATTTCATCGAATAGTTCCAGCCCGGGGCCGGGCAAGTCGAAATTCTCCTCCGCGTCGAAAAACTCCCGGGCGATCCCAACCGTAATTTTAGTGGTCATCTGTATCCTCTCGGTACATGGAAAAAGCCCGCACCGCGCCATCGCGGAGCAAGTCGTATTCGCTGTGGCGGAAGCGACCCACCAACTGGATACCGGCCCGGCGCTGGTCCAGGTACTCCTGGCGGTTGCGCGGATAAATCGCCGGCTCGGTGGCGATCCCCTTAGCTAGGGCGATCTCAATAACGCGCTCCATCGCCCGCACCACTTCCGGGTGTTCCCAATCGCCGTGAAAGCCCATGGTCGCCGCCAAGTCACCGGGGCCAAAAATCACGGCGTCCACCCATTCGTTGGCGAGCATGGCCTCGGCGTTCTCCACGCCGCGCCAAGACTCGATTTTGAGGATGAGCATCGTGGCCTCGTTGGCCTCGCGGCAATAGCGAGCTACTTCGCCAGCAGCGTACTCCACATTGGCACCCATGGCCAGCCCCCGCTCCCCGTCCGGCGCGTATTTCATCCAGCGCGCCAGCGCCGCGACTTGCTCGGGCTCTTCGGCGTGGGAGAGGCAGATCCCCAGCGCGCCCGCGTCGAGCAGCCGCGATACAAAGGGACGCTCGGGCACCAGGACCGTCACCGCCGGAGAAAGGCCGTTGTCCCGGGCCATGACCAAGAAGTTGGTCAGGGTCTCGTCGTTGTGGATCACGTGCTCGTTTTCGACCAGCAGCATATTGTACCCCGCTTGGGCCGCGATCTTGATCACCGAAGGACGCAGCGACTCAAAGACATTGAAGCCAAAAAGCGGACCACCACTCCGGAGAATTTCCTTGGCCGGGTTGCGGATCAGGGAATCTTCTTCCGCCACATCAATCCATTTCTGCAAAGCGGCGCAACACGTTCTCGGTGATGCGGGAGACATTGTTGTCGCCGTGGTTGTACGAAAGGCAACTGCACCAGCTAATAGAGCCCACTGAGAATACCGCGCCGCCCTTGGGGCCTTCAAAGTACACCATGTCGGAGCGCACTAGGGAATTCTGGCTGCCGCCGGTATTGGGGGCCGAGACCAACTGGTCTTCAATGGCCACCTGGTACAGATCAGTGAAGCCCTCGGCCGAAGCGAGCAACAGGACGTGGTCGGGCGTCCCCAAGTCGCGGTCGACCCGGTCGATTTCAAAGCCGCCAGCGCCGTGCTCCAGGACTAAAGCGGGAAAGTCGCCGATCAATTCTTCGGGGTCCAGGCCCTCAAAGATGAAGGCAGCTCTCGGGTCCAAACTGTCCGGCTGCCGTTTATAGGGACGGTTGCAGCCTCCGCCCTGGGAGGTAAAACCAACGCCGACCATTTTTTGCGGTGCCCGGTTGCGAAAGCGCCAGAGGCCCCCCATCTCGCCCGTGGTGCTGTGAAAGTGCTCGCCGGGGGCGGCTTCCCAAGCGCGCGAGCCCCGCCAGCGCCTGACTTCGACGATGTGCGGACGCTGGGGGTCGAAGGAGGCGATCCAGTAGAAGCCGTTGCCGCCTAGGTACATCAGACGGCCGCCCTCTGCCTGGTACGCTTCCAGCCCTTTGAGCATGGACGCCGTCCAGTACTCTGGATGAGTGCCGGTGAGGACCACCTGGTACGGCTCCAACAACTCGCTGCCTTCGCAGTGCAACTCGTCGTCGGTGATTACATCGTAGGCAAAGCCCTTGGTGTCCAGCCAGTCGAGCAAATGGAGATCGGCGTTGAGCAGGCGGGGCCAGTGCGCGGCCAAGGAGCGGGAAGGCATGCGGTACAGGGGACGAAAATTTAAGATCGGCCGCCAGCGCGACGAATAGCAAACACCCGTGCCGTCGCTGTGCAGGTCGTAACAACTCAAGAGCCGCTGGTCTTGCATGTACTGGTCTTGCGGAACAGCGTCGCTGCTTTCGCGCAGATCCAGCATGGCGCGGATCGGATCGTTAAAGCGCTGGTTGGCATAGACCAGGTACGTGAGGGTCGGTGCCAGAAAGGCGATGCGGGCTTGAGCCTTTTCGGGGACGACGATAAAGGGCAGATAATCCTCGGCGTCGGCGCTGGACTTCGGCGAGGCTTCGACGGTGAGCTCAGCCGAACCGCTCAGTCGAGTCGTCAAGTGGGCCGCGTACACGCCGCTCGGCCAGTCTGAGGGCACGGTCCACTCAAAGGCGGCATCCCACTGGGCGTCTTCGAGGTCGTCGTCGTGGAAGTGAATAGCCCCGTACTGACTGGGGGCGACTTTAAAATCCGACTCGTCGCCGGTCCAGTTGTGCCCAGTCACAGCCCGGGTCGGCAGGTTGACCGTGCGACCGTGGAATTGATTGGCCTCGGTGTCGCGCACTATTTCTGCGCCGATATCGAGGGAAAAGTCCCAGTTGGCGATCGGGGTGTCGGCGTCGGCCTCCGCCACGGAAAGCGCGCGGCCATAGAGCCGCGGATTGTCAATCTTACCATTGAAGTGGTGAGTAGCCACCGGCCCCGGGGCAGCGGCCATCAGCAAATCCTCCTCATTCTCTCCCACAGCGAGGGGGCCGACGGTTTTGCAAACCTCTGCTCGGGCATGGGCCACCGGCCAGTTGGACTGCAGTTCCTGGTAGAGGTAGACAGTTCCAGTAGCCGCGTCGTAGCTAGCGGCGACACAGTGCCATTGCGCTGCTTGCAGAGCCACGCCAGTGCTCACTTTTTCCAGCCGTGTCCCATCGCCGACCCACAGGGCCAGCGACCCGTCCTCGGCGATAAAAAGGCCATAGCCCGATTGGCCGGACAACTTGGTCAACAGCCCTTGCAGGCCCTTTTGCGGCGTGGTGGGATAAATCCACGCTCGCAGAGTAAACCCATTGGGGCAATTCAACAAAGGGTGATGCGGCACGGCCGCGTACGAGCCGCTGTGGATGGCTTGGTACTGGCCCGGGTACTCGCCACTGATCGAGGATGCGAGCGCTTCGATTTTGCAGCCAGGACCCTCGGGATTGGCGTCCGTATGCCGCAGGCGCACGAGTTGGGCGCGATATGTGGGCGCTTCGCTGCTGACCATAAAGCGTATGGTCTGCCCGGGCCGCACGCTGAAACGGTCACTGTACCCGACGATTTTCATTGATTTCTCCGCGCTATTAGGGCCGTGCAACCAAGACCGGGGACAGTTTGCTGTGGTCTCTAGCGCACAAGAATAGTGGAAAGCGGATCACGACGCCAAGGCTGCCAGTATCTCTTCCGGCGTCCGGTCCGGCGTGGCAAACGGATTGACCACCCGAACCGCGCCGAACTCTTGGCCGTCTTGCAAGTCCTCGGTCAGCAAAACCTTGCACTCGCAGGTCTGCGCGGCCGCGATGATAAGCGCGTCCCACCAAGACAAGAGGAAGCGATCCTGCAAAACCCAAGCCCGGTTCAGCATCGCTAGGTCAACGGCTACCGGCTGCCAAGTTGCGAGCACCTTGACGATCTCTTGGGCCTCCGACCGGTCGAAGTTCAGCCGTTGCTCGTGCGTGAGAGTCACGTAGAGTTCTTGGAGGACCTGAAAGCTCAGACGACCAGAACGGCTGTGCACAAGTAGTCTGATCCATTGCTCGGCGCAAGCCTGCTTTGACGGATCCGAGCTATCGTGGCGGTAAACGAAGACATTGGTGTCAACGAAGACCGGGACGGTCATACAATTCCTCGCGTGTTGGCCTGCGGCCATGCGGCCAGTTGATCTTGCGTGGCTTCATCTCCAAGTAGCGCTTCATTGCAATCTCGTACTCGTCTTCTTGGCGCTGCATACTTTCCAGCAGTTCGGCCAGCCATTTGGAGACGCTGCGCTCGTTTTCGGCGGCCTTGATCCGCAGCCACCGGGCGACATCCTCCGGTAGAGTGATGGTGATGTTCTTCATGCTAAGCCTCCGGTATTCGCAAAGTATAGGTGCCAAAAAACCGAGATGATCTCTATGACACAAGAATAGTGAAACACGAAAATCGTGTCAATGAAGCGGGGATCGTTTACAAGGGCCAGCGCAAGAAAGCATGGGTTTGACTACGCCAACTGCTCGTCAGAAGCGATGCGGCCGTCGTGGATGCGAATCAGCCGCTCGGCCTGTAGGGCAATAACGGGGTCGTGAGTCACCAACAGCACGGTATTGCCCTCTTCGTGCAGGGCGTCGAAGAGCAGCATGATCTCCTCGCCGGTGCTGGAGTCGAGGTTGCCGGTCGGCTCGTCGGCGAGAAGCAGCGAAGGCCCGTTGGCTAAGGCTCGGGCAATGGCCACCCGCTGACATTGCCCGCCGGACAGCTCAGCCGGACGGTGCGTCATGCGGTCGGCCAAACCAACTCGCTCCAGCGCCTGAATCGCCCGGGCGCGGCGCACCTTGCGGCGTTGGCCGTTGTAAATCAGCGGCAGCTCGACGTTTTGCAAGGCCGACGCACGCGGCAGCAAGTTGAAAGTCTGGAAGATGAAACCAACGCGGCTGTTGCGCACTTCGGCCAGCTCGTTGGCGTTCATGCGCGACACATCCGTGCCGTTCAAGCGATACGTCCCCTCCGTGGGCGAATCCAAGCAGCCTAAGATGTTCATCAACGTGGATTTGCCCGAGCCAGAAGGCCCCATCAGCGAGACGTATTCATTGTCATCAATCGCCAAATCTACCGACCGCAGGGCGTGTACCTCTTCGGTGCCGCGCACATACACCTTGCTAATGCCATTCAGTTCGATCAGCACGAGATCACTCCGAGCGCAAAGCATCCACCGGGTCGAGCCGCGAGGCGCGGGCCGCCGGATAGATGCCAAAGAAAAGACCAATCGCAATGGACAAAGCGAGCACGAACAGCGTCGCCTCCGGCGAAACAATACTGGGAAACTCCAATTCGCTGTAATGGGAAATGACGCGCGCAATGCCCTCGCCCAACCCATAGCCCGCAGCCACCCCGAGCGCGCCCCCCGTCAAGCTTAGGGCCATCGCCTCAATCACAAATTGCCACAACAGCGTCACCGGCTTGGCACCGAGGGCCTTGCGGATGCCAATCTCGCGGGTGCGCTCGGCCACCGACACCAGCAAAATGTTCATAATGCCAATGCCGCCGACCAACAGCGAAATCCCCGCAATCCCACCCACAACCAACTTCAACAGCAAAATGGTCTGCTCGACCTGCTCTAGGATGCTGCGGCCGCTGACGATATGATAGCTCGCCTCTGGGCCGTGGCGCTTTTTGAGTGCCTTTTCAATGGCAACAGTAATGTCGGGAACGTCTTCTTGCTCCTTGGCGTGAGCTACCATGGCTTGGATGTACTTGTTGCCAGCGAGGCGTCGCTGGGCCGTCGTCACCGGCACCAGCACTTGATCTCCCCAGTCCTCGCCAAAGGTCTGGCGATCCTCCATGAGGCCCACTACCGTAAAGCGCTGGCCGTTGTGCTTGAGGTCGCGACCCCAGACGGGGGCCAAGCCACACAACTCCTCGCGCACCTCTTGCCCAATCACCCAGACCCGGCGCAGCTTGTCCAAGTCGGCGTTGATTAGGAAGCGGCCCTCGGCGACCTGCCAGTTGTACACCTCGGCGAACTCCGGCAAGGTCCCGGCCGCACTACCCTGGTAGCTGGCCTTGCGATAGCGCATATTGGCCCCATGCGACATAGAGGGCAGGACCGCGGCTAAGCGGTCAGAGGATTGCTCGACCACGGACAGATCGTCCATAGTCAAGGGTTTAGAGCGGGGATTGGGGACCCAGCGGCCGTCCTTGAGCTGCATGTACTGCGGCGAGATCATCACGAACTGCGCCCCGCCTAACTTGCCGAACTCGTCAATGACAAACTGCCGCATCCCCTCGCCAATGGACACGATGCCTACTACCGCGCCGACCCCAATCATCATGCCCAGCAAGGTCAGCGCCGTGCGCAGCTTGTTGACCCATATTTGCCCGAGGGCAATGCGGATGGATTCGAGGAAAATCACGTGCGACGCAGCGCCTCTACCGGATCGAGCCGGGCAGCGCGAAAGGCGGGATAAACGCCGAAGAAGATGCCGACAGCCGATGAAAAACCAACGGCCCAGAGCACGGACTCAGCCGAGACAATGCTGGTAAAAGGCGCGCCGGGCGCGAGTTGCTGAATGACGAAGGCCGCCCCCAAGCCCAAGCCCAAACCAGTGAGAATGCCCAACAGGCCGCCCACCATGCTCAATACGACGGACTCGGCGAGGAACTGGCCGAGGATGTGGCGCGGCTTGGCACCGAGGGCCTTGCGGATGCCAATCTCGCGGGTGCGCTCGGCCACCGACACCAGCAAAATATTCATAATGCCAATGCCCCCGACCAACAGCGAAATCCCCGCAATCCCACCGCCCACTTGCTGCAAGACGCGGAAGAATTCATTGGCGTCGTCTATCTCTCCCTGGCTAGTCTCGATCCTGAAGTCGTCGCCGTGCTTGTGGTGCCGCCGGAGGACGCGGCGCACCGCAGCGACAACCCGATCGACAGCATCCAAGTCCTCGACGAACAGCGTGAGTTCCGAGAAGTGATCCTCGCCGCGCAACCGCTTTTGGGCCGTGGTGTACGGAACCAACACGATGTTGCCCTCACTGCGACCAAAGCGAACGCGCTCGTCGAGCACGCCAACGACCACGTAGCGGTCGCCGTTGAGCAGGATCTCTTTGCCCAGCGGGTTGGCTCCCTGAAAGAGGGTTGCATACACATCGTCGCCGAGCAGGCAGACCTTGCGAGCGAGGCGCAAGTCGTCCGCGTTCAGGGGCCGGCCACCGAGCACGGGCCAGTTGAAGCCTTCGTTGAACTCAGCGGATGTGCCCGTATAACTCGCATCCACAGTGGTCTTGCCGCGCTGTAGGGAGGCACTGCCCTCGACGCTAGGCACGATCGCGTGCAGCCCGTCGATTTCTCGCTGCATGGCCGCCATATCGGCCTCAGTCAGGTACTCTTGCCAAGGGCGGCGCACCCAGCGGCCATCCTTGCGCACCCACTGGCGCGGCGGCTCCACCTCGATCATGCCCGCCCCACCGCTGAAGACGAACTGCGAGATCACCTCGCGGCGCAATCCCTCCCCAAGCGACACCACCGCAATAATGGCCGCAACGCCAATAACAATGCCCAACAGCGTCAACAGCGAGCGCAGCTTGTGCGCCCGGAGCTGACCCAAGCCGGCGAAGAGGGGTTCGAGAAGGGTCATTGGCGTTTTTCGTCCTTCGGGTTGAAGGCGCAGCAATTAAAGCGTTGACTAAATTTATTCAGAGCCCATTGACTAAATTTTGAAAATAAACACAACTATATGATATCAATGAATTTAGAAGAATTCCAAATTCGCAATATCTAGCTTGATACTCAGCGTTTCTCGTCCTCAAAAGTCTCCTTGAGAGCAGCGAGAAATTCGCGCGGCCTGTCTAAGGTCAACAGGATCGAATAATCTTTCTGAGTGGGCAGATATACGATCTGTGAAAGCTCGGTAACATCGGTAACAATTAACAGGGCTTTCTCCCCGTCGTTTATTTTGAACCACCCCATCTTGGGCCCCGACCCACTATTACCGTTTAAGCGGGCACGGATGCGGATATCCGACCATTTCAACATTTTCGCTTCAGAGGGAATCAGAGATTTCAGCGACACATCGTGACCGTGACGCAGACTGTGTATCTGTAGCCTGTCTTGGGCGATCTCGGCTCTGGTCCTAGGCGCGAAAATTAATACCAAGGCAGTGGAGCCACCCACCAAGCATAACAAGATCATAGGATAGAGGGTCCATATCCTATTTTTCCGATTTTTTTGCGGCGGTTCCATACCGTACAAAACTAGTCCGAGAATACCCAAAGTGATAGCCACGATAAAAGCCGGAAATCCAATAGAGACCCAAAAAAGAGCATAGGGACTCGGTGAGATATAAAACACTTGTGTCCCCATGATCTATCTCTCCCATTCACGCCCTTCTTCTCGCAATTTCGTCCAGCTTACGCATGAGTGATTCGGGATTGTGGTGACCAAAAATGGTAAGACCTGAAGAACGGTGGTGCTTCTCATAGAGGATGTTGCTCAATGTTGAGTTCATGACGCAACCTCAGCGTTCCTCATCCTCCCCCTCGTCCTTCCCCTCGTCCTTTTGCTCCAGTTTGCTGCGAATGCTAGCGGGGTCTTCGGCAACGCGGTCGCCGCTGGCGAGACCGGAGAGGATTTCGAAGCGGGTCGAGGTCTCAATGCCGATGGCTAGTTCCACCTCAGAGAAGGCGCTGAGGGGCAGTTGTAGCGCACTGTCTGGACGCGTACTGTCCGAGTGCGTGCTGTCCGGGACGGCGGCTAGCGAATCCGGCAACTGGGCAATATACGCGACGAAGCGACCACGCGTACTCTCGCCGCGCTCGTCTTCTTGGTCCTCGTCGTCAAAAACCTCCAGCACCCGCTCGACCGGCAGGTACACCGCGCTGTCGCGCCGCGCAAAGAGAATGTCAATGTCGCAGGACATGCCCTGGCGCAGGCGCGGCGCGTTGTCCGTAATCTCGATCTCCGTGTCAAAAGTGACGATGGTGCTCCCCTGCTTCTGCTGGCCCACCGGCGCGATCCAGCGCACCCGGCCGCGATACGTGGTGTCGGGATACGCATCCACGATAATGTCCACGTCTTGGTCGATCTCCACCCGGCCAATGTCGATTTCCGCGATGTCGCCGCGAACGATTAGCTGGCTGGGGTCGCCGATCTCAAAAAGCATCGTCCCACCGGAATACGACGACAGCCCGGAGGACACCACCTCGCCCACCTCTACGTCGCGGCGGATGACAATGCCGTCGATTGGGGCGAGGACGCGCACCTCGTCGAGCGAGACTTGGTCTCCTGCAAGCTGGGTGCGCTGTAGGTTGGCCTTGGCTTCGAGCATGTCGAGTTCGAGTTGGGCCAAGCGCAGGCCAGTGCGCGCGCGCGTCAGGCGCACCTCGGCTTCCTCAAACTGCTTGGCCGGTATCATCTTGCGGTCGAAGAGGGCTTTCTGACGCTCAAAATTCCGCTCCTGCTCCGCTAGGTCAATTTTGCCCTGCTCCACGCTCGAGCGCTTCTGATACAATTGTAGCGACTGATTGGGATCTGGCTCAATGACGGCCATCAGCTCACCCGTCTCTACCCACGCGCCAGCCTCGATGGGCAAATCGCGGATTTCGCCGGCTATCGTCGATTTGACCTCCACGGTCCGCACCAACTCAATGCGGCCCGTTTCAGCCAGCTTATCGACGACCGCGCCCCGCTCGACGAGCGCAGTGGCATAGGTCTCTTCGGCCTTTTCTTGCCGTAAGTTGAAATAGACCGCAGCCCCAACCGAACCGGCCAAGAGCAAGAAGACGAGGCCCTTCAGCAGGCGGCGCTTCTTGGCTGCCACCTCAGCCTCCAGGTCCGAGGGTGCTGAAGAATGCGCCGATAGAGAGGAAGATCAGCGTGATAGCCGCAACGCCCGCATAGGCGCGGCTGCGCTCTATCTGCCCGACGATAGACAGCCCGAGGCCAGCGATGACGATCATCCAGACGACAAAGGGATCGATGAGGGACAATAAGTGGCCCCCGAAACTTTGCCGGGCCTCCTCGGAGATGAACATCCCCAGTCCTATTTGCACATTCATCGTCTCATTGGCCAAGACCAGCGGCGTCTTGACAATGTGCTGAAGAATGGAAATCAGCGACGTGTACGCGACGAGGGCCAAGCAGTGGCCATAACCCAGCAGGCCGCCGAGTAATTTGCCTACTAAGAGGTAAATCGCAGCGCCAATAAAGAGCATGACAAACGTCATAACCGGCGCGGCAATTAGCCCGCTGATCCGTATGGCGTCTCCGCCCGCCATTTCACCGCGCTGTTCTGCGGGCATCTGCTGCTTCATCTGCTCCATCGCCTCAGCCACGTAGATCGGCGAGGTTAAATACGTGGAGAAGAAAATCGCCAACGCGACTACAATGGTCGGCACCAGCCAGTCGGCCGCACTGCGCTGCTCAGCTACGGCCTCAAAGGTCTCGGATGGAGCGTAGAAGACGCGCAACATGCGGCCGACGACGCTCATTTCTGCTTGGGGAGCTTCCATGGCGGTTCCTTTGTGGGGGTAAAGGTTTTTATTCCGGCCCTAGAAGCAAACTAACGATTGGCTAGCACAGTTCCAAAAAAGCCTCAGAGGGCATCCATCAGGGCCAATGCCAATGGAATAATGAAAATCGTCCGAGGGCAAAGAAGATCAACGCGAGGGCCGCAGTAACCATATAGGCGCGGCTGCGCTCTATCTGCCCGACAATAGACAGCCCAAGGCCGAAGACGGTGCTCCACCAAACGGCAAAAGGGAACACTCCCAACGCCAGTTGCAAATTTGTCGTCTCCTTGGCCAACAGCATGGACGCAATCTGCTGAGGAATGATGATTAGCGACGCGTACGCAGTTATGGTCAAGCACTGGCCATAGTCGAGCAGGCCGCCGAGTACTTTGCCTGCCATCAAGTAGAGTAAAGCGTTAATAAAGAGTATGATGAATGTCAGAATAGGCACGACGGCGAATATCTCACCGGGTATCTGCTGATCTATCTTGGCTTCCGCGACGAAGCAGACTCCCAACGCGGCTACAGCAGTGGGTACCAGCCAGTCGGCGATACTGCGCTGCTCAGCTACGGCTTCAAAGGTCTCAGATGGAGCGTAGAAGACGCGCAACATGCGACCGACGACGCTGATTTTTGCTTGGGGAGCTTCCAAGGGGCTTTCTCGTGTTGAGATCGGCAAGCAGAAGCTACTTGCCTCAATGCTCCAGCCATGAAAGCAAATTAACGGTTGCCGATCACAGTTCCAAACAAAGCCTCAACGGGCTTCTACAGCCACTGCAACAAGAACCGAGCCTGCGCCTCCTCTAGGCTCAGCAAACCCTCGACGTACTTGCGGATGCGCTTCAGCATGGCCGCTGGGTCGTTGCACGCTCCCTTGAAGAACAAGACGCGCGTCGTCTCCCAACGTCGGCCTATATCCCCAAAGGCATCAGCCGCAGCCGACAGAGCACCCAAGCCGGTTGCCGCCGCCAGCCGCCGCAAATTGTCGTCCAGCCGCTGGCGCTGCGGACCTAATAGAGCTAGCTGACAAAACACCTCCCGCATCCAAACGCTCATACTCTCTTCGTCCTGTTCAATCTGACGCTCCATCTCCTCGACAAAGCGCTGCGCGGCCGGCAGGCCCGTCTCTACCCGGCCAACCTTGTTGCCCGCGAGCATCTCCCGCACATCCCCCAAGAGCACCTGCTCTATTTTTTCAACCGGATAAGGGTCGAGACCCTCTGGCACTGCGTAGTCGTACACCACCAGTTCGGGCAACATCTCGGGCAGACGAGAGAGCGGTACCTGCCCCACAAAGCCCTGCGGATTAACCAAAGTCGTCAACATATCCGTTACCTGCTCGTATCCATAGATGAGCATGGCTTCGCTGGCACCGGGTGTGCGATTGTATTGAAAAGCCGCATCGCTCACATCGCGGGCATCCACCCAAGCGAGCAGTACCCGGTCTGCGGCAATCAACTCTTCAATCGCCTGCCACAAATCGGCAAAATTATCGCGGCGCACCTCGCGGCGCTCAATTCCGTAGAGATAGTACAAGTTGCGGTGGATCAGCTCATCGGCGGGCAAGCCAACGGGCATTCTCTCCTCGGCGTCAAAAAAGAATGACCAACCCATCAAGGCCCCGTAGTACGCCCGCTCGTCGGCCAGTTGGGGACTGTAGTATTGAAGCGCGGCCATAATAGTCTCCCCAGAGGCAAACAACGTGGGATGCCCTTCGACTCGGTATAGATCGACAGGACGACGTACCTTTTTCACGGTATCCTCAATCGGTTAGAGGATGAGTTTGCAAAGTCAGAGCAAGACGCACGTACAGAGCGGTCTAAAAAGGACTTCTGCTCTAGACAGCGGATGGGATGGTAATGAACAAGTCGCCTTGGGCCGAGGCGGGCTTGCACCACGCCTTCAGGCGTGAATACGACCCATCTCCTTCGGAGAAGGGGAACAGGCGGCCCCCTCGGGGGCCGGGCCATGTTCAACATTCCTGCAGAGTGCAGCGATGTCTCTACCTATTTGCCAAGGCAGAAGGGAGCGACCCTTCGCCGGGTATCGGCTATTGTATTCAGCAGATGACCCGACTAAGCGGGATCTGCAAGGAATGCTGAACACTCTGAAGATAGGGGGAGATGGCCGCTCGCGACAAGGCAAACTTGTTTGGTGATGGGCAAAAAAACCAGCCCCTTTGCGGGGCTGGTCGGCATGCGGCAACGGCGGGCGCTAGTCAGACGACCTGTTCAACCGCGGCCAAACTCTTCTTATCCAGTTCGCCAAGATGCGGAATTTCAAAGCGGTTGCCATCGACATCGGTAATCAGCAGCCGATGGTCGCCGAGCCATTGGGCGTTTTCCGAGACGTTCTGGACGACGAACTCGCGCGGCCCGCGGTCGGTCTGCACGTCCCAATAAGAGGTGCCGTATTCGTTGCGCACCGCATTGACCCGCTGAATCGCCGCCGTCAAATAGCGCCGGTCCAACTCCTCCTCAATCAATGCACGCGCCTCTAAGTCGAGTTGGGTGAGATCGTCAATCATACAGATCTCCTCGTCTTTGGCGTCGAGGAGGCATATATAGCGGGTCGGGTGGGACAGCGGCGCGGCGCGAACGACCTTCACCTTGAGGTATGAGCGGTCGCCGTCGATGGTCAAGCGCAAGATCCAAGCCGGCTCGCGGAAGAGGCGCAGCTTGTCAATTTCCACGTGCTCGGGATGAGTCACGGAAATCGGGGTAATCGCTAGTTTTTCGCTATCTGTCATTGCGTCTTCCTTCACTAGCCGCTAGTGGCCATGACTGCCGATGTCTCGCGTTGGGTCTTCACCAGATTGTAGAAAATGCCCTCGCGCGCCATCAATTCTTCGTGCGTGCCAATTTCGGCTATTTTGCCCCCGTCAAGCACCACGAGGCGATCGGCGCTGCGCAAGGTCGAAAGCCGATGGGCAATGGCGAAAGTCGTGCGGCCTTTGACCAGCCGCTGAATGGCCTCTTGGATCTTTTTCTCGGTCGGCGTATCGAGCGAAGAAGTCGCCTCGTCCAAGATCAGGATCCTCGGGTCGTGGAGAATGGCCCGCGCAATGGAAATGCGCTGCTTCTCGCCGCCGGCGAGTTTGTCGCCCTGCTCCCCAGCTACCATGTCGTATCCGTCCGGCTTTTTGACGATGAATTCGTGGGCGTTGGCCGCGCGGGCCGCGCGCAAGATCTCGTCGAACGTGGCACCGGGCTTGCCGTTGGCGATTTTTTCGGCAATCGTACCGTTGAACAAAAACGACTGCTGGGCCACCATGCCGATCTGCGAACGCAAGTCGCGTAGGCTGATTTTGCGGATATCGATCCCGTCGATGGCGAGACGACCGTGCGAGACATCGTAAAAGCGCGTAATGAGGTTGATCAGCGTGCTCTTGCCCGTCCCGGACTTGCCGACCAGACCGATCATCTCGCCCGGCTGCACCACCAAGTCGAGGTCTCGCAGGACGATCTTGCCCGGGTCATAGCCAAAGGCCGCGCCCTCAAAGGCGACTTGGCCCTCAAGCGCAGGGACGCGCTGGGCGCTGGGATGGTCAAACGGCTCGGAGGGCGCATCGACGATTTCAAATATGCGCTCGGCCCCGGCAAAGGCCCGCACCATGAAGCTGTAGAAATCGCCAAACCACTTGAGCGGATGGTAGAGCATCCACAGATAGGCGATAAAGGCCATCAGCTCCCCCAGCGACAGCTCGCCGCCAACGATCTGCCGACCGCCGAAATACCACACGAAGAACCCGCCAAAGCTCATAAAGAAGTTGGTCACCATAAAGAAAACCAACCACGAGCGCTCGGCGCTGACGCTGATCTGGCGCAGGGCGTGGTTGCGTTGATCAAAGCGCTCGGACTCGCGGTGCTCTTGCGCAAAAGCCTTGACCACGCGGATGCCGGAGATCGACTCGTTGAGATGCGTCGTCAGTCGTGACCAGCGCGCCGACCAGCGGCCCCAAAAGCGCTGCAGGCGATTCCAGATGAGGCTTGAGCCAATGATAATCGGCGGCACCGGGGCCAGCACGTACAGGGTCAGCTCCCAGTTCATGTAGAACAGCAGCCCCAAGATGCCGACGATCATCGCGGCATTGGAGACGATATAGGGCATGTCAAAGAGCAGGTAGTCTTCGACCATTTCCGAGTCGTTGTTCATGCGGGAGATCAACGCGCCGACCTTGCGCTTGTCGTAGAAGCGCAGGGGTAAATACTGGAGCGCCTTGAACAAGTCCGTGCGCAAGTGCTCAATGGCGCGGAAGCCGACCCGGACGTTGAGCCAGCGTCGCACCACGCCGACGCACCACTCGACGACGCCGATGACAAAGAGACCACCGACCAACCAGTAGAGTAGGTTGGCTTCCGTGCCGGGGACGAGTACATCGTCGATGAGATGCTTGACGATATAGGGCGGTGCCAACTCCAGCAGCGAAGACAACACGGTCAGGCCCAGCAACAAGGCTAGCTGAAATCGATAGGGCAGCATGTAGCCGATCAGCCGCTTAAAGGTATCGAATTTGGCAATGCAGACCGGGCATATCCCGCCTATTTCGGGCAAGCGACGCCCGCATTGCTCACAGTGCGTGCGGTCCAGCTCGTGGGGCAGGTTGAGGTCTTGGCCCTTTTTGAGCTGTTCGATGCCCTCGGCGACCTCGGCGAATTTGGACGCGAGAGAATTGGAATAATACAGATGCGTCGGTGCGCCCTCTTTGCGCTCCACTTCCAAACGCCCGCCACCGACGAGCGCCTCAATGCGGGCGGATTTGACCGCTTGCAGCGAAAACTCCACGTCGCCGCTCGCGCCGTTGGGATCGAGGACCATCAGGCGCTTCGCCGTTACGATCAACCAGCGCTGCTCAAAGCGATCCTCGTCAGCCATATCCGTGGCAACCTGGATCAGGACTGGCTCCTCGCGGCCCTTGCGCGATTCGACTTTGGCTTCAATAGCGCGCGGCAGATTTTCCAAAAAGGTGGACATGGATGGTCTATTCCTTAATGGCGATGATCTCGGCCACTTCTCTTTGCAAATTGACCAACTCGTAAAAGGTCCCCTGCTTGGCCATAAGCTCTGCGTGCGTTCCCTGCTCGACGATGCGGCCGTCGTCGAGGACCATCAGCCGGTCGGCGTTGCGCAACGTCGAAAGTCGGTGGGCAATGGCCACGGTGGTGCGCCCCTCGACGAGCCGCTGAATCGCCTCCTGGATCTGCAACTCGGTCTCCACATCGACTGAGGCCGTGGCTTCGTCGAGGATCAATATGCGCGGATTGTGGAGAATGGCGCGGGCAATGGAGACGCGCTGGCGCTCTCCCCCCGAAAGCCCGGCCCCCTTCTCCCCAACTTGGGTCTCATAGCCGTCGGGCTTGGCCATGATAAAGTTGTGGGCGTTGGCGGCGCGGGCGGCCGCCATAATGTCCGCAAAAGAAGAGCCAGGCCGACCGTAGCCGATGTTCTCGGCAATGGTGCCGGAAAAGAGCACCGGCTCCTGCAGCACGATGCCGATCTGCGAGCGCAAGTCGCGCAGATGAATTTTGCGGATGTCGATCCCGTCGATCGCAATGGACCCGTAGTCGATGTCGTAGAACCGGGCAATGAGGTTGACAGTCGTCGTCTTGCCGACCCCGGATTTGCCCACGAGGCCGATCATCTCGCCCGGCTGGATGTCCAAATCAAAGTCCTTCAGTACGGGCTTGCTTTTGTCGTAGCCAAAAGTGACGCCCTCGAAGCGAATGCCCCCTTTCATGCGCGGCACCCGCTTTGCGGTCGGATCTTCGTACGCCTCGGGCTGGGTGTCGATGACCTCGAAGATGCGCTCGGCCCCGGCAAAAGCCCGCGACATCCAAGAATTGACTTGGCCAAACCACTCCAAGGGGCCGTAGAACAGCCACATATACGAGTAAAAGGCCAGCAGCGTGCCCAAGGTCATCTTGCCGCCGAGGACTTGCAGCCCGCCGAGCAGCCAGACGACCAAAACGCCCAAACCCGTCAAAAACGTGATGGTAGCGAAGAACACGCCGCGATTTACCGCGGTCTTTTCGGCGACTTCGCGCAGCCGGCCGTTGGGCTTGGCAAAGGCCGCTATTTCCCGGCCCTCTTGGGCAAACGCCTTGACCACGCGGATGCCGGAAAGCGTCTCCACCGTGCGCTCGGTCAGGCCAGACCAGACCTGACCCCACTTGACGAAAAACCCGCGCAGCCGCCGCCAAAAGACCACCCCCCACAGCATGATCAGCGGCACGGGTATCAACACGTACAGGCTCAACGACCAACTCATCCAAAACAAAAACCCGAGGATGCCAAATACCATCAGGCCGTTGATGACGATATAGGGTAGGCCATCGACGAGGAAGTCCTGCAACATGCCGGCGTCGCGGGTGGCCCGCGAGATGAGGGAGCCGACCTTGCGCTTGTCGTAAAACTGCAAGGACAGCATCTCTAGCCGGCGATAGAGGTTCGAGCGAATATCCGCGGTGAGTTGCGCGCCGAGCCAGGTCGCAATCCAGCCGTGGGCCCATTCGGCCACCCACGCCGAGAAGCGGACGCCGACCAAGGCCACGACGAACAGACCCAAGAGATGGATGCGCTCGTCAAACCCCGTGGCCTGACCCTCCACCGGGACCAACACCTCATCGACGATGCGCTTGGTAATCAGCGGTGGAGCCAGCTCCGCGACCGTAGTGGCAATGGAGGCAAAGGCTAAGACGCCCGCTTTGAGCTTGTACGGACCGAGATAGCTGGCAATGCGCTTGAGGGTCGCCAGTTTTTTTATACACGCCGGACAGATGCCGTTTTTCTCCGGCAAGAGCCGGTCGCAGCGCTCGCAGCGGGTCCGGTCCAAGTGCCCATTGACGGCAAACGGCTGGCCCTGACGCAACTGCTCCAAACCCCGCGCCACCTCAGACATCTTTTCGGCCTCTGAACTGGTGTAGCTCAGCGACAAGGTCGGCGCATCCACTCGCTCGATCTCCAACTGGCCACCGCCGACAATCGCGTCAGTGCGCACCTCGGCCAGCGCGGCGAGTGGAATCTCGACGATCTCGCCTTGAGCAGGCACGACGAGGACGCGATGCTCGGTAGCCACCAGCCACTGGCAGCCAAAGCGCCCCTCCGCGGCCAAATCCGTCGAGGCGCGGATGAGCACCTCCTCCTCAGCGGGCAGGACGGCAGCAATTCGCGCGGTCGCGGTCGCGTCGGCTGACTCTAGCAGTTTTTGCGCGTTCATGTCTTGGTAAGGCCCCGCAAAATGGATTGGCTCAACCTTGAAAAAACTCTCTTGGCATTGAAACAATGGCAAGGGCAAACTAGGCGCAGGCGCGCCATCCAGTCTTGCACGCGATGCGGACTTCGGCGATCTATTTTTCCAATCTGCTCTTATCCTTACATTATAAAGTCTATGACTGCTACGACCGCAGACCAAAAGACGCTGGTGTCCTCGTCCAGCCAAGAGTGCGATCAGCAGCTAGCGCACTACCTCCGCAACCTAGCCTTGGAGCAGATGCCCGCCGAGGATCTCTTGCGCTGGGCCAGTGAGACCTTTCCCGGCCGGGCCGTGCTCAACACCAGCTTCCAGTACACCGGCGTTGCGATGATCCACATGGCGACGTCCATGGGGCTAAACTTGCGCTTTGCCACCGTCGACACCCTCCGGCTCCACCCCGAAACCTACGCCTTTATGGAGGAAATCCGAGCGCGCTACGGCTGTCACTTTGAGGTCGTCCAACCCAAGCGCGGCGATGTCGAGCGGATGGTCGCGCGCCACGGCGAGTACTTGTTTTTCGACTCCAAGGAAAAACAGGAACACTGCTGCCAAGTGCGGAAGGAATGGCCCAACAACGCACTGTTGCAGACCGCGGACTGCTGGATTTCGGGGCAGCGCTGGGACCAATCCGCGCATCGCCAGCAGACGGCCAAGAAGGCGGCCTTGATCGACGAGTATAGCACCCGGCGCAAAATACTCAAGCTCAATCCATTGGTCGATTGGAGCGAAGAGGAGCTAATGGAGTTTACGCGGGCAAACAACTTACCGGTGCATCCGCTCTACGGCCAAGGCTACCCAAGCTTTGGCTGCATCATCTGCTCCACTCCGATCCGGCCCGACGAACCCAAGCGCAACGGTCGCTGGCGTTGGTTCAACGAACAAGCCGACGACGCAGACGACCACAAAGAGTGCGGGCTGCACTACAACATCTGAGGGAACCTGAACAATGGTCCAAACCTTGGAATGGCGCTACCACCGCCCCGGCTGAACGAGTTGCAAGCGCGCACAAGAGTTTCTTGTGCAGAACAACATTGCCGACGGCATGGTGCAAAGTGCAACCAAAGAACCGGTCGCAGGTACGGCAGCCCTCGCCCTGCTAGAAGACGCGACCGAGCTGTTCGTCGCCCAAGGACAGCGCGTCCTCCGCTTCGACTTGGTGGCGCAACGACCCTCAGACGAGGAATTGCTTCAGCTTCTATTGGGGCGTTCTGGCAAGCTCCGGGCACCCGCATTTCGCTGCGGCACGCGCCTGATCGTCGGTTATAATCAGGCGCTGCTGCCGACGGCGTTGGATTAGATGCGTCGTGGTTTCAGCGCATGATGCCCATTTACGACTGCGCCTATCTCCTCTTAACTGAACTGTGCGGATAGACCCGCTCCCACCCCGCCGCACCGAACACCTTATCGGCCCACAGAGGACCGCTTTCAGAGGCATCTACTAAATTGTAGGAGTGTGAAGCCTGCACGGAG
>JAJEIO010000064.1 GCA_022827835.1 Candidatus Latescibacterota bacterium
ATAGAGCGGATGGTCGTACAGCGGCAAGTGTTCGCTCGGATAGGGCGCTTGATTCCCCTCACCCCAGTTCCACCAAATGCTGTCGATCTGCGATCCGGGCGCGTCGGCAAACTCGAACAGATGCTCCACGAGGTCGGGCCGCTCCGGGTTGCGGCGATGCTGCACATTGATCGCAAAGGTCACGTCGAAATTGACTATGAGACGGCGGCGGCGAGCGATGGCAGCGAGATGGGTGGGGGAGAGGGTGGGCATGGGGTTATAGATTGTCTGGCGAGGCGTCGGAGATTTGGGATTTATGCGCTAGGGCGTATTCGTACTGTTGGGTGCAGGAGACGAGGGGGAGGTTTTCCGTTTGCGCGTGGCGTAGGAGGAGGTCGAGTTGCCGCGCGCGGCGGTCGATGCGATAGACGGACCAAGGGTGGAAGATGGGCAAGTAATAGGGCAGGTTTGCTTGCTGCACGTAGTCGATGCCTGGGGCGTAGGCTGCGTACACTCCTTGGGCGTCCACGGGCATGTGCGCCGGATAGGGCCAGGGAAATTGCGGCGGCCACAGCACCTTGCCCGGCTGCCCGGTGAGGATGTTGTCGTGCCAGGCGTGCGAGGGCATTTCAAGGAGACCGGGAAAGCCCTCGCGGGCGTACCAGAAGGGCCGGTTGAGTGGCGCGGGCATGGTTCCGTCCGGCCCGGCCCCGACGGTGCGCATGTAGCGGTAGCCGGCCTCCCACATCACGTGCAGGATGCGCTCTTGGCCAATGAAGCCGCGGGTGTAGCCGCCGGGCGCGGTCAAGCCGATCACCGGGCGGGAAAAAGTGTCTTCGATCAGTTTTTTGGAATCGACTAACTCGTGCTGTAGAGCGTCGTGGTCATCGGCATCGGCTAAACCGATTAGGTCTTTGTGGGTGAACGAGTGGCATTGGATGTCGAAAAGGGGCTCGTCGAGGATGGCGCGGAATTCGGACGCGGCGCATTGCAACAGTTCGGCGACGATGAAAAAGGAGGCGGGTGCTTGACGCTCTAGATGCACTTGGGCCACGGCCCGGACGCCAGCAATGCACTCGGCCAGCCGCTCTCCCTCGTAGCTGATCCGGCCTTGGTAACCCGGTCCGGCAGGCGCGTCCCACCAAGCGTACACGGCTTCAGTGTCGTAAGCAGATATGTAAGAAGGCATGGGTTAGACTGTCTTTGGCGATTGGGGTGGGATGGGGTAAGTTAAGGCCGACGGCGATGGATCGTCAATTTTTTGCTGCCAACGCAACCTCACTTACGCGCCGAGGAGAACTACCGTGAAAATTACCGATGTTGACATCATTCCAGCGCACGTGCCGCTCGCCGCTCGCAACGACGAGCACGCCGTGCGCTTCCGCTCCATTGACCAGCGCACCTTCTTCAAGGTGCAAACCGATAACGGCTTGGTGGGTTGGGGAGAGTACCGCTGCACGCCGCCGTCCGCGCAGAGCGTGGAGGGCCTCATCGGGCGCAGCCCCTTCGACTATTTGGGCAGCGAGGTTCACCTCGGCTTGGCCGGGGCCTTGTACGACGTGATGGGCCAGTACCTCGAAGTGCCGGCCTACAAGCTGATGGGGCCCAAGGTGCGCGACCGCGTGCCCGTGGCGGCGTGGACTCGGCCTGCCGATCCCGAGGAGCTGAGCCGCGAAATCGTCCGCGCCGCCGACCAAGGCTATCGGCTGTTCAAGATGCATACTTGCCAGCACCACGACGTGTTTGAGCAAAATCGCGCGGTAGAGGATGTGGCACCACCCGGTTTCAAGATGCAGTACGACTTTAATTCCAACCGCACCTTGGCCACGGTGTTGCCCATCGTCAAACAACTCGAAAAGTCGCCCGTAGTGGGCTATATCGAGGATCCCTTGGTGCTGAGCGATGTAGAAGGATGGCGACGGCTCCGTGCCCAATGCGGCGTGCCATTGGTCATGCACGTGCCGCCGCTGGGCGGATTGCAGGAGGTCGTACAGGGGATGGCCGATGCGTACATCGTGGCCGAGTACTGCGGCGGATTTGGCGATGCGTTGGTGCGCGGCTTAGCCTATGGCAAAGCTAACATGCAGGTGGTGGTGCAGCTAACCGGGGGCACCTTGGCCAAGGCGCTGGCGC
Source organism: Candidatus Latescibacterota bacterium (assembly GCA_022827835.1). Classification (GTDB taxonomy): domain Bacteria; phylum Latescibacterota; class UBA2968; order UBA8231; family UBA8231. The sequence continues at coordinate 2,113 of JAJEIO010000064.1, forward strand.
TGCACTTGGCGGCTGTGTTGCCCACGGCCGCGCACTCGATCAACCTCGACGACCAGTACGAGGAGGATGCGGCCCGTCAGCGCATTGAGATCGTCGAAGGCTGTTCGCCCGTGCCGGAGGGGCCGGGTCTCGGAGTGGAGGTGGACGAAGCGGTCATTGCGCGCTTGGCGCAGCACGGCCCCGCGGAAATCCCCCGGCACTTGGGTAAGCTGCGCCTGCCGGACGGGCACGTGCTCTATACGGCTAGCATCCCGCCGATAGATGCGTTGACCGGCTTTGCCGAGGGAACTATTCGGGGCTTGTCCTTTGAGGTGTGGCACGACGATGGGTCCGAGGAATTCGCGCGCATGTATGGGCGGGTGGAAGAGGAGGGTTCGGTGTTGGAGTGAGATGCTAGGCTACTGCCCCGCCCCCAAGAGCCGTTCCATATTGCCGCCGAGGATCGCCGCCATTTCGGATTCGCCTATGAATGGGCAGTAGTGCCGTATGTAGTCGAGACTCTGGCGGTAGGTCCAGTGCAGCAGGACGATGGGGATGTCCGTCCCCCATAGGATGCGATCAGCGCCGATGCGTTCGACCATCTGCTCCAAGACGGGCCGCATCTGTGGCATGGGGTAGTCCCAGCGCGACTGGAGGAACACGGCGAAGAGGATTTGGATGTGGAAGCGTGGATGGCCGATGGGTGCCGCTTCGTACACCTCGTCGGGCACGTGGAGCCGGTCTTCGTCGGCAAACATCCGCCAGGAGAAGCCATGGGTCATGACTACGTCGATGTCGGGGAAGCGGTCCATCCAGGTGCGGAGCGCGCGCAACTCGTCGAGGTAGGCCGCGGGCGAGTTGGCTGCGCCGAGGGTGAAGAACACGGGGATGCCCAGCTCGGCTACGGTTGCCCACAAGGGGTCGAAGTCGGGCCCGGTCCACTCGGGGGAGAGGTCGTAGAGGGGCCGGTGGAAGGGCATGAATTGCAGGCCCGACAGGCCGTGGTCGAGAATCGCCCGTTGTAACTTGCCGACGGCGTCGTCCGTCCTGCTGGGGAACCACCATTCGGGCACGTGGGCGAGACCTTGGATCCGCCCCGGGTGGCGCTGGCAGCAGTCGGCGATGTAGTCGTCACCCAGACCCATGTACGGGGTGCGGTGCAGGAGCGCGCGATCGATGCCGGCGTAGTTCATCTCCGCGACTAGGCTGTCGGCGGGGAAAGCGAAGTCCACTGTCCACGGCGGCAGGGCCTGCTTCACGTAGTCCTCGCCGTCCACTGTCCACTCGACGAGGCCGTGCTCCCCGGTGCGGAAGGCGGCGTCCCGAAGGCCATCGAAGCGCCAGGGGAGATCGGGGTCGTATAGGCCCGTAGAGTCAGCCGGGACGCGGTCGGCGCGTCGCCAGCAGGGCTGCTGCCGGGCTTGGGCCATGAATAGCTGTAGATGTCGCCAGAACTCGGCGGGGTTGGCGAAGCCCCCGTTGCGGCCCGGCGGTGGGAAGCAATAGGCGTGTCCGTCGTAGATCATAGTGTTGTCCTTGGTTTTGGAGAGAAAGAGTACGAATCGGGCCGACCATTGACAAAGGAGAAATAAATAATGAACCAGCGTAGCGCACTTTCGCGGTTTATCGGCATTCCGTTGCACTGGCAGATTGCCATTGCCCTCGTCCTCGCTGCATTTGTAGGATGGCTGGCCGACGAGCATACGACGCTGTTGGGTGCATCGCTCGTGGAAATTCTCGATTTCTTTGGCAGCTTGTTCCTCAATGCGCTGAAGATGATCGTGGTGCCGCTGATTCTGTCTTCGATCATTGTTGGCGTCCGCAACATGGCGAGCCAGAATGCCTTTGGACGCATTGGCGGGAAGACGGTGGCCTTTTACGTGGCGACTGGATTGCTGTCGGTTTGCACTGGCCTCGTTTGCGTGAATCTCATAGCGCCCGGCGAGACTGAATCGGCGCGGGCGCTGGGTGCCGCGCTGCCAGATTCTTCGCAAGTCATGGACAAGGTCGAGGGGCGCGGCATACGCGATCTGGTCGAGGTCCTCAAGCGCGCGATACCGTCTAATATCTTCGCGGCGGCGCTAGAGGTGCAACTGCTGGCGCTGGTATTCGTGGGGGTCGTGTTTGGGTATTTCATGTCGCGGCTGAACGGGCCAGCGGGCGACACCCTACAGCGGTTCTGGGTCGGCCTACACGACCTCATGATCCTGATTACGATGTGGATCATGCGGTTTGCTCCCATTGGCGCGTTTGCGCTGGTGGGCAAGACGTTGCTCATCTCTGGCTTTGCCGCGCTCGAAGCGTTGGGTCTGTTCTTCCTGACTGTATTGCTGGCGCTGGCGCTGCATTTTGCCGTCTGGTTGCCGCTGCTGCTGCGCTTGGTCGCTGGGATCAGTCCATACGAGTACTACGCCAAGATTGCGCCGGCGCAATTAACTGCGTTTTCGACTGCGTCGTCTTCGGCGACCTTGCCGGTGACCATCAACAGCGCCGAACAGGCTGGCATCTCCAACCGCGTGACCAGCTTTGTCCTGCCGTTGGGGGCGACGGTGAACATGGACGGCACGGCACTGTACGAGTGCGTGGTGGTGGTGTTCATCGCCCAAGTGTACGCGTTCGCGTCTGGCATAGATTTTGGCATTGCGGAGCAGATGATCGTCGTGTTGCTCGCCTTGCTCACGTCGATCGGCGTGGCGGGTATTCCCGCGGCCAGCTTGGTGGCTATCGCATTGATCCTGCCCGCGGTCGGCCTGCCGGTGGAAGCTATTGCCATTGTCTTGGCCGTTGATCGTCTGCTCGATATGTGCCGCACGGCCGTCAACGTGACTAGTGATCTGGTAGTCACGGCACTGGTAGCGCGCACGGAAGGCGAAGATTTGCCGGACGTCCGGGCTTGATCCGCAGATGGACGCAGATAGACGCAGATAGACGCAGCATAGGATGCACAAGACGATTCACCGCTCGAATCGCATTCCGCATTGCTATAGCTACAAGATGCCCACGCGCTCGCTCTCGGCGTCTTCCAACATGCCCTCGGCTGCTACGAGATTGAGCTGGCCCACTTCCTCAGGTGTCAGGTCCGGCAACCGGTCCACTAGTTCCAGAAAGCGCTCGTTCTCGGCTGGCGCTACGAGTCCCTCGGTCAATACGGCTAGCTTGTCGATGTAGTCTGGCCGGGCAAAGGGGCGGTTGCCGAGGTAGTGGGCGTTGGGGTTGTCGAGGTGTTCGGCGATTTGGGTGCCGTCGGCGAGGCGGACCACGACTTGGGCACCGAACTTCTTGTGGGCGGGATCGGGATGGTGATAGGCTTGAGTCCACTCGGCGACTTCTTCGGTGCGGATCTTGTGCCACAAGGCGACGGTCGAGGGACAGTGGGCGCGCTCCGAGGTATAGGAATGCACGTGGTGCCAAGCGCCGTCCTCCCAGGCGACGGCGAGGATGTACATGGCGCTGTGGTCGAGGGTCTCGCGCGAGGCGTCTGGGTCCATTTTCTGCGGGTCGTTGGCCCCGGTGCCGATTACGTAGTGCGTGTGATGGCTGGTGCGGATTACGACGTCTTCCACTTGGTCTAGGTTTATATTGCGAGCGTGGAGCCGGAAGCCGAGGTCGATCAGGGCTTGGGCTTGGTACTCGGCGGAGTGTTCCTTGGTGTAGGAGCGGAGGATGGCGCGCATGTTTTCGCCGGGATCGGGGAGGGGGACGCGGTATTCAGCGTCTGGCCCGGATAGCATCCAAGCGATGACGGCGTCGCGGCCCTCGTAGATGGGCGATGGTGCCCGCTCGCCGAGGCGCACCCGCCCCACAGCTTCAATGGCGATCTTGTTGGCTTGGGCTGGGGCGTAGGCCTTCCACGAGGTGATGTCCCCTTTGCGCGACTGGCGGGTGGCGCAGGCTAGGTGCAGACTCTGGTTGATGGCTTGGTAGATTTGCTCGGCTGGCATCTGGAGCATGGTCCCTAGCCCGGCGGCCACGGCTGGGGCGAGATGGGCGACGTGGTCAATCTTGTGTTCGTGTAAACAAATGCCCGTCACCAGCGCCATCTGCACCTCGTAGGCCGTGAGTATGCCTAGGGTCAGCGCATGACCGTCGGCCCCCGTTTGCTGGGCAGCGGCTAGCAGACCGGGGATGTTGTCGCCGGGATGCGAGTAGTCGGCCGCGAGGTAAGTGTCGTGCATGTCGAGTTCGCGCACGGCCACGCCGTTGGCGAGGGAAGCCCATTCGCAGTGGAAGCTGCGGTCGTTGGCCATGCCGAAGAGGCGAGCGCCGCTGTTGTGGGGGTGGGAGTAGCCCAAGGCGAGGAGGCGGGCGTTGCGCACTGGTGGGCGGTTGATTGCGGCGAGGGCGACCGCAGCATTGTCGATGACGCGATTGCCGATCATCTCGATGACGTCTGCGTCGGCCGCTTGGTTGTGGGCGGCGAGTTGGGCCAGCTTCCAAGCCAATTGCTCTTCGCGCGGGAGGACCGTACCGTCTGGGTGGGTCTTGACGATGTGGTTTTGCATGATCTGCTTTCGTAGTTAGTGGAATTGAGAAAGAGAAATAATAGGGTTTGTCGCCGAGGACGGACAATTGCAAGGGAAGGAGAGGATATGAAAGTCTTGATGCAGATGGATTTAGCAGAGGAGTTGATAGAGGAGATTCGGCAGGTGGCCGAGGAAGTGGAAGTGGTGTGCGTAGAATCGGATGCGGCGGCCTTGGAAGTTATGCCGGAGATCGAGGTCGTCTGCGGGCATATCAGCCGGGAGATGTTCGCGCGGCGGCAAAAGCTCAAGTGGATGCAGAGTTGGGGAGCAGGGGTAGATGGAGTGCTGCATCCCGAACTAGTCGAGAGCGATGTGGTGTTGTGCAGCGCCAAGGGATGGGTGGGGGTGCATTTGGCCGAACATGCGATGGCGTTGTTGCTCGGGCTGACGCGGGGGATCCACACGGCCGTGCGCTATCCAAACTGGGAGCGGCGCTGGGCGATTCGCGCTGCGTCGTGGGAACTAATTGAGCAGACGATGGGCATTGTGGGATTGGGGGGGACGGGGAGGGAGTTGGCAAAGCGGGCGAGCGCGTTTGGGATGCGGATTATCGCGGTGGATCCAGAAGAGGTCGAAGTGCCGGAAGCAGTGGAAGCCTGTTGGGGGATGGATCAGTTCCACGCGCTGTTGGAACAATCCGACGTGGTGGCGGTTTGCGCGCCGCTGACTGCGGAGACTGAGGGGCTGTTTGACCAAGAGGCGTTTGCGCGGATGCAGAGCCACGCGCTGTTGATCAACGTCACGCGGGGGCGGATCGTCGATGAGAAAGCCTTGCTGACGGCGCTTGCCGACGGGCAGATCGGTGGGGCGGGATTGGACGTGGTGCCGCAGGAGCCTCTGCCGGCAGATCACCCGCTGTGGCGGATGGACAATGTGCTGATTACGCCGCATACGGCTGGGGGATCGCCCAACCGCGATAGTCGTTGCGTGGCGTTGTTTTGCGACAATTTGCGGCGCTATTTGGCGGGGGAGGAGTTGGTGAGTGTGATCGACAAGCGCAAGGGGTATTGAATGCGTCAACATCAGTTATCCGCAGATAGCGGAGAGGGATCGCACACCAGAACACGCCGGCGAAATCTGTCGTTTTTAAGTGGTTAGGACAACACCGTTTCCAAGCGATGCTTTCGTTTCTTCCAGTCGGGGAGAAATTGCTCAAGCAAGTTGTAAAACTCTGGCCCGTGATTGAGATGGAATAAGTGGCATAGCTCGTGGATAGCGACGTATTCAATACATTCTCTGGGTGCTTTTATAAGTTCCAGATTCAATGTTACGCCGCGTTTAACACTGAAACTGCCCCAGAGCGTTTTCATCTTGCGGATTTTAAGGGCAGGCTTTTCTACGCCCTTTTTTTTAAAGAGCTGCCAGCATTCTGCAAATACTTGAGCAAAATAAACCTCCGCCTCGCTCCAGTACCATGCTTCAAGCAGCATCGCTATATGCTCTGGCTTGTCGTCAACCGCTTGTATGTAGAAGAAGTCGCGCTTTAGCAAAACCTCGTCTGTGTCAGACGGACTTATCTTCAGCCGATACTGTTTGCCGAGGTAAAGATGGCTTTCGCCGCCGACAAACTGCCGCTCGGGGGTGCGCGGTCCAAGCTGTGCGAAATAGCGAATCTGGCGTTTTATCCAGCGCGCACGCTTGTAAATGAAATTTTCGACAGAGGTTTCATCTTCTCCCAGTGGGGCTTTTACAACTACCGAGCCGTCGGGGTGAACGGCGATCTCGAGCGTCTTTCTTTTGGAGTAACTCAGGTGGAAGGGAATGGACTCGCCGGCATAGGTGAGGGTGCGGTTCGTCTCCGGCATTAAGAGTGTCTCCGGGATTTGGCTATTTTCATTGTTTCGGTGATCATTTCGTCCATCTGTGCCGACGATAAATCAATGCCATGCACGTCTTTTATCACGTCGTAAAAGAAATCATCCATATCGTTTTTTGCGGCGTTTTGCGCGTCGCTATCGTTCCAAAAGTCCACCTTCCAATTTTTTTCTAGTGCGCTTTTGACGGCAAGCGCCGTTTCTGCGGCGACATAGTCAACTCGGCTTTCACCCACCTCAGTCAGACAAGGTTTGATTGCCCCAAAATACGCGCTAGCCTCCTCGTTATCGCGGATAGAGTCGGGCACATCGTCGCGTCGTGTGTTGGCGACCTCATCGCGGATAGCACTCACCTTTTGCAAATACTCAAGGTCTGATATCCGCTGGTTCTTGAAACCGTCGATTGCGTCTTGAATGAGCTTTGAGAATTTCTCGTAGAAAGCTGGGTCTTTGTCCATGTTTTCAGTGATTGTGCGGTTGGCTGAATGGGCGATAATATCGGCCCTTGCCGCTGTAGTTTTGGCTTGATAGACGCCACGCTGCTCTTTGACCATAGAGAAGGTCTTATCGTCAAACATATTCACGGGGTCGTTTAATAGAGTGACCTCGTTGGCTTGGATATGTGTGTTCAGCAGTTTTTTAATCCGGGGTTCGTAGTCTCCGTAGTCAATGGTTTCGGCGTAGCGCAGTTGGACTGCTGATCTCAGTTTCTGAAAACGCTTGAGATCGTTTTTGTAGCGATTCAGTTGCGCCTCGTCGATCTGCATAATGAACTGCTCGGTTGAAAGGGCAATGGCAAGGGTCTTGCTGTATTCAGTGAGGCGTTCGTAAAACTCGTTCCGCACGGCGTCGTCAGCGAGCAGCACTTCGTAGCGTTCTTCATCGCGGGAGTTTTTGATTTCCTTGAAGATGCCCCACAGGTCTGAGTAGCGCTGCGGCAGCTTGGATACTTCTTCGTGGATGGAGGTCAGGAAATCCGCGAGGTCGTCGCCGTCAAAACCCGCGAGCGCGTCGTACGTGTGCAGCGCCTTGTCGAGTTCACCAAGCACGTTGGCATAGTCGATGATGTAGCCGAACTCCTTGCCTTCGTGTAGGCGATTTACGCGGGCAATCGCCTGGAGCAGGGTGTGTTCGCGCAACTTGCGGCACAGGTAGAGTACGGTATTGCGAGGCGCGTCAAATCCTGTGATGAGTTTATCCACGACGATCAGAATTTCCGGTTTGTCTGAGTGCTTGAACTGGGCGATGATTTGCTTGGTGTATTGATCTTCGGACCCGTAACGGGCCATCATTTTTTCCCAGAACTTGATTACCTCGCTTATCGTCTCCGCGCCTACCTCTTCATGCCCCTCCCGCATATCCGGCGGGGAGATGACGACCTCTGATGAGACTGCGCCTATCTCATTGAGCGATTCGCGATACTTGAGCGCGGTCGCCTTGCTGTCCGCTACAAGCTGGGCCTTAAATCCCGTGCTCTGCCAAGTGGTCTGGAAGTGTCTGCTAATATCAAACGCGCACATATAGACGACCTGATCGGTCTTACTCAACTCTCGGGCGCGTGCGTATTTTCGCTTCAGGTCTGCTTTCTGTTCGTCTGCTAAATCTTCGGTGTGGCGAGCGAACCAGAGGTCAATGGCGGCCTGATTCTGTTCCATCTCCACATGCCGCCCTTCGTAGAGGAGGGGAACCACGGCCTTGTCTTCGATCGCTCGCCGGACGGAATAATGGGGTTCAATCAAACCGCCGAATCTGGCAAAGCTATTCTTTTCTTCCTTGAGAAGCGGCGTCCCGGTGAAGCCGATAAAGCAGGCATTGGGCAGCATTTGTCTCATGCGCGCTGCTAGGGAGCCGAAGTTGGTGCGGTGGCTTTCGTCAACGAGGACGATAATATCGGCGGAATCGTCCACGTATTTTTCAGCGGAAAGTGCCTTGTCGAACTTATTGATCAGGGTGGTGATAATGCCGACTCTGTTTTTGATGTGTCTGATTAGATTGCGGCCGGATGTTGCCCGCTCCTTGTCCAGATTGCAGGCCGCGAAGGTATTGCCTAGTTGTTTGTCTAGGTCTTTGCGGTCTGTTACCAGAATCATGCGCGGGCTGGTCAGGTCTGGGTCTAAGGATAGGGCGCGGACCAGCATGACCATGGTGATGGACTTCCCGGAACCCTGCGTGTGCCAGACGATACCGCCCTGGCGGCGACCTTCGTTGTCTTTTTGCTTGATGCGCTTTATGGCGGTGCGGACCAGAAAGAACTGCTGGTAGCGGGCAATTTTTTTGCTGCCAGATTCAAAGACTACAAAACCGAAAATTAGCTCCAACAGGCGCTCGGGTCGGCACAAGCTGTAGAGACAGCGATCCTGTTCCGTGACCAGTCGGTCGCCGCTGTGTTCAAGTGCGTCAAAGTGCGACCGCGCCGAGGCGAACTCACCGGAGAACAGGGCGTCTTTGTCGCCACTGGAAAGCGCTTTATTGATGCAGGCGTTTACATCGCGCTCGGCATCCTCCAACTCGTCCCAAACGCTCCAGAACTCTTTTGAAGTGCCCACTGTTGCGTATTTGGCCTCGTTTTTGTTCACGGCGAGTAAAACTTGCGCGTATATGAAAAGGCGCGGGATGTATTCGTCGCCTTGGTTGCGGATCGTTTGGGATACCGCCTGTTCTACGTCCGTATCGGGGGCTTTGCACTCGATCACGACTAGGGGGATGCCGTTTACGAACAGGACGATGTCGGGTCTTGCGGTCTCGGTGCTGCGGGCGCGTTCAACGGAGAATTCCGCTACGGCGTGGAATGCGTTGTTGGCGGGGTTTTTCCAGTCGATGTAGTTCAGGGTAAAACTTTTGGAATCGCCTTCGATGGTTTGTTCAAGTGCCGTGCCGAGGGTTATCAGGTCGTAGATTGCTTCGTTTGTTTTTTGCAGGCCGTCGTATTGGACGGTTTTGAGTTTCTGGATGGCGGATTGGATGTTCTCCTCGCTGAATAGGTATTCGCCGCCTTTGTAGCGGATACGGTTTATCTTTTTGAGTTGGTCGCGCAGGATGTTTTCTAGGAGGACGTTAGAGGCGCGACTGCCGCGCTCCGTTGTTGCTTGGGCGGGTGGGAGATACTGGTAGCCTAGGTTGATTAGCTGTTGTAGGGCGGGGAGTTGGGAGAGATATTTTTCGCTGAAGGGGAAGGAGGGCATGGTTTTGTTCCCGGTTTATCTAGGTGCATTCAAGCGCTGCGATAGCTCTGACGCTTGGGTCTGATGAACGTCATTTTGCTCAATTCTTTGAGTAATTTTACTCAGTGTATTGAGTAAATTGTAAAGTGCCGTGTTGACGATCTATCCGCAGATGACGCAGATGGATGCATGTTATTTAGTCGTCTCTTATTTGAATTCGCCATTTCCCGGTCAGCAACTTCTGCATCAAGGCAGTTATTCGGAATTTCCGAATAACTGATTTTGTCTGTCATGGCAGTTGTCCGGAATTTCCGGATAACTGATTTTCGGTCTAACGCATCGCAATTCTTCCCTCGTCGAACCGACAGGTGATAGCAAGTGCTTGGTAATAACGGAGCGAGCCACGGAAAATAACCCAGCCATCAGTAAATCAGAAATCGAGCAGAATGAGAAGAACCAACGATAGGGTCGTGAAAATCATCAAGAAGATGGTCCACTTAAACATGCGGGACATCTTGGTTTCGATCCGGTCGAGTCCTTCTGACACACTTTTTCCAAATTCGTCAAAGGACTGCTTCATTTTGTCGAGGGACTGCTCTATATCCTCAAACTGCTCTAACAATTCATCCAGATCGGCCCCCTCCTGTCCCGTCAGCAAGCGATAGGCATGAGCACCCTCCTTAAATGCCTCTTCGGCAACCGGGTTGTCCGGGTTGCGGTCGGGGTGGTGCTTGAGGGCATAGCGGCGAAACGCCGACTTTATCGTCTCTGTGGTGGCGTCCTCACCTACACCCAAAATGAGGCGAGCTTCTCGTCGTCTCATGTTTTTATACGAGCGTCGCCCTCGTCCGTCCACGACTGGAATAACCGATCAAGCCCACCCTCGCGGTCGATCCCCTTCAACAACTTCCCCATCGCTCCACGCACCACACTCAATTCCTTTTCCAACTGATCGATCTCCCTGCCCACCGCGTCAATATCAATCTCTTCCTCTTCCTCAAAGGTGTCCACATAGCGCGGAATGTTCAGATTGAAGTCGTTTTCCGCGATTTCCTCAAGGGTGGCGAGGTGGGCGTATTTATCTACATCTTCACGTTTTTCATAAGCAGCGGTGATCTTTTCGAGGTGCTCGTCTAGCAAGGTGTTTTGATTCTTGCCCGCTTGATATTCGCGGCTTGCATCGACAAACAGAACGTCTTTGCGGTGCCTATTCACGCCCCCTTGCTCACGCGAGCGGTCGAAGACCAAAATGGCCACCGGTATCGAGGTCGTCGGAAACAGATTGCCGGGCAAGCCGATGACGGCATCGAGCAAGTTTTCTTCAATCAGTTGCTGGCGAATGCGTCCTTCAGCAGCTCCTCGGAACAAGACCCCGTGCGGAGCGACCACCGCGACCCTCCCCTCTTTTTCCAAGGCCGCTTCTATCATGTGGCTAATGAAAGCGTAATCGCCCTTGGATTTGGGCGGCACCCCGCGCCAAAAGCGGTTGTACGGGTCCGCGTCGGCGTCTTCTGCACCCCACTTATCGAGCGAAAACGGTGGATTGGCGACCACGTTGTCGAACTTTATCAGTTGGTTGTTTTCCACCAGTGTCGGGGAGGTAAGGGTGTTGCACCATTCGATGCGGGCGGAGTCGGCACCGTGCAAAAACATATTCATCCGCGCCAGCGCCCAGGTGCTGCCGTTCACCTCCATGCCGTATAGGGAGTAGTCCTTGCCGCCCACTAGCCGAGCCGCCTCAATCAGCAGTCCCGCAGAACCGCAGGCGGGATCGCAGATGCGAGCACCAGGCTCGGGAGCGCACAGTCGCGCTACCAGTTCGGACACTTTATGCGGTGTATAGAACTCGCCAGCCTTTTTCCCCGCGTCGGAAGCGAAACGCTCAATCAGGTATATATAGGTATTGCCGATGACATCCTCCGAAACGCGGCTGGGGCTCATGTTTAATTCGGGTTTGTTGAAATCTTCCAGCAGCATTTTCAGGCGGCGATTGCGATCTCTAGTTTTGCCGAGATTAGCCTCGCTGTTGAAATCTATGTTGCGGAAGACATCTTCGAGTTTCTCTTTGTTCTCCGTTTCAATCGCCTCCAGCGCGATATTGATGAGTTCGCCAACATTGGCTTCCGAGCGCCGTTCATAGAGGTCGTAAAAGCTGCTGCCCTCTGGCAGGACAAAGCGCTCGTTTTTCAGCCTGCGCCGGATGCGTTCATCGTTGTCGCCGTATCTTTCTTGATATTCCTCGTAGTGGTCTTTCCAGACATCGGAGATGTATTTGAGGAATAGCATCACGAGGATATAATCTTTATAGCCAGCCGCATCCATCACTCCGCGAAAGGTGTCGCAGGCCGCCCAAGCGGCGTTGTTGATGTCTTTCTGTTGGATTTGATCGCTCATATTTGGCTGCTCCTATTTAGTTTCAGTCGCCAATCGCATCTGAATCTCGTTGACTAGTTTTTCCTTCTTCGCCGCTAGCTCCCTCATCAGCTTCTGCTCCTTATTCGATAAATCGGCTAGGGCGGCGATTTGCTTCTGAGTTTCGAGAGGAGGTAGGGGAACTTGTAAAGCATCGAGAGCGGATTTGCCAATCACCGTCATCGCCGTTCCAGTAGCCCTGCTGTGCAAAAACGCCTGGGCTGACGACTGGTTGATGAACCAACACAGGTACTCCGGGAGAATGTGCTTGCTCGTAACCCGGATTCTCAACAGCGGAGCTGCGACAACCGCTGGACCAATTTTCGTATCAATGATCGCCGCCGTAGTGGTCTGCCTTCTAGAGCGAAAAATCAAATCTCTGCGTTTTACCAAATGGCGGTCGCTAAGTTTATCCATTTTAATAGTGATCAGATTGCGATGGCTTAGTTTATTATCCTCGGTCAAGTCGCGCATCTGAATGACTGCAACAGTCCCGTCCGCTTCCGGCTCAATGCGGGAACGAAAGGCGAGGCCCATCTGGACGTGGGCGATGTCTTTAAGCGTCTTTAACAAGGCGGCTATCTACCAAATAGTTTCAAACCCACTATCGTGGCCCACGTAGCTAACTGAAGGCCGATGAGCCAGCGAAAGTCCCGGCGATGGTTGGTTTCTATGCTGCCAAGGCGCTCGTTAATTTGCTCGACGATGCCTTCGAGGCGGCCGATGCGCTCGCCGTGGTCGAGGGAGGTTAGTCCAGTCATAATTGAAATCTCCTTAATAGGGGTGGGTGATAAGGGGAAATTCTGCACAGCATAAAGTAAATGCGGACTATCTCTCTGTCAATAAAAATACAGTAACGACGTTATTTTATATAAAATAGAAAGAACGCTAGTCCGACCCGCATCGGCGACCCGCTCCGGTTGTCGCCGTAGGGCCTATTGAGCTTATTAGCATGTTCCAATCCAAACGAGGAGATACCTTATGAAAAGCTGTATCCGCGCCGCGCTCGTGTGTGCGCTCGCCGTTTCGCCGGCCCTTGCCCAAGAGGCCGTGCCGCTCAAGACCCTGCCCTTCAGCCCGGCCCGCCAAGCCGGCGGTCTGCTCTTCATCAGCGGCCAGATTGCCCGCACGGCTGACGGTGCCGACGTCAAGGAGTCAGTCGCGGCTGAGACTCATCAGACCATGAAAAACATCGGGCGGATACTCGAAGAGCACGGCTATGCGTACGACGATCTCGTCAGTGTCACCGTCTGGCTCTCGGACATTGAGGATTATCACGAGATGAACAAGGCATACGCCTCGTACTTTAAAGAGCAATTTCCGGCGCGGGCCTGCACTGGCGGGGCACAGATCGTCTTTGACTTTCGCGTTGAGATCGCCGCCATTGCCTATAAGGACACGGATGATGATGGCGACCATAAGGACGCGGATGACGATGGCGAACATCACAATGGCGACGAGGAATAGGCCATGCCGCTGAGCCGCCGCCGCTTCATGCGCGAGACCGCGTTGGCCGCCGGCGGCCTAGCCCTCGCCGGAACGGCGCGCGCAGAAAAGGATATACCCATGAGCACGGATCGCCCTCTCTTCGTCTCCACTTGGGCCTTTGGCAAAGACGCCAACGAACAATCGCTGCGGACTGCCGAACAGGGCGGCTCGGTTCTCGACGCGGTCGAGCGCGGCATCCACGTCGCTGAGGCCGACGCCTCCAATGCATCCGTGGGATTGGGGGGCATACCCAATGCCCGGGGCGTGGTGCAACTCGACGCCTGTATCATGGACGGCGAGGGGCAACGCGCCGGTAGCGTCGCCGCTATCGAGGGGATCCTGCACCCGATCTCGGTGGCGCGCCGGGTGATGGACGAGACCAAGCACGTCATGCTCGTCGGCGAAGGCGCGCGGCAGTTTGCGCTGGAGCAGGGTTTTGCCAGCGTCGATTTGCTCACGGAAGAAAGGCGCAAGGCGTGGGAGGAATGGCGGGAAAAGCAGGGCGCGGCCGACAACCACGACACTATCGCTCTGCTTGGACTCGACGGTGAGGGGCGGATTGCTGGCGGCTGCTCGACCAGTGGTTGGGGCTACAAGCTGCCGGGCCGCGTTGGCGACTCGCCGATTATTGGTAGCGGCTTGTACGTCGATGGGGGCGTGGGCGCGGCTGGCGCTACTGGTCTGGGCGAGAATGTCATGCGCTACTGCGCCACTTTCCTAGTTGTCGAGTACATGCGCCAGGGGCTGCACCCGGAGGAAGCCTGCATCGAGACCATCCGCCGCATCGTCGCGCTCGACCCGCGTCCGGTCGAGGAATTGCACCTCAACTTCGTCGCGCTCGACAAGCAGGGCCGTTTTGGTGCGGCGGGTACCAACGAGGGATTCCAATACGCCGTTACCTATCCCGGCTACAGCGAAGTGCTCACGGGCGTTGGGGTGGGTACGGGTGAGATCGGACCCGAGGGGGGGAACCGGCGCTGAGCGGCTCTGAGATCAGCCGAGGACTAGCTGCAACGCCTCGACGGCGCGGTCGATGTCGGTCTCGTCGTTGAAGATGTGCGTGGAGATGCGGATGGCGTTGTAGTTTTCCTTTGGTACGCCGGCGTCCTCCACGTAGGCGTACGTGCCCTGCGCTGGTTTGAGGAAGATATCGCGCTTTTGCAGCGCGGCGACGACTTCGCTGTGGCTGCCGCTGGTGAGTGAGAAGCTGACGATGCCCGAGGATAGCTCGCGCTGGGTTGGGGTGATCGGTGTGAGTTGGGGGATTTCTGCTAGGCGCTGGCGCGCGTAGGCGGAGAGTTGGTGGCAGCGCGCTTCGATGCGGGGGCGGCCGATGGTGTTGTGGAATTCCATCGCCACTCCGTGCGCGACGATCTGGGGTACGTTGCGGGTGCCGGACGAGGCGGAATAGGCGTTGTAACCAGAATACGTGAACACGGGCCGGACGCGGTCTTGCACTTCCTTGCGGATGTAGAGCAGTCCCGTGCCTTTGGGTGCGAGCATCCACTTGTGGCTGCTGGAGGCATAGGTATCTACGCTGAGCGCTTTGACGTCGACGTCGATCATGCCTGGGGCTTGCGCGCCATCGCAGACTAGCAGGATGTCACGGGGGCGGGTGAGGGCGGCGATGGCTGTTAGTGGCATTTGCAGCCCGGTGATGGTGTCGATGTGACAGAAGCTGCACACGCGGGTGCGCGGCGTCAGGTGATCTTCTACTAGTTGCAGGATCTCGGCGGCATCGCGCACGGGATTGGGCATTTTTATGTAGCGAACCACCGCGCCGCGAGTGCGCGCCAAGTGCTGCCAACAGACCATGCCGCCGCCGTGCTCGTGATTGGTCGTCAGCACTTCGTCGCCCGGCTGGAGGTTGAGGCCGCTGGCTACGTGGTTCATGCCTTCTGTCGTATTGCGCGTCAGCGCGATTTCTTCCAACTCGGCCCCGATGAATTCCGCCCCCTTGGTTCGCACCGTTTCCATTTCATTGCCGAGACCTCCCCAAGTATTGGCCAGCGGATTGCCCTCTAGCTCGGCGAGGTATGCGGTCAGGGCGTCGGTCACCACGCGAGGCGTTGCGCCGATGCTGCCGCAGTTGAGGTGGACTAGGCCGGGATGTAGGCGAAACTCTCGGCGCACTCGTTGCCACAGGGAGCGTTCGCTGCTAGCGGCTGCTACGTCTCGACTGAGGGTGCCGAGCCGTTCGGCAAGTCCTTCGGCTACATCAGGAATGAGCGGGGCTGCGGCTGCGGCTGCGGCGATTCCCTTGAAGAAGGCTCTGCGTTTCATGGATTGTCCTGTGGGTAGGGGGTGGTTTGTTGTGATGTAGGGGTCGGTTTGCAAACCGACCCCTACCCGGTCTATACTTTTTGTATGTTTTGGTACAAACCCTTTTTGCTTCTGCTGGCGATTGTTGGCTGGGCAGAAGCAACTGAATCAGCGCACAAAACACAGGGCGACCGCTCGATGCGCGCTGGGCACTACGGAGAAGCCGCTGGCCACTATCAGCGCGCCGTTGACCAGAACGAAAAATCGGCGGTACTCTACCGCAAGTTGGCCGAGGCCCATGTGAAAAACGAGGCTTTGCCCGCGGCCGTCCGCGCGTACGAGCAGGCCATTGCCCTAGCGCCGAGCCACGCCAAGACGCGGACCGAGTTGGCGATCCTGCTGACGCGCCTCGACCGCTACGACGATGCCTTGGCCCTGCTCGAACAGACGGTGCGGGAGCAACCCGACCGCGCCCAGGCGCAGATGGTGCTGGGCTTGCTGCACGCCCGCGAGGGGCGCTACTTAGACGCGATTGCCGCCTATCAGCGCGCGATTGCCGCGGTGCCTAGCTACGGGGAGGCGTGGTTCAACCTCGGCGAAGCCCATATCAAGCAAAACGACTATGCGGCCGCCGAGCAAGCCTTTGGTCGTGCCGTAGCCGCGGACACGACCTCGGCCCAATTCCGCAATGGCTTGGGACGCAGCTATTACCTCCGGCGCGACTACGAGGCGGCTGTGGCCGAATTTAGCCGCGCCGTGCGACTCGATTCGCTGTTTGCCCAGGCCCGCTTCAATCTCGGCAACGCCTTACTGCGCACTGGGCAGAAGGAAGAGGGACGACGCCAGCTCGCACTGTACAAGCGGCTCGACGAAGAGGAAGAGCGGATCGCCATACTGAAAAACACCTTGGCGACGCACCCCGACGACGCCGGCACATACCACGACTTGGCCGTTGTGTACGGGCAGCGCGGCCAATACCGAGAAGCGCGCATCCGCTACCTCCAAGCACTCGACCGCGACCCGGCGTTCGCGCCCGCGCACCACAACCTCGGCAACATCCACTTCCGCCGGGGGGAAATGGCTGCGGCCGAGCAGCGGTTCCGCCGTGCATTGCAGGCCGATTCCACGTACGCTCTCGCGCACTTGGGATTGGGCAATATCCAGATGCTGCGCAAAGAGTACGAGCGCGCCATTGCCTCCTTCCGCCGCGGCCTGCGCTACCAGCCCGACCACCCCAAGCTCAGCCGCAACCTCGCGGCCGCCGAGCAAATCGCCGCGCAGGTTGGCCGATGATGCTGCGGATCTTATGGGCTAGCGTTGTATGCGCTGCATTCGCAGTCGCTGAGCCAGCCCCGCAATTTGTGGAGATCACCGAGGAAGCGGGCCTAGATTTTAGCTATGTCAACGGGGCCAGCGGTCATAAGTACATGGTGGAAGCCGTCGGCTCGGGCGCGGCTTTTTTCGATGACGACGGCGACGGGTGGCTCGACCTGTACATTGTCAATGGCGCGCCCATGCCCGGTTATCGCGGCCCGAGCAGCCCCAACGCGCACTATCGCAATCAACGAGACGGAACCTTTGCCGATGTCACAGCTACGGCTGGTACGGGCGACGCTGGTTTTGGCATGGGCGCGGCCGTCGGCGACTACGACAACGACGGCGATGCGGATTTGTATGTGACCAACTACGGGCCGAATGTGTTGTACCAGAACGAAGGTGGCGGCATCTTCGCAGACGTCACGGCGGCGGCTACGGTTGGGGATTTAGGGTGGGGCACGCATGCGGCTTTTGTCGATTACGACCGCGATGGCGATCTGGATTTGTACGCGGCCAATTACATGGAGTTTGACCCGGCCCACAACGAGGAGTGCTTCGCCGGTACAGTGCGAATTTACTGCGGTCCTAATACGTACCCCGGGCAGGCAGGAGTGCTCTACCGCAACGACGGGGGTAGCCGCTTTGTCGATGTGACCGCAGATGCCGGTCTCGCCGACGATTCGGGCCGCCAGCTCGCCGCGGTGTTCGGCGATTTCGACAACGACGGGGATGCCGATTTGTTCGTTGCCAACGACAAGCGGCCCAACTTTCTCTTTCTCAACAACGGCGATGGAACGTTTAGCGAAAATGGCGCTGAGGTTGGGGTGGCGTACAACGAGGAAGGGTTGGCCGAGTCGGCTATGGGAGCCGATTGGGGCGACTACGACAACGATGGATTCCTCGACATTATTGTGGCGACCTTCCAGTGGTTGCCCAACACGCTCTACCACAACGACGGCGATGGGTTCTTCACGGATGTCACGTTTGCGGCCAATTTAGGCGTGTCCAGCGTGCCGTATCTCGGCATGACGTCCGCCTTCCTCGATTACGACAACGACGGGTCCCTCGACGTGTTCATCAGCAATGGACACCTCGACGAGAATGTGGAAGAATACGACCCGGCCACCACGTATCCGCAGCGCAACCAACTCTTCCGCAACCGGGGCGACGGTTCGTTCGCCGAGGTGACTGAGCACAGCGGGCCGGGGATGTTGATCGAGCGCGTCAGCCACGGCGCGGTGTTCGGCGACTGCGACAACGATGGGGACGTAGATATATTCGTCTCGGATTCGGCCGCTCCGCATTGCACCCTGTTGCGCAATGATGGCGGCAATGCCAATCACTATCTGACGGTTGAGGCCGTTGGTACTGTGAGCAATCGGGATGGCATCGGTGCGCGCGTCCGCGTCGTGGCCGGCGACTTGGTGCAGACGCGGGAGATTCGTCGCAGCTACGGCTACATGGGTTCTAACGACGTGCGTCTGATACTCGGTTTGGGCGACCACGCGCAGGTAGATACGCTGCAAGTTCATTGGCCCAGTGGTGTGGTGCAGACGCTACTGGGCGTGGAGGCCGATCAGCACATTGTGATTCGGGAAGCAAGCGAAGAAAGGGAATAGTTGAAATACTCACTAGTTAGCACTTTCGCGCTCCTCGTCTTGGGCAGCGCGGTTTGGTGCGCTGAAGAAACGGTCCTGCGCATCGGCGATAAGAGCATATCAGTAGAGGAGTTTGCGAAAACAGCGCAGAAGCTGCGGGAGACTGGCTACAGCCACGTCGAGGAACTAGATCAGCAGGGTAAGCAGGAGCTGCTCGACGGCGTCATCGCGCGGGAATTGCTCGTTGCCGAGGCCCTGCGGCGCGGGTACGATCGCGATCCGGCTATCGCCCAGGCCGTGGCCAAGAGCGAGCGCAGGTCGCTGATGAACAAGCTCTACGAGCAGGAAGCTGTGCAGGCGTCGTATGCGTTTTCGGAGGCGGACCTGCGGGCGTTTTTTGCCCAACAGCAGTACGATGTGGAAGTACTCAGCCAACACATCGTCTGCGCTACCGAGGAAGAGGCTCGTCTCGTCCTCGAACTGCTTGAGGAAGGGACGCCTTTTGAGTCGCTGATCAGACCCTATTCGCTCCAGAACATCCAGCAGCGCTTTGGCCCCGGCGGTTGGGTCGGCTGGTTCAAGATCGGCGAGGTGTACGAGGGGCTGAAGGTGCCGCTCAGCACCATGCCCGTCGGCAGCGTGTATCCCGATCCCGTGCAGACTTTGAGCGGCTACCACGTCTTTAGGCTTGGGGAACGACGCCCGGTCGATTTTACTGCTGTTCGCGAGTGGGTGGAGAAACAGGCCCTCGTGCAGAGTCGAGCCGACGATATGGAGCGTTACGTCGGCACCCTGCGCCAGCGGTATCAGTTGGCGCTGGACGCGGAGGTTTTTGCCGCGTTGCTCGCCCTGCCGCGGCAATCGACGCAGTGGGATGGAGGGAACGCGCCGCTGCTTACTTGGCGCGGCGGTCAGCTCATAGCGCGGGAATACCTCACCTTAGTCGAGCAGGGCCGCGCGCCGCACCCGGCCGAACTCGATAGTGCGCGTCTGTACAAGGCCGTGGATAACCTCGCCGGCAAGCAGATCATGGTGGCGGAAGCGCGCAAACTGGGGATCGCCGACGATGCGGATATCCGCGCCAGCGTCGAAAGGGAACGAGACGCTCTGTTGGTCAAGCGGCTCTACCAAGCCGAGGCCGCACGAGTCGGGGAAATCGCTGACGAAGCGGTGCGGGCGTTTTACGATCAGCACATTGACCAGTTTACTCGCACTGATGGCCGGGTGGTGGATTTTGCTTTTGTGCGCGAGAGCATTCGCGCGGCCCTGCGGGTGCAGGCCGAAACTGAGGCTATGGACGCGCTATTGGCCGAGTTGCGCGAGGCGCATGCAGGCCAAATACAGGTGTTCCCAGTGGCGTTGGAAAAAGCGTTTGAGTAAGAGCTAGCTACCCCGTACTTTGCTATCCCTTGTTTAGCCATGGAGGATGGTAGAGAAATGAACCGAAACGGGCATCTGAGCAGTCCGTGGCTGCGTCGCCGAGCGACGGCGTTGCTTATTGCTGCTCTGCATTTTGGGGGTGCGGATGCGGCAGGGGCAAAGTCCGGCCAGCTAATTCACCGCTCCATTCCGGAAAAGGGCGATACCACGCACGTGGTAGTACCGGGCGAGCGATTCAAAGCAGGTCGTTTGCAACGGTGGATCTACGGTAGCAACTATCGCCAGAGCTGGATGACGCCGATCGAGGTGCCGGTCCTCGATCTCGATACTGTGGGCGGCGGATTGTCGCCCATGCGCACGGGCGGCTTCGGCCAGTCCGTTTCGCTGCATTTTATGGGCAAGGACGGCCGCCGTTACACGGTGCGCTCCCTCGACAAAGATCCATCCAAGCGGCTGATGGAGGAACTCAAGGATACCGTCGTCGAGGATGTGATTCAAGATCTTATGAGTGCCCTGCTGCCGGCGGGGGGGCTGGTGGTGGATGCGCTGATGGAGGCGACGGGAATCCTGCATGCGCCGCACCGGCTGGTGGTGATCCCCGACGATCCGCGGCTGGGAGCGTATCGCCAAGAGTTTGCCGGGCTGATCGGTGCCTTGCAGGAACATCCGTCCGAAGCGGCTGACGATGAGCCGGGGTTTGCCGGATCGCGCAAGGTAAGCGGCACGGACAAGCTGTACGAGCGCCTTGAAAAGACGCCCTGCGAACGAGTCGATGCGCGCGCCTATCTCAAGGCGCGATTCGTCGATTTTCTCGTCGGCGACAAGGATCGGCACTCGGGCCAGTGGCGCTGGGCGAGATTTCCGGTCGGGGACTGCTACACGTGGTTGCCCGTCCCCGAAGACCGGGACCAAGCCTTCATCGATTTCGACGGCCTGCTCATGAAGCTGGTGCGCTGGATCGAGCCCAAATACGTCCGCTTTCAAGAGCAGTACCCGGACCACCGAGGACTCCCCCGCAACGCTTGGGAGGTCGATCGCCAGCTACTGGCCGAGTTGGAGTGGAGCGCGTGGGACTCGGTGGCCACCACAGTGCAGGCCGAACTGCCGGACCCGGTGATTGAGGACGCCGTCCGGCGACTGCCGGCCCCGTACTACGAGCAGGTCGGGGATTTCCTTACCCGGGCGCTGAAGACGCGCCGCGACCATCTCAGCGAGTTCGCCGCACGGTACTACGAGTTTATTAGCAGAGAGATCGAAATCAAGGCTACGGACGAGGACGAGTACCTCGAATTGGAACATCGAGAGAACGGCGAGTTAGAGGTTCGCATCAGCTTGGCGGGGACGCAGAACGCCCCGTACTTCCGTCGCACCCTGTATCCCCACGAGACGAAGGAAGTCAGGATCTACCTGCACGGTGGGGACGATCAGATCGCCGTCCTCGGGGAGAAGGCCAAGATCAGGATTCGAGTAGATGGCGGCGGTGGCGCAGACGCCTACGCGAACCGGTCGCGGGCTGGACAGCGGATGACGCGATTTTACGACGCTCGCGGTGAGAACCGCTTCGACGCGCACAAGGCCCTGATCGACAAGCGGCCGTACAAGCGGCCGGCTCCCTCAGGGGCGGTTACGGACAGATACGTCATTGACTGGGGCTGGGAGACGGTTTCGCTGCCGGTCGTCAGCTACAGCCCAGACCTCGGTGCTTACGCAGGGCTATTCTACACCCGGATATATCATGGCTATCGGAAGACCCCGTATGCGTCGCAACACTCGTTCGACCTCGGAGTCACCGCCAGCGCGAGAACCAAACCCCTCGTTGCCTATTCTGGGAAGTTCCGGCATCTACTGCGGGACCTAGACGGTCTGCTTCAGATGGAATACTCCAGCATCAATGTGATTCGCTTCAACGGCTTCGGCAACGACGTTGAGATCCCGCACGCTGAGTCGTTCTACGAGGTGGAGCAGGCGCAGTTCCTCTTCGCGCCCACGCTCCTTTGGGTCTCTGGCGGGTCGCCGGAGACGTTGGCTGTGACCGGCGGGCCGCTCGTCAAGTTTACCGACACCTCTTTGCACGACAATAAGGGGAAGTTCATCGCCACCTATGAGACGCCCCTATACGGGACGGAGGACTTTGGGCAGATCGGCGTCGGTGGGGAACTCGTTTACGATGCCCGCGACAATGCGGGCCATACTCGACGGGGAGTGCGGTTCAGGCTCAGCGGCGAACTCTACCCCAAGCTGTGGGACGTCGAATCGACTTTCGGCCACGTTGCCGGCGACGCATCTGCGTACCTGTCTGCTAGCGTTCCCACTCTGCCCACTCTCGCCCTGCGCGTGGGCGGCAAAACCGTCCGCGGCGCGTTCCCGTTTTACGAAGCCGCCACAGTCGGCGGCCCCGACAACCTGCGGGGCTTCCGCGAGGATCGCTTCGCTGGCGAGTCCGCCCTCTACGGGAACGGCGAGTTCCGGGTGCGGCTGACTCGACTCCGGTTCCCGTCTCCGGGTGAACTGGGCGCATTCGCTGCCGTGGATGCGGGACGGGTATTCTTCAACGCCGATCCAGAGGAGGCCGATGGCTGGCACATTGGCACTGGCGGCGGGCTTTGGATCTCGTTTCTCAAGCACCGGGCGACGTTGAGCGCGGCAGTGATGGAGGGCGAAGACCTGACCGGCCTGTACCTGCGCGGCGGCTTCATGTTTTAGAGACCCGGTGCGGATTGTCTGGTCACGCGAAATCGCGCTACGGAATGCGCATCTGGAACACGGGCACTTCCTGCCCAGTGCTCACGATGCGGACGACTGGGGTGTCAACTCCGTCGTGAATTGCGAAATCGAGCACTGCGAATCCCGGGACGGCGTGGGCGAAGATCGTCCCAGGCACCGCGGTCACGGGCGACACTTTGCCTGCGGAACCCGCCCCGCTCACGATGTGCATCCGAGCGACTTTGTCCGCCTCGAAGAGCTGTAGGCTGTGATCGTGTCCTGCGGCATAGACGAGGGGCCGGTGTCTTGCTAACGCGTCCTTTACCTGCTTTGCAAGGACCATGTATTGCGGATTGTACAGATTGAGAGGCGGTCGCGGTCGCAGCAGGTGATAGAAGCCCATGAAAAGGTCGGTGATGAACCCGCGGCTGAAACCGGCGCGGGGGCCGCCCGAGCGCAGCGGAAAGTGGCTCACCACGATCACGAAATGCCTCTTTAGGGCCGAAAAGGCCGCGTCAATCCGCGTCCCGAAATCCCCGTCCGGGCACCTGCTAGGGTCGGCAACCGGTGAGAACCAAGGCATCCAGTCAATGGCGACAACCGCGATCCCCTGCTCCAGCCCGTCCCCAGGCTTGAGCAACTCGCGCACGGCTGGGCCGGCGCATCCATCGCGGGGTAGAAAGTCCACGTCGCCCTCTGGCCACGCGAGCACGAACTCCTGCTGGGCGACGACGTGTGCTCCCGTCCAGTCTTGCGGTGAAGGTCCCCAATCGTGGTTGCCCGGCACGAAAATCCGCAGCGCCGAGGTCGCTGCGAGTTGCTGGCGCAAAATGGCTTCACCCCTAGCGCGATCATCGGCTATAAGCCCGTCCGGGTAGAGGTTGTCCCCCAGCAGCACGACCGCGGCCCGCTCCTGCGGAACCGCCCAGCGCCCGATTGCGGCCAGCGTGGGATCGCCCGGCATCGGCTCCCCGGTGTCTCCGACCAAGATGACTCGATACGCAACCCGATCGCTGGTCGCGATCGCATCTAACGGGACATTCCGCCGGATGTACGGCTCGTCGTCGGCACCGTAGTTCTCCCCTCGCAGGTGCCCCGCCCGGCAACCTGCTACGACCACAACCAGCGCCAGGAGCAAGACGATCCCCAGCCCTAAACCGCGCCGACGCATCGCTTTTTGGGAATAGTTCATTCCCAAGTAACGCCTGGGTGGTCGCAAAGATTCTGTCCGCCGAGACAAGCCTGCAATTACTGGCCCTTTGCAACGGGGTAAAAAGTCAGGGTCGCGCGCTTGCTGACCCCCTCGTCGGATACGATCAGTGTATTGTCGGAAGCGAACGCAATGCCCTCGGTCTGTGGATGCTGGTCAGCCGCAAGATCCGCGACGGCGAGGACTTGTCCCTGTGGGGTAATCTCGGCAATGGTGCGCTGGCGGGCCGCCACGACAAAGTAGTTTCCCGATACCGGGTGCCGCTCGATGCCCGAAGGTTGGAATCGCTTGCTGTCGATGCGGTTCGAGAGCGCGACGGCTGGTATGAGGATATGGCCATCCTCGACGAGCTGCTTGGTATCGAGGGACCAGCGACATATCGTTACTAGGCCTGTCTGCCTGGGGTTCTTGGGGTTTTTGCTGATGAGCAATAGTACCCGTTGGTCCGGGTCGTAGGCGAGCCCTTCTATTTCGTGATCTCGTCCAATTCCGGTTGTATATAGATTGTAGAGAACAGTCTCTCCATCGGTGCCTTCGACAAACTCGTATAACCGCCCTGAACTCGAAACGAGGTACACGCGGCCTTCAGCCGCAGCGATGCCTTCGAAGTCGTCGGCGACCGGATCGCGCTGATCGCTGAGTGCAAACGACTTTACAATCGAACCATCGCGATAGTCTATCTCGAATACTATGCCCCTTTCGTCATCGTGCGCGAGGAGTCGATTATCTCCAAGCATGGCCAAGCCGGAGATCTCCCGCCACTGCTTCGGCAGTTTGAAACGCCGCGCTGGTTTTTTGAGGTCGTAACTCGCGAGGGTAAGGTTGTCCTCGTGCACCGTGCTTGGAGCGGATGTAGATACCAGACTGTCCGCGGTGTCGGCTGCGGTGTCCACGACGGGTTCGATTGCCGCGTCCTCCCGCACGAGCAACGACGCCATAAAAATCAAAACGCTGAAGACCAAAAACCCGCTCAGGAGGTTGTTACTCGGGGAACTCATAATTCCAGTTCCACTTTGACGGTATGGCCCTCTGTACTTTTTTCCAGCTCTCTGGTGAAGGTGGCCGGATCCGCGGTTTTCTTTAGCCGCACGTGAAATTCGACGATCGCAGTGCCGTCCTCCTGCTGCACAATCCGCACCTGTCGCCACTGCTTGGCATAGGTCGCCAAGAGTGCAACAGCGGCCTGCTGGGCCGCCTCGACCTGCCCCGTATGTACCCTGAGATTGGCATTATACGGTTTGGGGACTTTATCTGTTTGGGCACCGCTCATACCGGGCAACGACTTGGCGGGACGCACCAGCCTGAACCCGGACAGGACAGCAGGCTTCGCCCCGTAGTTCATGCGCCAGATGCCCAAAACAACGGCATTGAAAGCCACCGAGGCCAAAATAGCCACTTGACCGATACCGATACCAGCCGACAATCCGATGCCAATGACGATGAACATGTAGGTGGCATCTAGGGGGTCTCTCAATGTCGTGCGGAACTGAACCGCGGCGACAATGCCCGCGAGACTGAAGGCGAGCGCAAGACTGTCCTTGACGAGAAAAACGACGAGGGAAATCGCAATGGGCACGACGAGGAGGGTATGGACAAGGTCTGGGTTGTATTTCTTGCGGGGCCGGGTCCAGCGATACACCCAAGTCACGGGCAGGGCGTAGAAAAACGAAAACAGCAGTGCCATCGAAATC
>JAJEIO010000036.1 GCA_022827835.1 Candidatus Latescibacterota bacterium
GTAGCCTAAGTTGGGGCCGTCCGCCGAGCCGGAGTTCCAGCGGCCTTCCACCGAGTCGATCTCGTAGAAGCCCAGATGGGCTTGCTGGTCGAAGCGGATGTTGTCGAAGATGAAAAACTCGGCTTCCGGGCCGAAGAAGGCTGTGTCAGCCAGTTGGGTGCGCAGCAGATAGGCTTGGGCGCGCTGGGCGACGCCACGGGGATCGCGGGCATAGGGCTGGCGGGTGATGGGGTCTTCAATCGAGCAGACCAGCGACAAGGTGGGCACGGCCATGAACGGGTCCATCACCGCGGTGGTCGGATCGGGCACGACGAGCATGTCGGATTCGTTGATTTCCTGCCAGCCGCGGATGGACGAACCGTCGAAGCCGAGACCGTCTTCGAACAGGTCCGGTTCCAAGTCGGCGATGGGCATGGTGAAGTGCTGCCAGGTGCCGGGCAGATCGACGAATTTGAAATCGACCATCTGCGCGTCGTTGTGGCGTGCTAAAGCCAGCGCCGCGTCGATGGCGCTGGCTTGGGCCGACTTCGGTTTGGTTTTGGCTTTCGGTTTGGTTTTGGCTTTCGCCTTGGCTTTAGCCATGACTACTCCTTTCTCAAAGTAGTGGTTGATATGGGATCAGGGGGCGCGCTCCCCGCAGCACGCGTCCCCTGCTTCTGGTCTGAGTTCCGTCGTTGGAAGGCCGACCAGGTTTTAGAAGCTCCTGCCGAAGACGAGGAAGGTGGATTCTTTGTCTGGGTTGAGAATGTACGAAGCAAAGTAGTCGCCCTTGCCCATGTTGAGACCGATGCTGACCAAGGCCGGATCGGTCGTAGTAGTGTAAAACCCGTTGCCGAGGCCGACGGTGATGCTGACCGCGGTCTCTTCCATCTCGCCCAAGTCGTAGGTCGCTTCCGCCCAGAACGAATCGTCGGCGTCGCCGGATACATTGTAAGCGACTAGAGCGCTCAGAGGTACGCCGTCGGGGGCGAGGGACGCGCTGATTTCGAGGATGTGTACCCCGTCTTCGTCGCTGTAGCTGAAGAAATCGTCGTCTTCGGTCAGGCCCGGGAAGTAGTAGTCGGTCAGGGTGATGCCGATGGGGCCGGACGAGAGGCTGACGTAGAGGTCGTTCTCGTTGGCACCGCCGTCGGAGATCGCCCATGAGGACCAAGCGCCGACTTCGATGTTGCCGTGGCTGATGGACATGCCCGGCTGGATGCTGACGGCATTGCCAAAGTCCGTGCCGCGCCACACGTAGCGGTTGACTACGTCGGCACCAAAGCCAACTCCGGCATCGGCCGGAATGGCGGATAAGGTCAGCGCAAAGAGAAGAGGTGCGGCAAAAAGCAAGCGTTTCATCAGATGCTCCTTAGGTGGGTTGAGATGTGCTGCGTCGATTGCCGATTAAGGTAAGAGATGGGGGCCGGTGCAGCCAAAGGCCACACCGCCCCCTTACTATCACAGGGCGCTTTCGCCCGTCTCGCCGGTGCGGATGCGCACGGCTTCTTGGATCGGCGAGGCGAATACCTTGCCATCGCCGACTTTTCCGGACTTGGCCGCCTCGACGATGGTGTTAATTGCCTGCTCGTGGTCGGCGTCCTTGACGATGACCTCGATTTTGATCTTGGGGACGAAATCAATGCGGTACTCGGCACCGCGATAGACCTCGCGGTGGCCACGCTGGCGGCCAAAGCCCCGCACTTCGGTTACGGACATGCCGGCGATGCCCCGTTCGCCTAGGGCCTTCTGCACGGCCTCAAGGGCCGATGGCCGGAGGAATGCTTCAATTTTATACATTGTTGGTTCCCTCCCTCGCTTAGTTGTTGATGTGCTGGAAATCCGCGTACGCGGGCTGGCCGTGCTCGCTTAGATCGAGCCCCTCGTCCTCGTCTTCCTCATCGACGCGGAACCCGAGTGTCGCCTTGACAAGGCTCGCGAGGGCAAAGGAAAAGACAAAGGCGAAGATGGCGTACGACAGCGTGCCCAATATCTGGGTGCCTACGCTGTGGTCGGTGCTGAATATCCCGACCGCGACCGTGCCCCAGACGCCGCAGATCCCGTGGACGGAGATGGCACCGACCGGATCGTCGATTTTGATGCGGTCGATAAAGACAATCGAGAAGACGACAATGATTCCGGCGATCAAGCCAATCCAGATGGCCCCGTACCAAGTGACCACGTCGGCACCAGCCGTGATGCCTACTAGACCGGCGAGAATGCCGTTGAGCGCCATGGTGATGTCGGGCTTTTTAAGGTAGATATATGAGGTAAAAATCGAGGCCATGCAACCAGCCGCCGCGGCGAGGGTGGTGGTGACGAAGACCAGCGACACAGCCGCTGGGTCGGCGCTGAGCACTGAGCCGCCGTTGAAGCCGAACCAGCCGAGCCACAGCAGGAAGACGCCGATCGTCGATAGCGGCATGCTGTGCCCGAGGATGGGCCTGATTTCTCCGTTGTGGTACTTGCCCTTGCGCGCCCCCAGCACCAGAACTGCGGCGAGAGCTGAGAAGCCGCCGAAGGCGTGCACGACCGACGAGCCAGCGAAGTCGTAGAAACCGAGGTCGTCGAGCCAGCCGGCACCCCACTTCCAAGAGCCGGCGATGGTGTAGCCAAAGGCCACCAAGATCACGGCGTAAAGCATGAAACCCGATAGCTTAATGCGCTCGGCAACGGCACCGGAGACGATGGTGGCGGCGGTGGCGGCGAACATGGCTTGGAAGATGAAGTCCGACCAATAGGTGTAATCTGCGTACTGATTGGTCAGGTTGGCCACATCGTCGTCAAAGCCGATCCAGCCCTTAAGGGCCAACACATCGGCGATGAGCCAATCGTCGCCTGGATACATGATGTTGAAGCCGCACAAGGCATAGGTGAGGATACCGGCCGAGATAATAAAGAGGTTCTTGAAGAGGATGTTGACCGTGTTCTTTTGCCGGGTCAGGCCGGATTCGAGCGTGGCAAAACCCAAGTGCATGATGAAGACCAACGCTGCGGCGATGAGAATCCACAGGTTATCTACCATGAATTTGGGATAGGCCAAGGGCATGGCCTGGAAGGCTTCTGCGGTTGTGAAATCCCCCGCCGAAGCCTGTGTAGTCGCCCCGAGGACCCCGGCACAGAGCCATAAGAGCGCAGGACGGTTGCGAAAAACAGACATGGGCAATCCCTTCCCTTGTAAGGTATGAGGAGGCATCTAATCGAAGCCTCTTGGATGCGAACGTCGGATTGTTACAAGGCAAGAAACGTGCCAAGCGGATTGGGCGCAGATACTTCAGAATTGTAGCTTATTGTAAATTAGGGGGTTAGAAAAAATAACAAGAAAGAGAAAAACGAAACAATCATAACGACAAAATTGAAACAGTATCAGAAAACAACAATTTTGTCATTTTTATTGTTCATTTTTTGTAATTTTTCGGGCAGATGTCTAGTTTTTGAATCCGATAAGAGAAAATGCGGGTCGTAGTACCGAGGGTGCGGGCGGCCTTGGCCATATTGCCGCGGGCGTTTTTGAGGGCCTCGATGATGATTTCTCGTTCATAAGCCTTCATCATCGTATTAAAGGAGCCGGTGACCGGCGTTCCGGTGGCGTCAGCCGTTTGCAGGGAGGGGGGCAGGTGGTGGCCGTGGATGACGCCGTCGTTGCTGAGGATGATCGCCCGTTCAATACAGTTTTCCAACTCGCGCACGTTGCCCGGCCAATGGTAGCTCATCATCATGTCAATGGCGGGCGTGGAAATGCGGTGCATCTCCACGCCGAGCTGGCGAGAGTATTTTTCGAGGAAGTGGTCGGCGAGTTGCAGAATGTCGGATTTGCGCTCGCGCAAGGGCGGAATGAAGATGGGAAAGACGTTGAGTCGGTAGAAGAGATCCTCGCGGAAAGTCCCCTCGGCGATGGCTTTTTCCAGATCTATGTGGGTTGCCGCGACGACGCGAACATCTATCGGCACAGGGCCGCGGCCACCGAGGCGCTCGACTTCGCGGTTTTGCAGCACGCGGAGCAGTTTGACCTGTGCGCCTAGGCTGAGTTCGCCGATTTCGTCGAGGAAAATCGTCCCGCCGCGCGCTCGTTCAAACCGGCCGGCTTTGCTTGTCGAGGCCCCGGTGTAAGCGCCGCGCTCGTGGCCGAATAGTTCGGATTCGACCAAGGTTTCTGGCAGGGCGGCGACGTGTACTTTGACAAAGGGTTTGTCGGCGCGTAAGCTGTTGTAATGTATGGCATCTGCGGCCAGTTCCTTCCCGGTGCCGCTGGTGCCGCGCAACAGGACGGTGGCGTCGCTGGGAGCCACTTGGCCGATGAGTTGGCAAACCTCCTGCATGGGGCGGGAGTTGCCGATGAGGTTGGCGGGATGGAAGCGCTCGCGGAGCTCGTTTTGCAGGCGCAAGTTTTCGTCGAGAAGTAGGGTTTGTTCGACGCGGGCGCGTTGGCGGGCGGCGACCGATTGGCCAATCATGACGGATATGATGGATAGCAGGCGCACGATATCTTGCAGGCTTTCGTTGTCTTTGTAGGGAATATCAACGCTAATGGTTCCTACTACCTGCTGCTGCTGGAGGATGGGCACGCAAATGAACGAGGTCTGGTTCTTGGCCGAACTGCCGCGCGCACCGGTGCGGTTGAGGAAAAGCGGCTCGCTGCTGATGCGCGGCACTATCACGGGCTTGCCCGATTCTACGACCTTGCCGGTGATGCCTTCCCCGACGTCGTAGCGGCCGCGCTTGATTTCCGATTGCGAGAGTCCATAGGCTACGTCGATAGAGACTTCGGAGGCTTCTTGGCTCAAAAGGCTGACCGTCCCCAAACTCATGTCGAGTTGGTCGCACATGAGCTTGAGAATGACGTTGAGCGCCTCCTCAAACTTGGTCGTCGAGCCTAGTATTTGCCCGATTTCGTGTAGGATGGAGATTTGTTGTTGGGCACTGGCGGTCGGTAAGGTGGACATGTGAATTATCCTATTTTTACGACATTTTTGTCATTAGTATGGGTAAAAACAACATTTTTGTAAATATCAAAAGGCCACATGTTCGTGGTTAAAACGGAAAATCGACCAAAAATACAGTGTCACACGCCCTAAGAGGGCGTCATTAAAGCCAAGTGTCGAGAATGCGTCGTACATTATTGTAGCATAAACTATGCCATCGCAGGCTAGGGGCCAGAGAGACCTCGGCTCCTAGCCTGCGGGAAGGTCATTGCCGGAACCCATCAACTCGGTTATAATTCTGCGATGAGAATCTCTGCAATGTCAGTAAATAGCGGTTGTGTGAGGTTGGTATGAGTCGAGATATGACCGACCTATTAAATGAATGGTCCTTCGACCCAGAGGCGAATGTGCGGAAAATATCGGGAAAGGACGGGGTTGCGAAGATCCAGATCCGGGTCGATCAAGGGGCCTTTCAGGGCATTTTGCAGCTAAATCTCGATGGCCGGCCCGACGGCCGACGGCCCCACGGACAGGACTTTGCCCTCGATTACTACCGGGGCGAATTGGAAAAATACCGCCGCGAGCACGGGGCCAGCGACGAGGGCTTCGCGCTCGATGAAACGGCTTGCCGCGAGCTTTTCGACGAGGGGAGCCGCTTGTACAAGCGCTACGCCTTTTTGATCCAACTGCACGACTACCGGCGGGTCGTGCGCGATACTGAGCGCAATATGGCACTTTTTCGCTTTGTCAACCGCTATGCCGAGCGCGAAGAGGACCGCGACAATCTAGAGAGATGGTGGCCTTATATCTTGCGTATCAACGGCGTGGCCCGGGCCATGATCTCCATCGGCGACCAGGACTACGACGGCGCGTTGGCGGTCGTGCAGCGGACTCGCGCGCGGATTGGCACGTGGCCCGAGGTGGAGGCCGAGGAGTTCTACATCGAGCGCGAGCGTTCAGAAGCCGCGCTCGATGAGTTAGAGCAGGAAATTTTGCAGAAGAAGCCGCTGAGCCAACAAGAGCAGTTAGAGCGCTGGCTACAAGAAGCGGTTGATAGCGAAGACTTTGAAAAAGCCGCACTCTTGCGCGACGAACTCAAGAAGCTGCGAGAAGGCGAAGACTGAGCCGTTCGCAGAATAGTGTTAGCCGCAATGCAAAGCGGGGAGCCCGATCATTCGAGCTCCCCGCTTTTGGTGCCTAGCCTAAACGCCCGGTCTTAGGCGTGGGCCACAATCCTAGTAAAACTCCGTCTCATCTACCAGCGCGAGAAGCGACTGGTAGCGAGTCGGGTGGCGGAGCTTGCTCAGGGCGCGCTCCTTGAGCTGGCGCACGCGCTCCCGCGTCAGGCCCATCAACCCGCCGATTTGCTCCAAGGTCAGCGCTTGGCTGCCATCGAGGCCGAAGTAGAGGCGAATGATGCGCAACTCGCGGTCTTCAAGGCTGGCGAGGGCCTCCTCTAGATGGGCGCGAGCCGAGTTTTGCAAGACATCGCTGTCGGGCGTCGCCTGATTGTCGTCGGCGAGGAGGCTGAGCAAGCTGCGATCGTCGTCCTCCTCAAAGGACTCGTCGAGCGAACGCACCGAGCGGGCGCTGAGCATGGTGTCAAGCACCTCCTCGGTGGGCAGGCCCAACTCAGCGGCGATTTCCTCGACATCCGGCTCGCTCTCGCGGCCTTGGCCTAGCTTGCGCACGGCCCGCGAAATGTCCTTGAGCAGGCTGAGCTTGTTCAGCGGCAGGCGCACGGTGCGGGCGTGCTCGGCGATGGTCTGCAAGATGGACTGCTTGATCCACCACACGGCGTACGAGATGAACTTGTATCCCTTGGTGCCGTCGAAGCGCTCGGCAGCGGTCAGCAAGCCCACATTGCCTGCGCTGATCAGGTCCTCTAGCGAGAGGCCGCGGTTCTGGTAGTTTTTGGCCACATCAATGACGAAGCGCAGGTTGGCTTGAACCAACTCGTCGCGCGCGACCATGTCGCCGTCTTGGATCCGCGCCGACAACTCGACTTCCCGCTGGCGGCTCAGTGGCCTAGAATCGGCGATGTCGTCGAAGTAGAGGCGCAGGGTGTTGTCCTCGTCATTTAGGACTTCTTGGATCGCGTAAGCCATGTGCGAAACCTTCCTTGGGTAATGGGGTCAGTAGGTGCAAATTTTTGCACTTAGTTGCAACAATTTTGGCTGATGTTCTCTAAGGCGCTTGAATTGCGCGAGTTAGGAGCGCCAGGCTCTATGTGCTCAAAGTGCAGAATTTGCATTCTCAGTGTTTCTGTTCTGGACTGCAAAGCGTCCCCGCGTTGCTCAATGCCCGATCTGACAAAATTGTTTGCTCTGTATTAACAGATAGTTACGGTCGATGCGGGCTGTGAAACTCTTTCGGTTGCGCGAAGGGCGACCGGTGCTTCTTTCGACTCACATATAGATAAGCAAATCTAATGCCACATTTAGTCTCTTATAGTTAAGTTATTGTGAATATGTTACTTATGAGAAAGACAGTACTGGGCGAGGAGCAGGTTGAGGGACCACACAGGCGCAAAAGTGCAAAAAATGCAGGAGTGGACTAGCGTTGGTGAATGGACTGCCGACTTGTCGCGCGTTTGCCGACAGCCGTCAGCGCGTTACTTGGTGGTGATGTTGTACTGCTTGATCTTGTACTGGAGGGAGCGGACGCTAATGCCCAAAATAGCGGCCGCCTCGCGGCGGTTGCCCGTGAGGCGTTGGAGGGTCTGGCGGATGAATTCGGCTTCGACCTCTTGGAGGGAAGAGCCGATAGCCATTGAGAATTGACCGGGGCCATCGGTCATCTCGCCGAGCGGGCCGGGCAGGTGTTCGGAGAGGATGACTGCAGCCGGAGTGGTGACTACGAGCCGCTGCAGCAGGTTGCGCAACTGGCGCACATTGCCCGGCCAATCATAGGCAATGAGGCCCTCCATAGCTTCCGGGCTGATCTTCTTGGAGGGCTTGTTTTGTGCGCGGCAGGTTTCGTCGAGGCACATTTCGACTAAGACCGGGATATCTTCCCGCCGCTGGCGCAAAGGGGGAATGTCGATGGGGATCACGTTGAGGCGGTAGTATAGGTCTTCGCGGAAGCCCCCTGTTGCGACCGCGCCTTCGAGGTCGCGGTTGGTCGCGGCGATGATGCGCACATCGGCGCGGTGGACCTGAGAGTCCCCGAGCGGTTGGAACTCGTGGGACTCTAGGACGCGCAGAAGTTCGACCTGATTTTTGTGCGAGACTTCGCCGATTTCGTCGAGGAAGAGGGTCCCGCCCTCGGCGAGGGTGAAACGGCCGGGCCGGTCGGCGTGGGCGCTGGTAAAGGCCCCGCGCTTGTGGCCGAACAGTTCGCTGGTAAAAAGCTCTTCGGTGAAGCCGCCGCAGTTGACGGCCACAAAAGGAGCGTCGCGGCGTCTGCTGCGATCGTGGATGGCGCGCGCTACTAGATCCTTGCCGACGCCAGTCTCGCCGCGCAAGAGCACCGGCACGTCTGTTTCGGCCACTTGTTTGATCGTGGCCGCGGCGGCCTGCATGGCCGGGCTGCGGCGCACGAGGCGGCGGAAGGGGGCTTCTTTTTCGAGGCGGTGGTGGAGCTTGCGGTTTTCGACGACGAGTTCGAAGCGATCGAGTGCGCGGGAGACTACGAGACGCAGTTGGTCTAGATCAACGGGTTTGGTCACGACGTCGTATGCGCCTTTGCGCATGGCTTCGACCGCGGTGTGGACGTTGTCGTGGTCCGTGAGTATGATGCACAGGGTGTCGGGGTGTTGCTGGCCGACCTCCTGCAAAAGTTTCATCCCAGCGGGACCAGGCATCTGCAAGTCGAGAATGGCCAAGTGGAAATTGCCAGCTTTTAGCATTCGGCGCACTTGGGCACCGTCCGCGGCGGTTTCAATGGCATAGCCGGGTTTTTGCAATGCCTCTTGCAGCCCTTCGCGGATAAAGAGCGATTGGTCGGCGATGAGGATGTTGGCTTGGAGTTGGGGCATGAGCTTCTGTTGACAGTGATGGG
Organism: Candidatus Latescibacterota bacterium; assembly: GCA_022827835.1. Taxonomy (GTDB): domain Bacteria; phylum Latescibacterota; class UBA2968; order UBA8231; family UBA8231. The sequence continues at coordinate 8,904 of JAJEIO010000036.1, forward strand.
AAGGGGACTAGCTTCTCCTGCATGGAGAATAAGCAAAACGTCGCCGAACACAAGAGGCGCAACCGAGACATGTTCAACGCCATTGCCCGGCGCTACGACTTGCTCAACCACCTGCTCAGCGGCGGCGTCGATTTGTACTGGCGGCGGCGCGCCCTCTACGCAGCCCGGGACAAGCGCCCGCAGCGCGTCTTGGACCTGGCTACTGGCACCGGCGATTTTGCCCTCGCAGCCGCTCGCTTGGGGCCGCAGCAGGTCGTCGGTATTGACATGGCCGTTGAGATGCTGCGGTTGGGTGCCGCAAAGGTAGCTGCCAAACGTCCGCCGATGCCGCTGGAGCTGTTGGTCGGCGACGCCGAGCAACTACCGTTTCAGGACAATACCTTCGATATGGTGACTGGGGCCTTTGGGGTGCGCAACTTTGGCCACATTCCTAGTGGCTTGGCCGAGGCTCATCGGGTGCTCAAGCCCGGCGGCCAACTCTTGGTGCTCGATTTTTGCGAGCCTACTGCGCCGCTGTTCCGGCAATTGTACTTGTTTTACTTCCACAAAGTGCTGCCCTTGATCGGCGGCCTAATCTCCGGCCAGCGCCGGGCCTATGCCTATCTGCCGCGCTCGGTGGGGACCTTTCCCCAGGGGCGAGCCTTTGTCGAATTGCTCGTCGCGGCTGGGTTTAGTCAGACGCGCTACATGCCTATGACTCTAGGGATTGCTGCGGTGTATCAGGGCTTCAAAGGGCCGGTTGACGAATAGGATACCCATAGGTATTATGTACTAAACTCAGGAGAAATAAGTGATTTACGACGACCTTATCGGCCGCGCCGGTCTCACAGACATCCACGACAAAGTGTTGACTGGGCAGCGTTTGAGTTTGGATGACGGCCTACGTTTGTACGCCTGCGATGATCTGCCTGTCTTGGGCTATCTGGCCAATATCGTCCGCGAGCGCAAAAACAGCGACACGGCGTACTACGTGCGCAACCAGCACATCAACTACACCAATATCTGCAACAAACTCTGTAGGTTCTGCTCCTTCTACGTCAAGCCCAAAGACGAGCGTGGCTACGTGTTGTCGCCCGAGCAAGTCGCCGCGCGGGTCGCCGAGTACGACCAGGCACCGATCACTGAGATCCACATGGTCGGCGGCGTCAATCCCAAGCTGCCCTACCAGTACTATCTCGACGTCTTGCAGGCGATGAAGCAAGCCCGCCCCGACGCGCATCTGAAGGCCTTCACCATGATCGAGGTCGCCCAGATTCAGCGCATTGCTAAAAAGCCGCTGGAGGAGATTTTTGCCGATATGAAGGCGGCTGGGCTGGAGTCGCTGCCCGGCGGCGGGGCTGAGGTCTTCAGCGACCGGGTTCAGGGCGACCTTTTTTGGACTAAGGCGGACTCTGAGGAGTGGCTGGAGATCGCGCAGGCGGCGCACAGAGCTGGCCTGCCCTCCAACGCCACCATGCTCTACGGGCACATCGAAAATACCGAGGAGAAGGTCTATCACCTCGTGCGGCTGCGCGAAGTGCAGGACGAGACCGGCGGTTTTCTCTGCTACATCCCGCTTTCTTTTCACCCCGAGCGTACCGAGTTGGAGGACTTGCCTGGGCCGACGGGTTGCCTAGATCTCAAGGAAATCGCCGTGGGGCGACTGATGCTCGACAACTTCCCCCACGTCAAGACCTTCTGGATTATGAACACCATCGAGATTTCGCAGACCGCGCTGTGGTACGGGGCCGACGACATCGACGGCACAGTCATGGACTACGAGATCACCCGCAAGAGTTTCACCGAGACGCAGCAGCGGCTGACGCAGGCCGAACTCTTGCAGCGCATCATCGAGGCCGGACGCCAGCCTTTGGAGCGCGACTCCCTCTACAATATCGTCGCCGATACCCCGACTCTGCTGGCGGCGGCTGGATAGCACTCGTGATCGCCGATATTGCCGAAAAGGTCTATGCTGGGGAGCGCCTCGCGCTCGACGATGCCCGCCGCCTGTACGCGCACCACAATCTCGCTGAGTTGGGGATGCTGGCGCATTGGGAGCGCCTGCAGAAACACCCCGAGCAGGTGGTCACCTACAACGTCGGGCGCAACATCAACTACACCAATGTCTGCTGGGTCAAGTGCGACTTTTGCGCCTTCTACCGGCCGCCGGGTTCCAGCGAGGGCTACGTCCTGCCCAACGAGCAGATATTTGCCAAAATCGACGAGTTGGTGGCCTTTGGCGGGGACGAGCCCAAGTCCTGCGAGATCCTGATGCAGGGCGGCCTCAACCCCAAGCTGCGCCTCGATTACTACGAACAGTTGCTCTCGGCGATCAGGGACCGCTATCCGCAGGTGCAGCTACACTGTCTTTCGGCTACGGAAATCATCTACATCGCGCATCTGTCGCGGCTGCCGCTGGACGAGACTATTCGCCGCCTGCGCGACGCGGGGCTGGATTCGATCCCGGGTGCTGGAGCCGAGATTCTCAACGACGAGGTGCGCGATATTATCGGCTTTCGCAAGGACCGCACCGAGGAATGGCTGGAAGTGCATCGCGTAGCGCACGCGCTGGGGATGCCCACTACGGCGACGATGATGTACGGCCATGTGGAGACGGTCGAACACCGCCTAGAGCACTTGGACCGCCTGCGGCAGCTACAGGACGAACGGGGTGGCTTCACCGCCTTTATTACTTGGAACTTCCAGCCCGACCACACGGATTTGGGTGCGGACGAGTCGCGTTGGAACGGTGTCAAAGCGACCGGGTACGATCACTTGCGCACGGTGGCCGTAGCGCGGCTCTTCCTCGACAATATTCCCAGTCTACAGGCTTCGTGGGTGACCCAGGGGCCTAAGATCGCCCAAGTCAGCTTGCGCTATGGTATCAACGACTTTGGCAGCACCATGCTCGAAGAAAACGTCGTCAGCGCCGCCGGTACTAGTCATACCAACGAGATGGGTTTGGATGCCATGGAACGGCTAATCCGCGACGCTGGCTTTGCACCGCGACGGCGCAACACTCGCTACGAGCCGGTGGACTCACCCTGTCGGATCGACGCTTTGCAAGAGGCTGCCCATTTATGAAGCCGCGCTTGGGCGCGGTCCCGTATCTCAACACGCGGCCCCTCGTCGTTGCCCTCGAACGCGATCCCGCACCTTTCGCACTGAGTTATTCGGTGCCCTCGCGTTGCGCGAGGGAGCTGGAGGATGGCACTATCGACGTGGGGATCATTCCCGCGATCGAATACGCCCGCAGCGCCCGCCCTTACTGGATCGTCCCCGATATCGCCATTGGTTCGCAGGGTCCGGTGCTGACGGTGCGCCTCTTTTGCCGCCGTCCGTTGCCGCAGGTCGAGCGCATAGCTTTGGATACCAGTTCCCGCACTTCAGTGGGGTTGCTGTCCATTCTCCTGCGCGAAAAATTCGCGCTCGCTCCGCAATTGATCGAAGCTCCGCCCGACTTGGAGGCCATGCTGGAATGTGCCGACGCGGCCTTGCTCATCGGCGATCAGGTTTTCCCGCACTTGGACGGGGATGTGGAGAGCTTGGACTTGGGTCGGGAATGGACTGATATGACCGATCTGCCTTTTGTGTTTGCCTTTTGGGCTGGTCACCAACAGGCGCTTACACCCGTCCAAATCCAACAATTGCAGCGGGCCAAAGATCAGGGGGTATGTCAGGTGCCGTCCATCGCCGCAGTGCACAGCCGAGAATGCGGTGGCTCGCCCGAGTTCTACGAGCGCTACCTGACCCACCACATCCGCTTTGATTTGGACGAGGCCGCTCAAGCTGGTTTGCAGTTGTTCTACCAACTGGCCCACCACCACGGCTTGATCGACGCAGTGCCCCCGTTGCGCTTTTATCCAGCGGTCTGACCTAGGCCGCTCTTCGAGGAAGGTCGAGATGGCTCCCTTGCAGGCCATTGCGGTGTACGGCCGCATGATCAAATTCTCTCACAGCGTCTTTGCCCTGCCTTTTGCCTTTAGCGGTGCCTTGCTGGCCGCGACTTACACGGGCATTACTCCCGCTCAGATCGGCTGGATTGCGCTGGCGATGGTGGGGGCGCGCAGCGCGGCAATGGGTTTTAATCGCCTCGTTGACCGCCACCTCGACGCGGCCAATCCCCGCACTCAAAACCGCGAATTGCCGCAAGGCGTGGTCTCGCCGCAAGCCGTGGGGTTGTTCGTGGTTCTGTCCGCCTTGGCCTTGGTTTTGGCGGCTTATCAGCTCAATCCTTTGTGCTTTTATCTGTCGCCGCTGGTTTTGGCCGTGCTCTTGTTCTACTCGCTGACCAAGCGCTTTACTTGGGCCTCTCACTTGGTTTTGGGGCTGAGTTTGGGTGGGGCGCCGCTGGGTGCTTGGATTGCGGTTACTGGTGGTTTTGATCTTATACCGTTGCTGCTCTGCCTAGGGGTGCTGGTTTGGGTGGCTGGCTTTGACATCATCTATGCTTGTCAGGATCACGTCTTTGACGTGCGGGCCGGACTCCATTCCATTCCGGTCCGCTTTGGCATTGCCCGCGCTCTGCACATTGCCCGCGTTTTGCACCTGTTGTTCGTGGTGCTGTTGATTATCGTGGGCCGCATGGCTGGCTTGAGCTTTTTGTACTGGTTGGGGGTAGTAGTGGTAGCCGGTTTGCTGGTGTACGAGCACCGGCTGGTGCGGGCCGACGACCTGTCCCGCATGAGCACGGCCTTTATGACGGTCAACAGCACGGTCAGCCTGATCTACTTTGCCGCGATCTGGGCCGATCTGCTTGTCTTTGGCGAGGGGGAATTGCTGCGTTTTTGACGGGGGAATCTGGCTTCGGGTTGCATGGGAACTAGACAATCACTAAGTAGTTGGAAGCCTGTTCGCCTCTTTTTCTATCCGACATGGCAGAAGTGGGGCAATCGCAATGCCAGATTTTACAGAACAAGAGTTGCTGCAAATCATCGCAGCCGGCGAAACTGACCGCGTCGAGTTCAAGGAGTCTTTGTCTGGTGATGCCGCCACTAGAATCAGGGAAGCTATCTGCTCTTTTGCCAATGATTTGGCTGGGCACGAAGAACCCGGCCTCATCTTCGTTGGTGTAAAAAACGATGGAACGATAGGCACTCTAGTGGTTACAGATCGGTTGCTCCAGCAGTTGGCCGATATGAAAACCGATGGCAACATTGTACCTCCGCCCTCGCTGACGGTGGAGAAGCATAGGCTGCAAGGCAAGGAAATTGCGGTGATCACAGTGCAACCCTCCAACTCTCCGCCGGTTCGCTTTAAGGGTGCTATCCATGTCCGCATCGGTCCTCGCCGTGGCATCGCCACATCCCAGGACGAGAGGATCCTCAACGAAAAGCGGCGACACGGAGACCGCCCTTTTGACCTTCAGCCTGTTTCTTTTGCCACCTTGAGCGATCTCAACCTGTTCCAGTTCGAGCATGAATACCTGCCACAGGCTTTTGACCGCGAAATTCTGGAAGCTAACGAACGCAGCCTCGAAGAACGGTTAGCCGCAGCCAAGATGATTGTCTCTGCTGACGACCCTGTGCCAACCGTGTTGGGGATACTCGTACTGGGCCAACGGACGCTGGATCATCTACCGGGAGCGTACATTCAATTCTTGAGATTTGCCGGCAATGAATTAACAGACCCCATATCCGATGAAGAAGCAATCAGCGGGACTGTTACGGACGTACTGCGCCGCCTCGACGAAAAGCTAAATGGACACAACCGGACAGCGGTTGACTTTACATCGAGACCAACCGAGAGGCGAGTCAGTACGTATCCGATTTCAGCGATCCAGCAAATCGCTCGTAATGCAGTCATGCACCGATCATACGAGGGAAACTACGCTCCCACCCGAGTTTACTGGTACGACGACCGCATAGAAATACTGAGTCCCGGGGGGGTGTTCGGTTCGGTAACAGTAGATAATTTCGGTAGATCTGGCATAACGTCGTACCGCAATCCCAATGTCGCAGAGGCGATGAGAAATTTGGGATTCGTGCAACGCTATGGTATAGGCATTCCATTGGCCAATCAGCTCCTTCGACAAGCCGGGCACCCTGAAATGGAATTCAATGTTGATATGAACAACGTTCAAGTCACAATACTGTCTTGCAAGGACGATCAGGCATGACCGTTCCCGTTTTGACTTTTTTCAACAATAAGGGGGGCGTCGGCAAGACTTCGCTTGTCTATCACCTAGCGTGGATGTTGTCCGACATTGGTTATCGGGTGCTGGCCTGCGATCTCGATCCACAGGCGAATCTCACCGCTGCATTTCTGGATGAAGATCAGTTGGAAAAGCTATGGGATGAAGACAACGAGGCATCTGCGAAGACTATCCTGCAATGCGTCCGACCTCTGACGAGAGTTGGCGACATCAAAGACCCGACGCTCGTCGAAATCACATCTACGCTTATATCTAGACTGTGCCTGATTCCGGGAGATTTGGCGCTGGCCGGATTTGAAGATACTCTGTCATCAGAATGGCCTAACGCATTGGGGTCTAGCGAACTGTACCGTCCCTTCCGCATTTTGACTTCCTTCTCGACCGTCATGCAGTCTGGGGCTGCGCAGATAGACGCCTCAATCATCTTGGCCGACGTCGGCCCCAATCTTGGTGCGATCAATCGTTCCGCGCTGATTGCCAGTGATTACATCATCGTTCCGCTGGGTGCTGACCTGTTTTCGCTCCAAGGTCTGCGCAATCTCGGCCCGACGTTGAATCGGTGGCGACAAGATTGGCAGCGGCGAAGGGATCACTGGGCGCAACCAGACTTTCCACTGCCGAATGGGGACATGCAGCCCGTCGGCTATGTAGTGCAACAGCACAGCGTCCGTCTGAATCGCCCCGTGATGGCGTATGACAAGTGGGTCAATCGAATGCCGGAAGAATACGCCCGCAACCTACGCGACGATAACGAAGGACCGTACCCCGAGACACCGGCACAGGATAGAGAACACGCCCTTGCTACCGTCAAGCACTATCGGAGCTTGGTGCCGATGGCTCAGGAAGCACGCAAGCCCATTTTTCACCTCACCACGGCCGATGGTGCCATTGGTAGCCATGCCGCCGCGGCAAAAGACGCGCACCAAGATTTTAGGGATTTAGCGAAGAAAATCATACAAAGAATCAATCTCGGGAATCCGTGACCTCCCCGAACGATGGACCCGTGATCAAGTCAACTCTAACCGATAAATGGCAAACCACCATCCCGGCCGAAGTCCGCAAGGCACTCCACCTCAAGCCTCGGCAGTAGCTCATCTATGAGTTGATCGACGGTGCCGTTTTGGTGAAGCCCCAGCCCGAAACCCTCAAGGACTTATATGGCTGTCTTGCAGATGACAAACCCTCTGCGTCCAAATTCGAGGAACGAGAAGCAGCACGCAAAGCAAGAGCGGCCAGATACGAATGATCAAGTATCGCAAACGGTGATCGCAATGAACGTTCATCAAAGTACTCGCCGCCATTCACCCGACTGAGTGACTTCGCACTCAAAATGAACTCGTTTCGCAACAACCGCCTACGCGACCACGAAACACCTCTGAGCACGGTGTGGCTGCTTAACGACATCGCCGAGTCAAAGGGCAAACAGGAGCTATTCACACGCCATTCGCCACAAGCCCTCAAAGCACTTCGCGACATGGCTGTCATTCAGAGCGCTGAATCCTCCAACCGCATTGAGGGCGTGACGGTCGCCCAAGCTCGCCTTTACCCGCTGGTGCTCGGCCAAGCGAAACCCCGTGACCGCTCCGAGCAGGAGGTGCAGGACTATCGCCGCGCCTTGAACGAGATTCACTCCGACTACGCCGCTCTTTCTATCACGCCGGATACCCTGCAACGCCTACATGCCCTTTGCCAATCCGCTAGCGGCGACGCGGGCCAATTCAAACGGGTCGATAACGACATTGTGGAATTCCTGCCCGGACAGGCCCCGGTTGTTCGGTTCCGCTGCGTGAAGGCTGCGGAGACTCCGGCGGCTGTAGAAGAACTCTGCCAGTATTACCAGAACGCCCTCGACCAAGAGAATATCCCGCCGCTCATCGCCATCGCCGCCCTCATCTTGGATTTTCTCTGCATTCACCCTTTCCGGGACGGCAACGCCCGCGTGTCTCGGCTGCTCACTCTGTTGGCTCTCTACCAGCACGGCTACGAGGTTGGTCGCTACATCAGCTTGGAACGCCTCATTGAGGAATCCCGGGAGTCCTACTACGAATGCCTCCGGCTCAGTTCACAGCACTGGCACGACGGCAAACACGAACTGACGCCTTGGTTCAATTTCCTCTTCGCGATTATCCGCCGCGCTTACGTCGAGTTGGAGGAACGCGCCGGTCAGATCAAGGCCCCACGGGGTGCTAAGTCCGAGCGGGTGCTCGCCGCCATCCGCGCTCAACCGGGCGAATTCCGCCTGAGCGACCTAGAGCGCAACTGTCCCGGCGTCGGTCGCGAATGGATTCGCACCCTCTTGGCGGAGCTAAAGAAATCTGGTGAGGTAGCTTGCAGCGGCCGAGGCCCGGGTGCGCGCTGGCGTTTTATCGGGAATAAGGGTAGTAATGCTTGAGTGAGGGTAGTAATAAGGGTATTAACTGAAATCCCGGCTGCGAGTTGCCCAAATGTTATATTAAATGACGGACTACGCACCCAATCTCTAACCAAGAGCATCTATGACCACCCTATTCGTCACCGGCGGTGCTGGCTTCATCGGCTCCAATTTCATTCGCTACTGGCTATCGACCTACCTCGACGACCGCATTGTCAACTACGACTTGCTCACCTACGCTGGCAACTTGGCCAGCCTGCAGGACGTGGAGGAAAACTACGGCGACCGCTACACCTTTGTTCGCGGCGATATTCAGAATGCCGATCTGACCCGTCACCTCTTCGAGGTTCATCGCCCGGACTACGTGGTCAACTTTGCCGCGGAATCGCACAATAGCTTGGCCATTGTCAATCCCTCGGCCTTTTTCCAGACCAATGTCGTGGGGACGCAAAAGCTGTTGCAGGCCGCGGCCGACGCCCAAGTGCCGCGCTTCCACCACATTTCCACCTGCGAAGTGTATGGCGATTTGGCTCTCGACGCGGACGAATCTTTTAGCGAGGAATCGCCCTACCGGCCGCGCACTCCGTACAACGCAGCCAAGGCCGCCGCCGACCTAGCCGTGCGCGCTTATGGCCACACCTTTGGCCTGCCCGTGACGCTGTCGAATTGCGCCAACAATTTCGGCCCCTATCAATTCCCGGAGAAAGTCATTCCCTTCTTCGTCGTCCGCCTGCTCACCGGTCAGAAGATGCCGCTGTACAAATCCAGCCAGAACCGCCGCGAGTGGCTCCACGTTGACGATCACTGCCGGGCCATCGACCTCGTGCTGAAAAAAGGCGAGATTGGCGAGACATACAACGTTGGCAGCGGCATTGAAAAAGACGTCGAGACCATTGCCGACCTGATCCTCGACGCCTTGGGGATGGATGCCGCGCACAAAACCTATGTCGATGACCGGCCCGGCCACGACCGGCGCTACCTACTCGATTCGACCAAAATCCGCACTCAACTAGGCTGGGAACCGCAAGTCGATTTTGCCGAGAGCTTCCGCGATGCGGTCCACTGGTACCGCGACAGCGAAGCTTGGTGGCGTCCTCTGCTAAAGAAAATCCAAGTCCGCGAAGAGGGCTGGTAAAGAAAACGAGGCAGTATGAATACTGATTCCTTTGCAGAAATCGTCGGCGAGACCGATGATGAAATCTATCAAGTCCGCACCCGCGCACCCGGCCCCAGCGGCAAGCTGCCGCTGACCATAGAGCAGGTAGTAGAAGCGCCGAGCGGCCACATCTTTGGCTACAGCCAGAACGCGGGGATGGGCTGGAACCCCGACGAGTTGGGTAGGGGAGAATTCCTCATCGTCAGCACGCAGGGTGGGATTCGCGCCCCGGATGGACGGCCGATCGCGCTGGGCTACCACACCGGCCACTGGGAAATCGGCCTGCTGATGGAAGCCGCGGCCGAGGAAATCCACCGCCGGGGCGGCATCCCTTTTGCCGCCTATTGCTCGGATCCGTGCGATGGCCGCACGCAGGGTACGACGGGTATGTTCGATAGCTTGCCGTATCGCAACGACGCGGCCGTGATCTTGCGCCGCTTGATCCGCTCGTTGCCAACGCGGCGCGGCGTGATGGGCGTGGGCACCTGCGACAAAGGATTGCCGGCGATCCTCATTGCCCTAGCGGGTACGCCGGATCTGCCGGTCATTGTCGTGCCCGGTGGGGTAACGCTGCCGCCGGAAGAAGGCGAGGACGCGGGCAAGATCCAGTCGGCGGGTTCGCGGCTGGCGCAGGGCGAGATGGATATCGACGACTTTCAGGTGCTCGGCTGCCGCGCCTGTGCCACGCCGGGGGGCGGATGCCAGTTTTTGGGGACTGCGGCCACGACCCAAGTTGTGGGTGAGGCGATGGGGCTGTCGCTGCCGCATTCGGCGCTGGCCCCTTCGGGAGAAGCGGTCTGGCGCGATATGGCCGTGCGCTCGGCGCGGGCGCTGATGGCGCTGGAGGCCGCGGGCATTCGCTCGCAGGAGTTGGTCACTGATCAGGCGCTACACAATGCCATGGTAGTTCACGCGGCCTTTGGCGGTTCGACGAATTTAATCCTGCACGTGCCGGCTATTGCCCATGCGGCTGGGCGGAAGCGGCCAGAGGTTGAGGATTGGGACCGGATCAATCGCGAGGTGCCGCGCTTGGTGGATGTGCTGCCGAACGGGCCGGAGTTCCACGTTACTGTGCGTGCCTTTTTGGCCGGTGGGGTGCCCGAGGTCATGTTGCACCTGCGCCGCTTGGGGTTGTTGGAGGAGGGAGTGATGACGGTTACGGGCCGTACGCTGGGTGAAAATCTCGATTGGTGGGAGGGTGCACCGCGCCGTCACCGCTTCCGCGAGGAACTGCGAAAGCTAGACGGGGTGGACCCGGACGACGTGATTATGGACGCTGACCGCGCCCACGCTAAGGGCCTGACCAGCACCATCTGCTTCCCGGTCGGCAACATTTCGCCCGAGGGCGCGGTCGTCAAAAGCACGGCCATTGACGCTTCGCTGCTCGACGCGCAAGGGATCTATCGGCACACAGGCCCGGCGAAGGTTTTTACCACCGAACGCGACACCATCGCCGCGATCAAGGACGGCAAGATCGAGCCGGGCGACGTGCTGGTGATGATTAGCTGCGGGCCGATGGGCACGGGAATGGAGGAAGTTGCGCAGGTTACGATCGCGCTCAAATACACGGATATTGGCAAGCGCGTGGCGCTGCTTACGGACGCGCGGTTTTCGGGGTTTTCCTCTGGTCCTTGCATTGGGCACATCGGCCCAGAGGCTTTGGCTGGTGGTCCGATCGGCAAGCTGCGGGACGGCGACCTGATCGCCATTGAAATCGACTGCCACAACCTGCGCGGACGCATCGACTTAGTCGGCTGCGAAGGCGAAGAGTTTGGCGCAGAGGAAGGCCAGCGGGTGCTGGCCGAGCGCACCTTGCGCCCCGACCTTGCACCCGAAGCAGAACTGCCCGACGACACTAAGCTGTGGGCGGCGCTGCAAAACGTCGGTGGTGGCACTTGGGGCGGTTGCGTCTATGACGTGGACGCGATTGTCGCCACGCTCGAAGCGGGCCGCGAGGCGCTAAAGGAGACGTCGTGAGCGGCAAGCAAATCGTCGTCGGCATCACTGGGGCCAGTGGCGCGCTCTACGCTGGCCGCTTGCTACGCGCTCTGCTGATTGGCGGGCACCAAGTGCATCTGGTCCTGTCCAAATACGGGCGCTACTTGCTCGTCGAAGAGTTGGGTTTCCGTCCCGATAAGGAGAGCTTGCGAGCGTTTATAACGCGGTTCTACGGGGAGGAGACCCAAGCTGGCGAACTGCGTGAGTACAATGCCAGCGACCTAGCAGCTCCCATCGCCAGCGGTTCGGTGGCCATCGACGGTATGGTGGTGGTGCCTTGTTCGGTCAAGACGCTGTCGGGCATTGCCCGCGGGGCGTCTGCGAGCCTGATTGAGCGCGCGGCTGATGTCAGCCTCAAGGAGCGGCGACCGCTGGTGCTGGTGGTGCGCGAGACCCCGCTCAATCTGATTCAGTTGCGCAATATGACGGCAGCGGCCGAGGCCGGGGCCATCATTTTGCCGGCCATGCCAGCCTTCTACCAAAAGCCGCAGACCTTTGACGATTTGGGCGATTTTATTGCCGGTCGCATTTGCAACATGCTGCGGATTGAACACCAACTCTTCCCGCCTTGGCAGGGACCGGAAGGGAAAAAGTAACCCTATATCAGCGACGCTAGCTGGGCGCGGAACAACGCGCGCGGCAGCATACTTTCGATCAGGCGGCCTTCCTCTTTGGCGATGGCGCGACAGACGGTCCACGGCCCAAAGTGGCAGAAAATTTCGCCTTTGAGGCCCGTGGGCGGATCGCAGTAGAGTGGACGCCCCGCGAACAAGTCCTGTAGTTGAGGCCAACTCAACTCGACGCTGGGTCCCTGCATGAGATGCCCCCACAAGGCAACGGTTTGCTGGGACAGGTAGTGGTATCCTTTGTGGGGGCGGGCCACCTTCATGCCGCCGCGGACGAAGTAGGGTAGATGCTCTTGGATGGCCGGGCCGAGCGCCGGTTGTCGGCATAAGTGGCGATTGCTGAGGGTGAATATCTGATCCGAAGGGCAGGGCAGGGTGCCGTTCCACCGATTTTTGATGGCGAGCTGGGCTTCGGCAGCGGCAGGGTCGGTCGCCGAGGTATCCCAATCAGGGGCGTCTTCGAGGCTTGGCGTTGGCGCGCGTTTGGAGAGGCGCGCGACAAAAGCTCCTTCGGTGTCGTGGTGGTGGGGCCAGACGCGGACGCAGTGGGCGAACTCGGCTGGAAATTGGGCGGCCAATGCATCCGGCAGCGGCGGTCCTGCGAATTCTGCGATGGGGAGGATCGCGACGTCTTCCTTATAGCGGCGCAACAGCCCGAGAAGCACTTCTTCGTTTTCCTCCAGCGAGAGCGAGCACGTCGAATACACCAAGGTGCCGCCGGGGCGCAGCATCTGGTAGGCAGCGCGCAAGAGGCCCTTCTGTTGCTGCGCGAGGTGCTGGGCGTCTTGCGGTGACCAGTAGGTGAGCATGTTCTGGTCTTTGCGCACGATGCCGTCGCCCGAGCACGGTGCATCGACGAGAATGCGGTCGAAAAAGTTGGGGAAGTAGCGCGTTAGCATGGTCCCTCGGGCTTGCGTCAAGACGTGATTGGCCACTCCGCAGCGCTCCAAATTGCCCACGAGAGCGGGCATGCGCTTGCGCTGGGGTTCATTGGCCAGCAGCAAGCCGCTGTTTTGCATGCGCGCGGCAATCTGGGTGGCCTTGCCGCCTGGGGCGGCGCACAGGTCGAGGACGCGCTCGCCGGGTTGGGGGGCCAAGACCTCGACGGCTAGCATGGGGGCCTTGGCTTGGACGTAGTACGCGCCCATGGCGTGTTCAATGGTCTGGCCGAGGCTTGTGTCGCTTTCCGGCAAGGCGAAGCCCTCGCTGCACCAAGGCACGCTTTGGCCGCGCTGGTGCAAGTGGGACCGCACGTGCCGCGCTTGGGCTTGGAGGGCGTTCAAGCGCAGCGAAGCTGGGGGAGGCGTATGCGAGCACCGATAAAAGGCCACGCGCTCTTCGTCGTTGGGCAGCAGGCGACCGAGGTACTGGAGCAGGGCCTGTAATTTGTCCGGGTCGTACGCTTTGCGTACAGGTGGGGTTGTCTGTTTATTCATCGGCAGTTATTCAATAAATATAAGGCACAGCAAGGGGCATGGGCGTCACACGCTGCTTCGTCGTCAGCGATCTGCATCTCGGATCGGTTTATTTTTACCATCGCCACTTTTTGTCTTGGCTGGATACCTTGCCCAAAGGGGTGCCGCTCGTGCTCAACGGCGACGTCATAGATCGGCCGGGCCAAGCCCTGCCCGATGCCCATCGGGCCGTGCTGGAGCGCATCGTGAATGAATCGCAATCCCGGCCCGTAATCTGGGTGTACGGCAATCGCGATGCCGAGTTCAAGCTGGCTGAGCCGGGGCAGATTCGCTTCGTCGATAGCTGGCGGCTCGACCAACGGCTGCTCGTAATTCACGGCCATCGGCTCGACCGGCTGATGCCCCGGCATTCGGCGTTCAAGTGGGCCTTTCGCCGCTTGCACCGCTGCCGCATCTGGCTCGGCGGGCGCGATGCCCACGTGGCCGAGTACGCCAAGAAATGGCCTTTGCTCTACCGGGTGCTCAACGAGCACGTAGCGCGCAACGCCTTGCGCATGGCGCAACAGGAGGGGGTTGAAGCGGTGGTCTGCGGGCACACGCACGCGGCCATGGCGATTGAGCGGCAGGGCCGGTGCTACTTCAATACCGGTGCTTGGACCGAAAAACCTTTCCACTTTCTCGAAGTGGCCCCGGACCGCATGGCCCTACATACATACGAGGACGACTGTGATTAAACGGACACTCTTATTGGCGGTGGCTTTGTGGCTGCCAGCTAGCGCGCAAGAAGGGGGCCTCGTCTGGCCACTGCGCCTTGCACCGGCCCTGACTTCCACCTTCGGCGAATCGCGTTCCCGCGCCTTCCACGCTGGCATAGACCTCAAGACTTGGGGCGAGACCGGCCACCCCGTCCAGGCCCTAGCCGACGGCTATATTTGGCGCGTGCGCACCTCGCCTTGGGGCTATGGCCGTGCTCTGTACCAGAAATTGGCCGATGGCCGCACAGTGGTCTATGCCCATCTGGAGGGCTTTGCCGCGCCGATGGCCGAACTCGTACAGCAAGCACAACAGCAGCGCGGACGCTACAGCGTGGATTTGTACTTCAAGGAAGGGGAAATTCCAGTACTCGGCGGCGCGGTCATCGCTTGGAGTGGCGAGAGCGGGGCCGGCCCTCCCCATTTGCACCTAGAGTTGCGCGACGCGAATAACGTGGCGATCAACCCTCTCTTGCACGGGTTTGCCATCGCCGATACGATCGCTCCGACCTTGCAGCGAGTGGCCATCACGCCGCATGGACGCAATGCCCAAGTCGAAGGCGGGCACGACCCCTATGTGCTGAGTTTGCGCTGGCAGCCAAGCCGGGGGGAGTTCGTCGGGGTGCGACCCGTGCAGGTGCTCGGCCCGGTGAGCATTAGCGCGTTGATGTACGATCGCGCCGATGCGGCTCCCAACAAACTAGCTCCCTATCGCGCGGAATTGCACATCGACGGCGAGCTGGTTTTTGCCGCGCGCTACGAGCAGGTCAGATACGGCGATATGCACCAGATGTATTTGGACCGGCCGCTGGCTGCCTCTAAGGGTGGGATGGGTCGCTTTTACAACTTATGTCGCCTGCCGGGCAATCGCCTCGAATTCTACGAGGGGCCTAGCGATGGCATTCTAAACTTGGCCAAGGGACGGCACGAAGCCGTCGTCGTTGTCGCGGATGTCAATGGCAACGAGAGCCGGGCGCGCTTTGGCTTGGTGGTTGCTGAACCGCCGGTTATTGCCGGGGCGCGGATCGCGGCGGAAGCGAATGGAACCTTTATCGAGGCGCGGATGACTGATGCGGACGACCGGCTCGTGGAAGTAGAATTGGCTAGTTCGCGCGATGGCGAAAACTGGCGGCGCGTAGATCGGCGGCAGAGCCGCCCCGGTCCGCTCAAGTGGCGGATTCATCGGAATGCCTCCTACTGGCGGATCCAAGCGCGGGATCCAGCGGGTGCTACGGCCTTTGCTATTTGTCGCCTACCTGGGCCCGCTGTGCCGACCTTTGCCCTAGAGCGTCGTCCTCACGCGGATTTTGTGGAGCTCGTGATGCGCTATGAACAAGTGCCTAGCGCTACGCTTTTGGTCCGCATTGATACCGTTAATATCAGTCCCCGCCAGACCGGCTTGCGCGAGTTCCGGGTTGCAGTACCGCTCGATCCGAGCGATCCAACAGCAGGGTCGGTTTTGCTGCGGACGCCAGGGGCCGCTGTGCAAAGGGTCGTCCTCGATCGGCAATTCGTGGAGCCGGGTGCAGCAGCCAACCTGACCTATGCCAACGGCGCGGTCGAATTGGGCTTTGCCGCGGCGAGCGCGTACGCGCCGTTCTTCCCGCAAGTCGAGACTTTTGAGCCGCAAGTGTCTGCCGCCCTAGTCGCAGCCGGGCCGGCTTTTGCCTTGGGGCCTGACGTCAGCTTTGACCGCAAGGTCGCGCTGCGCTTGCGCTACGACCGGGAAACGCTGCCGCCGGAGAAGCTGGGTATCTACCGAGAGGTCGCCGCTGAAAAGTGGTCGCTGGTGAGCAACGAATGGGACGCTGAGGCTCGGCAGGTCGTGGCCTTGGTGCGCCGCTTGGGTCGCTATGCGCTGTTGGCCGACCTTGAAGCCCCTGAGATTAGCAGTTTGCAGCCTGCTGAGGGGGCCGTCGTTGGCCCGCGTCCGGAAATTCGCGGCGCAGTGCGCGACCAAGGCGCGGGCATTGGGCGGGAAGCAGACATTGAGTTTGAGCTCGATGGACGTCCGCTGATTGCCGAATACGATCCAGAGGCCGGGCGCGTGTACGGGCATTTGCTGGAAGATTTGTCGCCGGGTGCGCACCGCCTAGTGCTGAGGGTGCGGGATATGAGCGGCAACCAAGCCGAGGTCTATGCGGAATTTACCGTGCGCTAGCGCAGCGGTACGGGGGCACCAGCTTGGCGTAGCGACGCCTGTGCGGCTTCCAAGACCCGCACGACGCGCAGCCCGTCGCGGCCATCGCTGCGGGGTGCTTGGCCAGTGCGCACGCACTCGACGAAGTGCTGGCACTCTAGCTTGAGCGGCTCGGCCATTTGCAGCCGCGGAATGACGACATCGCCAAAGCGCAGCGCGATGGAGTCGCCGTAAGAATCGTATTGCGGCCGCTCGGCCGATTTGTCGTAGATGCGCACCTTTTCCGCGCTTTCCACATCGTCAAACACCGCCATCTTGCGGCTGCCGACCACGGTCAGGCGGCGAATGCGGTGCGGGTCGAGCCAAGAGAGTTGCATTTGCGCCATTTTGCCATCGGCAAAGTGCAAATTGGCAAAGACCACGTCTTCGATGTCGGGTTGTAGATAGCACTCGCCGCGGGCGCTGACCGCGTCCGGCTCTTGGTCGAGGAGGTAGAGGATGACCGATATGTCGTGTGGTGCCAAGCTCCACAAGGCGTTTTCGTCGCTGCGGACAATGCCCAAGTTGACGCGCTGGGAGTACAGATAATACAAGTCGCCTAGTGCGCCTTCCCGCACTAAATCATGCAGCATGTGAACAGCCGGGTGGTACTTCAGCAGGTGCCCGACCATCAGCACCCGATCCCGCTCGGCGGCTAATTCGACCAAGTGGGCCGACGTGATGGCGTCGAGGGTCATGGGTTTTTCGACGTACACGTGCTTGCCCCGCTCTAGGGCGCGGCAGGCTAATTCGTAATGTTGAGCGGCTGGGACGGCTAATACCACGGCATCGAGCGCGTCGTCGCCGAGTACTTCGTCGTAATTGGCGGTGATTGGGACTTCTGGGTACTGGCTCTTAATGGCGCTGCGGATTTCCGGGCTGGCGTCGCAGACTTGGCGCAGATGTACGTCGGGCAGGTCGTGGAAGACGCGCACTAGGTTTTTGCCCCAATACCCAGCGCCGACGCAGGCGATTTGGACGCGGTTCATGTGTGCTGGAAATAAGTGCCGATGTCGGCAGCTAGGTTGGCTAGGGCTTGACTGCCCTCGGTTTGGGGATGCGTTTTTACGACTGGCTCACCCGCGTCGGCTTGGCTGCGGACGAGTGGGTCGAGCGGAATTTCACCTAGATAGGGAATGTCCAAGCGACTGGCTGTGGTGCGGCCCCCTCCGGCTCCGAAGATGGGGTCGGCATGGTCGCAGTTGTCGCAGCGGAAATAACTCATATTCTCGACCAAGCCGACGATGGGGACCTCGGTCTGGCGGAACATCTCGACGCCGCGACGCACGTCTTCGAGGGCAATGGCCGAGGGCGTGGTGACGATCAAGGCGGCGGTCAAGGGCGCTACTTGGGTCAGCGTGATTTGCACGTCCCCAGTCCCGGGGGGCAGGTCTATGAGCAGCAAATCGAGCTCGCCCCAAGTGACGTTGAAGAGGAATTGGTGCATCATCTTGGCCAGCATGGGGCCGCGCCACACGACCGGGGTGCCCGCGTCGATTAGCAGCCCCATGGAAATGGCTTTGAGGCCGTGCACAGTCAAGGGCTGGATACGGCCGTCCTCCGCGGTTGGCTTGCCTTCTAAGCCGATTAGACCCGGAATGTTGGGGCCGTAGATATCGGCGTCGAGCAAGCCGACCTGTAGCCCTTGGTGGGCTAGGCTCACGGCCAAGTTGGCGCAGAGCGTGGACTTGCCGACGCCGCCCTTGCCGCTGGATATGGCTAGTGTATCTTTAATACCGGGAATGGGTTGCCGGTTGTGGGTTTGTGGGGCGTTCACTGAAGTTCCTGCTGCGTAGTGGAAAATTTGAATAATAGAGGAAAGACCTCCTCGCGGCAAGGGGATAAACAAAGGAGCTAGCCATGTATAGGATCGCGCTTTTGGCGGTCGTTTTGGCCCCCTTGGGTTGCACGAATGTCAACCAGATGCACAAGCTCTATCAGGAGGGCGACCACGCGCAGTTAGATCGGATCATGGAGATCGTCTCCCGCCAGGACTATCCCTATGCCACGCGGCGCAAGGCCGCGCGCATCCTCGGCGAGATCGGCGACCCGCGCGCCGTGCCCGTGCTGAAAATGGCACTCCAAGACTACGACCAACGCACCACGCTCAAGCAGGACGCGCTGCGCGCTTTGGGCATCATTGGCGACCAGAGCGCGGCCTTGGATATAGGGAGGCTGCTCAACTACTCGCTCAATACGGCCGATTCCGAACTGAGGATGGCCGCCATTGAAGCGCTCGGGCAGATGGGGGGAACCAAGGCGGCTGAAATTTTGGTCAATGCCCTCGACTATTACGACATGCTTACCCTGCGCTCTGAGCAGCGGACCCCTCGGGGGGTGTTCACCGGCGAGGAGATATCTCCCTATCCCTACGGACGGATGCATCCCGACTCCACGGACGGCCCGCGACGCTATCCAAATGTGGGATTGGACCCCTTTGGGGAGGGAGGCCAGCCTCGAGTGAGTATGTTCGGCACGCCTATCGAGCCTACGCAGATGGAATACGACCCCACGCCCGAGGAGCGCACCCTAACCCATCAGGCGCTTACAACCGTGGGGGCGGACGCCATTCCAGTGATCGAAAATCACCTAGATAGCCTGCGCGTAAGCCGCCCGACCTTACGCAAGGAGTTACTGGCCATAATAAGCGAAATCACAGGTGTGCCGCCGGTGGTAGAAGCCGATTCCACAGTCTCCGATCTGTAAGTTGACAAGGGTACGCCGAGCGCATATAATAGGACGATTCTATCCGAAAAATCACCGAGATACGCGCTAGGCCCGCCTTGTTGAGGGCGGGATACGCGGACGCTTGTTTCGCCTGTTTGCCCCGGCCGAAAGGCCAAGTATAATTCGAGGTTGTCATCCATTATGGAACGCGATATCGGCCCGATCCTCGGCGATTGGAAATACGCCCCAGGCGAGTTGAGCGTGCGCAAGATACGAGGCGGCAACGGCAGCGCCAAGCTCCAAATCCGCATGGATCTGGGCTTGATGCAGCTAGAGTGGCGGGGGCGTCCCGACGCGCTACGCCCGCACGGCTATGTGTCGCTGTTGGATTACTACTGCCAGAAGCGACGCGAGTGGGAGAAAGAGCACGGCCCGGGCACCTTTAGCCTCTCGCACGAGGATTGTTCCGAACTGGCCCAAGAGGCCATGAAATACTACTGGCGGCGGATCGGTTTTTTCGAACTGAAGGAATACGAGCGAGCCGAAGAAGATGCCGTGCACAACCTCGCCATCCTCGATTTGTGCTACGAATACGCCGAGGAGGACGAGGATCGTCAGTTAGCCGAACAATACCGAGTCTTTGTCACGGCGCATCGGGTGCAGGCGCGGGCGCTGGCCTGTCTAGAGGCAGAGAACTACGCTGAGGCCCTAGCAGAGATCCGCCGAGGCATCGTCGAAATAGAGGGATTTCTCGCCAAAATTGGTCAATTGGACCAGCTCGACGAGTGCCCTGAACTGCTCTTTTTGCGCGAGTGGGAAAGCGAGGTGGAAAGCACGCGACCGCGCACGTTGCGCGAGCGACTGACGGCTGATCTACAGGCCGCAGTCGAAGCGGAGCGATTTGAGTTGGCCGCTTCGCTTAGGGATCGCTTGCGTTCGCTTGAGACCGAGCAAACTGGCAGGTCGTCTTGAAGGGTCGCTTACTGCCGAGGAGTGGGCCGAGGGGCGCTGTCTCCCGGCCCTTTTACTTTGCCCTGTTGGCATTGTTAAGCGCTTGCGGGCAAATGGCTCCCAATACGACGCCCGATGTGCCGACGGTCCAGATCATCCAAGAACAGCTACCCATAGTAGGCGACAACCTGCTCGACTTGCAGTTGTTCAGGCCAGGTACCGGTTCGAGCCTCCTG
The DNA here is from genome assembly GCA_022827835.1 of Candidatus Latescibacterota bacterium. Taxonomy (GTDB): domain Bacteria; phylum Latescibacterota; class UBA2968; order UBA8231; family UBA8231. The sequence continues at coordinate 29,388 of JAJEIO010000036.1, forward strand.
TTAGCTCTGCTGGAATGGGAAACCCCTTCGGGAGAGCAGCACAAGGTTGAGCACCGGTTGCAGGTACCGCAGGGGCGTCTAGTGCGTTATGCACTGCCGTATCGGCTGGCAGAGGCTGGCATACACCGCGCGGCATTGCGGCTATACGATCCAGAAATCGACACCCCCATCCACGCGATCGAAGAGTTGCACCTGTTTGCCCGGCCCATTTGGGAGCTTTCGGGCGATCGCTCGTATTATACCGTAGAAGATGAGATCCGCTTTCGGCTGCGGCGCAATCGCTGGGCTGATACGACGATCCCTGTGACGGTCGAGTTGCAACGCGGCGGCGAGGTCTTGGATCGCTTGGATGTAAACATGATCGGGCAGGAAGTCGCTGGGGCCTTTGCCGCAGACGCCTTGCTCGCAGGGCGTTATGAGTTGGTGGCGCGGTGGTTGGATCCGGTCGGCGGGGCAGATTCGCTGGCCGTGGCTTGCGAGAAGTTCGCACCAGCCGCACGGGAAGTGAAAATCGACCTGTTCAGCCAATCCTTGCTCGTCGATGGCAAGCCGTTTTTTCCCATTGGGCTGTACTGGCTGCGGGCAGATATCCTCGCTCCAATGCGCCAGTTACATTTTAATTCCGGGGATTACTACTACAAGCTGCGTGGAGAAGAAGTCGCCGCGCTAATGGACGCGGCTGCCGTAGAGGGGATGCAGATACTTCTAGAGCTGACCGAGTACGCCCGGCGCAAGCCCGAGCCGGATTATCGGGCCATTACCGCCCTCGTCAAACGCTATCGCCAGCATCCGGCGCTCTTGGCGTGGTATTTGGTTGACGAGCCAGCCGAGACCAAAATGGCTCCTGCGTCTGCTTTGGCGATATACGAGCTAATCCGGGAACTCGATCCCTATCATCCAGTCTATTTGGTCAACAACCGACCACACACATACGCCGCATATTCGGACGCCAGTGATATCTTGGCTATAGATGTCTATCCGATTCCGAATTACTCCATCAGTCAGGTGGGCGACTATATGGAGCGGGCGCGCTGGACCTCGCTGGAGCGAAAGCCGGTCTGGTTGATCGCCCAGGCCTTTGGCGGGGTGGAGCATTGGGCGCGCTCGCCGACGGCAACCGAGTTGCGGAACATGATCTACCAAGGGCTGGTTGGAGGGGCCAAGGGCGTGTTGTTTTACCGCTATTGCGAGGAGAACGAACGCCACATCCAGCCCCTCGCCTTGTGGCGAGAAGTGCAGCGCCTCGCGGTCGAGCTTGACGAATTAGGCCCGGTGCTCTTGCAGGAGGAGCACCGCTTAGAGGCACAACCGACCAGTGGCGAGGTCGCAGTGGCGATCAAAGAATACAAAGGCGATTTTTACGCATTTGCCGTCAATGTCGCCGAAGATACGCGGCAGCTCGATTTGCGTCTGGAGGGCTTGCCGCCGATGGGGCGGGTCGAAGTGGTCCGCGGGCAGGCGGTCCCGACGCTGGCCAACGGGCGGCTCGCCGCAGAGTTGGAGCCGTTGGGCACGGCGGTTTTTCGCTTGCAGACAGCGGGCATTTAAACGGGTAATCCACTGGCTTTAGAGCCGGTTAAAGGGGAGAAAATTATGGCCAAAAAGGTGGCCCTCAACAAGCGAGATCGAGAGCGAATAAAGAAGAGGCTCCTAGTGCGCCGCGCTGAATTGCTCAGCGATCTGGATGGAACCGAGCACGAGATCGACGAGTTGCAAGACCCCAAGGCCGACGATCTCGACCGAGCAGTCGAGGCCGGAGCTATGGAGCTTTTGGTGGCGCTGGGGGATACTGAGCGCCGCGAATTGGAGGAGGTCACGCTGGCGCTCGAGAAGCTAGAAAGCACGACGTATGGCAAGTGCGAAGCCTGCCTTGAAAAGCCCTTAAACCTGTGTGCGACCTGTCCGTTTATTCCCAAGCCGCGCTTGGATGCCCTGCCCACGGCGCGGCTGTGCGTGTCCTGTCAGGAGGCCGAGGAGCAGAACCAGATTCCGTCCTACACCCGGCTGCGCCCGCGGCGGATGTTTGGCGAGGACATAGAAGAATTCACGCATCCGCTGATGGACTCAGAAGACGACAAATAGGCGCTTAATCCGCGCGTTTTTCGTGTTGGGGCGACGGGCCGGTCGCCCCTACTTTGTATGAGGATTGGGAGGCTAAGGAGCCAGCTCTTTTAGCTCGGCCATAGTGGCGAGCCGCACGTTTTTGAGCTGGCGCTGGTAGCCTATGACCGCGGCTAAGGCGTTGATCCGAGCCTGCGTCAAGTTGCCTTGGGCTTGGAGCAATTGCTGGCTGTCGGCCAAGCCGAGTTCAAAGCGGCTCTGCTCGACGTCATAGGTGCGCTGGGCAAATTCGAGGGCGGCTTGGCGCAGGTCGATCTGGCGCTCGGCTTCGTGGACGCGGCGCGTGGCGTCGCGAACTTGCTGGATGATTAGGCGGCGCTGCTGCTCGCGTCCGAGGCGGCTTTGCTCCAAGGCGATGCGCGCTTGGCTGATGTTGGCCTGCCGCTGGCCGCTGTCGATCAGTGGCAGGCTTATCTGCAGATCGACTCCCCAGCGATTGCGCTCGAAATTGTCGCTGACAGCGCTGATTTCGCTGCCGCGTCCCTGCATGCTGACATTGGCACCGAAGGTAGCGTTAATGCCGTTGCGGCGGCGGGCCTCCGCTAGATTCAACTCGTTGATTTCCTCGAAAATTTCCGCTCGTTTCATGTCGGTGCGGCGCGCCAAGCCGATTTCAAGGGCGCGTTGGGCGTCGATGGGGTGAATCTCGTACTGGACATCAGTGTCGATTGTGATCGGTTCCCACACATTGAGTCCGAGGGTTTCGCGGAGCAGATCGCGGCGCAATTCGATATCGGTTTGCGCTTGGTCGTACGTGGCTTCGGCCTGCAACATCTCTACCTGTAGGCGCAGGGCTTCCACTTCGGCGATGAGGCCGACCTCAAATTTTCGTTGAGCTAGCTCCAAATTGGCGCGCGACTGAGCCAAGCGCTGTTCCTCTATTTCGAGTTCGCGGACGCTCTGCACTAAGTCGTAGTAATCGTCAATGACTTGGCCTTCTAGCTGGAGCCGCTGACGGTCGAAGTTGAGGCGTGCGCTTTGCAGGCTGTGCTCGGCGCGCTTGAGCGCGATTTCTTCGCTAGGCTGAGCGAGTAGATCGCGCTCGTAAGCAAGGCGCGTCGAACCCGAATAGTCGAGGAAGTCCTCGCGGCGATTGGACGAGAAGTCGCGACGTAGAGCCGCAGAGGTCAGCGTGAATTGGCCGAGGTGGCGCAGGCGCTGGGTCATGCGCAGGTTGCCCGAGTAGGAGACATCGGTATTCTCTTCGCGGACTCGGGTTTGGAGGGCGACGTTTTCTTGAGTATCGCGCAGCCCGGTGAAACTAGGGGCAGTGACAAAGGCGTCCATGCCGAAAGTAAAAGGCGCTTGCGCCGTCGTCAGTTGGACGCGGCTGTTGTCTAGGTCTTGTTGGTTCCTTTGGTGTTGCAGGTTGTTTTGCATGGCCAAGTCGATGCACTCCTGCAGCGAGAGAACCTCGGCTGTCGAGCAGGTGGAGGCGATTAGCAAACCGACTAGTGCCCATTGGTATTTCATCACGGAAGCCCCTACTTAATTGGATGAGGAGTGAGATGCAGCGGTTGCCTGTAATTATACGATACGCGTTTTACTATTGCCAACCGCGCCGCGCGTGAACTGCAGCAATTTTCCGGCAGCGAGCTTTATATTTAATATTAATAGACTTAAGCCGATCACGAATCTAAAGGAGCAATACCATGACTACCCTCACTTCGCAAGTGCTGGCGTACGAAAAAACCGCTGCGGACCTCGCGGTCAAAATTTTTGCCGATGGGGCCGACCGCGAGAGCATGCTGACGAGTTATGCCAACCCGCTAGTCTCTGGGTTTACGACCAATCCTACCTTGATGCGCCAAGCAGGCGTCACCGACTATCGAGCCTTTGCCCACGACATCGTCGCGGCCATTCCCGATCGCCACATTTCCTTTGAGGTTTTTTCAGACGAATTCGACGACATGGAGCGCCAAGCCCACGAGATCGCCACTTGGGGCGAAAATGTGTACGCCAAAATTCCCGTCAGCAACACCAAGGGAGAGGTCAGCTACGACTTGGTCCATCGGCTGTCTCACGCCGGGGTCAAGGTCAATGTCACGGCGATCTTTCTGCTCGACCAAGTGCGAGAAGTGGCGGCCGCGGTCGAAGGTGGGGCACCGTGCTGTGTGTCGGTTTTTGCCGGCCGCATCGCCGACGCCGGGCTAGACTATATGCCGGTCATGGCCGAATCGGTCGAGCTGCTCGCGTCCAACCCCCAAGCCGAACTCATCTGGGCCAGCCCCCGCGAGGTGTACAATGTCGTTCAGGCCGACAACATCGGCTGCCACATTATCACCTGCACCAGCGACATCATCAAAAAGCTGCCGACCTTGGGCAAGGAACTGGGGCAGTTTTCGCTAGAGACGGTGCAGATTTTTTACGCGGATGCTACGGCTGCCGGCTACAGCCTATAAGCGCGGCAGATGAGTTACACCCAACAGTACTTGGCCGCGGCGGCGCAAGTCATCGAGCAGCTAGATCGCAATGCGATCGAAGCGCTGGTCCAGCTCGTCGTCGAGACTCGTCAGCGCGGCGGGCGGCTCTTTATCCTCGGCGTGGGAGGCAGCGCGGGCAATGCGAGCCATGCGGTCAACGACTTTCGCAAAATCGCTGGTATTGAGTCCTACGCACCCACGGACAACGTCTCGGAGTTGACGGCGCGCATCAACGACGAGGGTTGGGACACGGCCTTTGCCAACTGGCTGGAGGGTAGCCGCTTAAACGAAAAGGATCTGATCTTGGTCTTGTCCGTCGGCGGTGGCCATCGCCCGCTGAATACCAGCGTCAACTTGGTTGTCGCACTGGAGTACGCCAAAGAGGTCGGAGCCAAAATCTGCGGCATCGTGGGGCGGGATGGCGGCTTTACAGCCCAAGTCGCCGATGCCTGCGCGATTGTGCCGACGGTCGTGCCGGACGCTGTCACGCCGCTGACGGAATCCTTCCAAGCCGTTATCTGGCACTTAATTGTCTCGCACCCCTAGGTACAAGTGGAGCGCACTAAGTGGTAGATGCGCTAGCCTCTGCAACGAAAGGTTGAACATGTCTGCGGTCCCCCGAGACCTGCGCCAGTTTTTGCACCACTACATTCCAGCCCTAGAAGAGGAGATGTTTTCGTTCCTCGCGGTGCGCGAACCCGAGGAGTTCCTATATCGGCTGATGCGCGACTACCCGGAGCGCGGCGGCAAGCGATTCCGCCCGGTGTTGGTGCTGCTGGCGTGCCAAGCCTGCGGCGGCGACGCAAAGAAAGCCATGCGAACTGCGGTGGCTTTTGAGATGTTCCAGTCGTTTGCCGTAGTCCACGACGATATTGAAGACGATTCGGAAATGCGGCGCGGCAAGCCCTGTTTGCACAAACTGCACGGGATCCCATTGACCATCAACGTCGGCGATGCCTTATACGCCAAGGTCTTTGAGATCCTCAACGCGAACCGCGAGGTGTTGGGGGCGGATATCGCGCTCGATTTGATCGACGAGATGATTCGCGGCTCGTGCGAGACGTTTGAGGGACAGGCATACGACGTGGGCTGGATTCGCCAGCGCTACATTCCCAGCGAGGCCGAGTTTATGATCATGTTGCGCAAAAAGACTGGGTGGTACACGGGCCGGGGGCCGTGTACGGCCGGGGCGATTATCGCGGGGGCCGATATGGAATTGCGAACTTGTATCGGCGACTTCGGCGAGTCCATGGCCATCGCGTTCCAACTGCGCGACGACCTGCTGAACTTGAGCTCTTCCGAACAAGACGCCGGCTCTGCGCCCGGGGTTACTTCTGGGGCCTATGGCAAGGAGCGGGGTGGGGATATTGCGGAAGGGAAGCGGACTTTGATTATCATCGACCTATTGGGCAAATGCAACGCGGCGGAACGCGAAGAAGTGCTGGCGATCTTGCACCAAGAGCGGCACCGCAACACGGCTGCCGAAATCGAGCGGGTCATCGCCTTGGTCGAGCACTACGAATGCGATCGCTACGTCGAGCACGTGTGTCAACAGAAGGTCGAAGAGAGCGTGACCCATCTAGAGAAACTCCCGGCCAACCCCGCGCGCGATATGCTGGGAGAAATGCTGGACTTTCTGGTCCAGCGCGCCTTTTAGTCCACCACTGGATTTTCCAAATAAGCGAGAAGTAACTGCGCCGTGTTGACGATGCCGTCCCACGCGCAGATTTCGTACCCGTGCGTGTTGTCGCCCGGGTAGCCAATCAGCGCAGCACGCGCGATAGCGCCGGACGTTTTGGCAATTGACGAGTCGCTGGAGTACGAAGTGAGAACGGCCGTTTGGATGTTGAACCCGCAGGCGGCGGCTAGGGCGTCAAAGCGGTCGATGATGCGCGCGTCGTACAGGCCGCGAGTGTCGCGGACGCCAATGATGGGATCGCCGCTGTTGGCCGTGCCGTATTCGGCTGCTACGGGTGCGATATCAACGGCAACGGCCGCGTCAACTGGCAGCCGCCCGAGCGCGTAGATTGCGCCGTGACCGCCGATTTCTTCGCTGGAACTGGCTACGAGATATACGTCTTGGGCCGGTTGGTTCTCCCGCAAGTGCAGGCCCACTTCGAGCATGGCCGCCAAGCCGGCGCGGCAATCGAGATTGTAGCCGCAGACGCAATCGCCTAGACGCCAGAGCGTCTTGTGTTTGCCGGCGATGACGACCCGAGTGCCGGCGCGAATCCCGCGCTGGGCCAGCTCTTCGGCCGCGAGCCTCGTTTCAATCCACATCTGTTCCCACTTGAGTGGTTGGCCGTCTTTGAGCCGTCCCGCTGGACTTTCTGTGGAGACGTGCTTGGCTCCGGTGGAAAGCACGCCCGGACAGAGGCCATCCCGCGTTAGGATTTCCACTGGACTTTCGCCTAGTGCCCAAGGGTGCAGACCGCCTAAGGGTTGCACCCTAATTTTGCCGTCGGGGTCAATGCGCTTGACGATGAGGGCGATCTCGTCCTTGTGGGCGACGGCTGCTACGGGCTGATCGTGGCTTTGGCCCTTGATGTGAATGATGATGTTGTCGGCCGCATCTTGCCAGACGGCATCGCCGATGGGGGCGGCGAGTTCGGTGACGAGGGCGTCCATCGCGGATTCCGCGCCCGAGGGTGCGTGCGCGGCGAGCAGTTGCTCGACAAAGCCGTAGAGGCGTTGGGCATCAATGGTCATGGAGTGCTCCTAATTGCAGGTGAGCGAAAATAATTAGGAGCACGCCGCGGGGCAATGACAATGCCTCTACGGGGATATTGGCAAAGAGATCAGACTGGTGCGGCGAGCGATCCAATCACTTCTTCGGCCAGCCCGCGCAAGGTCTTTTGCAGCCGCAGGCGGCCCCGGTTGACGCGCGATTTGACCGTGCCTACGGGGCAGTTAATGATCTTGGCAATTTCCTCGTACGAGAGTCCTTTCAAGTCGCGGAGGAGCACGGCGGCGCGAAATTCTGTGGGCAGGTCCTCGATGGCATCGACGACGAGCGCCTTGACGCGGTTGCCGTCGGTCTGTTCGCCCGGGAGCGGGTCTTTGGCCGCCGGCTCGTAAAAGGCGGCAGTCTGTTCGTCGTCACTGGGGCTGATGGGAATCCAATTCCAGCGCTTGCGGCGACGCAATTCGGTCTTGGCGAGGTTGCCAGCAATGGTGTAGAGCCAAGTGGAAACCTGTTCGATGGCGGGGTACTGATGGCTGTGGCGCAGGCAGCGGAGAAAAGTCTCTTGGACGATGTCCTCGGCCGTTTCCTTGTCGCCGACAAAGCGATAGACAAAGTTGTACAGGGGGGTGCGATAGCGTTTGACTAGCACGCCAAGGTGGCCTTGGTCTTCGGCGGCCCGCAGCAAAACTTCTCGATCCGTGAGTTCATTTGTCGCTACCATGGTTGTGCTCCTTTCTGGTGCAATTCAAGCGATTATCGTCATGCCTATGCATACACAAGCAATAATCGTGCCATTCTTCAATAAGGGGAAAATTCGCGTCTTATCGCCCGTTTTTAGGGGTTTTTGGCACCAAAAAGCCTCAGATATTTGAGCATCCTCAGAAATCTGAGGTGCGTCTTTTGACAGGTACAGGGGCAAGCGGTAGATTTCGCACCGGTAAATTCACCCGCGTAATTGCTAAAAATGGAGTGCTTTAGTGCAAGAGTTGGCCACGCGCTTGGAGGCCTTGTGCCAAGCCAAGGGGGCAGAAAAATTCTCGGCTGAAGAAATAGTCGAGCTGTTGGAAGATGGTGAAGAGGTAGATTGGATCGTCGATCAGGTGCTGCCGACGGCGGCTGAGGCCGACCGCAGCGAAATGGGCCAAGTATTGGCCGAAATCGCCGATGCGGTGGCACCTACTCCCGCCCCAGATACAGACGATGAAGAACCTGCCGCGGTGGAGGAGTTGGACTTGGCCCAACTCCAGCAGGCCCTGCCGCCCGGGGTTGACGTACAGCAAGTCGAGGAAATGCTGCGCTCGCCGCAGGGGGCCTTGCTGGCCGATTTCAGTGCCTTCTGTCAAGAGCGCGGATTCGATGGCGAGTTGGGCGAAGCGGAGATGAGCGAGGCCATGCGGGAATTGCACGAGGAGTGGTTGCAGACGCCGCGTCCCGCGTTAGAAGGGGAAAAACCGGCCGATGCGCTGGACGGAGGTCGGCTCTTTCCCAGCAAGGTAGAGACCTTCCGCCGCGAAACCCCCAAGGTCGGACGCAACGACCCGTGTCCCTGCGGCAGCGGCAAGAAGTTCAAAAGATGCTGCGGTAAGGCCGCTTGAGATGGCCCAGATTCGCCCCTCTACGGCCATTGAAGGCGTCTATATCGTCGAGCTACAGTCGCACGGAGACGAGCGGGGCCGCTTTACCGAGGTGTATCGCAAGGAGTGGTTTCCCCAGCGCGGCTGGGACGCTTTGCAGTGGAGCCGCTCGGAGTCGCAACAGGGCGTGCTGCGCGGCTTGCACTATCACCACCGCCAAGTTGACTACTGGCACTGTGGCATGGGCACGCTGCGCGTCGGGCTGCTCGATCTGCGCCGCAGTTCGCCGACTCGCGGGCAGGGGCAAGTCATCGAATTAGATCAAGAGGTATTGCGGGGCGTCTTTATTCCGGCGGGGGTAGCACATGGCTTTTACGCCGTCACCGACGCGATGCTTTTCTATTTAGTCGATTCTTACTACGACGGGACGGACGAGTGGGGCGTGGCTTGGGACGATCCCGATGCGGGGTTGGACTGGGGCATTGAGGGGGTGCCGATTCTCTCGCCGCGAGACCAAAATAACCCGCGGCTGCGGGATGTTCCCGCCGAGGATCTGCCCAACTGATTTCAAAACTAAAACTTCTTTTGAAATAGGTTTGTTCTATGACCCGACTTGAACTTGCTCACCGCATCTATCAGACCGCTCACCTGCGCGGACAATTTACCTTGCGCTCAGGCGCGACAGCCACAGAGTATTTCGACAAATATCAGTTTGAAACCCGTCCGGAGCTCCTCCGCGCACTCGCCACCCACCTCCAGCCCTTAATCCCCTCCGAAACAGACATTCTCGCAGGTCTCGAACTCGGTGGGGTGCCCATCGCCACCATGCTCGCTCAGCTTTCGGGATTGCCCACCTGCTTCGTGCGCAAACAGGCCAAAGAATACGGCACCTGCAAACTCGCCGAAGGCCCCGACATCGCCGACAAAAATCTGCTGATTGTTGAAGATGTCGTCACGTCCGGCGGACAGATTGCTCTTTCTGCCCAAGATCTGCGCAATCTTGGCGCAGAGGTCTCACAGGCCATCTGCGTGATTGACCGCGAATCCGGTGGCACCGAGAGCCTAGCCCGAGAAGGCATTGAACTCCACGCTCTGTTTCGGATGAGCGAACTGAAGTGACGCCGTTCATGGCAAGAAAAAAGGGGGCCTCGGCTGAGGTCCCCTTTTTTGTCGGTGCGCTTCCGCTTTGGCTAGCCCGCTGCTGCAGCTTCCAATTCCTCGCCCTCGACCCGCACTGAAACGAGCTGAGAAACCCCTTCCTCGGGCATGGTGACGCCGTGCAGAGCGTCGGCTGCTGCCATGGTGATCTTGTTGTGCGTCACGACGACGAATTGCGTCTCGCGGGCAAATTCCTTGAGCACGCGCACGAAGCGGTTGATGTTGGCGTCGTCGAGCGGGGCATCGACCTCGTCGAGGATGCAGAACGGGCTGGGCTTGACTTGGTAGATGGCAAAGAGCAGGGAGATGGCCGTCAGCGCCCGCTCGCCGCCCGATAGCAGAGAAATGTTTTGCAGGCGTTTGCCACGAGGACGGGCGATGATGTCGATGTGGGCCTCTAGGGCATCGACGTTTTCCTCGAGTTGGAGGTCGGCTTCGCCGCCGGGGAAGAAGCGGATAAAAGTCCCTTTGAACGTCTCGCGGATTTGTTCGAAAGACTTGAGGAACATCCGCCGCGCCGTGCGGTCGATTAGGCTGAGGGTTTTCTTCAGGTCCTCGGCGGCGATGACTAGATCGTCGCGCTGTTGGCGGAGAAAGTCGTAGCGCTCCTTTTGTTCTTGATGTTCTTCCAAGACGCCCAAGTGTACCGAGCCCAAACGGTGTAGGGACTGCCGCAACTGGTCAATGCGCTGTTGCGTGGTCTCTTCGTCGATGGCCTCGTCGAGGGCCCCCATGGCTGCGACATCGCAGTGATACTCCTCCTGCAAGCGCTCGCGAATGTGCTGGGTCTGTAGTTGCAATTCGGAGATGCGCACTTCGAGGCTCGTGCGGCGCTCGCGCTGGTCGTTGAGCTGCCGCTGCAAGCGGCTGATGTTTTCCTGCAACTCGCGGTTTTGGGTGTTGGCGGTAGCCCAGTGTTGGCGGCGCTGGTCTTGCTCGGCCGCCAAGGTCTCGCGGCCTTGATGCAGTCCTTTGAGTTCGTCTGTTAAGGCCGTGCTGCGCGCACTGCAATCGGCCTGTTGGCGCTCGGCTTCGGTCCCTTCAGCTTCTAGACGTTCGATATTATTGTGTAGGTTGGCGTCGATGTTTTTCAGGCGGGTGGCGTCTCGTTCTAGCCCTTGGACCATTTCGGCGGTGCGGGCGTGTTCCACTTGGAGGGTGTTCAGTGCTTCGCGCCGCTCGCGCCGCCGGGTTTCGCTCTGTTTGAGGTTTTCTTCCAAAGCGCTGCTTTCCTCGCTGAGGCGGTTGCTCTCAGTCTCGTTGTGGCGCAGGTGTTCGGCTTGTTCGGCAATGCTTTGGTCGAGGGCTTGGCAACGCTTGGCCAAGCTGGTGCTCTCGCCGTGGAGTTGCTTGAGACGCGCGGCGAGCCGCTCGGCATCAGCGCAGGCGCGCTGGTGCTGGTGGACCTGCTCGCGCTCCTTGGCGTGCCAAGTTTCGCTCTCAGCGGCTAGGTTCTCTAAACGTTGAGTGAGTACGCCGAGTTGCTCGGCGAGTGCATCGAGTCGGGGGCCAAGGGCTGCGTAGCGAGCTTTTTGGTGGGCGACGAGCGAGTGCAAGGTGCGGATTTCCCGCCCGCGGCCGAGGACGCCTGAATCCTCGGCTTGACTCTGGCCGCCCGACGCGAGGCCAAAGAGATCGACGGCGTCGCCATCGGGCGTGACGCAGCGCACGTAGGCATCCGGGTAGCGGCGCGTCAGGGCTAATGCGGTTTGTAAATCGTCCACTAGAAAGGTATTGTGCAAGAGGCTGGTGATTAGGGGGGCGATAGAGGCTTCGGGCCGCACGTAATCCAGCAGCGGGCCGCGCAGTCCGGTCATGGGATCTGGGTCTAAGACCGGGCCGAGGGTGCGGGGAGGAGCTTCTAGCGATAGAATGCCGACGCGCCCAGAACGCTCTCGGAGATGGGCAATGCCTTTGAGCAGGCCGCTGTCCGAGTCGGCGATCAATGCTTGGAGCGCCTCGCCGAGGGCGACCTCGACCGCGCGGGCGTGTTCTGTTTCGACTTCGACTAGGTCGCCGAGGACGCCGCGAAAGAGAGCGGCGTGGGGCGATTCGAGCATTAAGGTGCGGACTCCGCTCTGATAGCCTTGGTAGCCGGCGCGGACTTTTTCGAGGACTTGCAGCCGCGCTTGGTTGGCCTCAGCGGCGCGCTGGGCCGCATCGCGTTGGGCGCCGAGTTCGCGGAGGTCCTTCTCGGTTTGGTCGCGGGCAGCGAGGGCTGTGGTGCGCTGTTGCTGGCAGACGGATAGCTGCTGCCGAGTTTCGGCGAGGGTGGCTTCGGCGGCTTCGGCCGCTTGCAGGGCTTGCTCGCGCTCGGCTGTGGCCGCGTCCTCTTCGCCGCGCATGGCAACGGCGCGTTCGTCGAGTGCGTCGCGCTCGGCCTGTTGGCGCTCGAGTGCGCGGCTTATTTCGCCTCCTTGGCGCAGGTGCTCCATGCGCTGGCGCTGGCGTTGGTCTAGTTCCGTTCGGTAGCTGTTGTATTCCTCTTCGGCTTGGGCGGCGCGCTGCTGATGGTCTTGCAATTCGCGCTCTATTTGCACAAAGGCCGTGCGCGCTTCGTCGAGGTGCGCGGTATTGTCGCGGCCCTGCTGCTGCACGGCTTTGAGCTGGCTGCTGTAATCGGCGCGTTCGCGGGCCGTGCGCTCGCGGATTTGTTCGGCCGCCTCGCGCCGTTCGCGCACGGCCACGAGGAGTTGTTCGCGCTCGTGGATGGTTTCGATGCGGCGATTGAGTTCAAGGCCCGCTTCCTGCATGGCTTTCTCGGCTTCGGTCAGCACGAGGCGCGCCCTTTCGAGCTCGGCCTCGCGGTTGGTGAAGCGGGTATAGCCTTCTTCGGCCGCCTTGCTGAGTGCGGCGAATTCGTCTTGCAATGGAGAGATTTGGGCATTGAGGGCGAAGAAACGCTGGTGCCCCAAGCGCACGTCGAGCTGGTCCAATTCCCCTTTGAGTTCGCGGTAGCGGCGCGCACGGCCTACTTGGCGGCCGAGATAGTCAACTTGGCGTTTGACCTCGGCGATGATGTCTTCAATCCGCTGTAGATCAGCTTGGGTGGCTTCTAAGCGATTCCGCGTGGAGCGCCGCCGAACTTTGTACTTGGTGATGCCGGCGGCCTCTTCGAGGATGCGGCGGCGGTTCTCGGTCTTATCGCTGATGATTTCATCGACCATGCCCTGTTCCATCACCGCATAAGCACCTTGGCCCAAGCCAGTATCCATGAGCAGGTTGGTAATGTCCAAGAGGCGGCAGGGGATCTTGTTGAGCAGGTAATCGCTTTCACCAGAGCGAAAAAGACGCCGGGTTAGCACGACCTCGGCGAATTCGACGGGCAGCGCACTATCGCGGTTTTCAATCGCCAGCGCGACTTCGGCCATGCCGAGGGCCTTGCGCTGGCGAGTGCCAGCAAAGATCACGTCCTCCATGCGCTGGCTGCGGAAAGAGCCGGCGCGTTGTTCACCTAGAACCCAGCGGATGGCCTCCACCACGTTGGATTTGCCGCAGCCGTTGGGGCCGACGATGGCCGTAATGCCCGGCTCGAAGGGAATGACGATCTTTTGGGCGAAGGACTTAAAACCGAAAATCTCGAGTTGATTGAGGCGCACGGTCTAGCTCCTGCCGGGCGCTGGGGAGGGGCGCTCCGCGGGGAAGAGGGTGAGGTGCGGGCGATGCTAGGGGAGTAAGAAACGGCCTGGGGAAAGGCCATGTTTTAAGTACTCAAAAACGAGAAACGCTGTCAAGGCACTTGCCGCTATCAGAAATCCAGCGCCGAGTCATCAACCGTGGCTGGATCGTCTTCCTTGCCCATGGCGATGATGTGCTCGGCCGTGATCTCCTGGCGGCCTGCGTATCCGGCATTCAGTTCGTGCCAGTAGGCGACTTGGGGTTCGCCGCGCTGCCAGCACAACAGCACCCAACGACCTTGGTAGGTGGTGGGGAAGTCGAGGAGACCGCGTTCGAGGCCGCCGACTGGGAAGCGGATGCCCTCGGCGATGATTTCCTCGGCGACGATGTGCTTAATGTCGATGATTAGGTCGTTGATGCGGCGACGGTGCTGGTCAAAGGCCTCGCGGTCGGGGTTGGTGCTGCGGGTGACCGCTTGGCCCCAGAGCGCGTCGAGAATTTGCAACTGCTGATCGTGGTAGCGGACGGCTCCCTTCTTGACCTCTAGGCGCTGGAGCGCGTCTTCTAGCTGAGGCAGCTTGGCGTTGGCCTCTTCAATTGTAAATGCCTTGCGCGTCATGGAACTTTGCGAGATGAGAATGTTTGCTCGTCTTGTGGCAAAGTATAGGCATTGAGGTGCTGCGCTACAAGCCCTTGCGCTACCTTTGGCGATGCGTGATATTTAACACTGTTTTGCGACGTGGAAGGGGTCGGCGCAGCCAGCCCCGTCTTTTTATTTTAAGTTCAAAGTTCACCTATGGCGGTTACTATAGAAGAGGTCCACGGGGTCGCTGAGTTGGCTCGGTTGCGCTTTTCGCCCGCAGAGGAGGAAAGGCTAGCTGGGGAGCTCAACCGCATCTTGCGCTACATGGACACGCTCAACGAGCTGGACACCACGGGCGTAGAGCCAACGTCTCACGTGCTGCCCCTCGCCAATGCGTTTCGCCGCGACGAGGCCGCGCCCTTTCCCGCCGCGGCCGAAATCGTCGCCGCGGCCCCGCAGCGACAAGAGGACTACTTCAAAGTTCCGAGAATCATCGATTGACTATTGAGAAGCGGAGGCAGGGCACTGTCGCCGCTTCTTTGTTTGGGCAGCTCGAAGGAGCGCGCAACGTGGCCACAGAATACAAAGGCCCCAAATACGTCGTCGTAACTGGCGGCGTGATAAGCGGTGTGGGCAAGGGCTTGACCACAGCTTCCATCGGCAAGATCCTGCAGCAATACGGCTACAGCACCACAGCCGTCAAGATCGATCCGTACATCAACTACGACGCTGGCACCATGCGGCCCACCGAGCACGGCGAGGTGTGGGTAACGGACGACGGCGGCGAAATAGATCAGGATTTGGGCAATTACGAGCGCTTCTTGGGGTTGGACCTGCCGCGCTCCAACAACCTGACCACTGGGCAGATTTACCACACGGTCATCGAGCGCGAGCGCCGCGGCGAATACCTCGGCGAGACTGTGCAGCCGATCCCCCACATTACGGATGAGATAACCCGCCGCTTGCAGGAGGCGGGCGCGGGCTACGACATCGTGCTGGTCGAGATCGGCGGCATTGTCGGTGACTATGAGAACGAGCCGTTCCTCTTCGCCGTGAAGACCTTGGAGCGCGACTTGGGTGAGGAGCACTTTGCGCACCTGTTAATCACCTATCTGCCCATACCTCCACACGTGGGCGAGATGAAGACCAAGCCCACGCAGCAGGCTATTCGCATGCTCAGCGAGCACGGCATTTTCCCCGACTTCATCGTCTGTCGCGCCGAGACCGCCACCGACGAGGTGCGCAAGAAAAAGATCCAGATCGGGGCCAATGTGCCCTACGACCACATCATTTCGGCTCCAGATTCGGAGACGATCTACAATATCCCGCTGGTTTTGGAAGAAGAGAGGCTCGGCGAGAAGATCCTCAGCCGGCTCGGCTGCACGCCCAAGAAGACTCCAGACTGGCGGCCTTGGCTGGAATTGGTCAAGCGCAGTCGGCAGCCGCGTCAGTGCGTCCGCGTGGCCATGGTCGGCAAATACGTGGTCACGGGCGACTTTCAGCTTACGGACTCGTACATCTCGGTCAATCAGTCGCTGATACACGCTGGCGTGGCGTCGGATGCGCGGGTCGAGATCACTTGGATTGACGGCCATCAGTTTGAGCGCGGCGAAATGGAACTGGCAGAACTCGACGCATTCGATGGTATTATCGTCCCCGGGGCCTTTGGTGCGGGAGGGGCTGAAGGCGTGATTGCGGCCATTCGCTACGCCCGCGAGCACAACATCCCCTATTTGGGCCTGTGCTACGGCTTGCAACTGGCCGTGATCGAATACGCCCGCAATGTGGCCGGGGTTACTGAGGCTACTTCCGAGGAGTTCGACGCGGATTCCGAGTGGAAGGTCATCTGCGTCCAAGACACCGAGCAAAAGAGCGCGCTAGAGGAAAATCGCTACGGCGGCAGCATGCGCTTGGGCGCATACGCCGCGGTGTTCAAAAGCGACAGCCGCGTCCTCCAGATCTACGAAGCGTCGGGCCGCCTCAACGAAGACGCCCGCCGCATCGAACAACTGCTGGCCAATCCCGACCAAGCGTTCCGCGTTGGCTTGGTCATGCTGGAGCGCGACAAAGTCGCCCTAGAGCGCCACCGCCATCGCTACGAGGTTTCTCCCCGCTTCGTCGAACTGCTCGAAGAGGAGGGGCTGGTCTTTTCGGGGTATCACCGCCGCGTAGATGGCACTCGCTTGATGGAGTTTATCGAGTTGCCGGATCACCGCTTCTTTATCGCCACCCAAGCCCATCCCGAGTTCAAGTCGCGGATGGACAATCCTTCACCTCTGTTTGCCGGGTTTGTCGAGGCCGCGCTGGCCTACCAACAGGAGATTGCAAGCCATGAGGAGGGGCAGGCGGCGGCCTCCTAGTTCGGTGGGCGGTACAATCGTCTCAATGGGCCGCGCTTTCCTGGGGAGAGCGCGGCTTTTTCGCGCCGGGTGCTGCGGAGCTATGCTCTGGGCCTGCGGTGCGGGAGAAGTGCCCGAAGAACCGCTGCAAATTCCCGAGGTCGATGGGGAAGCATGGGACGCGCACATTGAGATAGGACGCCCCGGCCATCGCATCGAGATCCGCGCCGATTCTTTGCGCGAATTTTCCAAGTCAGAGCAGATCGTCGCCACCGGTGGCGTGGAGGTGGCTTTCCGCGGCAACGAGGCCGTTTCGACACTGAGAGCCGAGCGCTTGGTGCTAGAGCACAAGCGGGATCGCTTTGGCTTGGCTGGCGGCGTGGTTTTGCGCGCTGGGGATAGCCTAGAAGTGCAGTCCGATACTTTGCTGTGGGAAAACGCGCACGAGCAGTTGCGCATTCCGGGTACATTGAGGGTGGAAGTCGGCGAGGGACGAGAGTGGGGCCGCAACCTCACGAGCAATTTTGCCGTAGATGTGTGGTCCTTGGAAGCCGTCAAGGGGCTTTGGCGCGGTCGGGATGGGGTGATGGTGGAGGTGCGCGCCCAACGCGAGGAAAGCCGTCGAGTCGAGGGTGCGCAAGAGATCACCTACGACAGTGTCGAAGTGCGCTACGACGGAGTGCAATTGATCGGACCGCGCGCCACGTTCCTCCCACAGGCTCGTCGCTTTGACCTCAGCGGAGGGGTTGAGGGTGCCGACTCGCTGGCGCAGTTTGCAGCCGACGAAGTTTCAGTGGATGCGGAAAAGCAGCGGCTAGTGGCGCGGGGGGCGGTCCGCTACCGAGAGGATGAGGCCGAGTTGCGGGCCGCAGAGGTAGAGGAGGACCGCAACGCAGCGCTATTGCAGGCCCGCGGGAAGCCGGCGACCTTTGTGCAGGGCGAGCGGCAGATCGAGGCGCGCCAGTTGGCGTATTCGCGTTCCGAGCGCGAGCTGACGGCCGAGGGCGGGGTGGTCTTGCGCGCCGGAGAGCAGGAGCTGACGGCCCAAACCCTCCGCTATACGCGCGATGGCCAAGTCCATGCCGAGGGCGCGATCGCGCTAAAGGCACCCGAGTTGGACGGCTCGCTCGCCGGCGATTCGCTCTTTTTCGACTTGGAGCAAGAGGCTGGCTGGCTGCGAGGCGCACCCTCGTTGCGCCAGCGCGAGCTCGTGCTATCCGCCCCTGTGTTGCGGTTCGATCTCGTGCGGAGCCGGTTGGCCGGGACCGGCGGTTTTACCCTGCGCGCCGAAGGGTTAGAGGTCGCGGCCGAGCGCGGTGCATACGAAGCGGATTCAGCGCGGGTGCTGGTGGCCGAGGGCGTGGTGTTGGAAGAACAGGATGACGAGCGCGACTATCACAGCCGCCTGATGGCCGATTCGATGGTCGTCGCCTTGGCAGACAGCCAAGTCGAGTGGATCGCCATACCCGGCCAAGTGAGCGGCCAAATTGAGGTAGGGGACCGCCATAGTTGGATCGAGGGGCGGGGCGGGCAAGTCTTTATGGCCGACGGCGACTTGGAGCGGGTTGAAGTAAGTTCCGAGGCCGACGTGACGCACCGCCGAGCCAAAAACGAAGAGATCAATCGCTTTCGCGGACAGCAGATGACCTTGTACTTTGACGCGGGGGGATTGCACCGTGCCTTGGTAAAGGGCGCGGCCGAGTTAGTCACGCGGCTGCAAGAGGACGAAGAGGTCTCCGTCAACGAGGTCAGCGGCGAAGAATTGGATATCCGCTTTGCCGAAGGCTCGCTGGCTGAGGTGCGAGTCGGGCCGGAGATCGAAGGTCGCTATTATCCTCCCGCAGAGGAGCCGTAAGGTGGCATTGGAAACGCACGCATTGAGCAAGCACTACGGGGGCCGGGCGGTCGTTGACGAGGTCAGCATCCGCGTCGAGCCGGGGGAGGTTGTTGGCCTGTTGGGGCCCAATGGTGCGGGCAAGACCACGACCTTTCACAGCATCGTCGGCTTTGCCGCGCCGGACGGGGGCCGCATCTTGCTCAACGATGCGGATATCACCGGGTTGCCGATGTATCGCCGCGCGCAGATGGGCATTGGCTACCTGCCGCAGGAGACCTCCATCTTTCGCAAGCTGAGCGTGGCCGACAACATTCGCGCTGTATTGGAAGCGCGAGGAGTCGATAAAGCGCGCATCGCCGAGCACCAACGGCAACTGCTAACCGAACTGGACTTGCTAGAACGCGCCAATCAGCGCGCCGACACGCTTTCGGGCGGCGAGACGCGCCGGGTCGAGATCGCGCGGGCCTTGGCTTGCGAGCCGCACTACATGCTCCTCGACGAGCCTTTTGCCGGCATTGATCCGCGCACAGTAGAAGACATCCAGAACATCATCGCCGAACTGAGAAACCGAGGCTTGGGCGTACTGATTACCGACCACAACGTGCGCGAGACCTTGGAGATCGCCGCGCGCGCCTATATCCTGGTGGATGGTAAAATTTTAACTGCGGGCACGGCCGAGGAGCTAATTGCCAACGAGCAGGTGCGGCGAATCTACCTCGGCGAGCGCTTTAGTTGGCGGGTCGATGGGTAGGCGCGGTTGCACCTTGACTTTTCGCGCTGCACGGGCTTGTTTTTACAGCTACTATCAGGGTAGGTAATTTTTATTAAGTAATTAATTTACAATAATTTATAATGCTTCGTCCCGAGCAAAATACCGGCTTGCGCCTCCAGCAAAGGATGGCACCGCAGCTCATCCAATCGCTGCGGCTGTTGCAGATGTCCACCTTAGATTTGACGCTGGAAGTCAAGCAGCAACTCGAACTCAACCCCTTGCTCGAAGAGGTCGTTGAACTGCGCGAGGAGGGGGAAGATGAGGAGGAACTGCGCGAGCAGGAGGAGGGGCTCAAGGCCGAAGAGGACCTGCCCGCGGACATGGAGGAGGTCGATTGGGACGCGCTGTTGGACGACCAGTTCGACGCGGGCGCGTACAATAGCGAGCGCACGGAATACGATCCCAATTGGGAGGCTGATCGCGAGCCACAGGAAAACCGCATCACCGCCATGCCGCCTCTCTTAGAGCACCTGTATCGTCAGCTAGGCGAGATTAGCGGTTTGGCACCGGAAGAGCGCGCTATCGCCGAGTACATCATCGGCAATATCGACGAGCGCGGTTACGTCGGCTGCTCGCTCGCCGAGATCGCCGATGATCTACAAGTGGAAGTGGCTGCGGTCGAAAAGGTGCTGCGCGTCATTCAGTCTTTTGACCCGTCTGGAGTCGGCGCGCGCGACTTGCGCGAGTGTCTGATGATCCAGTTGAGCCAGCGCAACGACCCGCTTAGCGCCCTAGCCTTGCAAGTGGTGCGCGACCATCTAGAGGACCTGACGCGGCGGCGTCTGCAGCACATCACCCGCGCCTTAGCCATTTCCAACGAGAAGCTCAAAGAGGTTTTGCAGGTCATTGAGCGCCTACAGCCGCATCCGGGTCTGTTGGCCAGCAGCGACTACGACAATCTCTTGACGCTGGATAGCGAAGTCGCGTACATCACGCCGGACTTGGTAGTTGAAAAAATTGGCGAGGAGTGGCAGGTGTGGCTGGCCGACGGGTCCATGCCGTCCTTAAAGATCAATTCTGAATACCAGCATCTGCTCAACAATTCCCATGGCGACGGTGCGGCTGCGGTCAAGGATTACGTGGCCAAGAATCTCAACGACGCCCGCTGGCTCATCAACGCCATCCACCAGCGCCGCACTACCATACTCAAGGTGGGTAATTACCTGTTGCAGGCGCAGTTGCCCTTTTTCGAGCAAGGGCCATCGCGGTTGCGGCCCTTGGTCTTGCAGGACGTGGCTGACGCGGTGGGAATGCACGTATCGACGATTAGCCGTGTCAGCAACGGCAAGTACGTGCAGACGCCGCATGGAGTCTTTGAACTGAAGTACTTCTTCGACAACAAGCTCATTACGGACGAAGGCGAAGATGTGTCCGTGCGCTCGGTGAAGGAGAAAATTTCGCAGCTCGTCGCCGACGAGGACAAGGCCCGACCGCTTTCGGATCAACAGATTGTCGAGGAGTTGAGCAAGGGCGGGCTGAAAATTGCGCGACGAACCATAGCCAAATACCGCGATCAGCTAAAAATTCCTGCACAGCGGTATCGCAAGGAGCTATAGGTACGCTCCTTAAGCGCCCCCTTCCTTCCGCCCGACGATCAACAAATGCTCGGGCATTTTTTCCAGCCGCGGTTCGTCCTCGATTTGCTCTCCGCATTCGACGACTTCGACGATGCGTCCGGCTTCCGCATAGCACTGTTGGATGTCTGCAACCCACACAGACACGTGGCCGCCGGTGTACACTAAGCCAAAGGAATCGTCCGCGAGGACAGACAGGTCCGTCACATCCGCTTGCACAACCGCGTATAGACTACGGCTGATTCTTCGGCTGCTGGCTGTCGGTCGCCGTTATCGCGGAGTCAATCGGAAGGGATTGGCGACAAAAACCCACTGCACAGTAACACCCCGCACCGCTGGCGGTGTTTAAGTAATACATCGCCAGATGGTATTACTGTGAGAAGGAGACCTCCCTTGGCAATACTTCTGCTAGCTCTCTTTTTAGCCACTGGTTGCTACCACGGACCCTACAGAGGCATCTTAGGCGGCGGCATTGACACCATCGCCATCCCCTTTGTGGGCAACCAGACAACCGAATACGCCGCTGCCGATAGCCTGATACAAGCCACGGTCGGGGCCTTCCGAGAGGACGGGCAGTTGCGCTTGGCCGACGAGGGCGGGGCCGACGCCATCCTCTTACTGGACATCCTCTCCGTTGATGATCGCATCCACTGGGGTAGAGTACTGGGTCAATACCAGTTTTCTATGGTGGTCTCCGTCGAAATAAAATCCTTCGAAGGAGCGGTGCTGCTGAGGCAATACGAGTCGATAGGGCGGGGAACGTATGAAGCCGACGACGAGCGCGACCAAGCTATAGGCAAGGCCGCGAGAATGGTGGCCGCAGACATTGTTGGCCGCGCGCAATGAATACAAAGCCCTTGTTACCCCAAAGGAGGATAGCTGTAAACTGGCACTAAAGAAGATCGGGATGTGCAATTAACGACCTAAGTGCTTTGTTCACAGATTCGGAATCGGGAAAATGTTGTCTTACATCTGGGTCGAGCATAACGGAACCCTCTTCGAGTGCAAAGTAGTGAACTTCAGTTGATCCATCTTGTTTTTCTACTTTTACTAAATGCCCCTGACGATACGCTTTATAGTGCTTTCCACGTACACCATCAGAAAAATCGTACTCTGCTCTCATTTCGTCTTTTCCTTTTTGTTTATCGCTTTTCATAATCCAATCGCTCCCTTCTCGTTGGTATCCTGCTGCTGATTAAACGAATGGTTTCGTTTCGCTCCGTATAAACCACAACCAAAATTCTTCCTCTTGAGGAGCATCCCAAATTTATAAAGCGCTCCTCGTTTATAGAGTGGTCTGGATCATGAATTGTGATCGCAAGAGGGTCATTAAAAACTGTTTTTGCCTCTTCAAAATCGACACCGTGTTTTCTGTGATTTTCCAAGGCTTTGTTCTCATCCCATTCAAAGATAGGTGTCAATTATTATTCCCTCATCCTTGTATCTGTCTCCAATGAAGGCGGTACCGACGGGAATTGTAGGGTCGGCTACGACTTAGCGCAATCGTCCCACGCCGTCAAAAGCCATATCGGCCAGTGCGCCGGTTTGCTCTAAGTCGGGATGGTCGCCGAATTCTCGCAGCAGGCTGGCGGAGAGGTGGATGTGGCCGATGTCGAGGGTGTTTTTGATGCGGACGACGCGCGCTTGTTCGGGGTGGGCGAGGTTTTGCACCGAGAGCGCGGCTTCAATGGCCTCGCGGTCGGTTGCCATGACGACGGGGATGTACGCGCGATTGAGGAAGGTGGTGGTGAAGACGTTGGCGTACGTGGCCTCAAAGTCGATGCGCTCGTGCAGGCGGCGGGTGATGATGTCGGCGAGGCCGACGCCGTTGGCATTGCCGTGGGTTTCGTCGGTTAGGTCGAGCACCACGATGCGAGCCGCACCTGGGGACTCTGGCTCTTTGACGCCGGGCAGGAGCATGCGGCCGACGACGTTGGTGTCCATGCCCGTGCCCGAGATATTCTTGCCGATTTGCTCGATGATCAGCAGGTCGATGCCTTGGACGAAGAGGCGGGGCATGGCGCGCCGCGCTTCGTCCAAAAGCTGCGGCTCGCGGCTTTGGAACTGCCCAGGTTGCAGGGCCTCGACGCGGAGCGTCTCTTCATAGGCGTTTTCGACGAGGGCCACACCCATGAGAATCGGCGCTTGGTCGAGGATGCAGCGGCCCCAAGCCGGGATCAGGCGGGCGAGGCTTTCGGCACCCCCGGCGTGGGCGATGGTCGCGCCTTTGTGGCTGCCTAGGCCAATGGTCATCATCTTCATCAGGCCGCTCTCAAAGGTCCCGCGAAAGGAGGTGTGCGGCTTGACGCGGTTGATGAGCACCACGCCATCGGCTTCGGTCGCGAGCCGGTTGAGTAGTACGGGGGTGCCGTCGTCGAGTTGGCCTACCTCGACGACATCCATAGTTGCCTCGACTGGGCAGCCCATGCTCTCGGCGTCGAGACCGTAGCTGGCGAGCACTTGCTTTTGACCTTGAGCCGTAGCGCCGCCGTGGCTGCCCATAGCTGGCAGCAGGAACGGCTTGCCGCCGGCCTCTTTGACGCAGTCGATGACGCTGCGGGTGATGAGCGGGATATTGGCGATGCCACGGCTGCCGCCTGTAACGGCGATTCGCGCACTGGGGGCGATGGCATCGGCTAGACTGGCGTGCGCTAGCTGGCGGCGGACTTCGCCGGCCACGTCGGCGAGCGAGTCGCTGGCAAAGTGCTGCTTGACAGGGGCCATTTGCGGTAGTTGCACGGTGGGTACCTCTAGGCTTGGCCGACTAGGGCGGTGCGCAGGCGTTGGGCGCGTTCGCCGATCGGCAGGGCCGGTTTGGGCACCGGCTCGGTGGCCGGGGCGATTTTCCAGATAAAGACGACCGGGCCTTCTTCCGCAAAGTGCTGGTCGAGCTTGGCGTCGAAGTCCTCGTCGGTGTCGATGGTATAGACGCGCTGAAGGCCGGCCCCACGGCAGATTTGCTCGTAGTCGATAAAGGCGGCTCCGGGCACGGGCTGACTGCCGGTGACTTCGTACGTGCCGTTTTCAGTGATGACGAGGGTTAGATTCGGGGCCGGGCGCTGGGCCAAGGTGACGAGGACGCCCAGCGACATCAGGGTGCTGCCGTCGCCGTTGATGCACAAGACCCGGCGCTCGGGCTGGGCAATGGCCAAGCCCAGTGCAAAGTCAGCGGCGTGGCCCATGGCGCTTTCGACGTGGGCAAAGTCTAGGGGGCCGTCGGAGTGCGCGGCCCAAGGCATGGCCACGCTCATGGTGGTGACCACAACTTCGTCCGTGCGTCTGGCGGCTAGTTTTGCGAGGCAGGTGTATTTGTCGAGCATCTTATGCAGTCTCCGCAACCAGCAGCACAGCGGTTGGCAGCAAGGTCTCTTGGGCCTTGGCGAACGCGGCGTCGATTTGACCGCAGTCGTCGTCTGTGTGCATGGCGGTGTAGGGAATGTTCCAAGCCTTGAGAGTCGGCTCGAAGAAGGTGGCAGCCGTATCGACCCGGGGGGCACCTGGGGCCATGGTCGCATAGCCTCGGTAGCCGACGAGCATGACGAGGGGAATGCCCATGTTGTAGGCCGTGCCGCGCAAGGCGTCGCCGGCCTCCAGAAAACCCGTGTTCTGGATCAGCACCAGCGGATGGGCACCGCCCAAATACAGGCCGGAGGCCAAGCCGTACGCCTCGCCCTCGCGGCTGGTGAGGATCACTTCGATGGTGTCGTGTTCCCACAGGCGCTCGTACAGGACGCACGAGCCATTGTCTGGGACCCCTAATACGTGCGTAATGCCGTGCCGTTCGAGGGCGGCGATGATCTTGGCGGCGCTGATCACGGGACTACTCGGCGAAGATCGCACGGGTGGCGAGGCCGCTCTG
>JAJEIO010000034.1 GCA_022827835.1 Candidatus Latescibacterota bacterium
CCTGCCCCTGTCCGAGGAAGTCTTCTGGCCCAACGCCGCGGCTGAACCCTACGATTTGTGGTACGCCAATTCCAAAACAACAATGCCGGGCACCACCGACTACCACCTCATGTTCCCGCTGCGCTGGCGCTTGATAGACGACTCTTTCAGCTTTGTGCTCGCCGCCAGCCCGGACAATGTGGTGTGGAACTTCGTGCCCGGCGGACCAGTGTGCGAACCCGGCGATGGAGGCACCTGGGTCGAGGGGGCGGTGTCAGCCGGCATCGGCTTAGTACCCTTGCCCGGCGAGCGCATGGGCATCACCATCTGCGGCTCGCCAGAGCCGCACAAGCACCTGCGCCAGCCTCCGCACGGGCACATTGCCTGGGCCTGGTGGCCCAAGGGACGGCTCGCTGCCTTGGAAGCACCGGTAGAGGGGAGCTTCAGAACTTTTCAGCTAGCAATTGAACAACGCCGCGTCCATCTCAACTTCAAGACCGTGCCCGGCGGCAGCGTCAAGGTGCAGGTCATGGACCGCAAGTACCAGCCCCTGCCCGGCCGCTCATTCGAGGACTGCGACTGGCTAGTGGGCGACCACCTGGATCGCGAAGTGACCTGGCAAGGCGAGGCTGACTTGGGCCACCAAGGCGAAGGGCCGATCTCGCTGGGATTTCAGATGCGCTGCGGCGAACTCTACAGTGTCGAGTTCAAAAATCCCGCCTGATGTTCAATAGAAAAATCAGGTGCAAGAACCTCTTAAAAATGCTTGACATGCTCGTCTAAAAGACATATCTCTGAGAAATGCGCTCACTTACAATTCAACTTATTTATTTTTCTTGAGTTATTGATTTTGCAGAACGTAGTCATTCACTTTTTCTCAAACCAAGGAGGCACCATGCGTAAATTGCGCATTTTGGCCATTAGTTGGTCAATAGCAGCACTCGCCGTCGGTGCGACGTGGGCACAGGACGAACAGACCTACCCCTCAGGCCCTGATTATGGAGACGCATTTGAGCTACCTGACATTTCCGGTGAGTTCAATCCAATGGCCGTTTCCACTCAGGATGTGGCCTACGACGGCAACGGTAGCGTGGACATTCCCTTTACCATCAACCAGCGCGCCACGGTCTGGGTAGTAATCTACCGCAAAGGCAGCAGCGAAACCGGCGAGCGGGGGCCGGCCGGTGCCTGGCTGCGCTTAGAGCCCCAAGATATGTACATCGCCACCACCCCGGGTCAAGTCTCCGAAGCCGGCGATGGCACCGTCACTTGGGACGGCAACGACTGGGAGGGCAATGCCGCGGGAGCCGGCGACTACGAATTCGACGTGGTCGCGGTCAACAACCTCGACAGGCCGGTCCTGGCCGGTCCTGGGGCGGGCCCTTCGGGGTTCACCGTCCCCAATATTGACACCTCGCAGGATCCGCCCGAAATCTGGGTCCAAGAATACGAGCGCGAAGTACCCGACCGGGGCCACAAAGCCGGCGACATGGTCCGCGGCACCTTGGGCACGGACTATCTGGCCAACCCCAACGCTTGGGAGCGCTGGAATTTCGACTTCGGCTTTGAGGGTGCCCGCACCCTAGGCGGCATGCGCATAGACGATCAGGATCGAGAGATTTTTTGGACCTCCAATCACAGTGGAGAGTTGGGCGGACTCTACAAAATCCGCATTAACCGCGCCGCTCAATCTTGGGACCGAGTCACCGACTTCGGCACCGATGGCTATTCGCCCAATGCCAACGGCGACCGCATCGTCGAATATCAGCCCAAAGGCGATGTGGTGTTCAACGCCCTCTGGGGCCGGCAAGAGGTGCCCTTTAACGCCGTTGAATTACGCGACAAGACCACTGGCGAAATCACCCAAGCATTCGATATAACCGAGTTCTACAACGTGACCAGAGTCGATGATGACGGCAACGAGAGCGTCTCCGGCGCAGGCCCCGCTCAGATCTCGGTGACCGACGACGGCATCTGGGTCTCTTCGTGGGCCCACCCGAACATTCTGCGCCTGGACCACGACGGCAATGTGATGTGGGCCAACCGCAACGGCGATTTGTGCGGCGACGCTATTTCCAATGAAGAAGCCGCCGCCATCGGCGCCTTGGGCGGTTCCAGAATAAACAACTTGGGCGTCACCGCCGACAAAACCGGCAACCTCGTCTTTATCAATGCCGGCAGTCGGGCGGCGACCATAAGCGCACTCGGACGCGACGGTGCCTGCGCCTTTGAAATCGAATTCCCCGCTAGCTGGGGCCTGATGCGGCCGGGAGGCACCCGCTTCCTCCTATTGCAGGAGGACGGTCCCTACGACGGCCTCTATACAAGAAACGGCATTCGCTTAGAGACCTTTACCTACGGCTACGGGGACGACGAGACCTCTAACCCCTACGGCCCCCATCTGCTGCTCTATACGCCTACGGCCTTGGCCTCGGGCAAGTTGGGTGCCGATATCACCGCCATACTGGAGGTGGCCGCCAGCACCCCCGACGCATATAGTCTGGGCAATGCCACTCCCAATCCTTTCAACCCGAGCACCGTCATCGAGTTTACCATACCCGATGTCGAAGCACACGTGAAGTTGCAAGTCTTTAATGCCGCCGGTCAGTTGGTGGCCACCTTGGCCGACCAGACCATGACCGCGGGCAAATACCGGGCCGATTGGGATGCGCGCGATGCCAGCGGCAAGCTGGTCTCCAGCGGCGTTTATTACTACCGCATGGAGGCGGGCTCGTTCGTCGAATCGCGGGCGATGACTTTCCTCAAATAAGGCTCCGCTAAACCGCAGGGGCTTCGCTCCTGTAGCCTCAAAGAAGCCGTCTTGGGTCTTTCCAAGACGGCTTCTTACTTAGCCGAGGGAGTAAGGGCACTGGTACCAACAATCAATTTTCTGCTCCTAGCCGCTCTCCTCGGCGCTACCATCTGCAATGCCCAACCCCGCTTCGCCGATGCAACCCGGGACGCGGGATTGTCCTTCCGCAATTGGTACGGCAACAACAACGCCCTCACGATCCTAGAGACGACCGGGTCGGGTGCGGCCTTTTTCGACTACAACGGCGACGGTCGGCTCGACCTGTACATCGTCAACGGCGGCCTAGGCTTTACTGGTCCGCGCTATGCCGATCTACCGCGCGATGTGCAGCCTCCGCCCAATGGTGCAATCCCGCGCAACGCCCTGTTCCGCAATCGGGGCGACGGCACCTTCGCCAATGTCGGCAAACAGACCGGTACCAATGCTAGCGGCTGGGGTTCTGGCTGTGTAACCGGGGACTACGACAACGACGGCGACGCCGACCTGTACGTCACCTACTACGGCCCCAATCTCCTCTTTGCCAACCAAGGCAATGGCACCTTTGCCGAGACCGGCGCACTAGCCGGAGTGGACGACAACGGCTACGGCACGGCCTGCGCCTTCGGGGACTACGACAACGACGGCGATCTGGACCTTTTTGCGGGCAATTACGTGGTCTTCGATCCAGAAACCACCCTGCTGCCCGGCGAGCAGCGCGATGGCTTCTTCGGCGGCCAGCGCGGGGTGGCCAGCGTGGCCTCGCCCGAAGCGTTTGCCGGCCAGCCCGATGTGCTGTATCGCAACGACGGCAACAGCGCGTTTGCCAACGTCAGCACTAGTGCCGGATTCAACGCCGTCCTAGGCAAGACGCTGGGATCCACCTTCCTAGACTGGAACGACGACGGCGATCTAGATCTATACGTGGCCAACGACGCCACCCCCAACTTCCTCTACACCAACCGAGGCGACGGCACCTTTGCCGAAGAGGCTCTAACCTTAGGCGTGGCCTACGACGCCGATGGGCGACCCGAGGGCAGCATGGGTCTGGCCGCTGGCGACTGGGACAACGACGGCGACCTGGACCTAGCGGTGAGCAACTACGAAGGACAGACCGCCACTCTCCACCGTAACGACGGCCGCGCCTTCGCCAATATCTCCTTTGCCGCTGGCGTCGCCCGCACCACGCTCATGCCGCTGCAGTGGGGTACGGCTTTCTTCGACTGGGATCGCGACGGCGATCTGGATATCTTCATTGCCAACGGCCACGTCACTGCTGCCCTAGAGGACTATTTCCCGCAGTCGAGCTACGCCCAGCAGAATAACCTCTTCCGCAACGATGGTGCTGCCTTCGTCGATCTGAGCGCGCAAGCTGGCCCAGGTCTGCGGATCGTCAAGTCGAGCCGGGGCACTGCGGTCGGCGATTACGACGGCGACGGCGACGAGGATCTTTTCGTGGTCAACAAAAACGACGTGCCCTCCTTGCTGCGCAACGACACCTCCAGCGACAATCACTGGCTAACCATCCGCACCTTGGGCCGCAACAGCAACCGCGACGGCATTGGTGCCAGAGTGCGCCTAGTCGCGGGCGGCCAGCAACAACTCAGAGAAGTAGCCGCTGGCTCAAGCTACCTATCGCATAACAGTCTGTGGCTCACTTTTGGACTAGGGCCGAGTATCTCAGTGGACACCCTAGAAATCCGCTGGCCCAGCGGTTTAATCGACCAATACACCCAAGTGACGGGGAATCGTTTTGTAGTAGTAGAAGAAGGGCGGGGCATTGCCACTGTAAAACGCTGAACCTATGGTTTTTCCCCCATAGCGCGGAGGATTTGTTGCGCCATGCGCTGCAAGTGCTCATCGTCGCCAATGTCGATAATGGCGCGGTACTGCTGGATGGCGGCGGCTTCATTGCCCTGCTCCTGTAGGATGGTGGCCAACCCAAAGCGCGGGCCGGCAAAGTCGGGCTTGAGGCGGATAGCCTGCTGATAGACCTGGACCGCAGCACCCCTATCGCCGCGAGCGTGGAGCGCAGCACCTAGATGATTGTAGGTGCGGACATGGCCCGGGCGCAGGCGCAAAGCAGCGCCAAACGCTTGCACGGCCTCGTCGATCCGCCCCTGCTTTTTAAAAGCCAGACCCAGATTGAAGTGGGCCTGGGCGTAGTCGGGGTTTAGCTCAAGGGCTCGTTGCAAGAGTGCTAGAGCGCCGATGACATCACCGCGACTATAGAGGATATGGCCTAAATTGTTGTGGGCGCGGCTGTGCTTGGGGTCTAAGGAGATGATCTGGCGGTACTGGGCGATGGCCTCTGCCGCATTGCCCCGCTCATAGAGCAGCAGGGCCAAACTGTAGCGGGCTGGAACATAGGTAGAATCGGCCTGAATGGCGCGCCGCAAAAATTGGGCCGCTTGCTCCGAATCGCCTTTCTTTTTTAGAGCCAAGCCTAGATTGTAGAGCGCCTGTACGTGGTCGCGCTCGAGCTCAATCGCTCGGCTGCACGCGGCAATGGCCCCTTCCACATCGCCCAGTCCGTAAAGGATGGCCCCTAGGTCGCTGTGGGCCTGGGCTAGTGTGGGGTCGAGTTCAATCGCGTGGCGATAGGCTCGCACCGCGCCCTCGACATCCCGGCGGCTGTACAGCACATTGCCTAGGTAACTGTGCGCCAATGCGTGTTCGGGATTGAGGCGCAAGACCGTGCGGAATGCTGCCAGCGCACCGTCTGTATCGCCGAGTTGAAAAAGGGCGACGCCCAGTTCGAGGTGGGCGGCGAGACGCTGGGGGTCGAGCTCAATGGCGCGGCGATAGAACGGCACCGCTCCCTCCAAATCGCCTTTCTCAAAGAGCACCTTGGCGCTGTGATGGGCAATGTCGGCCGCCTCAGAAGCGTCCTTAGCTTGGGCGTGGGCACCGGTGGCGGCAGCGAGCAGAAAAAAAACAAACAAGCGGGCCATATTCTATGCGATTCGGGAAGCAGCGATACAGCTAACCATAAAAATAGGTTCTTTCTTCCCACAACACAGGTTTTACACCAATTTGAAGGACTAATGTCCTACTCTTTTCAACAGCCCTGTAGCCCATGAACGGTCTGCCGCAGATCACCGCGCGCGCTATTGTCCTCGGTGCCCTGACCATAGCCGCCAACTTCTACTACATCGTCAACGTTGGCCAGCGCCTAGGCATAGGCAGCTACGTCCACTCGCAATTCCCCATGGCCACTTTCATGCCCTTTGTGCTGTGGCTCTTCCTCAATACCGCACTCAGGGCACTCTGGCCGCGCGTGGCGCTCAGCCGCGGCGAAATGCTGACCCTGTTCTCCATGCTGTGGGTGGTGGGTACGATTCCGCAGTTGGGCTGGATGACCTACTGGACCTCAATTGTGGGAGCACCAAGTTACTTCGCCACCGCCGAGAACCAGTGGGAGGAGATCTTCTTCGACTACCTTCCCTGGCACGTCTTTGCCAATGCCTCTCCTCGGGTAATCGATCCGTTTTGGTTTGGCCTGTCCGAAGGGGCCTCCATTCCCTGGGACGGGTGGATCGGTGCCATCGGCCAGTGGCTCGGCGTCTCTATGGCCATGGTAGTCTTCGGCTTCTGCCTGATCGCCCTGTTCCACAAACAGTGGGTCGAGGCCGAGAAGCTGACCTTTCCACTGGCGCAAATGCCCTTAGACCTGACTCAAGGCTTTGAGGGCAAGCGATGGCCCGAGCTATTTTGCAAGCCCGTCTTCTGGATCGGCTTCGCCTTGGTTTTCCTACCCATACTCTACAATATCGCCACCTACTTCGCCCTAGGCCTGCCACCCATCGAATTCTACTGGAAATTCTACGACTTTCACGCGACGCCGGACTTTTTTCTCACCGTGCGCATTCTGCCGCTGATCATGGCCGTGACCTATTTGTGTCCAGTGGACATCCTCGGCAGCATGATCTTTTTCCACTTACTAGCCGCGCTCAAGATAGCCCTAATGAAGCGGACCGGCTTTTCCATTGGCGGCTTTGCCGTGGGTGCCGCCGGCCAGCAACCCGAGGCGCAAAACATCATCTACATGGAGAGCTACGGCGCCCTAGTCTTCATCGGCCTGTGGTCCATCTGGCTGGCCCGACGCCATTTGCGTCAGGTGTGGCACCAAGTGCGCAGCGGCCAGGGCGAACCGCGCCAAGTCGCGCTCTACCGGCTGGCCTTGGCTGGCCTAATTCTGTCGGGGCTCAGCGTCATCGGCTGGGGAGTGCAACTGGGCATGAGCTTGCCCATATCTATTGGCGCTTTCCTGCTGATGACGCTGACTTACTTCGTCATAGCCAAACTCGTCGCCGCCACTGGCTTTGCCTATCTCTTGCCCAATAAGCCCCATATCAAAGGCGATTCCTTCCTCATTGAGTTAGTCGGTTCGGCCTTCCAGTCGCCGCGCAGCCTAGTGGCGTTTAAGGTATTCACCAGCAATGCCTTCTTCGGCACCTTCCGCATCCCGGCCTGGCCAGCTCTGCCCCACTGCTTCCGCCTGTTCTCCCTAGAGCGGCAGCCCGGACGGCTGACGGCAATGGTCCTAATCGCCTTTCCCATCGGCTTCGTCGTATTGGCCGTCGAGACAATCAGCTTGGCCTATGAAGGGGGCGGCCTGATTTTCCTCGGCGGCAAGGCCAACTGGATCTTCGAAGATATGGTCTATCTGCTCAACAACCCCATGCTGCCCGACCTGAACAAGTGGGCGGTGTGGCTCTTTGGCTTTGGCGAAGCCGCGCTCATCGCCCTGCTGCGCGGCTATTTCCACTGGTTCCCCCTCCATCCCATCGGCCTGGCCTTCCAGCACACGTTCGGTCTCCGCCTCTACTGGTTCAGTCTGTTTATCGTGTGGGTTGTCAAAATAATCCTGCTGCGCTACGGCGGGGTCAAAGCCTACATCGCTGGCAAACCCTTGTTCTACGGCCTGGCCATCGGTTATGTGGTCGGGGTAGTTTTTTCTATGGTAGTGGATCTGATCTGGTTCCCCGCGGAGGGACACCGCATGCACGGATGGTAATAGCTAACCACCGCAAACCAATTTGAGAAAAGAGGCCCCATGCAACTGAATATCTCCATCAGCCTGTGGAATTACATTCACTATTTCCCCTTGCGAAAAGGCGGCACCAGCTTCTCCCTAGACCGCGGCTTGGACAGTCTGGCAAAAGTCGTCGACGAAGTGGCTGCCGCGGGTTATGGCGTTGAGTTGTGGCCCAAATGGGCTAGCTGGGAGTGGACGAGCCCCGCCCGGGAAGCTCTGGTGTCCCAACAATTCGATCTCTACGCCGAGGAGCACCGGCCTCGGCTGGCGCAAATCCTGCGCGGCGTGCGCTCGAGTTGGCACACGGGCGGCGACAATACCATTGAGAGCTACCACCGCCAAATCGACACGGTGGCACAAGTGGGCAGTCAGGTCCTAGTAGTACACGCGGCCAATCTCTCTCTCGATGGCCCCGAGCCCAATTTCGATTTTGCCGCCCAAGTGCTGGAGTACGCGCGCCAGAACAACGTCAAAATCGCGCTGGAAAACGCCTCCGAAGGCGAGCAAGAAGAAGACCCTGAGCTGTGGAACCTGTCCATTTTGCAGCGGGCGCTGGCGCGCTTTGCCGACCTTGGAATCTGCCTCGACACGACCCACGTGCAAAAATTCAAACGCTTTCCCCTCAAAGAGTACGTTGATCGGCTGCAAGACCGCATTTGCCACCTGCACATCAGCGATGCTTTGGGCGATGACGTGGGCATCGGCCGCCTGCACACCATGCCGGGCACCGGCAAAATACCCGCAGCGGATTGGCGCTACCTGCTCAATGCCCTAGCGGCGGTCAATTTTCAAGGGGATGCGGTACTCGAAATCAAACCTCTAACCCCAGTGCGCATCGCACAGCAAACCGACGAATTCTTCGCCACCTGCGCCCAATCGGCCGACGTGATGGGCTAACATTTATTGAGAAGCGTTTTTAAAAGGGAATTATATACTGTGGACGACCCCCCTTTTGGGCTGGAGAGACGGCTATAGAACAGCGAGCGGGCGGCGGCGGAACTGAGTGAAAGGTGGGATAAAAAGAAACGCCCCTTGCGGGGCGTCGGGCCGGAGATGCTATCTCCGGCGGGGTAATATGTACACGATAGCTTATTAGTTAGCAGTTGTCAATGGCGATAAATACCAAGGGAACGCAACGTCAAGCCGCAAGGGAGCGGGTGATCGTGTATGTCGATGGTTTTAATCTCTACTACGGGCTCAAGTCCAAGGGTTGGAGACGGTACTATTGGATCGATATGCGGCGTCTAGCCGAAAACCTGCTGTTGCCGGGCCAAGTGTTGGCAGCGGTTCGGTACTTTACCGCCCGCATCTCCCCACGCCCCGGCAGTACGAGCCAATCGAAACGGCAGGCAACATTCCTAGAAGCGCTGGAGATCCGAGCGGACCTGCACATCCACTACGGCCACTACCTCGCCAAAGAGAGACACTGCCCAGAGTGCAGAGCCGAGTGGACTACGCACGAAGAAAAGATGACGGATGTCAACATTGCAGTCGAGTTGCTCGGCGATGCCCAAGATAACGCGTTCGACACCGCGATTATCATTTCCGGCGACAGCGATCTCACGCCGCCCGTCCGAGCGACACTCGACCGCTATCCTGAGAAACGGGTGATCATCGCCTTTCCACCGGCTAGACATTCCTCTCAGTTGGCCGATGCGGCAACAGCAGCGTTTACCATTGGCCGAAAGAAGCTGAAGGATAGCCAACTTCCTGACGAGGTCGTCAAACCCGGCGGGTTCGTCCTGCGTCGCCCAACCCAGTGGAACTGAGGTCCCATGGATTTTGAAGAGGATGCGGGATGCGATTGATGACTTATTACCCGAAAAACCAATTTTTATCATCCTTGGGCACTCAGGTATATAATTCCCTTTTAAAAACGCTTCTGAGGAGAGAATGTCATGAAAAATAACTTCGACAAAGGGCCAGAAGGCTGGTGTTCGTACGACTACCACGCCAGCATGGTGGCCGACGGTAGCAATATCTTCATTCTAGCCACCTGGGCCGCGCAGGGCGGTGTGGACAATGGGAGCTTTATCTGGACCGATCACCGGCGCTGGAGCGCCGATACCCCGGAGCGCCCCCTGTCCATCCTGCCGCTGCTGTGCTACCGCAGTTGGGTCGGCGCTGACCCGCTCGATATGCGCCAGTCCGCAGTTGCGGTCCACCTGAGAGCCGATCGGCTGCGTTTGGACGGTGCCCAGTGTTTCTTCTGGGTACACGCCGCTAGCACGCGCTGGCACTACACAGCCCATCCTCTCGCGCTAGCAGAGGGCGTTTGGACGGCCAATCGCCTTGCACTTGCAGCAGACGAAAACCAATGGCACCGCAGTTGGTCCGCCGACCCGGGCCATCCCGTCGCCCTCGAACAGGTGTTGAGCCGGGCCGAGAGTTACGGTTTCTCCTTCGTCGGATTTTCCAGCGAAGTTACCGGCAGGTTGTCAATGAGCCAATTTTCTATCACCGCTGGGACGTAGATAGTTCGCCCATGCCTTTAGATAGGGAATTATATACCTGAGTAACCAAAAGAAAGTAACACGCTGAAATACAACGGGTTACATAAATCGAAGTAACCCTGATAACTATTCAAAGTAGTAGATATTCGCAAGGCGTTGCACAAATGAGCAAGTAATCATATGTTTGTTTTAGAAGCCTTATAAGCTTAACTGCAAGAAGGTGTTAAGCAGATTATAAGGAGCCCCCGAAAATAAGGAGCTATCCCGAAAATGATGAATCTGACTGCCCGAATTGGAAAGGATAATGATACTAATTTATATGTGTCCTATTGTCCTGAGATGGGCATAGCCAGTCAGGGAGAGACGATAAGCAAGGCTTTTGCGAATTTACGCGAGGCCGTGTCTCTTTATGTCGAAGAGGCGATAAACATGGAATTAGAAGAGGTCGAAGGGACGGAGTTCAGCGTTGTCTAAAATCCCTTCTGGAATATCCTCAGACAAAGCCTTTAAGGCTCTTATGCGCTTAGGATTCCAGTTTAGGAGACAGAAAGGAAGTCATATCGTACTCAAAAGGCCGCGTGTAAGTGGTGGCGAAGATACTATGATTCTTGTGGAGGGCAACGAAGTGGCCAAATTCACGCTAACCACGAACTTGAAAAAGGCGAATGTCGAGATAGACGACTTCCTTGAAGCACTTTAGAGTTAAGTTTTAAATTCAAACAGTTAAGGCGGCCAAGCTCAGAGCTCAGAGCTTGGCCGCCTTCCTATGCGTCCGCTATGAGTTCCCCATAGCGCACCCGCTTTCCCAGCATCCCTTGGGCCATGAGCGTCATTTGCTGAAGGGTATCGACGGCGCGTGCGTTATGCCTGCCTGCAAACTCGCCTATATACCGGGCTAGGTGCTTCTCGCTCATCTTGTGGTAAGTTGGTCTGCCGACCCGGGCCACCCCGTCGCCCTCGAACAGGTGTTGAGCCGGGCCGAGAGTTACGGTTTCTCCTTCGTCGGATTTTCTAGCGAAGTTACCGGCAGGCTGTCAATGAGCCAATTTTCGGCAGTGGGCTAGTTTGAATAAAAACAACAAACTGGCACAGTTTTTGCCAAGGAGAATTGAGGAAGATTTGACTTGAAACGGATTTTTTGTAGGTTCTGATGCGTAATAATTATTAAGGCCGCACTGGTTGCCTTTCGGCAGGTAGTGCGGCCGTCCGTTCTGATTTGCCTTCCCGGGCAAATCAGAACGGAGACATCTCTAACCCATGTCAAGGAGCACCGAAGATGTCTCACATATCTAAGTCTAATAATCTGTCTTTCAAAGAACAACTCCTCCATCCATGCAGGTTTCGTGGTCGCCACGCTTGGCTTAGAAAATATGTGCCAGATGCAGAGGCTTACGTTCAAGGTCTTTATCGGCAAACCTGTGTTAGATGTGGAGAGTGGGAAGAGCGAGCCGGAGGGGGAGCTCTTCTACTAACTTCGAGAGATGTATTGAAATAGATTCTATCTAAAATTTTCTTCTGTTCCCTCCAAGGTATTTGCGTTTGGGTCTCTCGTTGGTAACTAGACGCTCTGGCAATAAGTTTTTCTTGGCCGCTTTCTTCTTCTCTATCTCGGCATGAGTTTTGGCTAACATCAGGTAACGGTAGGCCGTTGGCGGGTGTGTCCCTGTTAGGGAATTGCTTTGAGCGGGCATCTTTTCGGCCATCTTGCGCCAAAAGTTAGCGGCTGATTCTGTCTCGTATCCTGCACGCGCAAGCATGTATAGTCCAACGTAATCAGCTTCAGCCTCAAAGCCTTGGCTGAATGCTTCTTGCCCTAGCTGCTCTCCTTCCCATTCATATTTACCGTATGTGCGAACACCGAAAACGCCTTCTGATAGCGCATCAAAGAAAGTTCCAAGAAAGCTACCAATGAAGCGATTTTCTTTTTTCTTTTCTATATGTCTCTCTGTTATGTGAGCAAGCTCATGTCCTATAATCAAGGCAAGCTCTTTGTCGTTGAGGATCGAAAGAAAACCTGTTGTGATCCCGATATTTTTTCCGTCCGTGTATGCGTTTCTTCCACTGTTGCTTATGATACTCACTTTGTAGTCACAGACTTTTTTAGGGGAAATGGATAACTCTATGACTCTTTCTTCTGTCCTTTCTCTTTCTGTTGGAATAGTTCTGATAACCTCGACGGTGATGGGCTGTTGCTTTTCTAAAGACTTTTTCAAAGCTGAAGCAAGTTTCCCTTCCCATTGTGCTTTGTAAACGTATCCGAATCTACGGCCACTCTCTCCGGTGTATTCAGGTTCAACAAATTTTCCGTTAAAGCGCGTGATACGGTCGCCGATCTTTAACCCTCCGTCTTCGGCTCCTGAGCCTTGCCGTATAGAAGAGACAAAGGGAAAAAGATTTCCATTGTTAAAGATTCCGTGAAGTTCATGGTGGTCTCGGATGAGTAATCTATTGACTAAAGAAAGTTGGCTTAGAACAGCAGCGTCGATCCAGTAGAAACCATACTCCGTTTTGGTTTCTCCGCATAGGTCTGCCGACGCTAATAGGATTCGGTCTGCAACTTTTTGAACTCGCTCGTTGTGCTTAACCCATTGATCGAAATTACTCTGAACTTGTATTGTGATCTCTTCGGTAAGCTCTGATTCGGACACTTTGGGCAAGCGGGTGGTTGGCTGGTTGAATACAGGGCTACAACTGATAGTGAAGCAGATGAAGAATGGAAAAATATAGTGCCTCTGTTCTAACCAGTTTTGATTTCTTATCTTATGGTTTCGCATAGTGTTTTAACCTTTTTAAGGAGAAAAATTGTGGAGACTACGACTTTGAGGGATCAAGACGCTCAAGAATTTGATGAGCAAAGCGAAGCATACTGTATGGAGAAGCCAATAGGAACAGTCGAGATTCCTGTGTTCCGCCTTGGGAGTACAGAACAAGAGCTAGCTCGTCGTCGTCGTTGGGTTCGGCGTCAGAAAGAACTTCGGAAGGGAAAACAAGCACAAGCCTAGCTGGACCGGGCATTGTAGTTCTATTAACTAAGCAGCGCAAAGTATCCGGGGCTTGATTCTAGTATAGAGCCTCGAAAAGTTCGTCTTTGTATGCTTCTGCTTTTTCTTCTGCTCTAGCTTCGATTTCTTCTTCTAGATTTTTCTCGCGCATAGTTAGCTCTTCCTTTTTCTCGTTTAGCTTTTGTTCTTTCCTCCTTAATTGCTCTTTTTCGATGACTATTTTTTTATGTCTGGCTTTGATCGCACTTGCTATTCTATGGCAATCTTTGCACAATGCAGTTAAATCTTCTCCTTTAATTTTTTCGACAGGCTTATAGCAAATATTTTTATATCCGGTTAGGTCTTGATAGCCATGCCAATGATGTGCTTCTTCTGCTTTTTTTAGTCCACAAAATTGACATACTCCTTTTGATCTTTCAAAAGCTAATGCTTTTGCTTTTTTATAATTCGGATGTTGGTGGTCAGATGCCATTTCTGTATTCGAGAGCTCTTTGGCAAAAATTATGCCAAGGAGCGTCTTTATGTCAAATAAAAAGTGAGAATTTTCAAACTAGCCCACTGCCCAATTTTCTATCACCGCTGGGACGTAAATGGTTCGCCCATGCCCTTAGATAGCCATGGAAAACACCTTGGCCCGCGCCATGTACAGGCGCACGGCCACCTGCTTGCCCTTTAGCGCCGCTAGATCGCTCTTGCCCTGCCACGTAACGACTTGGTCCAACTCGTCTCCCGCTAGGACGTCGGCCTCGTCTGCACTGAAACCCTCTAAGGGTTGAATCGACTCCACAGGCTCGATCGGCGGCGTCACAATTTCCACCTTGATCCAGCCTGCTCGCTTGGTTTGGAAGTTGAGACGCAATTCCCCACCCTCGCAAATGCGCGGAATGGTGGTTACCCGTCCTTCCAGCGGCGCTTCCAAGGCCACCAGCCGATGGCGTTTCCATATAGCCCAGCGAAACTCGCCTTCGGGCAACTCGGCCGGGCCGTGGTCGTGCCGGCTGTAGCGGCCGTCGTACGGCAAACCCCACTCCTCCTCATTGAGCGGCACTAGGTTGGGAGCGGCGCGGATGCAACCGTACCGCCCTTCGTCGCTTTCGAGGGTGATGATCGGCTTGCGCTCGGGCCGCACCCAATTCCACCCATCCCGACTCACCGCTAGCTGGACGTCTTGTTCTGAGTCGAGCCGGTGGTACACCGAAGGAAACATCAGATGCAAGCCGGGCACCCCCGGATAGTGGCAGTAGCACGGCGTG
The DNA here is from genome assembly GCA_022827835.1 of Candidatus Latescibacterota bacterium. Taxonomy (GTDB): domain Bacteria; phylum Latescibacterota; class UBA2968; order UBA8231; family UBA8231. The sequence goes on from JAJEIO010000034.1 coordinate 14,517, forward strand.
TATATATCGTCGGAAACGTGGTCCTGCGGGTCGGCCACTAGGACGTAACGCGGCAGGCCCCAAGCGCCGAACTTTTTCCCTCCGGTCTTGCGCACGGCCCGTCGGCCGGTATAGCCGAATTTGTTCTCATTGTGGAACATGCCGCGCAAATAAGCGACGTATTCTCCGGTTTCCGGTTCGTAGGCAGCGACGTTCTGGGTATCGAGCACGCTATTGCCGACGTTCACTAAGGGAGTGTCGAGCACAGTCCAGTGCAGCCCGTCGCCAGAGACAGCACCCTGTACCACATTGTCGCGGCGGACGCCGAACTGTTCCTCCACAACCTGCATGGTATTAATGGTGGGATCGTCCCGAGTACCGGTATCGGCACCCAACTGGCGAAACTGCTCCCAATCCATTTCTGGATCCACTACCCCGTTGCGGTAAAATACGGTTTTCGGGCCAATGGCCTTGTAGCGCTCCTCGGGCTCGGCATGGGGATCGATGAATACCGAGTTGATCTCAAAATCGCTGTGCCGCGAAAGCAGATTATTGGCCCTAGTGCCGCCGTACTCCACTAACCCCAAGTTCGGCCGTTCCCACTCAAAACCGTCCCGGCTCTCTGCATAGCCGTTGAAACGCGCCCCGCCTCCTTCCGCTCCCGAAGTCCAAAACCACATCCGGTAGAGCCCATCGTCCAAAAGGACGTAAGGATAGGCCATTCGGGCCTGTTCCCAAGGCTTTTCTGCGCGAAAAAATACCGGAGACCTACGCGCCGGTTGCACTGCTAGCCGCACGCCCAGCGGCGGGTCCTTTAGCCAAGACTCGCCGTTTTCATTGGCACAGGCCTGTCCCGCCCAGATATCGTACCAGTCCAGAAAAGGTTGGTGCATCAGTTTTTCCTCTCGTACGCCAGCAGCCTAGCCAGCTACTTCCCTGAAAACGCGAATAAAATTGCCGCCCATAATCCCGGCGATCGCCTCGGCTTGGTGCCCGCGTTGCTGCAAGCCCTCGACGATATTTCGGCTCTCGCCAATATCCTCTAACCCGACCGGCCGAGCATTGAGCTGATCGAGCAGGTCCGTACCAAAGCCGACATGGGCAGATCCGACCAGCGCAACTATGTAATCAATGTGATCTAGCAACATCTCCAGACTGGCTGTTTCACCCCCAGGTCCCAATGGCATCGGACTAGGACAAATCAGGCCCCCGGTAGCGGCCACCGCCCGGAGCTGGTCGTCGCTCAAGTAGCGCACTGTGTCCCGCAGTGCCCGCGCATTGCCGTGCGTGGCAATGACCGGTGCGCGGGCGACTTCCAGCGCATCCCAAAAACAAGCCTCAACCAGATGCGTGATATCGACGAGCATACCCAGCCGGTTCATCTCGCCAATGACCTGTCGGCCAGCCTCAGTCAGCCGGCCCGGCGGATCGACCTCGCTGTCGTAAAGTCGCATGGTCGGCCCGTCCCACACCTGCGTCGCCGTGCCCAAGGCATTGCGTCCTTCGTGCACCAAGCCAAGGTGCCGCAACCCCAGCCGATAGAGCGTGCGCAACACGCTCAAGTCGCCCTTGAGCGCATCGCCGCCCTCCAGACCCAAAACAAAGGCGACTTTCCCGCTCTTGTGCGCCTCTTCGATGTGATCGGCAGCAGTGGCCAACACGGCGTATTCCCCGGCTTCGCCTTCGAGTTGGCCATGCAGATAGTCGACGATCCGCAAGACCTTCTGCAGGGGATGCCGACTGCCGTGGGGGCCGCCGATTCCCACATCCGGCACCCAACAAGCAGTTAGCTGAGCCGCAACCCCACCGGCGCGCATCAGGGGCACATCAGTCAGTCCTCCCAAACCCTGGTGCAGCTTGTTCTCCGACTTGAAGGCCAGATCCAAGGTATGGCCGTGGGCGTCAATAATCGGTGCCGTCAAGGAATTGTCCATGCTCTACTCCGTTTAATCCCAGCGCGGCAGACCGGCGAAGGTCGCTCCGGGTCTTTGCCGCCGACCAGCCACCGTTCCGATCAACTCGTACCGTCCCCCCGCCTCGGTGGCAAAAGCCAGCACCTCCCCATTTAGCAAAACCTCGGCACCAGTACCCAGATCGCGCAGCACCACGTCGCCTTGCGGCCACGGATTGTGCACGGCGCAGTCATGGCCGACTTCGCTGGTGATATGCACCCACTCCACCGCCCCGTCCCGATACGAGGCGTTGACCAAGAAGGCCCCCTCGGCGCGCAGGGAATCAAAAGACGCCGCAGGCCACGCATCCGGCACGCAGGGAAAGACGCGGATTTTGCTACCCCAGCTCTGCAGTAGCATCTCCATAATCGCCGCGGCAGCACCCGTGCCTGCCTCCAAGGTATTGATAAAACCATGTTCGGCCGTGTAGAAACCGGTCTGGCGCCAATCAACGCTCACCTGCAAGGTGTTTGGCAGCACCACTTGGTCGGTGTAAAAGCGCAGCATGGAGTGGGCCATATTGGTGCGCCGGGCGCGGCAGGCAATCAGCGCCGCCCAAGGGAAAGACCAGCCCGACCAGTGGCCCGTGCCGATGTGGCGCAAATGGGCCAGCGAACGCTCGATCAAATCCCGGTCACCCGCGTCGCCTTCGACATTGACGTAACCGAGGGGGTGAATGGCCATCAGGTGGGAGAAGTGGCGGTGGCTGCGCTCCAACGGCACCCCAGCGTAAACCTGAATGCCATTCTCATCCACGGGAAGCGGAGCTAGGTTTTCTAGGACCTGACCATAAGACGCCGTCTCTTCCGCACCCAATCCGAGATCCCGTGCAGCTTTGATAAGCGTGGTAAACAAATAGCGCACCAGCGCCAGATCAAACGCCGAATCCCGACCCTTGCACACAATGTCGTCGTACTCGGGCGAGTAGGACCAGGGCACGTGCAGCACGCCCTCTTCGTCGGCTTCGAGAAATCCCAGCCAGAAGCGGCCCACAGCTTCCATGAAGGGCCACGCTTTGTCGCGCAAAAAGTCTCGATCGCCGCTGTAGCAATAGTGCAGCCAGAAGTGCTGAGCCAGCCAGGCACCCACGCCGACCTGCAAATTCCAAGGAAACCACATAAAGCCCACGCCCTGGCCGTAGATATCCATATTGGCCGGTAGGTAAGCTCCGCTCCAGCCGAAAAAGGTGCGGCAATTCTCCTCAAAGCGCGGCAACTGGTCCACCAATAGTTCGTAGAGCGGCATGGCCAGTTCGAGGCGGTTGGCGGCAAAGATGGGCCAGTAGTTCATCTCTGTTTCTAGATTGTGGTGCAGGTCGCCGTAACAAGGCGGAATGCGCGTATCGGGGTTCCACACGCCCATGATGGTGACGGGATACTTATCCGCCCGCGCATTGCAGCCCAGCTTGTACATCTCCGCGTACCACAAGCGCTCCAGAGCAGCATCGGGCACTTGCAAATGCGAGCGCGTCCAAAAGCGCGCCCACCACGCCAAATGCTCGTCAAAAAGGTCATCGCGTCCCTGCCAAGCCTCCACAGCAGCGGCCGCCCGAGCCGGCAGCGCATCGCCGACCGCACCCCGGACCACCGTGACGGCGCAGCGAGCGCGGTTGCTTGCTACATGGCACTGGCGGACGAATACCGCGTACTGCTCGTCGCCGCTGTATCCCTGCACCAAGTAGCGATCAGTCCCTTGGCCGCCGTACTCGGTCTCGGGATAATCCCATATTTGCATGATCTCCTCGCTGCGCTCGTCCAAGCGGCGGGCGACGCTGCAAGTGGGCAGTGGAATCTTCCCGTGCGCCTCCATTTCAAGCTCGACGATATTCTCACAGGCGTGCAAATACCCCCACACAGTCAGCGCCCCCTGTTCCAGTTGCAATTCCAGCGAAAAAGCGGCCTCGTAGAGCACAATTTTGCCCTCCAGTGCGGTCGGCGTCTGCCCAAGCGGCCATTCGACGCGGCCGATCGGCAACTTGTTGCCCCATACTCGGTCGGGGGGCCGCACCGGATCAAAGACGCGACAACTGGGATCAAAGCTACCGTCACGGGCTTGCTGCAGGGCAATGCGGTAATCCATGCCCGGCTCCAAACTCTGGTCTGCGCGCCGCTCCCAGACATCGGCCTTGTCCAAGCTGAGCACCATGCGATCCTCCTCGAACCACAGCACAGCACCCAGATCGCCGTTGCCGAGAATAAATCCCTCAAAGTAGGTAAAGGGCACCGCGTCGTAGCACAGATCGTGGCGGGTGACCCGGCTACGGATATCCGCGATATTGTCTTTCACGATCCCTCCACTGCCCTCCGGCGCGTTGCCTGTCGGCGTGCTTCGCCCGCTGCCGTGAGTTTGCCCTCCTCATCGTAGTAGCCGTCCTCGTGCCCGGCGACTAGAGGACCGTATAAATCGGGCCGACGCGCGACAAAGCGCGACCGTCCTTGACTTTTGTCCCGTTGTGGCAAGGGGACGTATTGCACGCTGACGCATTCGGTTTCGTATTTCTCCAAGTGCAATTCCCCGCTTGGGCTAATGATTACCGCGCTCCAAGTGTTGGCGATGACGATCCAGCAGTGGTTGTCCCGAGCCCGCCAGCGCATTTTCTCGGTGTTCTCCGGCCCGCCGCTGCCGTCCATGGGAATAAAAATGACCTGCGCCCCTTGGACCCCTAACACCGCGCAATTATCCACGGTGCGGTCGCTACACAACAGAAAGCCCAACCGGCCCAAGGGCGTGTCAAACGGCTGTAGCGCTCGTCCTGGCGTGATGGCATACTCTCCCGCAGTGGTAATTTTGCGGTAATGGGCGATCACCTCGCCTTGCGGATCGAGCATGACACAGGCATTGAACAGGGTTTGGTCTTCCCGTTCCAGCAAGCCGAATATCAGATAAATCCCCAATTCTTTGCATAACGCGCCCGCCCGCTGGATATAGGGTCCGTCCGGTACGGTCTGAGCGATTTCCAACATATCCGCCAATTGGGATGTGGGGTCTGCATTAAACACATAACCATCCAGCACGGACTCAGGCGCGACAATCACTTGGGCGCGACGCCCGGCCGCCTCCCGGACATAGGTCTCCAGCCGCTGGAAATTATCCTCCAATTCCCAGGGGGCTGATTTCAAGGTGACAATTCCCACCAGCATACTCTGTCTCCTATAGCAGTCCTAAATGATTTGAACGATTCGAGTGAGGGATTGTCTTGTGCATCCTATTCTGCGTCTATCTGCGTCCATCTGCGGATCACCTTGGAAATGATATAGGATTGCTCTATCAGAGGGTAACGGCAAAGAGTTGGGCGCGCGCCATGCGAAAGCGCAAATGGATCTTCCGGCCCTTCAGCGCCGACAAATCCGACTTGCCCCGCCAGCTCACCACGGCCGCCAATTCGTCCCCAGACATCCGGTCGCAATCGGCAAAACTGAATCCCTCTAGAGCGGGAACCAGCTCCGCGCCCGTTCGATTAGGCAAACTGCCATCGACGATTTCCACTTCGACAAAGGCACCCGGCAACAAGGTCTTGAAGTTGATCTTGAGCTGCTGACCAGCGCATAGCTGTTCGCTCAGGGCAAATTCCGCCCAATCGTCCGCTTCCCAAGCCACCAGCCGATCGCGCTTCCACGTGGCCCAGATGTACTCGTGCGGCTGGTCAGAAGTGCGGTTGTGCGGGTGCGGACAGGCCAAAGTCAGCACGCCCCACCGATCTTGATCCAACTCCACCAGTTCTGGCGTCGGGTACAGGCTGCCATAGCGCTCGCTCACCGGAATGATCGGCCTGCGTTCCGGCCGGTACCAGAGCTGGCCGTCGTGACTGGTCGCCAAGTACACATCGACCAGATCGCTGGCCCGGCGATAGGGACTGAAGAACATGAGGTGCTGGCCGTGCGGATGGCGACAATAGCCCGGCGCATAGATGTCCCAATCGGGTGGATCGTCTGGCTCGGCCGTGAGCACCATGAGGTGGTTGTCCCACGGCCCGCGAAAAGTATCGGCCTCGTAACGCGACACCGCCCGGCGCCGCTCGCGACCGCTGCGCAAATAAATGACGTATTTGCCGCTATCGGCATCGTAGGTGAGAATATTCTGCGTATCGAGCAAAAAGGGCGGTGCCATGATCGGCTCGGGCAGGTGCGTCCAGCTATAGCCGTCAGCCGACACCCCAGCGGTAACCACCACCTGCGAGGTTATGTTGACACCGATTTCACCGGCGTCGCCAGCCGCCTCGCGCTTGGCCCGCAATTCCATCACTTCCGCCCGACTAACTGGCCGGCCGTCCACCTCGAATTTGCCGGTAATGCCGATGGCCTTATAGCGCTCCTCGTCGCTGCCATTGGGATCGCGCATGACGTTCATGTACCCATAGGAGGAACCCACTTGGTCGCAGACAAAGAGGATATTGTTATCCTTGGAACCCGCGTATTCGACCCGCCCCAATTCGGGCCGCTCCCAGTGAAAGCCATCGCCGCTCTCGGCGTAGCACCACAGTCCGGGCACTTTGCCCGGCACGTGGCCGGCCTGCACCCAAGGATCTTCGGGGTCGGCAAAGCAGCAGTACCACAGGCGATAGCGGTCGCCTTCCTTTATCAAACTCGGGTAGTGGATATTGCCGGCTTCCCAGCGCTTTTGGCGCGCCATGACCGGCTCAGAGCACTCGGCTTGCTGCACGGCCAAGCGGATGCCGGTGGGCAAATCCTGGGGAAAATACAGTCCTTCTTCGTCGTGGCTGACGTAGCCGGGCCAGATACCGTGCCAATCGAGTGCGGGTACGGTTTTGGCCTGTAACTCGTCCATTTGTCTTTTCTCCTTGTCCTCGTTAAACGCGAGAACTGTCCCCTGTTCGATAGGCGTACAGGCTCGTAGCATTGTCAGTGCGAAAATGCAAGCGAATGCTCTGGCCGACAAAAGGCGTCAGATCGCGCCGCTCCTGCCCCCAAGTAACCTCGCAATCCGTCTCATCTCCCCGTTCCAACCCATTGCACGAGCCAAAGTCAAACCCCTCCGGCACGGCGGCCTCCGCAATGACGCGCACCTGCAAGTGTCCAAATAAACAGGTGGCATTGACCCCGAGCCTAGGTCCAACGACTTCAATCGGTTCAGTCATCAATTCGCCGCCTTGGATACCGCAGCGCAGCGCCACAAAGCGATCCTTGCGCAGAGTCACTAGCCCGATCGAACTGGTGGAATTTCCCTCGGTGCCGTGAGCCTGGGGACGGCCCGAATACCACATGTACAGCGTATCCCCCACAAGAGCAGGGGGATTGGACGACAGAGAAGACCAAGCCCCGTCCCAAGTACCGGGCGAGCCAACCGGCAAAAATTCCTCGCGCCGGCCCACCCGCTGCCAGTGGTCCAGATGGCGAGCCGTAGCCAGTTGCACCGGACCCAGTTCCGTGGCCGAGTGCAGCATGCCGATGAAACCAATGTACTGGTTGCCATAGACAAAGGGTGCCATCACGTATAGCTGATCCCTCGGATCGTCGAAATCGTCCGGTTTGATAATGGTTCTCAGCGGCGTCCAATGGACGAAATCCTCGCTGCTGGACAGGGCAATGACGCGGCGATACTGCTTCCACTCGAGCACAAAGTGGTCCATCAAAGTTTCATAACGGCGCGAAGTAGCTAGGTAGCGCCGCTGCATGGGATCGTACACCAGCGCGCCAGCATCGCCCGAGCGGGGCACGTAATTGCGGTCATCCAGCCGCCAGTGAATGCCGTCTGGCGAAAAGGCCGCGTACATGCCGTGGTGGTCGCGGATTTTATCGAAGAGCACTTTGCGCAGAGCATTGCGCGCTTGGCGGTCCATAGTAGGCGTTTCCTGCGGAGCGTCCTCAGTGGGACGCTGCTGGTACATACCCATCTTATACCGTTTGGACGGATCCTGTTCCTGCAGATCTTTAACCACGCCCCACGGATCCAAGCCGTAGTGAACACCCGGCGGCGGATAGACGATGTTGTTGGCACTGGACCCCTCGCAGGTCACGATCCCCAGTTCCGGCTTTTCCCACGCAATGCCGTCTTTTGAGGTCGCGTAACACATAAAGTGCCCCTGGCCGGTGCGCTCGTACAGATCGTTGTTGCTCGAGTAATACCACATCTTGAAGCAGTTTTCGTCGTCGTCGTAGAGCACCGAGCCCCACAATTGCACGGCTTTCCCCTCCCAAGGCCGATCGGGTTTTAACACCGGCTCCGTCCGCACGCGCTCGGGCCGCTGCACCTTGCGCACAAAGCCGGGGTGATCTTGTACTTCCACGTCGTCGAGAAATAGATGCAAACCAGGGTCGTAAAGATTATTGCCTTTCACAGTTTCTCTCCACAGATTGGCCGGTGATATAGGATTTGGTGATATCGATGATGAGTTCCACGTCGTGGCGCGCTTCCACAATCGACGTGCGGCACTCCACTCCCTCGGTGATACAGGCGTGGAAGTGGCGCAATTCCGCGGTGAAGGCGCTCTCCCAGGGAATGGCCGGCTCTTTGCGGTAGCTAGTGCCGTGCTCGTCAATGCCCTGGACAGTCAGGGTGGAGAGCACGCGGCGCGAAAAACCGGTCGGATAGGTGAGCAGCACGCGCTTATCGTCGCCGTAGATTTCCAAGGTCTCGCGAAAATCCCACAGCTTTTCCAAGTCAACCCGGCTGATGACACAACGCGCACCATTGGCGTATTCGAGCACTGAGGTAATCGAGCGGTTGTTTTTCCATATTTCTGTGCTAATCACAGCGCGGGGCGAGCCCACCATAGTGCGCAAGCTGTAGAGATCGTGAATCAGGCCGTAGGTGATGCCGCAGACCAGCTCAGCTTGCGCAAAAAGGTCGCCAAAAGCCTGACGCAGTGTGTCCTTATACGCACGCCGACGTTGGGCGGCAATTTCGGAGCGCTGTGAACCCGCGTACTGCACGTTGAAGTGGTCGAGATGGAGATAATTGCTCGGGTGCAGGTGATTGATCTGGATAAAGCTGTAATCCAACCCCTCCACCTCTCTTTTGGCCAGCGCAAAGGCCGGGTCGTACGCCTTCATGTAGGCAGCTTGCCCCACGGTGCCAGCTTGTTGCATAGCCGCGATCATAGCGTCGGCTTCCTGCAGGGACGCGCAGATGGGCTTTTCGATCAGCACGTGCTTGCCAGCGGCAAAAGCAGCGACTGCCGCATCGCTTTTGGGATCGGCATGGCAGAGGAGAACCGCGTCGATATCCGCGCTCAGCAGGTCGTCGAGGGTGCTGACGTGCCGGGGGACAGCAAAGCGCTTGGCAACGTAAGCCGCCTGATCGGGGGACAGGTCGCAGACAATGGGAACGGCAAATTCCTCGTCGAGTTCCAACAGGTTGGGTAGGTGCTGGACCTGGGCTATGGCACCACAACCCAAAACACCAATGCGCACGCGGGCCATGAACAAACTCCTGCTGATAATCTCCGACTGCCAAGGTTTGTTTCCCCTTGAAGTCCAGAGCCATATTTGGTTACTTGTGTCAGATTCGGAATCAATATAAGTCGCCAGCCACTAGGATCACAGGGAAACGAGATGATGACCCCCGAACAGCGCTATTTTTTCGATTTAACCGGCTATCTCCATTTGCACGGCGTTCTGAATGAGAGCGAACTCCGCCCCGCCCAAGACGCGGCCCAGCGCTACATCGACACGCCGCCGGATCAACTACCAGAGGGCTTTCGCATTGACCTCAACCGCGAGCACTTCAACTGGTACCTCTACGCCTTCGCCTTTGACAAAGCCCTCGAACGGCTGACCATGCACCCCAAAACTTGGCCCATCCTGCTCGAACTGACCGGCGGCAAACCCAAGTTAGGCGGCGGCAATATGATGGTCGATGTCCACGGCAAACCCTTTCATCCTCTACATTCGGGGCTCGAATCAGACCTACGCAAAAACCGGCCGGGCTGGCGTCGCAGTTTTGTCAAGGACGGCAAAATATACAACAACGACCTGGTGTTTTTCTTTTATCTGACCGACGTTTTCCCCGGCGACGGCGGGCTCATCGTCGTACCCGGCTCGCACAAGGCCAATTTCCTGCGCGAACATCACTACTTCTATCCAGGAAGCTACACCGCCGACGGGGGATACAACGACGATTATTTCAGCACTGAAGTGCCCGAAGGAGTGACCAATCCCACGCCTAGAGCCGGCGACGTAGTCATCATGTCCGAACACCTCACCCACGGCGCGCTCTCCTGGGAGCCCAAAGACCGGGACCGCCGCTTTCTCACCCTGCGCTACGGCGTGCAGCACATCGGCCCCTCCGACCCCTTTCCCGACGGCGTCAAGGCCCAATTGTCTCCAGAAACCCTGGAACTGATCGCCGTGCGCGACTTCAACGACCGCAAGGAAATCACCACGCGCGATACACTAGAATTGACCGTATGAACGAACCGATGCGCCGGCTTCCCTTCCAAATCGTTACACAAAGAGGTACAGCATGACCCCCGAACAGCGCTATTTCTTCGACCTGACCGGCTACCTTCACCTCCAAGGCGTGGTGCAAGGCGCGGAATTAAAAGCAGCCCAAGACGCGGCTCAGCGCTACATTGACACGCCCCCGGAGGAGGTGCCCGCCGGCCTCGAAATCAATCTCGAGCGCGAGCACTTCAACTGGTATATCAATGCCTTCGCCTTTGACAAGCCCCTCGAAGCGCTGACCCTCCACCCCAAAACTTGGCCCATCCTCAAGGAGTTGACCGACGATCGGCCGCGCCTGACCAGCGGCAATCTGATGGTCGATGTCCACGGCAAGCCCTTCCATCCCCTGCACGGTGGCGTCCCCGGGGCACCGGCCCGCAATCCAGAGCAGGGACGCTACAGCACAATCGGCGGCAAAGTCCAGTGCAATGATCTAGTCTTCTTCTTCTACCTGACCGACGTCCATCCCGGCGACGGCGGGCTTATCATTCTCCCCTGCAGCCACAAGAGCCACTTCGACTATCCGCGGTCGCTTTTCTATCCCGACAGCTATACGGCAGATGGATACAACGACGGGTACTTCAGCACCGAAGTGCCCGAGGGAGTACTCAATGTAACGCCCAAGGCAGGCGATGTGGTCATCATCTCCGAATTGGTCACCCACGGCGCGCTCTCCTGGGTGCCCCAAGACCGCGACCGCCGCTTTCTCACCCTGCGCTACATGCAGCAGCACGAAAGCGTGCGCGGCGGTCTAGACCGTTTCTCCCCAGAGGTCAAGGCTCGACTTTCGCCGGAAACCTTGGAACTGGCCGCACCGGCCTCCTTTACCCACATCAAGGAAATCGTCGAACGAGAAGTCGTCACCCTGAGCTGAGCACTCAGTCGATCTCTTCCAGAGCAATGGCCCGAGTCCAACTAGCCGTGACTCGCTGCATCTTGATCGGCAGGGCGATAAAAAAGACGCGGTCCTTTGTCAGTTGCTCCAATCCCAAGAGGGCGTCCACCATGGGAATACCCTCTTGCAGCAGCCGGCGCTCGGCATCGATGTGGGCGTTGGGCACAGTGGATGGACCGTAGTACAAACCGCCGCTCGAAGCCAGCAGTTTGATCCGCGTTTCAATAAAAAAATCCAGCACATCGGCTTCAAAGTAGGGCAGCTCTCCGCTGTGCTCGGGATTGGTGCGCACCAGCACAATATCGCCGCTTTTCACTCCTGCTTGGCGAAATTCGTCGGCGCGGATTCCCTCTCCTGATCCCTTGTACGACAAATCGCAGACCACGGCCTCGCCAATGTACGAGGCCAACGGCATGCCAGCCATGTCCGGCCCTTCATCTAGGTATTTGTAGGCCCCCTCGCAGTGCGTGCCATTGTGCGTCTGGCTCTGAATGAAGTGCATTCGGGCCCCGTAGGCCATAAACTCCTGCACCTCCACTGAGCGGCCGAAAAAGGGCTCGCCGTGCAGGTAGTGCCCGTCGATTTTCTTCTCTCCGGGAACCATCTCGTGCGATAGATCGACAATGCGGTACTTGCTCAGATCAATCATTTTTTACTCCCAACAGAAGTGAATGGAATCCAGTTCGAGAAAGTTTATTCTATGTCAATGGCTTCGTCCGATAGTTTCTCGGCCAGCTCAGTTGACGGGATAATATCGACCACGTCCATCATCTCTTTGGTTAATGGACTCTTTAGAAAACCTCTCAAATTGTCTGTCAAGTTATCCATCAGTATAACGGAGTCCGACGAAGCCGAGGTCGTTACGAGCCAGAACTGAAACTCATTCTCCGGCAGGAACGCTTTCACATCGTCCCGCGAGCTTGACAAGCGACATAGGACCAACATCGACCCATAAAGTTTAAGTCGGTGCTCTTTGAGAACTTCGTCGTAAAGCAAGCCAACTTGGTCGTCGTCGCTGAGGTAATCATACTTTTCTTTGAAATCAACTATCGTGCTCTCTAAGTCGGTTTCCTCTATAAGAACGACGCTTTGGTTGTCCTTGCTGATCGTTACATAGTCGCAGCACTCGCATGTCCCAAGTCCGGCGGCGCGGCGCATGTTGGACTCTTCCTTCGTGCTGTCCATTCGATACGCTTTGAAGACACCGCCGACAGACTCTATTGACTCGGCGAATTGGGATAAGGGCATTCTACAGCCCTTTGATGTAGAGATCAGAGAAAGGCTTAGTCAACGACTGTTTAACTTCTGCCATCACCGCGTCCATGTTGTCGTTCCATTCGGCATCCGGTGGAAACTTATTCAATCTGACGAGCTCCCGGTCTTCCGGTTTTTCCTTTACATGCACCTCAAGCCATTTAAGAATCGTCATGCTATGGGTGGAGACCACCACATTGACTCCTTGACGGGCCAATTCAAAGAGGAACGCCGCCATCTCAACTTGCCAAGCCGGATGGAGATTCGACTCAGGTTCATCAATAAAAAGAAAAGAGCCTCGCTCTAAGGCCCCTCGCTCAATCAGCAAGGCCAGCATTCCCATATTTGCAACTCCTGCCGACGTAAGAGAAAGCGGAATCGACTTGCCTTTTTGTTGAAATTCAAGATCGCCTGCTTCACTCAATGAAATCTTCCCGCCAATCGCATCGTGCAGACTTGTGTGGCTTTCGGCGAAAGGATGTTCGATACGCCTCCTTCTGAGGGCAACAGCCATGTCGTAGAAGTAATCTGGGACGCCGTTCAAAGAAGCCCCGAAAGGGGAACGTGAGTCGAGCTTAATCGACTCCAGAGCACTTTTCAGTTTCCAATAAAGCGGAGATTCTAAATAGAAGGCTCCAGGGAATGACTGTTTCTGAACGGTTTGTGAATAGGGATTGAAATCTAAAGACTGTTCTGTTTCCTGTAATTCTCCTACTCCTTGGACGCTGAAATACAAGGGGGAATCGCCCTCTCCTTTGAGATTTGAAAGATCAGACGATTGAAAATTTCCGTGTACGTTCTGACGAAACTTGTATTGCTGTCCTAAACTAACCGCCGATTCTATGTTCTTGAAACCGACTTCCAAAAATAATATGGAGGTTTCAAGGTCGTCATGAATCTTGGACAGCAGAGTATGCCCTCCTTCTTCTTTTGTTTTAGTGTTGTTTTTAAGGGTTTGGAAATGGACCTTTATCTCTTCGATTTCAGCCACCAATTCGGGTTGGAGCTTCCTGAGCTTGTCAAGTTCATTTTGGACCGGATAACTTGGGAGTGCCTCCCGTAGGATAGAGTCGATTTTTTGGAGTCCCTTTCTAATTGCTGATAACGGGCGTTGTTCTCCCTCTCGATCGCTTTTCCCAAAAAGTTGCAGACCCGATTCTATATCGCGGGTTGTCACATCAAAAAACACTCGCGCATGATTCGCGTTCCTCGCACTAAGAAACGAATACAGCATCTTCGCCACGAACGTCTTGCCCGTATTGTTCGGCCCGGCGAATACCGTGAACTGACCAACTTGGATAGTCGCCTCGTCGATTGGTCCAAAATTCTTAATTTTCAACTCAAGGTCCATAAGTCCCTTCCTTGAGATCCTCCATAGATATTCCCATACAGAGCTATATCAGCCTCAGAGATTGCTTGCTCAATCAAATATCGTCGATATTAGCACTTCTCGCATTGGATCATTATCCCACCGCCACCGTGAGCTACTCGTAAACCGTCTCCCCCGTCTTGTGCTCCTCGATCCAATCCCAGTCGAACTCCACACCCAAACCCGCCCCCTCCGGCACTTCCACGCAGCCGTTCTCGTCCACTGAATCCAACTCGTCGAGCCAACGCCGCTCGCTATAAACCGCCGGCTTGGTATCGTTGACCAGAGGATGCACCAAACCCAACTCATAATAATTGGCATTGCGCAAGGTCGCCATGATGTGGCGGTGCGCCAGGCTGCCGCCGTGCAACTCCACGTCCAGCCCGTGCGACTCGGCCATAGCGGCAATCTTCATCACCCCGGTGATGCCGCCATCGGCGCTGCTATTGGCGCGCACGAAGTCGGTGGCACCGGCGGTAATCGTATCGGCCTTGGCCTCCAGCCCGCGCACGTGTTCGCCCATCAGCATCGGCGTCTTGATCAGCTCGCGCAGCTTGGCGTGGGCAAAGCGCGAAAACCCGCCGCCCCTAAACGGATCTTCATACCACATATAGCGCGCCTCGTCGCAGGCACGACCCACCTTGAGCACGTCCTCGAACGTGGGAAAACACCCGGCCGGATCGAGCAACAGGTCCATATCGTCACCCACCGCTTCGCGGATAGCTAACACCGCCGCCACCTCGCGGTCGATCGGCCCGTTGACCCAGCCGTGGATCTTAAACGCCGGATAGCCGTATTGCTCCTTGCAGCGCAGCGCGAATTGCGCGAAGTCGTCCGGCGTCGTCAAACCGCCGTTTTCGTCGCCGTGGTAGGTCGAGGCATAGGCTGGCAACTTCTTTCGCCAGCCCCCACCCAAAAGCTCGTAGATCGGCGCGTCGTAGAGTTTGCCAGCAAAATCCCATAGCGCGGTGTCCACTGCGCCCGGTGGCGTGCCGTCTTGACCGCGCCGCGAGCGCTTGAGATCGTGCCAGATGATCTCGCGGTCCAGCGGGTTGCGGTCCAGCAAGTACTGCGCCGTGCGGGCATCAATGCCGCCGGGCGTAATGCCGCTGACCCCGGCGCTAGTCTCGATAGTCAGGATGCCGCCGCTCTGAGACAGACGGCCTCCTTTTCTATAGACCGTGTCAAAGCCCAATTGCTCCTCCAACTCCATATCGGCGATCTCGTAGTCGAAATGCGTCGTAGTGATGCGGGTGATCTTGATATCTCGTGCCATCGTTAGCTCCTCTATTTTTGTGAGATCTCGTCTCAGTCCTAATTTTCATCCGCGGCCAGCGGCCCCACTGCCCCCAAACGCAGCGCGGGATAGAGCGTTTCAAAAAGCGGCGTGTCGCCAGTATCGCGGGCATAGCGCCAATAGAGCCGCGTCATTTTTTTGACCTGCTCGTCATAGACGGGATCCTGCGCCAAGTTCTTCATTTCATAGGGGTCTTCGTCTAGTTGGTACAACTCGTCGAAATCAAAGCCATTAAACACAAACTTCCACGGCCCATCCCACACCACCCGCTGCGTCAGCCGATGGCGGTTGCCAAAGTATTCGGCATAACCTCGGGTCCATTCGTCGGCCACATTCGACGGTTCGCGCAACAGCTCGACAAAAGAGCGGGAGTCGCCCCCATCAATAGGCTCGCAGTCGGCCAGTTCCAACAACGTTGGGCACAGATCGTGCAAGCCGACTCGGCCCTGGCAAACAGCGGCCCTAGCAATCCCAGGCCCACGCACAATAAGCGGCACCTGATACACTTCTTCGAACGCGGAAATATCCTTGAAGAACAGCCCGTGCGCTCCCAACAAATCCCCGTGGTCGGCGCACATTACAATGGTCGTGTCGTCGAGTTTGCCCATCCCTTCGAGAAAGTCGATCACCCGCCCAAATTGGGCATCTATTTCGCTAATTGACGCGAAATAACACGCCCGCGCTTCACGCTTGTGCTCCTCGTTGAGTTGACGCCAAATACCCTGCGCCCGCCGATAAAGCCCCGGCCGGTCCGCCAGATCATCATCGGCATTGGGTGGCGGCGGCAGTTCTTGCTCTGCATAGCGGTCGTAGAATTCACGGCTGGCGATAAAGGGATCGTGCGGCTCCTCAAAGCTGACGAAAGCACACCACGGATCGTCGCCTTGAACCACCTCCTTTAGATAGCGCAGTGCCAGCGTCGTCGTCAGCCCCATGCTGCGCTCTTCCGCCGGCCGATCGGTCACTCCGTAGAACAGATGGGGGCCATAGCCGTGCGGCGCTTCGAGATAATGCGCCGGATCGCACTCCGGCCGCAGCGGCTTATCTCCCAGCACCTCGGCGACCAACTCATTGAAAAGCGCCCCACCGCGAACCCCGTTGACCTGCCAGCCAAAACGGCCCGGCGCATTGTCGCGCTCAATATGCCACTTGCCGAAATACCCCGTGCGATAGCCAGCATCTACCATGCGCTCGGCCCAGTGCGCCTTATCGGTGCGCAACGCATGTAAATCCGGCACCTTGGGATAGAGCACCTCCAGCACCCCGTGGTTGTGCGGCATCAACCCGGTCATCAGGCTCGCCCGGGTCGGCGAGCAAATATTATTGGGCGTATAGGCACGGGTAAAACGCACTCCTTCCCCAGCCAGCCGATCCAAATACGGAGTTTGGCAGACGTGATCTGGATCGAGTACGCGGGCCTGCATCTGATCGGCCATTAAAAAAAGAATATTGGGTCTATTACTCATCGCTATTTGTTCCCCTGTTCGACGAAGTCACCGCACACAGTCTCCGCCATTATCCGCAGATTGTACAAGTCGCGTAGATATTTGATCGACGAGTCAGCAAGTAGTGAGGGAACAACTGCGGATTCGCGCAAATACCACAGCCTTCAATAGGCCACCGCCACCGTGCGCAGCACCTCGGTCCGTTCCGCGCTCAATCCTCCGGCGTCAACAGCCACCCTAAGCAACGCGCAATAGACGCCCGGCGGAACGCGCATCCCCTGCTCGTCCATGCCGTCCCAAGCGATCTCGTACTGGCCGGTAGTAGTCGAGTGCTGCTCGGCGAGCTGGCGCATCAGCCGACCGCTCAAATCGTAGATGGCGACTTCCAGCGGACCATCGTCGTCCAGACGCACGACCTTGAAGGCAAAAACTGCATGATCATTGACGCCGTCGCCATTGGGCGTAAACGCTGGCGGACGTACCTCCACGTCGAGCAGCAGTTCCCCCCGCGTCGGGTCGCCCACCAGCGTCGTCGTATTGCCCGCCACCTCATCGAGCGCGTTGCCTGGATCCACCCGCTGCCAAGTGCCCTCGCCCTCGGCACTGTGCTGTAAGGACGCGCGCAACACCGCCCCCATGCCAAAAAGCGTCGTGCGGAAATCGAGGCGCACGACCTCAACGTCCGTATTGGGCCGAATCTCGGCAAAGGATAGGCGCAGGCTGTCCGCGCCCGTGGGAATAACCTCGACGCCCTCCACCTCAAGCTCGTCTCCAGCCTGACCCGCGTACAGCCCTGCAAAACCGAGCGCCATATCCGCTGGCGCAACCAGCAGCAACTGATCGAAACCAGGGTCGCGGCGATCGAATTGCGGCCGCACGTACAGTGAGAAGGGACGCTCCACACCCAGCGAATCGACCCGGAACGGCGCAATCTCACCCGTCAGCCCTTGGGCTACCGGGCCAGTAAAATTGAGGTGGATCGAGCGCAGTGTGGCGCTGATGTCCGGGTCCTCAGACAACATGGTCGCCCGCACCTTGAGGAATTCGCGCGGGCTAGGCGAGGTAATCGCGCTGCCCATTGGGTCCTCATAAGGCTGGCTCCAGCCGCTCCAGTCATCCCCTTCGACCTCCTCGGCGATGATCGGCCCCTTGAAGATATCCAACAGCGTCGGATTGTTGTACTCCTTCTCGGAAATCTCCGTGCCGTCCTTTTTGAAATAGTGCAGTACCTCGCTCAACTCGTTGCCCGTGCGCGTCTGCACCAGCACGGCGGTGCCCGGCGGCGTATCCGCATCCCACTCTATCGACAGCAGGTTCCGCCGCCCACCCAGCCGCACCAAGCCCGACTCAAGCCAGACCTCGGGCTGGAATCCCCGGCCATAGAGCTGCACCGAAGCGGGGAATCCCCGGTGCCCGCCGACGGCCACGATGATTTGCTCCCACACTAGGCGGAAAAAGCGCGTCTTGATCAGTTCAAAGTCGTGGCCTTCATACTCCTTGCGCGTACTCGACTGCTGGCGACTGGCCACGGTCGTCCACTTGAGGCTGCCGTCGGCGTTGAGCGCGCCGTCCGAGGCGTCGAGACGGTAGGAGGGAAAGCTATAGCGGTCGCGGAGCGCCTGACCGCCGTAGGCAATGCGGAAGGTGTCGATCCAATACGTCGAGCCCAGGTCAAAGCTTATATGGCCTTCGGGGCCGGGAATAGTTTGGCGGTCGAAGGAGAAGATCAGATCCACGTAGGTCTGCACGTTGCCGTCGATAGTCCGCCCCACCGGCAGCCCTTGAGAGGCAAACACATCTCCGCCCCGGGCCAAGGCGGCAATCATCGCGTCGTCGCCCTCGTGCCAAACTTCGAGTTCGGCCAGCCGGGGCCGCTCCCAGCGATAGTAGGAAATCCCGCCCTGCTGGTCGGCGGGTAGCTGCGCGTAGTCCGCCTCATCGACCTCGGTCAGCCGCCCGTCGCGCTGCAACTTGTAATAGACGACCGCGCCCCGCTCGGCCGCGGGCAACGCCTCGTACTCCTCCTCGCTGACCTCAAAACCGCGGTCGAAATCCGACCCCCGCACCACCACCTGAACCAGACGCACTCCGGTGCCAGGGAATTCTTTCTGCGGCACCGAGATCGCCGAAGTCGGCGGGGCGTTGATCGGCTGATCCGACAGCTCCTGCTCCTCGGCCTCGGCCTGCTCGCCGAGAGAAATTTCCAGCAGCCGCTCGGTCTTGTTCGGCTTCAACGTGCGCCACACCACATCGAACTCCGGCTCCTCCGAAGAGATGAACTTCTCCGGCACCTCGCCGTCGGAAATCAGCACGTCGTACTGCAGGAAGGGATCGCCTAGACCTTCCTCAACGAACTTGAGCACAATGCGCTTGGCAATAACCAGCCGACCCAGATCTACCGTAAACCACCACTGCGAACCCAACTCCGCAGCATCTGCGACCGGCTCAGGCTCCCAGTAGGTCGTCAAGTCGCCGTCGAGTACATGGAGCACGCCGAGCGCGTTAGAACCCGCTTCTATGGCATCCGCAAGCTCGATTTCCTCGGCCGCCTTTTCCCGTGCGAGGTCTTCGGGCGGATGCAGGCGCAAGAAGTGGACGATGTCCTTGGTAGCGTCGGTATTGCGGCGCAGCTCAAACGGCGTCACCGCACCGCTTGCGTCAATCGTCAAGGTCCCCACCGGAAACTCCCAAGCGCGCCAGTGCGCAGCGCGGTCAATGACGAGCTGATCCGCAGTGAGCCGGTAGCCGCCCCCTTGGGCATGGACTGCGGCTACCCACAGCAAAACAACGGCGATGTAGCGCATAAGTCCTCTCCTCTTAGTACGCCAGCGAGACGATGCGCGAACGGGCCTTGGTACCGCCATCGGTCTCCACCTCAAGGCGCAACACGTACAGCCCAGGCGCGAGCAAGGCACCCGTTCCATCCCGGCCGTCCCACTCCGCGGCAAACTGGCCGCTCTGCGCCGGACCGCGGAAAACCTCGCCGATCCTCGTCCCTTGCAAATCGTAGAGCACCACCGCTACCTCGGCACTCCCAATCACATTCAACAAGTCGTATTCGATCCGCACCGCATCGTTGATCTGATCTCCATTGGGCGTAAACGCCGCTGGCACAAGCCTGAGCGCGCCGACCACCTGCCCGGCGATATTAGTCAGCCCCACACTCAGCGTATTGCCCTCGACCAACTCAACCACCTCGCCCGGCGTCACCACTTGGCGCACCTCCTGCGGCCGAGTGCTATCGTACACCCGCCCCGAAAACAGTGTCCCGAACTTGAAAACCTCACAGCGGAAGACCACCTCAATCAACTCGCCATCGCGCGCTTGGTCTATCCGCGGAACGCCGACTTCAAAGCCGCGCCCATCCAGCCGCCGCACTTCAAAGGCGACCTCTTCCCCACTGTAGCGCACCGCGTCAATGCCCGCCGCCTGAGTCGGCGTGTCAATCTCAATCGTATCAAAACCCAAGTCCTCGGCTTCTAGTCGCGGCAGCAGCATGTAGGTAAACTCCGTCGCCACGCCCGTGGTCGCCAAAACGGGCGCAATCTCGGCCAACACCAAGGAAGCCATCGGCGGCCTAGATACGGCAAATTGCACGAAGTGCAGTCGTCCTCCTGCTTCTACCGTGGACTTAAAGTTGGCCCGGACCTGCACGAATTGCCGAGGCTGCGTCCCCTGCATGGCGGCGCTGCTTTGCGTCAAGTCGTAGGCTGCGCTCCAGCCTTCCCAGTTTTCCGTATCGGGCGAGATGCCAGCCTGCTGGGCCTTCTCCAGCCGATTGTACGACCGCAGCGTCAAAGGTCGCCCCCGAGTATCCAGCCGAGTCCGCTCATCGCCGCGGAACGTACTGCGCCAATAGGTGTTGGGATCGCTGTCGTCGCCAGCGCGCATACTTAGCTCGAGTTGTGCGCCGGGATCGACTTGGCTGCC
Organism: Candidatus Latescibacterota bacterium; assembly: GCA_022827835.1. GTDB lineage: Bacteria > Latescibacterota > UBA2968 > UBA8231 > UBA8231. The sequence goes on from JAJEIO010000034.1 coordinate 35,040, forward strand.
CCAACTTAATTCGCCCAGCGCCGCGCGCCCACCCAAATCGAGGACATTGGACACGTAGCGCGCCGTTGGCGTGAAGCCCTTGCCGTAGATCTCAAACTCGGCGATTTCCCAGATGCCTTGGGTGTTCTCGTGCGCTTCAAAGAGCATGCGGCGAATCGGCTCTGGCGGCAGTTCCAATTCGACTATCGAGGTCGTGTTTTCGGTAGCACGATGCACGATATCGAAGTCGATGAAAGAGCCGCGCGTGCCCGCAGTGTACTCGCGCGTTCCTTCCTTGAGCGGATCGCCGTCGCTAATGCCGATGATAAAGCGCTGTAGGAAGCGCTCTTCCTCAAAGCGCTCGCGCGGATAGAACTTGACGCGCTCGACCGTGAAGTTACCGCCGAACTCGAAGATCAGGCTTTTATTGCGCACGCCAATGCCCGAGGTCGTCCAATGCCCGTCGCCCAAGAAGACGGTCTCGACGTCTTCGTCCCACAGCACGGCCTCGGTGTCGCCACTTTGCTCCCAGCCCCGCCAGACCAGCGTCTGCACCCGACCACCGCGCTCCTTGAGGCGCGGCGTCAGGTTTACCGACGGATCCAGTTGCTCCGGCTCAATGAAGTCCGCATCGATCTTCAGCGATTCGACTTGGCCGTGCTGCGCCGATTCCACGCCCTCCCAATCGAGCTGCACAAACTCCACGCCCTCGGCCAACTCCGGCACCGGCAGCGAAGAACCGCCAATTCGATAAATCGTTAGCGCATCTGCACTGCTAGTCAGCCAAGCGAACGCCAGCACAAGTCGGATACTGGTCTTTAGCATTTTAGCATAACGTTTCATAATTAGTACGCCAGCGAGACGATGCGCGAGCGGGCCTTGGTGCCGCCGTCAGTCTCTACCTCAAGGCGCAGCACGTACAGTCCAGGAGCCAGCAGAGCACCCGTTCCATCCCGTCCATCCCACTCGGCGGCAAACTGGCCGCTCTGCGCCGGGCCGCGAAAAACCTCGCCGAGCCGCGTCCCCCGCAAATCGTAGAGCACCACTGCTACTTCGGCACTCCCAATCACATTCAACAGGTCGTATTCGATCCGCACTGCGTCGTTGATCTGATCTCCATTGGGCGTAAACGCCGCTGGCACGAGCCTGAGCGCGCCGACCACCTGCCCGGCGATATTAGTCAGCCCCACACTCAGCGTATTGCCCTCGACCAGTTCAACCACCTCGCCCGGCGTCACCACTTGGCGCACCTCCCGCGGCCGAGTGCTGTCGTACACGCGGCCTGAAAACAGCGTCCCAAATTTGAACACCTCACAGCGAAAGACCACTTCTATCAACTCGCCATCGCGCGCTTGGTCTATCCGCGGGACACCGATCTCAAAGCCGCGCGCATCCAGCCGCCGCACCTCAAAGGCAACCTCTTCGCCGCTGTAGCGCACCGCGTCAATGCCCTCCGCCTCAGTCGGCGTGTCAATCTCAATGGTGTCAAAACCCAAGTCCTCGGCTTCTAGGCTCGGCAGCAGCATGTAGGTGAACTCCGTCGCCACGCCCGTGGTCGCCAAGACGGGCGCTATCTCGGCCAACACCAAGGAAGCCATCGGCGGCCTAGACACGGCAAACTGCACGAAGTGCAGCCGTCCTCCTGCCTCTACCGTGGACCGGAAGTTAGCCCGGACCTGCACGAATTGCCGAGGTTGCGTCCCCTGCATGGGTGCGCTGACCAACGCCAAATCATAGGCTGCGCTCCAGCCTTCCCAGTTTTCCGTATCGGGCGAGATGCCAGCCTGCTGGGCCTTCTCTAGCCGGTTGTACGACCGCAGCGTCAAAGGCCGCCCCCGAGTATCCAGCCGAGTCCGCTCATCGCCGCGGAACGTACTGCGCCAATAGGTGTTGGGATCGCTGTCGTCGCCAGCGCGCATACCTAACTCGATGTGCGCGCCGGGATCGACTTGGCTACCCCAACTTAGTTCTCCCAGCGCCGCGCGCCCACCCAAATCGAGGACATTGGACACGTAGCGCGCCGTCGGCGTGAAGCCCTTGCCGTAAATTTCGAACTCGGCGATTTCCCAGATACCTTGGGTGTTTTCTTGCGCTTCAAAGAGCATGCGAAGGATTGGCACCGGTGGCAGCTCAAGCTCGACCACCGAGGTCGTATTCTCGGTAGCCCGATGCACGATGTCGAAGTCAAGGAAGGAACCGCGCGTACCCGCAGTATATTCGCGCGTACCTTCCTTGAGCAGGTTCCCGTCGCTGATGCCGATGATAAAGCGCTGTAGAAAGCGCTCTTCTTCAAAGCGCTCGCGCGGATAGAACTTGATGCGCTCGACCGTGAAGTTACCTCCGAACTCGAAAACTAGGCTTTTGTTGCGCGCGTTGATGCCCGAGGTCGTCCAATGCCCGTCGCCCAAGAAGACGGTCTCGACGTCTTCGTCCCACAGCACGGCCTCGGTATCGCCACTTGGCTGCCAGCCCAAACGGGATGCCGTCTGCACCCGACCACCGCGTTCTTTGAGGCGCGGCGTCAGGTTTACCGACGGATCCAGTTGCTCCGGCTCAATAAAGTCCGCATCGATCTTCAGCAATTCGACTTGACCGTGCTGCGCGGATTCCACGCCCTCCCAATCGAGCTGCACAAACTCCACCCCTTCGGCCAACTCCGGCCTCGGCAGCGACGAACCACCAATCCGATAAATCGTCAGCGCGTCTGCACCACTAGCCAGCCAAGCGAGGGCGAAGATACAAGCTGTTAGCATACCGTTGCCTACCTTACAGAAAGGATGCTTATTAATAGCTAAATTCTCGACAGTGTGCCAATTTTGAAGGAGGGTACGCAAAATGAGCAACGATGTAACTCTGAATGCCCAGCAGCTAGAAGAAGTCATTCGCAAGGTCGTGCGCGAAGAACTCATGGCGTTTGCTACACAGGAACAGGGAATTTTTCACCTCGATAAGGAATCTCCGCTTTACAAGGATATGGAGAACATTCTTGAACGAAAAAAATCCAGTCAGTTGACATTCCACACTCACGAAGAAGTTTGGAATGGGTGAATATCGAGCATTTTATGAAGACCGATTCGTCCGCAGCCTTGCTCGCTACTCTAGTTTACGCCAACGCATCCAGCGAAGAGTTGAGCAGATCCTCGAAGATCCTTATGATCGCACGGAACGTCTTGGGCGAGTTCCTAACGGACTGGATTTACGGGGTTGTCGCAGTGCTCGAGTTGGAAGAAACTTTCGGATGATTTTCGTTATATGTGAAGAATGTCGGCATATCAAGGGGTGTCAGTATTGTTTTTGCACGGATAGAGAGGATGAAACCGTTGTTTTCTTGGCTATTGGACCACACGCTCGGGCTTATATAATGAGATGAGCTACGAGGGCATAATGTGGCTCTCAATATCGCGCAGTCACAGACTCGCGAATATCGACAGAAACGCCAATCCCGCGACCCGCGTCTCCCGCTCTCGCTCAGTCACCTCCAAAGAACGCCTATCAAAGCGTAACCCAAGTTGGGTCGTCAATTCGTAGCCTAGATACTCCCGCTGATTGCTCAATTGCGCCGCCCACACCGTGCCGCGAAAGTCCCCCGTCAGCACATTTTCCACTAGAACCTTTTCGTCCTGCAACAACTCGAAAAACAGCCGCTGCTCAAACCCCAGTTCAAGCTCTGAATCCCGCATCACGGGAAAGCGGACCAACAGCGACCCGATCCCGTCCCAAGAACGGCGGCGACGCTCGGCCAAAGAAAAGGGCGATTGGCTGAGAAATTCGCTTTTGAGTCGGGGCAAAATTGCCACCGCGCCCCACGCGAAGACACCGTCAATCTTGTCGATCAATCCCACAAAACCAGAAGTCTCGCGGCCATTGCGGCCCAACGGCCCCAGAGAACCAAGTTGCGCGTCGCGCTGGTGCCACCAGTCCCATTTGAAACGGTGCTTAGTCTTCCAGCGCCGTGGACTGGCATACTGCCACTCAGCGTAAAACGTATTGATCCAAGTATCTTCTGCCCCCAGCAAATCGGGCACGGCGATATGCTGCCCGCTCGTCTGTCCTGCGGCCCCGAATTCGAGCGTCGGCACGATCCACTGCGATAGCGGGTCGGGGATGGTGTCTGCGGCCTTCTTCAGCATGTCAAAGACCCGCACCCGACCGCGACCGGGCCAATCCCGTTCAAAGGTAAAGAGACCGTAGGCAGTGTGATTTTTGCGGTCAACTTGCCGCATATCCTGACGCAGATAGCCGGCGGAGAGGCGGATTTCAGGGTTGACCTCCACGCTGGCGTAGGCGTTGTAGCCCCAGTGGTCCTTCTTGTAGGGATAGTCGGGCAAGTCATCGTTTTCAAAGCGCTCGGCCCAACCGTTGTTGTTGAGGTCAATGCCAAAGAGAAACTCCGGCCGGTCCGAGTGGTGGCGCAGAAAAGGCTCTTCGTAGTCGGGGAAGAAATTCTCCCGGTCTCCGTTGCTGTTCTGATTGAAGTCGGAGATGAAATCGCCGTTCTCGTCGTACCCGGGAAAGACCGCCGGGTCGGGCACGCCGTCCGAGCGCACTTGGAAGCCGCCCAGCGCGGTCGATTGCGGCGGCACCAATCCGCCCTGGAAAAATCGCTTCTGGTCGGGGTGGCGGTCCTGATCGTCGTTGTCCTCGACGAAATCGTAGAGCTTGTCGGTGGCTTCGGGCGAATAGTCAACCAAGCCGCGGCTGTCCACCGGCTTGAAGCTGGTGGCGTAGGCGTCGTCCATGCCAAAGCCTTCAAGGGAGAAGCGCCAAGGGTCTGCGTGCCGCACGAGATTGAACAGCCAGCCGACCGCGTGCTCGTCGCCTTGGATCCCCGAAAACGAGCGATGCGATTCGCGCGTCGTCGAAGGGAATTGGCGGTACTGGGTACTGACGTTGAATTCGCCGTACAAGTCGAAGCCCCACCAGTCGCGCACCTCGGCAGTAATACCGGCGATCTGCGAGGCCGTCGGCAGGCCGTAGTCAAAGACGACTTCGCGCGGATTGAGTTGGTTCTTGACATTGCCAGCGGCCCGCGTCACCACCAAAAACTCCGGGATGCCGATGCGGCTGTTCTGCCGGTCGGAGGCCACTTCGATCCGGTAGTCATTGGCCAGCACAAAGCGGAAGCGCACGTTTTTGACGCGAGTGATGGCGTCGTCGGCCTCATCCAGCCCCAGATCTAATTGGCGCTGCAAGGCCAAGCGCAAGGTGCCCTCCTCGCTCTCGCCCTCTTCGGCAGCCAACGCGTACTGCAGCACAATGCTCTCCGCCCCATCGGCCCGCAAGAACCCACCGCGCTCCTCCCCGCCCTCTATCACCGGCGCAAAGCCAATGCTGCCGCCCGTGAACGTGGTGTCCTTAAAGACCATCCGTACGCCGCCTTCGACCGGCACCTCGCGCTGGAGCGCCGTGGTAATCTCCACCTCCGTGCTGAACAACACCGGCCCACCTTCGCCGTCTGCGGGCGAATCATCGGACAGCCGCACGATCAGCTTGTTGAGCCTCCTACCTAACTGCCCGGTCGTCAGCACCCCTTTGAGCGGATTACCTTCGAAACTCTCGCGGTTGCCGGCCCCATTGTGGGCATTGACCAACGTCAGTCCCAAGGTCGCATTAGCCCCCAAATCGGCCTCTATACGCCCAGCAATCAAGCTGGTAAAATTATCCTGCGAAGCCGTCGGAATATCCGGGTCGATCTCGATGATGGGCAGGCTCGGGCGCGAAAACAAACCAGTGAAGCGCAAATGCCGCGCGTCAAAGCTCGTCACAACCCCATTAAAACCGACCTTGCGGAAGGTCATCGGCGTCAGAGTAGCGAATATCTCGTCGCCGATCATCAGCGAGTAGTTGTAGTCGCCGCTCGCATCCGAGGAGATGATCAGCCGGTTGAACCAAGTGGCGTAGCGCCGCTCTTTGGTCAATTGGCTGCTCTCGACCGTGCGCGCCTGAGTCTGTCGCCAGTCGTACACCAGCCAGCCGCGCGAGATCAGCTTGCCGTACGTGTCGTAGAAATACGTGCCCTCTTGGTTGCGGTCGATGTAGCGCCGATACGGCTCGGTGGCATAGTTGGTGTAGCGCCACTGGCGGCGGCCGTACTCGTCGAACAACTCCTGCGGCATGTACCAGCGCATAACCGTGGGATCCAAAGCGCCCATCAGCACACTTGGCCCTTGGGCATTAAAGCGGACTTCGCCTCTTTCCTGCCGCCCCAAGCGGGAGCCGTAATCCGTCTGGGCTCCAGCCTGCAAGGCCAGTGCCAAAACCAACGCTATGTTAGCTATCCAACGCACAGTTCACAGTTTCTCCAAACTGCCCTCGACAATTTCCACCGGATACTTATTCCGCAAATTGCGCACGAACCGCACGTAATCTCTTTTCGACTTGTCGATCCGCACGTAGGCCCGAGCGCGGCGCTGAGATTCGGCGTTATACGGGACCTGCTCACGCGTGCGCTCCAGCACCTTGAAGACCGAATAGCCCCGCTCGGTCTTCAACGGCCCGCCCACCTCACCGACGGCTACCTCCTGCACAGCAGCAGACAACACGGGGAACAGCCCCTGGGTATAGGCATTGAGCTGCATCTGGCCGCCGTGGTGCAAGCTGCCCTCGCGCCGGGTATGGCGCTGGGCCAACGCTGCGGCATCGCCCCCCGCTCGTAGCTCATCCCCCAAGCGCTGAGCTAGCGAATCCGACGCCACCAAAATCTCGACGATGGTCGTAACCTCGGGCCGAGCGAATTTTTCGGGATGCGCGTCGTAGAAATCGCGCACCTCTTCTTCGGTCACACTCACGTATTGATCAACCTCCCGTCGGCGCAACGCGCTGAGCATCAACTCCTCGCTCTTAAACGCCACGGTCTCTTTAAAACGCGCATCCTCTGCGAGACCAGCCGCCTCAATCTCGGCGCTCACGAACAGATCGGGCAGCACCCGGCGGTGCAAAAATTCGGCCACGTGCGCACTGTCGGCCGCCTGTAAACTCCTACCGGTGAGAAGCTCGTACGCCTCTAAAAAACCGCTGACAGTGAGTTCGCCGCCCCGATACGCGCAGAGCACTTCGGCTTGGTCCGCCATGATCCCGTTCTCGACGAGCCGTTGGATCGCCGCCGGGCGCGGCACCGGTGCGTACGCTTGCACGAGCGAATCGCGGAGCGCCTGCAACCGCTCCTCGCGCTTTTGCACCGTCAGTTCCTCGACAATGATCTGCTCCGACGCGCTCAGCGGCGCTGGAATCTCGTCGAGAACTTTATAGATCACGTAAAAGTCCTCGTGGCTAAACACTTCGCGCACTGGCGCGGAAACTCCCCCTATCGCCAGATCGAGCACCTGCTCGACCGTCTCCGCCGACATCTGGTCACGCGTCTGGTATATGCCAGTGTCACCACCCCGCGCGGCAGTCCGCTCGTGAACCGAGTGCGCGCTGGCCAGTTCGTGGAAATCAACCCCTGCGGCGAGTTGTTCGGTGATCGCACCTGCTTCCTCCAAGCTCTCGACCATAATGCCGCCCAAGCGCAGAGCGCGGTGCCGACCGCTCTCTCGGTAGTACCGCTCTATTTTCTCGGGGGTAATCTCGATCTTGGCGACGACCTCGCGCTCCATGTACAGCGCCATCAGCCGAGCGCGTTTGAAGCGGGCCAGTTCGCCTTTGAACCAACTGTCTTCAGCCATATTAGCAGCGTCTGCTTCGCGCAGGAGCAGCTTCTTGTCGATCAGGCTTTCGAGCACTTGGCGCGGGCCTCCCTCTTTCATCCCAGCGGGAATCCGCGCGTCAAACTCCCTGAACTCCGACGCAGTAATCGGCTCGCCACCCACTTGGGCCAACACCAGCTCCTCAGGCTCTTGGGCGCAACCCAAGGCTACAATCACTAGCAAGCAAAAGCGCAACACGGCCTCACTCCAGACCGGCAAATACTGTGATAAAGGTCGTGGTCTCATTCTTACCCTTGTCGTCCGTTGTGAAAACGCCTGGCCGGTCGCTGTCCTCAATCACTCGTTCACTAAGGATGCGGCCAAAGCGCAGACCCGCTTGCGTGGTCAGCCGGTACCCCTGGTAATCGGAAGTCGTCGAGAGCTGCACCGCGATGTGAGTCGAGCGCCAGTCCCCTGTCTCCTGCAAAAGCCCCGCCGCCCTCAGCGCGTCCTCGTCCTGCACTCGGTCGCGAAACCACAACTGCTCCACGCCGGATTCTATAACCGTGCGCCGCATGACCGGCAAGCGGGCGATCAACTGCAAGGTCAGCGCCCATTCCTCGCGCCGCTCCTCGTCAGCGACAAAGGGCGTCTGCCGCAAAAACTCGCTCTTGCACCTCGGCTGCAAGTCAAAGCGGCCGAGGCCGTATATGTAGTCCACCTTGTTGATTAGCCCCAAGAAACTCGCAGTACTTTCCAGCGGACGGCCAATGCTGTCGCGTGGATCCTCGGCGTTTTGCTGGAAGCGCTCCCACTTGAATTTGTTGACCACGTTCAGCCCCTCGATGCCTTGATAATCGAATTGCGCGTACGCGGTATTGATCCAAGTGTCCTGCGCCGCCAAGAGGTCGCGCACCACCGGCTGGATCGGCGCGCCGACAAAGGGGGTCGGCTCGCGCCGGGCGTCGGGAATGGTGTCCTGGGCCTGCTTGAGCATGTTGAAAACCCGCAAGTGTCCCAAGTCCGCGTAGTCCCGATCCAGCGTGAACATCGCGTAATTGGTCTCATTGAACGCATCGGTCGCCTGCGATTGCTCGTCCGTGCGCCCGAGGGTCAGCCGCATATCCGGCGCGAGATGGATGCCGCCGAAAACATTGTACCCCCGACGGTCCGGCTTGTACGGATAATCGGGTAGATCGTCGTCTTCGAAGCGGTCGATCCAATTGTTGTTATTCAAATCAATGCCAAAAAGAAATTCCGGCCGATCGACGTTGTAGCGCAGAAACGGCTCGTCGTAGTCGGGAATGATGTTGGCCGCAGTGGCGTTATCGTTCTGGTTGAAGTCGGAGATGAAGTCGTTGTTCTGGTCCCAGCCGGGAAAAATCGACCGGTCGTTAGTCGAGCCAAAGCGGATCCAGTCGGGGAAGCGGTCTTGGTCGTCATTGTCATCGACGAACTCGTACAAGTGCCGCTGGGTATTGTCGTATTGCACGTCGCCCGTGGCACTGACCAAGAAGGCAGTCGTCGAATAGGCTTCGTCAATGGCGTAGGCTTCGCCGTAGAAAAAGTAGGGGAACACATTGCGCGAGACATTGAAGTACCAAGCGTCGGACCCCTCGGAGGAAACCGCGTGTTCTTCGCCTTCGTTGAACAGCGCGGCATTGGGAAATTGGAAATAGCGCTTGTTGCGATCCCACTCGCCGTAGAAGTCAAAGCCGAGCACCCCCGTGCCCTCAATGGTAAAGCCGCCGACTAGATTGGCCGTCGGCAGGCCGTAGGAAAACTCAATCCGCTGCAAGTTCGTAATGTCCGCGACATTGCCCTCGGCCCGCCGCACCGCAATCAACGCTGGTTGCGCGGCGTCGATCACCTCGGCGGTCAGTGGCGGAGGTGGTGCGCCGCGCAAGCCCGTCTGGCGATCGGACCATATCTCTACCTTAAAGTCGTTAGCCAGCACGTAGTTGAAATCTACTCCGACAATCGTCGTCGGATCTGGACCAACATAACCCGGATCGTTGAAGTCGTAGTTCACGATGATCCGCTCTGGGCCGTCCGCAGCCAGAAAGCCCGGACGCCGGAATCCGCCGAAGACGACCGGCCACTGCGAGCCGGGCCGGACCACCTCCTGCAAGGTATAAACCGTCTCTCTGCCGGTGTCGAAGTCGCGGCTGGTAATCCGCACGTCGTGGCTGAACAACGCCGCACCCCCTTCGTTGTCATCGGGCGAGTCGTCGCTCAGGATCACTGCAATCGCCGTCAGCGGTGCCGTGCTTTGCCCAGCAGTGAGGCTGCCAGCGACCAAATCGCCGTTGAACATGTCGAGCAGCGTATTGCCATTGCTGGCGTCCATCACTTGGGCACCAATCTCGACGAAATCACCAACCTGAAAGGTCGCCCGCCCGCCGAATAACGAAGTGATGTTGGTCTGCGTCACCGGCTCAGTGATCCCGCCCGAAAGTTGGGTGGACCCGCGGATTGGCTCGCTGATGCGCGAGGCGAGGATCGTCGCCTGATACTTGTCCGAGGCAAAGTCCACCTGTACCCCATTGAAATCCGGCTTGGAAAACGTCATCGGCGTCAGCGTCGTGCGAATCCGGTCGCCAACCGTGATCGCGTAGTTGTACTGCCCCTGCGAATCGCCGCTGATGGTCACCGCGTTGAACCAGCGATTGAAGCGCGTACTCTGGAAAATGCCACTGCCCAAGGGCTGCGGCTGGAACTGACGCCAGTCGTAGATCAGCCAACCACGCGTGGTGAAGTTGCCGTACACATCGTAGAAGTAGTCGCCCTCGCGGGTGGTGTTGACGTAGCGCTCATACGGGGTGCGGGCGTAGTTGGAGTACTCCCACTGACGCCAACCGTAGTCCACAAAGAGTTCCTGCGGCACGTACCACTTTTTAACCGATGGATCGAGCGCCCCAAAGAGCACGCCCGGACCAGTCGGCTCAAAGGTGACAGCCCCACCGCGCTGGACATCGGTCTGCCCCCAGGTCGGGACGCCCACCATCAGCACCAGCCCCAAGATGACGAAACATTTTCTCATAGCGTGTATTTTCCGTTCAGTATGCCACCACAACCGCAGCGACCGCTCTAGCTTGGCCCGTCTTGGCGTCCAGCGCGACGCTGAACACGTAGTTACCCGGCGGCACCAGCCGACCCGCGTCGTCGCGCCCATCCCAAAGCCGGGCAAAGCGCCCACTCTGATCCAGCGCGTCGTACAGATGCCGCACCGGCCGGCCAGCCAGATCGAAAATCGCAACCCGCAGCGGCGTGGGACGCCCTACATTGGTCAAGTCGTATTGCAGCTCGGCCTGATCATTGACATCGTCCCCATTGGGAGTAAAGACCGACGGCTGGGCGCGCACGTTGATCAGCAGTTCGCCGGAGATGGGTACCTTCACCGACAGATTGCCCTCAAAAGGCGTCCCCAGCGCCTGCGTGTCCGGGTCGCCCTCCCCCAAATCGGCCGCATTACCAGCCACGACGCTCTGCCCCAACTGGCCCTCAGATTCGGTATTAAACACTTGGGCGCTAAACGTGGTGCCGAAGCGCAGAACCGCATTCTCAAAACTCACCCGCAACTCCGCGTCATCCTCACCCACAGTCGGAAACTCAATGGCAAAAGCGTCGTCGGCCACCTCTACGACTGCAAAGTCGCCGCGTACCACGGGCAACGCGTCGAGCACCGCGCCGCTGAAATCCGCTTCCAGCACGTCGCCCTCGAGCGGCCTTATCTGTACCGCACCGACCCGTTCCACCCGGAGCGGAGTGGCGATCCGCAAGCGATTAAAACCCCGATCTTGACCGCTGCGGAACTTGCTCCGCACTGCGTAGGTGAAATCCGTCTGCTCACCCAAAGCCGCGCTGCGGGGGCCGATCTCGGCGATCAATTCCTCGGCAAAGGGCGATGGCAGCACATCAAAGGAAAGCCCTCCAACGCCCGTGGCCGCTTCAAAGTCGTCGCTGAAAAACTCGATCATAAACTGGAAGTAGCGCCTCGGGCTTGGCGAGACGACAGGTCCGCCCGCGCCCTCAGTGCCCAAGTCCGCCAAGGAGACGATGCTGCTCGCGGGATAGGGCGGCGACCACGCGCTCCAGTTGCTTACGTCGTTGCGAATCGTCGCCCGGTCGCCGCGTGGAAGTTTCTTGTAGTCGGCCTCGCTCAAAGTCACCTGCTCCCGCTCCTCCTGCGAAAGCGTATTAAACGCCTGCACGGCGTCGCGCAAATCCACTTCCTCGTTGTCGAGAACCTCCGCGACCAGCGCTTGCAGTGCCTCGTCTTCAATGTCTTTGGCAAATTTCCACGGCACCCCCACTTCGCCCGAGCCCAGGCCGCTGCTGATCCCAGTGCCGCTACTGACCCCAGCCCCATCCGACTGCAACCCAACATTGCCTCCGCCGACGCGGAAGATCTTCTCGCCAGGCCGCACCTTGTTGAATTCCACCGGCTCGGGATCAATGCCCGTGCGCGTGCGCACCGCAATCCGCGAGAGTTGCGGGTCGCCGACCTGCTCCTGCACCCAGCGCACATGGCCCAACAGCGCTAGATCGCCAAAGTCGAAGATGTTGGAGATATAGACGGCCTCGGGCACAAAGCCTGTGCCAAATACCTGGAACTCGGCGATGTCAAAACCGAGTGCCGTCAGGGATTTGAGCCGCACAAAGCGCACGTATTGCGGCGGGATGCGGATATCGACGACCGCCTCTTCGTTTTGGCCCTCCAGCGCCACGCTCGTGCGGATGGGCACCCCTTCGCGCTGAGTGTCCGGCGTACCGTCGTTGATGAATATCTCAAAGCTGCGCATGAAATCGTTCTGATATGGAAATGCCGGAGCGGGGAATTCAGGCGCGGCATTGCGCGGGAAGAAGCGGAAGCGATCAACGCCAAAGCGCGCACCCAAGTCCAAGTCGATGATCAGCCCCAAAACCTGGGCACTTTTGGCCCCGGCACTCAAGCGCAGATCGAGTCCGCTTTGGCCGTCGTTGTCGATGAGCTTAGCCAGTTCGCCGCGAACGTTGAGGTTGTTGGGCGAGGTGATCGAACCGCCGCGCGACTCGGTGTTGGCTCCGAGGGCGATATTCAGCGTGGTGTCGGCGCGCTGGGGAAAAATCCAGTCCGCAAAACCAGCGGCTGCAAAGTCAATAACGCCGCCGGGCGCGTTGGTGTTCTCAACACTTTGGGCACTGCGAATGACTTTGGCTTGGATCTCGCCGCCACCATCGCGCCAACTCAGTCCGCTCGCGCCGACGACTATGGTGTCGGCAGCGGCGGGCAGGACGCTAAAGGCGGCGATGAAAACGGCGCAAATAAGGGGATTTTTCATGGCTGTTTGTTACGCTTTTCCGCCGGACTTGTCAAGAATGAGCCGAGCAGGCGGCAGGGGAGAAAGGCACTCCCCCAAATGGCAAAGGCACCTAAGCAACCCATTGATGGATACTGTTCGACACAGCTTGAGCCGACCACAAGCCGCCCTATCAGACTGTCCGCTCTGGCATGGATATTGCATTACACGCACCGGAAGCCGCCTGTTGGTGGTTTTTAGTCCTTCGTTTATATTTCCCGCTGAGGAGTCCTGCCATGAGCGAAAGCACCGACCCCCAAACTCGTACGGTCCCTACCCCTGAAGAAATGCCTTGGAGCATCAGCTATCTACGCGACGATATTAAAGATCTGCGCACCCAGATAGGTGCCCTACACGAGCGTATCGACGAAACTAACCGATCATTGGGCGACCGCATTGACGAAACCAACAGGCGCATTGACGAAACCAACCGCTCATTGGGCGAACGCATCGACGAAACCAACCGCTCATTGGGCGAACAAATTCGCGCACTCCATAAGCGCATGGACACCTATTTCCTTTGGATGATGGGCACGTTGGTGGCCATCACCAGCGTCCTCATTGCCGTCATCAAGCTCTGACCTGCCCCTCATCGGCCGGTCCCTCACCCATACCCGTCGGCGACCCCTCGAACGCGGTCGAGCTTACCAGTCGTCAACCATGCGACTGGCCTCGTCGCGGGAGAGCATGACCGGCAACAGTACGATCGCGACAATGGCCGCACCGTAGCGTTCCAGTTGGCGCGGCCTATCCCTGCGATGCGTCCCAATTATAGCCCGTATGCTACCAAAACTCTCATTTGCTGCCTTGCTCTTCTTGAGCACCGCCTTGAGCGCCCAGACGCCCGCGGCCGATACCACCATCGCCGGCCAAACCCTGCCCCTGCTCTCCATTGAGACGCTAATCGCCCAGCTACAACGCCCGGCCAACGGCCCAGCCGTCGTCCACCGGCAAGTCGCCTTCCGCGGACGCCTGTTTGCACCAACTTCAGGACTCGACACCCTGCGCGTCCCCCTTGACTTAGAGCAAGTGTACTTTCTCGACGAGGTATCCTTCAGCCAAGTCGCGTTCCTCGCCCCAGTGCGCTTTGAACGCGTCCACTTCGCCGGTGGCCTCTCCTTTGCCGAAGCGCGTTTTACCGACGACTTCGCCTTGCGCTCAAGCCATCTGGCCAAACACACAACCTGCCAAAAAACTCACTTCCTCGGCGATGCCGACCTAACCGCAAGCCGCTTCGCCGGAGTCGCCTCTTTCGTCGGCGCGCGCTTCGCCGGCCAACGCGCCTACTTCGCCCAGACCCAATTCGACAACGCCGCCTACTTCGAGCAGGCCGCCTTTGCCGCGCCAGCCACCTTCACCGACGCCGCTTTCGCCGGAATCGCCTCCTTCAAGGAAACCGCTTGGGCGCAGCCCATATCTTTCGCTGGAGTCCGCTTCGCCGACCGAGCGCTGTTTTGGGACGCGCGCTTCGCCGAGGAAGTGTCCTTCGACAGCGGGCGCGCCGACGGAGAAGTCGCCTTCGACCGAGCGCGGTTCAGCGGCGAGGCATCCTTTGCCGACTTCACATTCGCACGGACAGCGAGCTTTCGCAGGGCGACCTTTGGCCAAGCACGCTTTGACGGAGCTTATTTCCGCCAAGAAGCCGACTTCAGCGACAGCGAGGGCCGCGTCATCCGCCTCAGTGCGTTCTTCAACCGCTCCCTCGACCTGAGCCGCGCTGCCTTCGCCCTGATCGACCTGCGGTCAGCCGAAGCGGATTCGACCTTCGCTGCGAACAGTCACCTCTACTTGCACCAGCCGCGCTTCGGCCGCATCCAAGTGCGTTGGCCCCAGCTAGCAGGCCATCTCGCCACAGCCGACTCAACCTACGCCACCGCCCTTCGGCTGAGCTCAGGTCGAAGCCTCGACCCGACCTACGCCGCCCTGTACCACCAATTCCTAGCCCAAGGCCTGAACGGCGATGCCGCAGCCTGTCACGCCGAGCGCATGGACCACCAGCGCCTCGCACGCGCCTGGAACGAGCCAGCGCGCTGGGGCTTAGAACTATGGCGACTAAGTGCGAATTACGGCACGGCTCCTCAGCGAATAATTGCCTTCATGCTCACCATTATCCTCCTCTGCGGCTTGGCGTACCGCACAGCTCCTAACTCCATGCGCTCCGCCTCCGGCGCAGACCAGCCCACCCTCGCCGCCTGCATCGTCTTCAGCCTCTACACCTTCATCCACCTCAACTCCCGCGCCTGGGACGCGACGGGCAAGCTCAAACTCCTCGCTGTTGCCGAGGCCCTGCTAGGCTGGGTCTCCTTCGGCCTGCTCATCGCCGTAGCTTTGGCCCACGTGCTGTGATTAGGCCTTTTCACCTCTGGCGGTCCACCACCAGCCCAGTATCGGTTAGTATTGCTTCCATGAGCCGAATTTTTGTAGCCGGAAACAATCGTTTTTGTGCCGCTAAGTGCGAAAGGAGTATATTCTAGCCCATGCTATTCACTAAGGAGCTAAGCAAAGTAAATCGAAGCAGGTACTAAATGGACAAAACATTCTCTTATTTGGAGACTCTGTCGCGGGAAACCGAAAAATCCGAGTCCGAAGTAATGACACTGGCATTTCAGAAGGGAGTTCAGCAGATGTGGCGAGAACGCATCCTGGGACGCTACTTGCGACGAGAAATCACCCGCGATGAAGCAATAGAAGGGGTGGGCGTGGATTGGGTGGAACTAGCCGAACGCCAGCATCAAGCCATGATGGAGGATATTGAGTGGGCCATGGGCAGGTAGAACAGGCCGTCGCGGATGCAGGCCCTCTCATTCACCTGCACGAAGTAGGACAAATCGATCTACTGAATTTATTCAAGGTACTCTACATACCCGGTGCCGTGTGGGCAGAGAGTGCCAATAGAATCAATAGTCCCCCACTGAACCTCAATAACATACGACATCATACCCTTGCTGCTAGCGATGTCGATCACTTTATCCAAACGCATTCACTAAGCAACTTGCATGTAGGCGAGCGGGAAAGCCTCTGCCTCTGCAACCAACTAGACATACCCATTCTATTAACCGATGATCTGGCCGTTCGGGAAGCAGCTAGGCGACTATGCGTACGGCCTGTAGGCTCATTAGGCATCGTCGTCAGAGGACATAAAGAAGGAGTTTTAACTTATTCCGAAGCCGAGAAGAGCCTTATAGCACTTTATGAGGAAAGCAGCTTATTCGTGACACAGACCATAGTAGAAATCGCCATTGAGCAGTTGGCCTGAGCAATCTAATAAAGAAAGAACTCCCTCAAGCGATATTATGCTGGTGGACGAGGAGGATCGCCGGGCCGTGCTTCTATGGCCACGGCGTCCTCCTAGCGAAAGGGATCGTTCGATCACCTTATTGCTGGCGGTCCGCCACCAGCACCCCACCCCGTGCCCAGTTCTCGCGCTCGCATTCTTCGAGCACTACCGTCGTCCCCTCCCGGGGAGCATCACAGGTATCCACGATGGCTTGGGTCAGCGCTTCGACTAAGGCCCGCTTCTGCTCGGTGGAACGCCCCGCGAGCATCTTCACGTTGATAAACGGCATCGTTCATCCTCCTGTTTAGTGGTTAGTAGACATGTGTCTAGTCTCACAATCTGCACGCTCGCGCAGCCGATTTCAAGTATGGGGTCTCGCCCTCGCCAGCATCCTCAGCGCCTGCACCCCTAAAGACCCTCCAGCACCGCTAGTGCATTTCGCCGACGCTGGAGACGCCGCTGGCATCGACTTCGTCCACTACAACGGCTTTTCCGGCTCCTACTACTACGTCGAAACCTTCGGTGCCGGAGCCGCCTTCCTCGACTACGACGGCGACGGCCGCCTCGACCTCTACCTCGCCAACGGTACCTACCTAACCGGCCATCCCCCAGACCAGCCGCCGGTCAACCGGCTCTATCGCAATGCGGGCGCGGGCACTTTCGCCGACGTCACCGCCCACAGCGGCAGTGCTGACCCCGGCTACGGCTTTGGCGTCGCAGCCGCAGACTACGATGCCGACGGCGACCCCGACCTCTTCGTCGCCAATTACGGCCCCAATGCCCTCTACCGCAACGACCAAGGCACCTTTGCCAAAACGTCGGCCGGCCTAGCAGATCCGCGCTGGGGCTCCAGTGCCGGTTTCCTCGACTACGATCTCGACGGCGATCTCGACCTGTTCGTCGCCAACTACGTGCGCTACGCTCTCGACGATGAATCCGTTTGCCAACAGGGCCAAGTGCGCTCGTACTGCGAGCCGAGCGTGTACGACCCCACCGGCGACCTCCTCTACCGCAACGACGGTGCCACCTTCGCCGACGTCACCGAGGCCACCGGCATCGCACTCAAGGGGAAGGGACTGGGCGTCGCGCTCGCCGACTACGACCGCGACGGCGACACCGACATCTACGTGGCCAACGACGGCACCATGAACTTCCTCTACGCCAACCAGCATAGCACCTTCGCCGAAGTCGGCTTGATTGCCGGCACCCGCTACAACGAGCACGGGCACGCCGACGCGGGCATGGGCGTCGATTTTGGCGACTACGACCGCGATGGCGATGCCGACCTCTTCGTCACCAACTTCGCCTTTGAAACCAACGCCCTCTACCGCAACGACGGCCAAGGCCAATTCGCCGTCGCCACCCAGCGCCTAGGGCTGGCAGATCCCTCGTACCGACCCCTTGGCTTTGGCACCAAGTTTTTCGATTACGACAACGACGGCGACCTCGACCTGTTCGCCGCCAACGGCCACGTCATCGACCGCATTGCAGAAGTGGATTCGAGCCAGACCTATCGGCAACCCAACCAGATGTTCCGCAACGACGCGGGTCGCCGCTTTGCCGATGTCTCAGCCACGATGGGACCAGATTTCCAAAAGGCCAACGCCGGCCGGGCCACGGCTGTGGCCGACTACGACGACGATGGCGACCTCGACCTCCTAGTGACCACAGTAGCAGCCCGGCCGCGACTGTTGCGCAACGACGGCGGCAATGCTCGCCACTGGCTACAAATCCTGTTGGTGGGAAAAATCCATCCCGATGCCCTCGGCACGCGGGTAGAGGTTGTGGCCGACGGGGTGCGCCAAGTGCAGGAGCGCCAATCAGGCGGCAGCTATCTATCCAGCCACGACCCGCGTCTGCACTTCGGGTTGGGCACTGCAACGAGCGCCCAAGTGGAAATCCACTGGCCGGACGGGACGCAGCAGGTCCTCGAAAAGGTCTCCGCCAACCAGGTGCTCAAGGTAGCACAGCCGGACCCCTAGCGGCCCAACGCCCGCATCTGTACCTCTTCGTAAAACTGACGCAAGCGCTCGCGCTCGGCGGGCAAGTGATCAACCGCTCGTTGGAGGACGTGCGCAGCTCGGGCTAAATCGCCCATCTGCCCGTAGAGGCGAATCATCTCCACATAGGCTGGTAGCAGCTTGGGATTAGCCTTGAGCGCGGCCTCGTAGTAGCTAAAGGCTCCTTCTATGTCTCGCTGCATGATCCGCACGTGCGCCAGGTTCATCCACGGCTCAACTTGCCGAGGGGCTTTTTGCGCCACCCGCGCAAAAATTGCTTCGCCGCCTGCGAGGTCGCCCAGCGCCGCCTTGACCCCACCTAAGTTTAACCACGCCTGCCAGTATTCAGGATCCTCAGCCACCGCCCGCTCAAACGCCGCCAATGCCCGCTCTTTGTCTCTGACCTCGGCATAGGCGTTGCCCAGATTGTAGTGGATGGCTGCATCCCCTTCCATGTCCATCGGCGCTAGATGACTGTTGGCCGCCAACGCAAAGACCAAACAGACAGCCAACCCCAGCCCCAAGTTGCGCCAATAGCCCGCCCTCCCCCAGTCCCACAGCGCCCACAGCCCATAGGCGGCAAAGACCATGAGCACCGGCAGCACTGGCACCCGGTAGCGCGCCGCCACAAAAAACGCGATCACTCCCAGGCAATAGCACAGCATGTACAGCAGTGGCCACGTCGGCCCGATCCGCCGCAGACTCAGCAGCATCCCCCACAGCGCTAAAGGGGCCACCAAACCAAAGGGGAAGGCAATACCCGCTTTCCACAGAGTCGCCGACAGCACCGTTGAGTACGTGCGCCAGAAGTAAATCGGCTGGTTGCGCCCCCGCTCGTCGCCGTGCCAAAAAGCCCCTAACTTGCGCCCCATCAACCCCAGCCACCCAGTCGGATCACCCCGGATGTAGTCCCAAGCCCGAGCGGCAAAATAAGCCGACTTAGCCGAGGGCCGCTCAATCCCCTCCCGCGCCGGTTGAGTGACTAAGTCGTCCCATTCCCACCCCGGACGGATAGCTACGGTCTCTACATAGGCGGAATTATTGCCGATGTACAGGTTGATTCCCGCGTTGTAGGAAATCCCCACCCCATCGCCGCCGATGGCCCAGTTGCGCCAAGCCACCGGCGTGACAGCCAAGACCACGCCAAGTGAAAACGCACCGGCCCAGAGCAAGCCCTGCCGACGGGGAGTGGTCCATAAGAGGACGATGGGCACGGCGACCGCAAAGGTCAGCACGGTCGGCACGGCCAACGCACCAATGCCAAAGGCCACCCCAGCACCCAAAAATCCCCAACGACTCGGACGACGCCAGACGCGCAACAGCACCACTAGAGCCAGCAGATCGACGAAGGCGGCCAACGAAGCCGGCAACAGCTCGCCGTCAAAAAAGATCAGCGGCCCGCACAGCGCCGCGCCGACTCCAGCCAGCAACCCCACCACCGGATTGAACAAAGCGCGTCCGATCCACCAACTCATCGCGCAGACCAGCGCCCCTAGCAAAGCCTGCACAAAGCGCACGGCGTAAAAAAATGATTCTGGGAAAAGACTCTTTACCGCCCCGAGGAAATACGGGTAGAGCGGCGGCTGCCAAAACGGCCCCTCGCCGACACCCAACCAGTTGCCTGCGGCCAAGCGCTGGGCGTGATGGGTGTACGTCTTGGCATCGACCGCCGGATGTGCAAAAAGCGGACTCGCATCTGCTTCGAAGATATAGACGACCCGCACCACCAAGGCGAGGACGAAGACGAGCCAACCTAAGCGTCCACCCTGTAGCCTAGCGCTCATTGCGAATGTACTCGCTGAATGGTATCGTTAGTGGCCATCAACCAACAGACAACTATGCGCTCATCCTTCCTCGGCACCTGTTTCTCCTTCGTCCTCGTCTTAGTCTTTACCGTCTGCATGACCTTTACCAGTGTGCGGACCTACGTCCTCTATGGCAACTACACAGGGCTGACCGATCACTTCAACACCGTCGGCGTCATCTTCCTAATCTTCTGGATCGTGGTCGTCGCCCTCGCGCTGCGCCTGCTCCACCCGCTCTTGCGCCTCTCACCAGCCAATTTCGCCTTGGTCTATGCCGCGCTCATGGTCGCCGTAGTGCTGCCCTCTATGGGCTTTGGCGGCTACTTCATCCCGCTCATTGCCGGCGTCTTTTACTACGCCA
Organism: Candidatus Latescibacterota bacterium; assembly: GCA_022827835.1. Taxonomy (GTDB): domain Bacteria; phylum Latescibacterota; class UBA2968; order UBA8231; family UBA8231. The sequence continues at coordinate 55,429 of JAJEIO010000034.1, forward strand.
CCCCAGAAAACAACTGGTCCGACCTGCTCTGGCCGCACATTCCCCACTGGGCCGTCCCCCGCGACCTCGAAGCGATCCGCCAGCTTTTTGAAGGCACGGATGCTGCCGCGCCCGTGCCTTGGGCCTTGTGGGCCGGGCCGCTGTTGTGGTGGGGCCTCTTCATGCTGGCCTTCTTCTTGGTCAGTATCGCGCTGATCAGCCTCGTCCATCACCAGTGGTCGCGCCAAGAGCGCTTGGTGTACCCCCTCGCCGCCGTCCCCAACATGCTCCTCGAAAGCTTGGAAAACCCCGCCGCGTCCATTCTCAAAAGCAAGCTGTTGTGGCTGGGGTTTCTCATCGCTTGGACGCTGCCGACCGTCAACATGCTCGACCGAGTATTAGACATCGAGATCATCCACGGCTTTGGCATCCCCGGCGGTCGTATCGAGATCCGTCAATTCGGGCTTAGTTACGGGCTTAACACCGACCTGCTGGTCGTGGGCTTGAGCTATCTGGTCGGCCTCAACGTGCTGTTCAGCGTCTGGTTTTTTCACCTTCTCATCGCCGCCGAGGGCGCACTGCTCAACTGGCTAGGCATTTCCCTATCGCTGCCGGCCCAGCCCCACGCACCCAACGTGCTGCTCGCCCATCAGCAGATTGGCTCGCTCGCGTGCATCGTCGGAATCTCGCTGTGGATGTCGCGCCATTTCCTGCGTCGCCAGTGGCGGCTGATCATCAGCGGTGCCCCAGACCGGGACAACCCGATCTCGCCGCGCACCGCCGCTCTGCTGGGACTCGTCGGCCTGACGTACATGACTGGCTTCCTCTGGGCCAGCGGCCTGAGTCTGATCTGGAGCATCATCTTCCTGCTAGTCGCGCTGGTGATCTTCTTCGGCATTGCCCGCCTGTTGGCCCAGACCGGGATCGGCCGCCTGCGCGCTCCAGCCTCCGTGCCGCCGATCCTGACCAATCTCGTGGGCACCGCCCCTTTTGGTGCCCAAGGACTGAGCGCAATGGGGCTGAGCATGGTCTGGACGGCCGACCTTCAGCTCTTTTTGATGGGTACCCTCGCCCACGCCTTCAAAGTCTGCGAGCCAGCTCGGCTCAAAATCAGCGGACGCAAGCTGGTGTTCTTTTTGTCCGCCGCCATGATCGTCGGCCTCATAACCACCATGGTCTGCTACATCTGGCTGGGCTACCGCCACGGCTTGATCCACGGCTACGGCTGGTACTTCGTCAGTTCGCCGCAATACCATTGGTCCTGGGTCGCCAATTCGATCAACAATCCCAACCCCGCAGAGCCGCTGGTGGCCGTGTTCCTCGCCGTTGGCGCGGGCCTCGCCGGGCTGCTCGCGCTGGCCCAGTACCGCTTCGCCGGCTGGCCTTTGCATCCAGTAGGGCTGGGCATCGCCCTGACCAACACTGTCTCTATCGACTGGTTCGGGATTTTCTTGGCCTGGCTGATTAAACTCCTCGCCCTGCACTACGGCGGCATCCGGCTCTACCGCACCCTGCTGCCTTTTTTCATCGGCCTGATCTTGGGCACCTGCGTCGGCGTCGGCGGCGCGTCGCTGGTCTATGCGTTTTACTATTACTGAGACAACCGCTGTGCCCTAATCGGGATCGGCACCCACTCCATCGAGACGCGCCATCTCCTCGTCTCCTATCTGCCAGTCGAACAAATCCAGATTGTCGCGCAAATGGGCTGTTGAACTGGCCTTGGGGATGACGATCATATCCTTCTGCAAAAGCCACTTTAAGGCCACCTGCGCTGGGGTTTTGCCGTGTTCGGCGGCCACCTGTTTTAGGGCTTCGTCCTGGGCGAGGTCACCCTGGGCCAGCGGACGGTGTGCCGTCAGCACCACGTTGTGGGCGTGGCAATGGTGCCGCAGTCTTTCGCGGTTGTGGCGCAGGTGGTACTCCACCTGATTGGTGCAGATCGGCAAGCCGGTGGCAGCCCTAGCTCGATCAGTCTGCTCAATGCTGAAATTGCTGATGCCAATGCTTTTGGCTTGGCCGGCCGCATGGATTTTTTCAAACGCAGCTAAGGTGCGCTCCACCGGCACGCCCTGATGGCCGGGATGGTGAATGAGCAGCAGATCGACGTATTCGGTTTGCAAATCGCGCAGAATCTCCTCCATCTGCTCCAAGGTCGCCTCGTACTCCAAGTGCGAATGCCAGATCTTGGAGGTGATAAAGAGGCTATCGCGGTCCGCCCCGATCTCCTTGAGGACTTGGCCGATGGCGTCCTGATTTTCGTACATCCAAGCCGAATCCAAATGCGTATAGCCCAGTTCGAGGGCCTCTTTGACCACGTCTTTGCACTGCTGGCCGCGCAACATCCAAGTGCCCAGTCCCAATTGCGGAATGGCGTGGCCCGAGGCCAAGGTAATATCCGGTGTACTCATGTCGATTTCTCCTTGTATGGATAGCTCCCTACCGCATTATCCTGCATAAAATAAAACAGGGGAAGGAACCCAAAAGCCCCTTCCCCTGCTTTTCTACTCTATAGAAGAAGACTACGGGGTCCCCTGACGAACCGACTTCTCGATCAGGTTGCCTGCAAAAGAAAGCCCCACCGCATAGGTCGGACCAGCGAAATACCTGTTGCCGCTGACCGTCATACGCGCCAAGGCTTCAAGACTCACGTTGGGATGGACGCCAACCAAAACTGTCGGCGCTAGGTAGGATACGCTTTGGCTAAGCGTTTCCGGCTGGCCGGGATTGCTTAGGGCGTCGTACTCCGCTCCTGCAATGCCTTCGTACTTGAGGGCGACGAGGAGTTTGTCCATGGGGCTATAGCCTGCCTCGGCGTTAAAAACGATCTCGTCGCCCGGGGTGTAGCTGCGATCGGGATTAGGATCGGAATCCTTGTATTCTCCGCGCCAGCGATACCCCAGATCGAGATTGGCGTAAACAGGCACTGGATAAAAAGAGCGGCCCAGTTGCGCGACCACGTCAAAATCCCATTGGCCGCCGGTTATGGAAAGGGCCTCGGGCACTTCCCGGTAGTCTCCCATAGGGGCTTTGAATCCCAACTTCAGCGTCCCCACCAGATCAGCGCTGTTCACGAGGTTAATTTTGGCAAATCCGCGTATATCTCCCAAGCCCGATTCCGTTTCCAGAGCAGGCGGCGGAGTCGCCACGTCATTACTCTCATCTTTATCTACGAACTTATTACTGAGATACGGGATCTGTAGGCCGAGGTCGATTTGGTCGGTCACGCCGTAGCGAATGTCGAAATAGACCTGCTGCGATTGGTAGCGGGCGTCGGCGGGCATGTCAATCGCATTTCCACCCGCATCATAGTGCTGATCGGTCGCTTGCGACATGACAGTGATTTTGCTCCATACGTGGCCCTTTTCAAGCGTCCAAGCACCTGCCGATGCCATTTGCGGCAGCAAGATACTGAGGGCAATGATGAGCAAGGGGGTTACGTGCCGGGTGAGTTTCTGGTGTAGAAACTCTATGCACATGTTTGTGGTACGGGGGAAAGAGGTCATACCTCTCCTTTCTAACTAAGTCCCCGAGTTTGACTAGTAAGGTTATCCAGCAAACTTAGAGGACGAGGTTGAGATGAGTTACTTCCCAGCCGCAAAGAGCTGGTAAGCAACCTTAAAATACGTCCAAGAAATCTACTGCTCAACCTCGGCGGCGAGAGCGTTCTATCCTTCCACGCGACGAAAATAATCCTCGGCGTCGTCTTGCGGCACATAGCCCAGATTCTTCTTGGTCGCCTCCAAGTCAAAGACGCGCCGTCCGTTGCCGCTGATCACGTAGGCCAACAGATACTGAGTGTCCACTTCCAAGGCCCGACGATGGGCTTCAATGCAGTCTCGGTGGCTGAGGAACATGGCTCGCATATAGTCCTCGGCCGGAGTGCCGCGCATGGTGGTCGGATCGTCTTTAGCAATAATCCAGCCGATGCGCAGACCGACGAATTCGAGGCCGTAGCGCTGACTGTACAGCTTGCCCATGTTCTCGCCAAAGAGCTTGGAGACCGCGTACATGGAGTCGGGATTGGGCGGCTCGTCCAAACGCATGCGGATGGACTTGGTCGGATCCAAGGTTTCAGGAGTGGTCAAAATAGTATTGCCGTGCTGAGTGTGATTGGTCGAGGCAAAGACTAGACGTCTGACCCCAGATCGGCGGCACTCTTCCAGCACCTGGTACATGCCCTCGAGGTTGTGATCCCGCACGCTCTCCCAAGAGGCGCTTGGGCTGGGATCGGCCGCTAGGTGAATTACGGCCTCCAAGCCCTCAAACGCCCCTTCAACCTCTGCGGCGCGGTCGAAATTGACGATAGTAGCGGGAAAATCGACCGAGCGGCGCGTAAATGCCTTGAATTCGTATTCGGCTCCCAAGCCGGCCAGCAGCACGCGGCCGATGGTGCCGTTGGCCCCAGTCAGGCCAATGCGGGTATAGCGCGTCATGTTGTATGCTCCTTGCTCGATACTCTCATCTTACGACAAAGGTTTGTTGGTTATTCTCGCGCAGCACGAGATCCCGGTCAAAGGTGTGCTCGCCCACGCCGGTCAGCCGAAAGTGCTTAATTTTGATCTGCCCATACAAAACGTCCAAGACAATGCGATAGCCCGACTGGCGTTGGGCAATGCGCACCGTGCCCCAAGCAGTGCCATTTGACCAGAAAAAGGTCCCAAGCTCTGCGGCAAAGGCGATAGACTTTGTAACCCCCGAATAATTAAATCCCGTCAGCGCCAGCACCCCGGCCCAAGCAACCATGGCGCGGGCGTAGTGATGGCCGCATTCGGCTTCGTCAAAGGGACTGCGTTTCGCCCCATCGTAGCGATTGCGAATGTCGCGCATGGTTTGCAGACCGTTTTTGCGCTGCCCCTCGTAGAGCATGCCAATGGCCGCGGTGTATTCAAACCCAGTCATCACTTCCGTGAAATAGGGAAATGGGTTGTCGGGCCGCTCGTGGGGATAGCTCGCCATGAGCAAAGCCGATTCATCGCCCAAGGCATAAGAGCGCATGCAGTTGAAGTGATCCGTCAGCTTCTTGCGGTGATTGTATTTGCGGATGCTCCTGAGAGTTTGGCGCACATGGGCGCGCTTGGTCAGATAACCCAAGCCGCAGACGTGGGCGAAAAACTGGCCAACGAGCTGATCCACCAGACAACCGCGGCCGAGTTGGTAATCGGGATCAGAGAGTTTCGCCGCGCCCATACTCAGCCGCAGCGCTGCGGCCACTTTTTTGGGTGGCTCAATGCGATGCTCGTAGTATTCGCCATTGAACAATTGCTCGTCAATGTAGGCGCGGCCACTCTCGTAGAGCCGCCGACAGGTTTGCGCAAAGTCGGCCTCGCCCAGATAAGCCGCCATTTCCTCGCCAGCGCGCAAAGCACCCAGATACCAGATCCCCATTTGCGGATTAGGACCGTAGTATTCGACGTCCATGGTATTGTGCTGACAGCCCTCCATAACGCCGTCGCCATCGCCGTCCCACCCCCCTTCGATCCAGCAAAATTCAAGGGCCTTTTTGACCTTTGGCCAAAGCGATTGTAGGAAGGCATCGTCGCCGCAAAGCTGCCAGTCGCGATAGGCTTTCATAATACAGCCCATCTGACCATCGGCCGCGGCCTTGCCAAATTCTTGAGCGCGACTCAGGGGCAGATGGACGCGAAAGTTCATCATGCCTTGGTCGTCGGTGGCGTGATTGAATTCGGTATCGCGCATCGTGCGAGCCAGATCGCCAAAGAGGAACGCCGTACTTTGTTCGTAATTCCACACATGCGTACAGGAGCCCATGCAGCAGCCGCTGTGATCGTTGTATCCCTCCCAGCCAAATAAACGTCCATCCGGGGTGCGGAAGCACGTTTGCGTCCGCAGGGTACTGAGATTGAAAAGGGCGGCTTCCTTTGCGACCTCGGGCAGGTCACTGGCCGCGAAGGCTGAGACAAAGCGCACGGTCTGTTGTTCCAGCTTTTTGAGCCTCGGCGCAGTTTTGCCGGCCACATCCCACGCATCGCCATAGTGCGTCGCATAGTAGTTGCCAAGGTAGGGATCGTCGCCCGGCGACCACGTGTGCCGATTGGGAAAGTGCCACGTCAGCAAGAAGGTGATCGTCTTGCTCGCCTTGGGCAGAATGGTGGTGCGCACCGCGAGCGAAGCACTCGGCATGTCAACCCCTCCGCTGGGGCGCTTTTCCACCCGGCCATCGGCGGCAAAGTCGTCCCAAAAGTCGAGCAGCGACGTGCCCCACCCGGCTTTTTTCCACGCCGTGCGATAGGTAACGCCCGTTTTGGCCGTAGTGGTCAGGGCCATAGTGCCATAGCTGATAGCGGCGGGATCAACCCCTTTGCTGTCCATGAAAATGCCCTGACAGTGCGCTGCCTTGCGAAAGCGATTGCGATTGGCCTGGGCCAACTCTTCCACGCCATCGTTGCCAATGAAATTGGGCAGCGAGCCACACACCGAGGCCGTGACGCGCTTGTTGGTCCGATTGGTGAGCGTATAGCGCAGCACTGCAATGGGGATGCCGCTATCATCGGCGTTGGTGGGAATGAGCGGGTTAAACGCTTCGAGACAAACCGCGACCGGAACTTGTGGATCGGATAGCTGGACTTGGGCAAGTGGATAGGCCGCGGCAAACGAACATTGTGCAAAGCGCGGCAAGCCGTGATTGGCCGCCACACTGCCGCTCGAACCTTGGTAT
>JAJEIO010000052.1 GCA_022827835.1 Candidatus Latescibacterota bacterium
TTGCCCTTCGGAGAGCGAGGTGTGGCCGCGCTCGTCGCCGTAGCCGACGACGCCGTTGTCGAGGGTTACGCGGAAGACGGTCTGGGTGTCGATGCCGGAGAAGCGGACCTCGTGGCCTTGGTAGCGGTCGCAGAGGCGCGGATTGATGTGGAAGAATTCGACTTTGGTGATTTTCATGGCGATCTCTCTACGTTGAGGGGAATGGTGGCTTTAGATGCGCAGGATTTTGCCGGGGTTCATCAGGTTGTCCGGGTCGAGTGCTTTTTTGATGCGGCGCATGACCTCGACGCCTGGGCCGCACTCGGCTTCGAGCGCGTCGATTTTGCCCAAGCCGATGCCGTGTTCGCCGGTGCAGGTTCCTCCGGCTTGGAGCGCCCACTCGACGATCTGCTCGCCTAGCCGCTGCACTTGCGCCAGTTCTGCGGCGTTGCCCGGCTCGATGAGGCAGACGACGTGGAAGTTGCCGTCGCCAACGTGACCGAAGAGCGGCGCGGGAAAGTCGAGGTCGGCCAGCGCAACTCTCGTCTGGTGGATGCAGCGGGCGAGGGCCGTAATCGGCACGCAGACATCGGTTACATAGCCGACTGAGCCGGGGCGGAGCGCGCGCGAGGCGTAATAGGCATCGTAGCGCGCCTGCCACAAGCGGTCGCGCTCGCCTTCGGCCGTGGCCCAGCGGAAGGGGCCGCCGCCACGCCGGGCTACGTACTCGCCAGCGGTTTCAGCTTGTTCGACAACTCCTTTTTCCGTGCCGTGGAATTCAAAAAAGAGCGTTGGGGCCACTTCGTAATCAAGGCTCGCGTATTGGTTGCAGGCCTGCATTTGCACTTCGTCGAGCAATTCGAGCCGCGCGACGGGGATTCCCGCGCTCAAGACGTCAATGGCTGCGGCGACGGCGGTGTCGAGGTCGGCAAAGGGGCAGACGGCTGCGGAGATGGCCGCTGGCAGCTTGGCTAGGCGCAGGGTTACTTCGGTGATGAGGGCCAGCGTGCCTTCGGTGCCGACGAGCAGGGCGGTCAGGTCGTAACCAGCCGAGGATTTGCGCGCTCGCCCGCCCGCTTCGACGATGGTGCCGTCGGCGAAGACGGCCTTGAGCCCCAAGACATTGTCGCGCATGGTGCCGTAGCCAACCGCGGCGCTGCCCGAGGCGCGGGTGGCGGCCATGCCGCCCAAGGAGGCGTCGGCACCGGGATCGACCGGAAAGTGCAGGCCGGTATCTTGTGTTCGGAGGTGTTCGTTGAGCTGTTGGCGGGTGACGCCGGCTTCGACTGTGGCGTCCATGTCGGCAGCGCTGACACGGAGGATGCGGTTCATGCGCGAGAGATCAACGCACAGGCCGCCGCGCACGGCGACAATGCCGCCTTCGACGGCCGTGCCGGTGCCGAAGGGCACGATCGGCACTTGGTGCGCGGTGCATATCCGGGCGATCTGGGCTACTTCTTCGACGCTTTCAGGAAAGGCCACGGCCTGCGGCGGTTGCGGAGCGTGATAGGAGGCGTCGGCGGCGTGGGCGCGGCGCACTTCAGAGGTATCGTTCAGGCGCGGGCCAAGGAGAGCGGTCAGGGCCGACAGGGCTTGGGGGTTTATGGGATTCATGGGCGGGTAATATGTCCAACGGCTGGGGGGCCGTCAAAGAAATCGATCATCAAATACTCAGGTGAGTACGGCGCGCCGAGAAGAGTGGCTCCCGATCAGAGGTCGCTGCTGGACGGCTCGGTGCCTTTTTCGCATTATCGTTTTCCACCTCTAACCGGAGTCTAAACAAAATGTCGAATCCTCTTCTCAGCGCCGCCGAAAGCCGCCAGAATCGCGTAGATGAATCGTGGGGTCATCTGACTTGGTTGGCGGGCCGTCCGCAGGGCAATGTCGAGGGCCTCACCTTGGGCCGCGTCGTCCTCAAAGCTGGCCAAGCCAACCCACGCCACGCCCACCCCAACTGCGAAGAAGTGCTCTATTTGCTCGCCGGTCGCGTAGAGCACAGCTTGGGCGATCAGTCTTTCACGCTGGAAGCTGGCGATACGCTCGCCATCCCAGCCGGTGTCTTCCACAACGGAATTAGCCTCGGTCCCGAAGACGCGGATATGATCGTGGCTTACTCGGAAGGCGACCGCCAATTCGTGTTAGAAGAGAACAATTCGTGACTCGCAACGGCTATCGGTACGTCTGGACAAAGCCTAACCACGCGATGCGATGGACGCCTATACCCAAGACGACTTACAGAGCCATTTAGAAGCCTTGGGCGTCGAAGCGGGGGATGTGCTCTTTATCCATTCCTCGTTCAAAAGCCTAGGGCCTGTTGCTGGCGGAGCGCAGACTGTGATTGATGCGCTCCAAGCCGCAGTCGGCCCCGACGGACTTATTCTGATGCCCTCGTTCCATCTGATAGAGCGGAGCGAACGAGCGCGCCGCTGGGACTGGGCGACTACTCCTTCCACCGTGGGGTGGCTGACTGAGTTCTTTCGCTGCTTACCCGATACTTATCGCTCGGATCACTATTCTCACTCGGTAGCGGCCCGAGGGTGTGGCGCAGCGGATTTTGTCGCAGATCACTTACGCCAGGAAGGCCATGCGTCGCCTTGGGATCTGGCTCCTTGGGGACGGACCTATGGCACCCACTCGCCCATGTTCCGCGCCTATCGACGCGGCGGTAAAATTCTCATGCTGGGAATCGATTATCAGACTTCTACCTACATCCATCTGGTCGAAGTGCTCTACTGGCATCACTTGCGTCGAACCAATCCCCAAGCTGCTTATCCCGCCTTGGACCGACCGCGTCTGGGGGACTTTTGGGACGCTACCGGTCCGCTGACACGAGGGCTCGTCGGCGCATCCTCGTGCCGGCTTTTTGCCATAGACGTGTACGTCGATACCCTGCTGGCCGAGGTCGTGGCAAACCCCGAGCGCTACTTGGCCTGACTCTGACCGCCGCGATCAGACGCGCATCCGCAGCATGGGGCGGCCAAAAGACACTTCGAGGAATTCTCCGGTGTGCGCCGAGCGCGTGCCGGGGGGCATGAAGTGGATGACAAAGGCGCGGCGCTGGCGATCAGTTTGGTTCGGCGGGGTGTAGTGGAGGGTTTGGCAGTGGTGGAAGAGCGCGCCGCCCGCGGGCAGGTCTATGACGGCGGCTTGGGTTGCATCGACTTGGTCGCCGTAGTCGAGCAAGGCACTGGTCTGCTCTGAGCGCTCGTGTCCGACGGGCGTCAGGTGCGATTCGGGCAGCAGGTGCATGGCCCCGTTGGTCGCATCGACGTCGTCGAGCGTCATCCAGCAACTAACTAAGTTGGCCGGCATACATTTCCAGTAGGCGTTGTCTTGGTGCCAAAAGACAGGGCCGCCGTGGTGGGCGGGTTTGTACAGGGCTTGGTCGTGGAAGAGTTGGATATTGGGGCCGATGAGGTCTTCGGCAATGTCGAGGATGCGGATGTCGTAGAGTAGTTGCCGGAAGTGGATGCTGCGCTCGCACATTTGCATGATCTGCAACATCTGTTCGTCGGCGTTGTTCTTTTCGTCGAGGTCATCGGTGTTGCTGATGGACAGGTTGCGGAAGCGCCCGTCTTGGCGCGCCTCGGCAAAGAGGCGGTCGTATTCATCGCGCAGCAAGGCGACGAGATCGTCGTCTAGCAGCTTGCCGATGATGATGAAGCCGCGGCGGCGGAATTGATCGATTTGCTCTTGGTCCAGTGCTTTGTGGGGTTGGGTAACGGACGGGGCTGTGGTCATCTGTATTCTCCTGGTGAGGCGTGCAAATTAACAAGGGCGGCGACGGATCACAACCGGCTGATGGGCCGTCCTGCAACCAGCATCACTCCACGTACACTACCACTTCCTCCCCTTCGCGTCCTGCCGCGTACGTTTTCACTCGCATGGTCTCGTCGTACAGTGCCTGCCCGGTGGCCAAGTCGAATTCCCACTGGTGCCAAGGGCATTTGAGGACCAAGCCCTCTTGCTGATAGTCGATCTGGTACACGCCCGGCGATATGACCAAGGGCCGCAACCGGCCTTGGCACAAGGGCCCGCTTTTGTGCGGACAGCTATTGCGTAGGGCGTAGTAGCTACCCCCGATGTTGAAGACGCCGATCTCTCGGTTGTCCACGCTGACGATCTTGCGCGCTCCAGCGGGCAGGTCCTCGGCTCGGGCGACCACGTAGCGCTTAGAAGCCATAGAGTTCCGCGGCGTTTTGCGCCATGATGCGGTGGCGATAGTCCGCGTCAAAATCGGCGAGGAAACCGGTTGGCTCGTCCCAGTCCCAGTGCGGGTAGTCGCTGGCGAAGACGAGGACCTCATCGGCGTGCAGCCACTCCAAGAAGCGCTTCATATCGTCGCGCGTGGGTGGCTGGATCATGGGCTGGGTGCCAAAGCGGATGTGCTGCCGCAAGTACTCGCTGGGTAGGCGCTTGACCCACGGCGTATAATCGCGCAGGCCCTTCCAATCGGAATCCATGTGCCACATCAACCCCGGAACCCAGAATACGTCGTGCTCGACGAAGAGGACGCGAAAATCGGGGAATTTTTCAAAGACGCCCTCGCAGATGAAGCTGACTGTATGCGCCATGGCGATCTGCGGCCGGGCCATGCGCATCTCTAGGTAGTGCGAGGGATACCCCGCGGCCGTGGGCGGCGCGGCAATGCCGGCTCCCTCGGCTCCGAAGTGGATGCTCAGCGGCAGACCGTGGCGCTGGCAGGCCTCGTAGATGGGGTGGTAAAAGCGGTGGCCAAAAGGCTGGCGCGAGCCAGCCGGCATCATCACTTGGACGCACTCGGGCTTGGGGCCTAAACGGTCTATTTCCGCCACGGCTAGCTGCGGGTCTTGGGGGGCGATGTGGATGGAGGATCTAAAGCGCGCGTCCGCACCGACCCAGCGTTCTAGGGTCCAATCGTTGAAGGCCCGGCAATAGGCCGCCGCATAATCGCAATCCGAATGCACGGCCGCGCTGTACGGCCCGCCCGTCAACACGGCCACGTCGATATCGTACTCGTCGAGATGTCTCTGGCGCACTACTTCGACATTGGCCGCTGGATTGGTCTTTTGTTCCTCCCACAATTCTTGGCGGTTGCCGTGTTTGGGCATATTGGTATGGCCCAACTGCGGCATCATGGAGCCGAAGTCCTCAATGCGCTCGACATAGTGGCGCGGCAAGTAGGGAAAGAGGGCTTTGTCATTGGGCAGGGTGTGATGCACGTCGCAGTCGATGAGGCGAAACTGGGTGGCTGGGTGGCCGTTTGTGGATGGGACGGGGCTAGCGCTGGTAGGCATGGATTATCTCCAGGGATGGGCGCGGATGTATAGTGTAGATAAGGAGAGTCATCCGTAGTGTGTCAAGGGGATTTAAAAGCGGCTTCATGCGGACCCGTCCCGGCTCAGGGTGAGAAGCGCGATTTCGGAAGGGGCACCAAGCCGCAGCGGCGGTCCCCAGTAGCCGGTGCCTCGGTGGACGTAGATCCAAGTGTCGCGAAATTTGTGCAGACCCGCGACATAGGGCTGTTGCAGGGGAATTGCGTACTTCCACGGCACGAACTGACCGCCGTGCGTGTGGCCTGACAGTTGCAGGTGGCAGTCGGCTTGGCTGGCGGCCTCTATGCTGCGCGGCTGGTGCGCGAGCAGGATGCGCACATCGGCCCCGTCGCTCGCGGCAAGGGCCTTAGCCGGGTCCGATGCGTGGTCGGGGACTAGCTCGCCAGCGCTGAAGTCGGTCGTGCCGGCTAAGGCTATCCGCCCGCCGTCGCAGTCGATCTGGCGTAGCTCGTTGATCAGGACATCGAAGCCGAGGCGGCGTGCCTGCTCAGTCCAGCTTTCCACGCCCGAGTAGTATTCGTGGTTGCCGGTGCAGAAATAGACCCCGAGCGGCGCGGTGAGTTCGGCTAGAGCGGCTGTGTGCGGGGCGAGTCGCTCGACCGGCCCGTCGGCGAGGTCGCCGGTGAAGGCGATTAGGTCGGGTTGCAGTTCGTTGACGCGGGTGACAACGCGCTCCACAAAAGGGGCCTTGATGGTCGGGCCGATGTGGAGATCGCTGATTTGGACGATGCACAGTCCCACTAGCGCGGAGGGGAGATTCGCAATAGGGACATCGACGCGGCGGACCGCTGGCGTGCGGCGGGCTTGGTAGTATCCATAGCTCACCAAGACTACGGCTAGGACGAAGGTCGCCAAGTCGATGTTGGCATTGAGTGCCGCGTCGATGGGATAGACCAGACCCAAGAGCAGTCCTCCTATATCGCGGAGGAGCAGCAGCGTCGAGCAGACAGTGAAAAAGCCCATGCCGAGATAGGCCACCCAAGCGAGAGGATCCGTCAGCCAAGTCAGATGTGGACGGGAGCGCAGGCGAAAGAGCAACAAGGGCGTCAATAGTAGGAGCACTAGCGCCAATGCGGCAGCGATCTGTGTGGACGGAGGGAGATAGGGAATGAGCCGCCAGCCCGCATAGCCGTAGATCGAGCCGAGTAGCGTTAGAAAAATCAGCGCAAACATGCCATGGTCTTTGTTTGAGAGGAAATGCGGCTTTTATTCTAGGGGCAATCCAAGACCCTTACAAGTCGAGGTACGCTGGCCGACGGGTCTTGTCTCCCGTCGGTCGAGTCGTTATAACAAGGGAAATTTAGACAACAGGAGGTCAACCGTGAAAGTAACCAGCCAACAGCTCGACTTTTTTGAGGAAGAAGGATACGTCATCATCAAAGGAGGACTTACTGACGACGATCTCGCGCCGCTCATCGAGGATCACAATATCATCGTCGATGAAATCGCCCGCGATCTACACGGCCAAGGCAAGATCGCCAACATCTACGAGAACGAGCCGTTTGAGCGGCGCTTGGCGTGTCTGGCCGAAGAGTGCGACGAGGTCGATGGTTGTCCCGACATAGGGGAAACCCGTCGGCGTGGCACCTTTGAGTTTTTGCGCAACCAGAACCTCGTCGATCTGATTGAGCCATTCATCGGTCCAGAGATTACCTGCAATGCCGTATCGCACGTCCGGCCAAAGATGCCGTCAACAGACGTAATTTTTCATCAGGATGCCGTGTTTACCACCCAACAAGCTCAGGGTATTCTCCAGGTGACCGTTTGGATTCCCCTCGTCGAGTCAACCGAAGAGAACGGCTGCTTGCAGGTTCAGCCTCGGGTCCACCAGCGGCGCATGGTCTATTGGCGGTACGGGCAGGACCTGCCCCAGACCGAGCGGGTTAGCCTGCCCATGCAGAAGGGGGATGTTCTGTTCGTACACAAACTGACGCCCCACGGCTCAGGGCCGAACAACACTAACGCCGTGCGCTGGAGCATGGATTTGCGCTACCAGAAAACGGGCGAGCCTTCCCCGCGGCCAGAGTGGCCCAGTCTCGTCACCCGCAGTCGGCGCGACCCCGCCTCGGAGACCGTCTATGAAGACTGGCGCGACCAATGGGCCGCCGGGCTCGAAAAGACGCCTAAACAGATTCACTACGAACGTCCAAACAAGCCTTTGCCCTTCACCGGCGAGATGTTTCTAGCGCGTTGAGAAAAAGAACGATAGACGCACCGCAGTTCCCCGAGCGATTCCTGCGATATGCGACCAGAGAATTTGGCAAAGAAGGCGAGGCGTGGCTTGAGGAACTACCGTCCATTCTCGCGCGGTGCTGCGCTAAGTGGAGTCTGACACTCGGCCGGCCGACCGAGGAAATCAAAGTCAACTACATCGCCTACGTCGAGATGGGCAATGGAGAAGAGGCCGTGCTCAAGGTGGGCGTCCCGCACAGCGATTTCAGCGCGGAGATGGAAGCGTTGGCGATCTACGAGGGCCGTGGGATCAACCGGCTCATCGACTGCGACAAAGCGCTCAACGCCATGCTGCTCGAACGACTGCGTCCGGGCAAGAT
>JAJEIO010000005.1 GCA_022827835.1 Candidatus Latescibacterota bacterium
GGATGGCGGCCTCGTCAAAGCGCAGTGCTTCCCCCGCCTCATAGACGATGACCGGTACGCCGTGCTCGCGGGCTGCCGCGCGCAGGCTCCCCTCGGGAAATCCCGCGTTGATCACGAGGGGCACTCCAAAGGTGCGCGCCATGCGTTCGGCTTCGGCGTCGTCGAGGTTTACGCGGATTTGCGGATAGTTATCCCGATGCACAGCACCCGTATGCAGGTCTATGCCGTGCGTAGAACCCACGACGACCTCATCGAGAAATAGCTTGGCGAGACGGGCTGCGAGAGAGCCTTTGGTTAGCCCTGGGAACGAGCGATTGAGATCCCGGCGGTCCGGCAGATACCGGCTGAGGTTTAGAAACCCCGGGACGTTGATGATCGGCACCGCGATGAGCGCCCCACGGAGTCGCTTCAGCGCGCTCAATTTGACGACGCGGCGGATGATCTCCACGCCATTGAGCTCGTCGCCATGCACGGCCGCCGACACAAATAACTGCGGACCATCTCGGCGGCCGTTGATGACATGAACTGGCATGGTCAATGGAACGCGAGTGGAGAGATCGACAAGGGGCAGGTCGATTTGGGTCCGCGTACCAGGGCCAACTTCCGACCCGTTGATGCGGACGACCTGCGATGGTCTCGGCGCACGCGCTTTCATCAATCAACCCCTGCCGCGAGTCCTAGTTTTCATAGGCCGGGCATGGCTCTCTATAAAAGAAATGATCCGCCCAGCGATATCGAAACCCGTCGCCTTCTCAATGCCCTCCAGTCCCGGCGATGAATTTACCTCCATGAGCACGGGTCCGTGGTTGGAGCGCAAAAGATCGACGCCGGCGACATTGAGACCCATCACCTTGGCCGCACGCACGGCTGTCGAGCGCTCCTCCGGGGTGATGCGGATCTGACTGGTTGAGCCACCGCGGTGCAGATTGGAACGGAACTCGCCCGGCTCACCTTGGCGCATCATAGCCCCGACGACGCGGTTGCCAACTACAAAAGCGCGAATGTCGGCACCGCCCGCTTCCTTAATGAACTCTTGGACCAAGATGTTGATCTTAGCACCCCGGAATGCCTCAAACACGCTTTTGGCCGACGACATGGTATTGCTGAGGATGACGCCGATTCCCTGAGTGCCTTCTAGCAACTTAATAACGACGGGAGGGCCATTCACCATCCTAATCATTTCCTCTGCCTGGCGTGCCGAATTGGCAAATCCGGTAACCGGCAAGCCAATGCCCTCGCGCGACAAAAGCTGCAACGAGCGCAATTTGTCGCGGGAACGGCCAATAGCCACGGACTCGTTTAGCGGCCAGACTCCCATCATCTCGAATTGGCGCAGTACCGCAAGGCCATAAAAGGTAATCGACGCACCAATGCGCGGGATCACGGCGTCATAGCCCGTAAGGGATTCGCCTTGGTACAGCACTTGGGGGCGGTGCGCCGTGATGTTCATGTTGCACTGGGTTGTGTTGATAATGTCGATTTCGTGCCCCTTGGCCTCCGCGGCCTCGACGAGGCGCTTATGGCTGTAGAGATTCGGATTGCGGGCCAGCATGGCGATTTTCATAAACGCGTCCTCTCGGTTTAGCAATGGCTAGATCTTGGGGGATTTCTTCACTTTCCTACGGGGCTTACCAGCGCGATACGAAGCGTTCGGATCGACGATCAGGCGACCGCGCATGGCTTCGCGGCCAATGAGCATGCGGAATCCCATCTCGTCGCGGTTGGTAAGGGTGAGTTCAATCGGCCAAGAGTCAGCGCCGATTCTGAGACGCGTCGAGATGACGTAGCGCCGCTCGCGCGTGCCCCCGGAATTGGTCACCCAACGCTGATCGCTAAGCGGTGCAGTGCAGTACACGACCGAGACGTCGTCGCGCTGTAGAGGATGAACGCAAAAGCTAACCCAAGGGCGTCCATCGACTTCATACGTATTGATATCCCAAGCATGTAATGCCGATGTCTTGGCACCCGTATCGAGCTTGGCCTTGATGTCAGCGATGCCAAGCGCCGGCAGGGACGCCCATTCGCGCCAGCCGCAAATTCGCCGCTCCGCAACGGCAGGATAACGTGTTCTCGTCCGCTTTTTCGCAGCCACAGGTCTTAATCTTAATCAAAAAGCAGGAGGTGTGATTATACCCGTCATACCAGCCGATCTCCCGAACACAGCATCGGCGGGGCCACCCACTATCCACCTATAAATTAGGTCGATAATGTCGATAATATAGATTGGCCCCGCCGTGTTCACCAACCACCAGCTTCCTCTTTGGACAGCCTTTTTCTCACGTAGAAGGTATCCGCTATCCTTGGGTCGCGGCGTGTATTGAGTTACTGTTGGGCCGATGCCCTTATAACCCGTACATCAACAGTGTTGTTACCCCTCATCTGAGGACGAAGGGCCATCCTTGTTTATTTCTTCCAGATCCTGCGTCCATTGCTCCATGTGCTTTTTGGCTAAATCGCGTCCTCCCATGCCGAACGCGATCGCCGCGGCGATGGCTGCCGAACCGAGGATGAGCCCAAAGGCGAGGGTAATGATCTCGTTGGCGATGCCCATCTCCCTGAGCCCCATGAAGAGCGCCAATGCCACAATCGCAACCCGGACGATCGTGCCGAGTATGCTGCCATAGGCTCCCCCTTTTCTGGACGCGATGCGGCCAAACACAGACGCGAGGTAAAGCCCGAAACCAAAGATCACCGCGCCCAAGACGATCTTGCCAAACAGCAGCGTCAGCTTCACGAGCATACCGGCCAAATCCTGAAATCCGAGCTGCGCGGTTGCCTCAATAGCAGAAAAGAGGAGCACGGCCACCATGGCGAGATAGCCCGCCAGTTGCGACGGCGGGCGTTCCAGCGCAAAGGTCGCCTCCGTCGTTGAAGGACGCTCTTCAGCAGAGGTCGCCTCCGCTATGGAAGGCGAGCGGTCCTCAGCAACGGTCACCTCCGCTATTCCAAGGCGCTGTAGTAGCGCGTTGAAACCTATTTGCCGGAGCACATCATCAACCACGCGGGCTACTAATCGAGCCACCAGATAGCCGATGAGGAGGATACCAGCGGCGACCAAAATAGACGGTACTGCCGCCAAGGCCCCTTCCAGCATGGAACTAGCGGGATCGGAGATAGCCCTGAAGTTTAGCGATTCGAGCGCAGCGATGGCCGAGATGATCAGGATGATTGCATAAGACAGAGTACCGGCAAGCCCCGACAGACTTTCGATCCCCAGTCCGGTCGCCAGTCCTACGCGACGGCCAAAATCGTTTACCCCGGTGGCGTCAAGGACATTGGTTACTACCTGCTGGACGATGCGCGCACCGAGCCAGCCGATTAGCATGATGAGAGCAGCAGCAAACAGGTTGGGCAGGAAACCAACTATTTTGGCCAGCATCTGCTGCACTGGCTGCAGCAATCCCTGCAATCCCAAGGCATCCAAGACCGCCGGGAGTAGCACGAGAAACGTAAGCCAGTACACGAAGTTACCAATGGTCTGCGGTAACACACTTTCTGTCGTGGGCTCGATTCCGGCCGGTTCAGCTAAACGCCGCTCGATATTCGCTCGCGAAAGCACGCCGGTTACGATCCGCCGCAGCAAGCTACCCGCGATCCAAGCAAGCAAAAGCAACACGCCGGCGCTCACCAACTTGGGCAGATAAACGAATATCTGGTTCAGCATCCCGTTGAGCGGTTCGGTCAGTGCCGTCATGCCTAGTATCTGAAAGAAGGCAACGAGCACGAAGATCATCGCTAGGTAGAACACCGCTTTGCTGATCCAGCGTTCGGGATGGATATCCGCAGCAGCATCGCGGCCCATGACCAACCCTACTACTTTGTCATCCAGTCGCGTCTTGAGCAGAATCCGCCGGACGATCAAGGACACCAGATGAGCCACCAACCATCCGAGTACGAGTACGACGAAAGCCACGATAATATGGGCAAAGGGGGAAAAGTATTTCTCCCACCATTCCCACCTTTCAAGCACGCTTGCTAGTTCCATAGCAACTCCTTTCTCCGAGTATGCGTGGTCCCTTTTCGGTCGTCAGACGAAATAAAGCAAAGCCTGTGCCACTCTTTAAATCCGCGTCTCGGACTTCGCGGCAATCCCTTAAATTACATGGTGTTGCATCGGGTTCGGCCCGAGGCGGAGCTTGACAATCAAAATCGCGGATACGACATTTTGTCGCCCTGACCAGATCACTTTGACGTAGTGCGCAACAAACCACCAATGCAGACATCCTCCGACCCAATCGCTCATGCGCCTTTGCTAGGCCGCGTGTTCGTCGCCGATAGCAATCCGAAACACCTAGCAATCGTGACCCAAATCCTACGGGAGAACGGGTGTGCTGAAGTTGTAGAAGCGACTGATGACACCGTCGCCGAGCGGCTGCTCAAAACGCAGTCTCTGGACGTGGCGCTCATAGATATCAAGATGCCGGGCGGTATGCAGTTGCTGCGCACAGCCATTAGACTGACTCCACCATTGCCGGTAGTCATCTTCACCTCTTATACAACTGTAAAACAAGCGGTCCAGGCCATGCGGCTAGGTGCTGTCGATTACGTGGTCAAACCGGTCGATGCCAATGACCTGCTGATTGCCGTACACCGCGCGCTCGAACGCAAGCGGGTATTTGACCCTGTCGCAGCTAGCCAGATGGAAGCGAAGACGGGATTTGGCGAATTGTTGGGGACCTCTAGTGCAATGCAGGCAGTGTTTGATCAGATCCGCCGTGCGGCACCATTCAAATCAACGGTGCTGATCACGGGCGAAAGCGGCACCGGGAAAGAGTTGGTGGCCAGTGCCATCCACTCGCTCAGTGCTGTGAGCAATGGGCCGTTCGTTGCTATTAACTGCTCGGCTCTGCCGACGGAGCTAGCCGAAAGCGAGTTATTCGGACACGAGAAAGGTTCCTTTACCGGGGCCACACAGGCCCAGCAGGGGCTTTTTGCAGCAGCCCACAATGGGACCCTCTTCCTCGATGAAATCGGGGACTTAGAGATGCAGGTGCAGACGAAGCTATTGCGCGTGCTAGAGGAACAGAAAGTCCGACGCTTAGGGGCGACCCGATTGCTCGATGTCAACGTGCGCGTCGTCGCAGCCTCGAATGCGAATTTGACGACCGCGGTCAGAATGGGACAATTCCGCGAAGACCTATATTACCGCCTCAACGTCATTCACATTCCCGTCCCGCCCCTCAGAGATCGGAGGTCGGATATCCCGCTACTGGTGCGGGTTTTTGCCGAGCGTTTCGCCGAGCAGAATGGAATCGCTCTCGTCGAAATAGCAGATCGGGGTCTCGACCGCATGGCTGCATACGACTGGCCGGGGAATGTCAGAGAGCTAAAGAACGCGGTCGAGCGTCTGGTGATCAATGCCGCAGGCAGCAACATGGCGGTCGGCGAGAACGACATCGAGTCCATTTTGCCAATCGCTCCTCCAGACGATTCGGAATCTCAGCGGCTGGATTTCGTGCCGAGGCGGCTGGACGACGTTGAAAGGGAGATGATCTTAGATACGCTCATGCACACCGGCGGCAACCGCACTCAAGGGGCCGCAATTCTGGGCATCAGTTTGCGAACGCTCCAGCGGAAACTCATACAATACGGCGTCCCCCCGCAGAAAATCTAAGCCACCCTCCCCGTCCGCCCATACGTCATCCTGTCGTTATCTACGACATTGTGTCGCTACATTATGAGCGACAGCTCTTTGGCGATGCGGAATGAGCGCGACCTTAGCGCTTAGCTCCTTTGCTTGGCCAAGCTGCCCAGCGCCGCGAGCAGTTCGTCGATTTCGGATTCCAGTAGGAAAAAGGTGATGCTAGCGCGCAAGCCTTCGCGCCCGTGCGGCAGCGGCTTGATGACCATATTCCACTTTTCGCGGAGGGCCTGACTCAATTCCTCCCCCTTCCATCCCGCCAGCCCAAAGCTGACCAACGCCGCAGACCGCTGCGGGGAGCGCGGGGTGTAGAGCACTGCGCCTGGGATCTTCGTCAACCCCTCCTTCAGCCGCCCGGCCAACGCCGCCGTCCGCGCCCAGATCGCCTCCAGCCCGATGGCCGACAGATACTCGACGGCAAAGGCCCAAGCCAACACTAGCGGCCAACACCAAGGACCATACTGAAAGCGCTCGGCCGTCTCGCGCAGCGCGAAGGTGTCCGCCACCGGGTCCAACCACTGTTCAGCCCGCCCGCCAGCATAGCGCACCTGCACCGCGTCGAGAGCCTCCTGCCGCACGTAGAGCAACCCCGCCGCATACGGCGCGTACATCCACTTATAGGAGAGCAACCCGGCAAAATCGCACCCCAGCGCGTGTAAATCCAAAGGATACAATCCTGCCGAATGCGCCATGTCCAAAAAGCTGCGCACCCCCCGCGCCCGCGCTGCCGCACAAATCCGCTCCACTGGCAGGCGGCAACCCAAATCCGTCGTCACATGGCTCAGAGCCACCAGCTTGGTCCTCTCCCCCAGCCGCTCCTCCACGGCCTGCACCTGCCCATCATCGTCGTCAATCAGCGGCACCTTCACCACTTCAACCCCGTACAAATCCCGCAAGTGCAGAGCCGGCAAAAGCAGCGCCGCCTCCTCGTCCGCGCTGATCACAATCTCATCCCCAGCCGCCCACTCCATCCCCCGCACCACCGTCTGAAACCCTTCGCTGACCCCCCGCATCAATGCCAACTCCCCAGCCGCCACGCCAAAAAACTGCGCCAGCCGCTCCATCGCGGCCTTGCGCCGAGGATACTCCTCCTCTGGATAGACGATGTGCAAAGGTCCCCGCCGCACCATCTCTTCCGTCCACCGCGTGTACTCAGCGGCCACCGGCACCGGCGTAATACTCACTCCCCCATTCTGGAACCAAGTGTATTGCTCCAGCGCGGGGAAATCGCGGCGAATTGCTTGGACATCCATGGCATTCAATCCGGGGATGCGACGCCGCAATAGTCGGCTGCGGCCAGCGTGTACACTTGCGCCGCCCGCTCTAGTCGATCCACTTCTACCCACTCCACATCCGCGTGCGCCGTCTCGTTCGAGGGGCCGTAGTAAAAGGTCGGCACCCCTGTCCCGTGCACGTATAAATTGGCGTCCCCCACAATCCGCATCCCCACCAACTCTGCCTCTTGGCTAGTCACCTGTTCGTGCGCCCTCCCCACCGCTTGTACTGCTAGATCGTCTGCAGACGTCTCAAACGGCTCGCGCTCGTGCTCCATCTCAACCCGCAGCCCCAATCCCCCAGCCTCGGCCAACGGTTGCGCCAAGGCTTCCAACTCCGCCAATACCTGCGGCGCAGTGCGCCCCGGCAGCCAGCGCCGGGTCCCCGTCAGCGTGCAGCACAGCGGCGTGCGATTGAAATAGTCTCCCCCGGCGACAATGCCTAAGTCGATTCGCTCGGCACCCGCCAAGGCGTGTGCATCCCCCGCGTCGAGTTCGAGTTGATATTGGTGGATCCGCTCTATGAGCGCACCGACAAAGCGGAGCGGGTTTTCCGCAAAGGGCACGTACTGGGTGTGCTTGCCGCCAGCGTCCGATTCAAGCGCAATGGTAAAGACCATGGACCCCATGCTCATCACCCACAGCGCGTCGCGACCCTCGACGATCAAAATCCGGTCGCCGCCAATCCGGCCGCTGTTGCGATCGGCGATCAGCGCCAGCGGCCCATCCTTTTGCGCCTCGACCTCCTCGTGCCCCACAATGGCCGTCAGCCACAAGTCGCCCTGCAATTCCAGCCCGCTTTCCAAAAGCGCCTTGACTGAGGCCAATGCCGCGGCCATTCCCCCCTTCATGTCGGTCGCCCCCCGTCCGTACACGCGGTTGCCCTCGCGGCGGGCGGGCGGACAGGACCCCACGGGAATGGTGTCGAGATGGCCATTGAGCATCAGCGCGGGGCCATCCCCTCGGCCCTCGATGCGCGCGTAGAGATTGTTGCGCCCCGGAGTCACTTCCCGCACATCGACTGCTAAGCCGACCTCACGCATCATGGCCTCATAGGCGCGACACACTTCGGCTTCGGCCATGGTTACGCTGTAAATATCGACCAATTCCCGGGTCCGCTCGGCCACCCATTCTCGGTCGATAGCTGCGATTAATTTTTCCATCTGCATCGCTCCATTCTCTCTCGTTTAGCCGGACCTACTCGTCGCTTGCATGCCGATAGGAGGGGCCACAATATATGGTAAAATTAGCCCCTTGGGCACCTTAAATACGCGGCTAAACTTGCACGGAGCGGGCCGGCAAATGAAAGGTTGATGAGCAGCTTGACCGAGTCACACGTTTGCGATTAATTTATGTGTAATTATATGTGTAGGAGATAACACAATGGCGACAAACTTGGCGATAGACCCGGAGCTACTCAACAAAGCGCTGGAAGTCGGCGGCGAGAAGACCAAGAAAGCGACCGTCAACCGCGCCTTGCAGGAGTTCATCGCGCGCCGAGAGCAGGAACGGCTCTTGGATCTTTTTGGCAAATTGTATTGGGACGACAGCTTTGACTACAAACGCGAACGGAGCCGTGAGTGACGCTGTTTGTGGATACAAGTGTCTGGTCGCTGGCCTTGCGATGGGATACGATGCCTAAAGGGCCCGAGGTCCAGCGCCTGCGGGAGGCGCTCGGTGGTGGTGAATCAATTTACACAACTGGAATCGTCTTGCAGGAGTTGTTGCAGGGCTTTCAGGGACCGAGAGCCAAAGCGCAGATCGTCGAACGGTTCGGGGCGCTCGCCATGATTGCGCCCGGGCGCGACGACTACATTGACGCAGCCGAGTTGCGCAACGAGTGCCGCCGCCACGGCATTCAGATTGGAACCATCGACGCACTACTCGCCCAGATCTGCATTCGCCACAAACTGGTTATGCTGGCGACCGACCTCGACTTCAGCCACATGACAAAGTGGACGCCGCTTCAGCTCTGGCCCGCCCGCTGACACCGCCGGTACAAGGGCCTTCTTTAGCACCCTGAATACGCAACAACATGGCCATGATGACCAAAACAACGACCCGACTGACGGTAGCGGTTGAAACCTACCTCGCCGATCTGCAACGAGTCCGCGCCTCCGGCGGCGCGACTGGTGAGCGGTCGAGCTATGGGCCGCTGGCCAACTTGCTGAGCGCCATCGGCGCAACGCTCAAGCCCAAGGTGTTTTGCGTTGGCGAGTTGGCCGATCAGGGGGCGGGGCATCCCGATTTTGGGCTGTATGCGGCAAAGCAGGTGCAGAAAGGGCAGCCGAAACAGGGACAGGTGCCCGAAGGCGGCGTGGTTGAAGTGAAGGCGGCTGACGATGACGCTTGGTTGACCGCGGCAAGCGACCAGGTCAGCCGTTATTGGGAGCGTTATCGGCTGGTGCTGGTGACCAATACGCGCGACTTCGTGTTGGTGGGCGAGGATGCGGCGGGGCGACCGGCCAAGCTCGAAACGTTCCGGCTAGCTGCAAGTGCGGAGGAGTTCGCGCAACGGTTGGAGAGCCCGCGTGTTTTTGCCAGCGAGGTCGGTGCGGGCTTGGGGGAATATCTGTGCCGGGCGCTGGCGCATCGGGCGCGGCTGGCCGAGCCGAGGGATTTGGCTTGGCTGCTGGCGTCTCATGCCCGCGATGCGCTGGCGCGGGTAGAGGCGGCGGGCGATGCGCCGTCGTTGGAAGCGGTGCGGGCGGCGTTGGAAGAGGCGCTGGGCGTCCGCTTTGAGGGCGAACGGGGTGCGCGATTTTTCCGCTCGACGCTGGTGCAGACGCTGTTCTACGGCGTGTTTTCCGCTTGGGTGCTGTGGGCGCGACAAACACCGCCGCCCGCGAGAGCGTTTAATTGGCGCGAAGCGGTTTGGCATTTGCGGGCACCTGTCATGCAGGCCCTGTTCCAACAGCTATCGCAGCCCGGTCGGCTGCAACCGCTTGGCCTCGTCGAAGTGCTGGACTGGACATCTGCTGCGCTCGACCGAGTGGATTGCGACGCTTTCTTTGCCCGCTTCAACGAGGGCGAGGCTGTAACTTATTTCTACGAGCCGTTCCTCGAAGCCTTTGATCCTGATTTGCGCAAGCAGTTGGGCGTCTGGTACACGCCAGCGGAAGTGGTGCGCTACATGGTCGCCCGCGTGGATAAGGCACTGCGGGACGATCTCGGCATTGCCGACGGGTTGGCTGCGGAAAACGTCTATGTGCTCGATCCGTGCTGCGGCACCGGGGCGTATCTGGCGGAAGTGCTGCGCCGCATTGCCGCCAATTTGGAAAATCAGGGTTTGGGTGCGCTGACTGGTGCGCGGGTCAAGCAGGCGGCGACGGAGCGCGTGTTCGGCTTTGAGATTATGCCCGCGCCTTTTGTCGTCGCCCATTTGCAAGTTGGGTTGACCATGCAGGCGCTCGACGCGGCGCTGGCTGATGACGGGCAGGACCGCGCCCAAGTTTTTCTCACTAATGCGCTGACTGGCTGGGAGCCACGTACGACCAAGCCGCTGCCGTTTCCCGAACTGGAGGAGGAACGCGACCGCGCCGAGCGGGTGAAACAGGAGACGCCGATTCTGGTGATCTTGGGTAATCCACCTTATAACGGTTTTGCTGGTATGGCGGTGGACGAGGAGCGCGAGCTGTCGGAAGCCTACCGCATGACCAAGCGGGTGCGCCGACCTGAAGGCCAAGGGCTGAACGATCTCTATGTCCGCTTTTTTCGCATGGCGGAGCGGCGCATTGCGAAGACGGGTCAAGGCGTGGTGTGCTTCATTTCCAACTATTCTTGGCTCGATGGGCTGTCGTTTACGGGGATGCGGGAGCGCTATCTGGAGACGTTCGACGCGATACGGATTGACTG
>JAJEIO010000010.1 GCA_022827835.1 Candidatus Latescibacterota bacterium
TATCCCCTCGGTGCTGCTCTACGGCGGCTCGATTATGCCCGGCCGCCACGACCAAGTCGATATCACCATCCAAGACGTGTACGAAGCCATCGGTGCCCACGCCACCGGCCGCATCGACGACGACCAATTGCGCCTCATCGAAGAAAACGCCTGCCCCGGAGCCGGGTCCTGCGGCGGTCAATTCACCGCCAATACCATGGCCACCGCAGCCGAGATCCTCGGCGTGGCCCTCATGGGCTCTGGCTCGGTGCCAGCCACCGATCCGCGCAAGGAAGCCGTCGGCACCCAAGTCGGGAGCCTAGCCGTCGAGTTGGTGAGTCAAAATCGCACCCCCTCGCAAATCATCACCCGCCCCGCCCTCGACAACGCCATCCGCTCTATTGCCACCACGGGCGGCTCGACCAACGGCGTGCTGCATTTTCTGGCCATCGCCCGGGAGGCCGGATTGGAATTGGACATTGAGGACTTCCAGACCTTGAGTAGCTCCACCCCACTCATGGTCGATCTCAAGCCCGGCGGCCGCTTTGTCGCCCCCGACTTGGACAAAGCCGGCGGCATCGCCTTGGTGGCCCGTCGCCTCAAAGAAGCTGGCCTGCTGCACGAGGACGCCCTCACAGTATCGGGCCGCACCATTGGCCAAGAGGCCGACCGCGCCGTGGAAACCCCTGACCAACAGGTCGTGGTCCCGGTCGATAAACCGCTGAAAAAGTCGGGAGGTCTAGTCATACTCAAGGGCAATCTCGCCCCCGAAGGCGCGGTAGTGAAATTAGCCGGCCACGAACGCGCCCAGCACCAAGGCCCAGCCCGCGTCTTCGATAGCGAGGACGAAGTCATGCCGGCCATTGAGCAGGGCCACATCCAGCCTGGCGACGTGGTGGTCATCCGCTACGAAGGCCCCAAGGGCGGACCGGGGATGCGCGAGATGCTAGCCGTCACCGGTGCCATCGTGGGGGCGGGTCTGGGCGACTCCGTGGCCCTAGTTACCGATGGCCGCTTTTCGGGCGCCACCCGCGGCCTGATGATCGGCCACGCCGCTCCTGAAGCCGCGGTGGGCGGCCCCTTAGCCGTCCTGCACGACGGCGACACCATCACCATCGACACCACAGCCGGCCGGTTGGACGTAGCGCTAGACGAAACTGAGTTGCAGGCCCGCCTAGCCGCCTGGGATGCCCCGCCGCCGCGCTACACCTCCGGCGTGATGGCCAAATACGCCCGCTCGGTGTCGTCGGCAGCCCAAGGGGCGGTGACCAGCTAATCGTTGGGGAATCTGACGATCGCTACGACCCCTCCCACCGACTGACCACCTGCTGCTCCTTTTGGACGCGCTCGTACAGGTTCTGCCATTCTTGCGAACCATCGTCCTCCAAAATTTCAGTGCGCACACCTTCGACATAGGTTCCCGGCGCGCTGGGGTAGTCCATGTGTATGCAAGTGCCGTCAGGATAGACGATGGTGTTGATCAGCCTCGGTTTCGGATGGATGTAGAGCTGCCCCTGACGCGCGTGTTCGTCGAGTTCCTCCTGTGGCACACGGTATTTCTCAACCGCCGCCTCATCAACCTCGACGCCGAGGCCTGGCCCGTCGGGGACCTGCTGGTGCCCGTTGATCACCTTAACAGGCTCGGCCAACAGATGGTGGCTATACATATTGATACAACTAATCGCCGGCCACCGCGCGTGCGTTAGCACCGAGCCGAGATGGGCGTCCCACGTGGTCGTCAACCCATTGCCGACGATCTGCAACCAGAACGGCATGGAAACTTCCGCAGCGCACTGCCCCTGGCGCATGGTCATTGATTTCCCGCCCCCAATCACAAAGCCGTCGCAAACTTCTTCGCGCACTGCCGTGAGAAACGGCGGCGAACCAAAGTGCATGGCCACCGGCCTGTTCACGGCTTGGCGGATCTGGCGATTGCCGAGAATATCATCCTGCGGAATGGGCGTTTCGAATATGGCCACGTTTTCGTAGCACTCGAGCTTTTTTATGATTGGAATGGCATTGGCCGCGTTCTCCCAGGAGCCGTTGGGATCGAGATCGAGATGGAAATGAGGGGGCACCACCTTGGATATGGCATCGACCTGCGCGACGATGTCGTACCAGGGCCTCGGTTTGTTCTTGAGATTCGTGTACCCTTGCGCCACAGCCTCGGCTGCTTCCGCGGCCCAGTTTTCCGGCGAGGAGTGACTGCACCACCAAGAAATCGGCGTCCAGTCGCGCACTTTGGTGCCCAGCAGCCGATGCACCGGAACTTCGAGTATCTTGCCGACCACGTCGAACAGCGCCATCTGCAAACCAGCGCCTAGGCTGTCTTCGTTCATCAAGTCGGCTGGGCTTTGGCCGATGGTGCGCGCAACCGCATCATCGGTCACGCGGCCGTAGGTGTAGTGAATGACGGTCTCACCCCATCCTACATGGCCCGTGTCGGTGGTGACCTTACACAGTTCGAGGATGGACCAGTTGTAAACCGACTGGCGGGTTATCTCCTGCTGCCTAGGCGTGAACGGGACATCGACGATAATGCGTTCGACATTGGTGACTTTCATGGGATTTTCCTTTCAGCAGAAAGATCAAATAGACGCCTATATCGCCGTGCGATGTAACATAGGCGGCCTCTCGCCGGCTAGCCGAACACCTTTAAGGCCCCGATGAGGCCCCACGTCGCCGCCTGCAGGGCAATGAACCACCGCAACAGACTCTCAAACTTCTTGTCGATTTTGGCTTCGAGCGCCTCGCGGGTGGCGTCAACTTTGGTCTCGATGCGGCCTAGACGGACATCAATTTGCTCGACAATGCCCTCTAGCCGGGCAATGCGCCCCTCGTGCTCTAACAGATGCGAACGCTCCGGCGACGGATGGGATTCACTCATAATCAAATCTCCGGCTTATTAAACAACAATATAATACAGCGCGAAAAATCTCTACACCGGATAGTCGCAAAATTTATGCCACGGCGGCCGGGCAGGCGAGAGGACGGGGCCGTGCAGGGTGAAACTGTATCGGATACGACCCATCCATGAGACCTTTTAGGAGAAGAAGCATTTGGCAAATTAGGTGCCCATGCGTAACGTCAGGTCAGTAAAATAATTTCACCTCAACCAATGATCCAGTCTTCAGAGACCACTAAACTGCCATCACTTGCGAGAGGTTCCCCCAATGACGGACCATAGCAACGAAAAAAAAGCCCCCAGACGCCGCCCGCCCCGCATTCGCCTAAACGCGGGCGCTTGGAGTCCCCTAGTTGACATGATCGACGTCTTTCCAGGACACCGTGGCTCCAGTCGGCACGAAGAGCTGGAGCTCTACGACGCCCCCATTGGCATCCGCTTTGAGATCGAAGAGGCCGTCAAGTCCGAGCCGGTCCTGCAGGCGACCATGGAGTGGGAAGGCACCCACGTCTCGCCGCTCTACATCTGGCAGCGGGACGGACACTATCGCTTGCTCTACGATAGTGAGGGCGGCCAGTGTTACGCGGTCAGCGACGATGCGTACAACTGGACACGGCCCGTCCTGAACGAGGCCGAATTCAACGGCTCGTCCGAGAACAACCTGATCGCCAACTCGTGCAAAGGGGCTACCGGCATCTTCGAAGACCCCAACGCACCTCCCGAGGAGCGCTTCAAAGCGATGGGCGGCCGCATGTACTGGCGGGATCCAGACACCGGCGAAGAGCTGTCTGGTGAGGAGCCTTCCCAGCGCATCAAAGCCGAGCAGGAGCAAGAGAGCTATACCGGTCCTCGGGCCGAAATCACCGGCCACATGTTCGCCTGGACATCACCCGACGGCCTCCACTGGACGCCCTTCCCAGAGCCGCTGGCGTACCGGCCGGTCAACGGCGGCATATCGGCCCGCTACGACGAACACCGAGGCAACTACTTCGCCTACATCCAGCTAATGGGCTATCCCGCCGAACTGCTCGAAGGCATTGGCGTCAACAGGCTCGAACAGGGCATGCAAATCCGCACAATCGGCTTTTCGCGCACCTCCGACTTTGCCAACTGGCCCGCTCCCAAGCTGGTCCATCACCCCGATACCGAAGACCCGCCCGACATCAGCTTTTACGGTGCCAATTACTTCCCGTACCCAGGCCGCGACGACCTACACGGTATGCTCATCCCCATATACCACCAGATCGCCAGCACCATCGACGGGCAGATTGCCTTCAGCCGCGACGGCCTCTACTGGTCCCGTCCCGAGCGCCGGCCAATCCTGCCGCTGGGTGCCGAGGGCGATGGCGACGAGTGCATGGCCCACTTCTGGCGCAGCGGCCTCGTCGAGCTACCCGATGGCTACTGGGCCTGCCCATACGCGGCCTTCTCAGTCATCCACGATTGCCCATCCGACAAGGTGCCCGAGCTCTTTCCTGCGCGGCAGCCGCAGCAGATCCGCTGGGCGCGCTGGCGTCCACACCGGTTCTGCGGAATACGCGCCGAATCCGAAGGCTGCTTCTCCCTGCCCTCCCTTTTCCGCGTCCACGACGAGTTGCGCCTCAACTATCGCTGCGAACCGGGCGGCTGGATTCAGATTGAACTGCTGGAGAAGCTGCCGTCGCTGATGCTCCCCGACGCTGACCCGTTGCCGGGGTTCACCTTTGCTGAGTGCGACCGTCTAACGGGCGATTGCGAAGATCAGGTGGTAACTTGGCAAGGCCGCTCCGACATCTCCGCGGCCGGCGAGGCGGTCGGTATCCGAGTGCGCATGCTCGGTGCCAAACTGTTTGCCTATCGCGTCTAGCAAATACACCCATGCCCCTCACCTTCCACTGCTCCGCCTGCCAAGCCCGCTATCCCCAAGCCCCGGCCCCCTATCGCTGTCTCGCCTGCGACGCACCCCTCGAATGTCGGTCCCCCACACCGACCTTCCCCCTCGACCAGATCGCCGCCCGCCCCGCCGACATGTGGCGCTTCCGCGAAGCCCTACCCCCGGTGGGCGACCCCGTTTCTCTCGGTGAAGCCCGGACTTCTCTAATTCCCTTCGACCTAGAGGGAATGACGGTCCTAGCCAAATGCGACCACACCCTGCCCACCGGCTCGTACAAAGACCGCGGGGCTGCCCTGCTCATGAGCTATTTGCACGACCTGGACATAGAGGAAGCAGTAGAGGATTCCTCGGGCAACGCCGGGGCCGCCCTAGCCGCGTACGCAGCCCGCGCCAAGGTGCGCCTCAAAGTCTTCTGTCCGGCTTCGGCCTCGGCAGGCAAACTAGTCCAGATCCGCCTGTACGGTGCCGAACTGGTTGCGGTGGAAGGACCGCGCCCCCGCGCTACCGAGGCTCTGCTCGAATACATTGACCACACGGGGGCCGTGTACGCCTCGCACCTGTGGCACCCCCTCTTTATAGAGGGCCTCAAAACCCTCGCCTTTGAACTAGCCGAGCAACTCGACTGGACCGCCCCCGACACAGTAATCTGTCCGGTGGGGGCCGGCAGCATCTTGCTGGGCCTGTACCGCGGCTTCCTCGACTTGCAGCGGGCCGGGCTAGTCAACCGCCTACCGCGCCTCATTGCCGTCCAAGCCGAACACGTCTCGCCGCTGTACCAAGCCTTCCACGCTGGCTTGGACGTGGTCGCCCCCGCCGCTTCTCCGCGTCCCACTCGGGCCGAGGGCATTGCCTTACCCCGTCCGGTTAGAGACCGCGAAGTCATCAACGCCCTGCGCCAGTCAGAAGGTACCGTAGTCGCCGTCTCCGAAGAGGCCATAGTCCGGGGCCTGCGCCAGTTGGGCCGGGCCGGTTTTTGCGTGGAGCCCACTTCGGCCGTGATATGGGACGGCCTGCGCCAAGCCCGGGCCAACGGTCTGGTAGAGCCGGGTCAGCAGATTGTGGTCGTGCTTTCGGGTCACGGCCTGAAGGCGGCTCAACCCATCGGCGAGTTATTAGCGAACGGCGATTGAATCAGTTTTATCTCCACAAATCAAAAATAAATAACAAGTTGTAAAGTCGCCCGCCGAGTGCGGGAAGTCGCCCCTAAAAAAATCTTGACTTCTCTATAACAATAGTGTATTATTTAGATAGAACACTGTTACAATAGGACAAAAAACCCCAACCAGAAAGGAGCGAGAAGATGCCGCTCGATTTTGATCCCACTCGCCCCATCTATTTGCAGATCATCGAGGCGGTGAAAAAACGCACCGCTCAAGGCGTCTATCAGGCCGGAGGCCCTTTGCCGTCGGTGCGGGAAATGGCCAAGGAGATGGGCGTGAATCCCAATACCATGTCTAGAGCCTACATGGAATTGGAGCGCGAAGGATTCATAACCACGCGACGCGGCGAGGGATCGTCGATAACCGAGAGCGCCAAACGCATCGACAGCGAGCGCCGCGCCCTAGCCGAGGCTGCGCGCGACCGCTTTGTCGCGGAGATTCGCGATTTGGCCCTCTCACGCGAACAAATCGACGACCTGCTGCGCGAAATTTCAGAGGAGGTGACGCTATGATAGAAGTAAAGAACCTGTGGAAGCGATACTCCGGCGTGACGGCCCTGGGAGGTATCTCCCTAACCGTCGAAAAGGGTCGGGTAATGGGCATTCTCGGCGAAAACGGGAGCGGCAAGAGCACGCTCTTCAAAATCCTCGCCGGCGTCGCCCACGCCAGCGAAGGCAGCGCCAGCATCTCGGGCCAACCAGTCGGCGTCCAAACGCGCCGCATCACTTCGTACCTGCCCGAGGTCAGTCCGTTCTACGACTGGATGCACGTCAGCGAGCAGCTCGAATTCCTAGCCGCGTTCTTCCCCGGCTGGGACATGGACAAATCCCACGAACTACTCGGCCTGATGAACGTCGATAGCCACCGGAAAGTCGGTGCCCTGTCCGATGGCCAGCGGGCGCGACTGAAGGTGGTAGCCGCCTTTTCGCGGCCGAGCGAGCTGGTGCTCATGGACGAGCCGCTGGGACGGATCGACCCGCCCTCGCGTCGGCGCATCCTAGAGACCCTGCTGAGTGAGTTTCGCGTCGGCGAGCAGACGATTCTGATATCGACCCATCTCGTCAGCGAAGTGGAAGAGCTGATAGAAGAAGTGATCTTTCTGCGCCACGGCGAGATCGCAGTCAGCGGCAACATCGAAGAGTTGAGACAAAATCGCGGCATGTCGCTCAGCGACATTTTCGAGGAGGTGGTATCGTGAATACTTGGAAGACGCTGTATATAAAAGAAATAAAGGACAACCGCACCTTGTTCGTCTTGCTGCCATTGGTGACGGTCTTTCTCGAACTCGTTGCGGTGCTGTCTTTCGACGACGGGCAGACCCCCTCGCTCCACTTCCTGTGGAGCTTTGTTCCCTATGCGTTTTTACTAATCCTGCCCTTTGTACTCAGCCACTCGTTCGCCCAAGAAGTAAAAGGGCAGACCCATTATCTGCTTCTCTCTCTGCCGGTATCGCGCACGCAAATTTTTGCGGCCAAAGCTGCGGCCGTGGCGACGCTCGGCATCGTCTTATTCGCGTTGAGTAGCGCCGGTTTCATCGTCGTTGTCGGCGAACTGCACGCACTCGCACTCGAGGCGAAGAAAGCGTCATCACATGCACTATATTTCATTCCCCTGTTCAGCGACATCGCAAGGGACATCCTAGTTATCATCGGAGTGTTATACCTATCGGCGATGGCAGTGATGCTGGGCATTGCCGGTGGGGCCTCCGGCCTGAAGTTGGTAGTGCGGCGCTTTGCTGGCCTCGCTTCTACCGCCTTCGTCCTAGGCGTGTTGTACTTCTACTTTAGCACCCTTCCCGATGTGCTCGACTTGTCCGGCGCACACGAGGTACTCTGGTTCGACCACGATTCTAACGAGCCGATAGGACTAAGTCCGGAATCTATCAAGCTCAGTTTCATGTTCCTCGGGTACTCGGTCTTCGTCGGGCTAGCATCCATGGGGATCGGGATGTGGCTGTTTGAAAAGCGGGCCGAAGCCTGAAATTTAGTAGTCAGTGGTCGGTGGTCAGACTAGCCACCGGCCATTCGACAGCCTCTAGGCGGATCGCTTGCGCTCGGCCCACGTACGGCGCTTGCGGCGGTGCAACGCCACATCGTCGCGGTAGGCGTCGGAGTCGCGGTCCAAGCCGGTCTCGCGGTCGAGGAAGAGCGGGAAGTCGGAGGCCGGGGGTTTGGCGTTGTGATAGGCGTTGGTGTAGGAACGCATGATGATGCGCTGCTCGCGGTTGAGCGTCTCAAGCCAAGCGGGATCGGACTGGAGGCGGTCGGCTGGGGTGAGCCAAGCCGGACAATAGGCGTAGAAGATATTCTTGCGCACCACGTCGCTCTCGTTGGGCTCGACGCGATGCCAGATGCTCGAGTGCATGAAGGTCATGGTGCCCTTGCGCGGGCAAACAACCCGTTCGCCCGGGATCGGCTCGTGGCTGTCGTACTCATCGACGTATTGCTTGCGGTGGCTGCCGGGCAGGACCACTAGGTTGCCCATTTTGGCCCGTGGCAGGTCGGTCAGCCAGAAGCCGATCTTGATTTGCAGCGGCAAATCGGGCGAGAAGGTGCCGTACGGCACGGCGCGGGCACCATCGGGATGCCAGATATTGTAGCGCTCGCCGCCGGGCGGACGAATAAAAAACTGACTCTGGTGCAGCTTGAGCAATTCGCCGAAGAGGTCGTAGGCGTAGCCGATGTGGCGAGGGTGATCAATCAGCGCGGCAAAGGCGGGATCGCGCTCGACGATATTTTGGCAGCCAAAGGTCTCCCCTTCCCGGTATTTGGGACTGGATTGACAAACGCGATCGACCGCGGCCGTGAGTTCGTCGATGGCCGCTTGGTCGAGGGCGTCTTCAAAGAAGAGGATTCCCTCGCGGTTGAAAGTTTCCCACTCGTCGTCGGTAAAGCCGGGCGGGGCGATGCGGTAGGCAGAATCGGTCATGGTGGAGGCTCCTGTGTAAGGTTAATAGGTGTGGGCTAGTAAAGGTCGGCTCGGTACCAGCCCTTGCAAAAATTCGCCGCAGGTGTTTTGATCCGCCACCTGAAAAAATGGCCTCTTTATTTCCATTTCTACTTCTTTTTTGGAATTATTGATTCCAAAATATCATCTAAGAAAGAAACGAGACAATGATTTCTCTGGTTTCGCCAGTCCACTAGCTGGCTAGCTATGCCCGGCGCTGGTACGCAATGGCGTAAAAAGCCTGCGACCGGCCGCTGCGGTTCGGCTCGCTGCGGTGCCAGGTGTAATTGCTGAAGAACAGCCCGTCCCCCGGCCTAGTAGCGATTAGCTTCTCCTCGGCAAAGTCCACTTGCTCTAGAGGCACGCGATGGCGTTTGAAAGGCTGGAAGCCCTCGTCGCCCACGTGGCCCATGGGCGGGTCGTCGTAGTACGATTCGTGCTCGATGAGCTGCCAGCCTTGGTGGCTGGCCGGCATCACGGCCAAGGCGCTGGCTTCTACCCCGACCTCCGTCAAGGGAATCCAGCAGTTGCACCCCAACTCTGGCGCTATCTTCCAATAGAACGAATCCTGATGGAAATAGCTGCACCCCCCCTGCTCTTCGACGATCGCGGCGTGCTTGACCCCTATTTGATCGGTAAAGCGCTCCACTGGCCCTCCCAGCAGGGCCGCCATGACCTCGGCCAAGCGCGGATGGTCGGCGACCCGCGCGAACACCTCCTCCTGACTGGCCGGCTGCTGAATGCCGCCCGGCAGCGGACTGCCTCCAGCGGCTTTATAACGGCTTGGATCGAGCACTTGGAAATGCCTCTCCGACCAGTCGGGCAAGTCCCCGGCTATTTCCATGGTGCGCTGGCGAGCGGCCTCGATTAGATCGTCCGGGATCAATTCTTCGACTAGGCAATAGCCTTCTTCGCGGTATTGCCGTAGGTGGTTCTCCGTCGCTAAAACCATAATTTCTCCTCCTGCGAATTATGCGTCTGGCCCTACCCTGCCTCGACATCGGAACGGTACGGCACGCGCCCGTGCAACAACGCATCGCAGGCCGCCCCTACCGCCGGATTGCCGCCAGTCAAACGTCCCATAGCCCGGGCTTGGGCCACAGTCAAACCGCCGGCAAACAATTGCGTGAAGGTGTTAATATCGCAGCACAAGGCGTCTTTATCTGCCTTTTCCGCAACCTGCACCTGTCCCCCTTCCGCCTGCACTGTCGCGGCCAGCGGCTTGTCGGCACTCACCACCCAGTCGGCCACCTCAAACGATACCGTCGCCTGCAAATTTTCAGGCGGCTTGAGATGCGCTAGAGCTTGGGCCACGTCCAGTACGCGCAACGCCAAGTCGAACTCAACGGATGCGTTAAAGCGCTCTGGGAATGCGCCGAGCAGCAAACTATCGGGCGGCAGATCGAGGTTCAAGGCCGCTAGCCCGTCCATATCAGCCACGGACCGCACGAATTTCAATTGGGCAGCAAAAGAAGCCCCGTGCAGTTCTCTCACAGTAATGCGTTTGCCCTGGCCGCGCTCCAAGTCCCCTATTAACATCAGAGCCGAGCAATCCACTGCTCCACCGTCCCCCTCCGACACCCAAAGCTCGCGCCTTATATCCTCCTTTTGCCAAAACGCTTCCGAGCGCACCGACTGCCCATTGCGCAATTGCGCCCCCTCGGTGTGCAACCGATGCACGGCGCTCGCATCCTCCGCAGTAGCCCGCCGCACCGTCCCAGTCTCCTCCGTGGTTTGACGCACCAAATCCGGCCATACTTTCAGTTCCAATCTCGGCGCTGGACAAGCCCATCCGAACTTGCCGTACCACCTAAAGGAAAAAGGCCACAGCGGGCTGACGCAGCAACCGCGTTCCCGCAGTATGTGAATGGCCCGCACCATAAGCCCACCCGCATGACCGCGCCGCTTATGCTTGGGATCGGTAGCTACCCCGCCAATGGCCCCGGCCGGAATCTGTGCTGCGCCCCACCACAGCGATTCGGGCTGATAGCCCAAGGCGCACACCATAGTCCCCTCCCCATCAAAGCCAGCCAGCGTCTTCTCATCCTCCCCGTACCAATCTTCGGCGTGTTCCATAAAGGCGCGTCCGGCCACTAGGCGAGCACGAGCTAAATCCTCCGGCCCTATCTGGCGAACATCTAAGTCTTTATTGTAATGGAGTTGCTGCATTGAGATTCTCCTCTCTATGGCATTGTCCATTCTGCACAAGTATCGCTATTATACTCGCGACCTTCTCAAATAATTAAGATACGCACACCGCACAATGGGAAGCAGCTAACTTGGAGTATCAAAATGAAAATCAGCAATCAAGGCATCATCAACCGCGGCCAGCCCAATACGCCGCGCGCCTTTTCGACCTTTCCCGCGCTCACCCCGCTGGCCGACGGCTCGTTGTTGTCCACCTACCGCGTCGGCAGCAGTAAGGATTCAGCGGATGGCACGATCGAACTGAAGCGCTCGGACGATGGCGGGCAGTCTTGGAGCGACCCCGCCACCCCTTTTGCCACGACCTTAAACGGGCTGAACGGGTCGCTCCGGGTCGGCTATATCACCGACCTAGGCAACGGCCACTTGTTACTCGCCGCCATGTGGGTGGACCGCCAGACCTATCCGGGCCAACCCCTTTTTAACGAAGAGACCGAAGGCTGCTTGCCGATGGAGATAGTCTTAGCCGATTCCCACGACCTAGGGCACACCTGGTCCGACTGGCGCGTCGTGTCCGTCCCTCCAGACGTTGGCCCACCCAGCCTGACCAACCCCGTCCTCATCCTGCCCAGCGGCCGGCTGGCCTTGAGCATCGAGACCAATAAAACCTATTTGGACCGAGGCCAGTGGCTGCAACGGGTGGTGTATTTGTACTCGGAAGATCAGGGCCAAACCTGGAGCGATCCCGTCACCACCTGCCAAGACCCCACCGGCCGCATCTTCAACTGGGACCAACGCGCCGGCGTCTGCCCCGACGGCCGCGTAGTCACCTTCACCTGGACCTACGACCGGCAGACGACCCAGTACCTCAATATCCAGCGACACATCAGCTCAGACGAAGGCGCGACTTGGTCCGCCCCCGACGACTTAGGTTTTCCCGACCAAGCCGCGCATCCGGCCATTTTACCCGATGGCCGCGTGGTCTTGGCCTGGGTCGATCGCTTTCAATCGCACTCGATCCGCGCCCGCCTAGCCCCGGCAGCAGACGCCCCCTTCGATGCTAACACCGAAGTAGAATTGTACCGCCAGACAGTCGAATCCCCGCAATCCGCTGCCGGCCAAGGAGACACCGGCGACCTGCTGGCCGAAATGGGCCTGTGGAGTTTTGGCTTGCCCTTTTCAGCAGCCCTGCCCGATGGCGATGTCATGGTCGTCTATTACGCGGGCGACGACGCCTGCATGGAAGTACGCTGGGCCCGTTTGTCTCTATAGGAGGACGCTTTCCCATGCAACAGCGCCCCAATCTACTCTACATCCACTCCGACCAGCACAATCCCTACGTCATGGGCTGCGCTGGCGATCCGGTGGTGGAGACGCCGCACTTGGATCGCCTCGCCGCCGAGGGCGTGCAATGCACCCAAGTGTACTGCCCATCGCCAGTGTGCGTGGCCTCGCGCATGGCCATGCTCGCGGGACGCTACCCCAGCGACATCGAAGTGTGGACCAACAATCAGATCCTCGATTCGGGAGTGCCGACGATGGCCCACGCCATGGGAGCGGCTGGGTACCGGCCCGTGCTGATCGGCCGCATGCACTCAATAGGTCCTGACCAATTGCACGGCTATGTCGCAAGGCCGGTGGGGGACCATTCCTCCAATTGGCCCGGCGGAGGGCAAGCCCCGGCCATGAGCCGCAGTAGTCTGGAGAAAGCCGGACCGGGACAAAGCTCGTACCAAGTACACGACGAAGACGTGACCGCCGCGGCTGTGTACTTTTTAAATCAACTGGGAGTACAAAAACGCGCCGGTCAAGCCGAAGGACCCTTCAGCCTCAGCATCGGCTTTATGCTGCCGCATTTTCCCTATTTGGCTCGGCGACCCCTATACGATTATTACCGAGCGAGAATTCGACCTCCCGAGGTGCGCGAGCCTTTTGGCGATCACCTCCACCCGGCGATCCACTGGTGGCGAGCCCACGGCGGTTTGCAGGAGATACCCGAAGAATGGGTGCTCAATGCCCGGGCCGCTTACTGGGCCTTGGTCGCTGAAATGGATGGCATGATCGGCCGCATTTTAACGGCCCTGAGGGAAAACGACTTGGCCGACAATACCCTAGTGGTGTACAGCTCGGACCACGGCGAGTTGGTCGGTGAGCACGACTTGTGGATGAAGCGGACTTTTTACGAAGAGTCGGCCAAAGTGCCAGCCATTGTCTCCTGGCCCGGCGTATTGCCAGCGGGGACGCAATGCGACCGGGTCATAAGTGCCTTAGATCTCAACGCCACCATGCTCCAAGCCTTGGGTGCCCCGCCCTTACCCAATTCGCCGGGACGGTCGGCGCTGGAATTGCTGCGCACGGGACAAGGCGATTGGGAGGACGTAGCCTTTTCGGAATACGCCCTGCGCGAGGGCCAAGTGCAGCGCATGGTGCGCCGCGGGCCGTGGAAGCTAGTCTATCACTGGCGGGAGCGCCCCCAGTTGTTCAATCTAGAAGAGGATCCCCACGAGCAGGTGGATCGGGCCGCCGAGCCAGAGTGCCACGAGTTGGTAGCCGAGTTGACCGACTTGGTCTTAGACGGGTGGGACCCAGCCCATGTCGCGGCGCGGCTGGAGGCGCGGCAGGCAGATATCGACTTAATCCGCGACTGGGCCGAACAAACCAACGCACCTGACCAGTTCCGCTGGGATCAGCGGCCCAAAATGACCTTTCAGGAGCCTCCATCTGGTTGATCCCCCACCTTTAGACGCCTATATTG
This sequence comes from Candidatus Latescibacterota bacterium, assembly GCA_022827835.1. GTDB lineage: Bacteria > Latescibacterota > UBA2968 > UBA8231 > UBA8231. The sequence goes on from JAJEIO010000010.1 coordinate 13,764, forward strand.
CCCGCGCCAGGAGCATCCCCATGAGCACAGAACTTTTCGACTTAACCGGCCAAGTTGCCGTGGTGATCGGCGGGGCCCGCGATTTGGGCCGCGACATGGCCGAGAGCTTAGCCGACGCCGGCTGTCATCTGGCCATCACCTCCCGCCAAGAAGCCAGTGCCCAAGCCACTGCCGATCATCTCAAAGAAACCTACGACTGTGAGGTATACAGCGCCGCCCTCGACATCTGCGACCACGCCGCCCTCAGTCAATTCGCCCAAGACGTGCACCAGTGGCAAGGTCGCGTCGATGTGGTGGTCAACAACGCCGGTGGCGGCTTGGGGCTTTCTACCACCGATCTATTCGAGCGCGAGCCAGAAGACGCCCGCCTGCTCATCGACACTAATCTGACCGGCCCCCTCTTCTCTTGCCAAATCTTCGGCCGCATCATGGCCGCACAAGGCTCGGGTTCCATTATCAACATCGCCTCCATCGCCGGTCTAGTCGGCCGCGACCGCCGCATGTACCAGCACAGCGGCTTGAGCCAGCAACCGCTTGACTACGCCGCAGCCAAAGCCGGCGTCATCGGTCTGACGATGGACGCGGCCGCCTATTTGGCTCCTATGGGGGTGCGGGTCAACGCCATCTCGCCCGGCGGCTTTGAGCGCGGCCAACCCCAGGCCTTTATCGACGCGTACAGCGACGCCACCGCCTTGGGCCGCATGGGCCGCGACGGCATGGACCTGAAAGGAGCGGTACGCTTTTTGGCCTCGCCCGCCGCCGACTACATCACCGGGCACAATCTGGTGGTGGACGGCGGCTTTTGCATGTGGAAGTAGCGTCTCAGAGGATAATCCAATGAGCGAAACCCCCTTAAAAATCACCCCCGAACAACAGCGGCAGTTCGATGAAGACGGCTTCTTCCTCGTCGAAGACGCCCTGCCACCCGACCACATCGCCACGCTGTTGCAGCGGCTCGACGAGTTGTACGACCGCTACCGCCGGGAGCGCAATCTCGATCCCCGTCAAGCCTTTCAGATGCGCAATATCGCCACCGATTCCCTCTTCAAGGAATTGGTGGACTACCCACCCATTTTGCCGCTGGTTGTGGACCTGATGGGCTACAATATCCAGCTCCGCACGTCGCACCTCGATGTGCGCCCGCCGCAGGACCCAGCCGACGGGGAACACGAGCTAGGTGCTCTAGACAGTTTTTTTCCCTGGCACGCCGACGGCCCCAATTACGGTTGGCCCGCCGTCGATGGGGTGCTGCCGTTTATGGAGATGAAAGTCGGCTATTATTTAACCGACCTGACCCAACCCTTGAGCGGTGCCATTTGCGTTGTGCGCGGCAGCCATCGCCAATCGCCGTGGATTGACGAGGATGCGCGCCGCGTCGATCCCGAGCGCATTGTCGAAGTCAACGTCGCCCCCGGCACCGCGCTGGTCTGGCGCACGGCTTTGTACCACTGCCTGACCCCGAATCTGTCCGACCATCCGCGCAAGTGCCTGTACTATGGCTATCAGCACCGCTGGATCCGCCCCTCGGATTACGAGCACCAAGCCCCAGAAGTTTTGGCCGGGTGCGACCCGGTGCGGCGTCAGCTCTTAGGCGAGTTGGGCACCGGCAGCACGGCCTATGCTGGCGACGACCCCTTGGTGCTGCCAGTGTCGCGCTATTGGCGACCCAAAGACGAGGATATCCCGCTCAAAGCTTGGGCGGATAATTACCGGTCTAACTTAAAGGAGGAGACCGTCCCGTGATCCGACAAAACCTGCGCCACCTCACCCCCGATCAAGTCGAACGCTTCTACCTCGACGGCTGCCTGACCGTCGAAGACGTGCTGACCCCCGACGAGGTCGCCTCTTTAGCAGCCCATACCGACCGCATCGCCACCGGCGAACTCGACCACATTCCCGACACCAGCATCCAACTCGAACCCGTCTTCCGCCGCGGCGAAAAAGCCGTCACCGACCAAGTGCTATCCGTACGCAAACTGTACAACATAGCGGTGTACGACGACGTAATGTGGGGCCACGTCACCCACCCCAAAATCGCCGACATCATCGCCGACCTGCTCGGCACCTCCGACATCAAGATGTACGGCGACCAGCTCTTTATGAAAGCTCCGCGCACGGGCTCAGCGCAGGGCTGGCATCAGGATTCGGCCTCTTGGCGCGACATTTTCCCCATGGACTTGGTCTCCGCCTGGACCGCCATTGACGCGGCCACCCTCGACAACGGCTGCCTCAACTTTGCCCCCGGCACTCACCGCTGGGGCATGTTGCGGGGCGAGCGCTTGGCTCCTTTTGTCGCCGATCTGGAAAGCGGCGGCTGGCCCATCCGGCCCGCTCCCCTGCGCGCCGGCAGCATCAGTTTCCACCACAGCCTAACGCTGCACCAGAGCAACGCCAATCTGACTGGCACGCGGCGCAGAGGCTATGCCGTGCACTACATGCGCGCGACCTCTTGGCGCGACGAAGCGGTCACCGACGCGCCCAAAATGCCGCCCTTTAAGCAGGTGCGGGGACGGTCTTTTCCGGGAAGGGTTTGACGCAGAACATCAGACTAGAAAACTACTCATCCTTTGGCCAAGCCTGGCGCAAAGCCTCCAGATAGCCGCCTATTTTACTCAGTGCTTGCAGTCTCTTTGAAAAAGTCCACCACTTCTTGTAGGCCTTTTTCTTTAGCCAATCTCAAGGGGGTTCTGCCACTATTATCTGAGGTGTTTACATCAGCACCCTTGTTGACTAAAAAACGCACCGTCTCTAAACGGCCCCACTCGGTGGCTTCCATCAAGGCCGTCTCGCCGTTATTAGTTTGGGTGTTTACATCAGCACCGTTTGCGAACAAAAAGTGAACCATCTCTAGGTCACCAACCCGCGCGGCTTGTATCAAGGCCGTCTCGCCGTTATTAGTTTGGGTGTTTACATCAGCACCCTTACCCACCAAAAAGCGAACAATCTCTATGCCAGGGGCGGCTTGCATCAGGGCCGTCCAACCGTGTTTAGTTTGGGCATTTATATCAGCACCGTTTGCTACTAAAAAGCGAATCTTCTCCAAATCGCCGACCCGAACAGCTTTCATCAAGGCCGTCTCGCCGTTATTAGTTTGGATGTTTACATCAGCACCGTTTGCTACCAAAAGGCGAACCATCTCCAAAGCGCCACCCCCCACAGCTTTCATCAAGACTGTTTCGCCGTTATCAGTTTGGGTGTTTACATCAGCACCGTTTGCTACCAAAAGGCGAACCACCTCCAAAGCGCCCTTTCGAATCGCTTGCACCAAGGCGGTCCAACCGCGTTCGTCTTGGGCGTTTGTATCGGCACCTTCACCTACCAAAAAGCGAATCACCTCTAAACGGTCCCACTTGACAGCCTCCATCAAGGCGGTCCAACCGCGTTCATCTTGGGCGTTGATTTCGGCACCCTCTCCCACCAGAATGTGCACCACCTCCAAAGCGCCGACTCGCGCCGACTCCATCAAGGCCGTCTTGCCGCTGTTGTCTTGAGCGTTTATCTCTGCACCCTGATCCACCAAAAAGCGAATCACCGCCAAAGCACCAATCCGCACGGCTTTTATCACGGCTGCCTCGCCGTACTTATCTTGGGCGTTGATCTCGGCACCGTTTGCCACCAAAAAGCGAACCACCTCCAAGTCGCCGACCCGCGCCGCTTGCATCAAGGCCGCCCTACCGTCATTAGTTCGGGCGTTGACATCAGCCCCCTCACCTACCAAAAAGCGAACCATCTCTACGCCATTGGGGGCGGTTTGTATCAAGGCCGTTTCGCCTATATCTGTTCGGGCGTCTATCTCGGCACCGTTTGCTACCAAAAAGCGAACCATCGCCAAATCGCCCTCCTGCGCCGCTTGCATCAAGACCGTCCAGCCGTATTTAGTTTGGGCGTTGATTTCGGCACCGTTTGCCACCAAAAAGCGAACCATTGCCAAATCGTCGCCTAAAACAGCCCAGTGCAAGGCCGTCTTGCCATCCTCAGTTCGGGCATTCGCTCCTGCTTTCGCCACCCAGCGTTCTACCAAAGAGCGCACAACCTCTACGTGGGCAACCCCGATCTTTGGATCGCCGCCCCAAAAAGCCAAATCTAAGGCTGTCCAGCCGTTTTTATCTTCGACGTTTATGTCAGCACCATTGTCCACCAAAAAACGTCCTACCTCTACATGGCCTTCCCCGGCCGCTACCATCAAGGCCGTCCTGCCGCTGCCAGTTTGAGCGTTGATAGCGGTGCCGTTATCCACCAGCAACTGCACCATCTCTATATGGCCTTCCCCGGCGGCCACCATCAAGGCGGTCTCACCTTGGTCAGTCCGGGTGTGGATAGCCATCCCTGCATCCATAAATAGCTGCACCGCGAACAGATCTCCCTTTCCCACGCACTCGAAGAAAGAAGACCGGGTATATTGAATCCCTCGCTCACTTAGCTCGCTGCGAGCCTGCTCAGGGGTTCGGTAGGAGTCGCCAGCCGCATCCGGCTCGACGACCGTTTTGCCCCCTCTATCCTCACCATACGCGACACTCACTAGCAATAGGATGATTAGGCCGATCACACCTTTCCAGTTTTTCATGCCGCTGTCTCCTCAACTACGATCTCGCCAAGCTGCTGGCGCGGGCTCAGCCTGAGCAACTTGTATCTCGTCGTCCTGTGCAAAAAAGATACTTATAGTTTGCTACCTATCAATCATGTCCGAGGCTTGGACAAGGCTAGCTAGCGCGCTATCTTGATCTTTGGTCGTCCGAAGATCGGAACGTGGACAGAGATTACAAAGGAGCAAAGCCGTGGACAAACACCTCTACACGGTCTCAGCAGAAGAAAAGTACTACTTCGACCTGCGCGGCTACCTAGTCGTCCGCAACGCCCTCACCGCCGAGGAAGTAGGCGAGTGCAACGCCGCCATCGACCACTTCGCCGACCAGATCTCCGTTTACCCCGACTCCCTCGCCCGTGGCTCAAGCGCCCTGCAAGGCACGACCAGCCGCCAGCAACTCTCCGGTATGCTCGGTTGGCCGTCCCCCTACCGCGAACCCTTTCGCCGCCTGCTGGTCCATCCCACCGTCGTCTCTCGCCTCAACGAATTCAGCGGCCCGGGCTTTCGCCTCGACCACGGCCCCTTGCTCATCAGCGCCACCGAGGGCACCGAAGGGCACTACCTGCACGGCGCGGGCGAGCCTTTTAGCCCCGCCACTTGGTATCACCAGCAAAACGGAAAAATTTACTGCCGGGGCATCACCGTGGCTTGGCAACTGACCGACTGCAACCCCGGAGACGGCGGCTTTGCCGTAATCCCCGGCAGCCACAAAACCTGCGAGCCGACCCCACCCGAAATCCGCTCGCTTGCAGAGTACGGAGAATTGGTCGTCCAACCTGCCATGCGCGCCGGCGACGTCCTCTTCTTCGCCGAGACCGCCACCCATGGCACTCTGCCGTGGAAAGGCAAAACACAGCGGCGCTCCGTGCTCTACAAATACGCTTCCCGAGGCGCGGCCCGAGCCACGGGCAAATACTTCACCCCACAAGCGCGCTACGGTGCCTGGACCGACGAACTCACGCCCGAACAACAAGCCGTCCTCTACGGGCCAGGCGTCCACCACAAGGGCCTGCCTCTACTGGACTCCGACGGCCAAAAAACTTGGATTGCGGAGGGCTAAAATGGATGCACGCGAACGCTACTTCTGGGACCTGACCGGCTATCTAGTCGTCCGCAACGTCCTTACGGCCGAGGAATTAAGCGCATGCAACGCCGCTGTCGATCACTGCATGGACCGGATGCAGCAAGGCCCCGACAACGGCGGCACCCAAGGCAGGTCGAACGCACTCCAAGGCACCGGCCAACAGACTCTCCCCAACCTGCTCGAATTGCCCCATCCCCACTGCGAACCCTTCCGCCGCCTACTGGTACATCCCCAAGTCGTCTCCCGTCTCAACGCAATGTGCGGCAAGGGTTTCCGCCACGACCACGGCCCCTGGGTTTCCTACAGTCCCAAGGGAACCGAGGGCCTCATCCTGCACGGCGCGGGCGAACCCCACAGACCCTACGTGGCCTATCATCACCAGAACGGCCAGTTCCACTGCGCTGGCGTCACCGTGACTTGGCAGTTGGCCGACTGCAAGGCCGGCGATGGCGGTTTTGCCTGCGTGCCGGGTAGCCACAAAGCCAAATTCCCCATGCCCGCCGGCGTGCGCTCCTGCGACGAGCCGCTGGACGTGGTCCACCAGCCCGCGCTCAAGGCCGGCGATGTCATTTTCTTTATGGACGGAGCCCAGACCCACGGCACTTTACCTTGGAAAAGTGATGTGCCGCGCCGCTCTGCCCTCTACAAGTACTCAAGCCGCACCGCCACCCGCGGTGGCGTCTCCATCGAGCTAGCCGAGCCGGAAGTCTATTGGGACGAGGCGATCGTAGAGGGTATGACACCCGAGCAACGAGCCGTCATGTACGGCCCCTGTTCCAGTATAGTCCAGAAGCTGCATTTGCAAGTGGACGCAGACGGCAACGTCGTACTCGGCAAGTAAGGAGATTCTGAGGGTAAGGACCGGGTACATGGGTCAGTACGCCCCTGAGTAACACCTGTTAAGAAGCTGCCTGAAGACCCCAATCCTCGCACCCGGCAAAGGGCATGTGCTCCCCCTCGACGTACTGCGGCCGCGGCGCGTACTTGTTCCCTACTTCGGGCACTACCTCGCCCCGGCACATAATGCAAGGGCTGCGATCCACCGTGACCTTGGTGCTGGTCGGAATGTAGCGCAGGGTAAGCCCGACCCGCCATTGATCCGAAGTATTGGCGTTGGACCCGTGGATGATATTGGGATGGTGAATGGAAATATCCCCCGCCTCTAGTTCCAGATCGACGGCGTCGGCCTCGTCGATCTGGTCGGGGTGGATGCCGACACCGAGGACGTACTTATCCCTATCGAGATCGACCATCTCGCTGCGCTTGAGCAGGCGCTTGGTGTGCGTCCCCGGCAAAACCCGCATACAGCCATTGGCCACCGTCGAATCTGTGCCAGCCACCCACAATGTGGTGACCTCCATCGGCTCCAAGGGCCAATACGAGCCGTCCTGATGCCACTGCACGGCTTGGCCGATGCTGGGTTTTTTGGCGATATAGTGCGCCGCGAACATGGCCACATTAGGCCCGAGGAATTGCGCCGCAATATCGACTAACCGGTCGTCGGCGACTAGGCGATGCATAAAGGGATCGTCCACCATCAATTCGTGGTGCAATTGCTCGGGGCGCGTTCCCGGATTTTTTTTGACCAACCAGTGTACGTGCTCCACCGTCTCAGCGGCTAGCTCCGCATCAATGGCCTTGCGGGCGATGCAAAAGCCCTGCTCGTCGTATGCTTGGCGCAGTGTCGTTTCCATCTGTTCTCTCGCCCTCCTAGGCTCGCCACGCTGGATGGGTGACATGCAGCAAATAGGCCCGTTTCGGCACGGTGATGATCGTCTGCGTACCTTTCTCAATATAACCCAAATCACCAGCCTCGTATTGCACTGGCTTCTGATCCGCGACTTGGATCTCCAAATGCCCCTCTAACATGAAAAAGACCTCGTCGTAATCAAAGGTCCATATCAACCGGCTGGCCTCTAGATACTCAGTAAAACCGGCCGACAGTTTGCCGCCGACGCCAACAATGGGATCGGAAACCTGCACCGTGGCACCGGGCACATCAAAAGCGGCTAAATTTCTCTGGTCCTTTTCTACTTTATAGATCATGGCGCACTCCTAGTTCTTTTTATCCAGCTTGAATTTCGCCATATTTCCTTCGCTCATGGCGCGTCGCTCTCCGGGCAGATGTGATAGAAACGTACGAGAATCCCGCAGTTGCACCAACAAGGACACTCGCCTCTCCAAGTGTCTAGCAGGAGCTAGCCGCTTTGTCCCACCCATCCATTCCTCCGGCCACAGCCCAAGTCCTGGGACTACCCTCCCAGGACCTGGCCCCTTTCTTCGTCGGCCGCCCCCGAGCTCGAGCTATAGAACGCCTCGAAATCCTAGCCGCCTGGATGGCCAAGATAAATACCCAAAACCACGACGGCGTGACCTTGACCTCGGCCTTGGTGGAACACCTGGCCAGCGGCGATATCCACGCCCGCATTGCCGATTTGGACCAGCGACGCCGGGCAACTAGTCTAGGCCAATTTGACCCGGACGACCTTTTACAGCGGGAACTGGAGTACCGGCGCTACGCCTCCGAGGCAAGACGCCAGCCGACCTGGCCTCAGGATGAGGTCGAACGGCGTTGCGCCTTTGACGCTTTGGAGATTCTCCCTCCCCAGCAGGAGGAGGATTGCTGTCTGACCGACCAGGACCTCCTCGAAGTCCAGCGGGCGGCTTGGGAGGCGCACGGCCTGCTCGATTTCCTGCGCCATTTCCGCGCCCACACCCAAAGGCCCATCGTAGTGGTCGGCAACGAGCGCTACGGCCGTCTCTTTGTCGTCGAGCCCCTAGAGCCGCATTGGACCGACGACTTTGCCGTGCGCTACGAGCGCACCCCCTCGCACCTCTCTATGCGCCTGACCGTGCCCCACTATACCGAGCGCTTTCAGCGCAATGGCTTTGCTCCCGAGTTTATGCGCCACTTGAGCACCCACATGCCCCACGTGGTGCTGGTGGATGTGTGCAGTCCTCGGGGCACTGAGCGCTATACCAAAGTCCCGCGCGGCATCCGCGATCTGGTCAATTGGTTCATGGTCTTCAACCACCTCCGCACCCAAGGCGACCGCAGCCAGTACCAGGATCAGAGCGGCCTACCCCATCACTTGCTAGACGAGTTGGAAAAGTGGTATGAGTTTGTCGTCGTGCGACGACGCATTGGCCCGTGGATCGAACCCGGTCCAACCTACGCCATCAGTCACTGGGCCCCTGAACTGAAAGAAGAAGTACTCATGGGCGATCTAGCCGTCCCCCAGCGGTCGGCCGTACCCGGCGACCAGCCCCAGGTCATTTTGGCCAATCCCGCTCTCTATCGCACCGAGGGGGCGGACCTACCCGAGTTCATGCGCCGCACCCAGCCCTATTACTTCAACGACCCGGAAAAGCGCATCCGCGAAGACATTGTTCCCGGTTTTGGTGCCCACGGCTTCGAGACCCGCGTGCGGGGCTGTACCACGGATCAGTACGTGGCCGCAGTGCAGCGTGCGATGGGTCAGGCCCTGCAAGATTGTTCGCCATAGCATTTTTCAATACTTTGAACGCTCTGTAAAGGCTGCTAATGCGACCCCCAATACCGGAGAGCCACCGATGAAAGTCCTCGTACGCCAGCGCCTTTGCCGTAGGCTACACAAAGGCGTTGCTCCGCGCCCTCGTGGATAGCAGACAAGCATGACCAACTACTGCCCCGCCCCTCACGACTGGCAACGCCGCAGCCCCACCCAAGCTGGCTTTGACGCCGACAAACTAACCGCGGCGTTGGCCTTCGCCCAGACCCAAGAGATCCAAGCCTCTACCAATTTGGCCGACATGTTGCCCAAGGGCGACCGCCACCCAAATGACCGCCCCTTAGGCCCGCTCAAAAAACGCGGCCCCACAGCCGGCCTGATCGTGCGACAAGGGTATATAGTCGCCACCTTCGGCCCGGTCGCTAGCGTCGAAGTCACGTTCAGTTGCGCCAAGAGCTATATCTCGGCGCTGGCCGGGGTGGCCTTTGACCAAGGGCTAATCCGCGATCTCGACGAACCCGTCGGCCGCACGGTCGCGGACGGCGGCTTTGACGCGCCGCAAAATCAGTCTATCACTTGGCGTCATTTGCTGCAACAAACCAGCGAATGGGAAGGCGAACTCTTCGGCATCCCCGACTGGATCGACCGCGGCCGCTCACTAGGCCAAGGGGCTGCCGAAGCCACGGTGGGCGGCACGGCCTCTAGCGCCGACAATTACCGCGCTCTCGAACCGCCCGGCACCTTTTGGGAGTACAACGACGTGCGCGTCAACCGCACGGCCCTCAGCCTGTTGCGCCTTTTTCGCGGCCCCTTACCCCTTGTGCTCAAAGAGCGCATCATGGACCCCATTGGGGCCTCTTCCACTTGGGAATGGCACGGGTACGAAACCTCCTATGTCGAAGAAAGCGGCCAACGGGTCCAATCCGTCTCCGGCGGCACGCACTGGGGAGGCGGCCTGTGGATCACCACCTACGACCACGCCCGCTTTGGCCTGCTCTTCCAGCGACGAGGGCGCTGGAACGGCCGCCAACTCCTTTCCGAACAGTGGATTGACCACTCTCTCACCCCTTGCCCCATCAAGCCCGAATACGGCTTCCTGTGGTGGCTCAACCACCAGCACGACATGTCCGATCTAGCCTGTCTCGACAGCTTTGCAGCGCGCGGAGCCGGCGGCAACATCGTCTTCGTCGAGCCAGAGCGCGAGCTAGTCATCGTCCTGCGCTGGTGCGGCAACGCCAAGGCCGTGATCGACCGCATCCTCGCCAGTGAAGTCTGATGCCCTACTAGAAAATCGCACCACGTCATCTCATTCTTTATATTCCCCCGTTATTGTTACTCCTAGCAGAGATACTATCCAATGCGCGATGTTTGGCTCTTGGTCCTGGTCCTCGCAGCCACGGTTAGTCACGCCCAGATAGAAAAGTGGCAGATCGGCGGCAGCGGTCTGGCTTGGGACCAAGGCGACTCCCTGCAGGTTTTAGTCGATTTTGTCAACGTCCCCGGTTCGATCCAACCGCGCTATCTACAGCCGGACCAAAACCTCCTTCCCCTACTGGAAAACTGGCAGTTCTGGCGCGTTCCCGGCGTAAGGAATCTCAGCTATATCGATGGCTATATGCCACGCGTTTGGAAACGGTGGAATGGCCGGGGCGGCGACCCGACTCAGAGTGGCGTCTTACTAGTCGACGCGGACTCCACCACCTACAACGCACCCCGCTCAGAGGGAATACAGGACCAGTTCTATACCATCGACACCGCCGTGCCGGTCCCCGCCCAGCAGTTCGGGTTCTATACGCCCCCTCAGGGATTTCGCTCCGACGGCACTCCGCTGAACACCGATGCCACCCCGGCTTTCGACGTTTCCATCGGCGACGAATCCGAGCCCGTCGTAACCGGCCCCGCCAGCAAAGCCGGCGGCGAGGATTTCTGTACCAGCAACATAGGGGTCTGGCTACTGGAAAACTGCCCTGAATCTTGGCGATCCGCCGGCTATGCACCCTTCCAACAAGTGGTGGCCAGCGTGGCCGAAAACCTCGATCCCACCGTCCACGTCGATTTCCCTCGCCAGTACGTGCGCTACTTCCGCTGGCGGCGGCAACTGTCGGTCCTCGACGAAGAGGCGGTTGACATCTGCCCGACCTGCGGCGGCGCGGGCGTCCAAGCCCATGCGCTCAAGGGTTCCATCGGCGGCTTCGAAATCTTCGCCGAGGGCGTGCCGCAACGCGCCGTTTACCTCAGCCGGATCGTCGATCTCGGCCAAGCCGTCAACTTTGGCCGCCTGCATTGGTCGGCAACGCCGCTGCGACTGGAAAACGGCGCAGTCGTCGAAGCGCCCGACGCCCAAGTCTGGCTCAAGGCCGAAGTTCGCATCGGACGCGACGACGATCCCGCAACGTACAACGAGTTCACGGACCTCGGACGCGAAAAGGAAGTTTCGCGCGAGCATTACGAGTCGCTCACGCCGCAGTTTACTCGCGATCCCCAACCTGGGTTGCGCGCCCCGATAGGCTACGACAGCGACAATTGGTCCTTCTGGTCGGTGCCCGCTACCAAATCCGGGGAGCACCTCAGACTCAGAAGCGGCTCGTACCTACAACTCAATCTCTCGCTGGAAAGCCGGGACTTCGACGCGTGGATCCGCCTCGATTCGCTGTGGATCGAGATCGCGCCGCTCCTAGCCGAAGAGGTCGTCGCCGAGGTGGCCCGCTTGGACGATCTGCAACCCGTCCGGGGCATCGTCGAGGTAGAATTGGGCCAATGGACCGAATTCGCCTACCAAGTCAGAGCCGAATTTACGGACGGGGCCGGGTTCGACGCGTTGCACATCAACACCGGCAGTCGCCCCACCTTCCGCGGCTTGGAAATGGGCACCCCGCTCTCAGCCGTCGTTCCCGCCTTGGTGCTGGAGGAGGAAGACGGCTTGACCATTCACCTAAACGAAAGAATAACCCGCGCCAACAACGCGCCCATCCGCGTCGTCTTCGCCAGCAAAGTGTTCGAACTGTCCCATACCTTTACGGGCGAGCTTCTCGACACCGACAGCGAGAGCCTGCCGCAACCCATCGCACCCGGCGACGCCAGCGCGGCCATTTCGACCAGCAGCCTGCGAGTCTTGGGCGCGGCAGGCGAGTCGCCCGATCTCATCCAAGCGCTGGCCCTCTCCACGCCGGTGCTGACCCCCAACGGGGATGGAGTCCACGACAGGCTCGATATCAGTTATGCCCTGTTCCGCCTCCCCGACCCCGTGCCCGTGGCGCTGGAAGTTTACGCCCTCGACGGCCGCAGCGTCGCCCGTCTCGACAAAGGGTTCCAAGGTGCCGGCCCCCAGCAACTCGCCTGGGACGGCCGCGACGAAGCAGGCCGCCTGCTGCCGCCGGGCCTCTACCTGCTCTCCGTCTCGCTGCAAACCGAATTCGCCCAAGCCAGGCAATTGCTGCCGCTGGGCATAGCCTATTAACGTGAAGCGCACCATGCGACCCCTGCTAATTTTGCTCCTCTGCTCCGCGACGGCCCTCGGTGCCGATGCGCTCCGCTTCGCCGATGTCGAAGCGTGGTCAACGTGGGACATGCCCTATGGGCTGGTCGAGTTCGGCGACGCGGGCCAACTGCAACTGGTCAAATACCGCAAGGACATCAACGCCGTGGCCAACGCTCCGCTCTTTACCCACGGCACCCGGTCGCGGGGCGAGGCGGTAGCAGGCGGGGTCTGGAAGGCCGGCAGCAATCCCGACGCTGCCGAGCGGACCATCGACGGCGACCCGGCCACCTTCTGGCAAGCGGCACCCAACGACGCCCTTGACGACTGGTTCGTGCAGGTCGATTTAGGCCGCGCAGTGCTGGCCAAGGAGATCCGCCTCACCTTCCCCAACCAGGAGGGTGCCCGCCCCTTTCGCCAGTTCTCCGTCTTCACCGCCACCGGCATCACTTCCGACCCTCTCAACGACGTCTTCATCTATCGGCCAGTCTATTTTACCACTCGTCCCAACGAGGCTACTTCCATCGCGATCCCCCTATCCTTCGACCTCCTAGATACCGCGCAGGTCGTTGACCGCAACCTCGACATCAAGCCCGCTGACATCGCTAATTTTCGCCTCGTCCAGTACGTCAACTTCACTGTCGAGGACTTCGATCCCGAGGGCGCGCTGGCCGAAATCGAAGTCGTCGCTGTCGGCGACAATGTCAGCCTCGGCACGCTCAACCGTGGCACCGTCCTCGACGGGCTCACTGCCCGCGGCAACGAAGGCATCCTCGACGCCGACATGAATACCGGCAACGCCATCATTCCCACCGCCTATGAAGGACGCGTGCGCTCCTGGCAAGAGCAAGGCACTTGGTTTTACGTCGATCTCGGTGCCACCTTCTGGCTTGACGAGCTCTTTATCTACGTGGTCAGCCCCCGCGAGGGTACTGTCGGAAGCCTAGCTGGCCCGCCCCGGGGATTCAAGTTCCTGCACTCGGACGGCGCGCGCCTGACCAACTCCGAACTGCCCACGCCCGAGGCCTTCGACTTCGCCACCCTCATTGACCAGCCCGACCTCGCCATCGGTCAAGACTACGGTGGTCGCGGTGTTCGCTACCTGCGCTACGCCTTCGCGCCGCGCCGCATCCGCTATCTGTTCTGGCACCCCCATACGACCCAAGGTTGGGCCTCGCGCTGGTACGAGATGATGCTGTTCTCCCCCGGCCATCCCGCCCAAGTCGTTTTGCGCTCCCCCTTTATCAACCTTGGAGAAGCCGCTGGTGATGGACGCCCGAAGGTCATCAGCAACCTTTCATGGGATGCTGATCTTCCCCCCGGAACGCGCATCGAATTGCGTTCGCGCTCGGGCAATACCCAAGGCGCTGTCTATACTTTTCACAATAAGATCGGTGAGGTTGTTACAGAAGAAAAATGGCTCAGTTCACCGAAAGTACTCAGAGGGCCGGTCGATACAACCGTTGTAGTAAGCGAGGACTGGGACGAGTGGAGCGAGGAGTACACCTTTTCCGGCGAAGCCTTCAAATCGCAGAGCCCGCGCCGCTTTGTGCAGCTAGAAATGATCCTCTCGACAGACGATCCACAAGTAGCGCCCGAGGTCTCCGCATTATCCATTGAGTATGAGGATGCGCTCTTGTGGGACGTACGAGGCCGCATCGAACCGAGAAGCGCCCAGCCCAACGAGGACACTCGCTTCACCTATTCGGTCTTGCCCGCAAGCAACCCCGAGGACTTGGGATTCGACCTGATGCGCTTTGATCTGCCTACTGTAGCATCAGACATCGATGTACAAATAGGTGGCGTGACTGTCGAGCCATCCTTTATCGACATCCGCGCCGACTCCCTACACATCGGCTTGCCTTTCTCCGTTACATCTGACTCAGTCCAGATCAGTTTCACCACCCGCGTGGTGCAAAACGCCACGCTCTTCGGCCTAGATCTAGGTTCGAGCGAACGGCCCGACTTGTGGCAATCGGTCGAGGCGGAAACGCGCCGCGCCAATATAGTCATGTTACCCGCCCTAGCAGACGCCACCCAGCTCATCGACGAGCTTTCGCTTTCCTCCCCCGTACTGACCCCCAACGGCGACGGTGCCAACGATGAAGTCCAGATCCGCTTTGTCGCCTTCAAGGTGACAAAGCAGACGCCCCGGGTATTTATATACGATCTAGCCGGACGCCCAGTAGCAGAACTCCCGCCGCCGACTGTACAAGGCGCAGCCTACGTCTTTAGCTGGACCGGTCGCGATGCGGCTGAGAACCTTGTGCGGCCGGGTGCCTATCTCTATCGCATAGACCTAGGGGCCGACGCGGGCGTAGACACCACCCTGCGCACCGTCGCCGTCGCCTATTGATCTGCCCTTACTTTTTCGCCCCTGATTTATAAGCCCTCAGTATGCCAGACCAATATCTGCGAACAATTCGCCATTTCAATCGCGACATCCGCCTGTATCTGTTTGCTTCTGGGCTAGTTGGATTTTGTCTATTCAGCGGCATTTACTCGCTATTGTTCAATTTATATCTGCTGCGGCTGGGCTACGGGCCTGCATTCGTCGGCCAGGTCAACGCCGTTGGTGGCCTGGCCTTTGCCCTCTCCAGCCTACCGAGCAGTTTTCTCGGCAGCCGTTGGGGCAATCGCCGCACCATGATCCTCGGCCTTAGCTTGGCCGTCGTCGGCCATGCGCTGCTTTCCCAAGCTGAGTTCGTCCCCGCTATCCACCAGCAAAGCTTCATTCTCAGCATGAACTCCCTCGGCTTACTCGGCATCTCGCTGTACATCGTCAACGGCTACCCCTACCTGATGAGAGTCTCTAGCGCCGCACAGCGCCACCACGTATTCTCACTCCAAGCCGCTCTCTTTCCCCTTGCGGGTTTCGCGGGCAGTTTGGTCGGGGGCTTCCTGCCGGGCGGCTTTGCCGGTCTCTTACAACTTTCCCTCGACCATCCCGCCCCCTATCGGCACACATTGCTCTGCGCCTCCCTGCTACTCACCCCAGGCGTATTTGCCCTTGTGGCGACGAGTCAAGAGACCCGCCGCGAAGACCAAGAGGACGCTCCAACGGATGCTGCTCCCTTGCCGCTGAAGCTCATCCTGGTACTCTCTTTTATTGCGTTTCTTTATACTGCCAGTGAAGGGGCAGTCCGCACTTTCTTAAATGTCTATCTAGATGACGCATTAAATGCGAGTACCGCCCTAATTGGCACACTGGCTGCATCAGGACAATTACTCGCCACTCCCGCCGCCCTCATGATGCCCTTTCTAGTGCGACGTTTTGGTAGCATTCGCACGTTCAATGGAGCGGTTTTGTGCTCGGCTCTGATATTGGTCCCCCTCGCTTTAATTCCCCATTGGACCATCGCCGGTTTATGCCTTATGGGCACGATGTGTCTGGCGGGGATCCGCCGACCGACCTTCACCGTTTTCCAACAGGAAATGATGCCACTGCGTTGGCGGACAGCGATGGCCGGAGCGGCAGCCACAATGACCGGCTTTGGTTATGCCGGCGTATCTCTAGGCGGGGGATATATGATTGAAGCGGTGGGATATCGCGCCCTATTTCTTACGGCAGGTTGCTTATCTGCCTCTGGCGCGGCGATTTTTTGGCTTTGCTTTAGGCATCGCGACGATCGTGGTGAAGCAGGCTCTGGCTAGCGTTCTCGTCGAAGCCGTAAGCGACCACAGCGCCTAAAACATCGCAGTAAAACCACCTCGCCTTCTCCAGATCCGTCGAGTAAAGTTTGAGCAGCCAATTTTAAACCAACGCGTCCGCTAGCTCCTGAGCCTGGACCATACGAGCGTAGCAACCATCTCGGGCCAGCAAATCTTGGTGAGTGCCGCGCTCGACGATGCGGCCTTGGTCCAGCACCAAGATCAGATCGGCCCGGCGAACCGTGGACAGGCGGTGAGCAATGACCAAGGTCGTACGGTTGTAAATGAGCCGCTGAACAGCTTCTTGGATAAGGACCTCCGTCGCCGTGTCCACTGAGGAAGTGGCTTCGTCGAGGAGCAGCACCGGGGCATTTTTGAGCAAGGCGCGGGCAATGGACAGACGCTGCTTTTGCCCACCCGACAGGCGCACGCCGCGCTCGCCGATCAAGGTGTTGTAGCCTTCGGGCAGATCGCGGATAAATTCCTCGGCGTTGGCCGCTCGGGCCGCTTCCTCCATGTCGGCATCGCTGGCTTCGGGACGGCCAAAGAGGATATTGTCGCGCACGGTGCCGTGGAAGAGAAAGACATCTTGGGGAACGGAGGCGATGTGGCCGCGCAGATAGTCCAAGGGCAGGCTCCGCACATCGTGCCCTCCCAGTTGGACTTGGCCCTTTTGCGGGTCGTAGTAGCGCGGCACTAGGGCGGCAATGGTACTCTTGCCAGCGCCCGTGGGGCCGACCAAGGCCACCACCTGTCCGGCTTCTACCTGGAAATCAATATCGTGCAGCACGGGCTGATCTGGTTCGTAGCCAAAGGTGAGTCGGTCGAAGCGCACGGACCAGTCCAGATGGGTTGGAGCCACCGCGTTGGGCGCGTCAACAATAGTGGGTTTTTGCGCCAGAAGGGCGAAAATCCGCTCGGTACTGGAAGCGGCTTTCTGCAACACGTCGTTGATGGAGGCCAAGCGCAGGAAAGGCTCGTAGATATGCGCCATATAGGCGACGAAGACAAACAGATCGGCCACGGAAATGCCGCCTTGCAGTGCATCAGTGCCCCCCGCCCAGATCACCAGCACCACCCCTACCCCACCGGCTCCCTCGATTAGGCCGGAAGGAATAATCGAGATCTTGTTGGCGTCGATCATACGGTCGCGGAAGGTCTGGCTGCGGGCCTCAATGCTGCGGGCGCAGCGCTCTTCCTGGACGAACGATTTAATGACCGAGACACCGGACAGGTAGTCCTGCACTTGGGCCACCAACTCGCCCAAGCCGCCCCGCACTCCAGCCCACATGCTCCGCACCCGCGAGACATAGCGGAAGACGAGGAAGGCAGTCAGCGGGATGGGCAGCAGCGCGATGAGGGCGAGGCGAGCGTCGAGGACGAACAGCACGGTCAACATGGCACCGGGAATGACTATGGCAATGAAGGTCTCGGGAATGCCGTGGGCGATGAAGTCCTCCACGGTCTCCACGTCGTTGATAGAGCGAGACATGAGTTCGCCGGTGCGGCGCTGGTGGAAAAAGCGGTGCGGCATCCGTTGCAAATGGCGGTACACCCGAATCATCAGTCGGTGCATGACTTGATAGGCGGCCACGTGCGAGTACAGGCCGTACCCATAGCGCACCAAGCCCCGGATCAAGTAGGAGCCCAACAACAAGACAGACAGCTTCAGCAGACCAGCCGAGGAGCCGCCCCCTTCGGTGAGCCATTGGATGAGGCGGCGGATGACCAAGGGCGGCAGCAGATTGGCGGCGACAAAGAGGAATCCGCAAGCAATAGTCAGGGCTAGGAGGGTGCGTTGGGGACGGACGAGGCGATAGAACTGGCGGATGAAATTCACGGGGCGGTCTGGTCCATGGTTTTTCTGGCCAAGGTTCAAAAATAGAATAGCAGCAGCGGGATTTCTACCTCGTCCGGGGTCAGGCCCCCGTGGGCACCGTGCTTTGTCATCTCGAATTTGTCTTTTTCGTACCACCAAACGGACTCGCCAGCAAAGGGCAGGACGACCAAGTTGCCCACTCGGTCGAGAAAGCGGGAGGACGGAGACAGTGGGCCAAAGAGACCCGCTTCGATCAGATCCGTCGTGCGGCAGATTTGGGCACAGCCTTCGAGCTGGCGGGACAACAGGGCGTGAGCTTCGTCGAGCCGGTCGTCCTCAACGTAGAGAAAGAAATCGCGACACGCACCAGCCGGAACTAGAGGGCGACCAGCTCGGTCAGTGCGCAGCATCGGAACCAAACCGGGAAAACAGGCCTCGTCATTGAGATACACGGTGGTTTCCGGATTGACCGAAGCCTGACCGTGATCGGCAATGAGGGCGAATAGAGTGCGCTGTAAGCGACCAGCTAGCGGACGCCAAAAAAGCCGTTCAACCGCGGTTAGAAAGGTGTCAATTTCGACTTGAAACTGCGGCGAGTCCGGCCCGTAGCAGTGGCCTATAAGGTCGATCTGGTCGAAGTAGAACAGGAAATAAGCCGGCCCTGAACGCGGTTTTTGCAGTAGCATAGCCAGATTGGTCAGGGCCTCAGAAAAGGTGTAGCAGGGATGGACTTGAGCGCCTTGCAAGTATGTGTCAGAACAGGTCGAGGGAGTAAAGGCGCGGCTTTGAAACACGAAACTCTCGACCCCTAATTGCCCCAACTCTTGGTATAGTGTGCCCTGGGGAAAGACGGTCCGGGCCGCTTCCTGTGGCAGCGAATCGGGCTGTTTGCTATCGGCGCGGGCAAAGGGCAACGGGGTGATAATAGCGTCGAGGCTCGGCTCGTAGTACTGCCATTCAAAGACGCCACTACGCCCGGGCGGCAGCCCCGTGTGAATGCAGGTGATGTGGGCAGCGGTGGTGGACGGAAATTGCGCGGTAAGACGATTCACCGATCCTTCGCGGCCAATATCGCTTAGGAAGGGATAGCGGTCTTGGTAGCGCTCGAAGAAACGCCAGCCGAAGGAATCAACAAAGAAGAGCACCACGGTGTCGCAAGGGCCTACAGTCGTCAGCAGCGCTGGGTCGAGACTGGGCGATCCTTGGCCAGTCAGGACCCATTTGATGGTGGACGGCAGGTCGGCAAAACAGTGACCGTTATAGCAGGGTCGGATAAAGCGGTCGTCGAGCACGATGCGATAGAGACTCACAAAAAGCGCGTAATCCCAAAGCCCAAGCGCCAGTTGTCAGGGCCCGCGTCGTCGGGTGCCCCCACCAAGTACTGGGCTGGACTGAGGCGCGTATTATTGGTAGCGAAGATATAGAAGGTATGCCCTCCCGTATCGATGGACAGGCCCCAAGCCAGCGAATTGTGCGAGCGGCCCGCTTCGCCCGGCAATAAAATGCCCTGATAGCCGGTCAGGGTCGGACTGTATTCCAACCACACGCCCCACGTATCGTCAAAGTAATACTGGACGTACGTTCCCAGCGTAAAGGTGTATTGCGTCTCGACGCTAAAAATGGCGCTGTTGTACAGATAGGAAGGCACCAACCCGATGCCCAATCTTTCGTCCAGCAGCGCATTGAAAATCAACTGTCCATAGTACTGAAAATTGTCAGCCGCAGCCGCCTTGCGCTCGACAATAGCTGGCATATCCGTATTCCAGGCTACGCCGACGTTCAGGGCCAAGACCGCTGGCAGGCGCTCGTGGGGGAATTGCAGCCAATGGTACTGCAACTGCAAGTCCAAATTGTCCAACACATTACTCCGCCCCAAGGTCGCCATCAGCCGGTCGCTGAGGCCGTAACTAAGCGAGGTGCGGATATTGGCCGGCCCATCAAAACCGAAATTGGCCTTGTACCCCTCGTCAATAGCCGGGAGAAAGCGGTGCGAGATTTCGTAGTGGAAATCGCCTTGGGACAGCGTTTCCGCAGTGGGATAATTGGCCGTCCTAATCGCGCTGAATAGCTCTAGGCGGGTTTTGATCGGCATGGTCGCCTGCCACGATGGCTGGGCACCAGCCAAAGCCGGCAGCAGCGCTCCCAAGCACAAGACGCGAATGTTCACGGTCAATCCCTCCTGCCCTATTGTACGTGCTTTAAGTAAAACGAGACTTCGATGGCAATTTCCTGACTCACCTTGACAAAGGCCGCCAAGGAGGGTGCCTCAATGTTGTAGTCGGCCAGCTTGATGGTGAAAGCCGCCTCGACCTTGGAGCGCCCCTCTTCCACTACTACGGTACCGGGCACTTCTACGGCGCGGTCCACCCCGTGTAGCGACAAGATACCCTTGGTTTTGACGCGATAGGCGACCACAGTAGAATCGACGGCGGTGTGTTCGGCGATCTCCCCTTTGTACACAGCCTTGGGCCACTTATCCGTGTCCAGCACTTGGCGCATATCGCGGTCCCGCTTGCCAATGCCCGTATCAAAGCTGGCTAAGTCCACTTCAAAATGCAGTTGGTCCTTGGCCGCAAAAAGCGAGTCGCCTTCCCAATAGATAAAGCCGTCGATTTTATCGGTCGTGCCGGTAAAAGTGAGAGCCACCACTTTGGAAGTGAACGCGATTTGGTTGTCCTCGGCCTTTTTATCGACGTGCCATTCGCCGCCGTGGACGACCAGAGGCGAGCAGATCAGGAACGGGACGAGCCAACGCATACACATCGCCCGGCAGTTTAGAGTCAAATTAATCGTTGGGAGCCCCATTTTCTATCCAAGCACGCACCATTTCAAGCGCGCCCGGGGTCAGATACGGCCCGCCCGGGGGCATGCGGGATCCATCGATATCGGCGTCTGCCAAAAGTTTGTGATACAGGTAGCTGTTGTCGGGATCGCCCGGCTCGACCAAGGCTATGCCCCGGCTGCTCTCCACATCGACGATATTGTCGTATGCTTGGCCGGCTGACAGGTTGGGCCAGGCACTGTCGCCGTGGCAGCCACTCAAAGCGCAGGAAACATCGAATATGGTCTCTTGCACCTGCGCAAAGGTCGCCGGCCCTTCGGCGGCAGAGTCGAATACCATATCCGTACTCGTGGTCGGACCGGAACAAGACGTCCCCGTCCACACCAACGCGACGAGCACGACGAGCGCTTTCATGGCCTTTCTCCTTGGGATGTACTACATCCGCAAGCTAAGCACGCCGGTCTGGTCTTGCAACACGCGGGAGAATGGGCTTTTTGCAGCTAGGACGCGCGCTCAGCTTGCTCACAAGCTCTTCTCGATCGTCGCCACAATCTCGTCTGTATCCCCTATACTATACAGACGATCTAAGATCAGTCCTTGGGAGTCCACCAAGTAATACGCAGGAAGGACACTTACTTGGTAGCTTTCGGTTACCTCCGTACTCCAGCCGTCCGCGCGCACGTGGACGCCTTCGATCTCGTGTTTATCAACCGCCTTGCGCCAAGCAGCCTCATCCACGTCCAGTGATATGTTGAAGAAGACGACCGGCCAGCCGACTGTTTTTTTCTTGATTTTGCGGAGATTGGGCAGGTCGCTGATACACGGCTTGCACCAACTCGACCAGAAGTCGAGCAAAACCACCTGCCCCTTGAATTGACCCAGCGATACGGGCTGACCGTCGAGGTCGTCGAGCGTGAAAGCGGGCGCGGGTTGCCCGGGTTGTAGCTTGAGCGCCTCATCCAGAGCGGCCTGGACGGGTTCATTGTATTCCGGGTGCGGATTGATCTGCTGGAAATCTTCCCACCTGCGATAGGTCAACGCAAAAGCTTCGCTGCCGCCGCGCTTGAACCCAGCGATCAGCTCTCCAGCCAGAAACCAGTAGAGCACTCTCCCCTCCAGTTGCTGCTTGGCTATATCGTATCTCTTTGCCAAATTCCACGTCCGGCCTACTGGAGTAGTATATATCGAATCAACCTGGGTCTGGATGGCCTCCGACAGATTCCGGTCTTCCCAGTCTAAGAAAAGTCCCAGAAACCAGCGATAACTGCCTGTGCCTATGGCCTTCTCATCCACCAAGGGGATTTCCTGCAGGAAGTCGTAGTACTCCGGGGTGATATCTCCGTTTTCGTGGCCGTTGACAACGCGATAATTCGTCGGGTATGCCATCATGAGTTCGGCCCACTCGTAATTGAAGTTGGCCGTCGCATAATCAATGTACCTTGGAGACAGAGTGTATTTCTCGCGCCCTTCGGCTAGAAACTCAAACCGCTCCCGCCGCCACTGCTCCACCTGGCGCTTAAAATCCTCCACCTCTAGGTCCTTGTAGCCGCCGAGGCGGGAGGAGCGAAAGCGCGGCCCCAACTCGGCTATGAAGCGGCTGTTGTCCGCGTTGGGGCCACTGAACGAGTAAGCGCCCTCCTCCACGACGATGTGCAGACTGTCGCCGGGTTCGACGAAGAAAATTGATCGCCCTCTCTCGTAATGCCCCCAGACGGGGATCCCTCGGACGACAGGCAGCTCAAAAACGAAGCGGTCTAGACTATCGAGAACGAGGCGCTGCTCGGAGCTTTCCAGCGCCGACGGCGATTCGTAGCCAAATGTGATTTCCCGCGAAGTTGGGTCCCGGATTTCGCCAGTGATGACCGCAACCGATGGCTGACTCTGCGCGCTTTCGACAGCTAGCCAAGCACTCGACGCCATGAGTATGGCCATGAGGAGACGACCGTACGGTTTCCTCATAAGACTTTCTCCATTCAGCTAGCCGTACGCGCCGTGGTCGAGGAAGCCGAGCAGCCGTTTCAACCGGGGGTTCGCATTTTCATACACATGCGGCGGCATTTGGTAGTTCATAAACGGGTAGTACTTGTGCCCGACGATCCGGCGCGCATACGTCACTTGGGTGATGTACCGCGTGCGGTCGCTGCGG
This sequence comes from Candidatus Latescibacterota bacterium, assembly GCA_022827835.1. GTDB lineage: Bacteria > Latescibacterota > UBA2968 > UBA8231 > UBA8231. Next base: position 36,797 of record JAJEIO010000010.1, read on the forward strand.
TTCGGCCCCCCGCGATGCCATACCTGATTGTTGAACATGACGACGCTCCCCGCCGGCGCGCTGTTGTGGACGATTTTCTCTTCCCACTCGGATCCCTCGATCTCGACCGGCGGTTTGCCGAGCAGGTGCGTTCCCGGAATCACTTCCGTCCCCCCGTGCGCCGGCGTATCCACATCGGTCAAATAGTAGTTGGCCGTGAAAAACAGCACCGGGAGGTGGACATTCATCGGAGGCTTGCCGTATGTGACGACGTAGTGCGGAGCGTCGTCCTGATGCCACGTCGAGAGGCCGCCGCCCGGCAGCGTCTGGAACGAGTTGTTATGAATCACGTGACAATTCGGCGCCACCAACGCCTCGGCGAAGCTCACAATCGGCTCGAGATCGAACAGGCGCAGGTTGGCTTCGCTCGTCTCGAATAGCCGATGCGCGAGCTTCGCGTACTCGCTGTAGTTGTTCAGTCCATTCGGATTGTCCGCCAGCGCCCGGTCCAAATCGGCCCGCAATTGCGCACACCAGTCCGGCGGCAGGACGTTTTCAACGAGCAGATACCCATCGCGATGAAACTGCTCGACCCACTGGGCGATCTGTTCGGCGGATTGTTGGCCCCCAGCGAGGGGCTGTTCTTTTGGCATTTTGGGCAATCCCATATTTCGTGTGGAAGGCCGATTGGCGCATCGCGAGGACGATGCCTTTCTTTCCCAAGTGTATATAGGCAAAATCTGATGCGGTAGCCACCTAACTCAAAGGAGACGCCATGTACATCCAAGACCAACTCCCCCACGACCGCATTACCGACGACAACCTAAGCTACTACAAAGCCATTGGCGTAGATTATCTAACCGTCAACTCCCTCCCCCTCGACCTGCACACCTACCCCGAGATGGTCGAGTACCTACGAGAAGTCCGCGCCTGCTCCGAAAAAAACGGCCTCCGCCTGTACAACGCCGCCCTGACCGGCCCAGACGAGGTCACCCTCGCGCAACCAGATCGCGACGCCAAAATCGAGGAGTGGTGCAACTGGATCCGGGCCATGGGCACCGTCGGCGTCCCTACCCTCGGCTACAATTTCAAACCCGTAGGCAACTTCCGCACTCCCTCGGACACCGGCCGCGGCGGTTCCCACTACAGCACCTTCACCTACTCAGAATACGAAAAAGAGAACCACGATTACCCAGCAAAGCACATCGACGAGAACGGGATGTGGGCCAATATCGCTTACTTCCACCAGCGCATCGTCCCCGTCGCCGAAGAAGCTGGCGTTACCTTGGCCCTACACCCAGACGATCCCCCGCTACCCGAGCCGATGGGCGGTGCCGCGCGGATCGTCTCCACCTTGGATCAATACGAGCGCATCTTCGCCCTCAACCCCAGCCCCCAAAACGCCATGCTGTTTTGCCAAGGCTGTGTCACCGAAATGGGCATTAATGTGTACGAAGCCATCCGCCGCATGGGCCGCCAAGACAAAATCGCCTACGTCCACTTCCGCAACGTGCGCGGGATGCCCAAGGATTTTAGGGAGGTCTTCATCGACGAGGGCGACGTCGATATGTATCGGGCGATGCAGACCTACAAGGAAGTGGGCTTTAACGGGCCGTTTATGATGGATCACACCCCGTCCATCCCCGACGACACAGGCGGACGGCAAGGCCACGCCTACGCCACCGGCTTCATCCGCGCCATGATCCAAGCCGTCTATCGCTAATCACCAACCGAGGACAACATGACAACACCGACTCAAACTCAGATCACCGCCCATGGCGAACATTGGCTAATCAACGGCCACGCTACCTATTACGGGTGGCAGTACCGCGGCTGGGATGTCGAGGGATTATTGATGAACAGCCGCATGACAAACGCGGTGTTCGACGACGCAAATCCTGTAACGCGGCCACTTTGGGCGTATCCAGACACGGGGGAATGGGACGCCGACCGCAACACGGATGAGTTTATCGCGCAGCTACCAACCTATCGGGCACACGGGTTATTAGCGGTGACGGTCAATTTGCAGGGCGGGAGCCCTACGGGGTACTACCGCGAGGCGGGTTTCCGGGAAATTATGGCCGCGCGGCGCATGGAGGCCAGCGACGACGTGATGTGGGCTGGCCTGCCGAGTCCGGCTTCGCAACCTTGGCACAACTCGGCTTTTGCACCTGATGGTTCGCTGAAATCCGCATATATGGAACGGACCGCACGCATCGCAGCGGCCTGCGACGAACTGGGGATGGTGGTGATCCTCGGGTATTTCTACTTCGGGCAGGACGAGCGTTTGACGGACGAGGCCGCGGTGTGCCACGCGGTGGATGAGGCGACGAAGTGGGTTTTGGAATCGGGGTACCGCAATGTGCTGATCGAGATCAACAACGAGACGGACGTCCCACGTTACGAGCACGAAATACTGCAACCGCATCGCGTGGCTGAACTCATCGAACGGACACAATCCCACAAATTGGCCGGTCGGCGGTTGCTGGTGGGCACTTCGTATGGCGGTGGTAGAGTGCCGGACGACGATGTGGTCGCGGCGTCGGACTACATCATGCTGCACGGCAACGGCGTTACCCAACCGGCGCGCATCGCTGAGATGATCAAGCAAACCCGCGCCTTGCCCAGTTACACGGCAAAACCGATTCTCTTCACCGAGGACGATCACTTCGCATTTGACGAGCCAGACAACAACTTCCTGTCTGCGCTGTCGGCCTATGCGTCGTGGGGGTACTTCGATCCTGGGGACGCGGCTGGCGGTTCGTCAACCTTCGGCGATTACCGCGATGGCTATCAGAACATCCCGGTCAATTGGGGTATCAACACGGATCGCAAGAGCAGTTACTTCGAGCTCTTGGCGCAAGTTACTGGGGCGAGTGAGCCGAGTATTCTCCCACGTTAAATAGCTCGTCTCCGCACCGTGCCCTAAGCTGTCTCGCTAATCTCAGCCCGCGGCCGCCCGAATCGCTTCTCCCATCTTCCGCACCTTGACCTTGGTGTTGTTCGGATGCATAGGCACCAAGACGGCACGCGCCAAAACGTCGAGCGAGTCTTGGCACGTATCCAGCTTGTATTTGACCCGCGCCTTGCGGTTGGCCGGTAATTTAAAGGGGTTGAGAGCCGGATGATGAGCGCCCTGATAGCGCAAAATAGGCTCCCAACGGGTATAGACGTGGCGGCCGGTATCCATGGGCAAGAAGGAGCTCACGTCTTTTGCGGCCAATCGGTTGCAAAAGGAGCGCGCCTCGTCCTCAGTGGCAAACAAAAAGCCTAGGTGCGTGCCGCACTCGTAGTCCAAGCTGTTGTTCTTTATCGACTCCAACCCCGCCTCCAGCCCGACCTGTAGCAACTCCTGCTTGTGGGCGCGCATGGTCTTGAGCATTCCCCGGATCCGCCGCAATTGCACGTTGAGTATCGCCCCCTCGACTTCTGAGCCCCTGAAGTTGGGACCGGCAAATTGCAGCTCTTCGCGCTCTTCGTCGGGGTTCCAGTAAAACGAGCAGCAGTCCACCGCCACCGAGCCGCGCTGATGCACGGCCTCGGCATTAGTGACAAAAGCCCCGCCCTCGCCGCAGGTCATGTTCTTAAAGAAATTGAAACTGAACGCACCGGCGTGGCCCCAACTGCCCAACATCCGGCCCTCGTACCCGCCGCCCACCGCCTGACAGGCGTCTTCGAGAACGAGCAGGCCGCGTTTGCGAGCGATCTTGGTAATTCGCTTCATATCGCAAGGTAGGCCGACCATGTGGACCGGAATAATCGCCCTAGTGTGTTTAGTAATTCGTCGCTTTAAATCCTTGGGACACAGCGTCAAGGAGTCATCTACATCGGCGATTACCGGAATGGCCCCGGCCCCCAGAACCGCCAGGGCGGTCGCCATGTAAGTATAGGCGGGCACAATCACCTGATCTCCCGGCCCCACGCCCAATCCCACCAGCGCCGCGTACAGCGCCGAAGTTCCCGAGCGCGTCATCCGACAGTGCTCCACGCCCACGTAGCGCGCCCAGTTCCTCTCAAAGCGGTCGCACTCCCCACCCGATCCATAGCGGAAGATCGCGCCGCTGTCGAATAGCTTCTGTAGTTGCTTGATTTCTGCTTGGCCAATGCGATACATGATGTACTCCTTTACACGAGTTCCAGTTCGACCCAGCGCCGAACGGAATTAATAAGATAAAGAGCGTCGGCCCGCGCCAATTCGCCGATGGGCAACGGGCGTTCGCAAAGTTGGCCCTGCGCCAACAGTTCGGCGCGGAAGGTGCCGGCCAACAACCCAGATTCAACCGGAGGCGTGTAACGGACGCCGCCGCGCTCCAACACCAAGTTGCCGATGCAGCACTCGGTCAGCTCGCCGCGCTCGTTGTACAGCACCACATCGTCGCAATCCGGGCGCGCCGCCAACTGTTTGTCGTACAGATCCCGGTGAGTCGTCTTGTGGTACAGCAAGGGATCGGCGCTATCGACCGGCTCGGCGGCAAGAGCCACCCGCAGCCGTCGCAGTGGCGCAAGCGCTTGATGTTGCACGCGGACCTCGCCGTTGCGAGCCAACAGCAAGCGCACTCTGCACGGTCCCTCCATAGCCGTGGCCGCGTCTTGCAACTGCGCACGCACGCGGTCGTCCGCGCAGCAAAATCCCCAGTAATCCGCCGACTGAGACAATCGCTCTAAATGTCTCTCTAACAGAAAGTACGCCCCTTCTTCGTACAGCATCGTCTCCAACAGTTCAAAAGACGGATGCGGCCGAGCGCGCAAGACCTCTGCCTTGATAAGGCATTCGGCGTATTCCCCCGCGGCCGACGATTCCCAGACGATCCCACCGCCCACGCCAAATTCGAGTTGTCCGCTCTCCCGGTCGAGATGCGCCGTGCGAATCGCCACGTTGAAGCACGCCTCCGGCCCTGGCGACACATAGCCCATGCAGCCGGTGTAAATGCCGCGCGGGGCGCGCTCCAGTTCGGCGATGATTTCCATGGTCCGCACCTTGGGCGCGCCGGTCACTGAGCCGCAGGGAAAGAGCGCGGCAAAGATGTCGGGCAGGCTCACACCGGCTTTGAGTTGGCTTTCCACGGTAGAAGTTAGCTGCCACACCGTGGGATAGCGCTCGACCGACCACAGGGCCGGGACCGCCACGCTGCCGACTTGCGAGATGCGCCCTAAGTCATTGCGCAACATATCCGTGACCATCAGGTTCTCAGCGCGGTCCTTAGCGGAATTTTGCAGATCGTCGGCCCGCTGCTGATCCTCGGCTGAAAAGCGGCCCCGAGGCCGGGTTCCCTTCATGGGCCGCACCGTGCAACGCCCGTCTTGCAGGCGGAAGAACAGCTCGGGCGACGCCGAGATCAGCACGTGCCGCCCCAAGTCGAAATACGCGCACAACGCCGATTCCTGCACCTGCCCCAGATCGCGGTACAACGCCAGCGGATCGCCCCGGAAGCGGCTGTGCAAGCGCAAGGTGTAGTTGACTTGGTACGTGTCGCCAGCCGCAATATAGGCGCGGATGCGCTCAATAGTAGCCTCGTACTCCCCCCGCGACACCGACGGACGCCACTCGTCCAACTCGTAGGTGCCCAAGCCGGAGCTAGGTGCAGCCACCGGCGTCCGTTCCTCGAAGAGGCCAAAGTAAACTAAGGGAAGCGCACCAGCGGAGTAGGTGGTAAAGGCCGGGTCTAGACCGTCCGCAGCCTCGTAGCAGACAAAGCCTGCCGCGTGCAGCCCTTGCTCCACCGCCCGCTCCACCGCGCTGAGGGCCGGACGCACCTCGTCCGCCGCTGTAGCCACCACCTCGTCCACCGGATCGACAAACGCAAAGGAGCGCTCCAGCCCGCAGCGGGCATACGACGACAACAGTACTGGACTTTCTAGGACCATGTCTTTGGCAGAATCCTCTTGGCACCGCCAACTACGCCGCGCCGGTCGCTAGGAGCACTAAGATCGTTGTCTAGCCTGCCGCCTCGCCGGGCTGGTACTCAATGCGCCGCATGAAGCGCTCGCCCACATCGTAGTTTGGCTGGTCGGAGACAAAGCGCCACAAGCGCACGCGCTGCATCAGTTCGTAGCGCTGCTCGTTGCCCTCCCAGCCGTGGTTGGTCGACAGGATGCGACCGATTTCAGGGTCGTCCAAATCCGCGGTGTCAAAGTTGCAGACCTGCGGCCGCGTCGGGTTGAGCCGCAACTTGTACATGAAGCGATCCCGATCCGTGTAGTTGCTGCGCGCCCCGTGCCAGACGCGAGTGTTCCACACGTACATAGTCCCCGCCGGGCAGGTCGCCCAGATCTTGCCACGCATGTGGTGGTAAATGGAAATCTCCCCGGTGCGCACATTGCGAAATTGCGTGCCCGGCACCAAGAAAGTACCGCCCATCTCGTCTGTGGTATCCGCGGGGAACAGCGAGAGCTGGATATCGAAGTAATGGTCACGGAAGTCGATGACCGAGTCTTGGTGCATATTAGGGCCCTTGGTTTGCTCGGCCTTGGTCAAGTGCGCGGCGTGGTGGTCGTACAGGGGATCGGGGCCGACCAAGGAGTGGATGAGTCCCTGCACCTGCGGCAGGCGGAACGTATCGCCCAAAGCCGTGCCTTTGGGCCAAGTCTCTTCAAACGGGGTCCCCACGGCGAGATAACCCCGGTTGTGGTGCATTTCCTCAAGGCAGGCTCGGCACAGCTCTTTGGGCACCATTTCTTCGAACTTCAAATACCCCGAGGCGACGAATTGCGCCATCTGCTTCGAGTTCAAAAGATGCTCTTTCACGATGTGGCTCCTTCCTCTTTTTGCAGTTCGTTGAATTTTGACAGCACGACCTGATAGGGCAGCGGCCCCAGTTCATAGCCCTCTTGGGGCGAGCGATGTTTGAGTTCCGACATCTGGATGACTTGCCAGCCGTCGCGCATGGCCGCCATGGCGTTGTGGTAGGGCGGATCGCTCTCCTCGACCAAGTCGCCTAGGCCCGTGCCCTTGGAGGCTTCGTAGCGCGCCCAAGCTACGACTTGGGCGTCGAGCGCGGGCGTGGTCTGAAAAAATACTAGAATGTCTTGCACTGCGGCCATGAAAATCCTTCCGGTGAGATTGGGTTGAATTTGCCGAGCGGCGTTCCATTTAAAGTATAGAAACGACAGACTTATTCCCAATCGGGAGTATTACGGGCGGTTCCAGCCTCCTCAACAATTCGCTGGCACGCAATTTGCACTAAAGCGAGAGACGCTATTTAATACCCCAACATCCTTTCTTCTATAAGGAGGCTCACAATGAAAGAGCTGCTCTTATCGTCGGCGCTCGTCGCCATTTCTGTGGCGCTCGTCGCCACAGGAGCCGTCCAAGCCGACACCGTGCACCAGTCCTTTGCAGTGGAGCCGGGCGACCGCCTAATAGTGGACACCGAATGGGGTGCCATTGAGGTCCATACTTGGGACCGCCCCGAGATGGAGTTGGTCGTGGAACGAGCCGATAAACTCGATCTAACATACGACCAAGAGGCGGGTACCACGACTATCCGAGGCCGCAAAAAAGATGCCGGCCTATTCGACTTCTTCGGCCTTGCGAAGGGACGTGCGCCCCTGTTCCGCCTCACGGTACCGCACCAGCACGATTTGGAACTGAACACCTCCGGCGGCGGCATTGAAGTAGCCGATCTTCAGGGCCGCGTCTCGGCCCGGACTTCGGGCGGCAGCCTGAACTTTGGCCACATCGAAGGACCGATCGAGGGCAAAACTTCGGGTGGTTCCATTTCTCTAAAAGGCTGCTCCGGTACGGCATCGGTATCTACTTCGGGGGGCTCCATCCGCATTGGCGAGGTAGAAGGAGAAGTGCGAGCTAAGACCTCGGGCGGCTCTATCCATATCAGCCGGGCCCAAGGCGCGGTGCAGGCCAAGACCTCGGGCGGCTCTATCAAAGTGGATGAAGTGCTCGGGCCTATCGAGGCTCAGACGTCGGGCGGCTCCATTCGCGCCCAACTCTCGCAGCAGCCTCACGGCCCCTGCCACCTCAAGACTTCGGGCGGCAATGTAGAGGTTTCCCTCGCTGAGGATATCGGTTTACAGGTGGACGCCCGCACGTCGGGTGGGCGCGTCTCCACCGACTTTCCGGTAGTAATGCAGGGCACGCTGGATAAAAACAGCCTCAAGGCCGCGATCAACGGCGGCGGTCCCCTCATGACCCTGCGCACCTCGGGCGGCTCCATTCGCCTGCGCAAACTGTAGCGCTGCACAGCACCGCCTTTTGGTCGAAGGGGTGCGGCGCGACGGCTTCGAGTCGTTGCGCCGCACCCCTTTTTGCGTTTTTAGCAGTCTGCCGTGCTCCAACTTTCGATAAAAAGCACAGCTCTGACCTTTAGGGTGCCGATTTTCTATTTAGTGAGGGACCGTCGGAAGTAGCCGCAGCAGCTAATGCGTCCGCGCCAGCGGCGTCCACCGAGAAAGCGCGTCCAACTCTGCTAGTTCCGCGTCCCCCAACTCCACTTCCAGCGCCCCAAAAACCTCCTCCACGTGCTCGGGGCGATCTGGGCCGATGATGGGAGCAGTAACATCCTCGTTAGCCAATATCCAAGCGACGGCAACTTGCGCCGGGGTTTTGCCCTGTGCCCGACCGATCTCGGTCAGCTTCTGCACGATGCGCTCGGCTTGCTCGCTCATGGCTGCGGCAAAGCGGGCGTCGTCCTGCCAAGCACTATCCGTCGGCGGCTTTTGCCCGCGCCTAAAGCGTCCGCTCAACAGGCCGACCGCCAGCGGACTGTAGGTCATCATGCCGAGGCCATACTGCCGACACAGAGGCAGCAGTTCTGGCTCTATCTGATAGCGGTGCAACAAGTTATACTGATTTTGTAAGGTAAATAGTGGGTCCAGCCCCCCGCGATCGGCCGTCCACAGCGCCTCCACCACTTGAGCGGCGGTAAAATTGCAAGCCCCCACATAGCGCACCTTGCCCTGCCGCACCAAATCGTCAAACGCCCGCAGCGTCTCGTCGAGTTCAGTGTCTGGATCCCAGTTGTGCAACAAGTAGATATCCACGTAATCCGTATTCAAGCGCTTCAGCGACCGCTCGATCTCGCGCATGATGGCAAAGCGCGACAAGCCGCGGTCGTTGGGGCCGTCGCCTATCTGGCTCCAGACCTTGGTGGTAATCACCAGATCGTCGCGCTTGCCCTTGATGGCCTTGCCCAACAGTTCCTCGCAGCGCCCCTGAAAGTAGAAGTTGGCACAATCGAGAAAATTGCACCCCAAATCGAGAGCTGTCTCGACCGTGCGCACAGCAGTCGCCTCGTCCGTGTGCCCATGCCAGTATCCCCGAAAGGCCGTGCCCAAGCACAGCCGCGAGACCTTGACCCCGGCCCGTCCCAATCGCACGTAATCCATGTTTTCTCCTAATCTAGATGTTGGTTGGCAAGTCGTATGTCGGCGCGTTCGCGTGCCGCTGCAAGCCGATTTCGAGGCGGATTTCAGTCCCCGGCGGCAAGGCTACCGCAAAGTGTGTGTCGTGGACGGCAACGCGCTTGGTCGCCTGCTCCACAGGCGGCGCAGCATAGCTTCCCACCGTGCCCGGGTACTCGCTCTCCAAGGAATTGTACGCAACTTCCCCAAACCGATGCTCCGCCAAGGTTCCGGCTTGCAGCAATACCTTGCGACTCCCTATCACACTCAGATTCACCAAGTGGACCACAAGGCGATCCCGCTCTACGGTCTCGACGAGTGCGGCCACATCCGCTGGTAGGCCCGGTCGCTTGCGCTCGGCGTCAAAGTAGCGCAGCGGGGCCATCAAGATGCCGCCGTTGTACAGGAGTTGCGGCGCGCCCAAGGTCAGTTGGATGAGCGCCTCGGTCGTCACCGGGTTTAGCTGCTGCCACCAGTGGATATGGTTGTAGCGGGGGTCGCTCTCGTCGCGGCGGATAAGCTCCATCCGTCGATAGACCTGCGAGAGAGCAGCTTGAAGGATCTGCACCGGGTAGTCGGGATTTTCGCCCTTGAGATAGCAAAACCACGGCGGCTCGTGGTACCCGTCTTCTTTATTGTGGAACGGCACTACCGTGCGCCAGTCGTAGCGCTCTTTGGCGCGCAGCATTTCGAGCATCTCCCAATCGACTGCCGCCCCGCTCGCGTTCCACAGCGCAGCCGGATACATGGCCGCCAGCGGCTGGAAGTCCGACCATCCCTTGGCCCCGTAGCAATAAGGCACCACAAAACTGACCTTGTCGTCGCCGAGCGCAGTTAGCTGGCCGATCCAGTGCACGCCCAAGCTCATCTCGATTTGACCCAAATCGGCCATTTTCCCCTGCTCCAGGACCTTTCTGAGCTGGGTGCGGGGCAGTTCGAGATACTTCTCCTCGCCGGTCAGCAGATAGCAATGAGTTCCGGCCAAAATAGCCGCCATGGCGATGTTGTACAACCCGTGAGGCCACGTCCAGCCGTACATGCTCCCATACCAACGTCCCTCCATGTATTCGCCGACCTGCCCGCTCAGCCCCACGTTATCGGGCAACAGGCCCCCATTGGCCTCGGCCCGTTCGATCCACGCATCCACGTATTCGATCAGCCAAGCGCGGTATTTGTCGTCGCCGGTCAAGTAGCAGGCGTTGGCGATCAGCGAGGTGACGTGCAGGTTGGTGGCGCAATCGCCCCGGGTCATGCGCTCCTTCATGGCCTGCCCCATGCGCCGCGCCTTCGCCGGGTCCTTGAGGTCGGCAGGCGTGTCAATCCCCTCTAAGTCCTCGTAGGGTAGGCCATAGCACGCCATCCCTGGGCTGTACCCATACGACGGCTCCTCGTCCTCGTCGTACAGCCAGCGCGGCCCCTTGCTTCCGTTGTGGGCGCACTTGATGATCTTGTGTGCTGGGTCGTAGTTGAGAGCCTCTGGGTCTTCGTTGAGATAGAACCCAGCAAAGCGCCGCGCCCGCGCCATATTCTCGGCGTGGGTCGGATCGGCCATGCACAGCAGGTAAAAGTAGATGTAGCTCTCGCTCTGGTGGAACTGATCGTAGCCGATCTCGTATTCCTTGTCCACGTGGCCGTACTCTACCATCAGTTCCGTGGTGGCTTCCCACTGCCGCTGGCCGAGGGCGAGCAAATGATCGCCGCCGCCGAGCAAGTACAGCAGCGGCCAGTTGTAGAAGCTCTCGTAGAAATCGTCGGCCCCGTCGCGAGAGTGCCGCAGACCGTCGCGCCAAATCAAGCGGCCGTCGGGATGGGTGTACTTTTGTAGGAATGGATGGACGGCGTCCTCCATCGTCTTGATTAACTGCCGCTCTAGCACGGCCCAAGCCGGGGATTGTACTAGCGGCAGCGTGGCTTCAATCGCCAGCATGGCTTTTTTCCTATGGGGATTCTGTCGGCGGCTGCTTGATACAGGATACGATTGATTCAACAGATACTTTGACTCTGGTCGCTTTCCATATAGCCACAGCAGTCCAGAGGACTGTGACTACTACCAAGAGTAAGAAAAACGCATGCCAAGTTGCTGAGGGAATAGCGAATTGGTCTTTGAATTCAGTCGTGGTTAGTGCAAGAATGAGTGTCACCAAGAGAGCCGATGGCGTCCACCACGCCCGCTTGGCTCCGAGACTATCAATAGCGTTTTGCAAACAGAGCCGGACCCTATCTTCGGTGGTGAAAATAGTACCCTGACCCAAATTCGATAAGTGTTTTCTAAGTTTTTGATCGAGAGGCTTCTGGAGTGTCTCCTCAAATTTTTCTTCTTCATTCATCGTGAATCTCTTCCATTTTTTTGCGTGCCCGAGACTGAGCAGAGGCAACTTGAGAAGCGGTCAACATTCTGGCAAATATATCGCGTTTTTCGCGTGCTTCCTCGTTACCCTGTGCCGCCGCGAGATTCCACCACATGTGGGCCTCCACATAGTCTTGTAACACGCCTTGGCCATTTGCATACATCACGCCAAGGGCGTGCTGGGCTTGATCAAGCCCTCGCTCGGCTGCTTCACGGAGCCACTTCACCGCCTCCACATAGTCTTGCGGCACACCTTGGCCAATGACATACATCGTGCCAAGGTTATACTGGGCTTGAGCAAGTCCTTGCTCGGCTGCTTTACGAAGCCACTTCACCGCCTCCACATAGTCTTGTCGCACGCCATTGCCAATAGAATACATCATGCCAAGGACGTTCTGACTTTTAGCATGTTCTCGTTCGGCTGCTTCACGAAGCCACTTCACTGCCTCTTCATCGTCTTGCGGCACACCACGACCGGCGGAATACCTCCAGCCAAGGTTATACTGGGCTTCTGGATCGCCTTCATTGGCTCGCTGTCTTAGGTTTTCTATCTCATGGATAGCGTTCATAATTCCCCCTTTTCCTCTATTGCAGTTACCTTTTTCCTCACCCCTTCCCCCCCTTCACACTCCACACCGACCCCGTAGTATATGTATTCCGCTCCGAGCACAAAAATTCAATCACCTCGGCCACCTCCGCAGCGTCTGAATAGCGCCCGATCGGGTTGCCTGGATCGCGCAGGTGCTCTTCGTCAAAGCGCGGCACCACCATGTCGGTCAGCGCCCGGCCCGGCTCAACGCCGTTGACGAACACTCCCTGCCGCGGCCAAGCATCGCCCAGCGCCTGAATAAACGACCACACCGCCCCCTTGGACACTGAGTACGGCACCTGATAGGGACTACCGTGGCGTCCACCCGAAGAAATCGTCACACAGCGCCCCCACCCCCGCTCCAGCATGTGCGGCACCGCCGCCTGATGCGCGTAGTACACTCCGTGGACATTGATCTGCATAACCTTGGCAAACTGCGCGGCTGTCTGCTCGAAAAACGGCTTCTCCCACCCCAAGATACCGGCGCTGCACACAAGGATATCCAGCCGTCCAAAAGCCGCCACCGCTTGGGCTACCGCCTCATGCACCTGCCCCTCGTCGGTCACATCCGTCTCGACAAAGAGCGCCTGCTGCCCCATAGCCTCAATCTCCCGCACCCGCTCCTGCGCTGGTTCCGCCAGCACATCGACAATGACGATGTGTCGCCCGGCCTCGGCCAAGCGCAGCGCGGTCGCACCCCCGATGCCGCGCGCTCCCCCTGTAATCAGGGCTACCCGCTGCTCCACAGGTGCTGCAAATCGCAAATGTGCCATACTACCTCCCCTTGCTTGCGCGGTCGCGCAGTTTTTATAAAAATAAGCAGTCTAGCGCCACTAATAACCAACCCTGCCCCTTTACGATATATATGGAGCACACAAAATGAAAATCGAACAGATCGAATCCCTCCTCATCGGCAACGGCTACATCGTCCGTATCACCACCGACACCGGCCTAACCGGCATCGGCCAAACCGCCTGCTGGGGCTATCCCACCGCTGTGCAGAGCATCGTCGATGTCTTCAAAGAATACCTCATCGGCCAAAATCCCCTCCGCATCGAACACCACTGGCAACATCTCTACCGCATGGCTCCCTTCCGGGGCACGGCCATCATGGGGGCTGTCTCAGCCGTGGATATCGCGCTGTGGGACATCAAGGGCAAGCACTTTGAGGTGCCGGTGTGGGAGCTGTTGGGCGGCAACGTCCGCGACAAAATTCGCCTGCACCTACTCTCTGGGGGCAGCACCCCAGAGGACAACTTCAACGCCGCGCAATCCGCTGTCGCCGAGGGCTTTACCGCCATCAAGTTCGACCCCATCAAAACGGACTGCCACGACAAGGGCCAAGCGCGGATGATCCAAACCGCCGTCGAACTGACCGCAGCCGCGCGCGAAGCCGGTGGGCCGGATTTGGACCTAATCATTGAACTCCACCGCAAGCTGACGCCCATGGTCTCCCTAGCCCTCGCCGAGGCCCTCAAGCCCTTCCACGTCTTCTTCCTCGAAGACCCGATCCAGATCGACAGCATCTCAGCCCAAGCCCACATCGCGCAAAAATCCACCGTGCCCTTTGGCAACGGCGAGCGCTTTGTGTCTATATGGGAATTCCGCGAGTTGTTGGAACAGGGCGGCCCCCAGTATTTGCGGCCGGACGTAGCCTTGGCCGGCGGCATCTCGCATTGCAAAAAAATCGCCGCCATTGGCGAAGCCTACCACTGCGCAGTAGTAACCCACAACTTCCTAGGACCGCTGACTACTGCCGCCTCCCTACACCTCGACGCCTCGATTCCCAACTTCATTACCCAAGAGTACACCAAAGGCGACGAAGCCCCGCACAACGCGATCTACCGGTGCTCATATAAGCGCGAGGGTGGGTACATCCCGATTCCCCAAGTCCCGGGCCTCGGAGTGGAGCTAGACGATGGATTAATCGAGCAAACGCCCTACAAACCCATCAACAATGCCTCTACGCCCCTGCGCTCCGACGGCTCGGTGTCCTATGCCGTATGAGAGGGGCCGCCTGACGGCCCTCGGCTAAAAAACAGTACCGCAATGCCGACAACCACTACCCTAACACAGGAGGCCACATGAACGTCCTAATTTTATCCGGCTCAAACCATGGGTTTGCGGCCAGTGCCCCGGTCATCCACGAGTTTTTGAGCGCACACGACGATCTGTCCGTCGCGCTTGACGAAAACAAGGACGTGTTGGCGTCAGACGGTTTGCGCGACTTCGATGTGCTGATCCACGGCTCCGGCTTTACGCGAGGCGAGCGGCAGGAAGACGGCACCGTGCAGCAAGTGCCTGAACTGACGCCCGCGCAAGAAGAGGGGCTGTTCGATTTTGTCGCCAGTGGCAAAGGGTTGGTCGGCATCCACGGCACTGCGTGGTGTATTGGCGGCAAAGCCGTCGATCTGCTCGGCGGTCACGCCAACTGGCACCCGCCGGGATTGACCTTCACCGTCTCCATTGCCGACAGCGATCACCCCGTTACGCACGGCGTGCCCGATTTTGACGTGGAAGACGAGATCTACATGTCGGCGTGGGATCCGGCCATCCGCATCTTGGCCACAGCCGAGTGGAGCGGCAAGCAGCATCCCCTAGCGTGGGTCAAGCCCTACGGCGCGGGACGAGTGTTTTACACGGCGTTGGGACACGGCCCGGGAACATTTGCGCGCTTAGGTATGCAGCAGATGATGGTGCAAGGAGTGCGGTGGGCCGGGGGCGGTCTATAAAAATCCACCCTTCGCGTCCGACCACTGCCCACAGCGGATCTCCAAGGTCCGCGTCACCGGCGTCCGCAGGGTGATGAGCACCCGCAAACGCTCCTCGTCGATCTCGCTATTGCGCATCCGCCACATGGTGTGTTCCATGGCTCCCGGGCCAATGCGGATCGCGTCGTCGCCCACGCGGTAGAGTGCGTAGCCCGCTTTGAGAAAGACCGTGTGACCAGCGCGGGCCTCGACCAGCGCACTGTCCATCTCTAAGGTGCCGCCCGGCTCGAAGACTCCCTCAATCTGAAAGGGCACCCCATCGGTGCCCCCCGAGGTGCGGATGTGGAGGTCAAAACCACCGGCGACCTCTTCGGCGTGCAGTTCAACTTCCAGCGGCGGCAACTCATACGTCTTACGCCGACCTCGCACCTCTTGCCAATTGTCGGCATTGACTTGCTCGGCAATCGGCAGCCAGTAAATCCCCCCTACGTAATCCTTTTCCGGGTAGATGAGGTTGCGGCCCTTGTGCTGCATCCGCACCCCCTTATCCGCTTCAGCAAACTCCTCACCGATAAATTGCCCAGTGGCAAAATAGGTCGATGATAGCTTCACCGCCGCTAATTCGGCCTGCCCGCAAACCACGCTAAAGGGCGCGGTCAGGCCAGCCGCGGCCGTAGCACTGACCGCGCCCCGACGCACTCGCCACAGGCCGGAAGCGGGATAGACGCGGCTATAGCGCTCGGGCAAAGGCGTCCGCTCTATACACATCGCTCGCCACTCGGGATGAAGGACGTAGTTCGGCAGGCAGACCAAACCGCTGCCGCCGCACGAGGCCAACAGGTCGGCCACAGCCGCGTAAAAACCATTGCCGTCTAAATGGGCTAAGGCGTGATAGCCATCGGCCAAACCAGTCGGCACGGCTCGCGTGTCGCGGTCTTGCCGCTTGGAAATGCTCGTCACTGCGGTGGCGTCGGAGTGGAGGAGATGGTAGGACAAATCCAAATTGCGCCGCACAGGTTCCAGCAGGTCGGGCCGAGCAAGCACTTGTGCCGCACGGATTAAGGCGCGGTTGACTACGGCATTGTACACGCCCGTGCTGCGTTCGCTGTACTCGCCATCGGCGTTGATGTCAATGCCTTCGCCGAGGTACGCATCCACAGTCTCGCTCACTTCAAGTTCTGGATAGAGGGCTTGGGCTTGGGCCAGTGCGGCGACTAGCACCCAGCGGTGATTGGGCGTGTGGAAGCCGCCAGCGACCATGCCCGGCGCTCCGGTTCGTATCAACTCGCCTAGGGCTTCGGCGATTGCTGCGGCTCCCGCGTCGTCCGCAGCCTGTTGCCGCGCTGCAAATACGACCGGCGCGATGGCCTGCACCACAAAGCCTGTGTCCGGGGCCGAGTCGAAGTTGGTGGTCAGCAGATCAAAACAACCCGACGGATTTCGATACCGACGGGCAAACTCAGCGGCGAGGAGGATCCGCTGTAAAAGCTCTTCGCTCCGGTAGTGGCGCGACTCGGCCAGCAGATAGGCGTAGCCGAGCGACGCGACCGCGCTGATGCTTTGCGAACCCACTAGCCGGTCGCCATCCATAAAGCCGCCGCAATAAGGGTTTTCTACGTCCAGGACTTGGCGCGTCAGCACGCCCTCGACCTGCTGGTCTAGCTCGCCGACGAGCGGCGCGTACGCAATCACCGCCGCTTCTGCTCCAGCGATCGATACGCCGCCTCGGTGAATTTGGCTACTGCCACGGCAAAATCCGCCTGCTCATAGCCTTTGCCGCCATTGCGAATCCAGCGCAAAAAGGCCGCGTCCGGCGTATCTTCCTTCACCCGCTTGGGCACCTCCAACGGCTCCCCATTCAGCAACACCTCCCGCACCTGCCACTGGTGCAAATGAAAGACCAAGGTCCCCTCGTCGCCGTGGATGGACAGCCGCTCGTCGTGTCGGCTCGCGCTGCCGATAAAGCTCAGCGACCCCAGCGCGCCGCCGCGAAACCGCGCATTGACTACGGCATCCATATCCACCGGCTTGCCCCGCTTGTCCATGAAGGCCGAGATCTTTACCGGCGTCAAGCCAGTAATCCACAGCACCGCAGCCACCAAGTGACTGCCAGTGTCCATGAACATCCCGCCTCCTGCCAACTCGGGCACCATCCGCCATCCCCTGCCGCCCCAATTTTGCGTCACGTACGCGACCACTCCCTTGAGCTCGCCGAGCGCCCCCTTCTGCACCAGTTCCCGCGCATAGGCATACGCCGGGTAAAAATGGCGCTGATAGCTGACGACCAACACGCGCTCGCGCTCAGTGGCTAGATCAATTAGCGCTTGGGCGTGACGCGCCTTTGTCGTCAGGGGTTTCTCGACCAAAACGTGCAAATCCCGCTCTAGCGCATAGTGCGCCTGTGCGTAGTGGGTCGAATGCGGCGAAGAAATCAGCACCCCGTCGAGCGCGTCTGCGCCAATCATCTGCCGGTAGTCGGCGTAATACGCGGCCTCAGCTCCCCACGCTTCCAGCAATCTCTGCGCCGATGCCTCCTCGGGATCGGCGACCGCCACCAGTTCTACGCTACCATCGGCTTTTAGCCGGGGAATGTGCGCACCACGCATGTTGCCGCCACAGCCGATTAGGCCGACGCGAATCTTCCTTTTTGCCATTGCGTTTCTCTCAGTCTACTAGGTTAAAAAGCGGCGCGACCCCACCGAACATCCCCGGAAAGCGGAACACAGCCTCGTCTTGGTCGCGGATGCGCGCGAGCACTGTTTCGTCGAGCAAGGCAAGCTGGCGGTCAAAGAGCACCTGCTCTTCTTCAATCGAGTACGACCCCTCGCGCCGCGCCTGCTCTTGTGCAGCGGCAATTTCAGGGTCGCCGGCCAGTTCTTCCGCCATCGTCCCAAAAAAGCGTTCCAGCAGTGGCCGATGACCGCCGTCGGACGCTCTTGCAGCCGCCGCGTCAAAAGCAGCGTGGCATTTCACCAGCCGCTCGCGCCAATCGTCGGGCACCTCGCCGTCAAGGGTGAAGGGTGCAGCGTGACCCAACAGCGGCGTGCGATCCTCGGTCTGGAACGCTACGAGTACGCAATGATGTTCCAAGGGCCGAGCGCGGAACCGAACGACACTCCCCGGCTCAATATCGGCGATCTCCCCGGCGGCGAGCGGCTGCGTTTTCACTCCGTCCATAGATAGCACATCTATATACGCCTCAACGCAGAAGTGAGCGATGAGATGCTCGCGGGGCCTTCCTTGTATGCCGCAACGCCCAAAAGGCAACGAATACACCCAGTCGCCATCAGTCGCGCCCTCACCTTTCCCGCGCAACTGGTGCAAGGCGCGGCAAAGGCGCTCGGCCTCGCCCCCTGCGTCCGTAGGCCGAGGCATAACCGCCCCCGCTTCATCCACCTCCACCCGATAAGGCACCCCGTACCCAAACAGCCGCGCCCTCAACGGATCACCCATCTCGTCCTTCCTCTGCATCTAAGTAAATCCCACAGATCACAATCCAAATCCCAGTCCTCATCCTGTCCATCACACAAATCCCATAAATCACAGTAACTCTTCGGCGCACTCGGCCACCTTGCGGAAAGCCGTGGCGTACTGCCCGATGATTGTGGCGTCGTAGTGCTTAAACCACGGAATCGAATAGATGCGACCGGTCATGCGCTCGGTCACCGGCAGACTGTCCGGCCCCTGCCGCAGGTCGCGGTTGGAGTGGGCAATGCGCGTGGGTTGGCCGTGTCCATAAATATCGGCCTCGTTGAGCACTGGATGCAGGTGCATCAATTCATTGGCTCCCGGCATAATCTTGTACGACCCGGTCTCGGCCGTGACCGCCGAGCAGAAGCGCTCGACCGGCAGGCCGCCTAATTCTTCGGGCATGTACAACCCTTTGGCCGCGTACCAGCCGCCCATCGTCGAGCCGCTGTCAGCCGGTGGTCGATGCGCCTTGATCCCCGGGACGCCTTCAAGCAAATCCCAGAAGTAATTCATCGCCCGTTGAATTTCCTGCATCCGCTCGTCGTAGTGCTTTAGCTGCGTGCGGCCCACCGCCGAAGACAACTGATGCATCCGGTATTTGTATCCGCCCAGCGGCATCCTAGCAAAAGGCTTTAGCGCAGGATCTTCTAAGGAGCGAGTGCGCTCATAATGCCCAAAAGCCGCAGCGCGCTCGTATAGGGCTTGATCGTCAGTAACCAAAAAGCCTCCCTCGCCGCAGGCCAGCGACTTGCCCGACATAATCGACATCGCACCGATGTGGCCGATTGTGCCCAGCAGCCGTCCCTTATAGCGGCCCCCTTGGGCGTGCGAAACATCTTCAATCACCTTCAGCCCGTGCCGCTCGGCAATGTCCATGATCGGATCCATATCGGCCGGATAGGCGCAGTAATGCACGGGCACAATGGCCTTCGTTCGCTCGGTAATGCGGTGCTCGATGTCGTCGGGGTCCATCGTTAGCGTGTCGGGGTCGATTTCGGAAAATACTACCGTGCCCCCCAGCGAGAACACCTGGAGCGACGTGCCCCAAAAAGTCATGCTCTGCGAGATGACCTCGTCGCCAACGCCGACGCCGCAGGCCCACAATGCGGCGTGAATCGCAGCCGTGCCCGTGTTGTGGCAGAGAGCGTGCTGCAAGCCAAAGTAAGACTTCAGGTCCTCTTCAAAGTCCAGAGTTAGGTCCCAACCCGACATCGCCCCGCGCCGCAGCACGTCCAGCACGGCTTCTTCATCTTCAGCGGTGATGATCGGCCAGCGGAAAATATCGCCTTCGTCAGCAGTGACGGCCTTGGGGCCGCCGAAGAAAGCCAACTTGCTCATCGTCATACTACGATCCCACTCCTTCTGTGCTAAGAACCCATAATTTTTCGCAGCCGCGCCTGCGTCGGCATGTAGTTGCTCTCCCACACCTGTTGCACCACCCCGTCGGCGATATAGGCCAAGCGCGGAAAGCCGTGGCCAAAGGTCAAGCGACGAAAGTCCGTCTGCGATATGGTGGCAATGTCAAAGCGCGGTTGCAACTGCTTCTTGAAGTCGATCACTTGCGGTGCATCCTGCGCGAAACTCGTCAGGGCGATCAGCCGCGGCAACTGGGGGTCTTGGGCGAGGACGTTCATCTTGGGCACGGCATTTTTGCAGTGGCTGCACGTGGGGCTGAACAACTCGATCAGATATTCGCCCTCCATCAAATCCACATCCACGCCTTTAAGTGCCAAGCCGGAGAGCCGCACGCCGCTTTTGAGGTCTGACTGCGAGATGCGCTCTAGCTCGGGGAAAAACCGCACCCCGCCTACCGCTAATCCGACGACAAGCGAGCCTAACACCATCCGACTCGCCAGCGGCCAGACGGGCGCGCCACCCGCTCCCCACCAATTGAGCCGACCAACCACAGGCGCGGCGTTTGCACTGCGGCGCATTCCCCACCAAGCAAACAGCAGCACCACCAGCATGGCTCCATCTTCTATAGTCGCTTCCCTCGGCCCGCGCTCGACGAGGGCACCAAAGCAGCCACAGTCTATCGAGGCACCCATGTGCCAAGCCTTGGCCGTCAGCGCGGTAAACGCGGCCATCAGCACCGTCGCTACCGGCAAGCACAACCGCGGCTGCCAGTTTAGCAGCAGCGCCCAGCCGAGAAAAAATTCAATCGGCCCCAACACAAGGGCCGCCTTGGCGACGGCTGACGCAGTCTCCCATTCCGTCACCCCGAGTATCTGCGCATAGGGAATGGCCTCCCAATAAAAAAGTACCGGCTCCCATACCTTCATCACCCCAGCGACGAGATACACAACTCCGATAATCATCTGGCCGACGCGCGCGGCCTTGCTTATACCATCCATATTAAGTGCTCCTTAATCGGTCAATTCGGCGAATAGGGCCGAGAATACGCGCCGAGTCTGCTGCATGCATGTCTCCACTTCGTCCTGGAAGGCCGCTACATCTTTAGCGCCGAGGGCGCGGCTCAATATCTCCAACTCCCGGCCGGTCGGCAGGGCGTCGCTGGCCCTTTCGCTGGCGAGCCGCATGCCCTTTTCTACGGCCCGCAGGTACTCGTACGCGTCGAGAAGAAAGTGGCCCCGCTCTGGGTCTAAACAGCCCTGCTCGATGAATAGCTGCAGCGCGTGTCTCGTGCTGCCCACACGCAAGCTCCGGTCTCGATAGCCCCACTTGAGCACGAGGACCTGCGCCACAAACTCGATATCGACGATACCGCCTGGGCCGCGCTTGATGTTGATGCGCGCTTGGCGCTTGCCCTGCGGCTCCATCCGCTGGCGCATCTCCTGCATCTGCGCGACCAAGGCCGCTTCTACTTCCCGATTGTAAACGAAGCGCTCAATCGCCCGCAAGACCCGCGCGCCGAACTCGGCATCGCCGGCCACTTGGCGGGCGCGACTCAGCGCCATCCGCTCCCAACTAGCTGCCCGCTGCGCCAAGTAGCGGCGGTAGCCGACCAGCGAGATGGCCATAGGGGCGCTGGCCCCTTCGGGCCGCAGCCGCGCATCCACCGAGTACAGCCCCTCCTCGGCTAACAGGGCGATCAGACGCTGGCTGAACTCGGTGAAAAATACGCTATTCGGCACGCCGCGGCGCGTCTTGCCGTCACCTTCGTACACGAAAAACAAATCCAAATCCGAACCGAAATCCACCTCGCGGCCCCCAAACTTACCGCCGGCCAATACGGCGAACCGCACGTCGCGGCCCTGTCGGTTGCGCGGCTTGCCCCACCGCCGCACCAACGGCCCCCAAGCTAGCCCATAGACCGCTTGCAACACCTCTTCACCCAGCTCCGTTAGCCGCAGGAAGGTCTCCTCCTCGGTCGCCAAGCCCATCAGGTCGTCGGCCCCAATCCGTAGGAGGGATTTGTTCTGCATCCGTGCAATGGCGCGCAAATCGCCGCGCGCCGGGCCAGACCCCAAGCCCCAGTCAGCCTGACCCACTAAGCTGTCGAGCAAGGCCGGATCGCGGCGCAAAAGGTCCGCGAGAAAGCGGCTCGATCCACAAATGGCAATGATCAAGGTGCGAAAGCCTGTATGCTCTTGCAACAAGGAGTACAAAGCACCCGGCGCCCCATACGCCTCAACGAGCTGGGTGAATCGCAAAAGCCCTTGGTCTGGATCGGGAGCCGCGGCCAGCGAATTCAGCAATTCCGGCAACAGAGCCTCAAAATGGGCGCGGCCCCCGCTCAATAGCAGACCCATGCCCGCCAGCCGTTGCAAGCGGCGGTGCGCGGCGGCCCCATCGACAAAGCCCCGCTCCACCAAATCGGCTTTTGCCGCCGTACTGCCGTTTTCGACTTCTAAAAGCCACGTCGGCGAGCGCGGAGCCGCCGCGTCGCCGTAAAACAACGCGGCAAACAAGCGACGCACCCGCAGCCGGTGTCCGGCGAGCGCGGAGCTAAAGGCCCGCGCATCTTCATAACCCATGACCAAGGCCAAGGCCCGCAAGGCTTGTGCATCTTCTGGGACGGCGTAATCAGGTCGGCCAGAGGCGATTTGCAACAGGTTTTCAACGCGGCGAAAGAACTCGTACGCGTTTTTTAGGGCGCTGGCTTCTGCCGCAGTCAAGGCCGCCTTCATCGCACCTTTAGGCGAGACCACCTCGGCCAAACGGTCAATAGCGACCAGCGTGTTGTGGCTGCGCGCTTGGGGCTGGATGCCCCCGTAGAGTAGCTGTAGGCACTGGACGATGAATTCGATGTCGCGGATCCCGCCCGCTTGCAGCTTGATGTTGTTTTCACCTCGGGGACGCTCGCGGATGCTCGCCTCAATCCGCTCCTTGATGCGGCGGATTTCCTCGTGCGGTGCCGAGTGGAAATGAGCCGGATAGATAAAGGGCCGGAGCATGGCTGCGTATTGCTCCCCCAGCGTCCGCGATCCCGCCACGCGCCGGGCCTTGATCAGCATCTGCCGCTCCCACAGTTCTCCGCGCGTCTCGTAATACCTCCAACTGGCGCGCAACGAGTGGGTCAAGGTGCCGCTCGCGCCCTCGGGGCGCAGCCGCATATCGACGCGGTAGAAAAACCCCTCCTTGGTCGCCTCGGTCAGCACGTGGACTAAGCGCTGGCCCAAGCGGCGAAAAAATTCGCTGTTCTCCAGTGGAGTTCCCTCCCCCTCAGGCTGGGTCTCGCCCTCGCCATCCCACACGAAAATTAGGTCAATGTCCGAGCTATAATTTAACTCCTGCCCACCGTATTTGCCCAAGCCGACGACGAGGAAGCGCGCCGGACGACCGCGCTCGTCCAGTGGGTGACCGTGCTCCTGCCACAAGGCGTGCTGGCACGTTTCAAGAGCCACCTCAACCACCACGTCGGCTAAGTCGGCCAGCTCTTTTCCTATCTGCGCAACCGGTTTGGTGCCGAGGATTTCGGCGGCACCAATGCGCAAAAACTCGCGTCGATGCACCCGCCGCAATACCTCTAAACGCTCCTCAAACTCGGAGACATGACCGATATCAGTGCGCAAAATCTGCCGCAGGGTACTCCGCTCCAGTGGCTCGACTAAGTGCGGAGTCTCGACCAACAGCCACAACAGGAACTCGAAGTCTCGCACCAAGATGTCGGCGAGAAAGGTGCTGTGGCTTACGACCTGCACTAGACGCTGACACAGAATGGGATCGGCCTCTAAGTGAGAGAAAAGCCCTTGCGGGCCGTATGCCACAGCCAAGCGCACCAACTGCCGCAGTCCCTCGTCCGGCCGGCCCGTCGCAGCCAGTTCGGCCAGCGCGAGGGCTGGCAACGGCGCGGATTGCGGCGGACCACCGATCCGGTCCAAGGTCTCTAGGGCTTGGACCGGATCGGCAAAACCCAATTGCTCTAGGGGATCAAGGGCTTTAGCCGCGTCCGCGGTGAGAGCGCGACGGGCCAGTTCCAATGCGGTGGGCACTACCGAGGCTTCAGAGGGCGTTTTCGCCGGTTTCGCCGGTGCGGATGCGGATGGCCTCGATCAGTTCGGAGACAAAGATCTTGCCGTCGCCGACCTCGCCGGTGGCAGCCGACTGCATAATGACCTCCACCGCTTCGTCGAGTTGGCCATCGCCAACGGCCAATTCAATGCGAATTTTGGGCATGAAATCGAGCTGGTACTCAGCACCGCGGTAGATTTCGCTGTGGCCGCGCTGGCGACCGCAGCCGCGCACCTCGCTAACGGACATGCCGACGAGGCCAATCGCGGCCAAGGATTGTTTGACCTCGTCGAGTTTGAAGGGCTTGATAAAGGCCACGATGTTTTTCACGGTGTCCCTCTCAGCGGGCCGAAAACCGGGGCTTGCGACCGTAGCTTACGCCGCTGGGTGCTGGCATTTCGGCAACGTCGAGGGGCTTTTGTTGGCTACCGTGGATGGAGCCGATGCAACTGGCTGGAATCTCTTCGGTCAGCACGACCGTGCCACGAGAAAAAAAGCGACAGCCCTCCTCGTGGGCCTTGGCCGCGAGGATCTCCACTACGCAGGGGGTGTCGCGTTGGTGACTGTGCGACTCGGCCGCCTCGTGTGTCAGCGACAGATGCACGTAGTAGCGATCGCCTGGAGAAATGCCCTCGTGGGTAAAGCGCTGGGCCGCGCTGCGAGTCGTGCCCATGTAGAGTCGGTCGGGCGGCGGGTCCATAGGCTCGCCGTCCATATCGACGAAAAAACTGTGTCCGTATAGCGCGCGAATGCCGAACTCGTTCAGTTCAAAG
This sequence comes from Candidatus Latescibacterota bacterium, assembly GCA_022827835.1. GTDB lineage: Bacteria > Latescibacterota > UBA2968 > UBA8231 > UBA8231. The sequence goes on from JAJEIO010000010.1 coordinate 61,439, forward strand.
CGATACTGCCCCGGGGCTTTGACGAGCTTGACGACATCGGCTTCGGTTACCTCTGCGTAGCGTTCTTGTACTCCTTGTACGACCTGATCCAACGGCGCGTAGCCGTAAGCATCAATCTCCAGTCCAAATTCGTCGGGCCGATGCCTGAGCATCAGCGAAAGCAATTTGGAAATGCGACTTGTATTGGCCACTGCTCATCGCGTCCTTTCAGCATTATTAATGTAGGGGCGACCGGCCGGTCGCCCCTACGGTCTTAGGGGTTCCACTGTGCGCGATAAGTTTCAATGGCCTGGGCAACCGCCTCGTCGGACAAGGCGATGATCTGGGCCGCCAGCATGGCCGCATTGCGGGCATTGTCAATGCCGACGGTCGCCACCGGGATACCCGGCGGCATCTGCACAATGGAGTAGAGTGAATCGACTCCATTGAGCGCACCCGAGGCAATAGGGACTCCAACGACCGGCAGGGTCGTATGCGCCGCCACTACGCCGGGTAGAGCCGCAGCTAAGCCAGCTCCGGCGATGATCACCTTGAGGCCGCGGCCAGCCGCCTCGCTGGCCCAAGTAGCGGTGCGCTCGGGGTTTCGGTGGGCCGAAGATACGATCATTTCGTAGCCGAGTCCAAGCTCTTCGAGCACCGCCGCCCCCTTGCGCATGATGTCCTCGTCCGAGGTACTGCCCATGATTACGCCAACGCGAATATCTGCCATGTAAAAACGTCCTCCCTGCGAATTCTATCGCGCACAGGTTAAAATAAGCCAAATCGTCCGCGCGCGACAACTGCCCTAAGAAGCGTTCATTTTGCGGCGCAGGAAGGTGGGAATGTCCAAATCGCCAACTGCGGGGCGCACTGGCTCCTCCTGATGCTCCTGAGGAATGCTGTGGCCGTTGCGCAGATACGTGGGCACTTCCAAGGAGGTGCCCCCATTGCCGTTGCCGAGCAGGACTGGGCCACCGATGGTCAAAGGATCCGCCTCCACGTCCTGCTCCATCGGCTCCTCTTGGGCGCGGGCCGGCGGCTCGGCTTCGCTGCTCTTGTTTATGTTGAAGCCCGTGGCTATGACCGTCACGCGGATATTCTCGGCTAGGCTATCGTCGATTACAGTGCCGAAGATGATCTCGGCATCCGAGCCGGTTTCCTCGTTGATCAGCGACATTACCTCGTTGACCTCGTAGAGCGTGAGATTGGAGTCGCCGGCGATATTGATCAACACGCCCTTGGCACCGGTGATCGACACATCCTCCAAAAGCGGGCTGTTGATCGCCTTGCGAGCGGCCTCCACGGCCCGCTCTTCGCCGCTGTGCTCCCCGAGGCCCATAATCGCATCTCCGCCCTTGGAAATCACCGTGCGGACATCGTTGAAGTCGAGATTGACCATACCCGGAATCGTAATCAGGTCGGAAATACCACGCGTGGCCTGCATCAGCACTTCATCGGCCTTGAGAAACGCATCTTGGAGCGTGGTGTCGCGGCCGCATACTTCTAGCAGGCGCTGGTTTTTGATGGTGATCAGGGTGTCAACTTGGTCCTTTAGCTCGGCAATCCCGCTCTTGGCGTTCTTCATCCGCGGAGAGCCTTCCATTAGAAAAGGCTCGGTGACAATGCCGACCGTTAGGGCCCCTTGATCGCGGGAAACTTCCGCAACAGTGGGCGCGACTCCCGTACCTGTACCGCCGCCCATGCCGGCCGTGATGAAGATCAGATCCGAGTCCTGTAACTGCTTGGAGACCTTGTCGCAATCTTCTTCGATGGCTTGCCGTCCCACCTCTGGGTCTGCACCAGCACCCAAACCCCGCGTGACGCTGCTGCCAATGCAAATGGGAAAGTCAGCCCGCGAGGTCTCCAGTGCCTGTGCATCCGTGTTGACGGCGACGAATTCGACGCCGTGCATCCCGGACTCAATCATGCGGTTGATGGCATTACCACCGCTGCCACCAACTCCGACGACCTTAATTCGCGCTCGATGCTCGTTATCGATCAACCTAATTGCCATAATTACTCCTCCTTGATTTTGGGACCAGCACCGCCGCTAGTCCCGTGGTTGTAACCATCTTTTTACGCGCCCAAACACTGAATCGAAGGAATCTTCGACCAGCTCCTGCGCTTCTGTTTGGTTTTTTCCCTCCTGTTGCTCCATTCCGTACAGGAGCAGACCCAGCACCGTAGCATACGATGGGCTAGCTAGCTCTGCGGCCCCCTCAAACCCGCTCGACTCCCCCAAGCGCACAGGCATATTAAAGACCCGCTCGGCCAAGGCTACGGCTCCGGTGATTTGCGCTCCCCCACCTGTGAGGACAATGCCCGCGCCTAGCGCAGCATGGGGCAACGCGGTATAGACCTGCTTGCGGGCTAGGGTCAATATTTCCTCCATTCGCGCCTCGACGATGAGGGCCACTGTCTCGCTGGGTGCGCCCGCACACTTGGCCTGCTCGGCCTCGGCCCGCGTGGTGCGCAGCCCAACGCCGATGTCGTTGGTCACGTTATGCCCTCCCAATCCGATGTTGCCCGAGTGGCGCAGCCCTTTGCCAACAAAGACGGCCACATCGGTCGTGCCGCCGCCGATGTCGAGCAGACAGACTCCCATTTGCCGCTCGTCCTCACTGAGGACCGCATAGCTCGAAGCAAGCGCGCCGAGAACGACACCGCGCACATCGACGCCCGCACGGAGGATGCTGTGGCAGATGTTCCGCACTGCGGCAATCGAGCTGGTGACTACGTGTACACTGGCCTCTAAGCGCACTCCATACATACCCACGGGATCGAGAATGCCTCGCTGGCCATTGACGGCAAACTCTTGGGGCAAAACGTGCAACACCTCGCGGTCGAACGGCACTTTGACCACGCCGGCCGCAGCAAGCACGCGGGCGCGGTCCTGTGCTCCGATCCATCCGCCTTCGCCACCGACAGCCACCATGCCCGTGCTGTTGAGGCTGGCGATGTATTCGCCAGAAATGCCAGCGTACACTGAGTCGATTTCGACTCCAGCCATCAGCTCTGCTTGACGCACGGCCTCGCCAATGGTGTACACGGTCTTCTCGGCATCCACAATCGCCCCGCGCTGGATCCCCTCTGAGGGGTGCTGGCCGACGCCAATAATCCGCGGGGGCCGCTCGGCGACCTGCTCGGCAATGGCAGCGCAGACCTTAGTCGTGCCCAAGTCCAGCCCGGCGATAATGGTGCTGTGCTCCTCACTCCAGTTCATCCCGATTTTGCTTTCTTTTTGCCTACTACCATCTGGCCGGCATAGCGCAAGTCGATATAGGCCGGATCGGGATGGCTTTGATGGACGCGCGGCATCAACTCGCGAATGGTGTGGAGCCGGTGGGCGGCCTCGTTGGCCGGCAAGCGCACTTCGAGTCCGTCACCGGCCATCTGCAAGCGAATGCTCGCCCCGGACATCGGCTGGATGCCGGCTACGTTGAGGCAAAATTCCGCATCGGCAACCGTGGCTTCCTCCCACCAGCGCAGTATCGCCAATAGCGCAGAGTCCGACACTGCCACGCCCGGCTGTAGCGAGTCGCCGCGGACGGACAGCCCGGATATGACGGGCAAATTGCGGGGCGGGACATCCGTACTGTCTGCCGGAAGCAAGACGCCATCGGGCGTTATCCCGTAGGTCTGGCCCAAATCGATCCAAGCCGCTTGGCGATGCTCGACGATATCGACGGCAATCCGGTTGGGTGGCTTGCGCACCACGAAAGCCTGCTTGATCCAATACATGGCTTCCAGCCGCTGCGCGACCTCGTCCAAGTCGATGGCGAAAATGTTGCTACCAGCCGCAAGGCCACTGGCGACGCGTACATCCTCCCCACTGAGTCGCCGCAACCCGTCCACTTCAATAGCCTTGAGGCCAAAGTAGGAGGCTTGGCCAAAGTAGGTAGCCGCTTGATAGGCCGCTAAGGTGCTGCCCGTGGCCAAAATTAAGAGCGCAATCCAAAGCCCGCGGGCCTTGGATTGACCTCGCTCCCCCACGGTTAGCGACTTCTTGCGCGCCTTGGTCTTCTTCTTTTGACGATTCACGAGTGCTCTCCGGCGGCCAAAGCCGCGATCAACTCCCCAGCCGCCTCGCCAATGTCGCCAGCTCCCATGACCAGCACCAAGTCGCCCCGACGACAGATATCCACCAAATGAGCCACGAGTTGTTCTCTGTCCGGTAGGTATGCCATGGTTTTGTACCCGTTGGCGCGCATGGCTCCCTCAATCAGTTCGGAGTCCACACCGGGCAGAGGGACTTCCCGCGCGGCATAGACCGCCGCCAGCACCACGTAGTCAGCCGCCGCTAGCTCGCGGGCAAAGGCCCCTGCCAAGTCGCGGGTGCGCGAGTATAGGTGGGGTTGGAAGACAGCGACCACTCGGCGACCGCTCTGCCGTGCGGCGGCCAAGGCGACCGCTAACTCAGCCGGATGATGGGCATAGTCGTCCACGACCAGCACGCCAGCGAATTCCCCCTTGCACTGAAAGCGCCGGTCGGCTCCGCCAAACTGCTCCAAAGCGTCGGCGATCACGGCGAACTCCACCTGTAGCGCACAAGTCAGCGCGGCGGCTCCAGCGGCATTGCGGACATTGTGGACGCCGTGGACCTGCAATTCGATCTCACCTAGCTTTTGCCCGTCGAAACACAGGGCAAACCGGCTGCCCCAAGCTCGCTCTTCGAGCTCGGCGATCCGGTAGTCGTTGTCGTCGGCCATGCCATAGGTCTGATGGGGACGCTGCAAGTCGGCCAGCACCCGCTCTCCGACCAGTCCATCCCCGGCCAGCACACTGCAACCGCAGAAGGGCAGGCGCGCGAGAAATTGGCCGAAAGCCCGTTCAAGAGCCTCCAAGCTCCCGTAGTAATCGAGGTGTTCGGCATCTATACTTGTCACGAGGGCCAAGCTCGGATACAGGTGCAAGAAGCCGCCAGCAAACTCGTCGGCCTCCACTACAAAGACCTCGCCACTTCCCACCTCGGCCTGCGGTCGCCCGTTGATCCAACCCCCGATCAAGACCTGGGGATCGAGGCCAGCGCGGCGCAAGATCGCCGCTGCCATCGAAGCAGTCGTCGTCTTACCGTGAGTACCGGCTACGGCGAGGGTCAACGGCGCACGAGACAATTCTCCCAGCACCTCGGCCCGGCTAGCCGTGGGAATGCCCTCGTGCGCGGCAGCCTGCCGCTCGGGATTGTCAGCCGGGACGGCGGCCGAATACACCACTAGATCCACTCCTTGGACGAGTTGGCCGTCGTGCCCCACCGCGACGGCGAATCCCTCTTGGCGCAGCAGCGCGACGCTGGGCGAGTCGGCCTGGTCCGAGCCGCTTACCACGCAGCCTTTGGCGGCGAGCAGCCGGGCCAAGCCCTCCATGCCCGCTCCACCGATGCCGACGAGGTGGACGCGGCGATATTGGTCAAAAAGGGTCTTCATCATTGCCAACGCACCAAACCCTCTTGCTGTCCAGGTGCCGTGCGGGCGACCCCCAGCAAGATGCCCACTCCCGCCATGTTCCCCATCAACGACGAGCCTCCATAGCTGACAAAGGGCAGCGGCAAGCCGGTGGTGGGTAGTACCCCGACGACCACGCCGATGTTGAGCAGGGCGTATATCGAGATCATCGCCGTAATGCCGATGGCAACCAAAAAGCCGTACGTATCACCAGCACGGGTCCCAATGCGCACTCCGTAAAATGAGAAAGCCGCGAAAAGTCCCAAGACTACCAAGGTACCTACAAGCCCCATTTCCTCGCCGATGACCGAGAAGACAAAATCCGTGTGTGGCTCTGGCAGGTACTGCTCTTTTTGCATGCTGTTGCCCAAACCCACTCCCAAAAGGCCGCCATTGCCCATGCCGTAGAGCGACTGCAAAACTTGATAGGAGCCAGCCGGATCGCGCTCTGGGTCGATAAAGCTGACTAAGCGCCGCATCTGATAGCTCGAATGCATCAGGGAAAACCCAATACCCAACAGCGCGAGCAACCCAGCCCCGGCCAAGTGAGACAAGCGCATTCCACCGACCCACAGCATGATTAAGGCAATCAGCCCCAGCGCAATAGCCGTCCCCAAGTCGGGCTGCAATACGATGAGCACAAGGGCAAAGCCGACGACTAATAAACGGGGCACAAACCCGCGACTAAAGTCGTGTAGCTCGTCGCGCTTGCGCACTAAGACATCCGCCAAGTAGAGCACCAGCGCCAGCTTGGCAAACTCGGCCGGCTGAAAAGCCAAGGCCCCGCCCCAAGCCGGAATGCTCAACCAGCGCTGAGCTGCGCCGTGGCCCCACGCCAAAACCAGTAAGAGCGACAAGAGGGCCAACAGCACGATCGGCCGCGAAAGCCGCGCCCACCAATGCAAAGGCATCCGCGAGAACGCGAGCATGAGCACCAAGCCGATGAAGACGCGGATGGATTGCCTTTTGAGGAAGAAACCCGAGTCGCCAAAGCGCACGTTGGCCAAAACGGAGCTAGAGCTATAGATCATGACCAGCCCCAGGCCTACCAGCGTCAGGCAAATCAGCAACACCAACATGCTGTCGCGCTGCACAGCTATCATCAGTGATGGAACTATAGGTTGCTAGGGGTGCTCGGTGGGAGCGAGCTAGCTCAACTACTGCAGAATGCGCTCGACGACTCGATCAAAGGCCATGGCCCGAGAGGCCTTGACTAAGACTACATCGCCGTGGCGCAACTGCGCCGCCGCGAATTCGCCGAGTTGCTCGGACTGCTCAAAGTGGCGAGCCGCGTCTTGGGCCATGCCAGCCGCACGGGCTGCGGCCACTAAGTGCGCGCTTTCGCGGCCAGCAGCCAGGACGACATCGGCGCACTCGGCGGCCTTCTCGCCGACAACCGCGTGCAACCGGCCGCTCTCCGCGCCGAGCTCTAGCATGTCGCCGAGTACGGCGATTTTCCGCGCACCGGGCACATCGACGAGGAGGTCGAGTGCGGCCGATACCGAGCCGGGACTGGCGTTGTAGCAATCGTCGATTACTGCGATCCCATTCTTGCGCACGATCTCGCCGCGCTGGCTCACCGCCTCGAACTCGGCGAGAGCGCGCTGGATCCCTTCCCAAGGTACGCCGAGGATGCGACCGACCGCGGCCGCGGCCAAGGCATTATACGCATTGTGTCGCCCTGGAACATTGAGATCAATGGGAACATTATGTAGAAGGAAGTGGCCGCAGCCCTTCTGGTCGAGTACGAGCCTCTCCCCACGAAACTCGCTCTCACGCGCAAAACCGAAGGTCAGGAGTCTCCCCTTTGTCCTCTTTACCTCCTGAGCCACGACACGGTCATCGGCGTTGACGAGAGCCGTTAAAGACTCGTCCATATAATCCAGAAGCTCCCCTTTGGCCTTGGCCACTCCTTCTACAGACCCAAAAAATTCTATGTGTGCAGTCCCGATGTTGAGCAAAACCCCAATAGTAGGTTCGGCAACCGAACACAGGTAGCGAATGTCCCCTATCCGCCGCGCTGCCAGTTCCAACACCACCGCCTCGTGACTCGGTGACAGTTGCAGCAGAGTGCGGGGCACCCCTATCTCGTTGTTTTCGCTGCCAATCGTTTTCAAAACGCAGTACCGCTGCCCCAACACAGCGGCGATCATTTCCTTGGTCGTCGTCTTGCCCGCGCTGCCGACGACGGCCACCACCGGCACCTCCCAGCGCCGCCGATACGCCCGCGCCATGTCGCCCAGCGCTTGCAGCGTCGAGTCAACGGCCAACAGCGGGCCGGAGGCCGCTTGGTCCAACCCTGGCCAGTGGCGTTCCACTAAAGCTGCACACGCGCCGCGGGCAAAGGCGGCCTCGACGAAATCATGTCCATCGAAGTTCTCACCCCGCAACGCGACGAACAGCTCGCCCTCGTCAATGGACCGACTGTCGGTCGCTACTGCTTGCAGGGCGCAATCCGGCTGGAGGCTCCCGACCGGATCGGCAGCCGTCCACTGCACCATCTCGCTCAGGGTCACGGCGCGCATAGCGGCTGCCCTTCCCTAGAGTGCATACTCCGCAGCACGCGCCGGGCAACTTCGCGGTCGTCAAAAGCCACGACGCGGTCGGCGAGTTCCTGCTCCTGTTCGTGCCCTTTGCCGGCAATGACTACGACATCCCCGCTGTGTGCAGCGGCCAGAGCTGTAGCAATCGCTTGTGCGCGGTCAACTTCGCTGTGAATCGCGCTACTGTCGGGCACGCCAGCGGCCATATCGTCGATGATGCGTTGCGGATCCTCGCTGCGCGGGTTGTCCGAAGTCAAGACCGTCCAATCGGCCAACTCGCCAGCGACACGGCCCATCAGGGGTCGTTTGCCGCGGTCTCGATCCCCGCCACAGCCGCAGATGCAGATCAAGCGACCGCTGCCCAAATCGCGGGCGGCGTGTAAAACCCTTGCTAGCGCATCCGGGGTATGGGCGTAATCCACGATGACCGCGAAATCCTGCCCTTCGGCGATCTGCTCACAGCGGCCCGGGACGCCCGCTAGGGCGGCCAAACCGCGACATAGCGCCGCGGCATCCAAATCCAAGGCCAACCCGGTGGCCACGACAGCCATAGCGTTGTAGTAGTTGAAATGACCGATCAAATGCGTCTGCACCTCAATGGAGCCGACTGGGGTGTCCAAACACAGGTGCGCTCCCTGCGGGCTAACATCGGCGCGTTGCAATCGCACTTCGGCCTCCGGGCCACAGCCATACGTCACGACGCGCACCTGAGTTCTGCGAGCCAATTCGTCGGCGTGGTCGTCGTCGGCGTTAATAACCGCAATCGCACCTTCTTGCAGGCTTTCAAAAAGCCGGGCCTTGGCCGCAAAGTACGCCTCCCAAGTCCCGTGAAAATCCAAGTGATCGCGCGTCAGATTCGTAAAAACCGCCGCCCGGAAGGGAATGCCCTCCACCCTCTTTAATGCCAGTCCATGAGAAGACACTTCTAGCACGGCCGCTTGCTTGCCGGCATCGACGAGTCGGCGCAGTAAGCCGTGTAGCTGGACGGCCTCGGGCGTAGTATTGTCCATCTTCTCCAATTTGCCATTGCACCAAAATCCCAAAGTTCCCAAGTATCCGCACGGCAGGCCAGCGGCTTCGAGGGCACTCCTGAGCAGGAAGGCAGTGGTGGTCTTGCCATTGGTGCCGGTGACGCCGACGTTCAGCAGCGCTTGTCCGGGAAAAGCGTAAAAGCGCGCCGCCATTCGAGCCAGTGCGGCTCGGCAGTCTGCCACCTGCACCCGCGTCGCACCGGCACAATTGATCCGCTCTTCCACCATCACGGCGCGGGCACCGCGGGCGATGGCATGATCGACAAAGCGATGTCGGTCCTGTTCCTGTCCCCCGCGTATAGCCACGAAAAAGTCGCCTTCTTCCACGCAACGCGAATCGCAGCGGATTTGCCCTAATTCAATATTTTGGTCGCCCTCCACGCAGACGTCGGGCAGTTCTTCGAGTAGGTACTTTAATTCCATATTAAATACCTCTCGAATCTTGGGCTAGCATGTTTCCAACGAGGCGGGCCTGCTGCATTTTCCACGGGCTGCGGGCGGCTTCTGCTCCCAGCGTGCAGTTGATCTGCTCTACGCGTCCGGCCCGACCCGGCAAGGGCGATTGATTGACAACCACGGTACCCACGCCGGAAAAGACCACCGGCAACCCCCGCATCTGCGCTTGGAAGCGGGCCATGTTTGGGGTCATACCGCGCAGATCGGGCACGGCCGGACCCTCCTTCTGCGGACGCTTGGCTGCTGGCTCGACCAACAGGCCGCCAGGCAGGCTGATGATCCGCTTCATCACCCGGCGGAAGGTCGGGGCTGCCACAGATCCTCCCCACCCATTCACGCTGGGGTTTTCGACCATAATCACGCACGCGTATTGGGGATTATTGGCTGGCAGAAAACCAACGAATGAGGCTATGCTGGCGTTGGGATCGTAGCCGCTGCCATCGGCTAAGGCTCGCTGAGCCGTACCCGTTTTTCCGGCTACAGCCACGCCCCCAATGCGGGCCTTTTGCCCGGTGCCTCTTTCCACGACTCTAGTCAGCACCTCGCTCAGCGTCGCCGCCGTCTTCCGGCTCACGACCCGCCGGATCGGTTGAGGACCGCCGCGACCGTCGAGCCGACCGTCCGAGTCAATTGTTCCGGCGACGATCCGCGGTGCCATCAACACGCCACCGTTAGCAATAGCTCCGTACGCCATGGCGAGCTGTAGGGCCGTCACGCCGATTTCCTGCCCGATGGCAATAGTCGCCAGCGACCGCTTAGACCACTGATCGACCTCCTGCAATAAACCAGGCGTTTCCGCTGGCAAGTCAATGCCCGTGCGAATCGCGAAGCCAAAGTTGCGGATGTGTTCGTAAAAGCGATGCCGCGCCAGCCGCTGCGCCAGCTTGATCGTGCCGATGTTGCTCGATTTTTCCAAGACCTGAGCAAAGAGCAAATCGCCGTGGGGCTGAATATCGCGGATCGTGTCGCCATTGGCCAACCTGAACGTCCCGTGCCCGCAAAAGATGCGATCGTGCAGACTGACCAGCTCATCTTCAAGGACGGCGGCAGCCGCGATGACTTTGAAGGTCGAACCAGGTTCGTACACGTCGGTTATCGCGCGATTGCGCCTGAGTTCCGGCGAGGAGCGAGACGCCTTATTGGGATCGAAAAGCGGCAGGTTGGCCATGGCCAGTACCTCACCACTGCGCGGGGCGATAATGACGCCCAATGCACCCTGGGCCTTTGAACCGTCGATGGCCTGTTGCAACTCTTCCTCTAGAATGCTCTGATAGACTCCATCAATGGTCAGCATCAGGTCTCGACCGTGCTCCGGCTCTTCACGCTGCTGCTGACGCCCGGGTACTTGCTTGCCGCGCGCATCGACGAATCCCACTATCGAGCCGTCCTTTTCGCGCAATATATCGTCGAAGGCTCGCTCAATCCCCTCGCGGCCGCTGTTGTCGATGTTGGTGTGTCCGATGAGTTGGCCAGCCAGCGGCCCCAGGGGATACTGGCGACGAGTCTCTGGGTGTTGGAACACGCCGGCGAACGCGACCGCTCCCACATCCTCGTCAACCACCTGACGCGCCAGATAGATAAATTGCTTGTCCCCGCGCAATTGGCGCTCAATGAACTCGGTCCGTTTATCGTTCAGGGACGCGAAGTGGGCGGCTACGCGCTTGGGATCTTCAACCTGATCGGGATAGGCATAAAACGATGTGGCTTGGACATCTACGGCCAAACTGTTGCCACGTCGATCGACTACCCGACCCCGGCTCGCTTTCAGCGTGCGGCGCTCAAGGTACTGCGCATGGGCTTCGGCGCTGTACGCCTCATGCCTGAAGATCTGGATTTGGATGAGGCGTGCGGATAGCCCCAACCACGCCACCGCACCCAAAATCACGATCCAGCGCAGCCGACTAATGCCCGTATGTTGCACCCGTGGCCCCATCAATCTCCTTCCCAATGAGCCAATGCACCATTATTCATGCCATTTATAGTCTGCGAGGGATAGACCATGCCGAGCTGGCCGAAGGCCACTTTCTCGACAAAGCCGGAGTTTTTCCGCACTACAATAGCCGCCAATAGCTGAGCACGCGCTCTGTCGAGCTCGGCTATTTGCGTCTCAGCCGTGCTTATGCCGCCGACCACCCGGGCCATTTCGACCTTTTGCCAGACGTGGAAGAGGGCCGCCCCAGCCAGCATCCCTATGAGGAGCACGTACTTCACACAGGAAATTCCGCCTTTGCTCATATTAGCCTGCCTCGATTTTTTCGTAGATTCTCAAAATGGCGCTGCGCGCTCGAGTATTTTGTTTGACCTCGGCCTCGCTCGCCCGCTGCAATTTGTAACCTACTCTCTTGAACGACGGTTTCCTCCCGCAGGTGCAAATGGGTACGCGCGGCGGACAAATGCAGCCGCGCACTAGCGCCGCGAAATGCTGCTTGACCAACCGATCCTCTAAGGAGTGATAGGCCAAGACGACCAGTCGGCCACCGGGTTTCAGTCTGACCTCCGCAGCCGTCAACCCCGCCTGCAACTGCCCCAACTCGTCGTTGACGGCAATGCGCAGCGCTTGGAATACGCGCGCCAGCGTCTTGTTGAGCATCTGGGGCCGCGTGGCCGCTACGGCCTGCCGCAAAGCCTGCGTAGTGGTCAAGGGCGCGAGCCGCTGTTGTCGATAGATTGAACGCGCTATCCGCCGCGCTGCGCGTTCTTCTCCGTAGCGCGCAATTAACTCGGCCAGTTCGCGCTCGCTGCACGCCGCGATCAATTCGGCGGCTGTTGGGCCAACTTCCGCATCCATTCGCATATCGAGAGGTCCGTCGGCCTGATAGCTGAATCCCCGAGCCGATGCGTCGATCTGATGCGAGGAAACTCCTAAGTCGAACAGGACGCCGCTCAACGGCCCGATCCCTTCCTGAGCCAGCAACTCGCTCAATTCGGCAAAGCGGCCTTGCCGCACGACGGCTCGCGTATCTGCTGCCAACCTCACTCGCGCTGCCGCTACGGCTTCCCGATCCCGATCTACTGCTAGCAGCCGCCCCTTGGGGCCGAGGGCCTGAAGCAATGCCCAACTGTGGCCACCTCCGCCGACTGTCGCATCCACGTATGCTTCGTCTGGATCGGTGACCAGCCCGGCGACTACTTCCGCGACCATGACCGGTATGTGGTATGCCATAGTTCATAAGGTTTAGAGGTCTATTGCAAAGTCTTCCAAGCTATCGGCAAGATCTTCCATCGGCGGAAAATCATCGCTGTTTTCTGGGCTCCAAAACTCCAATTTGTCCAACGCACCAATGATGACCATCTGGTTCGTGATGCCGGCCTTGGCCAGCAGTTTGCGTGGGATGCCGGTCCGCCCCTGTCGGTCTAGTTTCACTTCTGCCGCATGCGAAACCATGGAGCGGATGAAGGCCCGCGCCTCGCGTTTGGTCGTCGGCAGACGCAAGAGCTGTTCGGCTTTCGCTTCCCACTCGGGCCGGGAGTAGGCCACCAAGCAGTTGTCGAACCCACGCAGCACCACGAGCGTGTCGTCGGCTTCTGGAGGCAGCTTCTTGCGGAACTCCGCCGGCACAAAAATCCGCCCCTTGTCATCGACGGGAACCTCGTGTCTGCCTGTGAAAAACTGTGCCATTTGATGCCCATATCAAGTCAAAATTCCCGTTCCACCACTTTCCACCACTTTCCACCACATCCCAATAATACACGCATCTCAACGGAACTGCAAGCATATTTTTCCTTTATTTTTCAGATAGATACGGCCATTTCAAGCTGTCTTATACACTTATTTGTGTATATATCACACTTATTTGTGTGCCCATCAGCTACCGTCCGCTCTCTTTAATTTTCGTCCCTACTGCCACATTGACATAGAAAAGGGGTTGGCCATCGTGTGGTCCAACCCCTTTTGCTTTAACTCGGCGGGTATCTTTACGTCGGCATCTTCTCCATGACTCGGCGGTAAATCGGCTTGCCTTGCGCTAGGAACTTGTCTTCGTAATTGGTCCGCGCCCCCAGCCACTCGACATCCACCTCCACTAAGCACGAACTGGTTTCCAACGCCGCGAGCATGACGTCGAAATAATCGGCGTAATCCGTGGCTAGCCACAACTGACCGCCCGCGCATAACGTGCGCTCGACTTCGCGTAGAAATGCCTCGTTAAAAAGCCGCCGCTTGTGATGCCGCTTCTTGGGCCAAGGGTCGGGAAAATAGATGTGATAGGCTCGCACTGATACCGCAGCCACGAAAAACTCGACGAATTCTCGCGCATCCATGTGCGCGAATCGCACGTTGTAGAGATTGCGGCGCACGGCGCGCTGGTGGGCAATGCGCAAGTATTTGGCCGCCCATTCGACTCCAATGAAATTCACTGCAGGCTGGCGGCTGGCCGCGTCGATGATAAAGCGTCCTTTGCCAATGCCGATTTCGACCTCCACCGGCTGGTCGTTGCCGAAAACTTCCCGCCAATTCAACGTCGGATCTTGGTCTGGGTTATCCGGCAACGCCAAAAAACCCGCCCCGGTCTGCTCCATCAAATTCTCCCCAAAGAAAAGGCGCTCCCCTAGGTACGGGGAGCGCCGTATAAACAACACTGCGAGTCGAGCTTAACCTGCGGCCTCGCTGTGAGAAGGCAAGCCGCAAAACTGCTCGTAGTCAATTAGCTCGGTGACAGTCGGGCTGTCGCCGCACACTGGGCACTCGCGGTCGCGCCGGAGCTTGAGTTCGCGGAATTTCATCTCCAGCGCATCGTACAGTATCACCCTCCCCACCAAGGAGGTGCCCTGCCCCAACAGCAGCTTGACGACCTCGGTGGCCTGCACTAGTCCGATGATGCCGGGCAAGACCCCCAAGACCCCACCCTCGGCGCAGCTTGGCACCTCCCCGGGCGGCGGCGGCTCGGGATAGAGGCAGCGATAGCACGGGCCGTCCCCAGGCACGTACACGGTGGCTTGACCCTCAAAGCGAAAAATGCTGCCGTCAACCACGGGCTTTTTCTGCATTACGGCCGCATCGTTGACCAAATAGCGGGTCGGAAAGTTGTCGCAGCCATTGACCACGATGTCGTAGCCGTCCATGACCTCGAAAATATTGTGCGACGTCAGCAACTCGTAGTGCGGGTGTATCTCGATGCCAGGGTTGATGTCGAGCAACCGATCGCGAGCAGCCTCGACCTTGGGCCGACCGATATCTGACTCGCCGAACAGCACTTGCCGCTGCAAGTTGCTCTTATCGACGACATCGGCATCCACCAAGCCGATCTTGCCAACGCCGGCCGCGGCCAGATACAGGGCCGTCGGGCAACCCAAGCCACCCGCTCCCACCAGTAACACCCGGCCCTTGAGCAACTGCTGCTGCCCCTTCTCCCCTACCTCGGGCAGGATGAGATGCCGGGCGTAGCGCTGCGAGTCTTCTTCGGAGAGCAGGCCGCCCTGCTCGATTTCATAGCCAGCGTCCTTCCAGCCTTTGATGCCGCCGATCATGGACTTGGCATTGGTGTAGCCCAGAAAGGCCAAATCGCGCGCCGCCAAGGCCGAGCGGTTGCCCCCGGCGCAATAGAGCACGATTTCCGCGTCGCGATCTACGGTCACATCTTCTTCGATGTTGAGCTCCAAAAAACCGCGTGGGATCAACTCGGCCCCAGGGATATAGCCGTCCATAACTTCTTCCCGCTCGCGTACATCTATGACGTGAACCGATCGACCAGCTTGGAGGGCCGCTTGGACCTCAGCCGGAGTCACTTCGGCGATTTCGGCCTTTACGCTCGCTAATAGCTGATTAGATGTAACAGTCATACTCTCTCCTCGATTGCTAATGCACCGTCGCGCAAGCGCTCGACCTGAGCAACGGTGCGGTCAATGGCAAATTCTACTTCTACCATAGTATTAAAACGTCCCAACCCAAAGCGCAGAGAAGCCCGCGCCAAATCGTCGTTTACGCCGATGGCTTTGAGGACGTGTGAGGGCGCGCTCGTCCGCGATGAACAGGCCGCGCCCGCAGACAACGCGATCTCGCGCAATCCCAAAAGCAGTTCGGTTCCGTCCACTCCTGGAAAGCTCACGTTGAGATTGCCCGGCAGGCGCTCTTCCGCATGGCCATTGACGACCAAAGGACCGAGCGCGGCCTCCAGCCCGGCACACAGCCGTCGCCGCATTTGAACCAATCGGGCCGCTTCCTCGGTCATCTCCTCGCGCCCCAACTGACAGGCACGCCCTAAACCGACAATGCCCGGCACATTGAGGGTTCCGCCGCGTAGGCCGCGTTCCTGCCCGCCGCCCTCGACTTGGGCCTGCAAGCGCACGCGCGGCTTGCGCGAACGCACGTAGAGGAAGCCGACGCCCTTGGGGGCGTAGAGCTTGTGGCCGGAGGCCGAGAGCAGGTCGATGCCGAACTCTTCCACATCGAGCGGCACCTTGCCAACGGCTTGGGCTGCGTCGCAGTGCCACAAGACGCCGCGCTCGCGGGCTAGCCGCCCGATCTCCTCTAGCGGCTGCAAGACCCCAATCTCGTTGTTGGCAGCCATGAGCGAGATAAGGGCCGTCCGCGGCGTGATGGCCGCCGCGAGTTGGTCGAGGTCAATCTGACCGTAGCGGTCCACAGGTAAATAAGTTACCTCTACCCCTTGCTTTTCCAAGGTGTGGCAACACTCCAAGACGGCCTTGTGCTCAGTGGCACAGGTGACGATGTGCGCTCCAGGGGGTACCATCTGCACCGCGCCTTTGATGGCCAAATTGTTGGCTTCCGTAGCTCCGGCCGTAAAGACGATCTCCTGAGCGCGCGCACCGATTAACCCGGCAACCTCTTCCCGCGCCTTTTCGACCGCGTCGGTAGCTGCCAAACCAAAGGCGTGGGTCTTGCTAGACGCATTGCCGAAATGCGTGTCGAAGTACGGCAACATGTCCGCCAAGACGCGCGGGTCAACCGGCGTGGTGGCCATGTTGTCCATATAAACTGGAATTTGCACAGCCCGTCGCTCAGGCGCTGAAGGACTCACCGCATCCGCAGGTGGTGCGGGCGTTGGGGTTTTCGATCTTAAAACCCGCCCCCATCAACCCATCGTGGTAGTCGAGGATCACACCGTTGAGATAAAGGCTGCTCTTCATGTCGATGAAGACTTTGACGCCGTCTATCTCAAAGACGTGGTCCATGTCACCGGCGCTTTCCTCGAAATCCAGCTTGTACTGGAACCCCGAACATCCCCCACCCATCACACCCATGCGCAGCCCGTGCCCCTCGTTGCCCTGTTCGCTAAGCAGGTCCTTGATCTTCTCGGCCGCGACTTCCGTTATAGTTACCATATTATATCCCCTCAAGATTCGTAAATGGCGCATTCGATGAGGTCGGGAACCTCGTCGTGCCTCCGATAGACCTCGCAGTGGTGGCAATCCCGTTCGATGACCTTGACCTTACAACAAAAACAACCACTGAGAATCTCAATGGCCCGCCGGTTCCGCTCCTTCATCAGCGAATACTGGCGAATGCGCTCGTCGATCCGGCGCTCTTGCTCGGTGAGGTGCTCGACGAGCTCGCGCGCCAAGCCGCCACCCGATTCGTTGCAGTGCTTCAGGTTGAAGAACACGCGAATGTGCTCTAGCTCGAACCCCAGATCCTTGAGGCTTTGGACGATTTGCAAGCGGCGCAATTGCGCTTCCGAATACAGGCGAAACCCACCTGCGGTGCGCTCTTCTGGCTCGACGATTCCCAGTTCTTCATAGTAGCGAATCGTGCGCGGTGTGACCCCGGCCTTGGCGGCCAAATCCCCTATTTGCATGGAGAATCCTTCGCTGCGAAGTTCTGGCAAGCAATGTACTTGACGTGAACGTAAGTGTCAATGAATCGACCCCATAGAGCCTATTATCCTATATTCTATAAATAAGATATGGTAAACCAACATCTCCGAAAGAGCGAGGAGATAAGCGCAATGATCGCGCGCATTGCATTCTGTCTAGTCTGGCTGACCACTCCCCTAACAGCCACGACAGTCCAGCGCTTCGACCTAGCAGCCTTGACTGCCAACGCCGAACGCATCGTCGTCGGAGTCTGTCGCCAAGCCCAGCCCCAATGGGTACGCGGGCAGATCTATACCCGCTATGTGTTCTCCGTCTCCCAGGCCATCAAAGGGCCAGCGATCTCGCAACTGGAATTGCACCTGCCCGGCGGACATCTGCAAGGCACTGTTACCCGCATTGTCGGCATGCCCATCTTCGCCCCCGGTGACGAGGCCGTGCTCTTTCTCACCGCGGCGAACGCCTTGGGACACGCCTGGCCAGTCGGACTGGCTCAAGGCCACTTCGCCATCAAGCGCAACGCCGCCAATAAACCACGCGTCTTTCAAGAACTAAACGGCCTTGCGCTGCACACCGAGTCGCACAGCGCACCCAAAAAAGCACCACCCGACGAACCCGTCCAAGGTATGCCGCTCGATCAGTTTTTGGCGCGGGTGCGCACCTTGACCGAAGGCCAAACACGCGATGCGCACTAGCAGCCTACTGCTTGGTGGCCTGCTCGTCGCCATGCCCAGCCACGGCTTTCTCATCCAGACCTTTGAATCCCGATTTGGCAACCAAGTCCAGCAGACCTGGCGCCTCCCCGACCGCATTTCCTTTGTGCTCCACGCCGCTGGTTCCGACGATCTATCCCCTGCTCAGACCCATGCGTTGATCCGCGAGAGTTTTCAGGTCTGGAGCGACGTGGCTACAGCACAGGTGGAATTTGTCGATCAGGGCACAACCCAAAACAGCGTCCCAACGCAAAGAGATAGGCGCAACCTGATCTACTTCGACGAGACAGGACGCTACCTAAATGCCCCGCCCGAAACCGGCGTCATCGCCATAACCCGCATCCAGTCCCATTTTGCGACCGGCCACATCACCGATGCAGACATCATCTTTAACGGGCGCGACTTCCGTTTTTCTGCTGGTCTATTTGTTCAACCCGGCAATTGGATAAATCTCAAAGACGTAGCCGTCCACGAAATCGGCCACCTGCTCGGGCTTGAACACACTCCCCTCGACGGCCCCCCGCATATCCGCCCGACCATGAACCCCTTTAACCACAGCGACGACTCCGGCGAAGCGCAAAGCCTCGAACCCGACGACATCGCTGGCGTCAGCTTCCTCTATCCGGCCGTTGGCTACCAAGACAGCGTCGGCAGCATCGCCGGCCAAGTCCGCGACTTCGACCAACAGCCACTTTTCGGCACGCACATCAAGGCCGAAAACCTCGACACCGGCGAACTGTTCAGCACCGTTTCGGGTGCCGAACCAAACGCCGCCACAGTCGGACACTACCGCCTGCACGGCTTGACCCCGGGCCGCTACCGCCTGAGTCTCGCGCCCATTGCCGGGGCGATTAACGAAGAGAACTTCAGCGGTATTTTCACTGATTTTGCCACTGGATTCCCTTCGGAATTCTACGACAACGCCCGCGATAACACCTATGCCCGCGTCCTCGACTTGGCCGCTGCCCAGCACATCGGCGATGTCGATTTCATCACCGATTTTGCCGTGCCCGGCTATCCCTTCGTAGTCCCCATAGCCATAGTCTCCAACACCCCTGACACCCAAGGGCCTTATCCCGTGCGCGTCGCAGCTCGCGATGCCGCCAGCGTGTGGCTCCTCTATCAGATTGATGACGGGAGCATCCAGCACTTGCAAATGCAGCAGCAAGACAGCCTCTTCGTCGCCCAAATTCTTGGCCAGCGCGTTGGCACGCGCATCGCCTATCAGATCGAGGCCCACGGCACCGACGGCAAGGTCTCGTACTTTCCCTATGTGGACGCTTGGCTCGACTTCACCGTCGTCGAACTGACCGGGGCCCCATTGGCCTTTACTGCCTTGCGCGGCGACGACGCCATTGGCGTGGTCGATACAGGTACCCGCCGCGAGCTAGCGCGCATCCCCGTCGGCGACGAGCCGATCCAGATGATCCTAGCCGACGACCAACTCTTCGTGTCCAACCTCTCGTCGAATGACCTCCGCATCATCGACACCGCGACTTTCCAGGTCCAAGCGCACATCGAGACCGCGGTCCAGCCCCTCGACCTAGCTCTCGCGCCCGACGGCAAAACGCTCTACGCGACCAACTCGGGCACGAATGCGCTGACCATCGTCGATGTTGAGTCGGGCCAAGCGCGCACCGTTGAGATCGCCGACACGAGTGAAGGACTATACGGCATTGCCGCCACCGCCGACAAGATATTCACCACCGACATCGCCGACAGCCAAGTCCTCGTCCTCTCGCCGCGAGGCCGCATAATCGACCGCATCCCAGTACCACCGAAACCGCGCTCGCTCGCGCTCGCACCCAACGGCAAGACGCTGTACGTAACCAGCATGGACACGGGCCGCTTGACTGCCATAGACGCCGATGGCGCAACCGTCGCGCGCACCATCGACTTAGGCGTCAGCGGCACCTTTGCCATCGCACCCAGCCCGGATGGCCGCAAGCTCTATTTGACCGCTCATGGAGAAGGTGCTCTACTCGTCGTCGATGTGGCCAGCGGAACCTTGCGCAAAAAGCTCGCCATCGGTCGCAATCCACGGGCCATTGCCTTCTCGCCCGACGGCACGCAGGCGTACGTCACCAGTTCCTTTTCCAATGAGATCCACATCGTCGATGCCGTGCGCGACTCCGTTGTCGGCCACTACGCAACCGGCCAGAATCCACGCGGCATCGCGCTGACACAGCCAGTTTGGCCCACCATCGAGTCCCAACACCCGATCCATTTCGCCCTGGCACCGGCCTTCCCCAACCCCTTCAACGGCTCGACGCAAATCACCTACACACTCGCCGCCGAGTCCCCGGTCGAACTGCGCGTGTACAACGCCCTCGGCCAAGCCGTGCGCACTCTCTTGCGTCAGCAGCGGGAAGCGGGGACGCATCAGATTTATTGGGATGGAAAAGACGATCAAGGACGGCCACTGGCCAGCGGCACCTACTTGCTCATCATGCGCGCTGGCGCGGTGCGCCAAACGACGAAGATGTTACTCTTGCGCTGACTCTACTGATTCGATAAACCCATCGACGCTGAAATAGCGAAACCCCGTATCGCAGAGCATGGTCACCAGCCGGGCCCCTGGGGCTAGGGTACTGGCCACCTGCAAGCTGGCCGCCACATTGGCCCCAGACGAAGGCCCCAACAGCAACCCTTCCTCGCGGGCCAAGCGGCGGGTGCAGTGAAAAGCCTCGTCGTCGTCTATCTGCACGATCTGGTCGATCAATTCTTGGTCGAGGACTTCGGGTACAAAACCCGCGCCAATCCCCTGAATACCGTGCAAATCGGCTGCGCCCCCCGAGAGTACAGGCGAGCGCTTAGGCTCGACTGCTACTATACGCACATCCGGCACGGCCTGCTTGAGCACTTCCCCAACGCCAGTTGTAGTGCCGCCAGTTCCCACTCCAGCGACAAAGGCGTCTAGTTCGCCTCCGGTAGCCGCGAGAATTTCCTCGGCCGTAGCTCGGCGATGGGCCTCCGGATTGGCCGGGTTAGAAAATTGCTGGGGAATAAACACACCCTCGGGATTGGCGGCCTTGAACTCTTCGGCCTTGCGAATGGCCCCGGGCATGTCTGCGGCCGCGGGTGTCAGCACAATCTCTGCACCGTAACTGGCCATAACTTGCCGCCGCTCCAAGCTCATGCTCTCGGGCATGGTCAACACCAGCCGGTAGCCCAGTACGGCCGCGGTCAGCGCCAGCGCGATCCCGGTATTACCGCTGGTAGGTTCGACGATGGTCATGCCCTTTTTGAGCTGGCCGGTCGCCTCGGCGGCGCGGATCATGCTAACGCCGATGCGGTCTTTGACGCTGCCGGTTGGGTTGCGCGCTTCGAGTTTGCCGTAGAGCTGGCTGCCGTTGGCGGGCGCAACGCGATAGAGGCGCACAAGCGGCGTGTCCCCCACCAACTGCAACATGTCGTCTGCGATCTTGCGCTTGCTCATCCCTCGGCCTTTAGCTGCTCTACCAAATCCGCGACCGTGGACAGCGGTCGTGAGCAAGTCGCATCGCGGCACACGTACGCCCGACTGCCAACCGCCAGCTTCCCCTCTAGTAACGGCAACGCAGCCTCGGCTTCACCCGCCCCAACGCCAGCGGCTAACACGACCTTATTGGGCACAAAGCACCGGTGCAATGCGGCGGCAAAAGCGCGGCACTCGGCTTGGTCCCCCACCAAAGCAACCTCCGTGGGCCTAGCCAAGTAGAAGTCGAGTGCGCAGAGCATCTGCGCCCCAGCGGCAGGGGCGCGGCGCAATAGCTGCTCGAAGAGAACCAGCGTTTGCTCGCCCCGCTGCCACAACGACTGATCGCCCTTCATCGCCCCCAAGCGCAACAGCGCCAACGCACCCAGCGAGTTTCCCGAGGGCGTGGCGTTGTCAAATGGGTTCTTGGTGCGCACGATCAAGTCGGTCGCCTCGGCCCCCGCATAGAAAAATCCCCCGTGCTCCCCATCCCAAAACCGCGCAACCATCTCGGCTGCCCAGTGCTCGGCTGCGGCAAAGAAACGCAACTCAAAACTCGCCTCATACAGGTCGAGCAAGCCGTTGACTAGACAAGCGTAATCGTCCTGATAGGCCGGAATCCGCGCCCGACCGTCCTTGTAGGTGTGCAGGAGACGATCATTGCAGACCATGCGTTCTAAAATAAAATCGGCCGCCTCGACAGCCGCTCGTAGATAGCGACCCTCCCCTATAACCTGATAGGCGCGGGCCATCGCGCTGATCATCAGCCCGTTCCAAGCCGTCAGAATTTTGTCGTCGCGCCCGGGGGCAACGCGCTGTTGCCGCACCGCCAGCAGCACCTCGCACCCGCGCTCTACGACTTGCGCCAGCCGCTCTGGCTCTACCTTGAGAAAGCGCGCAACCCCTTCTAGCTCGTTTTCCACGTGCAAGATATTGCGCCCGTGCTCGAAGTTGCCCTCGGGCACAACGCCGTAATAGCGGGCAAAAAGCGCGGCATCTTCTTCGCCTAACAGGTCCTCAATCTCCTCTAAGAGCCAAGTAAAAAACAGGCCTTCTTCGCCCTCGCTGTCCGCGTCCTGCGCCGCGTAGAAGCCTCCTTCGGGCTGCGTCATCTCGCGCAGCACATAGCCGAGGGTGTGCTCGACGACTTCGCGGTAGAATTCGTCTTGGGTCACCTGATAGGCTTCGAGATATGTCCACACCAGCAAGGCGTTGTCGTAGAGCATTTTCTCGAAGTGGGGCACGAGCCAGCGCTCATCTACCGAATAGCGGTGAAAACCCCCGCCAAGCTGGTCGTACATCCCTCCCCTAGCCATGCGCTTGAGCGTGTGCTCAGCGATTTCTAGCGCGCGCTGGTCGCCTCGTCTAACATAGCGCCGCAACAGCAGGGACAAGCTCATGCTTGGCGGGAATTTGGGCGCGCCGCCAAATCCGCCAAACCTAGCGTCATACGTAGATTTAAGTTGCGCACAGGCCCCATCAAGGACCTCTTCTCCAGGAACGCTGCCCGGCGTCAAAAACTCGGCGTGTTGCTGGAGCGCACGCATCAGTTCGGCGGTCTTTTCGGCGACACCAGTGCGGTTTTCCCGGTAGTAATCCGCTATCGCTTGCAACACCCTCGGAAAACCCGGCCGCCCGTGGCGATCTTCGGGGGGGAAGTACGTCCCGCCGTAAAAAGGCTGCAAATCCGGCGTCAGAAACACCGTCATCGGCCAGCCCCCCTGGCCGGTCATGGCCTGCACGGCCGTCATGTAAATCTCATCGACATCGGGCCGTTCCTCGCGATCGACCTTGATGTTGATAAAGTGCTCGTTCATGCGCTGGGCGATCTGTTCGCTTTCAAAGGATTCGCGTTCCATGACGTGGCACCAATGACAGGCCGAATACCCCACTGAGAGCAAGATGGGCCGATCGGCGGCCCGGGCCGCAGCCAGCGCCTCCTCACCCCAGGGATACCAATCGACGGGATTGTGGGCGTGCTGGCGCAAGTACGGGCTGGATTCGTCGGCGAGGCGGTTGATGTGCTTGGGATCGGGCATGGTATTAATAATACGATTCACTGGCCGTTGGCGATAGAGCTAGGTAGGAACGAACGACCTATTGGCGTCGCGTCTGTAGATAGTCTTCTAGATCGCCGACGATGGCGCGGAAGCACCGCTCGGCCGCGGCGCGAATGTCCGTCCTATCGCGGCGGCAGTGCAGAGGCCACACTTGCTCCCGATAGCGCCTTTCGAGCCCGTCCTGATAGGCCATGGGCAAGGCCGCAATCTGCAACGCGCGAATTTCGCCAAAGCTGATATTCGGCGTGCCCACTCCGTTGGCGTAGGCGGCGATCTGCTCGCGGCCTAATCGTGTCTTAAAAAAAAACCAAGCGTAAAACGGATTGAGTCCTTCTAAGCGAATCAAATCGACAAAACAACCCACATTGGCCGGCTTGTTCCCCAGATATACCGCAAGGCGATTCCGGCCCAAGGCTCCAGCCCCAGATCGCGACAACAGCAAGTCCCCGGGGCGCACGCGGCTGCGCGGCGGATCGTGCACACCTGCGGGCGCGACGCACAACAGCGCTCGCTCGTCGAGCCCGGTTTCGGCGATATTGCCTTGCCGGATGACCGGCACTCCGGCTTCTATGTGCTGGGGACGGCTACCCGTAACAATCGGCCCGTACGTCAAATGGCAGATGTACTCCCCCAACGGGACCAGTCGCAAGCGGCCCGCCAAGCGACGCACCGCGGCGCGCCCCTGCCAGAAGCGCGGATCCCAACGCTGGGCGCGCAACGCGCGCTGTCCTATGCTCAGAAGCGCGGCCTCTGATTCGCGGCTAGCCGACGCGCTGAGTAAGAGCCGGACGTGCTGCGCGTACTGCTCTGCGCTCGGCTTCTTCCCGACTGGTGCGATCAGCCGCGCCTTGGTCCGGGCCAGTGACTTGCTGCGGCGCAATACTACCAAGGCCGTCTGCACCTTGTTGAAGGCTCCAGGCAGGGCGACGACAGCCCGCACCTCAGCGCGCGCTAACAACCAGTCGCGCACGGACTGCCGCCGGGCATTGGCGAGAAATCCTTCGGGCAATATCAGGGCCATCCAACCAGTGGGCCGGATCAGTTGTAGTGAACGCTCGACAAAAAGCAACTCCACCGGGAAGGAGCGCATCTGCTCTTGTCCATCGAGCAGCCCAAAGCGCTGGACGAGCCGACAGGGTCCATCGGCCCCCAACAAGGGCAACATCGGTCCCAACTTACCAAAAGGCGGGTTGGCCAACACGCAATCGAACGTCTCATCCGCCACCTCGGGAAAGGTGCCGAGCAAGCCGTCTCCGGTGTAAAAGCGATCCGCTTGGCTGCGTCCCCGTTCGGCTAGTCCTGCGTCAATCTCAATGCCCGTGGTCTGATAGGCTCGTCCGACGGCGGCCAACAACGCTCCTTCGCCCGCTGCTGGATCAATCACGCGCGCTCCAGTTCCCAGATCTTTTCCCGCAAGCGTACGCACCGCGTCCCAAACCAACTGCGCGACTGCTGGGGGTGTAAAGTGCTGCGCTAGCAGCTTCGCGTTTCCTCCGTTACTCATTAGTGTATCCCATTGGGGGCAACGGCCGCTTATGGCGGCTCATCAAACGACCTACATAACAAATTGCCGAACAAACCATTGGGCACCCAAGCGGCTTGCTGGCACGCTTTCTGCTACACCCTAGCCACGCAGGCCGCTAACGGCCTCACCCATTCATCCACGCTCATCTTCAGGAGGAACCCCATGCCGACCTTAAGGATGCCCAACATCAACCAAGTCGCCCTCAGCGGCCGCTTGGTGCAAGACCCCGACTTCCGCTTCATGGACAACGGTGCCGCTCGCTTGCGGGGGCGGGTCGCCGTCAACCGCTCCTACCGCGACCGCAATCAAGAATGGCAAGAGGAGACCTCCTTCTTCGACATCGTCCTCTGGCAGAAAGCCGCCGAGACCTTGGCCAAACGCCTGCACAAGGGCACGCCGGTCTTTATCACCGGCCGCTTGCAAAGCCACTCTTGGCGCGACAGCGACGACCAGCCCCGTTTCCGCGTTCAAGTGCAGGTGCGCAACCTGCAAGTTCTGGAAAGAGATGCAGAAGACATGCAGGAGGAAAACGTGCCAGAAGGAACCGCCCTCCAAGCGGCTTAAGCAAGGAATGTGCGCGAGCGCAGGCGGGTGCAGTCGGCGGACGAACGAGACGCGCCGCGCCCAGCCCGCGCTTATTCCGCTCGCTCAAAGAGCGCGGCAATGCCCATCCCCCCACCAATGCACAGCGCAGCTATACCCAGCCTGACACTATGCTGCTGCATCTGGTGTAAAAGCGTGGTGGCAATGCGCGCGCCGCTGGCACCAACCGCGTGGCCGATGGCAATAGCTCCGCCTTGGACGTTGACCTTATCCCAGTCCCAATCCAGTTCCCGGCCCACGGCCAAGCTCTGGGCGGCGAACGCTTCGTTGAGTTCGATCCGATCCACATCTTCAAGCCGGGTCTTAGTCTGAGCCAACAGCTTGCGGATTGCTGGGGCCGGGCCGATGCCCATAATGCGGGGATCGACGCCAGCACTAGCCGTGCCCCGAAGATAGGCCAGCGGCACCAACCCGCGCTCCTTGGCCCCTTCTTCGGTCATCAACAACAACGCGGCAGCCCCATCGTTGATTCCCGAAGCATTGCCCGCGGTCACGGTCCCGTCTTTCTTGAACGCCGGTTTGAGCTGACTTAACTGCTCGACAGTGGTCCCGGGACGCGGATGCTCATCTGTTGCAAAGACGGTCTCCCCACCTTTTTGCGCGATGGATATGGGCACGATCTGACCTTTAAACGCCTCCTGCTCTTGGGCGCAGGCCCACCGCTGTTGACTTCGCGCGGCGAATTGGTCCTGCTCGGCGCGGGTAATCCCGTATTCTGCGGCCAAGTTCTCGGCCGTAACCCCCATGTGGCAGTCGTAAAAACAATCCCATAGCCCATCAAGTAATAGCATGTCCTCGACTTGGCCGTGCCCTAGTCGCTGACCCCACCGCCCACCGTGCAGGACGTAGGGTGCCTGGCTCATGTTCTCCATACCCCCCGCCAGCACTACCTCGGCCTCGCCGGCCCGCAGGCTCTGGGCGGCCAGCGCAACCGCCTTCAGCCCCGAGCCGCAGAGCTTATTGACCGTCATCGACGGCACCTCGTACGGCAGCCCGGCAGCGATGGTCGCTTGGCGCGCTGGATTGGCCCCGGCCCCGCCCTGATACACCATGCCCATCAACACCTCATCCACTTCGCTCGCTTCCACTTGGCACTCCTCCAATGCCGCGGCGAGCACCTTGCCACCCAACTCAGCCGCCGTCACGTCTTGCAGCGCACCGCCAAAGCGGCCTGTGGCTGTACGCCGGGCGCTAACTACAACTGGATCTACCATGTTTTACCTTTCGCTTATGCGTAGCCGCGTTGACGCGGTGCAGCAGCTAACTTAACTTTTTTTACACTGGATATGGGGCTGTAGCTCAGCTGGGAGAGCGCGGGCTTTGCAAGCCTGAGGTCGTCGGTTCGATCCCGATCAGCTCCACCAAACATCGCGGTGCAGTCGGTAGTTGGTGCCAGTCCCGCCGAGACACCTGAATCTTGCTACAAAGAGCGATATACAGCGCGGCGATGGTCTACATGGTTAACACTAACCATTCTTGCGGCGTCATCAATCTCATAGATGACGCGATATCGACCAACGCGAATCCTATAATGCCGCTCATATCCCTGAATCTTACGAACACCGGACGGACGTGGATTTGCTGAGAGGTTATCCACTGCAGAGGTGATTTGTCTCCTTACATCCAAGGGTAATCTGCGAAAATCCCTAGCACCAGAAGAGGTAAACTGAACGGAGTATCGTTCAGCCATCCGTGCTCCTCTGCCGTTCTATCTCTGCCTCCATTTCCGCCTTCAGTACTTCCCATGGAATCGTGGGTTCGCCTCGTCTGGTCTCAATAATCATGCCATCGTATATGTCTTCCCACAACTCACCCCACTCCTCAAGGTCAATGAGGACCGATTTCGCGTTGCCGTGTTCGTCGACTAGGAATTGGATACCTTTCATAGTCTGATTGTCCTTTCAAGCAATTGCTGGATTTTTACAAAAAATAAACTTTGCTCGGCCTAAAGGCGAGAGATTTCCGCCTTTCCTCGCTCTCACTTTCTATGGAGGGAAAAATGCCGCACGACAAATGGAGGCTCATCTACGTCAGCGACCCCTCGGGCAATGCCAACTACGATTTTGACCCGGGCAGGGCGCGTCCCCTCATCACCTCACACCCCGCCAAGCCAGAGGAGTTACAGCGCATAATCGACAACGTCGCCGCCAACAGGCCCGATACCTTTATCCAAGAGGTCTATAACGCCGGCTGGACCTTGTACTTTCGCTCCCCGCGCTTTGAGTACGACGCCCGTCCCCAGCACCGGCGCTTTATTCCCATGATGGACGATGGGATCATGCCGCTGCAGGTGATGCTCGACCAAGCCCGCAAGCACGGGATGAACTTCCTCGCTGGTTTTCGCATGAACGACAGCCACGGCGCACCCGACCAAGGGGGGATGTTTCTTCACAAGAACCCCCAGTGGAAAATTGCGGAGATGCCACAGGGCGTGGCCTTCGTTCCCGGCAACAGGATGGATTTCACCTTTGCCGAGGTGCGCGATTACCTTTTCTCAGTGATGGCAGAAGTCGTCGATCAATTCGACGTAGATGGACTTGAGTTGGTCTTCCGCGAAGGGCTTTACTTTCCGGCTCCCCAAGGTGATAGAAGCTTGGCGCGCGAGCGCCAACCACTTATGACTGAATTGATCCAGCGGGTGCGGGACATGCTCGACCAAGCCGGCAGCAGCCGGGGCCGCGACCTTCAGTTGGGAGTCCGCGTCCCAGAGACGTTAGAGGAATGCCACAACTGCGGTCTCGACGTGCCCACCTGGATAGCGGAAGCGCTCATCGACTACGTTGCTCCCCAAGATGCCATGTATTCGGATTGCAACGCTCCACACCAAAAATTCAGCCAACTCACCCAGGACACCAAGTGCGAACTCATCCCCGGCCTCCTCCCCTATTGCGCCAACCTCGACCGCACGGGGCCGCCGTTGACGCTCGAAAACTACCGGGCCTTGGCCCACTCATTTGCCCGCCAAGGAGCCGACGGGGTCTCCATGTACAACTTTCAGATGCACTGGGATGCCTTCTGGAAAGCGACCCGAGATCCAGGGTCAGAGGCCATGTATCCCTTGGCTCTTAGCTACCTGCGGGAACTGCGAGACCCGGCCAAAATTGCCGATGGCGCTCGGCACTATCTGTTCCATCCTATGTGGGGCGGCTCTACGGCTTTTGGATTCCCGGGCAAAACCGCGGGTGGAATTATCAGAGACGATAAGATCCTCCTTGAACGGACAGAGCAGCAACCTTACGGGCAGTATCATTTTCGCCTGTACGAAAACTTCGACGAGATCGTCTTCGCCAAGCTGTTCTTCCGCGCGACGGGTTTGGGACCATACGACCGCATTGCGGTCGATATCAACGGCACAACCATCCCCTCCGACAGAGTGCGCCATATCTGGCACAGCGACGGCCGACATCCAAATCAAGGACGGCCGCTTCCCGCGCATACGACCTGCATTATCGATCTGTCGTCGCCGCCCATACGCGACGGCGACAATGCCCTCGGCGTCCGCTTGCAGTTCTCCGGTCTCCCCGAAGGGGCCGTCGTCGTCGACGAACTAGAAGTGACTGTGCTGCCGCGATAACTCTCGCTTTTCAGCTAAGGAGGAACCTTGTCGAGGAGCGATCCCGAGTTCTGGAATCGACGCACGAACGCGACGGCTATATGGACCAACCTGCGCTGGACCCTCGTCCACATCTGGGCGCACGGGCGGGCACCGGCTTTGGGCATCGTCGCCGTGCAAATACTCTTGGGCATCCAGCCCGCGCTACTCATCTACATCACCCAGCACCTCATCGACACCGTCGTCGCCTCCGCTGGTGCGGGAGGCACTGGCTTTGAACAGACCCTGCCGTGGCTTATAGCATTCGGTCTCGTCCTCCTGCTCACAAGTGATGTGCTGTGGCAGATTCGGGACGCGCTTCATCTGCGGCTCGGACAGAACCTCGAACACGCGCTCGGCCGTCGCTTTCTGGCCAAGGCGTCGCGGCTGCCGCTCGTCTTCTTTGAGGTGAGCGTGTCTTACGATCGCTTGGAACGCGCCAAAAATCCGGGCTTGAAGCTCGATCGGTTCTTCTTCGCGGCCATGCACCTATTCCAGGCCGGCATCCGAGTCCTCTCCATTACGGCCATGTTCGTCCCGGTCTCTCTGTGGATCTCACTAACTCTTCTAATCGTACTGGTACCGCAGATCCGGCTGGCGATTGAACAAAGCCGGCGGTTTATGAGCTTCACCTATGGCCAGACCGAGGAAATGCGCCGGGCCAGCTACGTCGATCGGATCCTCACTGGGCGGGGCGAACAAAAAGAGATGCGCCTTTTTGCCCTCCGCCATACGCTGAGCCAGCGGTGGCGGGCCATGCGCCAAGCATTGCGGAAGCAACTCTGGCGACAACAGCAGCAACAGGTCCGCGGGGGCCTTCCCATCACCTGTTTGCGTTTCGGCGTCTCAGCCGGTGTCGCCGTTGCGCTGGCCTATTTTCTCGGCGACCGGCTCCTCACGCCCGGCCGTTTTGTCGCCCTGTTTCGGGGAGTGGACGACATGCTAAGGGCTGGTTCCAGCCTCGGCCATTCTTCGCGGGAACTGCAAAACCAAAGCGCTGAAATCAGCTATGTGCGCGAGTTTCTCGACCTGCCCGAGGACGACGGCGCTTGGATCCAACAACCACCAGCCGACCGCGAACCAACCCAGCCCTTTCCCAAACCGCTGCGCGAGGGGTTTGCCGTCGAAGATGTCTGGTTTGCCTATCCCGCTGAGACCGAGAATCCCCGTCCCGTCCTGCGAGGAGTGAACCTGCACCTCAAGCCAGGGGAACGAGTGGCCCTCGTCGGCGAGAACGGCGCGGGAAAATCGACCCTCGCCAAACTCCTGTTGGGCCTGTACCAACCAACAGCGGGCGAGATCGCGGTGGACGGCATCCGCTACGGTGAGATCGACCGGACCAGCCTTGCAAGCGCGGTCAGTGCCGCGTTCCAAGACTTCTTCAACTTTGAACTCACCGCCTCCCAATCAATCGGAATCGGTGCCCTCGGCAGCGGCGGTAGCGACCAAGAAGCCGACTTGTGGCCGGCGTGGCTGCCACCCGACCCAGCCGTGGTAGAAAACGCAGCGCAGCGCGCCGGAGTTGATGCCATCGCCGCGCGCCTGCCTCAAGGCTACGACACTCCCGTAGGACACGTCCTCGATGGCGGACAAGGGCTTTCCGGGGGCGAGTGGCAACGCTTCGCCATTGCCCGCGCATTCATCCGCCAGCCCGAGTTACTGATCCTCGACGAGCCGACTGCGGCTCTGGACCCCATGGCCGAGGCCGAGGTGTACCGGCAGTTTGGCGAACTACTCGCCGGCCGCACCACGCTGTTAATCAGCCACCGGCTGGGTTCTGCCCGCATGGCCGACCGCATTCTCGTCCTCAAGGACGGTCGCATCGTCGAGCAAGGCCCCCACGACGACCTAGTGGCAAAGGGCGGCGTGTATGCTGCCATGTGGGAGGAACAAGCCTCGTGGTACCAGTAATCCTACAGGATACAACGGTGGCCCGCCCGCCCGCCATGCGCACACTCCTGCGCTTTCTATGGTGGATGATCCAGACAGACCCCCGCCACTCCATCCTCTTATTGGTGCTCCAGTTCGCCACCGGTCTGATGCCGGCCGCGTCAGTGTGGATCGTGCGGGCGCTTTTCGATCGCGGCCTCGAGGTGTACGAGGGCCGCCTGCCCGTGGCGGACATGCTGGTGTGGGTCGCTCTGTGGGCCGTGTTGACTTTGGCCGATATGGGAATCCGCATCTGGACCCGCACCCTTCTTCGCGAACGGCTAAAACAGGAGATGGAAGACCGGCTACTCGCCCAACTTCAGCGCAAAGCAAGCGTCCTGCGGCTCGAGACCTTCGAGCGCGCTGATTTTCACGACGTGCTGCGCCGGGCACAGGAGGCAGCCTCGCCCGGCTTCTTTCTCAACCTCATCGGCGAGATCAATACAATAATCACCGGAACGCTGACGGCCGTCTCCGTCGCATTGGTCGTCGGGCTGTGGAATCCGCTGCTCCTGATCGCTATCGCCTTGGTCTCGATGCCGCCGCCGCTGGTGCAGATGTTCCAAGGGAAGACCACCTTTCTCCTCAAGCGCGAGCAGACCCAGCGCCAGCGTCTGCGGGCCTACTTGGAGCGCATTCTCACCGGGCGCACCGCCGCCAAGGAGGTGCGCGTCTTCAACCTTGGATCGGCCTTGCTCGGTTGGTGGGAGCATCTCTACTGGCAGGTAGCCGACCGGCTCTTTCAGCAGAAACGCTCGCAGGCTTCGGTCAACGCCTTGCTAGCAGCTTTTAGCTTGGCCGGGCTGGCCGTCGGCATCGGCTGGTCGGCTTGGGCCGTGGCCAACAGCAGTCTCTCCCCCGGACAGTTCGCCGCCATGATGGTGGCACTACAAGAAGTCAGGACGCACGTCGATCGGGTCTTCTTTCGCGTCGGTTATCTCGCCAATTACCTCCTGTACATCGCCGATCTCTTCACCTACCTCGACTTGGGACCGGAAGAGCCAAAGGAGGGCGAGCCAATCGACAACGTCGGCGAGGTTCCGATTGCAGCCACCAGTCTCTCCTTCCGCTATCCACAGGCGGAACGCCCGGCAATCGACGACATCTCATTCACCATCCAGCCCGGCGAGCGCGTGGCCCTCGTCGGTGCCAACGGCTCGGGCAAGACCACGCTCGTCAAAGTGCTGTTGGGATTGTTCCACCCCACGCAGGGAAAGGTGCTCTACGGCGATGTCGATCTGAATCGGGTGGATCGGAACGGCCTGTGGGACCAATCAGCCGCGGTATTCCAAGACTACACCCGTTTCGCCTTTTCTCTGGGTGAGAACATCGGCTTGGGACGCACCGAGAGAATGGGCGATCAAGCAGCCGTTGAGCACGCTGCGCACCAAGGCGGAGCCGCCCCAATCGCCGAGCAACTACCAGAGCGCTACCACACCCTTCTTACCAAGGAATTTGCCGGCGGCACCGAACTGTCCGGCGGAGAGTGGCAGCGCGTCGCCATCTCAAGGGGATTCATGCGCAACGCCGCCCTGATCGTACTCGACGAGCCGACCGCGTCGCTCGATCCCCAAGCCGAGGCCGACGTATTCCGGCGCTTCCTCGCCATGTCCGGCGAGCGAACCACCATCGTGGTCTCCCACCGCTTGGGATCAGCCCGTCTGTGCGACCGGATCTTGGTACTAAAAGAAGGACGCCTGCTCGAAAACGGGACGCACGGCGAATTGCTGTCTCAAGGGGGAGAATACGCCCGCTTATGGGCTTTGCAGGCGCAATGGTATGACGAGGGGGAAGGTGGTCGGTAAACTAAAATTTATTGCTTTCTTGATAGCTATGTAGCAGCAGACGGAGGACATTCGACGGAGACTAAGCCTAGACGAATACTGCGGGTGAAACCCCAAACCGTTCAGATAAAGCACGTATCTGCCGGACGTTCAACACCCGCTTGCCACCCAGAATCTCCGAAACGACCCCTTGCGAACCCACCTCCGGCAAATCCGACTGAGTCAAATCATGCTCCTCCATGAGAAAACGCAGTGCATCCGCACCCTCTAACTTGGGCATGGGATAGTGTTGTTCCTCCCAAGCATGAACAAGGGTCCCCAGCGTATCGAGTAGAGAATACAGCGGATGTCCCTCATCAGTGCCCACTTCATCAATCAGGCCGTTGAGACGCTCTAGTGCTAAATCATAATCCCGCTCATTTTGAATGTTGAGTAAGGCACTCACTTGCGTCCAAGATCGCTGAAGCTGTGGGGTAATGACGCTCATGTCTTCCATCCTCCACGGTCATAGGCTTGATGTGTCAGTACGTGACGGATATATACTTTTCCC
Source organism: Candidatus Latescibacterota bacterium (assembly GCA_022827835.1). Taxonomy (GTDB): domain Bacteria; phylum Latescibacterota; class UBA2968; order UBA8231; family UBA8231. The sequence continues at coordinate 94,872 of JAJEIO010000010.1, forward strand.
CGATTGAAGTGAATAGAGGCAATCAGGCGGTACTTATTGCCGGCGATGTTAAACACGACGAAATCCCCGACTTTGTCAGCCGAAGGAAAAGCACGCCGCAGCGCAGTGAAGCTGCTAAACTGAGTCTGCCGCATGATTTTGAACCAGCGATTCAGAGGCATCTTGCTGTCGGGATGCTGTGCCCAAAACACTCGAAGGGCTTTGCGTGAAATGACATGCATCCTATATAGTATCGCAATCTGCGATATATTGCAAAAAACCTCTGCGCGCACCACTATCTTGCCTAGGGCCTTGGTAGGAGATACTTTCAGCGCACGTTTCTATGATCGCTCCGTCCGGCGAATCCGCAACCAAGAGGTTTTCGATGAGAGCATTGCACACGCCCACGCTCAGCACCGCTGCTTCGTGAGCCGTGGCCGCCTCTTACCCCATTGTCAACGGTGCCGAGCACGCCTGGGTGCTCCACGACCCCCGCTTTAAGCCCGATCCGCGTCTGTCCAACTGCCCCGGTGCCAAGCCCGACTATGAGCAGTCGGCCGAAGACCTCATCGAACACATGCGGACCTATGGAGTCGATAAGGTCGTCATCAGCCAGGTGTGCTACTACGGCCGCGACAACCGCTATGCCAGCCACTGCGTACAGCGCTATCCCGACCGCTTTGCCGCCATAGGCCTTTTAGTGGGGTACCGGCTGCACCATCCGGCCGATCCGGAGAATCCGGCGCGTTTGGAACGGGCCATGCGAGAGGAGGGCTTGGCAGGGCTACGATTGAGTCCCATCTACGACCGCGACGTGGTCTGGCTCAGTGATGAGGTCAGCTATCCGCTGTGGCAGCGGGCCGAGGAGTTGGGCGCGGTGTTCAATATCTTCCTAGCGCCGCACCAAGTGGAGCAAGTGGCGGCCATGGCCGAGCGCTTCCCCGGAGTCAAAGTGGTCATCGACCATCTGGCGATGATCGACATCAAAGCCCCCGATAGCGAGGGCTTTGGGCCGCTACTCGATTTAGCCCGCTGGCCCAATGTGTACATCCGCACCTCGCTACACAATCCTTCTAAGGAACGACCGCCTTTCCGCGATGTATGGCCCTTTTTGGAGCGGGTGTACGACCGCTTTGGCCCGCGGCGGATGGTATGGGCCAATTTTTACGAACTGCTCATTATGCAGGAGTTGATCCCCTTTTTCAGCGCTGAAGACAAGACGTGGATTTTGGGGAAGAACGCTCTAGAGATTTACTTCAAAGGCTAGGGCTGACAGCCATTCCACCGGGATCAGGGTGCTTCCCCGACGAATTGCCGCAGGTCGCGTTGGGGGATTCTCGATTTTTTGGCCTAATCAGTGCAAGATATAAGCTTTTGATTTTTCTGAATTTACCTGACGATCAAATTCAAAAATCGCTTGAAGAAATTCTCTTTTTACTCTATTTTCAGGATTGATCCTAGTATATCCAAATCATTGGTTCAGCAACGATGAGTTAAAGGAGACTTGCCCGATGAGGAATCGAACAGAAACAGTCCGGAAGATGGTTACATATCTCAACAATGTTGAAGAAAATGGAGGTTTCTGGCTTCCAAACATCCAAAGAAATTTTGTTTGGAGCGAAGAGCAGATTCAGAGGTTATTCGATTCTATTATGCGGGAATATCCAATCAGTACATTACTGGTTTGGCGAACAAGGTCACTCATAAAACGTAGAAAATTCATCGACAACTATAAACATGCTCTAAAATTTGTGGATTTTTATGTGCCTGAAGATAACAATACTAAGCTCTTGGTTCTTGATGGACAACAGCGACTCCAAAGTCTATTTATTGGTTTGAAGGGAAGCTTTGAGAAGAAAGAACTATTCTTTGATGTGCTCAGCGGAGATATTGTCTCTCCTGAAGATATACGCTTCAATTTTAAATTTATGGAGCCTAATTCTGCATCTTTTCCTTGGTTTAAGTTTAAAGACATCATATTCAACGAAAGGCAATATAACCAGATTTCACGATCAATCATCAGGGAAAATCAAGCAACTCTTGACGGTGAGCAGGAGGATAAAATTGAAGATAATATTGCGCGTGCAATACAGCAGTTCTGCACTGCAGACATTCTCGTCTATCAAGAACTCGATAGCACCGATGATGCAGAAACTTACAGGGAAGATGATATAGTAGAGATTTTTATTCGTGCCAATGCCGGAGGTACCAGACTTGGCAAATCTGATCTGCTTTTTTCTCTTCTTATATCTGCTTGGGAAGATGCAGATGAAAAAATGGAGGAACTACTCGGCGAACTCAACAAGAGCGATTATGATTTTAATCGAGACTTTATCTTGAAAACTTGTCTGAGCCTATTGGGGAAAGGTGCACGTTATGAAGTTAAGAAATTTAGAGATGAAGGAACTCTAAAAAATATTATTGAAAAATGGGAACCAATCTCAGAGGCGATTAGGGAAGTCAAAGACTTTCTCTATGAAAAAACGTTTCTCCGAACAGATCGTGCAGTATCCTCATATCTTTCGCTAATTCCGATTATATATTTTCGATATCATTTCCCTGACAGATGGAATAGTATACAGCATTTGGATGATTACGTGTTGAGGACTTTAATTACTGGTGCATTCAGCGGAACTCCTGACAGTCTTATTGATATGTGTACACGTCATATATTAGATAAACAGGAATTCAATATTGATGAACTTTTTGGTATTATCCGGAATAATGGTAGAAACTTGGAAATCAACAAAGATACTATTCTTGGTCAGTACTATGGTTCAAAAGAGAGTCATTTGATTTTTAATTTGTGGTACAAAAGATTCAATTACGCTCCCGCCTATGAAAGCAATCTACCTCAAGTGGATCATATCTTCCCACAGTCTTTGTTGCAATCAATCAGAGATGTCAATCCTAAAACAGGATACAGTATCCTTCGATACAAAAAAGAAGCTCGAGATCAAATTGCTAATCTAATGCTGCTAACTGCCCAAGAGAATGGCGCTAGTGGAAAGTCAGATACACCTCCACATATTTGGTTTGAAGATAAGCCTGAATGCTATCTCGACCTCCACTTGATTCCAAAAGAAAAAGAACTTTGGAAGCTTGAGAACTATGAATGTTTTCTTGAAAAAAGAAAAGAGCTGATTTGCCAAAAATTCGAACACCTGATTCAACGTGAATCTCCGAGTCTATGAACCTTTACCTACTGGCGTTCGCCTTACAGAGTAAAGGTAGATGCCCCATGACCAGTCCAAAGGGATACATTAGAGACTGGATCGCTGAAACTGTGGGGTAATGACACTCATGTCGTCCATCCTCCACGGTCGTAGGCTTGGTTTTTGAGTCCGATTTTCCTTGTAATATCCCCTACGGATCCACTTGCTGGTAGAACTTCTTCGCGCCATCCTCAATAGTCATAATGACCGCGCCTTTGGTCGGATGGCGATTTTCGTTGTAACTAGCAATGCGCGTCGCCCCAGCGTACTGTTCGGTAGCCAACAGTTGCTGCCGTATCGCATCTGCGTCGAGATTACCCGCGCGCGCTGCAGCTTCCAAGAGCAAGCGCACCGCATCGTAGCTCACCGCATCGCCGCCGGTGGGCGCAATCCCGTACAAGGCTTGGTATGTGTCGATGAATGCGCGTGCACTCGGCTCGTCCGTGTCCGGCGAAAAGTGGCTGCTGAAAAAGCTGCCATCCACGACGGCCTCTTCATTGTCCAACAGCGTCGGATTGTCCCAAGCATCGGCCCCGAGAAAAATCGTCGGTTCCCCAGCCGCGTTTTGCAGCGGCAAGGCACGCGCCTGCTTGGTCACAAGCGCGACTTCTGGTGGCAGTCCCGATAGAAAGACCGCCTCGGGAGCCACCGCCGCGATGGCGGTCAATTGCGCGGCGAAATCCGTCGCACCGATCTCGTAGAACTCTTCGGCGACGATCTCCCCCCCAAAGTCACTAAAATGGGCGGTAAAAAACTCGGCAATCCCCTCGGTATAGACTTCCCCGCGCTGCGTCAAAACAGCGGCTGTATTCACCCCGAGCGTCTCTTTGGCAAACTGCGCCATGACGCGCCCTTGAAACTGGTCGGTGAAAGCGGCCATGAAGACAAAGTCGCCAGCCGCGGTCACGGCTGGATTGGTAGCCGCCGTGGTAATCATCGGCACGCCGTGACGCTGGGCTACGACCCCTACCTCAATGGCGTGCGAGGAGCGATTGGGGCCAACGAGGGCTACTACTTCGTCGGTGAGGATCATGGTCTCAGCGACCTGCGCAGCAACCGCCGCTTCCTGTATGTTCATCCGCGTGACCAATTCAACGGATCGGCCCAACAGCCCCCCGCGCTCGTTGACTTCATCTACCGCAATTTTAGCTCCGTTCGGATAGGTAATGCGGTCGCCCGAGACGAGGAACCCAATTTTAACGGGGGTGCCCTCGCCGTCCGCAGTAGGAGACAGAGAAGCCTTATCCTCACAAGCGGCGAACGCGATGGCCGCAACGCAGGCGACGTAGAACAATTTCATGGCAGATTCTTTTCTAAGAGGTGTGGATGGATTCTGACTTTATCAGATTGACGGTGATTAAATTTACTGAAATCCAAGAAAGAGACCACGCTCCCAGGGCGCTGTCGCTGTCGGTGAACCTTTTCCCGCTATCATCCGCCTTGTAAGGTACGTATGACCAGTCCAAGCGATCAGCTATTGGCCGAACAGGTGCGGCAGGGCAACGAGCAAGCTTTCGTCCGCCTAATTCGGCGCTACGAACGCACCTTAATAGGATTGATCCGCCACCGGGTCGGTTCCGGCGACCAAGTGCAGGACGTATTGCAGGAAACCTTGGTCCACGCTTGGAGCGGCCTGCGCCGAGACACTCCCCGCGATGTGCGGGCTTGGTTGCTACAAGTAGCCCGCAACCGCTGCCGTGACTACTTCCGCTCGACCCAGCGCCGAGAACTGTTTGTCGAGACCGAGGCTTTGGCACCTATGGTCAATCGCTTTGGCGTGGCTCAAGCCCGGCAGCGAGAAGCCGCCGCGGACATCGTCGAGGCCATGGAGGAAGTGCCCGAGCGCGAGCGAGCTACCCTGCAGGCTTTTTACTTGGACGGTCTGAGCATTGCCGAAATAGCCGCCCGCCACCGCTGTCCCGACGGCACGGTCAAGCGCCGTCTGTCCCACGGGCGCGACCGAATCCGCACAGTGTTGGGCGTCACCTCTAAGACGAGGAGCAAAACCATGAATGCCAGCCAACAACGGCCTTTCCCCCAGTACCGACCTGAAATACGCATCGAGGCAAGCCAAGAGGCGCCCTTCCGCATTGATTTCAAGGAGATGGCCTGGTGGTTCATCGTGCCGGAAGTAGGCGACCGCGTCCGCTACGCCTCATACGGGCCACCCCAAAAAAGCGACGCACCCTGGAGGTTGTCCGAAACCGTCTCGCTAGCGGCCCAACGACCCGCGATCATCCATGACCGTCCCTGTGTCGAAGTCGCGGTAGAGAACCAGCATCTGACGGCAATGACGGGCGACAACATGCCCAATGAAAAAAAGGACATCCGCGTCAAAGTATGGGGCCATCTGGCCGAGAACGCGGTGGAGTGGATCGCGGTAGAATCGCTGCGCCCCGACGGCACGCGTGAATTGACGACTTTTCTCGACGAAGAATTCTACGACGATTGGGACTCTTCGCCGCGTCTGATCGAGGATTGTGGCTGCCTGCGTCCCCAAGCCGACGGCTCGCTCTCAAGACAGGCCGACGCACCCGAAGTAATGGGCGCAGGGGTGTTCGACGTGCAGATCGGTCAGCAGCATTTTACCTGCCTGCGTGTCTTTGAAGTCGAGAAGGAAGCCACCGAGCGCGATATCATGATCGAAGCCTATATCACCCGCGCCGGACGCACAGTGCTGTTCCGCCGCTACAACGGCAATCGCTGGGCCAAAAGAGACACCCCGCCGCACAATTGGGGCGAGGAGATGACTTGGGAAGAGGATCTACCCCACACCGACCGCATAGTCGTCGACGGGGTGACTTACATACACTATTACGACAACCTGACGGACGCGGCCTGCGGCATCGTCGATTGATGATCCAGACGAGTGGAACAATGATCCACAACCTCAACGTATCGTCTCCATCCCCTTAGGCAACGAATCGTCTGCGCCCTTTATGTCGTAGGTCGTTTCCGTATAAGCCGTTTGGAGCTAAGCGGATTCGGACTGTCCGCAAAAAATAAGCCCACTACTGCTGGGTTATTGACTTTTTCCAAGCATCCACGTTCTTTGATTTAGTTCCCCTTTACCAACAGGAAAATTTCCTACTATGACGACGACTAAATCTAAAAAGCGCAAACTTTTCAAACTTTTAGCCCCGCAGGCGGAAAGCGTTTACTTGGCCGCCTCTTTCAACGATTGGGACCCGCAGGCCCGCCCGCTCAAAAAAGACGCCCAGGGCCTGTGGAAAACTTCGGTCACTTTGCCCTTGGGCAAGCACGAATACCGCTTTGTGGTCGATGGCGAATGGCGCGATGATCCGCAGTGCGAGGAGCGCCATCCCAATCCCTTCGGCACCACCAACTGCATTTTACACGCCTGATTCACCGCGTCTAAAGGCGTACCCCCTACGCTTCACGCATAAACAGCGCGTAAATTCCCTCGCCGCGCCACGCAAAGTCTGAGCGTTATTCCCCGTCCCGAGGCCGGTATTCGCCGCGGGCGTTCCAGCCGGGATACTGCGCTTCCAAGGCGGCGAGCGTCTGACGGGTGTAGTATGAATGGTCAGGCGGTGGGAAGCGGAAAAGCAGGCGGTCGGCGGCGGAGAGGTCGGCGATAAACTCGCAAAAGTGCGGGTTGCGCCCTACGTGGGTGTAGTGCTCGACGCCTTCCCAATAGTGGTCGGCGCGACCATAGGCAAATTTCCAGATATAGCGCTGCCCGTCGGCGCGCCGATAGTCACTGGCGGCATGCCAAGAGTAGTTGTGGAAGATGGTTACCGAGCCGCCAGGGGCGACCATTGGCTCAGCTCTGGCCGCGTCCTGATGCTGGCCGTCTCCGTCGGCGACGAAGAGAGTCGGGGCCTGATCCTCTTCGACATCTTCGAGGCAAAACCAGAAGTTGAGTTGGCTGTGGCGACGGTCGGATTCAGTGGGCGGCAGCAGCGAGTTGTTGCCATTGTCGATGTGGAACGGCCCACCCTTGCGGCCCGGATAGGAGATCAGCCCCAGTCCGGGCCGGTAGTGTATTTGGTCGGTGCCAAGCCAGCGGCGGGCGAAGGCGATGGCTTCGCGATCGACGATTGCGCGGTTGAGGCATTGCTCTGGATAAGGGAAATAGCAGGAGCCGATGCGATCGGCAGGCGGGTCATCGGCGATTTCGTCCCAAGGTTTGAGGATGCGACGCAAGGCGGCAGCCATTGCGGCGCGTTGGGCTTCGGGGAAGTAATTGTGGACGATGACGTAGCCGCGCGTGGCAAGCGTTTCAAATACTTCGTCGTTTAGTCTTTGCTCCTGCATGTGAGTGTCCTTTCGCGAGTTGGGAGTCGTCACGACGGAAACGGCACGGGAATCCCGTCGCCGTGCCACGGAAAGGCATAGCTCGGCGTATTGCAGAAGCGGCCTAGCCCCGCTCCGACGCGAATCGCCGTTGACGGCGGCAGTTCCACCGAGAAGTACTTCCCTTCGACAGTAGTAGCCACCTCCCCATCCCTCCCCGCAACGCGATATTTGAGCTGCGTAAAGCGGTGCTCGCCAAAGGCACCGGCTTGCACAATGAGGCGGCGCGTCTCGTGCCGCGACGTGTTGATGAGTTGGATTCCAACCACGTCCGGCCCCAGTTCATCTACCAAGGCGGCCACATCTAAGGGCAGCCCCGGACGCAGGCGGTCGGCGTCGAAGTAGCGCACCGTGGCGCGCAGCAGGCCGCCGTTATAGACCGACTGCGGTGCCCCCAGCGTCACTTGGGTCAGTCCCTTGGTCAACACCGGCTGCGACGGGAGCCGGTTAGTCGCAATGATCTCCAAGGGACTGCGCTCGTCGGCACGCATGGCCTCGTAGGTCTCCAGGGCCTGCTGATACTCCGCTCGCAGGATCTGCTCCGGCCAGCCCGGGTTCTTGCCGTCGTAGTACTGGAAGCGGGCGAATTCAGTATTGCCCCAGTTCTTCTCTCCTAAGGCTGTCCCCACGTCGTTCCAGTCGCGCTCCACATCGCCGTCGCGTACCGAGGTAATTAACTCGTAGTCCTCACGAGCCATAGAAGCGTGGTACAGGTGCATGATGTCCTGACCCCGCAGCGGAGTGGGTTCCAGCCAGTAGCCCCGCATCTCAATGCCATCGCTTACGTGCAGCCCCGGCATCGGATTCCAGTCCCAGCCATCCGGCCCGTAGCGCACCGGCACGAGGAATTGCCCATCCTCCCGCTTCCTGCCGTTATCGACTTGCAGCTTGATTTGCGAGCGCAAAAAGTCGAGGTATCCGCTGTCGCCGGTGAGCAGTTGGGCGCATTCGACTGCGATATTGATGCCGTGGTACATGATGTTGTAGCCCTGGTAGTGGTTCCAGCCGTACTGGCCGCCCCACCACACGCCTTCGCGTCCCCCACCGATGACGCCTTTAGCATCGACGTTGTCTGGGCAAATACCGCCGTTTTTCTCGGTGCGCTCCATCCACGCCTCAGTGTAGTCGAGAACCCACTGTTTGTACTTGTCGTCGCCCGTGTACAGATAGGCATTGGTCACCAGTGCAGTAGCCGCCAAGCTGTTGGGCGTGTCGCACTGCAAGACGAGCCGGTCGAACAGATCGACGATCTGTTTGCGCCGCGCGGGGTTTTCAAACCACCGAGTCTCCAGATTTTTGACAATGGGATACAGACTGGCGCGCACTCCGTAGTAGTTGGCCTGCCCGCCTAGGCCGCGCCCGGCCAGCAGCATAGTGTTGGCGTATTCCGCGTCCGCGTGGAGCTTGGGTCCCTGGCTCGAATGGAAAGGCGAGCGCAGGATGCGGTATTCGGAATCCCAGTTGGGCGCTTGGGGGTCCTCGCCGATGAACATAGCCGCAAAGCTCCGCGCCCGCCGCATGTTTTCCGATACCGTGGGGTCGGCCACCCCAAAGTCGTAAAAGGCCATATTGCCCTCGCCCAAGTGGTGCCACTCCATGGCTTGTTCGAGGTTCCAGAACTCGTTGTGGATGGACGGCCGGAAGACCTTCTTGTGGTCGTTGTAGCGCGTGCGGTGATTGATGCGATCGTCGCTGATGCGAGTGACGGCGTTCCAGTTGCGGAAGTGGAGGTCGAGCAAATCGTCGGCCGCGCCAATCGCGTAGAACAGGCCAAAGTTGTACACCTGTTCGTAGAGATCATCCACATCCTCAGCCAACAAGGTGCCGCCGCCGCGCTCAAAGTACTGCCGGGCGAACAGGCGGCCCGACTCCTCCATCAGCGCGATCAAATTCCGCTCCATCAAGGCCCACGCTGGCGGGGCCGCAACCTCGGTCGCCTCGATCTTGGTCATACTATTTGCCACCATCGCCTACTGTCTCCTGTGCGAGAAAGGGTCGGAGTAATTCTAGGCGGAGGTATATGCACAGGCAAGAGGCCCTCATCCGCTTGGCCGCTCCAGACGCATCCGTTACCTTACAACCCTATGAACAGTAAAGACTATCTACACGACCTCTTCGGTTGCCAGGGTCGCAAAGCCATCGTCACGGGAGCCTCCAGCGGCTTAGGAGCCGAACTAGCTAGTGTCCTCGTCTCGGCGGGTGCCGACGTTCTCGCCGTCGCCCGCCGCCAAGAGCGCCTCGAAGCACTGGCCCACGAATTACAAGACCGCGCCGGCACCATCCACGCCCACGCGGCTGACCTCAGCGACAACGCCGCCATCGCCGCCCTGCCCGAGCAAGCGCGCGAGCAACTCGGCGGCTGCGATATTTTGGTCGCTAATGCCGGCACAGCCACCCGCGTCCGCCTCGAAGATATGGCCGAACAAGACTTTGCCGCTGTCGTCGATCTCAATCTCAAGGCCCAGTGGCTACTCGCCAAAGCCTGTTTCCCCTTGCTCCGCGAATCTGAAGCCGGCCGCATCGTCAACATCGCCTCTATCTACGGCTTGGGAGCCTCGGTAATCAACGGCCTGAGCGCCTACACAATCAGCAAGCATGGACTTGTGGGATTGACGCGCTCGCAGGCAGTGGAATGGAGCAGACACGGCATCACTGCAAACGCCATCGCCCCCAGCTATTTCCCTACCGCAATGACCGAGACCGCCCTCGACAACGAGAAGATGAGCACCCGCCTGCGCACCTTTACGCCGCAGGGACGCTTTGGTCAGCCCGCAGAGCTAGCCACCGCCCTGCTTTTTTTGTGCTCAAAGGCCAGTGGCTACGTCAACGGAACCATCGTACCGGTGGATGGCGGCTGGACGGCGTGGTGATGCACTTATGAAAAAGCGAATCCTCGGCCGCACAGGCCTAGCCGTGAGCGAGCTGTCGCTCGGCGGGCTTTTTGTCTCGTCCCATGGCGCGGCCTTCGAGCAGAGCAAGCAGGCCGTGCTGCGAGCGCTCGAATTAGGGGTCAATTACATCGACACCGCACCGACCTATTTCGACAGCGAAGAAGTCTTGGGCAAGGCATTGGAAGGCGTGGAAACGCCCTTTTACCTTTCGACCAAGATCGGAGGACGCCTTACCCCCTTCCTGCCGCAGGATCCTGCCTGCTTGCGGCGCTCGGTGGAGGAAAGCCTAGCGCGCCTCAAGCGCGACCGCGTCGATATCCTGATGGTCCACGAGCCAGACCGGCCAAGGATGTACGATTGGTGGGCCGACGAGGAATACAACGGCCCAGTATTAGAGGTTCTAGACGAACTCAAGCAGGAAGGCCTCGTCGATTACATCGGCCTAGGATCGACCACGGCCTACCACATCGAACCTATCATCCGCACGGGCCGCTTCGACATCCTGCTCACCGCGCTCAACTACAGCCTGCTTTGGCGCGAGGCCGCGCACTGCGCCTTGCCAGCGGCGCACGAACACAACATGGGCATCGTCATCGGCTCGCCACTGCAAATGGGCGCGCTCTCCCCGGCTCACGAGGAAGAAATACGGCGAGGAGTGCTGTGGCTGGGTCAGCCGCGCCAGCAGCAGTTTTGCGCCCTCTACGACTTTGTCCGTGAAGTCGGTATTTCCCTGCCCGAACTAAGCCTGCGCTTCGTGCTCTCCGACCCGCGCGTCTCCTGCGCCCTGATGGGAGTTCGCTCGCAGGCGGAGGTCGAAGAGAACGCCGCTGCGGTCGCCAACGGCCCCTTGAGCAGCGAAGTTCTCGCCCGACTCGACGAAATCGCCGCCATGGTGCCCTTCCGCCCTTGCGAAGAACCCTTCGTCCTGCCGCTAGGCCGGGCGTACGCTGGGCTGGGACAGGCCCGATAGATATCTCTCAGACCGGCGGCGCTTCCAGAAAAACACGCACTCCCATATCGGCGTAGCGCGACCGACTCTCGACCGTGCCATTGCGAAAACAGACTGCGGTATCCGTGCCCTGCAAGGCCTCGACCACGTGGCGCACGCAATCGTCAACGCTTTTGAGATGGGGATGTCCCCGGTGGTTTAGATCCATTTGCAGGTCAGTAGGGCCAAAAGAGAGGCAATCGACCCCAGGCCGCGCCAAGTTAAATGCACTCGTCGCGGCTGCCACCGATTCGACTTGCAGCCACAGCACCCCGTACTGGTTCCACCAATCCGCATACGCCTGAGGGCCGCCGCTCGCGTCGCCGACGCGGGCACCGCCGCCGTGGCTGCGCACCCCTTGCGGCAAATAGTAAAAATTGGCCACGGCTTCTTCAGCAGTCGCTACGGTCTCCACTTGGGGCACCTCGATCCCCGAAGGCCCCAAGTCCAAGCAGTTGCCGATCTGGTAGGTGTGGCGGGTGTGCTTGATGCGAAAGTGCAGCGGCAGGTCGAACTCCCCAATCATGCCCGCCAAGGCGACCAAGCGGTCTTCGCTATAGGGCGAGTGCTGGCTATCGACAAAGACAAAATCGCACGCGCCCAACTCGGCGATTCGCTTGAATGCATCGCGCTCGATATCGCCGCGGATGCCAAACCCCACCACCTGTTCGCCCCGCTTGATCTTCTGCTTCAAATTCGCTGCCATGCTCGCGTCTCCTTTAAGAAAGTGCCAATGCCTCGGTTAGGCGTACAGTCCGAATAGGCTAGCCACCAGCCAGAGCAGGGTGTTGACCTGCAAAGGTCGGTCACTCCAGACGACTGCTGTCGGGTCGTCCCCCTGCCCCCGGTGGTACACTAGATAGAGATAGCGCAATACGCCGTAGAGCACAAAAGGAATCGTCCACTGCAACCGCACATCTTCTGTTCCGCCCACCCCCATCGCGTACAGCGCGTAGCAGACCACGGTCACAGCCGTGAGGACGGCGATCATTTGATCGAGAAAAGCCACGCTGTATTCTTCGAGAATGGCGCGGTGATCCGCGGCCTCATCCGCGAGTTGCACGATCTCCTGCCGACGCTTGACCGCCGCCATAAAGAGCACCAGCGCGAAGATAAAGACGATAAACCAAGTGGAAATAGACACCTCAATAACCACGCCGCCGCCGACGGCTCGCAGCAGATAACACGCGGCCACAATCAGTACATCCACCAACACCACGTGCTTGAGCCGGAGCGAGTACGCCGCGTTGAGCGCCGCGTAGAGCACGGCCACCCACCCCAAATGAGGATGCAGCCAAAAAGCGCAAGCCAACGCAAGGACCAACGCGACCAAAGCCGCCCCCCAAGCCAACGCAACCGACAGGTGGCCGGCGGCAATCGGCCGATGGCACTTTTGGGGATGCAGGCGGTCGTACTGGCGGTCGAAGATGTCGTTGAACAAATAGACGCCGCCGCTCAGCAGGACGAAGCAGAGGGCCGCTCCTAAGCTGCGGACCAAGTAGGAAACGTCAAATAGATGTTCGGAAAAGACGAGAGCGGGAAAGACGAAGACATTCTTGATCCACTGCCGGGGGCGCATGGACCAGAGAATGTAGTAGAGCGACAAAACGAGGCTATGCTTCGGCACAACCGGAGATGAGAGGCCGTTCAGACCTCCATGATCTCCTTTTCCTTGTTCTCGATGATCTCGTCAATGGAAGCCACGTATTCAGCGGTCAAATCCTGCACCTTTTTCTGCGCGCTGCGCGACTCGTCTTCGGAGATGTCCCCGTCCTTTTGCGCTTCCTGGAGCAAGTCAATCCCGTCGCGCCGCGCATGGCGCACGGCAACTCGCCCTTCCTCGGCTCGATGCCGGGCGACTTTGGTAATTTCTACCCGCCGCTCCTCGGTCAGTTCGGGAATGGGCAGCCGGATGATGGTGCCGTCGTTGGCCGGGTTGAGCCCCAGGCTCTTGTCGGCGAGAATGGCCTTTTCAATCACGGGAATCAACGCCGCCTCCCAAGGCTTGATCGCCAACAAGCGCGGCTCGGGGACGCTGATCGTCGCCACCTGATTGAGCGGTGTCTGTTGACCGTAGTAATCCACCCGCACATTGTCGAGCATGGCGACCGAGGCCCGCCCCGTGCGGATAGAGGCTAAGTCGCGGCGCAGGGACTCAATGGCCTTATCCATAGCCTCTTTTACTGTTTCAAGGACCTCTTCCAACATGGCGGCCTCAATGTGTTTTCAGGCGTCTTCCCCCAAGACGAACCGCTCAAAGCGACGCACGGTGATTTTCTCGCCGATTTTGGCGGTTATCTCGGTGACCAATTCGCCGACGGTCTGGTCGGGATTTTTGACGAAGACCTGTTCCATTAGGCAATTTTCCTGATAGAACTTCTCCATGCGGCCCTCGACGATTTTCTCGGCAATATGCTCGGGCTTGCCTTCATTTTTGGCCTGTTCGAGAAAGATGGCCCGCTCCCTTTCTACGGCGTCGGCGGCAATGCCCTCCCGCTCGACTGCCAAAGGCTGGGAGGCGGCAATGTGCATGGCCACATCCTTGACGAACTCTTGGAAATCGTCGGTGCGGGCGACGAAGTCGGTTTCACAGTTGACCTCTAACAGCACACCGAGACGGCTGCCTTGGTGAATATACGCTTGGATCAGGCCCTCGCTGGCGTCGCGACCGGCTCGCTTCTCCACCGCGGACAGGCCCTGCTTGCGCAAGTACTCAATGGCCTTTTCGCTGTCGCCGCCGGTTTCTTGCAGGGCTTTCTTGCAATCCATCATGCCCAAGCCCGTTTTCTCCCGGAGCATTCGTACGCTTTGTGCGGTAATCTGAGTCATCGTCGTTTGCTTTCAAAAGTAGTTGATCTAGCTATGCGGTGGCCTCGGCTACATCCGCCGGAGCCTCTTCGGTTTGTTCAGCCTCTTCGGCCTCTTGCTTGTCGTCGCGCGCCGCTTTCTCGACTTCGGCTTCGGCCCTACCCTCAATCACCGCGTCGGCGATCAGGCGCGTAATGAGGGCGATCGAGCGGATGGCATCGTCGTTGCCGGGAATCGGATAGGTCACCAAGTCGGGATCGCAGTTGGTATCGACAATGGCCACGGAGGGGATACCCAACTTGGCCGCCTCGCGCACGGCGATGTGCTCCTTCTTGATGTCTATGATAAAGACCAAGCCGGGCAAGCTACCCATGCTGCGGATGCCGGCCAAGGTCCGCTGGAGCCGGGCGCGCGCTTTTTCGAGCAGCAGAACTTCTTTTTTCTTGAGGTTCTCGTAGGTGCCGTCGCTCGAGATGCGGTCGAGATGCTCTAGGTGCCGGATGCTCTGGCGGATGGTCTGCCAGTTAGTCACCATTCCGCCGAGCCAGCGCTCGGTGACGTGAAACATACCACAGCGCTCAGCTTCTTGCCGCACGAGTTCGGCGGCCTGCTTCTTCGTGCCGACAAAGAGCACGGCGCGCCCAGCGCGCACCGTCTGACGCACGGCCTCGCAAGCGGCCTCGACCTTGCCGACCGTCTTTTGCAGGTCAATGATGTGGATGCCGTTGCGCTCGGTGAAAATGTAGGGCTGCATTTTGGGGTTCCAACGCCGGGTCTGGTGCCCGAAGTGGGTCCCCGCCTCCAGCAAGTCGCGGATAGTGAAGTCAGCCATGATCGCTCCTAAATGTTAGTTGGGCCTCCGCTTCCTTCATCTACACACAGAAGCCCCGCAGACGCCGAACGCCCACGGGACACTCTCTGCCGTGCATCGGGAAGCGTGTGTATTGGAATGGAACTAGCGCTTGGAGAATTGGAAGCGCTTGCGCGCGCCAGCCAATCCGTATTTCTTGCGCTCTTTCTCGCGGGCATCGCGCGTCAAAAAGCCGCCTTTCTTCAACACTTCCCGCTTCTGCGGGTCGTACTGTACCAAGGCGCGGGCAATGCCCAAACTCGCGGCACCGGCTTGGCCGCGCAGGCCGCCGCCACGGGTGGAAATGTGGATGTCGAACGCGTTTCGCGTCTCGGTCAGATCCAGAGGCTGCACGAGGATCATCTCTAGGGAATCTCGGCGCAGGTATTCGCTGACCGCGCGACCATTCATGTAAATACTACCATTGCCGAGCTGCAGGCGCACTCGGGCGACCGAGGTCTTTCTACGGCCGGTCGCTTCATAGTTTTCTAAGGGCATGGGCGCGTTGCCTTTGGCTTAAAGTTCGAGAGGCTGGGGGTTTTGCGCTTGGTGCCGGTGTTCGCCGCCGGCATAAATGCGGAGCTTCTTTAGCTGCATCCGGCCCAATTTGGTGTGCGGCAGCATACCCCACACGGCCTTGCGGATTATGCGATCGGGATGCCGTTCGGCCATGCGACTGTAGGGCGTGACCCGCAAGCCACCTGGATAGCCGGTGTGGCGGTAATAGACCTTTTTTTCGGCCTTGTTGCCCGTGACCTTTACCTTGTCGGCATTAATCACGATGACGTGGTCGCCCACATCGACATGTGGAGCGTATTCGGGCTTGCCCTTGCCGCGCAGCACTTGGGCGATTTCCGAAGCCAGCCTCCCTAGTACCTTATCGGTGGCATCAATCACAAACCACTGCCGCTTGATGTCGCCCGCTTTAGGGGCGTAGGTAATGTCATTCATCGTCTTTTCTCAGATTATATAGAAATTATTTAACCTAAGCCCTCTATCCGTGCTTGTCAACGCCTGCGCCACCAGCGCCAGAGTAGCACCACTCCCACTAAGCACAGGATCCCCACCAATAATCTATTGTATTGTGCGAGCAGCTCCGTGACCTGTTCCCAGTTTTCACCCACCAAAATTCCGGCGTAAAGCAGCAATCCGTTCCAAACTGCCATGCCGATCGCGCCGCAGAGTACGACGGTCGGCCAAGGCATGCGTCCCAGACCAGCACCGATGGCGATGACCGACCGAATGCCGCTTAAAAATCGGTTGCCTAAAATGAGCGCGACGCCGTAGCGACTGAGCCACCGCTCGGCTTGATCCAGTTTCACCGTGCCCCGACGGCCGGCGAAAAAGGCGCGCCCCCGACTATAACCCAAATAGTACATGACTAAAAAGCCGGCCATGCCCCCGACACAAGTAGCAAAAAAAACTGGCCATATATCCAAAAGGCCGCGCCCGACCAAATAGGCGCTGAACACCACCACCGTATCGCCGGGTATAGGTGGCACAATGTTTTCCAAAAAGGCGCTAAGCAACAAGATGCCATACGCCCACAGTGGATCAACGCCAGACAAGGCCGCGAGTAAGGAATCCAAATATTCTGCCATGCTTTACAGCGCCAAAAGGACCACAGCTTGAGCTTCCATGCCTTCCTCCCGCCCGACAAACCCCAAACGTTCAGTCGTGGTGGCCTTGAGCGAGACCTGCCCCACGTCTAGGCCCAAGGTCGTCGCTAGCGTTTGGCGCATCGCAGCTATGTGCGGCGCGAGCTTGGGCCGCTGGGCCGCAACGACCGCGTCGATGTGCAGGACCCGCGCCCCTCGTTCCGCTATCAGGGTACCGACCTGCTTGAGCAGCACCAAGCTCGATATGTCTTTGTATTGCGCGTCCGAGTCGGGGAAGAGCTGGCCGATATCTCCGGCCGCCAAGGCACCCAAGAGCGCGTCGATTACGGCATGTGTCAACACATCTGCGTCCGAGTGGCCCGCCAATCCCCGAGCAAAGGGCACGACGACCCCGCCCAAAATTAGAGGCCGCCCCTCCTCCAAGCGATGCACATCGTAGCCCTGTCCTATGCGCAAGCCCATAGCAGGCACCTCCTCCCTTGCGCGCACTCGCCACTCGGCCCAAGCCAAATCCTCGGGCGTGGTCAGCTTGCGGTTGTCGGCTTCGCCGGGCACGACACAGACTGTGTGACCCAGCCGCTCGACTAGCGCAGCGTCGTCCGTGGCCACCGCGTCGGTTCCGGCCGCGTGGTACGCCCTCAGCAGCAACTCGCGGTCAAATCCCTGCGGGGTCTGCGCCTGCCACAGCCGCTCGCGGCGCGGCGTGCCAACGACCCGATCGTCCGCCACTTCCTTGATCGTCTCTACTACCGGCAAAGCGGGCAGCGCCGCTCCGTGCTCGCGAGTAGCGGCGACCACCCGCTCCAGCAGCCTCTCCGAAATAAACGGCCGCACGGCATCGTGTACCAAAACCATATCGGCGCGAGTCTCCAGCAAGCCTCGATACACAGATGCGCTGCGCTCAGCACCCCCAGGCACAAGGGCGGCGACTTTGGCAAAGCCCCCACTTTCACTCAATTGGCTACGGCAATAGTCCATGTCCTCGCTCCGCACGACCAAAACAATATCAGTCACCAGCGGGCTAGCTTCGAGACGCGCGAGCACGTGCCAGAGTACAGGCCGGCCCCCTAACGGGAGGTACTGTTTGGGTCGATTTGCTCCCATGCGCTGCCCCCGGCCGGCGGCCGGGATGATGGCGGTTATATTTTCCACGATCTCACACAATCATCATGGCATCGCCATAGCTGTAAAAGCGATAGCCCCGCTCTACGGCCTCGCGGTAGGCGGCCAAAAGCCGTTCCCGCCCGACAAACGCCGCCACGAGCAATAACAGACTCGAACGCGGCAGGTGAAAATTCGTCACCAACGTATCGACCGCCTTGAATGCGTAGGGCGGATAGATAAACGCATCGGCAAATCCTCCGCAGGCGCGCACATACCCCTCAGCATCAACGCTTGACTCCAAGGTCCGCACCACGGTAGTACCTACGGCGACGATGCGGCCACCACCCGCGCGACAACGCCTGAGCGCGGCCGCCACCGACTCGTCGATTTCACAGTATTCAGGCTCGAGTACATGCTGGCGCGGGTCCGCGCAGCGCACCGGCTCGAACGTGCCTGGCCCCACGTGCAAAAGCACCTTCAGGACCGCCACGCCCTTGGCCGCGATCTCAGCGATTAACTGAGGGGTAAAGTGCAGGCCGGCCGTGGGGGCGGCAACAGCCCCTGGACGCGCCGCATAGATAGTCTGGTAGCGCTCCCGATCCGCAGCTTCGGGCGGACGCCGAATATAGGGCGGTAGCGGTATTTCCCCGATCTCTTCTAGTCGCGCCAGCACGTCTTCAACGGCAAAGCGCACGCGAAACCGCCCCGGTGCAACCTGCTCGACGATGTGCGCTTCCACCGCTCCATCGCCAAACTCCAACCGCGTCTTTGGTTTTAAGCCCCGTCCAGGTCGCCCCATCGCTAGCCAATCGCCCGCAGTTAGCGGCCTAAGCAACAGAAGTTCAACCCGCCCTCCGGTAGCGACTTTACGCCCTTTGAGCCGAGCCGGCACGACCTGCGTTTGATTCAATACTAGGGCGTCGCCAGGCGCGAGCTGATCGACGATGGCCCCAAAGTGCAGGTGCTGCAACGAGCCATCCGCCCGGTTCAAGAGCAACAGACGCGCTTGGTCTCTCGCAGGCGGCGGGCGTTGGGCGATCAGGGCATCGGGTAGGTCAAAGTCGTAGTCCCCCAGTTGCATCGAGCAGTGCCCACCTATCCCCGAGACTGCGTAGGACGCCACCGCGCATAGCGGAAAATGGTCCAGAGAATTTTGTATCCGGCCCGCAGCGTACCGCTGAGTGTGCCGGTGATTTTGGAAGTGCCGATGCGGCGGCGATAGCGCACGGGCACTTCGACCGCGCGCAGACCCAGCCGAGCGGCTTTGACCTGCATCTCCGCGGTCCAGCCAAAGTTGCGATCCTGCATCTCTAGCCGCATGAGCGCGTCGTAGCGCAATGCGCGAAAAGGTCCCAAATCCGTAAAAGTAACGCCAAACAACAGACGGATTAAGAAGGTGGCCAACCAGTTACCAAAGCGAGCCTGCGGCAAAAGAGCACCCTTTTCCCGCTGACCCAAGACCCGAGAACCAATGACTATATCGGCATCGTCTGCGATGATCGGTCTTACTAGAGCCAGCATGTCCTCGGGGTAATCGCTGTAATCGCCGTCGAGGAAGACGACAATATCCGGGCCATCGAGATGGGCCATGCCCGCCAGACAGGCTTGGCCGTAGCCGCGGCGCGGCTCGACGACGACACAGGCACCCAAGCGGTGGGCCACCTCGGCGGTGCGGTCGGCCGAGCCATTATCGACGACGATAATCTGCTGTGCGATATCTGGTATGTCTTGCAGCACCTTGCCGATGGCTTCTTCTTCGTCGCAGGCGGGAATGACGACGGCAATGGCTGGCGGCGAGTCCATGCGCTGGCACCGCAGGTGAAGTGCTATTTAGAGATTTTCCTCCAACCAGAGGAAGAACAGATCCTGCGCCTCGGGCACATTGTTGAGCAATGCCCAACCGTGGTCAGCCGAGTCTGTAAAAACGCGCAAATCCTTCGGCTCGGCTGTCTGGGCCTCTAGATTGCGAGCGAAATCGACATAGCTGAGAATGACGTCCCCGGCCTGAATTTGATCCTGATCGCCCACCATAAAGAGCATGGACCGCGGACCAAACGATTCGAGGCCGGTCCCGATGACTAACGGTTCTAGCGAAGTGGATCCCCACAGCCCAGGCGAGAGGGAGATGCTGGTTTTTATTAGCTCGGGGAAAACGCCCGAACATATATAGGCTACATTGCCTCCCGAGCCGCTACCCACGACCGCGATGCGGCTGATATCGATCTTGGACTGACTCTGCAGCCAGATTAGCGAAGCGTGGACATCGAGAAAGCTCCGTTCCAAGTCAATCAATTCCAAGGCCTGTCGGCCATCGGGCAGTGGAGTCTGGCCGTGCCCGCGCATGTCGATGGCCAAGGCGGCATAGCCGCGCTCGAGCAAGGCCACGTACGTACCGGTGTTGGTCAACCAGTCGGATTTGTTCCCACCCAAGTCGTGCAGGAGGATCACCACTGGCAGCGATTCGCCAGCATCCGCCGTGCCAAAAAGTGCGCTCACTTCGACACTGTCGATGGACGTGAAGCTAACGGCTGAAATGGGATAAACGCGACCCGGCCCTTCCGGTAGATCGGGGCCGACGATCTGGAGTTCCTCTTCCGAATCGCTGCACCCCACGACTCCAATGGCGAGCACCCAAATCCACCTACACAGTATCTTGCTCATAAAAGCCATAATCTTCACCCAAAATGCGTTGCGAGCGCCCGCAATTGGCAACGCTCTTAATTTTCGTAAATCCTTAAATCTGAATAAACAATCTCCCCCTCTAGCTGTCAACTTGACGCCTTGACGGCAAAATTCTTTTGCCGTATGCTGCCGCCCTATGATCCGCGTCGAAAAACTCAGCCTTAGCTATCGCGAGGGCCTAGCCGCCTTGCGCTCCATTGATCTCCACATCAGCCCTGGGGAAAACATCGCCCTCATGGGTGCCAACGGTTCGGGCAAAACCACCCTCGCTCGCTGCCTAAACGGGCTACAACAGCCCCAAACGGGCCGGGTCCTCGTCGATGGCATGGATTCCAGCGACCCAACCCAACTCCGCGCCATCCGCCAGCTAGTTGGCATGGTCTTGCAAAACCCGGACGATCAGCTAGTCGCTACCACGGTCGCCGACGAATTGGCCTTTGGTTTGGAAAACCTAGCCCTAGCCAGCGATGAAATTCACCGCCGCGTCGAGGAAACACTCGCCGCTTTCGACCTCGAAGCCTATCGCTGCTATCCGCCACACAAGCTCTCCGGTGGCGAGAAGCAGTGCGTGGCCATTGCCGCAGTGGTGGCGATGCGACCGCGCTATCTCGTTTTGGACGAATCGACAGCCCTGCTCGATCCCGGTGAAAGACAGCAAGTGGCCGAGTTGCTTCAGCGACTGCGCACCGCATATAGCATCGCGACCATACTCATTACCCACTCCCCAGAGGAAGCCGCTCGCACCGACCGCGTCATCGTCCTCCACGCGGGTCAGGTCTGTGCAGACGACCCCCCTGCCGCCCTTTTTGCCGACCCGCCCAAGCTCCGGGCTCTTGGCCTCGACCTGCCCTTTGCAAGCGCCCTCGCCGCTCACTTGTCGCTGGCCGAAACCTCCTTGGAGCTAGACGCCTTGTCCGACGCGCTAGCCGCGCTAAAACCCCAGACTCCCCCACCGCCTTGGACTCCGCCCTCCCCGCTGTCGCCAGCGCCGAGCAAACTAGCGGCCGAAGGGCTGACGCATCTCTACGACGAGCACCTGCCTACCCACCGTCTCGGCATTCTCGACATTGATCTAGACATCCCCACCGGCTCCATACTGGCCCTCGTGGGCACCAATGGCGCGGGCAAGACTACCCTCGCCCAGCACTTCAACGCCCTACTCAAACCCTCGCGCGGCCGCGTGCTCCTCGACGACTGCGACATTGACTCCTTGCCCCCGGCTCGCGTGCGCCAGCGCGTCGGCTTGGCCTTCCAGTTTCCCGAACTCCAGCTCTTCGCCGAAACTGTGGCCGAGGATGTGGCCTTTGGGCCGCGCAACCTCGGCTTTGCCCCCGAGCGCGTTGATGACCTCGTGGCTAGTGCGCTCGCTATGGTAGGTATGCCGTTGGCAGAATTCGGGCCGCGCCAGCCCCTTTCGTTGAGCGGAGGCGAAAGGCGTCGCGTCGCGCTCGCCGGCGTCCTCGCCATGGACCCAGAGGTCTTAGTGCTCGACGAACCGACCGCCGGCCTTGATCCCCAGACTACGGCCAGCTTGTGCAAGCTCTTCGTCGAGCTAAGTAACCAAGGCCGCACTCTCGTGCTAATCAGCCACGATATGGAGCTAATCGGTCACTTAGCCACCCACGTAGTGGTCCTGCGCCAAGGCCGGATCAAGTTGCAAGGGCCGGCCCGCGCCGTGTTCACCCATCCTGAATTCGAGTCTATCAGCGAGCTTGTGCCCCCGATGTCCGTGCAGTTGGCTCGCCGCCTGCGACAACGAGGCATAGCTCTAGCTAGCGACCCGTTGACCCTGCGAGAAACCATCGACTGGCTCGCTCCACTCGTCTCCCTCTCCCATGTCTAAATTTTCTGCCGACTTGCTCGTCCGCCAAGGACGCCTCATCGACCCAGCCAATGGCACCGATGCCCTAGGAGACATCCTCATTCGCCAAGGAAAAATAGTCGAGTCGGCCGCGAACCTTCTGGCACCTCCAGACGTGCCCGTCCTGACGGCCACCGGCTTGGTCGTTGCTCCAGGTTTTATCGACATCCACACCCATCTCCGCGAACCCGGTTACGAACACAAGGAGACCATTCAGAGCGGCACTGCCGCGGCCGCGGCAGGCGGCATCTGCGCAGTGGCCGCCATGCCCAATACCAACCCTCCCCCGGACAGTAGCGACCATTTGCAGTTAGTGCTGGAACGAGCGCAGACGGCCAGCGTGCGCTACTATCCAATCGCCTGCGTGACCGTGGGCCGCCAAGGACGCGGTGCGCTCGCCCCCCTCGCGGAATTGGCCGAATTGGGCGCGGTGGCCTTTTCCGACGACGGCGACCCTGTCGAAGACGAGGCCCTGATGCGCCGCGCTCTCGAAATTGCCCGCGACCTCGACCGGCCCATCTTCCCGCACGAAGAGGTCAAGTCGCTTACGGCCGGCGGCTGTATGCACGCAGGAGAAGTGGCCGCGCGCCTCGGCGTCAAGGGGATGCCAGCAGCAGGTGAGGAGGAAATGGTCGCCCGCGATATAGAACTCGTCCGTCAGACCGGCGGCCCTTTGCACATCGCCCACATCAGCACGGTCGGCACCGCGCAATTGGTCCGGCGCGCCAAAGCCGATGGCCTACCCGTGACCTGCGAAGTGCTGCCCCATCACTTTGTACTCACCGACCGCGAGGTCGAGCGCCAAGGCACGGCCGCCAAGATGAGCCCGCCGCTGCGCGAGGCCGCCGATGTCGAGGCCATGCTCGTGGGGCTAGCCGATGGCACCATAGAAGTCATTGCAACCGACCACGCGCCGCATACAGCCGAGGAAAAATCCCAACCCCTAACCCAAGCTCCCATGGGCATTGTCGGCCTAGAGACGGCAGTCGGCCTCACCTTGACCTATTTGGTCGACCGCGTTTTGCCCCTGCACGAGGCCATCGCTCGCTGGACCTGCCACCCGGCGCGCATCTTGCGCCTGCCCGGGGGGGCGCTCACCTCGGGGATGCCTGGGGATCTAACCCTGCTCGACCTAACGCGCGAATGGGAGGTAGTCCCCGCGCACTTCCGCTCTAAATCGCGGAACACTCCCTTTGCCGGTTACCACCTAAAGGGCAAGGCCGTGGCCACCATCGTCGGCGGCCAGATCGTCTATAGTGAATTGGCTGCTTAATCGAGGGACTTGAACGCGTCCGGCCAATGCTCAATTTCTGCGCCGGTTGCGCGCAGCCACACGGCGATTACGTCGAAGCGGCAGACCGTATCGGCCGCGGCACCGTATTGAATATAGTGCCGGGCGGCCCGCGTTAGACGCTGACGCTTGGCGCGATTCACCCTTTGTTCGGGGCGAGACGCGCGCTGGCTGGCCTTTACCTCGACAAAGACCAACTCGCCCCGCTCTTCAGCCACCAAGTCGATTTCGCCGCCAGTAGCGCGATAGCGACGCGCCCGGATCCGATAGCCCCGTTCTTCCAGATAAGCCTCGGCCGCCGCTTCACCTCGCCGTCCGATGTCCCCCAGCTTGTCGCGCTGCTCCCGATAAGCCTCTCTCAGGGTCGCTAGCTCGTCAGCCGCTAAATCGGCCGCGGCTTCTTTGACCAATTGTCCCAACCTCTCTAGCTCGGCAAAGTTGGCACAGTCGTATATGCCCTCCTCAAAAGAGAGAAAAAGCTCCGAGCGCGGCGCGGCAATCCGCGCAGCCACCGGGCCGAAACTGCGGCGGTGCAATGGACAAGGACCATGCGCGTCAAGTGCGGCTAAGTGCGCAGCACTGCCGTAGCCTTTGTGCGCGGCAAAACCGTATTCGGGATAGCGGACGTCGCATTCGCACATCAGGCGGTCGCGGTGTACTTTGGCCACGATTGAGGCCGCGGCAATCGACAGCGAGCGGGCGTCTCCGTCAATGATGGCTTGCTCGGGATAGGGACTGCGCGCCGGCAGGTGTCCGTCGATCAGCACCCTATCGGGCGGAGTGGGCAAATTCTCCAGCGCCAAGCGCATGGCCTTGAGCGAGGCCTGCAGGATGTTCAACCTGTCGATCTCCGCAGCCTCGACTTGTCCTATTCCCACAGACAGGGCCTTGTCCGCAATTTCCTCGTACAGAGCCTCGCGCTGGGTACGCGACAGCTTCTTGGAATCGTCGATCTTGGCGATGACATAGTCCGGCGACAAGACGACCGCGGCAGCCACCACAGGCCCCGCCAAGCAACCGCGCCCCGCCTCATCGACACCAGCTACTCGATGCACTCCCTGCGCCCAAAGGTGCCGTTCAAAGTGCAGAAGCCGCTCGCGCCGCTGGGACTCCGCCTGCTCCCGCGCATCGCGCCGCCGCCGCTCGACCACCAAGCGCCGGACGCCAACGCGGCGATCCTTTTCGAGTAAGGCCCAGCCCGGATCGCCGCTTTCCCACTCCGCCACCTGTGCGCGTATCTGGGCAATCGTCATCCCGGCGAGTTCGGCCGCGGCGTCCCGTTCGCAGGAACGGCTCGTGCTGGCAGGCGTCTCATCTATTGACATTAGGTATCGACCTAGTATATTTGCGAAAAGTTACCAAGAGGAGCCTTAACATGAAGCGCTACACGGCGTTAGTTGCCTGCTTGTGCCTCGTTCTGCAACCCGTCATGGCCCTCGCCGAGACGGAACCGGCACCCATCACCGGGGCAGATACCCGCCTCTATCTGGCCGATGGCAGCTTAGTGGAAGGCAATCTAATCGAAAAGGACCAAGATCTGGTCATCATGCGCGTCAACGACAAGATCTTCACTTTCGACAAGACCGAAATCGACAAGATCATCACCCTCGAATCGCTGGGTGGAGGTGCCCAAACGATTTCGGTGACCGAGTTTCCCTACATCAGTTTTCTCGGGGGCGCTCTTGCCTTCGGCCTACTCTCTTGGCTACAATTCGACCGGGCTTCCGACAACGAAGCTGAAGCAGCCCTCAACCGCGAACACGGCCAGGAATCCCGCGCCCAAAAGCTGGACGACAAAGCCGATCGCGCCCGCCTCTATGGCTGGTCCACCGCGGCGCTCGCCGTCGGCAGCTTCGGGGTGGCTCTGATCCCACGCAAAACCACCCGCCGCATCTTTCCCGAGCTCAGTTTCCACCACGGCGAGCCGCGCGTCGGCGTATCCTACGTCTATTCGTTCTGAGGGCCTTCCGCATCCCTCAGATGATGCACCAAAGCCTCTAGCCCGAGCACGTAGCTAAAACTGCCAAACCCAGCGATTTGCCCCAGACAGACGGGCGCGATAACTGAGTGCTGGCGAAACGCTTCCCGGGCGTGAACATTGGACAGATGCACCTCGACGGTCGGCAACCCCTTGGCCACCACGGCGTCGCGCAGGGCAAGGCTATAATGGGTGAAGGCCCCTGGATTGAACAGCAGGCCCTGCTCTTGGGCTTGGTGCAAAGCGTCGATTAGCGCGCCCTCGCTATTGGATTGGCAGCAGCGCACCTGCACCCCGAGCCGCTGCGCGTGGTCGGCAATCAACGCGTTGATCTCGGCCAAGGTCTCCCGACCATATACCTCGGGCTCGCGCGTGCCCAGCAAGTTGAGATTGGGTCCATGTAGGACTAGGATACTAGTCAAATTGACCTCCACTGTTTCGCGCTACCACGCAGATCCACTCCTCTTTTGCCAAAATTGTATCGACCTCTAATTTAGCTTCTGTGACCCAGCGGCAAAACGCTGCTTCTTCCCGCGCCAGCAATCCCGAAAACGCGATCCGGCCATCCGCGGCCAGCAAGCCGCGCAAAGGGGTCAAAAGGGGCCGCAACACGTGGCTTTGAATGTTGGCCAAGACCAAGTCAAAGGGCCTTTCCGCAACGGCCTCCACTCCCCCCAGCCGCACTTCGACTTGCTCAGAGTCAATGCAGTTATGCGCCAAGTTTTCCCGCGCATTGGCCACGGCCTGCTCGTCGATATCCACGGCGAGCACCGGTCCGGCCCCTAGCAGCGCGGCGGCAATGCTGAGAATGCCGCTACCCGTCCCCAAGTCCAGACAGCGCATCCCGGGGCGCAGACAGCGCTCCAATGCCTGCAAGCAAAGCTGGGTTGATTCGTGCCCACCCGTGCCAAAGGCCATTTGGGGATCTATGCGCACGGCGATTTGGCCCTCGGCTGGCTCGACCGGAATCCACGAAGGGTGGACGACGATCTGCTCGGTAGCCCACACCGGCGCAAAAAATCGCTTCCACTCGGCCTCCCAATCCTGTTCCTCCACGCATTCGGTGCCTATCGGCGACGCCAAGCCGAGCGCGGCAAGCCTATGCGTTAGCTCGCGCCGAATTCCAGCCAAATCGCGCACTGGCTCGGCTGCAAAGTACGCGCTCAACTGAGTCCGTTCCCCTGCTTCCTCGGCCTGAAGGCCACAGCTACCTAGCTCATACGCCCACGCGCTCACGTCCTCGGCGCAGGCCGCAGGCACCTCTAGCCGCAAACAGTGCCAAGACCGCTTACTCACTAGCCTCCAAGCGGCGCAACTCGGCGACGAGCCCCTCGCCGATTGCGGCGAAAAGGGGGTCGGGCTCGGCCCGTCCTTCATCCCCATTCTGGCGGATTGCAGCCGAGAGAGGTAACTCACCCAAGAAGGGCAACCCCAGCCGCTCCGCCGCCTCGGCTCCCCCGCCACACCCGAAGATCTCGTGGCGTTGGCCACATTGGCTGCACAGGTAATAGCTCATGTTTTCGACGATCCCGAGAATATCCACCTCGACCTTAGAAAACATGGCAATGCCCCGCTCCACATCCTCCAGCGCCACGCTCTGCGGAGTGGTCACGATCAAGGCACCGGACAGGGCCACGGCCTGACTCAAGGTAAGTGGCACATCCCCAGTGCCAGGTGGCAGATCGATAAATAAATAGTCGAGCTCCCCCCACTCCACTTGATTCAAAAACTGCTGCAACGCCCGGGCCAACAGCGGTCCTCGCCAGACCACGGGCGCGTCCTCGCCGGCGATAAAACCAATCGACATTAGGGCGACTCCAGCCTTGTACACCGGGCGCATCGTGCCGTCCTGCCCGATTGCGGGCTGCTCCCTAATACCCATCATCAAAGGAATGCTCGGGCCGTAGATGTCGGCGTCGAGCAGGCCGACGCGAGCCCCTTGGGCCGCCAGACTCACGGCCAAGTTGATACTTACAGTCGATTTGCCCACGCCGCCCTTGGCGCTGGCAATGGCGACGGTATGGCGCACTTGGGCTAAGGGGCCGGTTCGGGGAACGGACAAGGATACCTACTCTTAGGAGCCGAAGGCCTTGCGCACTTTGGCGAAGAAACTCTCGCCCTCTTGGGCCACGCGCGCTTGTTCGAGCTCGGCTAGCTCAGTGAAAAGCTCGCGCTCTCGTCGGCTGAGGCCCTCGGGAGTCCACAAGACGACCTCGACTAGCTGGTCGCCGACACCGCGACCGTTGACGTCCGGAATACCCCGGCCACCCATGCGGAAGACGCGCCCTGATTGGGTGCCAGCGGGGACCTTCAACAGGGCCTTGCCGGACAAGGTCGGGACTTCTACTTCCGCTCCTAGTGCAGCTTGGGCAAACCCCAAGGGCAATCGGTAGATCACGTGGTTGCCATCGCGGATAAAATAGTCGTGCTCTTTTTCTTCTATAAAAACCAAGCAATCTCCGGCCGGCCCCCCACGCGGCCCAACCTCACCTTGGCCGCGCAATGGAATGTAGTTGCCTTCTTGGACGCCAGCGGGAATGCGCACCGTCAGAGTCGTTTGGCCGCGTTCGCGGCCCTCGCCCCGGCACTCTGGACAGGGATTGGACACGATATGCCCCTCCCCTTCGCAGGCCGGACACGTCACCACGGTCATTGATGGGCCAAAGAGGGTACGCGCCATCTGTTGCACTTGGCCCTGCCCACCGCAAGTACCGCAGACCTTGCGGCCCGCTCCACTGGCAGCGCCGGTTCCATCGCAGCTTTTGCAGCGCTGCAAGCGAGTCAAGGCAATGTTCTTTTCTACGCCCGTGGCGATTTCTTCTAGCGTCAAGGCCACCTTAATTTTCAAGTCGCGACCCTTTGGCTTCACCGACCCTCGCGACCGCCGACCCCCTCCGAAGAAGCTCTCGAAAATATCGCCGAAAATGTCTTGAAAATCGCCCGCGTGCGTAAAATCCGACCACTGAAAGCCACCGCGGCCGAAATTGCCCTCAACGCCGGCATGCCCATAGCGATCGTACGCGGCCTTCTTTTCGGGATCCGAAAGCACTTCGTATGCTTCGGATGCCTCTTTGAATTGCTCCTCGGCCGCCTCGTCTCCAGGATTGCGATCGGGGTGGTACTTCAGCGCCTTCTTGCGGTACGCCCCTTTGATCGCGCTGTCGCTGGCGTCCCGCTCGAGGCCCAGTACTTCGTAATAGTCCCTTTTGGACATTCGATTCCTCAGTTTTCCGTGCTCTCCGCGCTCGCCTTACTGACGACGACGCGTGCGTAACGGACTACCTTGTCGTTGAGTTTGTAGCCCTTCTCCATCTCCTCAATGATCGTACCGGGAGCGTGCTCGTCGTCTGGGACCTCCGCTAGGGCCTCGTGGACTTCGGGGTCAAAAGGCTGTCCCACCGACTCAATCTCGGCTAGTCCATAGCCTTTGAGAACATCGTTGAACTGGCCACAGATCAATTCGACGCCCTGCTTGAGCAACTCGGCTTCTTGGGTCTCCTGACGAAGGGCGCGGCGCAAGTTGTCCAAGATGGGCGCGACTTGCAACAAGATATCGCGCAAAATTTCATCCCGCGTTTCCGCGCGCATCCGCACCGTGCGCTTGCGGTAGTTATCCAATTCGGCGACTGCCCGCACATAGCGGTCGTAATTAGCCGCCGCCTCAGCGCGAGCCGCCTCAAGTTCGGCCAGCCCATCGGCCTCATCGGCCACTTCGTCCTGTGATTCTGCTGCTGTTTCCTGCGACTCCGCCGCTGCTTCTTTTTGCGCCTCGGTCGCTGCTGGTTCGCATGGCTCCGCCGCTTCGTCCTGCGACTCGACGGAACCCTCCGCGCTCGCCTCGTCCACTGCGACGTGGTCCTGAGTTTCGCACTCGCTCATCGACACTCCTTACTCTTAACTGTGAATAGATTGGGACAAAAATTCGTTAGCAGATCAGATTTGCCGCTCGGGAGGCTGCGCAATTGACCAAGTTCACCAAGGATCTATAGGGCATGCGGGTCGGGCCGATTACGCCGATTACGCCGATTACGCCTTTGGCTCCGGTAACCTCGTAGCTGGCCGTCACCATACTGCATCGCCCCATCGCCCGCGGCCGGTGCTCTGAACCAATGGTGATGACCACGCCGTGCCGCTCGCTCATAAGCTGAGCGAGAATATCCTTTTTCTCCACTAGATCGACCAAACCAGCCACGTGACTCGGATCGTCAAATTCGGGCTTTAGGCAGAGATTGCGGGTCCCCGAGATGTGGAGATCGGCACCGCGCGTGATAGCCAAACCTTCGATCTGACCTACGACGGCCTCCACCACCGACTGCGGGACTGGCCCAAACTCGGCCATTCGCACCCCGACCGCGTTTTGAATTTCAGCCATTGTCAACCCGTGCAAGCGCTCGTTAAAAAGCCGGCTCAAGGCCTCTAAATCGCGCTGCGACACCGCGCAATCTACCTCAATCATCAAGCTCTTTGTCAGGCCTCCACGAATCGTGACGACGAGCAATAGGCGGCGCTGTCCCAAGTGCCAAAGCTCCAGCTTGTGAAAGATGCCCTGATTAAAGCGCGGGGCCAAAACCAACCCGAGTTGGTCCGACAGGTCGCCGATGGTCCTCGCCAGTTGATACAGAATCTCCTCGTAATCGCCCTCCTGCTGTGCGGCCTCTAGCTGCTGCCGCAAGGTAATCTCAGCCTCGTCCGAGCCAGCGTCGGCCGTTGCCATGCAGCGCTGCACGTAGAATCGGTAGCCCTTTTCAGAGGGAATGCGGCCCGCCGATACATGGGGCTGAGAGACGTAGCCCTTTTCCTCTAAAGAGGCTAAGGCATTGCGTATGGTAGCCGAACTGACACCCAAGTCCTCGCGCTGGTTCAACGTCTGTGAGCCAACCGGAACGCCAAGGGCAACGTGGGCTTTGACCAAGGCAAGCAGAACTTGGATTTCGCGTTTGGATAGTGGGCTAGTGGCCATGGCCGGGAAGCATCTCCAGCGGTATAAACGCCAGATAGATACTGAGGTTCTGAGATATAATAAAAGCCGCCGATTGCTTGTCAAGACTCGCTGCCCAGCCTGCTTGACAGCCGATTTACAGAATCGTACTATTGAATCTTTGTTTTTTCTAACCACTTTAAAGTTGTTCGACGCGAGAAAGGATCTCTCATGGCCAAAGCCAAAGCCAAAGCTAAAGCCAAAACGAAAGCCAAAGCCAAAACGAAGTCTTCCGGGCCCAGCCCCGTCTCGTCGGCGCTGGCCTTAGCACGCCAGCACAACGCGCAGATGGTCGACTTTAAGTTCACCGATCTGCCCGGCATCTGGCAGCACTTCACCATGCCCATCGCCGACTTAGAGCCCGACCTGTTCGATGACGGCCTCGGCTTCGACGGCTCGTCCATCCGCGGCTGGCAGGAAATCAACGAATCCGACATGCTCGTCGTGCCCGATCCGACCACCGCGGTCATGGACCCGTTCATGGCCGTGCCCACCTTGTCGCTGGTCTGCTCAATTGAAGACCCCATCACCCGCCAGCCCTATGCCCGCGACCCTCGCGGCGTCGCCCAGCGCGCCCAAGCCTATCTGCTGCGCACCCAGTTGGCTGACACGGCCTTCTTCGGCCCGGAAGCCGAGTTTTTCATCTTCGACAACATCCGCTTCGACCAGCAAGCCCATCTGGGCTTCTACGAGATCGACTCGGTGGAAGGCCGCTGGAACTCCGGCTCGGCGGACGGCCCCAACTTAGGCTAC
>JAJEIO010000050.1 GCA_022827835.1 Candidatus Latescibacterota bacterium
AAAAAGGATGCGATCGTCATCAAGCCCATGCGCCGCATCAGCCGGACGTAAAAAAGGCCGGCGATGAACAGGCACAAAGCCGCGCCAAAAGGATCGGCAATGACCGCGAGGATGCCGCCCTTATATGCAGCACTCGCAGCACCGATGCAGATTCCACCGCCAAACCACGTCGCAGCGAGGGTTGCGGTGCAGAGCAACAGAGGCAGGCGTTGACCGGCGACGATGAAGTCAGTCGAACTGTGGACGCGGCGACCAGCGTATAGGCCGACGCCGAGCATTGCCGCAAGATAGATACCCAAGCCGATCAAGACCAATGGATTGGCCATTGCAAGATCCTTTTTGAAAGTTTGTTATAATAATCAAAAGAGCGAAAATGGCCAATGACGCCAGCCAAGTGGCGAATCTGGCCATTAACAAGTAATAATTTGATCTATGTTTTTCCTGTAATATATTGGACTATAATCAGTTATGGATATGACAATGATTTTGGCATGGTCCTTGCAGGTAAGAAACAACGCATGATAAGCTTCACTCAATCAAGGAAGGTGTGCGATGGCTAAGGGAGCCTTTTCGAGGATAAGCGATATCCTCAAGTCCAATATCAACGAGATGCTCGACCGGGCTGAAGAGCCAGATAAGATGATCCGTCAGATGGTGCGGGACATGGAAGAGGCAGTAGGCAAGGCCACGGCCTCGGTAGGGACTGCTGTGGCCAACCACAAGCGGCTCGAGCGCCAGTTCAACGACAAGCAAAGTCAGGTAGCCGAATGGCAGCGCAAGGCCGAACGGGCGGTGGAAGCGGGCGAAGATGCGCTGGCGCGACGGGCGTTGGAGCGCAAGGCAGTGTTTGCCAAAGCAGCCGAGGATCTGGCTCCGGCCGTGGAGGAGAGTCAGCAGACAGCCGAGCAATTGCGAGAGCAGCTGCGCGAACTAAAGACCAAGCTCGAAGAAGCGCGGACCCGGCAGGGCACGTTGATTGCTCGCCACCAAGCTGCCCAGGCCCGCAAGCGTCTGGCCCAGAGTATTTCCGGGTTGGGTGAGGATGCCTTTTCCAGCTTTGAACGCTTTGAGCAGAAAGTTGAAGAGAGCGAGGCAGAGGCTGCCGCCCACACGGAGATTTCGGGCGAGATGGAAAACATTGAGAAAGAGATCCGCCAAATCGAAGTCGATCACAGCGTTGACGACGAATTGAAGGCCCTAAAGGACAAGATGAATAAAGACAAGTAATCCTTTGTTCCGCAGTATATTGCGTGGGTGTTAATTTGGAGAACTGACGCTATGACGATGAGATCGCCCAACGCGGCAAAAAGCGAGGTACGAAGTGCTATGGAAGGGGGATTCAAGCGCCTAGGCGCTCTTTTTCTCAAGGTAATGGCCGTGCCGATGGTGCCGATAGGGCTGGGGTTTATGCTCTACGGACTTTTTCAAATTCTCCATGCCGATGGTCCAGACTCCCATTTCGAGTTTTTCGCCATTGGCGTTACCCAGACTATTTTCGGTAGCTTGCTCTGGATATTGGCCAAAAAACTCGATGCGGCCGCGCACTTGGTCCGCTACCGACGGCAGCAGGGCCGCGTCGTGCGCTTGGCCCGCCAGCGCGGTGGCCGCCTGACGGTGACCGAAACTGCGGCCGATACTGGGCTGACAGTCGAGGAAGCCTCGGAGATTCTCAAGCGCTTAGCCGATGGGGGGTTCGTCGAGGTCGAAATAACCGATTCGGGCCTGATCGTCTATCGCTTTCCAGAAGTGCTTTTCGCGCACGAGAAAAACTGGAGCCGGGGCGTGGAAAGTGCCTGATACAAACAGGCTACAGCTCCGAAAGGGAGGGAGCAAATGAGTGGGGTTTTACAGGTTGCCATTGGCGTCTGTTTCATCATCTTGTGCAGCGGATTCGTCAAGTGGGGCAACATGTATTTTTCGAACCGCAAGGGACGAGACAAAAAAGCCAAACAAGAAGAGGATCGGATCGTCAAGAGGCTAGAGCGAATAGAGCAGCGGCTGACCGAGGTGCAGGACGTGATGATCGCCCTCAGTGAGAAAATCGACTATATGGATGGGATGGGAGCTAAATCTAGGGTACGAAAAAGGCAAATGGGAACGGAGAGTTGACTGGAAGAGTTGATTCCATAGAAAGGGGCTAAATCATGGCCAAGAATAAGGAGAGCATCCTCGGATTCTTAGGCTTTATCGTGTTATTTGTTGTTGTCTTCTTTTTGTTTACCAGCCATCCCTTGGGGCCCAGCTTTCCCTACATTTTGACGCCACTCTTGTTGGCTGTCGTGGCGATTTTTGGCATCGCCAAAGTTGCAGAATACCTCAAGCTCAAGGCGACTGTATCCGAGGACAAGGGGGTTGAGCCAAACGAATTGCGGGAACGACTGGCCGGAGTCGAGCAGCGGCTGACTGAGGTGCAGGACGTGATGATCGCTCTCAGCGAAAAGATCGACCACATGGACGGAACAGGATCTAAGTCTTGGGAGCGCCAAGAACCGCGAGAGCAAGGCTAGGCCGTGAATTGGCTCGACCGCGCTATAGAAGCTGGTGAAGGTGCGCGTTGGGCCGAGGCTCTGGACTGGTGCGAGCGCGGCCTAGCGCAGGTGCCCGACGACTTGGAACTCCAGCACCGCAAAGGGCTTTGTCTCTTGGAACTGGGGGACGAACAAGCGGCCATCGCCGTGCTGGAAGCGGCCGCGGAGAGTGGACATCTAGAAAGTCATTACCAACTCGGTTTGCTCGCAATGCGCCAAGGGCGGCGGAACGCTCGGTTCCGCGAGCGGTCGCTGGAGCACTTTGAAGCCATTGTGCGTGCGACTGAGGAAGGACGCGAATATCCAGCCCTCGATCGCGTCTTCTTCGCTCTTGGTAGCCAGTACAACGAAGATCCACAGCGGCGTGGAGAAGCCGTTCGCGCGTTCCGTCAAGGGTTGGCGCTCAACCCGCTTTCCGCGGTGGGCCACAACAGTTTAGGACAGCTTTTGCTACAAAGCGGCCAAGTGTTGGGGGCGATGGGGGAATTCAAGGTCGCCATCCAGCTCGATCCCAAGCTCAGTCAGCCGTATGCGAATTTGGCCCGTTTATTTTTTCGTCACGTAAAACCCCCTGAATTGGAGCAAGAATACCAGCACATCTGCGAGGAATTTGAGCAAAGCGCTCCCCAAGTCCTTGCGCGCCTGTCGCTAGAAATGGTCGAGCTGGGCAAGGAACAGGTATACGAGGGGTTTTACACTAAGGGACATCGCATCAAAAACCTGATGGGGATCATCGGTAGCCGCTTGCGAGGGCTGGGGCGCAAGGCCGAAGGGACGCAACAGGGGGAGTTGAACCGCTTAGGGGGCGAATACGAGGCCCTGTACGACGAATGGGTGGGGTTCTTGGAAGCGATGAAAACGGATGAAATCCACCCGGCGGTGATCGATCTCGGGCGCTTGGTGCGCCGGGTGGTCGCTGGATTTGACCGGCAAACTTGGAAGGCCGCGATCCAGACGCGGATTCAAGAGGGCTTGCCGCGCGTAGAGGCCGATGAGCGAATGCTGCGCGAGGCCATTACCAACCTCTGCCTCAACGCTTTGGAAATTCTCGAAGGAAATAGCGGCGGTCGGGTGGTGCTGGGTGCTGGCTACGACGAGGAGCAGTCGCTGGTCTTTATTGAGGTCGAAGACGATGGGCCAGGCATTGAGGAAGAGCATTTGGAATTGATATTCGAGCCTGGATTTACCACTAGGGAGCGGGGCAATGGCTATGGCTTAAGCATTGCACGCCGCATCGCCCAAGCCCATCAGGGCGGGCTACGCGTCAAGAGCAGAAAGGGACACGGAACCGTTTTTCGACTCGATCTGCCGCTCAATTTCTCGGGCGGCGGGACCTAGCTTTTTAGTGATTGAACGAGGACTGACATGGTAGGCAAAAAACAGAAAGCCGTCTTAATCGCCGATGACCAGCAGGAATTGCGCGAGATGTTGGCGGAGAAACTGCGCAGCTTGGGCAAGGAGGTCATCTCGTTTTCCAACGGCCAGCGGCTGCTCGGGCATTTGGCTGCTAGGCCGACGGACGTCGAACTCGTGGTGCTGGACTTTGACTTTGGTATTGGCCAGTCCAATGGCCTTGAAGTGCTGAGAGAGATCAAACAGCAGTGGGCCGATCTGCCGGTTATTATCCTCACGGGCAAGGGGAGTGTTGACTTGGCGGTTGAAGCTGTGCAGGCCGGGGCAGCGGACTTCATCGAGAAGGATTTGTACGTCGAGGACAAGCTCGAAGTGGAGATGGAAAAGGTCGAGCGGATGTTGGCGGTATTGCGCGAAAACGCCCGCCTCAAGGCCGAGAACGAAGCTCTCGACCGCGATAATACCTTTTATCGGACCCAACTAGGCGAGCGCTATCAGATCATCAGCCGCAGTCCTCTGATTCAGAACCTGCTCAAGCAAGTTGAACAGGTCGCCTCCATACCACGGCCCGTGCTGATCTGCGGCGAACGCGGCACGGGCAAGGAACTGATCGCCGCTGCCTTGCACTACGGGAGCAATCGCCGCGAGCGGGCCTTTGTCAAAATGAACTGCGCGGCGCTGTCGGATACCCTGCTCGAAAGCGAGTTGTTTGGCCACGAGAAGGGGGCCTTTACGGGCGCGACCGAGATGCGCCACGGCCGCTTTGAAGCCGCCGATGGCGGCACGCTTTTTCTCGACGAGATTGGCAACACTTCGCTGGACTTCCAAAAAAATGTATTGCGCGTCATAGAATACCAAGAATTTGAACGCACGGGCGGGACGCAGACGATCCACGTTGACGTGCGCGTCGTGGCAGCGACCAACGCGGATCTAGAGCGGGAAATAGCCAGCGGACAATTCCGCGCCGACCTCTACGACCGCCTGCGGTTTAGCGTGCTTCAGCTACCGTCCTTGCGGGAGCGTCCCGAGGACATCCGACCCTTGGTTGAGTACTTTACTCAGCAACTGTGCGACGAGGTGCCGGCGATTGAACGACGCCCGTTTGCCGAAGGCGTTTTGGCCATGCTAGAGACCTACGCTTGGCCGGGCAATGTGCGCGAGCTCAAGTTCGCCATTGAACGCGCCCTTTGCGTCGCGCAGGGGGACGAAGTGGGCGTGGAGGATTTGCCCCCGGAAGTGCGCGGCGGCAGTGGCGTTGACCTTCCTGAGGGAGGCAGTTTCGACGAACAAGTCGAGCGCGTCGAGCGCAGCTTGCTCGACGGTGCGCTCTCCCAGGCGGGCGGGCGGCAGAAAGACGCGGCACAGCATTTGGGCTTGACCTACGACCGCTTCCGCCACTTGCTCCGCAAATACCAAATCACGGCCAAATGACTCACTGTGTCCTCTGGCCGAGTCTTGTTGACAGTGGGAACGCGCCGGGTATATTAACCGCAAGGCTCCCACACGGGCGAGAGGCGCATGGAAAAAGTTTACAAAGTCGAGACCACACTTTCTCACAGCTTGGCCGAACTCTATGCCGGCCTTGAAGAAGAGTTCGCCAACAAAAGCAGTATCCCCCTCTCGGACATGAATCGCACGTTGTTGCAAACGGGCTTGATCCATCACCTGACGATGATGAGTGGACTGGGGCTGATTGAACCGGAGAAAGCCGAGCGGCTGCACGCGTTGATCGACCAAGTAGCAAAGGATACCATACTCTGGGACATCTTGCAGATGGTGCGGACCTACTGGCGGGATTGCGGTTCTGGTGGTCCGGGCGGTGCTGGCGGCCTCAAAGTCTGATGCGGTAGCTCTAACTCGTTGTACAGATTGCAGTTCAGGGGGATGTACAGTTGACAACTTCCGTGGCCACAAGTATTATACAACCCGTTTCTTGAACCTCTTTACTAGGCTGTCGAAGCGAGCAGATGACCTCCTTTAGCGCAGCGGTTTTTGACCACTATCGGCATCCCCGCAACGCTGGGCAAATTGATGATGCCAATGCCTCGGGGCAGGCTGAAAATCAGGCCTGCGGCGATGCGATGCAGCTTTTTGTCCGCATTGAAGACGGCCGCATCGTCCGCGCTAGCTGTAAGACCTTTGGCTGTGCGCCTTCGGTCGCGGCTGGCTCGGTGCTCACCGAGTTGCTGGCAGACTTATCGTTGGTGGACGCAGCCCAGCTAAAGCCGGCAGCTATTGAGGAGGCACTAGGGGGACTACCGCCAATGAAGCGCCACGCTGCCCAACTGGCCGCTGACGCGACTCAAGCCTTAGTGAAAAACTATCAGGCCAGTACGGCCTCCTAACGCATTCTCACCTTGCGTTTTAACCTCAAGCCGAAAGGATTGCACCATGGCTCACTCCCTTCCCGATCTCCCCTACGCCTATGACGCGCTAGAACCCGTCATAGATGCCCGCACCATGGAGATCCACCATACCAAGCATCACAATACTTATGTGACTAGCCTCAACACCGCGCTCGAAGGGCACGATGACTTGGCCGCTAAAAGCGTCGAAGACCTCATCAGCGACCTCGACGCCGTCCCCGAGAGCATCGGCACGGCGGTGCGCAATCACGGCGGCGGTCATGCCAACCACAGCCTATTTTGGCAGATCATGGCTCCAGCAGGGGAACGCGGCGAGCCTTCGGCTGGGCTCATCGCCGCAGCCGAAGCCAAATTTGGCAGCCAAGACGCAGCCCGCGAAGCCTTCGTGGATGCCGCAACCAAGCGATTCGGTAGCGGCTGGGCTTGGGTTGTAGTTAAGGACGGCGAGCTCGACATCCTCAGCACTGCCAATCAGGACAATCCTCTAATGGACGGCAGCGGAGTGCCCATCCTCGGCATCGACGTCTGGGAACACGCCTATTATCTCAAGTACCAGAACCTCCGCCCCGACTACATCGCCGCTTGGATTGAGACTATCAACTGGAATGAAGTCAATCGCCGCTTTGCCGAGGCGACGGGGAGTTAGCAGATGGCGATCCAAGTAGGAGACACAGCGCCCGCATTCACCCTCAAGAATGCGGATATGGAGGACGTAAGCCTCGGCGATTTCGCCGGTAAAAACGTCGTCTTGCTCTTCGTGCCGCTGGCTTTCACCGGCGTTTGTACGCAGGAGTTGTGCGAGATTTCCGCCGGAATCAACGCGTACCAAGAGCTCGATGCCCAGGTTTTGGGAATCAGCGTCGATAGTCCGTTTAGCCTCAATGCTTGGGCCGAAAAGGAAGGTATTGGGATTCCGCTGCTCAGCGATTTCAACAAGGAAGTCTCCGCTGGGTACGGTGCCCAGCACGAAGACCTGTTGGGCTTCAAAGGCGTCGCCAAGCGCTCGGCTTTCGTAGTCGATGGGCAAGGCATCGTTCGCTACGCTTGGGTGTCCGACAATCCCAAGGTTCTGCCGGATTTTGCGGGCATTAGGGCTTGTTTGCAATCGCTCAACTGAAGCACTTCGTTTTCGCAGTAGAGTGGGGCAAGGCACAGACGGCTTTGCCCCACTGTTTATAATGCCCGCAAAGGAAAACACGCAATGGAAGATGTGACAGCAGGGCCGCTTAGCGAGCGAGATACTCCGAGCTGGCTCCAAGGCCAGAACAAGGCCAAGGCTGCTGAAATAGCCGGTCATTTCGCTCAGATCATGCAGGTTTTGGGGCTCGACTTGAGCGATCCGCATTTGCGGGGCACCCCAGACCGCGTCGGGCGGATGTACATGGAGATCTTTCGAGAACTGGACGACCAAGGCGAACCGGAAATTACCTGCTTTCCCAATAGCGATGGCTATGACAACATGGTGATCGTCAAGGACATCGAGTTCTTTTCGGTTTGTTCCCACCACCTGATCCCGTTCTTCGGCAAGGCACACATAGCCTACATACCTAGGGATTCGATCGTTGGTCTGAGCAAAATCGTGCGCATTGTCGAATTCTACGCCCGCCGACCCCAGCTCCAAGAGCGTCTCACTCAGCAAATTGTGGATTTTCTCGAAGCCAAGCTGGCCCCCAAAGGATCCATCGTCGTAATGGAGGCTCGGCATTTGTGTATGGAGATGCGGGGGGTGGAAAGGCCCGGGGCGGTGACGACCACTTCGGCACTCCGGGGCCGTTTTGCCGAGCCGATAGTGCGCGAGGAGTTTTTCAACTTAATCAAGAGAAATTGAAGTAGCATTGGACGAACCCATGTCTGAGATTCAAGAACAGGTGTTGACGCCGCCTACCAGCGCGCTAGTCGATATTTCCCACCGGGACCTGCGCGATGACGAGTATTGGCGTGCCATTCCCGCCTATGCCGATTTGCGCGCCGATGAGTTCCACGAGCACCGCTTTCAGAGCCGCAATAGCGTGACGAGCCTGAAGAAGCTGCGGGAGGTGCTCGGCGGCCTCGTTTCAGAGGCGTTTTATCGCGATGTCGAGCAAGGGCTTTTGCGCTCGCCGATGAGCCTGCGGATTTCTCCATATCTACTGAGCTTGATCGACTGGTCGGAACCCGCTGAGGATCCACTGCGCATTCAGTTTTTGCCCATGGGGTCGCGGATGCGACCCGACCACCCAGAACTCGCCCTAGATTCGCTGCACGAGCAAGTAGATTCCCCCGTGCCGGGACTGACGCATCGCTA
This sequence comes from Candidatus Latescibacterota bacterium, assembly GCA_022827835.1. Lineage (GTDB taxonomy): Bacteria > Latescibacterota > UBA2968 > UBA8231 > UBA8231. The sequence continues at coordinate 8,532 of JAJEIO010000050.1, forward strand.
TGCCGACCGGGCGCTGTTTCTGACGCTCGACACCTGTCCGGTGTACTGTCGTTTTTGCACCCGCTCCTATGCGGTAGGGTTGGATACCGAGGACGTGGAGAAAGTGCATTTTGGGGCCATTGCTCAGCGGTGGGAGCAGGTTTTTGCCTATATCGCTTCGCGGCCCGAATTAGAAGACATCGTCATCAGTGGCGGCGATGTGGCCAACCTCAAGGCCGAACACATCGAATACATCGGCACTCGCTTACTAAACATCGAACACGTGCGGCGGATGCGCTATGCGACAAAAGCTCCGGCGATTATGCCGCAGAAACTCGTCACAGACCGAGAGTGGGTCGATGCCCTTACGCGGGTTGTCGAAGCGGGACGCAAGATTCACAAGGAAGTCGCGTTGCACACGCATTTCAACCATCCGCGCGAAATCACGGCCATCAGCCGTCGCGCACTCGACGAATTGATGGAGCGCGGCATCTGCGTCCGCAACCAAACCGTCTTGCAAAGGGGTGTCAACGACGACATCGGTACCATGCAGCATCTCGTGCGGCAGCTCAGCTACCTCAACGTGCATCCGTACTACACCTTTGTTCACGATATGGTGCGCGGGGTCGAAGAGTTGCGCACGACTTTGGCGACGGCCATTTCCCTAGAGAAGACGGTGCGTGGGCGGACCGCGGGCTTCAATACGCCGGCCTTTGTACTCGACACCATGGGAGGCGGGGGGAAGCGCGATGTCCACTCTTACGAACACTACAATCGCCAGACGGGTATCGCTGTATTTACTAGCCCAGCCGTGCGGCCCGGCGAGTTCTTCTTTTACTACGATCCCTTAGATGCACTCGACCCGCTGATCGTCCAGCGCTGGAGCGATCCGGCCGAGCGTGCGGCTATGCGGCAAGCGGCGTTAGAAGCCGCCTGCCAGACGTAGCGAGCGGGCAGTCACAAGGACTGGCATTTGCCCTTGTGGACTCGTATGTCTTATCTATTAGCAACATTAAACCTTAAGACCATCAGGGTGTACAGAAATGGAATATCCAGATATGATCCAAGCATTAGTGGGCTTGGGTCTGCTAGCTTTGGGCGGTGGTCTGGGTTTTCTGCTGAGTTATCAATTAAAAAGGGGCATCCTACCCCAAGTGGAGAAAGAGGCAGAAGACCGAGTACGGCAGCAGCTAGCCGAAGAGGAGCGTGCAGTGCGGCTGAGCTTGCTCGAAGAACGGGATGACTGGTATAAAACCAAAGCCCGCCAAGAGGCCGAGTTAGAAGATCAGTTAGCCGATCTGAACCGCCGTGATAAGAGCTTGGCGCAGTTCGTGCGCGACCTTAATAGCCAGAAAGAAGAGCAGAACCGGGCGTGGAATCGCCTTAAAAATCAGGAGCAACGGATTGGCCAGCGCGAACGGACCTTAAAAGGAGAAGAAGAAGAACTAGGTCAAATGCGCGTCGATTACCAGCAACGTCTAGAATTGGCTAGCGGGCTGCCTGCGGACGAGGCGCGAGAACAGATGATGGAGCATCTGGCCAGCGAGGTCCGCGGGCGAGCGGCGGCCATGATCCGCAGCGAGCGCACCAAGGCTAAGGAAGAGTCGGATCGAGAAGCTAAAAAAATCATCGCCCAAGCTATTCAGCGCTGTGCAGTTGAAGAGACCGTCCACTTAGTCACCTCGACCGTGCCCTTGCCCAACGAGGGAATCAAAAGTCGCATCATCGGCAAGGAAGGACGCAACGTACGTGCATTTGAGACGGCGACCGGAGTCAAGGTCGTGGTCGATGATACGCCCGACGCCGTGTTGCTTTCGTCCTACGATCCAGCGCGGCGCGAAGTGGCTAGTCGTGCCATGCAGCAGCTGATCAGCAGCGGCGGTTTCACTCCAACCAAGATTGAGGAAGTAGTAGAGGAGTGCCGCAAGACCCTAGACCAAGATATGGTCGAAGTTGGCAAGAGCGCCCTCAGCGAGATTGGGGCTAGCCAGTACCACGCTGATTTGCCCTATTATGTAGGCATGCTCAAATATCGCGCTAGCTTTGGACAAAACCTTTTACAGCACTGCCTAGAAGTCGCCCATTTGGCCGGTGGGATGGCTGCCGAGGTCGGATTGGATGTGCCGTTGGCCAAGCGGGCAGGCCTCTTGCACGATATCGGTAAGACCGTCAGTAAGGAGCTAGAAGGGGGCCACGTCGAATTGGGTATCAAGCTAGGCGAACAATTCGACGAGCATCTGACCGTCAAGGAAGTCATCGCCGAGCACCACGAGGACCACGATCGCCTTTCGCCGATCTGCTTCTTGGTCAAGGCGGCCGATACTATATCGTCGATACGGCCCGGAGGACGGCGCGAGGACCTTGAAGGTTATACCCGCCGCATTATGCGTTTAGAAGAAATCGCGACTTCGTTTGCGGGCGTCACAGACGTGTACGCCATCAACGCCGGCCGCGAGATCCGCGTCATGGTCTGTGGCGAACAGATCGGGGATGAAGACGCCGAGATGCTGGCATTCGACATAGCCGAGCGAGTCAAGACCGAGTTGACTTTTGCCGGCCAAGTCAAGGTCGTGGTCGTGCGTCAGACGCAGGTGGTGCGTCATACCGAGCGGGGACGTGGAGATCGGCGCAATGGCGATGCTCGCAATAGGAGCGGTCGTCGGCCGCGCAACGGAGGCCATAGAGGGAGTGCCGGTAGCTAAATTCGCCTCAACTGAAATGGCTGACGACCCTAAGAAAATCGTCGTTCTCGGCTGCACCGGGTCCATTGGCGACACGTGTTTCAAAGTCCTCGAAAACTTGGGAAATGGGTACGAGATCGTGGGATTGGCAGGTGGGTCCAAGGTCGAGAAGCTGATTGCGCGCGCGCGTTGTTGGCAGCCGCAAAAAATTTGCGTTATAGATACCGAGGCCAGAAAGTGGGTGCAGAGCGCAATACCGAAGGTCGAAGTGGTTTGCGGTGCAGAGGGGCTGTGTGAACTGGCCACCATGCCGGAAGCAGATCTGGTGCTCAACGGGCTTGTCGGAGCTGTTGGCCTCGCTCCGACGCTGGCGGCGTTGGCACAGGGCAAGACCGTGGCCATGGCTAACAAAGAACCCTTGGTCATGGCGGGCGGTTTAATTTTGCAGCAAGCCGAGCACGGCGGGGGGACCGTGCTGCCATTGGATAGTGAGCCTAACGCTATTTGGCAATGCCTGAAAGGCGAAGATCGCAAAAGCCTGAAGCGGATAATTCTCACGGCCTCTGGAGGGCCGTTTTGGGGGCGCAGTCGCGAACAGATGCGCGACATTACCCCTGAGCAGGCCATTGATCACCCCACTTGGAAAATGGGTCCCAAGATCAGCGTGGATTCGGCAACCCTGATGAACAAAGGCTTTGAAGTCATCGAGGCGGCTTGGCTCTTTGGCTTGGCGGTCGAACAAGTGGATGTGGTCGTCCACCGACAATCGGTTGTGCATGCGCTGGTTGAATTCGCCGATGGATCGCTGTTGGCACACATGGGCAAGACCGATATGCTGCTGCCGATCCAATATGCGCTGACTCACCCAGAGCGGCGGGAGGTTCCTCTCGACAATCTCGATCTCAAGCAAGTGGGTCAACTGAGTTTCGCCGCGCCAGACAGAGCGAATTTTCCCTGTTTGGATTTGTGCTACGAAGCAGGCCGGAGTGGTGGGACCTTTCCAGCCGCTCTCAACGCGGCCAACGAGGAGGCGGTGGCGGCTTTTTTGGCGCGGAAAATCGGATTTCTCGCTATCGCCGACCTGAACCGCGACGTGTTGGCACACTGCGGTACACAGGAAGCGGTTTCTCTCGAAGCCATACTAGACGAAGATCGCTGCGCACGGCGGCTGGCCCGGGAGTGGGTCGCCGGGCGGGCGGGGTAAATTTATGGCGCAAAACACCAACGCATCACGACACAAAGCACTGGCACTATGCCAGAAGATACTCCGCATTAACACCGGGGTCATACTCGTGGCTTTTGCGCTGATTATCATCCTGACCACGGTCTCGACGGCCGAGTGGGTGCGAACTGCTGGCAAGGCGCTCTACTATGTCATTGCGTTACAGGCTCTCACGTCGGTAGGAACTTGGTACTACCGCACTCGTTTGGAGAAAGCGCTGGCAAGGGTCGAGGGGGATAGTCCGCATGGAGACCATTAAGGCCCGAGGTAAATTCCATACCGCCCATCGGCAGCTAGACTACGACGGCAAATGTGCCTACGTCCACGGGCATACTTGGCGCGGCGCATTCGTCATCCGCACCGAGCGTTTTCCACGGCTGGAAAAACTGGATATGTCCGTTGACTTCGGCGCGCTCAAGGACATCTTCAAATTCTTGGATCACAAGATGTTGGTTTCCTCGCGGGATGCGACCTTTCTCGACGCCAAGCTCTTCGATCCACAGGGCGTCGTGGTCATGCCAGGCGAAAATCCAAGTGTGGAAAACGTGGCCGAGTACTGCCTAGACCAAGCGGTCGAGGTATTGCAGGGGCTATTCCCACAGCGCGGCTATCAGTACCACATTGAAGTTTCCATTCAGGAAACCGATAACAATTTCTTTGTAGCTGACCGCCTTCTTCGTTGCTGAGCACTGGGATGCAGAGCTATGGTGCAGGAAAAAATGATGATCGCCAGAGAGGTTGCCGCCTATCTTCGCTGTTCGTCCTCCACAGTGCGTCGCATGGTCCGTCGTGGCCAGATTCCCCATTATAGATTTGGCAAGCTAGTGCGGTTTCGCCTGAGCGAAATCGAGCGTTGGTTGGCCCTACATCACGAAGGATCGGTGCTCTTGCGGGGAAGGGCGGCGGCGTCCAATTCAGATCAACTCTCCCTCTTTCCGACGGGGGAAGAAAATGGCTGAAGAAGCGAAAAATGTAGTGGTGCTCGGCGCTGGAGTCATGGGAGGGCAAATCGCGGCTCTGCTCGCCTGTGCGGGCCACAGGGTGCATCTCCTCGACTTGCCACTGGCAGGCGATGAAGTGGGCCGTGCGCGTCAGGGGTTGGAGAAAGCCCTCGCGAGCCGACCTCCCGCTTTCTATCTAGCGGAGATGGCCCAATACATCCAGCTAGGGAGCCTGGGGGATTTAGCCTGCGTTGGAGAGGCTGATTGGGTTATCGAAGCTGTTGTAGAAGAAAATGCGCCCAAGCGAGCGTTGCTGGCTCGACTGGAGCCATACCTGCATGACGGATTAGTCATCAGTAGCAATACCTCAGGGCTATCTATCGCCGAGCTGGCGCGCGACCGCTCGCCGGAGTTTTGCCGCCGCTTCCTCGGGGTACATTTCTTTAATCCGCCGCGCTACATGAAGCTGGTCGAAGTCATCCCTGGGCCTGACACCGAGCCGGCTATCGTCCAGCAGGTGGTGGACTTTCTCGCCGGGGAGTTGGGCAAGGGCGTAGTCTGTGGCCGGGACACGCCTAATTTCATCGGCAATCGCCTGTGGGTTTTCGCCGCCTGCGACATGCTGCAAAGGATGGAGAGGGACGGACTAGGCGTGGCTGAAGTTGATGCGCTGACCGGTCCTCTGATGGGGCGGCCCCCAAGCGCAACCTTGCGCGTTTGTGACATCGTGGGTTTGGACACAGTCGCGCACGTAGCCGAGACCAGTTACGAGGGATTGCCGGCGGACCCGTGGCGGTCGCTTTTTGCTCTGCCAGCATTTTACCGGCGCATGTTGGAGGAGAATTTGCTCGGGGCCAAGGTCAACGCCGGTTTCTACCGCAAGGCCGAGGCGGGCATTGAGTCCCTCGATTTGGCTACCTTCGACTATCAACCCTTGCAAAAGGTGGAGTTGGGTGCCTTGGAATCGGCTTTGAGCGAGCGTTCACCGGAACGCCGCCTCCGCGCCTTATGGAACGATTCAGGCCCGTGGGGCCAGTTGGGAAGGGCGCATCTCATGGCTGTGCTGTCCTACGCTGCCGAGCACGTGGCCGATATAGCCGGCGATATCGTTCAAATCGATCAGGCGATGCGCTGGGGGTTTAACTGGGCGCTAGGGCCTTTTGAGTTGTGGGATATCTTCGGCGTCGAAGAGGTCGTCAGTGCTCTGGAAGTCAACCAGCAGCGGGTACCCGATCTCGCTGCTCAATTGCTCGCCGCAGGTGAGACGCACTTTTACCACGAGAAAGGCGCGTTCTCACCGACTCGGTTGCGGCGCGAAAGCTGGCAACCGCCAGCCGACGATTGGGATAAGCTAGCTGCCGAGCGAGCCATCTGGTCCAATGACGGAGCGTATTTGGTCGAATTGGACGAAGGACTGGGGGCGCTGGTTTTCAGCGGCAAGATGAACGCCTTGGGACCAGCGGCGCTGGAAGCCGTCCACTACGCGGTAGATACGGCTTCCTTTACTGGCTTGGTACTCGCTGGCGCTGGCTCCTTGTTCTCGGTCGGTGCCGATTTGAAGCACGTGGCCAAGCTCGTTGATGAGAGTGGCTGGTCGGAGCTAGAAGCGTTTGTCGCTGCCTTCCAAGAGGCCGTGCAAGCACTCCGCTACGCGTCTTTCCCGGTCGTCGCGGCTCTCCGCGGCTTGGTGCTGGGAGGCGGGTGCGAGTTCGCCTTGGGTGCCACTGGGCGCGTGGCGACGGCTGAACTAGGCATGGGTTTGGTGGAGACCAAGGTCGGCCTAATCCCCGGCAGCGGTGGCTGTATGGAGATGGCGCGGAGGGGAGCGAGCGATATAGGAGCCGCGTTTGAGACGATTTTTACCGGAAACTTTAGCGACAATGCTTTCCAGGCCCGAGCATGGGGCCTCCTCGATGCTGACGACGAGATTGCCTTTGCCGAGAGTCAACTCTTAGAGCGAGCCTTAGCTAGATTGCGCAGCCTGCTCGCTGCGGGCTACTGCGCTAGGGAGCCAGATAGGGTAGAGGTCACTGGAGACGAAGGACTGGCGCTTTTGCACGAGCGCATAGATGCAGGCCGGGCTGCTGGGCAACTCAGCGAACACGACGTAGTCGTAGGACGCGGTTTGGCGCGAGTGCTTACAGGAGGTGGCGGAGCACGCCGACAAGTAGAGGAACGCGATTTGCTGAATTTGGAACGCGAGGTCTTTCTGCAACTATGCGGCACCGAGCGCACGCAAGAGCGCATCGCTCACATGCTGCACACGGGTAAACCATTGAGAAATTAAAAGGGAAGGGGGCCTTATGGGCTTGCGTAGTGCCGCTGAATTCAAAGAGGGCTTGCGCGACGGACGCGAGGTGTATCACCGAGGAGCGCAGGTCGAGGACGTAACCGCACACGACGACTTGGGGATTGGGGTTGATCACGTCGCCTTGGATTTTGAACTGGCCGAGGACTCAGCGCATCGAGACCTAATGACCTGGATGGATGATGAACTGGGCGAACCCGTCAGTCGTTACTTTAAAACACCGACGGATGCCACAGATTTGCTCAACCGACGCGAGATGATTGAGCGTTCGACGCGGCTGGGCAGCAGTGTAGTGTTGCTAATCAAGGAAATTGGAACCGACGCGCTTTTCGCCCTCGACTTAGTCTCCGACCATTTGGATAAAAATGCCGGTGGACAATACAACGCGCGCGTGCAAGCCTTCCACCGAGAGTGCAAGCAGCGCGACTTGAGCTTGGCCGTGGCCCAAACCGACGTAAAGGGCGACCGCAGTCTCTTGCCGTCGCAGCAAGCGCATCCCGACTACTATGTCCACATTGTCGAGGAGCGAAGCGATGGGATCGTGGTGCGCGGGGCCAAAGCCCATACGACATGTGCCCCGTATGTCGATGAACTCATTGTCTTGCCGACCCGTGCGCTCAAGGAGGAGGACGCGGCCTATGCGGTTGCCTTTGCCACGCCGGTCAATACGCCGGGGCTCAAGCTAATAGCCAGCCCCTTTGGCTCGCCGCCGGTAAGCCAGTTTCACCACCCGGTTAGTTCCGAGCACCGCATGATCGACACGCTGACGATCTTCGACGATGTCTTTATTCCCAACGAACGCGTCTTCCTCAAAGGGGAATGGCAATACGCCGGGCCGCTGGCCAACGCCTTCGTCGAATTTCATCGCTTTACGGCCGCCTCGTACAAACCGCCGCTCTGCGACCTCTTTATCGGGGCGGCGGCGCTCCTAGCCCACTATAACGGCATTGCCAAGGCTGGCCACGTGCGCGAGAAACTGACCAAGCTCATCACCTATGCCGAGACCGTCCGCGGGCTGACCTTGGCCGCGGCCCACGATTGCCGAATTGCTGCAAACGGTACAGCCGTGCCCAATATCATCTTTACCAACTTGGCCAAATTCCACTTTGCCAATAACTATCACCAAGCCGTGTCTTGGGTCCAGGATATTGCTGGAGGGTTGGTGGTCACTGGGCCGTCGGAAGAAGACTTAGCCAATCCCGAGACCAAAAGCTATATCGAACACTTCTTGGGCGGAGGGAGTGGCGTCGATGCTGAGGCGCGGCTGAAGGCAATCAATTTGGTACGCGATCTGACGGCTTCAACCTTTGGTGGTTACAACGAGCTACTGGCCATTCACGCCGAAGGCTCATTGGAAACCCAGAAAATTACCATTCTGCGCGATTACGACGTCGAGCGCTGTGTCCGGCTGGCCCAAGAAGCCATCGGCATAGATTGAGCCAAACACCAAACAATTGAGGAACAAAAAAGAACGAAAAGAGTTGATTATATAACATATAGGTCCTATATTAGCCTGCATCCTCCTCTATGCGGTTTATTCAAAACCGCTTTATTTTCGGATGTATTTCCCCCACATCCGAAACTCCCTGCTCGTCCATATTAGGTACCATCATAGCTTAATGCAGCCAAGAGTCCCCATGCTGGCTCATTAGCAACAGGAGGCGTCAAGTTATGACTACCTTGCAGACCGATTCTATCGTCGATCAGTATTTCCACGAGATCGAGGATGCTGTCGGATTATCGTCCGAGGACGAAGTGGCCATCGCTCAGCAAATAAAAGAGGGCGATGAAGAGGCCTTATCCGATCTGGTCAAAGCCAACCTGCGCTTTGTCGTAAGCGTGGCGAAGCAATATCAGAATTTGGGCTTGCCGCTTTCGGACCTGATCAACGAGGGAAATTTGGGGCTTATCATCGCCGCCAAGCGCTTTGACGGCACGAAGGGCTTCAAATTCATTTCCTATGCTGTGTGGTGGATCCGCCAGTCGATCCTGCAAGCGTTGGCCAATCAGTCGCGCATCGTGCGGTTGCCGCTGAATCGCATCGGCGAGCTGACGCGCGTCAACAGGGTGCTCAACAAGCTCGAACAGGGGCTAGGGCGTCCCCCAGAAGTAGAGGAAATAGCCGAAGAGCTAGAGGTCGAACCCGGTGATATGGAGCTCTTGTTACGATTGGCCCAAAGACCCGTTTCGCTGGAGATGCCCTGCGACGAATCCGAGCCGGATCGCTGTTTCGGCGATCTGATTCCCGACTACAGCCAGCCGCCCAGCGACGAGGCCCTTTCCAGCGACGAGCTCAAAGAGGAAATTTACAACGCCATGCACGCCCTGACCGAGGGTGAGGCGCGCGTCTTGAAGATGTATTACGGATTGGATGGGCACGAGCCGATGACTTTGGAGAAGATCGGGGCCTATGTCGGGCGCACTCGGGAGCGGGTGCGGCAAATCAAGGAAAAGGCCCTGCAGAAGCTCCGCCATCCCGCTCGCTGCGACTCTCTCAAGGAGTACTACGCGGACTAATTATTCGCTACTGTGGAGTGAAAAAAGTGGGTACACAGGGCCGTTAGCGTCTTGGATAGTGGTCTATTTTGAAAAATCTGGATGATTTTCTCTCTTCATTAGGGAGCTGAGAATTTCAAAATAGACCACTACCGCGTCTTGGGCTCATTTGATTTTTGCCCGATTTTTCGTTAATATATCTGTTTATTCCGCGGTAGCTCAGCTGGCAGAGCGGGTGGCTGTTAACCACTTGGTCGTAGGTTCGAATCCTACCCGCGGAGCCACTTAAACAACGGCCGGACAAACCGATCCCGATTTGGGGTGCGGTTGTCCGGCCGTTTGCATTTCTGCAACTTTCTTTCTGTTCTTCCAACACAATAATCCGCTGACAAATCACGCCTTAATTCTTGTTGATGTAGGAACGAAAAATGCGTAGTATGGCCAATAGTGGGGTGCCGACTCCAACGCAGGCAGATTTGCTATGGACCATCGAATCCGTTTCCAGGTTCTTCTCTCTCTGGCACTGTGTGGATGCATGGCGCTGGGAGCATACGGAGAGCAGATGCGCTTTGACACGGCGTCGGAATGGGGGCGATGGGAACTCCCGCTCGGTGCGGTTGAACTCACACAGGATGGCACGATCCTTCCGGTCCTCATCCACAAGGGGGTCAACGCCGCGCTCAACGCTGCGGATTTCGGCGGTGGCATCCACAGCGTTGGCTCGAATTCGCGACAGGCCGCGTTCGTCATGGACGGCGATCCGGCCACCGGCTGGAGCTTGGCCCCGAATGATTCCCCCGAAGATTGGTTCATCGAGATCGATCTGGGAAGAGCTGTTGCGGCCAGGAAGGTAACCCTAATTTTCGACGAAGAAGCCCCGCCTTTTGAGCTTTTCACACTCTTCTTGTCGACGGGCGAACAGGCCATCGATGTGGTCGACAATATCGTCGATGGCAGCCTAATCTACCGCTTCCAGGAACGGTTCAAGGGAAATAAAAAACACCGGGTGACGCTGGACCTGGACCTGGCCAAACAACCGCCGGTCCAGTTCCTGAGAGTGGAATCGCTGCTCCACGTTCCCGGAGCACGCCTAGTGGAAGTGGAGGTGGAGGCCATCGGCGACAATATTACGCTGGGTCTGCTGGAAAGAGGGGGCGGACTGGAGATCATCCTGGATGTGGAGGGTGCCTACGACGTCGCTACCCTGGGCAATGCCATGTCCATCGCAGACGGGAACTTCTCCGCATGGCTCCAGCCTCGCCGGATCAACAGCCAGGTCAACGTCATCTCACACATGACGCTGGATCTGGGTGCTGTGTACTGGGTGGACTTGGTGCGCATCGTAGGCCATTTCCTGTTGGGTCCCAGGTCGCGAAGCTATTTCGACTTCGACACCTACGAGGTGATGAGTTCGGACGGCTCCCTAGCACCGGATGGGACCCGTATCTGGCACCGGCACTTCGTCGGCAAGAGTACCGCCCAGAACCAACTTTGGCCTTTCGCCGAGCACCACTTTGAACTTATTCAGACCCGGTACGTGCGCATCGCCTGGGTGTATTTCGACGCTGCCTGCGCGGCGCTCTGGGCCAGCAGTACGGCAAATCCCTGCAATTTCTATGGCAGTACACGAGAACTGCAAGTTTTCGGCGAGGGACATCCCGCTAGGGTGACTTTCCGCTCCCCGCTGATCGATCTAAAAGGAAAAAAGCAGGTGAGCGCCATCCGCTGGCGGGCGGATGCCCCACTGGACACCCGGGTCGAGGTGCGCAGCCGCACGAGCAACGAGGTGCGGTACGACATCACTTACTACGACAAGAACGGCAAAGCCGTGACCGAAAGGAAGTGGAACAAACTGATCCCCAGCTTCAAAGGCCCCGTGGATACTACTTTGGTGCCGGGAGAGGACCAGAGCCCTTGGAGCAATGTCTATCTGACGCCGGATCAGGGATTCCAGTGTCCCCTTCCCCCCGCCGCTATATGGAGCTGGAGGTAAGTTTGGCGTCCGAAAATCCGGCCCGGGCGGCGTCCTTGGACTATCTCGAGGTGGAGTTCCACGAGCCGCTGGCCGACGAGGTGGTGGGCGAGATCTTCCCAACTGCGGTACTGCCGGGCGAGGCGACGGAGTTTTCGTACTTCGTGCTGCCTAAGCGGACGTCTGGATTTGACCAGCTGATGATGGCGGCCTCGGCACCGATGCAGTTCAAGAAGGTGCTGGTCAGTGAGAAGCTGACGGAAGCGGAGGTAGAGGAAACCGAGGAGGGCTTTCAGGTCAAGTTTCCGCGCCCGATCCGGCAGCGGGAACTGGTGGAGTTGCGCTTCACGTCTGCGGTCTTTCTGCAGGCGACGCGCTTTGATGTCTTTCTGGTGGACAGCGGGCAGGAGGAATTGGGCCGCCAAGCGGTGGAGCCTGGGGACGCGGCTCCGGAGGTGGAGAGCAGCACCAATGTGGTGAGTCTGCCGGTTTCTACCCGCCTGTTCGCTAATGCGGCGCTTGATACCCGAGTGCTCACGCCCAACGGCGATGGGCGCAACGATGTGCTGGTGGTCTCGGTCGATCTAGTCAATGTGCTGGAGCAGCGGCCGCTGCGGATGCTCGTGTTCGATCTCTCTGGGCGTTTGCTCGGGGAGGTTGAAGGGAAGGGGCTGGCCGGTCACCGAGAACTGATCTGGGATGGGCAGGACAGCAGCGGCAGGTTGGTGGTGCCGGGGCTGTATTTGCTGGAACTGCACGTGGAGGGAGATGCCGGAGTGGAGAAGATGCGATGGGGGGTGTCGGTGGTTTACTAGGGCGATTTGTTGGCTGTTTTCGTCGTCGGGGGTATTGCTGTCGCCCTGTACTGGTTCAGTGAATTGAGCATACGGGGAGCCACTAAAAAACGGCCGGATAAACCTCGGGGTGAGGTTGTCCGGCCGTTTGCATTTCTGCAATGGAGCAAGGGCTCCGTGCCTCACTCAAACATGGCCGCGTATTCGCCGTAGCCTTCCTTGGCCAAATCCTCGATGGGAATAAAGCGCAGGGCAGCCGAGTTGATGCAGTAGCGCAGCCCGGTGGGGGGCGGGCCGTCCGGAAAGACGTGTCCAAGATGCGAGTCGGCGTATTTGCTGCGGACCTCGACGCGGGTCATAAACAGCGAATCGTCGGTGTGCTCGACGATGTGGTCCGGCTCTAAGGGCTGGGTAAAGCTGGGCCAGCCGGTGCCGGATTTGAACTTGTGCTGCGAGCTAAAGAGGGGTTCGCCAGAAACGATATCGACGTAGATGCCCACGGCCTTATTGTCCCAATACAGGTTGTGGAAGGGGCGCTCGGTGGCGTCCTCCTGCGTGACCCGAAATTGCAAGTCCGTGAGTTTGGTGCGCAAGGAGTCGATGGAAGGTTTGGCATATTGGGCGCTGGCCGTTGGAGCCGGGAGGTCTTTGCCCCACGTCTCTTCGATAAAGCGGTCGCGGCCCGATCCCCGGCGATAGCGCTTGTAGTGCTGGGGATTCTTTAGGTAGTAGTCTTGGTGGTACTCCTCGGCCGGATAAAAGGTGGTGGTTGGGCGGATGGACGTGACGATGGGTTTGTCAAAGCGGCCCGACGCGTCGAGGGCTTGTTTGCTGGCTTCGGCTAAGGTGCGTTGCTTTTCGTCGTGGTAAAATATGGCCGAGGTATATTGATGGCCCCGGTCGTAAAAGGAACCCCCTGGATCGGTGGGGTCGAATTGACGCCAGTAGATGTCGAGAAGCTGCCTATAAGAGACAACCTCGGGATTAAAGGTGACCAGCACGGATTCTATGTGCTTGGTCGCGCCGGAGCTGACTTGCTTGTAGGTCGGGTTTTCGCGCTCGCCGCCGGTGTAGCCGGAAACGGCTGAGACGACTCCCTCGATCTTGTCAAAGGGTGCTTCGATGCACCAGAAACATCCCCCGGCAAACGTCGCTTGGGCGTAGTCTTGAGCGCGGCTGGCTTGCGCGCTAAGCACACACAAGGCCGCGCCGGTCAGAATGAGTAGTTTGGCGTTCATAGATCCTCCTTTTGCGTTGGTTTCTTTAAGACGCTCTAAGTATGCTAAAAGGTTCGCACTAGCTAAAAGTACTGCCCCAATCCCACGGACAACTCATACGAGCCCTCCTTTAATCCGTAGGCGATATCGCCGCGTAGCACCGGCGTGTTGTACACCTTGGGCCAGCCTAAGCGAATGCCCAAGCCAGGGGAACAGACCAAATTGGCCTTTTTGCTGTCGGGTGTCCAAGCTGCTCCGCAATCCACAAAGGTGGCACCGGCGAGGGTGTACCAAGGTCGGCGAACCAAAGTGGGGCGCGCTTCTAAGTTAAAAAGTACACGCCTAGTGCCATCGTAGCGCCGAGGGGCATAGCCGCGCAAGCCGCGCGCTAGGCCGAGGAGGAGTTGGTCGGCGTCTTCGCTGCGGTGCAGTGCTTCCCAAGAGCCACGCAAGGCGAGTGAATGAGCCATTCCCAGCCGGAAGTACGCGGTCGCGGAGGCCGAGGCCAAGAGGTTGTAAAATTTCCCCTCGCCCTGGTACGCGCTGGTGAACAAGGTCAGTTCGGTGTAGCTGCGCTTGGTCGGTTCGAACCGAGGGGCGAGTTGGGCTTGATAAAAAGAAAAGGTCCGATCCGATCCCAATGCGCGATGGGCGAATCCCCAACGCAGCGACAGCCAACTGCCCGTTTGCAAGTCCTCTAGTGGGCCTAAGTCGCGCATGTAGCGGGCGCGCTTATAGCGGGGACGCCACACGAGAAGGCCGACATTCGGTATAACTCGCGTCCGGTCGGAGGGCGCGTACCCATCACTCGCACTCGCGGTAAATTGGCGGCGAGAAACCTGCAATTGCATCGAGGGGCGCACCTTCGTCTGCTCGCCATAGGAGTGAGTTAGCCAAATGCGACCACCGTCGAGTGCGTCTTGATAGCGCGTTGTGAGTTGGCCCTTCGAGTACAAGCGCCGCACAGCCTGTTGGCTGAACAGGGAAACGCCATAGGCGCGGCGACCGGCCAGCGTGGCAAAGGGACGCGAGAAGGTTAGGGCATGGTCGTGGCCTTCGGCACCTGTGGCGAGCTGGACCGCTAGGGAGCGTCGGCTATTGCCAAGGCGCGGCTCGGCAAAGAGCAGTTCGGCCCAAGGGCCGGAAATGGCTTGGTTTTCGAGGGCCAAGCGCAGGCGTTGGCCGCGGCCGCGAAAGTTGTAGTCGAGCGCAACCATTCCAAAGCTCAACTCGTCGATTTGTCCAGAGATCAAGGGGGATAAAGCGCGCGAGTAGAGATCTTCCACCGAGACCGTCACCTCGACGCCCTCGGGGTGATTGAGCAAGCGGATATGTACTTCGCCGATAAAGAGCAAACGCCGCAGGTTGCGTGCTGTCTCGGCAATGCGAGTAGAGTCGAGAACATCGCCTTCGGCAAAGAGCAATTCGCGGCGAATGACCTGTTCGTCGGTCCGCTCGAGACCGTGGATAATAATGCGGTGGATGCGTGGGAGATCATCCTCGGCATGCGTGCGTTCGGCTGGGAGCAAAAGGACCGCAAGCAGGAAGATCCAACCCAACGGGAAGTATGGTCGACTGTCGTGCGACATGGGCTGGGCGAAGCGGGTACAGGTTGGCGGCTCTTAATCGATGCAGAACTAATTTTGTCAAACTATAGTCTGTGCAAAAAACGTGCCGAAAGAAAGTTGACAGTACGTGCGAGAACGGCCTTATTTTCGCGCTCTAAGTTCGCAGTAGGACGATGAACGAGGGTACCCCAACAACCGTCAAGGTGCTGCGTGGGCAGCTAGTGAATGCGCGTCAGGAACGCGACTTGGGCTTGTTGCGCGATGTGGAGGAGGGATTGCGCCAGCTAGGCAAGATCGGCTACCGCTGTTGTCTGGTCGATTTCGATAGCTGCCGGTTGCGCTATTACGTCCGCCTTTTAGGCTACGAACAGGCGCGGGTCAAAGCGCAGATCGAATTTCCCATCTCCCAAGAAGTCGCCCCGGTGCAGTGGTTGCCGCTGTCGCATCTGGCCGATTACGAGGAGGCCGAAAATGCCCAAAGCATTCGCCGCATATACGAGGGGATGGCCCACTACATCCAACACAAGTCGCCGCCGCTGCAAGTGGGGACGCTGGCTCTCAACCAGCCTAGGCGGCGACCGTCAAAAAGACCGCAGCGGCGTGCGAAAAATAGGGTTTGGTTTTACTTGGGAGGCCTGATTGTGATAGCGGCTCTCGTCGGCCTCATTGCTTGGGGAGGTTTATTATGATGCTAAAGGATGCGCTGCGACCTCGGGAGCTATCTGTGTGGATATGCGCTTGGCTTTTGGGGATTATTGGGTGCAGCCAAAATTTCAGCGATCAGGAACCGGCAGCGGCCATGGCCGAGCGAGGATTCACTGCCCGTTCCACATCCACAACGCCAGCCAGTACGACGCGAACTTCTCCCTTGGAGCAGGCGACCGACCGACAGGCACTGGGGCCGCTCAGTGCAGTGGCTCCCAAGGGCTGGGTGGCGCAGCAGCCGTCCAGCTCTATGCGGGTAGCTCAATACGGCCTCCCTGGCCCGGCTGGAGAAGCGACGCTGGGCATCTTTTTCTTTGGCCCGGGGCAAGGCGGAAGCGTGGAGGCCAACATCGAGCGCTGGCGCGGCCAGTTCACCCAGGGGGATGGCCAACCGACTCAAGGGCGGCGTTGGACAAGGCGGGTGGGAGACATCGAGATAACCGGACTCGATATCAGCGGCACCTTCTCTGCGGGAATGGGTATGGGGGACTCAGATCCCCAAGCTGACTCCCGGATGCTTGGGGCCATTGCCGTTCACCGCTCGGGTACGGTGTTTTTCAAGATGACAGGACCAGCCCAGACCGTCGAGCAATGGGTCGCTAGCTTTGATGAGTTTTTGGGCACTTTGCAAGCCGGCTCTGTTGAGCCTGCATATTGAGGGAACATGTACACGCAATTAGAAGATGAATTCGGCGACGTCGTCGGCAAGGCCCGGCGCGGGCAGGAGATTGCGGTTGCAGCACTGGCCGATCGGGTGGGGCTGACTGCCGGGGATATTGCAAAAATCGAAGACTACGAACTGGTTCCGGCCGCAGATGTCATTGAAGGGCTGGCCCAAGCGCTCGGCTTACACCCAGGCAAATTGCAGACGAGCGCAGCACAGGCGTTTTTCCCGAGTGATCCAGCGGGTCGTTCGATTACCGGGGCGCAAGTGGAGATGATGGTACTCGGCAGCGGCTTTCTGATGAACGGCTACATCATCGGCTGTGCAGCAACGGGCCGAGCTGCGATCATCGACCCGGGGTTCGACGCGGATAAAATCCTCCAGCGCTTGGCCGCCTCTGGGCTAACGGTCGAACAGATTTTGCTGACGCACGGACACCAAGACCACATCAGCGCCCTTGCTGAGATTAGTCAGGCCACGAATGCGCCAACGCGAATCCACAGCGGCGATTTGGCCCTAACGGGCAGCTTAGCCGGTCAAATAGAGGGCGAACTAGCCGAAGGCGACGTCGTATCTATCGGCGAATTGCGCTTTGAGGTGCGCGCCACGCCCGGGCATACGGCGGGTGGCATCAGCTTAGTCCACGGGGAAATGGCGTTTGTCGGGGACGCGCTTTTCGCGGGTTCGCTTGGGGGCACTCGCAGTGTGGACAACTACCGGATGCAGCGCCAGGCCGTGGCCGAGAAGCTGCTCGGTCTAGACGCAAACGTCGCGCTCTTTCCCGGCCATGGACCGGCCACTACCGTCGGCGAAGAACGGGAGCACAATCCGTTTTTCTTATAAAACTTTCAAATGGCGTTGGGACGATTACGGGGAGTCTGCCGCTGGGCGGGGGCTTCCCGTTTCTTTTAGCTCGTTGAGCGTCCAGTCGTATTCGTTGTATTCGATGGCTACATCCTCGGTCAGCCCAGCGGCTAGATCCGGTGGGAGATACGGGCGCAGGTAGTTGACGATGGTGGGCATGTTTTCGGGGTTAGGTCGGTCAGATGGAAACCACGCCGTGAAATCTTCTCCGTACCAGTCGAGAACTTTGGACAGATGCAGTTTTTTCGCTTGCAGGCTCACGTGGTTGGGGTCTTGGGCAAAGCGCGTTAGTGCTTGTTCCAAGTGGGCGTCGAGATCGGAGGCGGTAAAGGCTTGGTTATCCAGTTGCGGGCAGCTCAGGGCCGCGCAGTTGACTGCAAAATGAATGCGCGGCTCTTGGTAGGTTGGGCGAATAATTTTGTTTTCAATGTGATCTAGGGTCATCTCGCTCCCCCCAGCGACAAAGGTCTGGCGGTTGAAAAAGCCGTTTAGTACAAAGGCATCCTTGACGCTGGCGATGGGATAGGCGTCGATGACGCCCCGCAAGGTAAAGGCGTTGTACGCATTGATCCAGTAGGCTAACTCGTGTTCGCGAGTGGGAAATCGGTCGGGGTGGCTTGCTGGGCTATAGAGGCCGAGGCTATCGACATAGGCGTCGAGCTGGGCCCGGTTTTCGGCTAGGGCGGCGTAGCGAACCAAGCCTTGGTCATTGACGTACTCTTGGAGCACTTGATTAAAGGGACTGTGATCAAACGGAGAGGCCGCGCAAAGGACGGCTGGGACGAGCAGGCACGAGAGCAGGGAATAAAGTGGGCGCATAGTTTTTCCAATGGGTTCGGATGGAGATAAGGGAGATAAGAATGTATGGCTAGACCAAATTTTGTGCTAATTACGGCAGATGATATGAACTGGGATGCGGTGGGGGCGTTTGGGTGTCCGACTGCGGGAACAACGCCCAATATCGACCGCTTGGCCGCCGAGGGATTGCGATTTAAGCACGGTCATGTGACGATTGCGGTATGCCAACCGAGCCGCTCGGCATTGATGACTGGGCGCTATCCACATCTGAGTGGGGGCGAGGGGTTTTATCGTTTGCGATACAAAGACGTGCCTATTCTGCCCGCTATTCTACGCACTGAAGGGTATGACGTGGGCATTTTGGGCAAAGTTCCCCATTCGACGCCATACCAAGCATTTCAATGGGATATGGCACGCGATCAGATCCATTTGGGGCAGGGACGCAATCCCAAGGTGTATTATCAGTATGCAAAGAATTTTGTGCAGGATGCCATCGATGGCGACCGGCCATTTTTTTTGATGGCAAATTCCCACGATCCACATCGTCCGTTTTACGGCAATGACAAGGCCGAGTGGTATGGCGAACTCGATCCTCCAGCCGTGCTACCTTCGCGCACATTTGCGCCAGAAGAGGTGATCATTCCCGGGTTTTTGCCCGATATACCGGATGTGCGTCTGGAAATAGCCGAGTATTACAATTCCGTACGCCGCTGTGATGATACGGTAGGGCGATTGCTCGACGTGTTGGATGAAGCGGGTGTAGCGGAGAATACCCTAGTGATGTTTTTGTCAGATAATGGCATGGCATTTCCATTCGCAAAGACCAATTGTTATTTGAACAGTACGCGCACACCTTGGGTGGTGCGCTGGCCAGCGGTTGTTCAGGCCGGGTGCGTGGATGCCAAGCATTTTATTGCGGCGATAGATTACCTGCCTACGGTGCTGGATGCAATCGGCGTGGATGTTCCAGACGGCGTCAATGGCAAATCGGTTTTGCCGGTGTTGCAGGGTGCAGAGCAAGCTGGATGCGAGCAGGTGTTCACGCAATTTCATCAGACCTCGGCGCGGAGCAATTACCCCATGCGGTGCGTGCAAAATGCGCGGTTTGGTTACATTTTCAATCCTTGGTCCGACGGCGAGCGAGCGTTTCGCAATGAGTCTCAGAGTGGTCGGTCCTGGCAGGCGATGCAAGAAGCAGCGGCAAACGATCCAAAATTGGCGGCGCGCAACTATGTGTTTACGTATCGCGTGCTGGAAGAATTTTACGACTTTGCCAACGACCCCAACGCGCTGCACAACCTGATTGATGATCCCAACTATGCCGGTGAGATTCAGGGGCTGAGGAATGCGCTTGAATCATGGATGGTAGAGACCGGCGATCCGGCGCTCAACGCGTTTCGCGGTCGCGCATCGCAGCAGGCACTGGATGATTTGATGGATCACCTCGCGGATACAATTGGCCAGCGAGTGGACGAATAGGCGATGAACGCAATTCGACGAGAGGGGGCCATCCTTTGGGGCGTAGCCCTTTTGTGGCTTGTGGTCTTTGCGGCTTCCATGCTCTACCACACGGGCGGCCGTTTGGCCCTACCGCTGGACGATTCCTTCATCTATTTCCAATACGCGCGGCAAGCCGCCCAAGGGCACTTCCTTGAATACAATACCGGCGCTGAGCCAACGGCTGGTGCGACTAGTCTGTTGTACACCTTGCTGCTGGTGCCGGGCTTTTGGCTCGGGCTAGATGGGATGGGGATTGCGCTGTACGCGTTGGCATTGGGGCTTGTGTGGCTGGGGTTGAGCGCTTGGTTGCTCCTGCTGCTAGGCCGCAAGCTGAGTGGTTCTTTCAGCGGCTGGGCGGCCGCGTTGATGTTCCTGTTGTGCGGCCCGCTGCTGTGGGGTTACTACAGCGGTATGGCGATCGGCCTGTTTGCCTGCGCCATCTTGCTGACTCTGTATCTGTATCTAACAGAAGACCGGCGAACTCCACTGGCGGCGACCTTGTTAGTGTTGGCGCGGCCCGAGGGGATCGCCTTGGTCTTGCTGCTGCTGGTGCTAGTCGCCTATCGCCGGGCGTTGAATTGGCAGTGGGGAGTGCCTTTGGGGGCGTACGTGATCCAGGCTTTACTGTTGGCTTGGTATACGGGAGAGGCCGGGGCATCTGGGGTCGAGGCCAAATGGCGCTTTGCCGAACCACATGGCTCACTGCCCGAGCAGATTCGAGCCGTCTTTTTTGATTTTGCCGAATTTGTCAAAGGGATCCTCGCCGGGTCGCTGGGGCATCAGACCAGCGTCAATTTATACGCGTACGACGGCAACTATCGCCGGATGGTGTTTGCCCCGTTTGTCGCGCTCTTCTTTTTGGCGGAGCTAAGCTATCGGCTCTGGGGCGAGTTGTCCGAGAGGAAGCTCGGAGTGGCGGCATTGGGTGGGACGTGGTTTGTCGGCGGTGTTTTACTTACTTGCACCCTCGTCGAGTACGACGCCCATTTCAATCGCTATCAGCAGCCCTTCTTGCCGCTCTACATTCTCTTTGCCGCCTTGGGCTTGGGGCGCTTGGACGCGGTTGGGGGGGAATGGGGACGCAAGCTGGCGCGGGGGTTGGCTTGCTTTTTTGGCTTGTGGGGATTGATGTCGGTAGGGTTTTTCGCGGTTGCGTACGGGGAAAATTGCAGCGATATCTGCAACCAGCAGGTCGAGATGGCGCGCTTTATAGACACCGAACTACCGCCCGATGCGCGCATCGCCGTCAACGACGCTGGTGCCCTGCGCTACTTCAGTGGCCGCCAAACTATCGACTTAGTTGGATTGACCACGGCTGGGAACAGCGCGCCTTGGCGACACGGGAGCGGGTCGCTATTCGAACGCTTAGAGGCCATGCCGTCGGATCAACGACCGCAGTACTTCGCCATTTTCCCCAATTGGTTCAATTTCCCCGAGGGCCTCTTTTTGCAGCCGCTGCACCGCATCCGCGTTTTTGAGCCGTCGATTATAGATGCGGAGAAGGTGTTGTATCGGGCGCATTGGGCCGCCGACCTCAGCGGCGAGGCCATCCGCAACCGGACGCTCTTAGAGGAGGGCTGGCGGGTGGTTGATAACGTGGATGTGGCCGATTTGGCAAGCGAGCGCCGGCACGGCTACCAATCCAAGGTGTGGGTGCCCGGTAGTGGGGAGGCGAATCTGTTGATGGCGCTGAGCGCGACCGACGATCCCCAAGCTGTGTACATCGACGGGGGCCGGACGGTAACGGGGGGCGAGCGGATGGAGGTGGTGCTGAACGCTGGTCGACCGGCGACGGTGATCATGCGCACGGTTACGGGTATTGCTCAGCACTTTGCGGTGTTCGCTAATGGAAAGAAGATTGCCAACGTGGAGCTGCCGGGGGGGCGGGGTCGCCAGTGGCTCGAACTAGCCGTCGGCCAGATAGCGGCCTCAGATGTGCATGGCCGCGTCGAGCTTGAGACGCAGCCGATTCACTTTGGCGGCGATTTGCGGCCGATTGTCTCGTTTCACTATTGGGTTTTGCAGCCGTGAGTCGCTTCAGCACCGGGCATCGTCACGCTGCGTCCCCGGTAGTCTCGAAGCGGATGCTGAGTCGGGTGCCGGTGGCATGGGCGATTTTCTCTAGAGTCTTGTAAGATGGATGGACGCGCCCGCTCTCAAGACGAGCGACGACGGATTGCGTCGTCTTCATACGCATGGCGAGTTGTGCTTGTGTGAGGCCAGCCTTGGTACGGGTCTCGATCAGCAAGCGAGCCAACTTGAACTCTGGTCCAAGCTCTTGGTACGCTTTTCGGTACTCGGGTGTTTGGAGCCATTGTTTGTGCAAGTCGCTGACTTTGCTCATGGCAGTATCTCCTTTGCACGTTGTAGTGCCAAATTAATTTCTTGGCGAGGCGTTTTTTGTGTCTTCTTGATAAAGATTCTCACCACTACGATCCGTTTGTTTTTTACGACGACATACAACGCTCGTGATGTCCCGTCCTTGCCGTTCAGGCGCATTTCCCAAAGCGGGCCGGTTAGGTGTCTGATGTGCGGTATGCCCATGCGCTCTAGGCCTACCGCCCCAATTAACTCGCAGGTACGGACGAACCGTGCTCGCATATCAACAGGGAGGGCATTAAGCTCCGCGTCCACAGTCTTACTCAATGTTTCAACGCTCCAGCTCACGACATCAGCATAGCATATTTGCTATGCTGATGCAATTTGCAAAGTTCTTCGCAGCCTTCATTCAATGCCTATCAATGCTTCCCGACTACGTCCTTCTCCGTCGCTTCGGCTTGGCCTTGGCCGTCAGCGGCACCAGCATTTTTTCGTACAGCCCAAATAGATGTTCGATGCGCTCGCGGTCGGAAGTGAAAGTGCTCCGGCGGTAGAGTCTATCGACGGCGTGGTCGAGGGCTTGGTGTACTTTGCGGAGATCGGCGAGCGTTGTGTCGGGGCGGGCAGTACAGCGGCCAAGTCAAAGGATCAGGAGCCATGCCAGCACCGGGAATTCCGGCTATATTGATTAGTATGCAGATCATAGGTATCGGCGCGGCACAGCTAAGGCGGGAAGGAGTCATCCTCTGGGCGGTTCTAATCGCCGCTCTCGGCGTGCGCCTAGCCTATCTTTATCAAGCGGTTGACACGCCGCTCTTCGACGTCCTCCTGATCGACTCCGAATTCTACGACCGCCGCGCCCGGGCCATTGTCGCGGGCGATTGGCTGGGCGACCAGCCTTTTTTTATGAATCCGTTTTACTCCTACTTTTTGGCCGCCATTTACGCGCTGTTGGGTGCTGAATACTGGTGGGTTGGTTTGGTGCAGGCGGCGCTGGGGACGGGTAGCTGCTATTTGATCTATGCGCTGGGTCGGAAACTGTGGAACGCGCAAATTGGCCTGTTGGCTGCTGGCATGGCGGCGATCTACCAGCCGTATGTGTTCTACGACGGGGCGCTGCTGACCGCCGCGCCGATCACCTTTTTGAATCTCGCGGCCCTGTATTGCTTGGCACACGCGCAAGGTGCGGCGCGTTGGCTGTTGGCTGCGGGCTTGCTGTTGGGGCTGTCGGCTACGGCGCGGCCCATAGTCTTGCTATTTGTCGCGGTGGTTGCGGGCTGGTTTGTCGCGCAGTGGGGACGGCGCGGTTGGCGGCAGTGGGGGTTGATGGCCGTGGGCTGTGGTCTCGTAGTGGGCGCGGTGGCTTGCCGCAATTATCTCGTCGGAGGGGAGTGGCTGCTGACCACGTCCTCAGCCGGGATGAACTTCTACGTGGGCAACCACCCCGAAGCCAACGGCATCTACGCGCAGGTCGATTTTCTGCCCAGCGCCGAGCCGGATTTGGAGCGCGAAGCATTTATCCGCGAGGCCGAGGTGCGCACGGGCCGAGAGCTAACCCCGGCTCAGGCATCCAGATACTGGCTTGTGGCTGGCTTGCGCTTTGCCGTGGAAAATCCCCTCGCATATCTGGCTCTACAAGGCCGCAAATTCTACATGTTCTGGAACGGGGTCGAGGCGCAAAACAATCTGAGTCTGTATTTGGCGCGGGATTTTGTACCCTTGTTGCGTTGGTGCGTTCTGGGGTGGGGACTGGTGGCCCCGCTGGCGGTCGTGGGCTGGGCTACTAGTCGTCGTTCTTCTCTGCTCGATCTGTATCTGGCGAGCTATCTGGCCGCGTGCCTGCTGTTTTTCACGTCCTCGGAATACCGCCTACCCGTCGTGCCAGTGATTTTGCTCTACGCCGCTTGTTGGATTGCGAATATTGCGACTTGGGTAGGGGGTGGTTCGCATCGTCGGTTGCTGGGGGCGTGCCTGTTGGTGGCCTTGGTCGCGCTGCCGATTAATTATCGAGACGCAGGGGCTGAGCGGCTGACCCGCAAACGGGTCGATTACTACAATTTCGGTGCCTTGTACCAACGCCGAGGGGATTGGGCGGCGGCCGAGAGCATGTTCCGCGAGGCGCTACGCATCGACCCGTCCTTTGCTCCCGCCGCTTCTGGCCTAACAGCCGTATTGGCGCAGCAAGAAGGCGGCGATTCGGACATCCAACGCGGGTTGGATTTCTTCGGCGCTGGGGAGTACGAGGCGGCGATTGCAGTCTTTAGTCGCGCCCGGCCCTCGCCCGGCCTACACAACAACCTCGGTCTGTGCTATTATCGCCTCGGTCAATGGGCCGAGGCTGCCGCACATTTTCACAAGGCCCTCGCGCTCGATGCTAGCTATGCCCGAGCGCATTTTAATCTCGGCCTGGTATATGCCAAGCAGGGTGATGACCAAGCCGCGGCGGATGCCTTTGCCCAAGCACTCGAACTCGACCCCGACCACGCCCAAGCGCACTATCGGCGCGGGGAAGTGCTTTTGCGCTTGGGGCGTCCCCGCGAAGCAGAAACTCACTGGGCATTTTTGCGCGCGCGCGATCCCGACGACGCGCGTTTGCAGGCTAAAATCGATTCCATGATGCAGGCCAACCCTTGAACGCTACTCTTTGTGTACGCGGTGCCCGGACAGGCGGTCTGGCCAATGTCGATATGGACTTGCCGTTGGGCCGGATTATTTGCTTTACCGGCCGCAGTAGTAGCGGCCGCCGCGCCATGGCCTTAGACATCCTGTACGCGGAGAGCCGTCGGCGCTATATGCAGGCTTTGTCTCCGACCGAACGCGAGAGCGTCAGCGGAACGGCGCGTGCCGATGTGGACGAGATCTCGGGCTTGCCGCCGGCCATATACTTGGGGTCACCACTCCGTGGGCGCACGGTGGGGGACTACTTGCAGCTAGACGGGATCTTGGCACAGATCATGCTGGAAGAGGGACAGATACACTGCATCGAATGCGGGGGCGATTGTCTCAGCTATGCGGCCGATGAAGTCGAGCGCGAAGTCGCCCGCGTCCATCCAGACACCCGCTGTTTGGTACTGGCCCCTTTGACTCTAAAAAATAAAGGGATGTGGCAACAGCTCGTACAGGCTGGGTTTACGCGAGTCGCAATCGACGGCCAGATTCAGCGGTTGGAAGGCGATGGGCCAGCATTGCCGAGCGGCGAAAGCGAGGTACACGTCGTGATAGACCGCTTGGTGCCGGACCCGAATGCCAGCGTGCGCTTTTTGGAAGCTGTGCGCGTGAGCCGCTCGATTTCCTCGGGGCAGACGGTGGTTTGGGTGGACGGGGCCAGCGAGATGATGCACTTGAACCAGCAGCCAACCTGCGGCGAGTGCGGTCGCCAGTACGAACCGCTAGCTGCGGCTGACTTCGGCGTGGGTCAGCCTTTGGCTGGTCAAGTGACTCTGCACGGTCGCACCATGGACGAACTAATGGACGCTCCCCTCAGCTTGGTTCGCAATTGGCTGGACGAGACTCAGGGGCACGCCAAAGTAGAGGCCGCACTCACCGAGGCTTGCGGTTTGGAACTGGGGCACCTGCCGTTGAGCCGTCGGCTCGAATCGCTGGCGGCTGGCGAGTGGCAGCGACTGCAGTTGGGGTCCTGTCTCAGCAGCGGCCTGACGGGCATCTTCTACATTTTGGAAGGTTTGGGCAACCAATTGTCAGGAGAAATGCTGGATGTGGTCTCAGCGGGTCTGCGCCGACTGGTCGCTGGTGGCAATACCGCGCTGTTGTTGGATCACACGCCTGCACTCGTGGCGGTCGCGGACGAAGTCTGGGCGTTTGCAGGAGGGCGAGTCCAGGTAGGGGAGCCGACTGAAATAGAGCGGGATGAAGCGGATGAAAAGCGGGTCACTGAGAAAGTTACGCTGGCATTGACCATCCGCGGGGACGGTGTGGTCGGGCCGCTTGCTATCGAACTGCCGCACGGAAAGTTGACCTGCGTATGCGGCCCTTCCGGCAGTGGCAAAACCCGCTTTCTGCAAGAAGTCTTGCTGCCGCTGCTCAAGGGACGGTCCGTCGAGTACGCTGCTGTGAGCACGCCGAGAAACAGCCGAGTTGTAACGGTGGAAGCCCCGAGCGGCAAGGCCACGGTTTTGGAAGGGCTGGGCCTTTTCGAGCGCGTAGCCGACCTGTACGCCGCATCACCAGCGGCAGCAGCGCGCGGCTGGGGTCGGGAGACCTTCCTGTTGGATCGACCGGGAGGCCGCTGTCCTGGCTGTGAAGGCCGCGGCCAATGCTACTTCGATTTGGAGTTTCTGGAGGATATAGCACTGATGTGCACCGCTTGCGAAGGCCGCAGGTACCGAGACGAGATCTGCGAAGTGACCTTGCGCGGTGCGAGCATCGCCGATGTGTTGGGCATGACTTTGGAACAGGCTGGTGCCCATTTTGCCCGACACGACCCAATCCGCTCGCGTCTAGAGGCAGCAGTCGGCTGCGGTCTTGGCTATCTGCTCTTGGGACAGGAGGTGCAGGAACTGGAGCGGGGGGAGTGGTTGCGGTTGCGGCTGGCGCTCGAATCGACGCGGGCGGCCCAGCGCACTTGGATGCTAATCGACGACCCGGCCAGCGGCGACCACCCAGAAGATGTGCGGGCACTGGTTGCGGCCTTGCGGGGGCTGGTAGACCGAGGAGCCACAGTCGTCGTCGCCGACCAGCATCCAACGGTAAAGGCGGCGGCGGATTGGGTCGTGGATTTGACGCGCTAAAAGTCGCGATGTCGTTGTGACATATTATCTTGCGAGATGTATCGCTCCTATCTATCTTAAATTGGATATAGTTGCTCAAGTAAACGAGGTGAATAATGCGGTATCCAAGCCCCGAGAAAGGGGCTTTCTAATGAAGGTCGTGCATAAGCTACACGAAGAGATCATTGGCCATCTGGATCTAGATGGGTACGTCCTGTGCGAGCCGCAGGAGTCGGTTCTTGACGCGCTCAAGAAAATGCGCCACCAACACGTCAGCGCCGTGCTAGTGGAAGAGGGCGGCCGCTTGGTGGGGATTTTTACCGAGCGCGATGCACTCACCAAGGTGGCCGACCAGCCGGCGACGTGGACGCGGCCGGTGGCTGAGTTGATGACCCGTGATCCGCACAGCTTGGATGCCCAACAGCCGATCAGCAGTGCACTGCGGCTGATGAACGCAGGTGACTATCGCAACGTGCCGATTGTGGATGAAGACGGCCGCATAAGGGGGAATTTGCCCCAACACGAGGTCATCCGCTTTCTCACCGATCAGTTTCCCGAAGACATTTACAATTTGCCACCCGATCCCGAGCGCATCGCCCGCACCAAAGAGGGCGCTTGAGCATGCGCTAGCGGATTTCGATTTAGGAGGTCGTGTGCATGGCCGAAATCGTGGCCCCATCGGCACCTAGGAGTAAGCGAGAATACTCGCAAGAAGAGCGCCAATCTGTAGTCATCTCATTTTCCGGCGATTCGGGCGATGGGATGCAGCTAACCGGTGGGCAGTTTACCAATACTTCAGCCGTGGTGGGCAACGACGTTAGTACCTTTCCCGACATCCCCGCCGAAATTCGCGCTCCGGCTGGGACCATTCCTGGACTGAGCGGCTATCAGGTCAATTTCGCCGCCAATGATCTCTACACGGCTGGCGACTCGCCCCAAGTGCTAGTGGCGATGAATCCGGCCGCGCTCAAGGCCAATTTGCCCGACCTCGAGCCGGGCGGGACCATCATCGTTAATACGGATCCGTTCAACCGCAATGGCCTCCGCAAGGCCGGGTACGAGACAAACCCGCTCGAAGACGACAGCCTCAGTGGCTACGACTTACATCCGGTCCCCTTGACCACGCTGACTCGCAATGCCCTCGCCGATATCGAAGGCATGAGCAACCAAGCCAAGGACATGTGCAAGAATGCCTTTGTCTTGGGCTTGGTGTTCTGGATGTTCGACCGCCCACTCGACTACACGCTCAAGTTTTACGAGACCAAGTTCGCCGGCCGGCCCGAGGTCGTTGAGGCCAATACGAGGGCTTTAAAAGCTGGTTACTACTACGGCGAAACGGCCGAAACCTTTCAGACTCAGATCTCGGTGCCGAAGCGGGAGATTGTCGAGCCGGGGGTGTACAAGCGGATCACTGGCAATGAGGCAATTGTCTTGGGGCTGGTTACGGCCGCACAAAAGGCTGGCAAACCGCTCTTTTACGGCTCGTATCCCATCACGCCGGCCAGCACTATCCTAGAGGGTTTGTCCGCGCTGAAAAACTTCGACGTGCGGACGTTCCAAGCCGAGGACGAGATCTCAGCTATGGGTTCGGTGATTGGCGCGGCCTTTGCCGGCAGCCTCGCGGCGACTGCCAGTAGCGGTCCGGGGATCGCGCTCAAGAGCGAGGGGATCAACTTGGCCGTAGTTATGGAATTGCCGTTGGTGGTCATTGACGTCCAGCGCGGCGGTCCTAGCACGGGCTTGCCCACCAAGACCGAGCAGACCGATTTGCTGGAGGTGCTCTACGGACGCAACGGCGAAAGCCCGATCCCGGTCATTGCTCCGGCGACCCCAAGCGAATGCTTCGACATGGTCGTCGAGGCCTTCCGCATTGCCATTCGCTACATGACGCCGGTTTTTCTTTTGTCCGACGGGTACGTGGCCAACAACTCCGAGCCGTGGAAGATACCAGACCCGGATTCGATCGCGGCTATTGATGCCGAGCCGTACACTGATCCCAACGACTACCAACCCTACATGCGCGACCCGCAGACCTTGGCCAGGCCCTGGGTCGTGCCGGGGACGCCGGGGATGGAGCATCGAATCGGCGGCTTGGGCAAGCAGGATGTGACGGGCAATGTCTCCTACGCACCCGAAGACCACGAGCGCATCGTCCACGTCCGGGCCGACAAAATACGCGGCATTGCCGATTTCACTCCCGAGTTGGAAGTAACCGGCCCCGACCAAGGGGATCTGCTGGTCTTGGGTTGGGGAGGAACTTACGGTGCCATTCGCGCCGCGGTGGAGCAAGTGCGGGACGAGGGCCTCGACGTGGCCTACGCGCACCTGCGCTACTTGAACCCGTTCCCCCGCAACCTCGGCAACGTGCTCGGCCGCTACAAGCAAGTATTGGTACCCGAGCTAAACCTCGGCCAACTGGCTATGTTGGTCCAAGCACACTTTCCCGTGCGCGTCGTCAAGCTGAACAAGGTCCAGGGATGCCCCTTCCAAATTCGGGAAGTGGCTGACAAAATTCGCCAAGTGCTAAGCTAAAGTAGGGAGATCGAGATGGCCGAAGCAGTTGTAGAGACTAGGTTGAGTCGCAAGGATTTTGTTTCCGATCAAGAAGTCCGCTGGTGCCCTGGGTGTGGCGACTACGCGATTTTGGCCCAAATGCAAAAGATGCTGCCCGAAGTGGGGGTCGCGCGGGAAGACATCGTGTTCGTCTCTGGGATCGGCTGCTCTAGCCGCTTTCCCTACTACATGAATACGTACGGCATTCACTCGATCCACGGGCGCGCGCCCACGATCGCCACGGGAATCAAGACGGCCAACCCGGATTTGAGCGTCTGGGTCATCACCGGCGATGGCGACGGGCTCTCGATTGGTGGCAATCACCTACTGCACAGCCTGCGGCGCAATGTCGATCTGAAGATTATTCTGTTCAACAACCGCATCTACGGGCTTACCAAGGGCCAGTACTCGCCGACCTCGCTGCTAGGGCACCGCACCACGTCCACCCCCATGGGGTCGATCGACTATCCGCTCAATCCCATATCCGTGGCGCTGAGTGCCGAGGCGACCTTTGTGGCCCGCTCGCAGGACACCAATACCAAGCACCTGAGCTACGTGCTCAAGCGAGCAGCCGAACACAAAGGGGCCGCTTTTGTCGAGATCTATCAAAACTGCGTCGTGCTCAACCCCACGGCTTGGGAGCACACCACGGATTCAGACGTGCGCGACGACAATATCGTGTTCTTAGAGGAAGGGGAGCCCCTCATCTTTGGCAAGGACCGGGACCGGGGCATCCGCATGAACGGTACTGAGCCCGAGGTCGTCGCACTCAGCGATGTGGCCCCAGATGAGCTGGTCGTGCATCAAGAGGGGCGCGAAAACGCCAGTTATGCCTATATGCTCAGCCGGATGGAATACCCATCGATGCCGCTGCCCTTTGGCGTGCTGCGCGCCCTCGATAGGCCAACGTACACCGAGTTGCTGTTCGACCAAATCGACGCGACGACCCAACAGCGGGGGGAGGGCGATCTCGCGGCCCTGTTTAGCGCGGGCGATACTTGGGTCGTCGAATAGGAGAAAAACCCTTGATTTGCCCTTTGTGTTCCCACGACAATATCTCTGGAGTTGACCTCTGCGAGGAGTGCGGCCAGAGCCTGAGCGAAGCGTATCAAGATTGGAGCAGCGAGGAATACAGGGGAATTTTTACCGAACCGCTTTCCGCGCTCAATCCGCAGGAGATGGTCTGTGTGTCGCCGACCACTTCGTTGGCCGAAGTGGTTTCCCTGCTCAAAGAGCGGCACGTCGGCTGCGTGTTGGTGACCAATGAAGGTGGGCAGCTAATCGGCATCTTTACCGAACGGGACCTCCTCTACCGAGTGGCGGGTCTGATCAGCAATCTGGAACAAATCGCGGTTGAGAGCCTGATGACGCCGAAGCCCACCGCGCTTAAGGCTGATGCGGCCGTGCAGCACGCTCTGCATTTGATGAGCATCCACGGTTTCCGCCATGTGCCGCTGTTGGACGATGACGACCGCCCGGTTGGCTTGGTCTCGTTTAGGTACATCGTCCGTTTTATCGAAGAGAATTTTTCCTCCGCAGCTTGAGCGAGTTGGCCGCTAGGCTAACTTTAGTTTTCTTGAAAGGCGGTTGTGCTATGTCATTGAGCCACAAGGCGATATGTTCGCTCCTGGCGTTGGTACTGTTGAGTCCCTTAGAGGTTAGGGCCGAACTGGACTGGGCCGCCCTGAACAGCACGCGCGAGGTCACCGAAGCCGAGTGGTTGCAGTTACAACTGTCTGTATTGGGGTTAAAACTGAGCTATCCAGCCTACCGCATCGACCTAAAGCTGACCGAAGACTCGGCGATTGAATTTACCTTTGTCGCCAGTAGTGGGATGGCCAAGCATCTGACCGAAGAGCTGGGCAAGAGCGAAGCCGACGAGGTTATTTCCTACCACGCGCAGGGCGTAAGTGACCAAGTAGAAATGTTGATCCGCGACGAGTTCCCAAATTTGTGGTCTAGCTTCGACCCCCGCCAAGATTTTCGCGGGCAATTTCTCGGCCCAGGTGAGGAGTGGAACGACCCGCCGCGAGAAATCGGCACTTGGTTGGAAAACAAATTCTCTTGGGGTCGCTAAGGGCTAGTGCCCCTATTCCGGATCGCGGTGGGGCATTGCTCTGTGCGTTGATTCGTCGAGGGAGATGTCCTTGTCGATGACCGGCTCTTCGGTGGTCACGATCCAGCCGCGCACTTGCCGACCGAAGACATTAATCTCCTTGCGCTGGGCGTCGATGACCTTGGAAGAAGCGGTGTGCCGCTCTTTGTTGATACAGAAAAAAGTGTGCCGGCGCGTCGTGCCTTTTTCTCTGCCTTCCATGCGTTCCATCCGCCGTACCCTTTCAAGTTTGCGCGAACTGGTGGACCACATCCACTAGCAATTTGACCTTTTCATAGGGCGTATCTGGATAGACGCCGTGCCCCAAGTTGAAGATGTGGGGGCGGCCCCGACCCTGCTTTAGAATGTGCTGAGCGGCCTTGGCAATGCTCGCCTCTGAGCCGTAGAGGGCGCAGGGATCTAGATTGCCCTGTAAAGGCATGGTATCTCCGAACAATCCGTAAGCTGCATCGAGATCGATTCGCCAATCGAGGCTTAGGACTTGGGCACCGACGCGGCCAAAGCCGGACAGATTTTGCGCCCCGGCAAGCGGGAAGTAAATGACCGGAGCATCCAGCGCGGCGAGGCTGCGGCAAACTCGCCGCACATAGGGTAGGGCGAATTCGTTAAACTGTGCCGGAGACAACAAACCGATAGAAGTGTCGAAAATCTGGACAGCGTGGGCACCGGCTGCGATCTGGGCGCGCAAGAAGCGGCTGGCGAGGTCGGTGAGCAGGTCGAGCAGCCGATGGGCGAGGGCGGGGTCGCTGTGGATCATGCGGCGAAAAGCGGGAAAGTCCTTGGCATGGCTCCCTTCCACCAGCCAAGTGGCCAAGGTGAAAGGCCCGCCGGCATATCCGATGAGCGGGACTGCGGGCGGCAGGGCGTTGCGTACCAGGTGCGCAGCTTCTAAGACGTAGGCGAGGTCGTCTTCGGGGACGACGGGGTTGCGGAGACCGTCGATGTCGGAAGCTGAGCGGATCGGGCGGGCGAAAACAGGGCCGGGTGCGTAGGTTAGCTCGCAGCCGAGCGCCTCTAAGGGCGTCACTAAGTCAGTAAAGAGAATAGCCGCATCGACCCCGAGCATATCGACCGGCATGAGGGTAATTTCGGCGGCGAGTTCGGGGGTTTGGAAAAGTTTGAGCAGGGAGCCGTGCCGCTGGCGCAGCTCTCGATACGGCTTGAGGATACGGCCAGCTTGACGCATGATCCAGATGGGAGGCGTTGCCGGCGCTTGGCCCCGACAGGCTTGGAGAAAGGGGGCGGCTGAATCGGACAAAGTGCTAGCGACCCGGTTCGACCATCCACTCGGGCAAGGCGATGCGATAGGTGACCACGTCCTCCAGCGGTTTGAAGCGGACGCAGTCTCCTTCCATATCGGCCCGATAGACGTCGGGATCCTCGTCATCGGACTTGAAGGCCAACAGGCGCAACGGGGGTAGTTTGCGATCTGGCCAGTACTGGCCCACGTCGATCACTATATCGGCTTGGCACCCAAAGGGCACGACGTCAATTTCCCATTTGCGCTCTTTAATGGCGACAGCGCCGTCGAGTTCTACAGGGCCAAATCGCCCCCGTTGCCCTCGGGTATCGACGAACAAATAGTCCGCGCAAGAGGCGTAGTCTATGTGCCCCGAGCCGGCGTCGGCCGAATAGACCAGCAGCGATGAGTCCTGCCAGGCGCAAAAAGAGCCTGGGGTAAGGTGGTAGGCCACATCGCTCTGGTGGACGGTCCAGGACTGCTCCCAACCGAGGTTGGCATAGATTTCGAGACCATTGTCGTACGTCACACGCACCTGTCCGTGGGCAAACGCGCCGGAAAGCAGCGCATCGTTAGTCTCCAAAAACTGGTCGTTGTGGCAGTAGGCGATGGCGCGCACGGGGACGCGGAGGTAGTGCTTTTGCAGTTCGCGCAGCATGTAATAGGATTTGACCGTAGAGGCGAGGCCCCACTCCAACTGGTCGGGGAGCAGACAGGCATGGCCAAAGGCCGCAGTAGCGGCGAGATAGCGGTCGAGGTAGGTGCTGCGACTGTGTTTTTCGCCTTGGGGGATGTGCCCAGCAAAGTACTGATCGATGGTCCCCAGCCCCGCATCGGTTTCAATGGGATGGAGATTTTGCAGGTCGAAGTCCACCAACGGCGGAATGCGGCTGGGATCGTTTCCGACCATGCGAGCGAGGTAACCAGTCAGGACGCCGGCGTAGAGCCAGTGATTGCCGCCGTTCCCGATGGCTAAGCCAGCTTGGGCTTGGGAGCGGAGGATGCTCTGTTGCAGAGAACAGCTACTCGCCAAGTGGCTGATTGCTGCCGCGCCGTCGCTGAAGTCGTTGAATTCCCAAGGCGGGACTTCGGCGTGTTCGCTTACGTACAGGGCGTCGCAGGGGTACTTGTCGATAATGGTGCGCGCGTGTTCGGGTGCGCGCGCTAGTGCTTCGGACGGCTTGAGCAGATAGAACCCAGGTCCGGTCGGGGTTGGGCTGCCGTCGGCGAGTTGGGCCGCCAATTCGGGCTGCCAGCAGGAACTGGTAGGGGCGATGTGGCGATAGTTGACCTGGAGGCTGGTTTTGTAGCCCAAGTCGGACAGGGCATCAAGGTACTCGTCGAGGGCGTCTTCACCGCCTTTGCCCTCGGCTCCTTCCACCACGAGCGTGGCGTCGCCGTCGCCGTCGTGCCAAGTTTCGCTGGGGTGGTTGATCAGCAAGTGATCGATGCCCATCAGCTTGAGCTGGCGCATGCTTTCGTATAACTCGACGTAGCTCTCTTGGGATGCGTCGATATAGGGAATGTTGTACCAGACCCAATCGGCTAGCGTTTCGCCTGACTCGGCCTCGGTCGAGGAAAAGGCCGGAAGGACTTCCTCGTATTGGGTGGAGACCGTTATGAGCCAGCGCTCCTGAAAGTCGCTGCGCTTGCCGTCGCTTTGGCTGGCGTAGCTACAACCGCCGTTGAGCTGGACGAGGCGCTGAGATTCTGCTTCGGGCGGGGCGTACAGAGAAGACGCACGCGAGTAGTGCCAATCGACAAAGCTAGACAAGAAATAGCCCGAGGTGCAGAGGATGCGCGGGTAGTTGTCGCCGAAGTTGAAATAGGGAATGGTAATCAGGCGTGGGTGCAAAGCCCCGGTGACTCGGCCGAGCGCGAGGCCGGTGCCTTTGCCCTGCCCGCCCTCGATTTCCACGACGAGCGACTTGCCGCGGATGCGGAGCCGGTAGAGGAAATTGGCTTGTTCCTCTCCTAGTTTCCACTGCCAGCGGGCCTCGACGCAATCGCCGACTTGCTCGCAGGAAATGAAGTGTCGCTCTACTTCTTCGCTATTGGCTGGCCAAACCGAGCCGCCCATTTCCACGGCAATCCCGCCGTCTTCGGCTGGGGTGATTGGGTCGCCATTGTTGACTTCCAACTCGATATCGGCGAAGGTTCCATCAATGGGCGTGTAGATAAATTGGACCACGGCAGAGACGGAGCGGCTTTCAAAGACAAAGGAAATACCTTCTTTGCGGATCGAGGTTTCGACTTCTTCTTGGAGCGTGGGAAAGATCGAGGGTTGGCTTTGGCTAGCGGATGCGGGTTGTTGCTCGCCCAGAGCCGTCGCCGCCCCTGTGAGGTCTGCCATGAAATGTCCTGACTCAGCGCGTTTTTAATTTTTCCAAAGTCAAATAACTTAGATAATAAACGAGAGTATGTCAAACTGAAGGCCCTTTGGTTTGACCGGAGGGCGAAGTCGATCTATCTTATTGTTTTTATAATAACTTTAGTGATGTGTAAACCGGCTTGAAATCAAGGGATTGCATAGTGGTTGGCGGTGGGGCCGCCGGGATGATAGCGGCCATTGTCGCCGCCGAGGCGGGCGAGCGGGTGACCCTGCTCGAAGGCAGCGGAAAATTGGGGCGGAAGATATTGATTTCGGGCAATGGGCGCTGCAATCTGACGAATAGGGCTGCGGACGATCTCAGGCACTACCACGGCACGCATCCGCGCTTTGTCCGCAGCGCGCTTGACCAATTCCGCTTAGAGGAAACCTTGGCGTTTTTTGCCGCGCTAGGTATCGAATTCCGCGAAGAGAAGCGGCAGCGCCTCTTTCCGGTGTCGGATCAAGCGCAGTCAGTCATCGATTTGCTCGCGGACCGCATGCGCTGCCTGGGCATCCGCGTCAAAACCAATGCCAAAGTGGTGGGCCTGGGCCGCGCCTCTGGAGCAGCTCGCTTTGAACTGCGCGATGCCGAAGGGCAGCGCTACACCGGAGCGCGCGTAATAATGGCCAGCGGCGGCGTCAGCCTAGCCCGCTTGGGAGCCGATCGCTCGGGCATGGACTTGGCCGTGGCTATGGGGCACCGGCTCACCGACCTCAAGCCCGGGTTGGTGCCACTAATTAGCCCGGAAAAGTACGTCGCCCGCATGCAAGGGCTTAAGGTCCGGGCCGAAGTGCGCGTTGCACTCAAAAGTGGGCGCGAGGTCGTTGATACAGATGACTTGCTCTTTACGAAATACGGGGTCTCCGGGTTTACTATATTAAATCTCAGCGCTCGCTTGGTGCCCGAGTTAGGGTCGCAGCGCGCCGTGCTCCGGGTCAATTTCTTCCCCGGCCGCAGCCCGGAAGCAATTAGTCAATTGCTCAAAGAGCGCTGGCAGCGCCATCCGCATCGCTCGCTCGAGCTGAGTTTCGCCGGCCTGCTTTCCAGCAAATTGGTGCGGCCCCTCTTGGATCATTTGGGATTTGACGCGGCGCAGCGGGTCGATCAGCTCGGCAAGGGCGCGCGCTGGCAGCTTGCCCAGAGTTTGACGAATTGGCCGATTGCGGTCAGCGGGCCGAGGCCCTTTGACTACGCCGAAGTGACGATTGGGGGTGTGTGCACCGAGGACATCAATCCCGATACGCTCGAATCCTTTTTGGTGCCCGGCCTGTACTTTGCCGGCGAAATGGTTGACATTCACGCCGACTTGGGGGGATTTAACTTCCAATGGGCTTGGGCCAGCGGTGTTCTCGCCGGTCGCCGG
>JAJEIO010000021.1 GCA_022827835.1 Candidatus Latescibacterota bacterium
ACCTATCGGCACGAGCTAGATCGCGCGTTTGTCGCTTGGCGCTTGGGGCGTGGCGAGCTACAAATTGGCCGCCAAGCTATTGGGTGGGGGCGCGGCGTGCTCTTTGGCGCGGTGGACATTTTCGCGCCGTTTAACCCTTTAGAAAGCGATCGCGAATGGCGGCGCGGGGTCGATGCGCTGCGCGTTTCCGTGCCGCTTGCGGATCGCTTTTCGCTGGATGCGGTAGCAGCCTGCGGCGAGTCCGTTGACGAATCGGTCTTTGTGGGGCGGTTCTACGGCCACAGTGGCGCGCTCGACGGGGAATTGTTGCTGGGGCGTCGCCGCGGCGACCGCTTTGTCGGCACAGCCGCATCCATGTGGATCAGGGGCGCTGAGATGCACGGCGAACTGGCGTCGTTTAAGACGCCTGCTACAGAAGGGGATGAGGTGGTGCTCAAGGCGCTTTTGGGCGGCTCGTACGCGTGGGACACCCAAGGCGGCCTGTTGCTCGTGGGCGAATATCACTTCTCGGGCTTTGGCGTCAGCGACATTGCCGAGCTAGCTGCGGCTCCTTACCTAGCGCGGCTGATTCAAGGCGATGCACAGATCTTGGGGCGGCACGCCGGTGCCTTGCAGCTATCGCAGGGAATCATCGGCACCGTGCCGAGGACGCTGGGTTGGCTCTTCTCGCCAGTAGATGGCTCCGGGGTGCTAACGGGCGTGGTGACGTGGATTTACTCCGACGCGCTGACGCTAGCGGCTAGCGCGTACTGGCCTTATGGGGAGAGGCCGAGTGGAGCTACCTTGCGGAGCGAGTACGGCGGGGCGGCAAAGAGCGGGTTGGTGCAGATTAGTTTTTACTATTGACGTTATAGGCCGGTAACCCTCCCGGTGCGCTAAGCGTCAGGAGCGGCTTTGCAAAAGCGCGGCGATTTCGGCGTGGCCCTGTTGCTCGGCCCAAGCCAGCGGGGCCGTCCATGGCGCACCCGCCAGCGGCTCGACCGAGGCCCCGTGCTCCAAAAGCAAAGCGGCGAGCTTGGCCAAGCCGTAGCGGCAGGCGTGGCCCAGAGGCGTGGACTGGAGTTCGTCGTCGCGGGTTTCCAAGTCGGCACCATAGTCTAGGAGCAATTCGGCGAACGGGAGCTTCTCTTCGTCGGCCCAGTGCGACGTCTCGCCGGCCAAGCGATGTAGGAGCGTCATGTTCTTGGCGTCTGTGGCCTTGGGGTCGGCCCCTTGGGCGAGCATCAGGCGCAGGATTTCGACTTTGTCGGCGTGTTCGTCGCCTTGGCCGTTAGCGTAGCGGCGCATGGCCTGTCCGCGTCGGCCGCGCAACGGCTGATAAAGCGTCCTGAACGAATCCATGCCCGACATATCGTAGCGGTAACACAGCCGCACCAGGGCGACGTTGCCGCTGAGAGCCGCGCCCCAGAGGATTTCGCTGGCCAGCTCGGGCTTGAGGTGCATGACTTCGGCGGGCACGGCCATATGCCCGCAGAGCGCGGCGGCGACGGCAAAGCTGTGGCCACCATAGCTGTAGATCAGGTCGAGAATCTCGTCGTTGTCGTTTTCCATAGCACGTTCGGCGGCTGGACCGCTAGCAAAAACGTAGGCGTTGGGATCGGCCCCGGCGGCCAAGAGCCGCTGGCAGACCTCGTAGTGATTGCCTTTGGCGGCTCGCCACAGCGGGATGCCGGCGTTGTTATAGATGCCTTCGTCGCCGAGGTCGAGATCTTCGGGGGCATCTGGGTCAGCCCCGTGGTCGAGGAGTAGGGCTACCATCTCGGCAAAGCCTTTTTCGGCGGCGACGGTTAGCGGATGAGACGGGTGGTCGGCGAGGGTTGGATCGGCGGCCAGCAGGGAGCGGGCTTGGTCGAGGTCATTGGCCGCGGCAGCCGCAAAAAGCGCTGGCCCCGGCCCGGTGGCCGGCTCGGCGGCTGGTTGCCGAGCGAGGAAGTCCTCGATCAGGGCCACGATCTTGGAGTAGCCGCGGTCGCGGGCGTAGGCGAGGGCACTAGTGGCGCGGCGATTGGGGTACACGCCGCGCCGGGGGTCGGCTCCGGCAACTAAGAGCGCGGCTACTATCTCGGCGTACCCCTCGCGGGCGGCGAAATGAATCGCCAACTGGCCGTTTTGGGTGATGGGCTGGCGGGCGAGCAGGGCGTTTTGGGCAAGTATCTCCTCGACTTGGGCTAGATCGCCTGCTTGGGCGGCATCACACAACTGTTGCACGGTCAGCGTTTGCTCGGCCATGGTGCGTTCCTTTCTTTTAAAAGTTTCTGGCGATACTAGTCGGCCGATATAACCGCCGCAAGCGTTTTTTCCTAGCTAAGCAGAGGTACTGATGTCGATAGTCACCGTCATTGGCCGCGGCCACTCGGGCACGCGCGCCATCGCACACACGCTCTATGCCAGCGGCGTTTTTATGGGCAGTACGCTCAATCGCTCGGGCGACAAGGTGCCGCCTCATGCGCTCTACGACGCCTGTAGGGTCATGGCCAAATACGTCGAGTGGAAGGGTGGATTGGAATGGGATTTTGACGCCTTGCACAGCGCGAAAATCGACCCGGAATTTGAGGATT
Source organism: Candidatus Latescibacterota bacterium (assembly GCA_022827835.1). Lineage (GTDB taxonomy): Bacteria > Latescibacterota > UBA2968 > UBA8231 > UBA8231. The sequence continues at coordinate 2,559 of JAJEIO010000021.1, forward strand.
TGATCGGCGAATATCTGCGAGACATTGCGTCCGACCGCTCGGAGCACAAGGGTTGGAAGCTGCCGGAGACGACGTTGATTTACCCGTGGATTGTGCGGATGTTTCCCGACATCCACTACATTCACTGGATCCGCGATCCGCGCGACAGCATTATCGGCGCTCACAAGACCGATGACCTAGGGGATTTCGGCGTCGAGTACGAGCGCACGGACGATGTCCGGCGGCGGCGGGCCATTTCGTGGAAATACCAATACGAGCTGATGAAGGCCACGCCCAAACCAAAGAAGTGGATGTTGGTGCGGTTTGAGGATTTTGTGCTGAAGCAGGAGGAAGTGTTGCGGGAGTTAGAGGCGTTTTTGGGGTTTGAGTTGGGCCGGATCGTGGTGCGGCCGGAGTCGCTGGGGCGATGGAAAACGGACCGAGAGCAGCACATGTTTGACTTTTTTAGGGATGCCATGGACGAAAACGGATACGGAGAGATGCCATGAAAATCAGCTTTACGACGTTGGGCTGTCCAGACTGGGACTTGGATACCATTTGCCGCCGAGGCCGCGAATACGGCTACGACGGCGTCGATTTCCGCGGGTTGCAGGAGACGATGGACGTCACCCAGTTGCCGGCCTTCACCAGCGGGGCCGCCCAGACCCGACGCCAGCTAGCAGACGCTGGCATGGAGGTGTCGGGGATTAGCTCCAGCATCCGGGTCTGCGTGCCGGAGAAGTTAGAGGAGAACGTAGAGGAGGCGCGGCGCTCGATCCCGGTGGCCAATGCGTTGGGCTGCGGGTCCATCCGAGTTTTTGGCGGCGGCGATTCCAAGACCTATTCCAAGGAGCAGCTAGCCGACATCGGGCGGGAGACGATGGAACAGATTCTCGCATTGGATGGTGCCTGCGAGCTCAAGTGGTTTTTTGAGACCCACGACGAGTGGATCAAGTCGGTGGAGTGCAAGCTGTTGCTCGACCGCATTCCGAACGAGGCGTTCGGCGTGCTCTGGGACATGGGCCATACGGCGCGGGTGGGCGAAGAGTCGCCGGAGCAGACCTACGAGGCGGTGGGGCCGCGCATAGGCTATACCCACGTCAAAGACGCCGTCTATGATCCCGAGCACGCCGAGGCGATGCGGGACGGTTGGCGCTACGTGCCGCCGGGCGCGGGCCAGTTGCCCTTAGAAGAGGCGATAGCTCTGCTCAAGGGGCATGGGTACGACGGCTGGATCATGTTTGAGCACGAAAAACGCTGGCATCCCGAACTAGCGGAGCCAGAGGAGATTTTCCCGATTTTTCCGACTTGGGTCAGACCGCTGCTCGGTTAGTCGGCCCATGCAGCTACACTATCCCGAAATCGCTCTGCACGTGCCGACCTTGCTCTTGCCGAGGGCGGATATTCCCCTCGAAACTTGGTCGGTCATTGCCTGTGACCAATACACTTCGCAGCCCGAATACTGGGAGGAAGTGCGGCGGATTGTCGGGGACGATCCTTCGACGCTACAGCTAATTTTTCCCGAGGCATACCTCGGGGAGACTTGCCGCGAACAGACCATTGCCGGCATTAACCAGCGGATGCAGGTGTATCTCAAAAGCGGCGTACTGGTGGAGCAGCGGCCTGGGTTTATGCTGGTGGAGCGCGAGGTGGGACGCGCTGCGCCGCGCAAGGGGCTAGTCGTCGCCTTGGACTTGGAGCAGTACGACTATCGCGACGGAGCGCAGAAGCTAATCCGCACCACCGAGGGCACGGACCAGAGTCGGCTGCCCCCGAGGATCCAAGTGCGGGAGCGTGCGCCGCTGGAAACGCCGCACATCATGGTGCTGATTGACGATCCGCAGCAGGCGGTGATTGAGCCGCTTGGTGAAGAAGACCTGAAGCAAGCCTACGATTTCGAGCTGATGCTGGGAGGAGGTAGGCTTAGAGGCTGGCATATCGACGATGGGGCGTTGATCGACGAGATCGCAGGGCATATCGCCCGCCTCGCATGCGGCGAGCCGCCGATGATCTACGCGATGGGTGACGGCAATCACTCCTTCGCCACCGCGCGCGCCGTCTGGGAGCGGCTCAAGGCGGGGGCAGAGGACGAGCGCCAGATAATGAATCACCCGGCGCGCTACGCCTTGGCCGAACTGGTCAATGTCCACGACGAGGGGTTGGAGTTTGCGCCAATCCATCGTGTGGTTTTTGGCGTAGATGCGGTCGATTTATTGCGGGCGATGGAGACGCACTGCACAGAGTGGGGTTTTAGTCGTCGGATCTTCGCGGATCGGGACAGGTGGGAGGCGGCCTGTCAAGAAGCGGCCATCGGCCCGGGGCACCACATTCCCTATATAAGCGGATCCGAGCGCGGCCTGTTGAGTATTGCCGAGCCTAGCTTACAACTTGAAGTAGCGTCTTTACAGGCCTTTTTGGATTGCTATCTCGACGCGCATCCCCGCGCTCGTCTCGATTATATCCACGGCGAGGACGTGCTAGCGCAACTGGCTGCGGAGCCGGACAGCATCGGCTTTTTTCTGCCGACTATGGACAAGCGCGATTTGTTCAAAACGATCGTCATCGACGGGGCCACGCCGCGCAAGACGTTCTCGCTGGGCGAGGCTGCGGAGAAGCGGTACTACTTGGAGTGTCGGCGGCTGGTGCCGTGAGCAACCCTACTCGGAGTAATCGTATTTTCGGTTGCGGCTGATGTAGTCGATCGGGCCATCGACAAATTCCGCTACCGTCTCCAACGCACTATCTGCAAACAACTCTTCTGTCCCCTTGGGAAACAACAGCGGCTTCTTCGTGTGCCACCAGTGCGCCCAGTGGATCATGGCGATCATCGGGCGGGGCTGGTCGGTGAGGTTGGGCATGCCGCGATGCCAGAGGCGCATGTCGCGGATCAGCACGCTGCCGGCGGGCACGTTCGGCTGCAGAGGTTTGCACTCGGCGCGGAGGCGTTCTTCGATTGCGGGTGGCAGCTTGATGTCGCTGTCGTTGAGGGAGCGGGTGGTGTCTAGGTGGGTGCCGGGCCAGAGTTCGGTGCTGCCGTTTGTGGGCGTGGCGTTGACGACGGGCACATTGACGACAATGCCGTAGGCTGGCGTCGCCACCGCGAGATTGGGCCAGAGCTGACCGGCGTCAACGTGGAGGGGTTGTTGGGTGGTGTTGGGCAGGCAGGTGTTGCCGCTGTAGAAAGCGTTTTTGACGCCCTCGCCGAGTACGGCACGAGTTATTTCGACGACGAGGTCGTTGGCCAACACGTCGCGGAAGAGGTAAGGCGGGAAGGGTGGCGGGTCTTGTTGCAGGTGGCCGTTGTTGAACTGATAGGGGACGTCGTCGAGGGCGAGGATCTCTGCGACGTCGCCGAGCATGCGCTCGCGCAACAGTTCGATGTGCGTGGGATCAATGGCGCGGTGGAGGACGATGAAGCCATCGTCGTGCAGGGCGGCGACGGCTTGTTGCAGGTGCTCTGGTTTTAGCTTGCGCGCACTGTGTTCGGCCGCGCTTAATTCCAACTCGACCATAGCGTTCAGGCGCAGGTGGGGTCTTCGAACGGCCAGCGATTGAAGGAGGGCAAGTTTTTGTCGGACAATTTTTCTCGTGCGTCGTACCACGATTGCGCCCAGGCCTCTGGGTCGCGCAATTCGCTTTGGGGATCTTTGCGGCTGCGGGCGACGAAGCCTGGAAAGAGCGGTCGGCCGGTGGGCTGGCCGGTGGGGCTGTAGCGGAGGTCGAAGCTGATTCGCACCTGCTCGCTGACGTTGGGTAGCGACGAATGGCAAGTCCGCCGGTGCATGAAGAGCACATCGCCGCGCTTCAGTTCGGCGGTGACGACGCGGTCGAGAGCTAGGTCTTGGTCGCGGATAAAATGGCCGACGCCCTTGAGCTGGCAGTGGTGCAACAGGCCGTCGCGATGGCTGCCGGAGACGACTTCGATACAGCCGTGTTCGCGGAAGGCGTTGGTCAGCGGCACCCACACGGTGAGCATGTCGGTTTCGTCGGCTTCGGGCAGAACCACGCCGTTGTCCTGATGCCAGGGCGTGGCACCGACGGCGAAGCCAGCGATGCGGCCGTGGTGGTCCTTGGGGACACCGGGTAAGTACTGCTCGGGCGGTTTGATGCGGATGTGCTGGACGGGGTTGGAGTAGATTTCCGGGCCGATGAGGTTTTCGATGATGTCGAGGAGCTTTTCGTTGCGCAGCATTGCGAAGGCAGCGGGACCGACGGCGATGGGCGAGTCCGGGCGGATGCCGCCTTGGGGCAGTGAGATGTCGAAGTGCTGGGCATAGACTTGGCCCGTTTCGTTGTAGATCTGGCAGAGGCGCTCGTCAAAGCCGAGATCGGCGTACTTGGAGGCGATCTGTCCTGCGGAGAAAAGCTCGTCGGCGAGTTCGTCGAGGACTTCGTCGTATTCGGCCAAGACGGGATCGATGTCGGCGATGGGGTCGAGGAGGTCTTCGACGAGGACGAAGCCGTGTTCGCGATATTGGTCGAGTTGGGACGGGGTTAGTTGGGGCATGGGTTGGATTCCTGTGTGATGTGTCGCCGCGCCCTCGGCGTAGTGGACGCACGAGTACGATTAACTTCTCAAACGAATATGATGCACGTTCCACAAGGGGTCAATCAGGATCCGCATTTGGTGGACGGTACTATGGCTTCGTGACAGTTGGAGACTTCAGATCCGCGTCCGCCCTTGATAGATGAGAGGATGAACAATCCCAATCTCCTCTATCGCAGCGTTGAGATCGTCCGGGAGTACTCCACGAAGCGCAGCAGACATATTGAATTCGACTTCTTGGAGATTACTGAAACCAACAACGATGGACTGTTGCTTTTGCTCGGAAAGCATCCAGCGGATACAGAGTTCTGCCATGGGAATATCAGCGTCCGCATGAATATCAAGGAACCTGAAATAGGACGCCTTGAAAATCTCGTCCATCCAATCGGGAGGACTCTCCCGCCATGCGTTTTGGGGAACGGCAAGCCAACCTTTCATCAATGGTGCACCGATCACAACGCCTACCTGTAGGTCTTGAGCAGTCGGGAACAGGAATTCAACAGCGTTTCTGAAAATCGGGTTGAACTGATGCGCTGTCATGACAGAATCAACCTTGATCACTTTCAGGATTCGCGCCAACACGCGTGCATTCTTGGCCGTCAATCCGATAAAACGGGCCTTGCCGCTACGCTTCGCATCTACGAGGAATTTGACCGCCGGCGCATTGGAGAAGTCGTAGTCTGTGTCATCCTCAATGAGTGCACCCCAATCCCCCGCATCTTCATTTTCGGGGAGATCGTCAGTCCACCATTTCATGTAGTCCGCTTCGTGAATCTGAATGATGTCCACGTAATCGGTCTGAAGTCGCTTGAGGGAATTCTCGAATTGCTCCATGAGCTGGTCGGCGCTGCGATGACCCTCTAAGCGGTAGCGCTCACGGTTTGTAAATCCCACTTTAGTAGCAAGGATGACCTTGTCTCGTTTTCCTTTCAAGGCGGCTCCCAGCATCGTTTCATCCCTGCCGTCCCCGTAGTTTGCGGCTGTGTCGAAATAGTTCACGTCGTGGTCAATCGCATAATCCACACAACGATTCACACCATCCTGCCCTTGACCTGCCATAAAACCAGAGCCGAGTCCGAGTTCACTGACGTTGAGACCTGTCTTACCTAGTATGCGTGTTTTCATTGCCATTGTTTGTTCTCGTATTGATTCCTCAGCCGCTGTTGGATTTCGCCGCCTGATCTCCTTCGCGATGGGCTCTCGGCACCGGTGAGCCGTACGGAGGAGTGCGCCCTCAAGTAATCGAACCCTGAAACGAGCACTCTCCTCAGCAGTACTCCAAATGTAATGGATTTCAGTCCTTTAGGCCCTCCCCTGATGGATTCTCGAGGCCCTTCCTTCCGAAGTCTCTCCACTCTGGCACGGAATGTGCAATGTCTGTTGATCTGTTCGACTGGAGGAGGCACAACGTGAGACGCTGGAGGATCTGCGGCCACTTTACTCAGTTGAGCATCTATATCAGTTTTACTAGAATATCAGTTCGTATCCGATGGATCACTCGCTCAATAAGCAGCGTGCAACAGGTCCACTTAGGCTAACGTTCCTTTACCCTGATTGGAGTCCAACATGAAACTCAACCGCGATGAATTTCTGGAAACTGGCTACCTCGTCGTCAAGGAAGCCGTGCCGCGCGACAAACTCGAACGCGTCCGGCAGGCGTACGAGACGCTCGTCAACCGCCAGCGCGAGAACTGGAAGGCCGAGCGCGCGGAAGGCGATCCGCCTGGGGGCGTTTGGGAGACCGGGGCGCAGCCTCGCCTGCAACTGTCAAGGGCACCGCTCGTCAATCAGATCGACCCGGAGACTGCGCCGGCGGTCGAAGTGTGGCTCGAGGAGAACATCCACGGAGTCAGCACAGAGCTTCTCGGCATAGCGGACGGGGCCGTCACAGAAATGATGATGATGTGCAATCCCGTCCGGGATCACGGCCCGGCGAAGTGGCACCGCGATCTCCATCCCATCGACACTGCGCCGCTCCAGGGCTACATCGACGACATCGTCGAAGGGGGCCCGCGCTACGTCCAGTGGAACATTCCGCTCTACGACGACAGCGTCCTGTGGGTGGTGCCGGGCAGTCATCTGCGGCTGAATACGCCCGAAGAGAACGAGGTGATGTTGACAGACCCTCCCGGCCCGCTGCCCACTGGCGTGCAGACTCATCTCGAAGCTGGGGACGGCGTCGTCTATATCCTCCCGATCCTCCACTGGGGCAGCAACTACAGCCCCAAGATGCGGCGAACCGTTCACGGCGGCTTCTCGACCTTTACTTCGATAGATGACCTTTCGTTTGCTGAACATATCTCCGCAGACGCACAGGCGGCGTTCACGCGCTGGAACGACCGCGGCGAGCAGATGAAGCAGCATACGGAATCGGCACTGCGGGCCGTTGTCGCGGGAGGTGGTGCCGCGTATCTGAACGCCTTGGACAGCCTTCATCCAGAGCGGGGCGAGAAAGGCAGGATGCTGTCAACGGTTTACCTCTGCAAGGCCGCACTGGCGATTCGACTGCACAAGGATCCGCCGCTGCAGGGAATCGCCGAGGATCTCCAACGTCGCGTTCTGGGGAAGCATCCCATCACGCTCAACTGGGGGCCGGAGTTCGCGGATCGATTCACTTCGGATGAGGCGCGCTTGCTGTGGGATCGCTTCGGTCCGCTCGAAGCCCTGCTGCAAGCGGACGAGGAACACTTTGTGCCGGGTTTCCAGGCCGCCCCGATGAAGCACTACTTCAACGAGATGCCCGCGGATTACGGTACGGCGGACTTTATCGCCAGTTGGAAGGTCGCGTGATCCGACCGCAGTTCCGCCGACAGCCCGTGCTTGCGCAACCAACAACATCAACTGAGAGAGAGACGAAAATGAGCCAACTCAGCATCGGCGTCGCCGGGCTTGGCCACGGCAGAACGCTGCTTGGTGCCAATCAGCCGGAAAACAGCAGCTTACCGGTTCGCGTCACCGCTCTGTGCGATGCGCGGCAGGACAAGCTCGAAGCGCTCGGCCGCGAATTTGGGATCGACGCTTTGACATCTGATTTCGACGAACTGGTCGCGCGCAGTGATCTCGACATCATCGGCATCTACACGCCTGGACCGCTTCACGCGCAGCAGATTCTAACCGCGCTCGACGCGGGCAAGCACGTGATGGTCACCAAGTCGATGGTGTACACAATGGAAGAGGTCGAACAGGTTGTGGAAGCTGTTGACCGATCCGGCAAGGTGCTGCTCGTCACGCAGAGTCTGCGCGGGAGGTATGACTTCATTGAGGCAAAGCGCGCCTGCGACGCCGGCGAGATCGGCGAACTCTTCATGGCCGAGTCACACTACGTTCACGATCTCCGCCCGGTCTATGACTACTCCCCTTGGCGCGTCGAGATGCCGCAAGACCTGATCTTGGGCGGTGCTTGCCACCCGATTGATCTTCTGCGCTGGTTCATGGGCGATATCGACGAAGTCCACTGTTACGGGTTGCGCAGCGGCGTCGCACCGGACTATCCCCAAGAGGACAACTTTGTCATCAACGTGAAGTTCACATCTGGAAAGATCGGACGCATTGCGAACTTTCTCGGCATCGTACACCCGCATGAGATTCCAATGAATAGTCTGGCCGTTTACGGAACCCGTGGCACCATTCTCAATGGCGCAAAGAGCCTTGATCCGACTGGCGACCTGCCCTCGCGCAAGGTTACTGCCGAGTTTTCATCGGAGAGAGGTCACGCCAGCGAGATGATCATCATGCTGCGGCACATGGCAGATTGCGTTTTGAACGGCACGAAGCCTTGGGTTGGCGTCCGCGAGGGGGCTAGGGTTGTTGCCACAGGACTAGCGTGTTGGGATTCACTCAGATCGGGGATGCCGGAGAAAGTAAGGAACGATTTCTGACGACCGTAGAGGAGAGGATTTTATGCCCGTTTGTGTTCCCGAAGACGCTAGGCGCATCATGCCGGATCTGTTGCGCAGCTTTACTACCGACGTGTTGTGCAAAGTCGATTTGCCCGATGGCGATGCTGCGTTGATTGCGCGCTATCTGGTGGATGTGGATTTGCGCGGGGTGGTCTCCCACGGCACGCGCCAGTTGCAACGGTATGTGGCTGAGTTTCGCGAGGGGCGTATTAATCCGCGACCTGAAATTGCCCAAGTCATGGATGCCCCTTCAATGGCGATTTTTGACGGCGACGGCGGTGCGGGTTACTTGGTGGCAACGCAGGCGACAGAATCAGTTATTGAAAAGGCGAAAGCTAATGGCATTGCCGTTGCGTGTACGCGTAATCACGGGCACGTGGGCAGCGTGGGGATTTATGCGCGGCTGGCACTGGTGCGCGATTTGGCGACTTTTTCCGTGGCTGGAGGAGTTGCGTGGGAAAAACCGACGGAGCCTGATGCAACGGTGTGGGATGCGATGCGAGCACCCCCGATGTGTTTTGGCGTTCCAACGGCAGAAGGGCCGCCGTTTGTGCTGGATATGAATGCGAACATGTTGAAGGACCGCAGCAAGCTCGCCGAAGCATTGCAGACATTTCCAGATTTTGTTTTCAAGAGTTTGGGAATGCGATTTACGTCGTGGTTTTTGGCGGGTATTTTGGCGGGTACGGCGACGCCTGAATTGAGCAGACCAAAATTTGCAAGTGCCACGCGGGCATTTACGATTGTGGCGATTGATGTGGCGCGGTTGGGCGATTTGGAGGCTTACAAGGCAGAGCTCGCCCGCATCTTGCGCGAGAGCCGGTCGCTGAAGCCCATGCCGGGACTGGCGAGCGCCGAAGTCCCCGGCAGCTTGGAATGGCAACGCGAGCAAGCGCGTGTGCAAAGCGGCATCCCGATGACCGAAGATCATCTCGACATGTTGCGGCGCATTGCCACGGAGATCAATGTGCCCGTTCCTTGGGAGTCGTAGTGGACGATAACGCGGCGATGCTGGAGAAGGTAGCACTAAAGACCGTACCACTCTCTCGGGGCTGTGGGTTGGAAATCATAGCGCTCGACGCCGAGGGCCTGAAGAACGCCGCGCTCGACGAGGGAAAAGTCGGTGGGATCCTCGCGATTGAAGTTTAGGGGTTCTTTTAGGGCGACGGGGGGATTGGTCATGAAGCGGGGGCGGCCCGAGTGATTGGGAGAGGAAGCGTGGAGAATGAAGGGGTGGAGGAGGGTCAGATCGCCGGTCTGACCGGTGAGCTCAATGAAGTCTTGGCAATGGTCGATGAGAAAGTTACAGGCCCCTGGATCGATGCCCTCTGGATGGTCGGCGAGATAGCGGGCGACGTGTCTGAAGGAATCGCAGGCGACGAAAGTGCCGCCGGACTTGGGTGGGGTATCGGTCCATTGGAGGACGACCAACAGGGCCTGTTCGGGACTGTCTAAGAAGTGGCGGAAGAAGCTGCCGTCCTTGTGCCAGTGGGCAGTGTCGGGGGCCGGGGGACGCCAAGGGACATCGGTGCCATAGCGGAAGTTGATGATAAAAGCGTCGGACCAGTGGAAGGATTCGACCGAAGAGAAATGCTTGGTTTCTAGTCGCTGGATGGCGGGATTGATGCGGTCCTCGCCGCCCATCACATCGCAGATCGCGCCCCAAGCGCGGGGGCAAAGGTCTTTTACTTTGAATCTGTGAGCGTGATCTAAGTAGCGGATCGGCTCGGTCCAAGTGGCGGGATCGTCGGGGTCGTAGCCGAGGCGCTCATAGGCGTGGTCAATGAGGGGCTGGGCAAAGTCGCGGGTGAAGCAGCCGGGGATGGTGACATAGCCCTTGGCGAGGAAGTGATCGACTTCGGCTGGCGTGAGGGTTTGCATGGCCAACGGCGGGAACCTCCAGCGCGGACCGCAGCTACCCTTCAAAAGCGAGCACGCGCAGCGGAATGGCGTCGGTTTCGGCGGCCGGTAGTGGCTGGGCGAAAAGATAAACGCGTGGTTGTCGCAGGTCGCCCAAGCGATCTAGGCTCTCGATTAGGGGAATGCCGTGCGCGAAAAGTAGGTGGTGGTTGGGCAAGCTGCGGTCGCCCGGAATATCTAGGCCGGGGGTGTCGATGCCGAGCAGTTTGATGCCAGCCTCGACGAGCCAGCGCAAGGCTTCGGTCGTGGGGTAAGGCGGATAGGAACCAGCGGTAGCCCGTTGATCCCAATCAAAGCGAAAGAGGGCGATGTCTCCCGGGTGGACGCCTCCACCCGGTTCGGCGGCCCGTTGGAATTGCTCCGGCGAAAGCGGCTCGCCCAGCGGCGCATCGCTAAAGTCGAAGACGATGGCCTCGCCAAAAAAGCGCTCGACATCGAGGTCGGCGATGGCCGGGCCATCTTGGACGGCGTGCAAAGGCCCTTCGACATGGGTGCCGGCGTGACCGCCCATTTCGATGCTGGTGGTGATGTACCAGCGGTCGGTCGGGGGATCATCGACGGGTACGCGCGCCGTGCGATAGTGAATGAGGCGACCTTCCGACGGCGCGATGATCCGCGAAAGGTCCACCATGCGACTGTAGGCGAAGGAGGGAACCTTCACGCGATGGCCTTCTTGAGGGCGATAGCGGTCTCGCCGTCGTCGGCATAGACCGGCAGCGCGCCGCTCAGCGTTACGCGCCCGTCGTAGCCGGATGCGCGCAAGGTGTGTAGAAAGAGCGCGTGGTCGGCTGGCGTAGTTTGCGGTCGGCCGCGGCCCGGCTCGGCAATGTGGGCGTGGATCAGATGCGGCCCGGCTTGTTTGAGCGCATTGAAGGACTCGCCGTTGAGCTTCATGTGGAAGAAGTCGGCCATCAGCTTGGCATGCGAACGGTTGACGTCCGCTATGAACTCGGTCGCTTCGGAGACGGTGTTGAGCAGGTTGGCGTCGTCGCGGTTATAGGGTTCGAGCGCGACCTTGACGCCCCGTGGTTCGCCGAGGTCGGCGCACAGGTGCATGAAGTCGGCGACCTGTTGGCGCGCTTTGTCGCGGTCGAAGCCGTCGGGCACCCAGCGCGAGCCGCCGCTTCCATAGCCGATGACCTCGACCCCGGCCCGCTGCATGCGGTCGAAGACTCGCGTGACAAAAGTACGCAGCCGGTCCAGGCTCACGTCGGGGCCGACGACCATCAGCCCGCGCCCCTGCGGGTCGGGAATAAAGCCGCACATCGTCTTCATTTGCAGGGGGTGCTTTTCGAGCAGCGCTAAGAACTCGCGCTCGATCTGTGGATCGTCGGCATCGACACCGAGCAGACCGGGAAAACCTTCGAGATAGTCGAAGTCCCAGTCGGCAGATTCTGCAAGCTCTTGCAGATTGGTAACTAAGAGGCCGATCTGCATGGCTACTTGTCCCTGATCCAGCTCATGCCCTCGCCGCGCACCAAAAAGGAGCGCTCGTCCCAATGGCCGGGCCGGGTGACGGGCATGCGCCCCTCCTCGACGGCGACGTCGAGCGGGTTGTCGCGGGTTTGCAGCGGTAGAGCCACGCGCTCGTGCAGCCTAGCCGATTCATAGACGCCCATCATGATCTCAGTGGCAGCCTTGCCGTGCTCGGCCTTGCCGTAGTAGTCCTCAAAATCGCCCTCGATCCAGCGGCAGATCCCGTAGGCTTGATCGACGAAGGCGTTGCCGTAACCGCTGGCTTTATCGGTGGGTTCGAATTCCTGCCAGCCGCCGGAGGTGGCCGTCATGTAGCGCAGGCTGTTGTCGCTGACGACCATCATGCCGTCTTCGCCGTAGATGGTAGCACCCACCTGATAGATATCGTTCATCTCGTTTTCGATTACGCCCTCGACCCCGTCGGGATAGCCGATGATCCCCGCGCAACGGTCTTCGACCCGATGGCCGAAGACGAAGTGGTCGGTGTGGCGTTCGACCGAGCCCATGACCCACTCGGCCTGCGGGTCGCCGAGGGCGTAGAGCTGGAAGTCGATGCAGTGGGTACCGGTGTTCATCATCCCGGCCTTGACTGCGGACCACAGCCGCTGCGGCTTGCCGATGGCCCCGGCGGCAATCATGCGCCGCGCCTCGCGCCAACAAGAGTAAAAGCGGCGCTGGTGGCCGATGGCGAGCTTGACGTTGTTGCGCTCGGCGGCGATGACCATGGCCTCGGCCTCGCCCAAGGAGACGGCCATGGGCTTTTCGCAGAGCACGGCTTTGGGTCGGCGGGCGCAGGCGGCGATGGACATTTCAGCGTGCTGGGGGTCCCAAGAGCAAACGCTGACGATGTCGAGGTTTTCCACGTCGAGCATCTCGCGGTAATCGAGATACTGCTTTTCGACGTTGAAATCCGCGGCGTAGCTGGCCAAGGCTTCGGGATGCGCGTCGGCGATGGCCGCGATTTCAGTGTGTTCGCACTCGGCCCAGCCGCGACCGTGCTCGCGGGCAATGCGGCCGGAGGCAATGACGCCAACGCGGTATTTAGCAGGCATCTACTTGGCGTCGCCTAGGTGCATCAGGGGCAGCGGTGCAGGGCTGTCGCCGTCGATGAAATAGACCTTGGCCGCTGGGTCCTTAGAAATGGCTTCAAGGGACTTGAGCGCCTGAAGTTTGACGTAGTTGGGGTTGCGGCCGATGGCGTCGTTGATCTTGGAGATTTCGTAGGCTTGGGCGTCGGCGAGCAGGCGGCGCTTTTCGGCCTGGGCGGCGGCGGCGTTCTTTTCGGCCTCGGCGGCGGCGACTATCTGTTCCTGCTCGGTGGTGAAGCGCTCTAGCTCGGCCTTTTGCTTTTCGACTTCCTGCTCGCGCTCCTTTTTGGCCTCAATGGCCTTAGTGATAAAGGGCGGCAGCGAGATGTCGCGGATCAACACGGCCTCTACATCGACCCCTTTGGGCCTGAGGTAGTCCTTCAGCCCTTCGAGGAGGGCTGTCTGCAAGGTGGTCTGGGTGGCTTCTAAAAAGAAATCCTCGGCGCGCCTGATGGTCTTGCCTTGCTCGCGAATGAGCGAGCGCAGCTTGGGCACGATGTGGACGGCGCGCACATTTTCAAAACCGCCCGTCTCCTGTAAGATGCGCGGCGTGTCGGACGATATGAGACGGTACTGAACGCTGACGTCGATCTTGGTCTGTAGCTGATCTTGGCTGGGGACGCTGGAGGTTTCGGAGTGCGTCTTTTGGCGCACGTCGAATAGGTGCCATTCGTAGAGCGGGTTGACGGGGATGTGCAGACCCTCGCCGAAGTGTTTGAACTGGACTTCGCCGAAGAGGGTGGCGACGGCCACATGGCCGGCCGGGACGCTTTGGTAGAAGCGCGGACTGACGAGAAATAAGACGAAGACGGCGGCGATGATGCCGAGGATAGACTTAGGTAATTGGATCATGGGGGGCCTCCTTACGGGCTCGGACATTTTTTCCTACCTTTGAGTGGGTGGGGGAGATTAATAGCCTAGAAGGTAAATCCTCCACCTGAAAATGTCCATTAAAACACCCAAGACTAGATACTCGGCTGCAAGCGGGCGGGCGCTGTGCTCCTGACCATAAGTACGGTCCATCAGCCCGCCACGGACTTGGGCTATCTCCTGCACAAGCACCCGGATCGCGCCCAAGCCTTTGACCTGCCCTTTGGGACGGCGCATGTCTTCTACCCAGAAGCCTCGTCTGAGCGATGCACGGCCGCGTTGCTCCTCGACGTAGATCCAACCGCGCTCAAGCGGCGCTCGATGTCCCCCGACTTCGCGCTGGCGTCTTATGTCAATGACCGTCCCTACGCAGCCTCTTCCTTTACCAGCGTAGCTATTGCCCGCGTGTTTACCTCGGCCTTAAACGGACAGTGCCGCGACCGGGCCGAGCTAGTAGAAGAGCCTCTGCCGCTGCGGGTGAGCATTAGCGCGCTGCCCTGCCGGGGAGGCGAAGATTTGTTGCGCGGCCTCTTTGAGCCATTGGGATATGCAGTGGAAGCTAGGGGCTTCTTGCTCGACGAGCATTTTCCAGAGTGGGGAAACAGCCCCTATTACGAGGTCGAGCTACAGTGCGTGCAGCCCTTAAAAGAAGTGCTGGCGCATCTGTACGTGCTGATACCGGTGCTCGACGACGAGAAGCACTACTATGTGGGAGAGGAAGAGATCGACAAGCTGATGCGGCGGGGTGGGGAATGGCTAGCCGGCCACCCGCTGCGCGACCTAGTCGTCGAGCGCTACCTAAAGCACCAGCGAGGTCTGAAGCAGGCCGCGCTGTCGCGGCTTTTGGTAGAGGAAGCAGGAGAGGCCGAAGATCACGCGGGGGAAGAGGCACTCGAAGCGGAGTTGAGCTTGAATCAACAGCGCCTAGCCGCCGTGTTCGAGGAACTCAAGGCAAGCGGTGCCCGGCGAGTGCTGGACCTCGGCTGTGGGGAGGGACGGCTGCTCGCGCTGTTGGCGGCGGAAGTGCAGTTCACTGAAGTGGCGGGAATGGACGTGTCGCCGCAAGCCTTGTCGCGTGCTCGTCGGCGATTAGAAAGGTTGCCGCGCGGCGAGCAGGTCGCGGTGTTTCAAGGGTCGCTGGCCTATCGCGACGCTCGGTTGAGCGGGTACGACGCTGCGGCACTAGTGGAGGTCGTCGAGCATTTGGATCCGCCGCAGCTACGGGCCTGCGAGCGGGCCGTGTTCGAGTTCGCCCGCCCGGCTACGGTGGTGATAACTACTCCCAACGCTGAGTACAACGCTCATTGGGACGCGCTGCCAGCCGGTGAATTTCGCCATCCCGACCATCGATTTGAGTGGCGGCGAGCGGAATTTGGGGCGTGGGCCGAGCAGGTGGGAAAGCGCTATGGATATGCCGTGCGCATCGCGCCCGTCGGCCCGGAGGATCCCGAGCTAGGCGCGCCGACGCAGATGGCAATTTTCTCTGTGGGGGGTACTCGTGGCTGACGAAAAAGTGCGGCTCTCGATACCCGACCTCTCGCTGGTGGTGCTGATCGGCGTTTCTAGCGCGGGTAAATCGACCTTTGCCCGCGAGCACTTCCTCCCGACCGAAGTGCTGTCTGCGGACTTTTTTCGCGGCGTGGTCGCAGACGACGAAAACAGCCTAGAGGCCACGGACGATGCGTTCGCCGCTCTGCACTTTGTCGCCGCCCGCCGCTTGGCGCGGGGCCTTTTGACGGTGGTAGATGCGACCAACGTCCAGCCCGAGGCGCGCAAGCCGCTGGTGGAACTGGCCAAGCGCTATCACGCCCAGCCGGTGGCCATCGTCTTCGACCTGCCCCAATCTCTCTGCGAAGAGCGCGCGGCCGTGCGCACAGACCGAGACTTGCCCCCTCACGTAATCCCCCGGCAATACCGCCAGCTACGCCGCAGCCTCAAGGGCCTCAAGCGCGAGGGCTTTCGCCGCACCTTTGCGCTGCGCTCGCCCGCGGATGTGGCGCGGGTCGAAGTGGTCCGGGAGAAGCTGTGGCCGGACCGCCGTGAGGAGTGCGGTCCATTCGACATCATCGGCGATGTACATGGATGTTGCGACGAACTCGAAGCCCTGCTCGACCAGCTAGGGTATCGCATCGCAGGGGAAAAGGTGGAGCCGCCGCTGGGGCGCAAGGCTGTCTTCGTCGGCGATTTGGTGGACCGCGGCCCCAACGCCCCCGGCGTCCTCGCGCTGGTCATGTGCATGGTGGAGTCGGGCGCGGCCCTGTGCGTGCCGGGCAATCACGACGCGCGCTTGGTAAGAGCCTTGCAGGGTAGAAAGGTCCAACGCACACACGGCTTGGCGGAGACGCTGACCCAGCTTGACGACGAGACCGCGGAGTTTAAGAAAAAAGTCGAAACCTTCCTCGGCGGCCTAGTCAGCCACTACGTGCTCGACGGGGGTGCATTGGTGGTAGCGCACGCTGGCATGAAGGAGGAGATGGCTGGCCGCGCCTCTGGGGCTGTGCGCTCATTTGCCCTGTACGGGGACGTGACCGGCGAAGTGGACGAATTTGGCCTGCCGGTGCGCCGCGATTGGGCGGCTGAGTATCGGGGCCGCGCCCGCGTCGTCTATGGGCACACACCTGTGGCGCAGCCCGAGTGGGTCAATAACGCGATCAACATCGACACTGGCTGCGTGTTTGGCGGCGCGCTGACGGCGCTGCGCTATCCCGAACTGGAACTCGTATCCGTCCCGGCCAAGGCGCAGTACGCCGAGCCGGTCCGCCCCTTGGCGGTGCAACAGACGCGCGACGATGTGCTCGACTTAGCGGATGTGGCTGGAGGCCGGCGTGTGGAGACGCGGTTGATGGGCCGAGTTACTGTCCATGCAGAGCGGGCGGCTGCGGCACTGGAGGTGATGAGCCGCTTTGCCGTTGATCATCGGTGGCTGGTCTATCTGCCGCCGACGATGGCCCCACCCCAAACCAGCACTCGCCCCGACTTGCTCGAACACCCGGACGAGGTCTTGGCGTACTATCGCCGCTGCGGCGTGCGCGAGCTCGTCTGCGAGGAGAAGCAGATGGGCTCGCGGGCCGTGCTGATCGTCTGCCGCGATCCGGCGACAGCGCAGCGGCGCTTTGGAATAGAGGACGGCAGCGCGGGCATCTGCTACACGCGCACGGGCCGCCGCTTCTTTACGGATGCGGATTTGGAGGCGGGGGTCTTAGATCACGTGCGCCGGGCCTTTGAGCACAGCGAGTTGTGGAGTGCGTTGGCGACGGACTGGGCAATACTCGACGCCGAGATCATGCCTTGGTCGGCCAAGGCGCAGCAGCTACTCGAAGACCAGTACGCAGCGGTGGGCGCGGCGGCGCGGATGTCGCTGGCAGCGTCCGTGGGCACGCTGGAGCAGGCGGTGGCGCGGGGCGTAGCCGTCGGCGAGTTGTTGAGCCGTTGTCGCGGCCGGGCCGAGTCCGTGGCACACTACGCCGCGGCGTATCGCCCCTATTGCTGGCCCGTGCACTCGCTCAAGGATCTCAAATTGGCTCCTTTCCACCTCTTGGCCACGGAGGGGCAGGTCCACGTCAACCAGACCCATGCGTGGCATCTGGAGACCTTGGACAAGCTCTGCGCGGCCGAGCCGGAGTTGCTGTGCGCGGTAGATCGCCGACGGGTGGTTTTGGACGACATGGACAGCAGCAGTGAAGTAGTAAGGTGGTGGGAGGAATTGACTGCCAGCGGCAGCGAAGGATTCGTCGCGAAGCCTCTAGACTTCGTCTGCACAGGCGAACGCGGCCTCGTCCAGCCGGCGCTCAAGTGCCGGGGCCGCGCGTATTTGCGGCTGATCTACGGGCCTGAGTACACGGAGCGCATAGAGCTGTTGCGCCGCCGCAACCTCAAAGGCAAGCAGGCGTTGGCCCTGCGGGAATTTGCGCTGGGGGTGGAGGGCCTGGAGCGGTTTGTCGCCGGACAGCCCTTGCACCGGGTACACGAATGCGTCTTTGGAGTCTTGGCGCTGGAAAGCGCGCCGATTGACCCGAGATTCTAGGAATGGGCCGCTTGCGTTGCCGCCCACTGTCTCGGTATTATCAAACAGTTACTTCCCGACGGAGGACAGACCATGATTACCATCACTGAAGCAGCAGAAGAGAAAATTGCCAATCTAGTCGCCGCAAGCGACAAGCCGGTCAAGGGTTTGCGCATCGGTGCCCGCCTCGACCCCGCCAAGCAGGTTGACTATAAGCTGGCATTCATCTCCGACCAACAAGTAGGCGGCGACGATCAGGTCGTCCACTTTGAGGGATTTGACGTGTACATAGATCCCGAAAGTGCCGACCTGTTGGCGGAAGCCAAGGTGGATTACGTAGATGGGCTGATGGGTTCGGGCTTCAAGATCGAGCGCCCGCGCAAGATGCCCGCGCACCTGAGCGGCCCGATGGCCGAGACCGTCCACCGCGTCATCGAAACGCAAATCAACCCGGGCGTGGCTTCGCACGGCGGCGTGGTGACCTTAGTAGATATTAAAGGCAACACGGTATTTGTGCAGATGGGTGGGGGCTGTCAGGGTTGCGGCCAAGCCGATGTGACGCTCAAACAGGGCATCATTCGCATGATCAAGGAAGCGGTGCCCGAGGTGGAAGCCGTAGAGGACGCGACGGATCACGCCGCGGGAGAAAACCCGTATTATTAATTAGGAATTACAAGGCGTCTTCTAGTTTGAGGAGAGGTTTTATGACAACGGCGTTGCCGTTGGTGGCGCGGCCCGATCTTGAAAGCTATGTGCAGGCGATGAAGGAAGATGGGTACGCCTATTTTCCCCAAGCGCTCAACGAGCAAGAAATCGCCGAGTTGCGCCAAGCCATGGACGAGCTGACCGCGCTGGAGGAAAGCTACGACCGCCACACTGACCCGGCCGCGCACGGCTTCCTCAACAAGAGCATCAACAACGCCTTCAACCGCGACCCGATCTTCGCCCAGTACTTGGACCGAACCGAAATCATCGACCTAGTCGAAGCGGTACACGGCGACGACTGCCACTGCATCGGCATGACGGCTTGGATTACCGGCCCCGGCCGCCCGGACCAAACCCTGCACGCCGACTGGCAGCCGCTGACCTTGCCGGAAGAAGTCATGGATCACCCAGCGGTAGAAATTCCAATCTTTATCACCACAGCCCATTACTATCTCGACGATCTGACCAAGGAGTTGGGGCCTACTCACTTCGTGCCGGGCAGCCACCGCGCGGGTCGGCGGCCCCGTGCGGGCGAGACCAGTTTTAAGGGCGTCGAGGAGCAGAGCATCTTGTGCAAGGCCGGCGACTGCGTGCTGTTCCGCTGCGAGGTTTGGCACCGGGGCACGGCCAATACGAGCGAGCAGACGCGCTACCTGCTCCAAGTACACTACGCCCAGCGCATTATCACTCAGAAGTACCCACCCTATCTGAATAAATTCCAATTCGACGCGGCCCTATTGGCGGAGGCTACGCCACGGCAGCGGCGGCTTTTGGGCGACCACGTGCCGAGCAACTACGACTAGAAGAGGCGACCGGCCGGTCGCCCCTACCAACCGGATTACGGTCCTACCGAATGGATGAATAACGCACTATGACTAATTCCCCGATATCCGTCCTGCTCTTTGAGGACAATCCCATTCACGCCCGCTTGTTGCAGAACTTGCTGAAACCGGAATTTGCCGTGGAAGCGGTCGATAACTTAGCGGCTGGCTTGGCGCGGTTAGAGGCAGGTGGCATCGACGCAATCCTCCTCGACCTAGTACTGCCCGACAGCCAAGAGCTGGCCACCTTTGAGCGCGTCAAAGCAACCGTCCCAAATATCCCCGTACTGGTCCTGACGGGCCTTGATGACGAAGTACTCGCCGAAGAGGCCGTGGCGGCCGGTGCCCGAGATTACCTAATCAAAACGCAGATCAATGGCGAGAGTTTGGCCCGGTCTATCCGGGAGGCCGTAGCAGGTTAGCTATGGGGGGCGATCCCCGCTTCCTGAACTGGGCTGGCTGGCTGGCGCGATTGGCAGCTTCCGTGACCGTGCTCGCGGGCGCGCTGGTGCTGTGGGGCTGGCACACCGACGACGAATACCTCAAAAGCTTCATGCACATCAGTTGGGTGGCGACGCACCCGCTCGTGGCGATGCAGTTTATCTTGGCCGGCGCGTCGCTTTTGTTGTTACAGGCCGAGCCACTGAGCCGCTGGCGGCGGTATGCGGGCGTAGTGTTGGGGGCGACCGTAGTGGTGATTGCCGTGCTCAAGTTAATCGGCTATCAGTACAACTGGGAGCGGGGCGTCGATACGTACCTTTTTTATTTCAAGCTGGGCGTCTCGCGGATGTCGCCCAATGCAGCGTTTTCCTTCTTGCTGATAGGCTTGGCCTTGGTGCTGATGGATGTGCAGGTGAGGGGCCGCGCCTATCTGTCGCAGATCTGCGTGATCGCGGCGACGGTCATCGGACTTTTGTCGATGAGCAGCTACTTCCACAACGTGCTGCTGCTCTATGGAGTATCCGGGTTCGTCCCGGTCGTCCCCGACACGGCCACCGAATTCCTCATTCTCTGCTTTGGCCTGCTGTGCGCTCGTCCGCACCGCGAGCCAGTCGCGACCATCATCAGCACTACGGAGGGCGGCTCTGTGGCGCGCCGTCTCTTGCCGGCCGCCTTTGTCATTCCCCTCCTACTCGACTGGGTGCGCATTCAGGTCGAGAGCCTCTATGGCTACGAGTTTGGCTTCTCACTCTTTACGCTGCTCAACATCTTGGCCTTCGCCCTGCTGATATGGTGGAACGCCGCGTCGCTTTCGCGAGTCGATGCGGAGAGGCGGCGCTCGGAAGAGCAGCTACAAGAGCAATACCGCCTGACCGCGGCCACGGCGCAATCCGAGCACGAGGCTCTGGTGGCCCTTGAAGAGTCGCAGGAGGCCCTGCGCGACGCCAAGGAGCAGGCCGAAGCGGCCAATCAGGCCAAAAGCGCGTTCTTGGCCAATATGAGCCACGAAATCCGCACTCCAATGAACGGCATCATCGGCATGACCGAGCTCTTGGGCCGCACCCAGCTAGAATCGCAACAGCGCAACTACTTGACGTTGGTGCAGCAGTCGGCAGAATCCCTGTTGTCCCTGCTCAACGACATCCTCGACTTCTCCAGAGTCGAAGCAGGCCGCTTGGCGCTGGAAGAGATCGAGTTCGGCCTGCGCGACGAAGTGGGCAATGCCGTGCAGACACTGGCCATGCACGCGGCGAGCAAAAACATAGAGCTCGTGTGCCACATCCCCGCGGATGTCCCCGACCGCTTGGTCGGCGATCCGCGCCGCTTGCGCCAAGTGGTGATCAATTTGGTGGGCAATGCCGTCAAATTCACCGAGGAAGGCGAAGTGGAAGTTGGCATCGCTGTGGAAGAGGCCTTGCCGGATGCCGTGGGCCTGCGCCTGTGGGTGCGCGATACCGGGGTCGGCATTGCGCCGGAGAAACAGGCGGGGATATTCGACTCTTTCAGCCAAGTCGATAGCTCGACCTCGCGTCGCTTTGGCGGCAGCGGCTTGGGTTTAGCCATCTCGCAGCAGTTAGTCGAGCTGATGGGGGGCCGCATCTGGGTCGAGAGCGAGGAAGGCAAAGGCAGCATCTTTTACTGCACGGTCCGCTTAGGGTTGGGAACACCGGAGACTAAGCGCGCTGATCTGGTCTCGCTACAAGGACTAAAGGTCTTAGTCGTTGACGACCACGCGACCAATCGGCGAATCCTCGAAGAGATCCTGAAAAGCTGGGAGATGGAGGCTGAGCTCGTAGAGAGCGGCTCGGCTGCCATAGCAGCTTTGGCGGCCGCGGCACAGACTTCGGCAGGCTCAGCCGAGTCGCCCTTCGACCTCGTGCTGATGGATCTGATGATGCCGGAGATGGACGGCCTAGAAACGGTGGCGATAATCCGCGAGAACGCGGCGTTTGCCCAAGTGCCGGTGCTGCTGCTTTCCTCGGCCGACCGAGCCGGGTTCAGCGCGCGCGCGCGCTCCTTGGGCATTGCCCGCAGCCTGATCAAGCCGATCAAGCAGTCCGACCTACTAGAGGCCATTGGCGCGGCCCTTGAGGCTGCCCCGACGGTGGAGGCAAGGCGCGGTGATGCGCCTGCGGACGAGTCGGTGGCGGTCGAGAGTTGGGGCCGAACAGCACGCCGCATCCTCTTGGCCGAGGATGGGGCGATCAACCAACAGGTGGCCGTGCGGCTGCTAGAGGAGCGCGGCCACTCGGTAGTGGTAGTGGACAATGGCCGCGCGGCCGTGGAGCAGGTGGCCGCGCAGGCTTCGGCGAGCTCAGCCGAGCCGCCCTTTGACGTGGTGCTGATGGACGTGCAAATGCCGGAGATGGACGGCCTAGAGGCGACGGCGGCCATTCGCCGTGCAGAGGCACAGACCGGCGGACACGTTCCGATCATTGCCATGACTGCCCACGCGATGAAAGGCGACCGCGACCGCTTCTTGGCGGCGGGCATGGACGGTTATGTCGCCAAGCCCGTGCGCCCGCACGAGCTGTACGCGGCTGTGGAGGGTGGCGGCCCCAATGATGAGGACGGACTGCCCGCGCCTGTGGATGTGTTCTTCGAGTGGGATGCTGCGCTCGAAAACGTCGGCGGCGACGAGGCCATGCTGCGCGAGCTTGCGGAGATGTTTTTTGCAGAGTGTCCCAAGCTGATGCAGCAGATCCGCGAGCACATCGCTGGCGCGGACGGTCCTGAATTGCGGCGGGCCGCGCATACGCTCAAGGGGTCGGCGCACGTTTTCGGAGCAGAGGAGGCGGCCGAGGCCGCGCATCGGTTGGAGGAAATCGGGCGCGAGGAAGCGTTTGCCGACGCGGAGGAAGCCCTAGTGTTGCTGGAGGATGAAGTGGCGCGGTTGCTGCCGGCTTTGCGGGAGCGGGTTGCGGCTGACGCGTAACGCCGAAGGAGAAGACAAACGATGGAACGAGTGTACACTACACAGGACTTGGCCATGCTTAGCCACCTCAAAAACTCGCTAGCTGCACAGGGCATTGAATGCGTTTTGCGCGGTCAGCATCTGCTCGGCGGGGTGGGTGAATTGCCCCCAATTGAGTGCTGGCCGGAGTTGTGGGTTTTGGACGATAGACAGGCCGCGGTCGCGAAGTCGCATATCGACACCTTGTTTGCAACGGCTGCGAAAGACGAAGCACCGTGGGCCTGCGCTGCGTGCGGCGAAGAGTGTCCGGGGGCGTTTACGGACTGTTGGAGTTGCGGAGCGGCTAGGGCCGAAGAAAACTGAACAAACGCACTGACGAGTGGGACCTTCCGGCATGTTGAAATAGAAGAGATTGCTCATGAAAAGAATTGCAGAGTTTTTAATCATAGGTTTGCTGCTTTATGGCGGCGTGTCAGTCGCCGGTGCTTCGGATTGGCCGCAGTGGAGAGGGCCCAATAGGGACGGAATCTCTCGGGAGACGGGACTTCTAAAAGAATGGCCTGACGGCGGCCCTCAAGTCCTCTGGAGAGTGCCGCTCGGCGAGGGTTTTTCCGGAATTTCCGTCGCTCGCGGACGTGTCTATACGATGTTCTCGGAAGGAAATGATGAGTTTGTCATTTGTCTTGATGCCTCGAACGGGGAAGAGATGTGGCGGTTTCGATCGGACAGCACATACTATGAGTACGAGGGAGGTAATGGCCCACGTGCAACACCGACAATCGATGGGGAGTTCCTCTTCACGGTGTCCGCACAGGGTAGATTTTACGCACTCAGTAGTGTGAATGGAGAGAAGGTCTGGTCTTACGATTTGATCAAAGACTTCGGAAGCTATATGCCTAAGTGGGGGTTCAGTTCTTCGCCGTTGGTGGAAGGCAATATGTTGCTCGTTGAGGTCGGTGGCAACAATGGAAAGTTTATCGTGGCTTTTGATAAGACGAATGGTGATGTCCTCTGGAGTTCCCATACAGACAAACTTGGATATGCTTCGCCTATTGGTGTTACAATTGGCGGGGTACGACAACTCATTGTCTTCGCAGGTCTTCGGCTGCTCTCTGTATCAATCGACAATGGAGAGGTGCTCTGGAGCTATCCGTGGCGAACAGGACGGTTTGATGTTCACGCCGCTACTCCCATTTTCATTGCGCCGGACAAAATTTACATCTCATCAGGGTACGGAAGTGGAGCGGCAGTCGTACAGGTCAAAGTAATGAATTCTCCTGAATCTAGTGCCCTGAACAATGGAGGAGAGAAAAACCAGATAGAGGTTAAGGAGGTTTGGAGAAATAAAAAATTGCAGAATCGGTTGTCCACTTCGGTTTTGCATGGCGATCACCTTTACGGCTTTCACAATGCTATCTTGAAATGTATTGATGCAAATACCGGCACCGAAAAATGGAAAACTCGCGGATTCGGTGAAGGCACGCTCATGCTTGCAGAAGACCATCTGATTATTCTCAGTGACCGCGGCAAGTTGGGGTTAGTCGAGGCGACACCCAAAGCTTATCGTGAAATAGCGAGCGCAGAGGTGCTGAGCGGATTGTGTTGGACGGTGCCGACGCTTGCCAACGGCAGACTCTATGCGCGAAATCAGAAGGAAATGGTCTGTTTAGACATGACGGGGCAGAATTAGCCTAAATTGCGAAGACCACGAGGGCAATGTCAGCCTGACTCGATAGAAACCGACACATGGCGGCACTAAAAGGAAACCGACCATGCAAAAACGCAAACGAATAGACTTCCTCGCCTGTGCCCTGCTCGTGCTTTGTCTCGCCAGTTGTGGCGAAGACACGCCGATGGTAAATGGACACGTCCCCATCGGTGTTGTCGTGGCACTGACAGGGAAACATGCCAAACCGTATGGTTTCCCTATGCAACGGGGGTTTGAATTGGCACGAGAAGAAATTAACAACCGCGGCGATGTAAATCTCACGTTTATCACTGTGGACGATCAGAGCAGTGTGGACGGGGCGAAAGAAGCTGTACGGCACTTGGTAGATCAAGGCGTTTCTGCCATAGTCGGGCTTGCTATCTCGACGCATCTTAAAGAGGCTGCTCCAATTGCGCAGGAGAATAAGGTCATAGCTTTCAGTTCGGTCTCTTCCGCTGCAGGTTTGAGCGGGATTGGGGATTTTATCTTCCGCACCAGTCTCGCCGTGAATATAAGCGTTCCCAGTGGTGTGATGGAGACTCAGGAGAAACTCGGCTATAAAAAAGTAGCAACGATATATGATGAGATTGATGTCTATGCCAAAAGTAGCAACGAAATGCTAAGAACAGTGCTTGAGGCAAACGGGGTCGAGATTCTTATAGAGGAAACCTTCCACACCGGCGATACCGATTTTTCTCAGCAATTAACCAATATAATGGCGATGGCACCGGACGCACTCTTTATTTCCGCACTTTCACAAGAAATAGCGGGGATTCTCGCCCAAACACCCGAGGTCGATTTCCCCGACACTATTCAGATTATTGCTCCGGATTTAACCATGGATGAAGTCGAAAAGGCGGGTGATGGTGCCGAAGGAACAATAGGTTTTATCGGATGGTCGAGTATATCTGACGCCCTTGGAAACCAAACCTTCGTTCGGAACTATCGGGCGAAATACGGTATTGAACCTGAACCGTGGGCGGCACAGTCGTATGCAACCCTCTATGTGCTCGCCAATGCAATTAAGACAGCACAATCGACACATCCGACCGCCATTCGGGACGCACTCGCACAGACGAATTTTCCCACTATTTTGGGCAAGTCAGGCGCGTTCTCTTTCGATCCTAACGGAGATGCACTGTACGACCAAATTATAATGGTCGTCAAGGATGGAGAACTTCAGTTCTTTGAATAAAGGGAAATTCGATATCACTTCCCAAACAACGATAAGAAGTTTTGCTCAAAAACACCGACTGTGCGGTCGGCGGAAGGATGTGAATGTCGCGCTTTTTGCTTGCGCTCGCTTTCGCCTTTTCGCTCGCCGCTCCTGCATTCGCACAAGCGTCGCCAATGCTGGCGACGGGAAGCTCCGCCGATAGCCTGATCGTCGTCGGCAAACAGATGCTGCGAGCCGGTGAAGACGGAGGCTCTCTCGACGCGCTGTACGCGGCTAGGGCTGCGTTTGAGCGCGCCTTGGCTGACACCAGCTTGACCACGTGGGGTCACTACTACATCGCTTTGGCCGACTACCGCATCGCCGATCACCTGTTGGCCGCGGGCGAGGAAAACAAAGGCGCGGCTTCTGAGCACCTTAAAGCCACGGTCGAGCATTTGCAAAAGGCCACTGAGATCAATCCGCAAGCGGCCGAAGCCTATGCCTTGCTGTCGAGCGCGTACGGACGACAGATCGGCCTCAACCCGATCAAGGGCATGACCTTGGGACGCAAAGCACGGAAGTCTCTGAAAAAAGCGGCGCAGCTCGCACCCGATAATCCGCGCGTCGTGCTGTGTACGGCTATCAGCGACTTTAACACTCCCGGAATGTTTGGTGGCAGCAAGGAAAAGGGCCTACAGGGATTCCGGCGCGCCGCCGAACTCTTCGCCCAAGAAGAGCCGACCGATCCCATCCATCCTGTATGGGGACACAGCCGCACCTACGCTTGGCTCGGCCTCGCGTACCAGGACCGAGGCGAGCTAGCGCCAGCGAGAGCAGCCTTTGCAAAGGCGCTTGCAATCAATCCAGATTTTAGTTGGGTCAAAAACGTACTGCTACCCGAGTTGGAAAAGGCCGTTGCGAAGCATGGGCAAGACAGAGAATAGCGCGCCCAATATCGTCCTAATCGTCACCGACCAGCAGCGCTGGGACACGCTCGGCTGCTTGGGCTACGACCACGTCATCACCCCGCACATTGACCGGTTGGCCGCTCGCGGCGTGGCGTTCAGTCGCGCCTTTGTGCAAGGGGCCGTTTGCGGCCCGTCGCGCAATAGCATCGTCTCGGGCCAGTACGTCCACACCCACGGCATTGACCGCAACGAGGCGTGGAAATTGGCTTTTTACCCCGGGGAACCCTACGGAGAGTTGTATCATTTAGAAGAGGACCCGGACGAGTTGTACAACTTGTACGACGATCCGGCTCATGCGGGAGCGCGGGGAGAGATGGTGGAGCGGATGATGGATTGGTACGGAAAGACGCGGATGCAGCGGTGAAAGAAATACGCTATTATGATGTATGTCGCCAATCTGGCGAAAACCTCGCCGACTACGATGATTTGGAGGCGCAGGACATTCTCGCAGCCTTAGACTTTCAGAGAAAAACAATCCGCGCCATCGAAAGGAGTACACTGTGAACATACACGTGGGCAATTTGGCAAAGACAACTAAGAAGGAAGCGCTGGTCCAGCTTTTCCAACCGTACGGAAAGGTTGTGGCCGTCACCATCGCCCGAGACAAGAAGAGCGGTCACTCGCGCGGCTTCGGATACGTAGAGATGGCTACCCGGCACGAGGGCGAAGAGGCCATCGCCCATCTCAACGACAAGGAATTTGAGGGGCAGAAGCTGCATCTGAGCGAGGCGCACGAGCGCAAGGAGAAGGCCGGACGCGGGTCGGGCAAGGGCGGCGACCGCTTTGACCAGCAGCGCAGTAGTTTTTACTCGCCCCGAGGCGGCCAGCGCGGGTCGGGCAATATGCGGCGGAGTGGACGGCGGGGTTCTTAGTGAAGCAGCAACCGCGCGAGGATGGGGTCGTGGTCGCTGGCTTGGTTGGGGAACTCGGTGTTGACGTGGACGTGGTCGAACTCGGGCCGGAGCGCGAGCAGGGCCGCGCTGACTAGCAGGTAGTCGAGTTGCTGGGAATTTCCCTGAAAGTTATAGGAATAGGCCAAATCCCCATCCGCCGCGTCGCCGAGATTGAAGAGGATCGGCGGCGTGCCGGCGAGCGTTTGCAGGACATCGCCCGGCGGCGGTTGCACTGGGGCGAGCGGAAACGGGCACTCGTTGAGATCCCCGAGCACGACGATGTTGGCGTTGGGATCGGCGGCCAGCAGCTCGGCGACGAGGTCGTGGATGAACGCGGCTTGGGCGAGGCGCTGGGCAAGCCCGCCATTGGTCGGCGGCTGGATTCGACCGAAGAGGGGTGGGCTGCCAAACTTGGACGAGAAGTGGTTGTTGATCACCGTCAGCTTGGTTCCCTTGAAATCGAACACCGCCTTGAGTGGTTTGCGGCTGTTGCGGAAGGCGTCGTCTTCAATGCGTTCCACCGCACCGATTAGGGCCACCCGAGCGGGCTGGTAGAGGTACGCAACGCGGATATTGCCGCCCGGCTGACCGCCGTCGGCCCCATCTGGGGGCGCGACATCCGCGTACGCATACTTCGGGCCACCAGCCGCAACAATGGCGGCCATGAGCGTTTGCGCCGTCTGATCCGCTGAAGTGGTGCCGTCGTTGACCGCGCCGCTGTTGTCCTGCATTTCCTGCAAGGCCAGCACATCGGGCGCACGCAGGCGATGGACGATCTGGTCTGCAATGGCCGCGAATTGACCGTCCGCTAGGTCTGCACTTTCGTCGTCGTCATTGGGGTCGAGATTGAACAAGTTGAAACTGCCCACCGTCAGATGCGTGGCCGTGCCGACGAGGGCGGTCGTTTCCGGCACCAAGCCGGCGCTCGCGACCACCGGCTCGGTCAAGACGAGCACCTCAAAGTTGCCAAAGCGATAGCTAACTGGGCCGCTCACATGGCCGAGTGCATCGCTGACCTGTGCGGCCGGCATGTCGCCGGGTAGTAGGCTGTCGTCGAGTTGGATGCGCTGCGGATGCAGGGTATGCGGCGTTAAATTCAATCCGCCCCGCGCGTTGAGCGGCTGCCCCGCACCTGCATCGGCGAGGACGACAATTTCGCCAAAGCGGTTGGTCGGACTAATGGCGACCGCATCCTGCACTTCCACTAACATTCCCTCTAGCGACTCGTAGAAGTCAATGCCGTCTTCCTCGGGGTCGAAAACTGCGAAGTTGTCGTTGTCGATCACCCTTGTCGGCGGCTGGCGGCCGGCCGCGCCAATGACCACTGGGGCCGGAATGGGGTTGCCGGTTGACAAGGTCTGAATGCGGTCGGGCTGCGAGAACTGGGTTATCGACAGATTGTTGGTAGCCGCACCGCCGGGAATGTATTCGATCACGGTACCGGTCACCTGTACCTCGTCGCCGATAGAGACTCCTGGGGCCTTTTTGGTATAGACGAACATCCCGTCGGATGTGCGCTCATCGCCGTCTCCGGTTGGGTCTTGGAAATAGAAGCCATTGCGCGCGACAGCCGTTACAATGCCCCGCGTCGAGACTTGCTCGTCCTTGTGCGGCGAGATGTGGCCTGCCCCTTGGATTTTGCAGATTCTGAGTACCGGGGGAGAGGCGTCCGTGCCGAAGACTTGGTCGGCATTTGGGGCACCAAAGCTGGCCCGGGTTGGTATGCTCCAGAAAAAATCACTCGGCGCGGTGCCGGTGCCCTTTAGTTGCAGGGAGAATTCCACTGGCGTGGAATTGGATTCGGCAACCCGGATGTCGGTGCTGGTCATGCCGTCAGCGGGGCCACCTACTGCCGTGAACGTCCCTTCGTAACTGAGGAATTGGACGACTTTGCCGTTGGCGACTAGGGCGATCCCGTCGGGGGCACCGTTTTGGATGCTTTTTGGAAAACTGAAGGAGATCGTTCCGAACCCGTTGGCCTGATCCAGTATGATTCCGCTCAAGGACTTAGTGCGGTATAACGCACCATTCCGTCCATTGTAGAGCGCGATTACCCAACCGGAAAGATCGGTTCCGGCTGGCCCGGCGATCTCGATGGCTTCGCCGGTATCCTTGCTGGTGTTGTCGTAGTGAATTTCGTTGATGAATGCAGTTTGGCCGAGCGACGGTCCGGCTACAAGCGAGAGTAGAAAGGTGCAAAGAGCGGATCGGCGCAGCCAATCGAAGGTCTTGGAGTATGTCGCGGGCATGGGCAACCGGCTTAGACGGGAATGTTCTCAGCCGCGTTTCCCACGCACCAGCATCAACAACTCGGCGTGGCTTTGGACGCGGAAGTCGGCTTTGGCCGTCCACTCGTTTTGATCGAGAGGGTCATAGTACACAGTGGTAACTTCGGCGCGGCGGCCGGCTTCAAGGTCGTAGCGGAAGTCGCCGACCATCACGGCGGTTGCTGGTTCTGCACCCCAAGCGGCGAGCAGCTTGTGGATGCCATCGGGATCGGGCTTGGGGGCGGCTTCGTCGCGGCCTAAGACGTGGGCGGGATCGAAGAATTCGGCGAGGTTGCAGATGGCGAGCGTCTGCAACGCATTGGCGTGATTGTTGCGGGTGAGGATGCCGAGTTGGAAACCGCGTTGGACCAGTGAGTTCAGCAGCGCGTGGACGCCGGGTAAGGGCTGAGCGCGAAGCGCGTACTCGCGTTCGAGCGCGGCAAGGCGGCGTCTGAGGGCGGCAGCTTCAGCGGCGGGGCGGGTGTCAATTTCTTCTAGCATCCCTTTGCCCAAAGGCAGGCCCAATTCCTGGCGCATAGCATTGAAATCAATGGCGCTATCGGCGAGGGTGTTGTCGAGATCGAAAATCCAGTGGGTGAAGTTCAGGGGCTTGTTGTTGGTCATAATTCTTTCAATTAGGAATTAGGAATTACGAATTACCTCAACCGTCCCTCAGATTCGGTCGGCTTGTCACGCTCCAATTCCTAATTCTCAATTCTCAATTCCTAATTCCTAACGGCGCTCGGCAAAAGGGGTCCAGCCGCGGCCAGGGTTGCGTACGGGAGTCTGTTCGTAGCGGGTGCGGATTTTCTTGAATTCGGCGACGTCGGTGATTTCGCGCTCGGGATTTTGCGCGTCTTTGATGACAAAGTCGCCCTCCCCAGGCCAGCAGGCCATGGTGACCGGATCGCGTTCCGGGTCGAAGTCTTTGGGGTCTTCGCCGATGTTGTTCGGAATCTCGGCGTCTTGGTAGCGGAGATCGACGCTCCAGCGGACGATATCGGTGTTGTTCTCAAAGGAGGCGTGCGGGGTGAGATTGGTCATAAAGAGCACCGAGCCAGCGCGCATTGGGCAGGCCACAGGCTCAGGAGCCGGCAGGTCTTCGCGGGCGATTTCGAGATACCCGCCTTGCCCGCCGGTGTAGTGGCGATAGACGCCGCTGCAGTGCGATTTGGGCAAGACGTACAGACAGCCGTTTGCAATGGTGGCATCGACGAGGGGAATCCAGCAGGTTACGATCAGACTTCCGTCGCAATGAGGCATGAAGTAGCCCGAGTCTTGGTGCCAAGGCACGGCACCGCGCGAGTAGCCGGGAGCCTTGGGGCGGACGCGGTACACGGACGAGCCGATGATGTCCGGGCCGACGAGGCTTTCGATGCAGGAGACGAGCGGCGGGTGGCGCAAAAAGCCGAGCATGGCCTGTTCCTTGAAACCGCCGCCGCCGTGCCCCATGATCGTTCGGGTCACGCGCTCGCCGACTTCGACATCGGCTTTGAAAAGGGCACCGAGCCGGGTTTCAAAGGGTTCGGCGGCAAGGGTCTCCGCGCCGAGTAGCCCTTCTTCTTGCAGAGTGGCACACGTCTGGTCAATGACGGCGGTGAGGCCGTCTTTGAGGGGTTGGAGATCGGCTTGGGAGTAGATGTCTTCTTTGACTACGTAGCCGAGGTCGTGGAATTGCTGGCGTTCGGCAGTGGTTAGGCCCATGATATGCTCCGGGTAAAAGGTCGTCAAAGGGTATTTCCTCTGTCTGCTCTAGTCAATGGCGTCTTGGAGTAGTATCTTTCTCGCAGCCTCGTTCTCAGACGCGAACAGAAATGCTGCGGCGCTGTCGAGATGTGTGGCCGCCCGCCCGTCTGCCGCTGCCTGCTGGCGAAGCTGGTATAGCGCGATGGGTAGCCGCAGATCTTCTGGGTTGTACGGAAAGGTCTTACCGGCGTGCTTTTTGCGGTAGTTCTGTAGCGCTTTGAGATAGCGATAGCCGAATTCTATAGTCGGCTCGATTATGGTGCCTTCGCCGTAATCGTTCCAAGTGACAATCTGGATCAGCGACGCGCTCTGTCCAGCGAGTTCTAACGTTTCCCCGAAAACTGCTCCCTCTTGGTCGTCTAGGTATCCGTAGCTTTCGCGCACACCGGCTTCCTCGTAGATGTCGTGGAACTTGGGAAACGCGGTGCCGACGCCGCCCTTTTCGTAGAGCTGGCTTAGGTAGGCGCGCCAAGCGGCAGGAGATACGACGCGGCCGTCGTGTACTGGAGGCCACCCGAATATCCCGTCGGCTCCTTCCTGAAGTGTGTTCAGAGTGTAGAAGTACGGAGGTTGCGGTAAGCCCGAAAATAGCTCCTTCCACGACGCCCCTTTGAAGTACTGCGGGCCGAAGACGAGAAGCAGGGGTCGGCCAGCAATCTTGGCGTATTCGTCGGCGACAAACCAGTGGTCCTGCATCCAGCGCAAGACCTCTTGGCCGTGGCTGAGGGCTTCGCTTTCGCGGAGAATTCCATCGTTGACGAGGTGTTTTATCGATTGGTCTTCGTAACAGATGGCGAAGCTCAAGCCGGCCTTTTTGATATACGAGATTAGGTGGTTTGTGTTGCGGTGGATCGCGGCGTAGTCGTAGTGATCTTTGATGCCGTACCAGTCGATGATAGCGCCGTCGATGCCCGCGAATTTCATAAGCAGTACGTGACATTCCAACGCGCGTGGGTCGTTTGAATCGTACGGCCCGATCAATGGGTAGTAATGAGAGGCTATTTCGCGGCGGCCATCGTCGGCGAAGGTGTCGGGATCGAAGTGATTCATAGTCCAGTGCCAGCCCCATTCTCCGCTGACGGGTTTCGACGCATACCAGGGCATGTAGTGGACCATTATTTGGGGACTTGCCGCAGACAGAGACTGAATGTTCGGGTCAATGAGGCTTTTGCCGCAGGAATGCAGTGATACACAACAGAGGGCGATGAGTGGAAGACGTTTCACTTAATTCAGGGGTCAGGATTTTGGGGGCTGGCCTCAATGCGGAAGATGCCTTGGGTAATTTCGTCGCTAGTCAAGTAGAGGTGTCCTGCCTCGTCGGTAGCAAGCCCAACCGGCTTACCCCACACGTTGCTGGGATTAGAAGAGAAAAAACCGAATAACCTACTCAATCCGGCATCCCCGTTGTCCTCGTCGGAATCGAGCCGGAATCCGGTGAGAAAATCGGCGACGCGGGCGTTGGACCCATCCGGCTCGGCAAAGAGCACCATGACCTTGTAGCCCGGATCGTTGCCCAAAGCTCCGGCGCGGCAGGCGACAAACGCGGCGTGTTTGTACTGAGAGGGAAACTGGTCGTGCGTGTAGAAATGCAGCGCCATGGGGGCCAAGTGGGCGGGGATGAGGACGGCTGGAGTATCCATGTTGGCAACTAACAGCGAATCGGCAGCGGTTAGTGGAAAGATGGACCTTCCGTAGGAGGAGAAATCGGTCCAGACTTTGTCCCCGTACGCCAATGGCCAGCCATAGAAGCCGCCGTCGCGGAGGGGGGTGATCCACTCTGGCGGCAGGTTTGGGCCCTCGCGGTCGTGCCCGGTGTTGGCAGCCCAGAGTTCGCCGGTGGTCGGGTGCAAGGCGAGGCCGATGGCATTGCGCAACCCAGAGGCATAGATCCGCCGACCCGTGCCGTCGGTGTTTATCTGCATGACGGTGGAGCGCTCTGGGTCGTCTTCGCGGCAGATGTCGCAACCTGAGCCAATGTGGAAGTAGAGCTTGTCGTTGGCTTCGTCGAAAATTAGCGTATGCGTCACGTGCTCAACGGGACGACCCATGAAACCGGGCACTTCGGCAAAGACGGTGCGCTCCTCGTAAAAGCCGTCTGCGTCGCGGTCTTCGAGGCGGTAGATCGCATCGTCGTCGGCGACAAAGAGCGCTCCCTGATAGAAGGCGATGCTGTGAGGCCAGTTAAGGTCATCGACCGCTTTGTACACGGTGTCGGCGCGGCCATCGCCGTCTTTGTCGGGCAAGGCTAACACCGTGCTTTGGCGGCCGGGGACCGGGTTCCATGTACTCTGAGGCTTCATGTTGGCTACGTGCAGGACGCCGTGGTCGTCCCAAGCCATGAAGCGGGCTTTATCTACTTGGTCGGAGAAGAGTTTGACCTTAAAGCCAGGCGGAAGGTTGAGCGTGCGGTCGGGGAGACCTTCGACCGGCACTGGTTCGAGGTGGAGGTCGATCTTGGGCGTTAAGCGGATTTGACTGGTAGCGTCCTCGCCGCGGAGCGCAGCGAGATACTCGTCGAACCCTTCGCGCGAGCCGTGTCGGCGCTCGTACAGCGCGGCAAGTGCCGCTTGGCAGGGATTGGGCCCCCAGCTTCGGACTTCGAGGCCGGCGAGATAGGCGTCTGCCGCCTTGTCGAGCCAAGTGTCGGCTGTCTCCCGAGTCTCGGCCCCGGTCGCCATGTGCTCGAACATCTGGCCTAAGTGATAGTGCGCACGGGTGTTTCTCTGCGAAAACTTCAGTGCCCGCTCAATCTCGTTGCGGCCTTCCTCGACGCGACCCGCTTTGTAGAGTGCCCACCCGAGGGCGTCGTAGATGAGGCCCAAGTAGAAGTTCATCCGACCCGACCCTCCCGCTTCCTCTTCGGCTCTATCGAGCATGGCTTGTATGACGCCCTGAGCGAGTTCAGCCGCCTCCTCGGCGTACGGCGTGCGATCAGTCATCAAGATAAGGGCACCGTACGTTACGTACGGGTTGGGCTGCTGCTCGTAGCGGACCAAGCCGCGCACCGCCTCGGCGAGTTCCTCGGCTGGAACAGGGTTCATGGCGCTTAGGGAACTAAGGAGCGCTCGGTACGGCTCCTCGCGGAAGCTATCGTCGTAGAGGGGTTTTTCGAGGAACCGATAGGCCGCGTCGCAGATGAGGCGAAGCCGATTTTGGTACTCGGGCGCGTCCCTGCGGACGATGCGCTCCAACTCGGACTGTAAGCGTTGGTACTCCCGTCGGAACTTCTCTTGGTGAACCCGCGACGCATGCCAACTCGCGGGAGCCTGCGCCATCAGCTTCGCCTCGAACGCCGCGGCCTGCTCTTCGTCCTCGAGTACGTTTCTATAAGCCATAGTGAGCAGGGCGAGACCGCGTATGGTTTCCGGCACGGCCTGTCGATACGCGGCGATGCTGGCCTCAATGGCGGTGCGGCGCTCGTCGGTGGGGAACTGATCCGTCTCGTTGAGAATCTGCCAATGCAAGTAGCGCACATCTGCGGAGCTTGGGGAGAGGCGAACGGCCTCTTCAATTAGCGAGAGCGCCTCCTGCGGCTTGTCGGACCGGTGTAGTTGTTGCGCGGCGCTAAGGTAGCCGCTGACGTGGTTGGGCCAACGCGCTCGTAGCGTGGCCAAGGTAGCGAGGCTCGTGTCTGCATAGGCGGGATTATTCAGCGAGTACTGTGCCCGGTACTCGAGTTCCGCGCGGGCGTGGAGGACTTCGGGATGGTGGAGCGTCGCCGCATCTAGGGAGTCCAAAAATGACATTCCCGCTTCCGTGTTTCTGAAGCGAAGCGTCTGAAGGTACGTCGCGGCGAATTCCGGCTGGGGCAGCAGCCTCCAAGCGCGCAAGCTAGACTTGGCCGCCTCGTCGAAATACTGCCAATCCGTCAGAAACGCGAGTGCTTGCGCGTAGAGTCCCCACGGGTTGTCCGGCTCCCGTTCCAAGATCGCGTCGGCTTGCTCTTGGATCTCTCGGTGCCCGTCCAACTGCCCCTCTAACTGACGTGCGTAGAGTGCCCGTAGTTCGGCGTCCTCCGGTGAGCGACTCGTCCATTCACGGCCGAGGATGGCTCCCTCCTCGAACGTCCACAGCCGATTGTGCTCGCGCAGTTTTGCTTTTGCCGCTTCTAGTTCTTGGGGCGAGTAGTGTTGCTCGGTTTGGCTCGCGGTGCAGACGCTGACGCTCAACATCAATCCGATGAGACTGCCGATTGCGTGAGTAGGCTGGACAGACATGGCAACTCCGGTGGTTTGAGGCCCTGCTATTCAAACATAAGGAATCGGGATTTTTCCGTTCAAACTCAACCAACGGTGACACGGCTTGGCCAGTCGCGGGGGACCTACGCGGCTTTTGACAGAGAGTGACGGTATTCTTTTGATAGCAGTATGGAATCACTGCATATCAGAAACGTGGATCCCAACACTCTGGCTGCCCTGAAACGGCTGGCCAAGAGCCACCGTCGCTCACTTCAGGGAGAACTGCATATAATACTGGAGCGGGCCGCTCGCACAGCACCGCCCGAGCAGCCAGAATCGATGTCGTGGATCACGGTGGAGACCGGCCGAGCCGCATCGACATGGTCTCGAAACGAGATTTATGATGACGACGGCAGGTGAGATCCTGTTCGCCGACAACAACGTATTTCTGTCGGCCACAGATCGTTTGTGCAGGCTCGAAGAGATCGAAGCGGTCGGGCTGGCATTTACGAAGTAGCTTTTGGTCGTTTCAGCCCGTACTTGCGCATTCGATACCGCAGCTTCTCTGGGCCGATGCCCAACAACCGAGCCGCTCCCCTTGGGCCATAGACCCGCCAGTTGGTGGCTTCGAGGGCTGCCAAAATTTGCCGCTTTTCGGCCTCTGGTAGTGTCATCAGGGGCATAATTAACTCCTTTCGGCGAAGGGTCGTTAAGACAATGGACCTGTTGGTCCCGACTTAGCTACCGGTCTGCAGCAGCGCCTTGATTTGCTCTTCAGTAGGCGGCTGATTGCCGAGTGCCTCTATAGGGACGATGCGGTTATCTCGGCCGATCAGGATGTAGTGGGGTATGCCCACGACGCCGTAGCGCCGGGCGGTCTCGCCCGTGTCGAGAGCAATTGGGAACGGATAATCATGCTGGCCGACATAATTATCTAGGTTGTCAGCCCGATCCGCCGAATGCAGGGCAATGACGATAAAGCCCTGATCCCGATAGCGCTCGTATAGTTCGGCGACATAGGGCAGTTTTTCTACGCAGGGCGAACACCACGTAGCCCAAAAGTCGAGCAGCACCACCTTGCCCTGTAACTGTGCCAGACTGTTCAAGGGGGACTCTTCATAACCGGCGACGGGTGCCACCCAGCGCTCGATGTCAATTTCAAAGGGCACGGTACCCTGATCCAGAGTGTGCCGCTGGTGCATGACTTCCATTTCCCTAGGGCTGATGTAGCGGACGGAAAAGGTCTGGCCGTCGTCGGTGAATTCGGCGCGGTCCCACTGTAGGATTGCCTGATCGGCTGTGGGTTTTTCCAAGGTTTGGCGCTGGGGAATGGTCAGGATGGGGGCGAGGCGGACGACGGTATGTAGCAGGGCGTCCGAGGGGCCAGACCCGGCCCAGACCCAGTAGTCGCGTTGCCAGCGGGTCAGGTGAGTAGAAGGCTTGTCGGCAGACCGGTACGTGGATTGGGCTGTCGGGTCGCCGATCTCGGTTTCTAGGCCGGGAAAAGGCTCGCCTACCAGTGTTTGGCGGTGACCCGACAGGCGGTTCCGGTTAAGATCGTCCCGAATATGCGACTGGCCGTCCGGGTGGTGGACGACCACAGTAAAGGGATTGGTCTTTTCAACTCGGCCCGGTTGATCCGCCCGGCCGAGAATGGTATGCCACAGTTCTTGGCCCTCGGCATCCACGCGCCAAGCGTGTAGCCAGCCTTGGCTCAGTTGCGCTTGCACGGAACCACCGATTGAGGCGGGTAGGTCAACCGAGTCGCGCCAAGCAGGGGTCGCAGTGGCCTCTGAGGCGACGATCAATCCGACTACGAGGCCGGTGTAGAGAATTTTAGCACAAGTCACGGTGAAAACCTTTCGCTAGGGGTTAATGGGTCGGAAACTTGTCGGTGTCGTCGAGCAGGTACCCCAGTTGGGCTAGACTCGGCGTTTCGCCGTCCTCGCTGAGCCAAGCTACCCGGCAGTCGCGGTCGAGGAGGACGGATTGGGGGAAATTCCAGATGCCGTAGCGCTGTGCGCTCGCGCCTTCATCTACCGCAATGGGCAATGTGTAGCCGCGTTCGGCGATAAAGGCGTCCACCTCTTCGGCCTCTTCGGCACTGTGGATGGCGATGACGACGAGGCCCTCGTCTTTGTGTTTTTTGTATAACTGGTCATAGTGGGCGAGTTGCTCAACGGATTCGGGAGACCAAGTAGCCCAAAAATGTAGCACCACTACCTTTCCTATGAACCAGCCTATGCGGTCGCCGTGCTCGATGGGGTTGATCCAGCGCTGGGCTTCTATATTGAAGGGTATAGCACCCCGGACCAACTTGTGCTTTTGCTCTTTACGGTCCGCTATGAAAGGGGAGACATAGCTAGCTATCAGTACTCCGCTACTGTCCCAGAGTTGGGCGTCGTCCCAGCGCACAGCCCCCCCGCCGATGAAAGCGCCAAAGCCCGGTTTTTCTGGCACAAACACCGTTGGAGTTAGGCGGATGAGCGTGTCCCAATGGTCCTCATTCGGCCCCAAGGCTACCCAGAGTTGCCCATCTTTCTCCCATTTGGTGATGCCGCGTTGCAAAATCCGAGTCGAACTCTGGTCAATGCTATTGGCTAACGCCTCCGGTACGCGTTTTTTGATCAAAGCCAAAGCGGCGGTATCAAGGCTGGCGAACTCTTCCGGCCCCAGTTGTTGGACCAGACCCGCCAGAGCGGTGGAGTCGAGGCTGGCGAACGTCTCAAGCGGCATTTCTTGGAGCGTAGCCGGAGTGGGTGGGCCGCTACGGAGACTCCTCCTGCTCTGATCAATGCCGTTTTGGCGGACGGTGGTGTCGAGGCTGGCGAACGCCTCCGGTGCCAGTTGTTGCCGACGGGCCGCTAGGGTCGAGGGGATGCTCTGAAAGGTGTCGCGGACGAAGTATGCGCCGTTGGCGTGGCGTACTTCGACGCTAAAGCCGAAGAGTTCGAGGGTAGGAGGTTGGTTCGGATCAGCTTCGGCGAGGATGAGGTGCCAACGGGGGCTGTCGTTTTGGTCGAGGCGGCGGACGTGCAGTAAGCCATCGA
Organism: Candidatus Latescibacterota bacterium; assembly: GCA_022827835.1. GTDB lineage: Bacteria > Latescibacterota > UBA2968 > UBA8231 > UBA8231. Next base: position 41,187 of record JAJEIO010000021.1, read on the forward strand.
CAATATAGGCCTCTATGCGCTCGCCCGACCCGGCCGAATGAAGGGGGGCGGACTCACTCCACTGGGCTTGGTCGGCCAAATCTGCGGCTGTGGTGATGTAGGGGCCGCTGAAGAGCAGGGCTGCCACCGCTACGATTTGGTACTTTATTGAACGAAAGGAACTCATCTGAAGCCTCCTTTGTAAGGCTGGGGATGGTTGATGGACGGTCCTCTATAAGAGCCCTTGGTCAGAAATACATGAACTTTTTTACGGCTCTTAGGAATCGACGTAATGCACATTTTGTGCCATTATTAGAGTCGAATAAAAAAAATCCCTTAGGAGTTACCCTAAAGGATTGAAAAACATGGGATTTAAGTGACGAGAAAATGCCTCTCTAAGGGGGGCAGGTATTAGATGGGGTTGCGAGCTGATCTACGAGTTTCCGTTCACAATGAACGACTTTTGAACGACTTTTGAACGACTTTTTACAGATCAGCCGTGGTCTCTCTGATTCACGATCTTAGCACAGGCTCTTACTGCGACGGCTTCTCTGGTCGTTTCAGTCCATACTTGCGCATTCGATATCGCAGTTTCTCCGGGCCGATGCCCAACAACCGAGCCGCACCGCATGGGCCATAGATTCGCCAGTTGGTGGCTTGGAGGGCTGCCAAAATTTGCCGCTTTTCGGCCTCTGGTAGTGTCATCAGGGGCATAATTAACTCCTTTCGGCGAATTTCCGTTAAGACGCACGACAAATCCTAAGCGACAATAGAATGGTAGGGGCGATTCGCGAATCGCCCCTACGTTATGGCAAAATTTAGCTACCGGCCTGCAGCAACGCCTTGATTTGCTCTTCAGTAGGCAGGTCGTTCACAAGGGCGATGCGGTTATCCCGGTCGATCAGGATGTAGTGGGGTATGGGTCCTCCTGGCTCGATACCGTAGCGCCGGAAAGTCTCGCCCGTGTCGAGGGCAATGGGGAACGCATAATCATGGCGGCCGACAAAGTCATCTAGATCGTCGGCCCGCCACGCCGAATGCAGGGAAATGACGACAAAGCCCTGATCCCGATAGCGCTCGTATAGCTCGGAGATATAGGGCAGTTTTGCTACGCAGGGATTGCACCACGTAGCCCAAAAGTCGAGCAGCACCACCTTGCCCTGCAATTGCCCTAGACTGTTCAAGTCCTCATGACCGGCGACGGGCTGTAGCCAGCGCTCAATGTCCATTTCAAAGGGCACGGCTCCCTTCTCCACAGCATGCCGCTGTTGCATGACTTCCTTTTCCCTAGAGCTGATATAGCGGACGGAAAAGGTCTGGCCATCGTCGGTGAATTCGGCGCGATCCCACTGCAAGATCGCCTGATCAGCCGTGAGGGTTTCTAAGGTTTTGCGCTGGGGAATGGTCAGGATGGGGGCGAGGCGGACGACGGTGTGAAATGAGGCGTCCGAAGGGCCAGATCCGGCCCAGACCCAATGATCGCGCTGCCAGCGGGTCAAGTGCGTGCGGGGAGACTCGTCGGCAGATTGATACGTGGATTGGGCTTGAACTGCGGGGTCGCTAGCCCCGGTTTCTAGGCCGGGGAAAGGCTCGCCCTCCTTTGCTTGGCGGTGCCCCGACAGGCGACTCCGGTTAATGTTGTCCCGAATATGCGACTGACCGTCTGGGTGATGGACGACCACGGTAAAGGGGTTGGGCTTCTCAATCCGACCCGGTTGATCCGCTCGCCCGAGAATGGTATGCCACAGTTCTTGGCTGTCGGCATCCACGCGCCAGACGTGCAGCCAGCCTTGGCGCAGTTGCGCCTGCACGGAACCGCCGATTGAGGCCGGTAGGTCAACCGAGTCGCACCAAGCAGGAGTCGCGGTGGCCTCGGCGGCGGCGATTAGTCCGGCTACGAGGCCGGTGCAGAGAATTTTAGCATAAGTCATGGTAAAAACCTCTCGCTAGGGGTTAGTGGGTCGGAAACGCGTCGTCGAGCAGGTAATTCAGTTGGGCTTGGCTCGGCGCTTCGCCGTCCTGACTGAGCCAAGCTATCCGACAGTCGCGGTCGAGGAGGACGGATTGGGGGAAACTCCAGATGCCGTAGCGCTGCGCGCTCGCGCCTTCATCTACCGCAATGGGCAACGTATAGCCGCGTTCGGCGATGAAGGCGTCCACATCGTCGGCCTCCTCGGCACTGTGGATGGCGATGACGACGAGGCCCTGGTCTTTGTGTTTTTGGTATAACTCGTCGTAGTGGGCGAGTTGCTCGATGGATTCGGGAGACCAAGTAGCCCAAAAGTGTAGCAGTACTACTTGGCCTAGGAACCAGCCTATGCGGTCGCCGTGCTCGATGGGGTTGGGCCAACGCTGGATTTCTATATTGAAGGGTACGGCACCCCGGACCAATCTATGCTTTTGCTGCGTACGGTCCGCTTCGACGGGGGCGATATAATCGACTATTATCACATCGCCACTATCCAAAAGTTGGGCGTCGTCCCAGCGCACAAAACCCCCGCTGCCGTTCATACCAAAGCGCGGTCTTTCCGTCACGAACACCGTCGGAGTTAGGCGAATGAGCGTATCCCAACTGTCTCTCGCATGCGGCCCTAAGGCTACCCAGAGTTGCCCATGTTTCTCCCATTTGGTGATGCCGCGTTGCGAAGCCTGAGTGGGCGGGCTCTGGTCAATGGTGCTCTGGCGGAGGGTGGTGTCGGGATTGGCGAACGCCTCTGGTACCCGCTTTTTGAGCAGAGCCAAAGTAGCTGGGTCGAGATTGGCGAATGCCTCCGGCCCCAATTGTTGGACCAGGTTCGCCAGAACAGTGGAGTCAACGCTAGCAAATGCTTCCGGCGGCACTTGCTGGAGCTCAGCCGGAGTGGGTAAACTCGTACCCCTCCTAGTCATAGTGCGTTCGTTTCGGTCAATGCCGTTCTGGCGAATGGTGGTGTCGAGACTAGTGAACGCCTCGGCCCCCAGTTTTTGCCGGTGGGCGGCCAAGGAGGTGTAGCCAAAGTCGTCGCGGACGAAGTACGAGCCGTTGGCGTGGCGCACTTCGATGGCAATGTCTAGGTGTTCGAGCGTAGGGGGTTGTTGTGGATCGGCTTCGGCGAGGATGAGGTGCCAAAGGGGGCTATCGTTTTGGTCGAGGCGACGGGCGTGCAGCAAGCCATCGGCAATATATGCCTCTACGCGCTCGCCTGGGTATCTTTCTTCATCGACAGGGACGGACTCGCTCCACTGGGCTTGATCGGCCGGATCTGCGGTTGCGGCGATGTAGGGTCCGCTGAGGAGCAGGGCTGCCGCTGCGAAGATTTGGTACTTCATCGAACGAAAGGAACTCATTTGAATCCTCCTTTGAGATGTCCCCGACAGGTCGGGGCGATTGGTGGATGAAGATCGTTGGAGAGACGATCTTTGGGGTCCATTTTCACGGCAAGCCTCCCTTGCATTCAGGTGTGTTCTATCTCGACGTAGAGCATATCTCAGTCCGCATCGATCGATTACAGCGTGTGCATGGGGCCAAGAGTCGCTTTCTCGGCCTTAGCTACCGGCCCGCAGCAGTGCCTCGATTTGTTCTTCAGTAGGCGGTGAGTGTCGTGATTCCAATGACTCTCCATCACGGGCAATGCGGTTATCTCGGCCAATTAGGATGTAGTGGGGTATGCCCTCGACGCCGTAGCGCCGGGAGGTCTCGCCCGTGTCGAGAGCAATCGGGAATGGATAATCATGCTCGCCGACAAAGTCATCTAGATTGCCGGCCATATCCGCCGAATGCAGGGCAATGACGATAAAGCCTTGGTCCCGATAGCGTTCGTGCAGTTCGGCGACATAGGGCAGTTTTTCTATGCAGGGCGAACACCACGTCGCCCAAAAATCGATCAGCACCACCTTACCCCGTAGCTGCGCCAGACTATTCAAGTTCTCATGGCCGGCGATGGGCTGTAGCCAGCGCTCAATGTCCATTTCAAAGGGCACGGCACCCTGATCCTTAATGTGCCGCTGGTGCGTGACTTCCATTTCCCTAGGGCTGATATAGCGAACGGCAAAGGTCTGGCCGTCGTCGGTGAATTCGGCGCGGTCCCACTGGAGGATCGCCTGATCGGCCGTGGGCTTTTCCAAGGTTTTGCGCTGGGGAACCGTCAGGATGGGGGCGAGGCGGACGACGGTGTGAAATGAGGCGTCCGAGGGGCCAGATCCAGCCCAAATCCAGTGGTCGCGCTGCCAGCGGGTCAAGTGCGTGCGGGGCGGCTTTTCGGCAGACCGGTACGTGGATTGGGCTTGGACTGCTGGGTCGCCGATCTTGGTCTCTAGGCTGGGAAAAGGCTCGCCCTCCTGTGCTTGGCGGTGCCCCGACAGACGATTCCGATTAAGATCGTCCCGAATATGCGACTGACCATCTGAGTGGTGGACGACCACGGTAAAGGGATTGGTCTTTTCAACTCGGCCCGGTTGGTCTGCCCGGCCGAGAATGGTATGCCACAGTTTTTGGCCCTCGGCATCCACGCGCCAAGCGTGCAGCCAGCCCTGACGCAGTTGCGCTTGCACGGAACCGCCGATTGAGGACGGTAAATCGACCGAGTCGCGCCAAGCAGGGGTCGCGGCGGCTTCTGAGGCGGCGGCGATTAGTCCGGCTACGAGGCCGGTGCAGAGTATCTTAGCACAAGTCATGGTAAAATCCTTTCGCTGGGAGTTAGCGGGCCGGAAAAGTGTCGATGTCGTCGAGCAAGTGCTTCAGTTGGGCCGGGCTCGGCGCTTCGCTGTCCTGACTGATCCAAGCCAGCCGGCAGTCGCGGTCGAGGAGGACGGATTGGGGAAAATTCCAGATACCGTAGCGCTGCGCGCTCGCGCCTTCGTCCACTGCAATGGGCAACTCATAACCGCGTTCGGCAATGAAGGCATCCAGACCGTCGGCTCCTTCGGCGCTGTGGATGGCGATGACAACGAGGCCCTCGTCTTTGTGTTTTTTGTACAACTCGTCGTAGTGGGCGAGTTGTACGATGGATTCGGGAGACCAGGTAGCCCAAAAATGCAGCAGTACCACTTTGCCTAGGAACCAGCCTATGCGGTCGCCGGGCCCGATGGAATTGATCCAGCGTTGGGCCTCGATGTTGAAGGGTACGGCACCCCGGACCAATTTGTGATTTTGCTGCTTGCGATCCGCTTCAGCAGGAGAGACATAGCGGGCGATTAGCACGCCGCCGCTCTCCTGAAGTTGGGCGTCGTCCCAGCGCAAAAAAGTAGGGCCAAAGCTCGGCTTTTCCGGCACGAACACCGTCGGAGTCAGGCGGATGAGGGCGTCCCAATGGTCCATATTCGGTCCTAGGGCGACCCAGAGCTGCTGGTCCTTCTCCCATTTATAGATGCCGCGATCTTCACCTGTTGCCGGCGGTGGTTTTGGGAGCTGAGCCAGAGCGGTGGAGTCGAGGCTGGCGAACGCCTCCGGCCTCAGTTTTTGGAGCATAGCCAGAGTCATAGGGTCGAGGCTGGGGAGCTCCTCCGGCGGGATTTTTTGGAGCCGATCGAAAACCTCCGGCCTTAGTTTTTGGAGCAGAGTCAGAGTCATAGGGTCGAGGCTGGGGAGCTCCTCCGGTGGTATTTTTTGGAGCCGATCCAGAGAGGCGGAGTCGAGCTGGGCGATTATCAGCGGTGCACTTTTTTGGAATTGAGCTGGAGAGAAAGGACCGGTCTGGCTCCCGCTCAGGTCAATGCCGTTTTCGCGGTCGATGGAGTCGAGGCTGGGGAACGCCTCTGGTGCCAGTTGTTGTCTGTGGGCGGCTAAGGTGCTGCGCGGAAAGGTGTCGCGGACGAAGTACGCGCCGTTGGCGTGGCGCACTTCGACGGCAGTGCCGACGTATTCGAGGGTCGGGGGTTGGTTTGGGTCGGCTTCAGCGAGGATGAAATGCCAAAGGAGATTGTCGGTTTGGTCTAGGCGGCGGGCGTGAAGCAGGCCATCGACAATATATGCCTCTATGCGCTCGCCCGGACCGACCAGAGGAAAGTCGGGAAGGGGGATGGACTCGCTCCACTGGGCTTGGGCGGTCGGGTCTGCGGCTACGGTGATAGAGGGGCCGCTGAGGATCAAGGCTGCCGCGAAGAGTTGGTACTTCATCGAACGGAAGGAACTCATTTGAAGCCTCCTTTGCTAAGGCAAGGGACGATTGGTGGACGATCTGTGAGTTCTTCGTCCCAAATGCGTAAACTGTTTTACGGCTCTTGGAAACGACGTAATGCACATTTCGTGCCATAAATCGGAGCACAAATAAAAAAATCCTTTAGGAGTTACCCTAAAGGATTGAAAAACATGGGGGTTAAATAGCGAGAAAATGATTCTCTACGCGACAGACATTAGATGGCGTTGCAAGCTGATCTACGGTTTTTCGTTCAAATAAACGATTTTTGAACGATTTTTGAACGATTTTTGAACGACTTTTTACAGATTAGCTGTGGCTTCTTTAATCCATAAATAGATGTTACGCTTGGACCCTTTGGGTATGGGATGCTTCGCTGCGCTCAGCATGACAAGGAGAAGGAACGCGTCAGTCCGCGACCTTTTGCACAGGCTCTTACGGCGACGGCTTCTCTGGCCGTTGCAACCCGTGCTTGCGCATGCGATAGCGCAATTTCTCCGGTCCCATGCTCAACAACCGAGCCGCCCCTCGTGGTCCATAGATTCGCCAGTTCGTGGCTCGGAGGGCCGCTAAAATGCGCTGCTTTTCGTCCTCATCTTCAGTATCCCCGTCGAAGTCTTGTTCAACAGGTAGGGCAAGCTCTGTCTCGGCAGCCTGAAACGGCACGTCCGCCACCTGAATGACGTCCCTGTCGCCCAACACGACCGCCTGCTGAATTACGTGCTCCAACTCGCGCACATTCCCCGGCCACGCGTATTGCTGCAAATGCGCCACCAACTCCTCGCCCAACACCGGCGTCGGCCGCCCTAACTGTTCGGCACACCGGCTGGCAAAATGCGCCGCCAAGAGCGGGATATCCTCCTGACGCTCCCGCAAGGGCGGCAGTACTACCGAGAGTACGCTCAGCCGATAGAACAGATCTTCGCGGAACGTCCCCGCCTGAATGGCTTCTTCTAGGTCCTTGTTGGTCGCAGCGACGACCCGCACATCTACCGGGATGGACTGCTCGCCGCCGACGCGCGTCAGGTGACCCTCCTCCAAGATGTGGAGCAAGGCCCGTTGGGAGTCTAAGGGCAGATCGCCCACTTCGTCGAGGAACAAGGTGCCGCCATCGGCCCGTTCAAAGTAGCCGATCTTTTGCGCGTTTGCGCTGGTAAAGGCCCCCTTTTCGTGGCCGAATAGTTCGCTTTCGATCAGTCCGGCGGACAGGCCCCCGCAATTGACCGCTATAAAGGGACTTGCTTGGCGCGGGCTGAGATTGTGGAGCAGCCGCGCCAGCACGCCCTTGCCGACTCCGGTCTCGCCCAGCACCAGCACCGTCATATCCGTCTCGGCCATTGATTCGACTTGATCGAGGAGCCGTGCCATGGCTTGGCTCTGGCTGAGAAAACCCTGATTTGAGACCCGCAGCATTTGCTCTAGACGCCGGAGATGAGTGGGGACTACTTGCACTTCTAGGCGAGCTACGTCCGACATCAAGCCATCCCGATCTACGGTCCGCACCTCAAAGTGGAACAGGCCGGCGGGCACGTCTTGGTACGTCACCCGATTGGCGGGCGTGAATGCGCTCCACTCTTCTGCCGGACCGTGGCCGACGAGCCGGTGGCTGTAGCGCATTTGCTCGGCCCCGCTCCTGAAGCTGAGACCCTGGAAGTGGAACTGAATCTCGGGGGTGCTATCTGGGCAGGACACAGATTGGGGCTCGTCGAAAGTCCGCCCGGCCACGACTTGGCGGATGCGGATGCGAGGCGGCGTCTCCCCAGGCTGATACGCAATGAGACCAGCCCGCGTCCCGAACCACAGCCGACCCCGGCTATCGCGCAGAATGGCATCGACGATATTTTCAAGCGCGGACTTGCCGAGGCGGATGCTTTGGAAGGTTTGACCGTCGTACTTCAGCACGCCGCCGCCGCTGGTTCCAATCCACAGACATGCTTGCTGCGGGTCGGCCACCAAGGCCATAATGCCATTGGCGGATAGATCGCCTTGGTCAACCGTAAATTGGCGCACTTCTTTGGCTTGGTAGGAAATGGAGAAAAGGCCGTGATTGGTTCCCACCCAAATCGCGTCTTGATATTCACACAAAGCATTCACATAGGCGACGGCTTCTATGCCGGCCATGTCACATGCGCGGAGATGCCCGTCCCGGTGAGTGTATAGAGCCGGCCTCGTTCCATAGCAGCCGAGCCAGAAGGAGCCTTCTCGATCCTGTAGCACGACTCTACACGTTGGCCACTCACCCTCAATCGCAATGAAGCGGTCTGCTTCGATCCGTCCCAATTGCCTCTCAGAAGTGTAGGCGATTAAGTCCCCTTCTCGGCCTTGGAACAACATCTTGATTTCTACATCCTCTGCAGTCACCGAGATTGCTTGGGTTTCTCTGCCTACCGACTTGAATACTTGTCCGTCGGGGCTGCCGCTCCAAACCTGCCCTTGTCGATCTACTACCATAGATAAGACAGTATAACCGACCTCCGCCGGCCGGATCCGACTGTCCTCCAAGCAGGCCAAGCCTCCGGTTGTGCCAATCCAGATTCGGCCCTCCAGATCTTCTCTCAGACACCGAATCTCGCTGTCGGGTAGGCCGTCTTTTTTGTCGTATAGCTGAATACTGGTTGGATCGCAAAAGATCAGCCCGCCCCCCCACAGCCCCACCCAAATATTTCCCTCGCTATCCTCGTAGGTCAGGCGCGTATCCGAGAACTGGACATCCGGCAGGCCGGCTGAGAAAGGATGCCATTTCTCTTCGTCGTACACTAGTACGCCCCGGCGGCTCAGCCAGACCCGACCGCGGTCGTCCACGCGTACATGGCGCGTTCCTTGCTGGACGGCTTCTGCTCCTTCGGCTTCATCGTCCGCACGGATGCTCTCGAATTGTTGGCTCGCAGGATCGTAGCGGCCGACGACCACTTCTGAGCCTACGTAGCGGAAAGCGATCCACAGGTTGCCAGCGGCATCTTGGGCGAAATTCCAAGGCCACTGCAATCGCACCTCGTCGTGCTCATCGCCTGAATCTGTGTTCATGCGCTGGCCGTCCAAGCTGATGACCCCATGATACCACGTCGCCAGCCACGTCGTACCCGCCGAGTCGGTCGCCATGTCGTACACCAGTCCTAGGGGCTTACCCGCTAGTTCCGTCATGCACTCTACGCACTGTCCTGCGACGAACCGACCCACTCCCGCTGTGGTCAGCACTCGCACCGAGCCGTCGGCTTGGGGTTGCAGGCCGAATATGTCGTTGGAAGGTAGCCCGTGTTCGGTGGTGTACACCTGAAAGCCGCGCCCGTCGTAGGCTGCTATCCCACCGCCGAACGTGCCGAATAACAGCCGTCCGTCCGCGTCTTCGACAATCGTTGTTACAGTGAGATGGGGCAGCCCGTCCGACAGGCCAAAGGTGTCAAAGTGCGCTCCGTCAAACCGGCTTACGCCGCCGTCGGTTGTGCCGACCCAGAGGAGGCCGTGGCGGTCCTGATAGATGTCTTCCACATACATCCCAGCCAGCCCGTCGAAAACTGTGTATTGCTGTCCGAGGATGTGACCGAATGCTTTCTGGCTTGGGGCCGCGTGGTTCATCGTTGACTCGTCCAGTTTTGGGACTCCTTACGGCGTCGGCGCGTCTTCCCGCAACAGTCCTTCCGCCTTTAGTTCGGCCCACAGGTCCGTTGGTATTTCGTGCTGAAACCACTGGGCGTTGGTCTCGATGTGCGCCGGTGTCTGCGCCCCCGGGATGATCGCCGCGACGAGGGGATTTCCGAGCGGGAACTGCATGGCGGCGGCGGGCAAGGGCACGTCGTGCCGCTGGCAGACGGCTTGGATGCAGCGGGTCTTTTCAAGGATTTCGGGCGAGGCCGTGTCATAGGCGTAGCGGGCACCTTCGACTGGGCCGGAGGCGAGGATGCCGGAAGCGAAAACCGAGCCGATGACGATGCGCACGTCGCGCTCCTCGCAGAGCGGGAACTCCCCGTCGAGGGAGTCCTGATCCAAGAGCGTATAGGGCATGGCGACGATGCAGAAATCGAGGTCAGCCGCGTCGAGCAGGCGCGGCATGGCCCCCATGCGGTTGAGACCCGCACCGACGGCCTTGACTAGCCCTTGGGAACGCAGTTCGTCGAGGGCGCGCCAGCCGCTGGTGATTAGGTGGTTGACGTGGGCGGAGAAGCGCTGCTCGCTGTCGTGGAAAAAGCTGTCGAGGTCGTGGATTAGGAGCAGGTCAATGGAGTTGAGGCCCAGCCGCTGCAAGCTGTCTTCCCACGAGCGCATGATGCCGTCGTACCCATAGTCGAAGCGAAAGTCAAAGGGCAAGCCGCCGATCCAGAAGCCCTTCTCGAAAGAATCGAGGTCGCGGGTGGCCGTGAGCACTCGGCCGACCTTGGTCGAGAGGACGAAGTCCTTGCGCTGCTGCTGGCGAAGAAAGTAGCCGAGGCGGTGTTCGCTTTTGCCGTAGCCGTAGAACGGGGCGGTGTCGTAGTAGCGGATGCCAGCGTCCCAGGCCGCTTGCAGGGTGTCTTGGGCTTGGGTTTCGCTGACGGGATCGAACAGCTCGCCCAAAGGAGCGCCGCCAAAGCCGAGCGTGCTTAGCTCGACGCCGGTGCGCAAAGCGCGCGTGGGGATGGAGGACATAGGATGCTTCCTTTCGTCGCAGGTTGCTCTAAAGTCGTTAGAAGCGGCCGTGATGCGATTCGGCTGGCGCTTGGTATTCTACCTTGAGGTGGGGTGTTTCGAGCCGCTTGTGGCCCTCTGCTTTGGAGGTCAGGCAGCTTTCGAGCGCGCCGCTGACGATTAGGGTGCGCTCGGCGGGAAAGGGCGCTTGGCCGGTCTCGATCATTTCCCAGATCTTGGCCACTAGGCAAGCTGAGTACGTGACGTTGGGCGTCGGGGGCAAGAAAAACTGGGTCGAGATGGGATCGTCCTCGCCAGCGAGCTTGCAGGCAAAGCAGTAGTCGCGGATGGCACCGTTGAGCATCAGGAGGGTCGTCTTGAGGCCGTCGTTGTGCTCGATGAAGTATGCGGCTGGCTCTTTGACGAGCTGGGGTAGCTCGCCGTTGCCGAGGAGGTCTTGGGTGCGGCCGTCCTCGTCGGTTTTGCCGCAAGGAGAGTCGCTGCGCGAGAGGGCGGAGTCGAGCAGTCTTAGCGAATAGCGACCGTCCTCACCCGCCTTCCACACATCGTCTCCTTCGATCAATTGCACGGATTTGACGCCAGTCTCGCCGCCGGAGCGGCGCTCGATCATGCACTGCATGGCTTCTAGCGCGTGGTAATCCATGGGGTCGGAGCCGCCGACGCCGACCATCAGCGCCTCTTCGATCTGGCAGCCCAAGGGCAGCTCGACATCGGGCAGACGCCAAGTGACCGGCAGCGACGAACCGGCGAGGATCGGGAAGCCGAGTCGGTGGCCGTCGGCGACCATTTCTCGCGCCTTGTCAAAGCTGTAGGAGAGGTGCTTGTCGTTGTAAACTGGTACGGAACGGCCGTCTTCTTCAAAGACTTGGACGCATTCTTTGAAGAACTCGTAGCGCGGGTACAGAACTTGTCCTTTGTCGTTTCTGGGGTACTCGCCGTGCTCGCCGATGATCAGCACTGCGTCGCAAGCCAGGTCGTCGCCGCCGCAGCGCAGGGCCTCGGCGATGGTGGGGTACACGGCAAAACCGAATTCGCGCGCTCGGTCTTGGCTTTGGTCGCCTTCGGGCTGCTGATCGACGTAGAGCGAGACGATTTTGCAGTCGGGGCGGTGCCAGTGGCCGCCGTAGGGATAGCCGACTACGAAGCGGTCGGCAAAGTGCTGGGCATGCGAGAGGTAGCGATAGATGGTAGCGATGACGGCGATGCGTTTGGTGGCCATGGGCGACGAAAGCTCCGGGGAAAGAGGCGAGGGGTCCTTAGGAGAAACTAGGTCCTCCAGAAAGTGGATTCTTCGGTGGCTTGGTAGGCGGTGTTTAGATGGGGCGTCTCGATTTGGATTTGATCTTGCTGAAGGCTATCGACGCCGGCGATGACCAAGCCCGAGGTGAGCAGAGTGCGTTCGACCGGATAGGTTGCTTTGCCGGTCAGGAACATCTGCTCGATGTTGTTGGCCAGCGGGCTGAAGAAATTGGCCAGCGTGGTACGAGCTGGGGGCATGGGCAAGTACATCTGGGTCGAGAGCGGCTCGTCCCGTCCCGTGAGTCGGGCGGCGAAGTTGAAATCCTGAACTAGTCCGTTCATCAGCATCATAGTCGAGAGGAGGCCGTCGGCGTGCTCGTACTGGTAGGCGATGGGGCTCTCGACTAGGTGCTTGAGTTCGTCGATGGTGGGGAAAGGGTTGTTGAACCCAGGTCTTGCCGGAGTGAGCGTGTGGCTGCGGCAGAGGCAGGCTTCAAAAAGCTCGCGCGACCACGCGCTCTCGGCGTGTGCTTGCCAGAAGGCATCGTCGCGGTAGGCCCGGAGCCATTTGACGCCGGTCTCGCCGCCCTTTCTGCGCTCGACCATGCACTGCAAGGTCTCCAAACCGTGAAAGTCGTAGCTATCGACGCCGCCATAGCAGACGCAGACCGCTTCTTTGACCTCGGCACCAAGGGGCATGTCGAGCGAGGGGGTTCGCCAGGTAACGGGCAGCGATGAGCCGGCCATAAAGGCGAAGTCGAGTTCTTGCGAGACATCGTACATCTCTTGGCACCAGTCCCAATTCCAAGAAAGGTGCTTGTCGTTGAACACGGGCGCGCTCTTGCCGGTCGTGCGATAGACCGAGGCGATCTGTTTGAAAAGCTCGTAGCGCGGGTAGAGGTGCTGGTCCTTTTCATTGCGCCCGTAGGTGCCGTGTTCGGCGATGAGCAGGACGCCGTCAACGGCTAAATCTGACCCGCCCAGCGTCAGGGCGTCGGCGACGGTGGGGTAGATCACCATGTGGGGAAAGCGGGTCGCCCGATCTTGGCTTAGGTCGCCTTCGGGGCGCTGATCCACGTACAGCGAGACCAAATCCATGGGCGGGCGGTGGTGTCGGCTGTTCCAGCCGTAGCCTTCGAGGAAGCGGTCGCAGATGTGCTGGGCGTGGGAGTACTTGCGGTACTCGGTGACGATACCGGCTATTTTGGGGCGATCAGCCATGATGTTGGTCCTTCGATAGGGGGCGGAGATTCAGCGCATCCACCGCTTGCAGCCTTGGAATTTTTTTCTTTGGTCGGTTCTTGGCCAAATCGTGATTCCGTTGAAGATTCACCCATAACTCAGGCGTTGTGCCTAGCGCTTGAGAAAATAACCAGGCGGTCTCAAGGGTTACTCCTCGCTTGCCACGTATGATCTCGTTAATCCTCTGAAGAGGAACTTCAAGGTGCTTAGCAAAGGCTATTTGGGTTATTCCCAAGGGTTTCAGAAATTCTTCAAGGAGGATTTCACCTGGATGCGTCGGAATGCGGTTTTCTGGCAGCATGATTGTCTCCAAATATACTGATTAATGATAGTCCGTCAGTGATACCTGATGTGCGGAATTTTCGGACCAGCGAAAAATGATCCGCCATTGCTCGTTGACACGGATGCTGTAAAATCCCTGAAGAGTACCTTTTAGAGCTTCTAGGCGATTGCCTGGAGGTGTCCGCAAGTCTTGTAGGCGATGTGCGGTCTCAATGACATCTAATTTTCTCAAAGCAGCACGTACAATATCCGGCGGAAAGCTACGAGCGCGTCGCGTTTGTCTATTATGAAATAAATCTTCTGTTGCGGAATCTCCAAATGACTCAATCATATTTTGAATTTATCTATTTCACGGTAATCGTGTAAATCATGCACCATTTAAAACCGAGAGGCAACCATGCAGACGATCACTGTATCGCGCAACGACGAGATATACGAGGCATTCGCCGATGTGGCCCAAGCGGCCGACGGCACCTTGGTATGCACGTACCGCGAGAGCATGGGACACAGTTCGCGCCCCTTTTCTCGCATAATCGTGCGCCGCAGCTTTGACCGCGGCCTGACTTGGAGCCCGCGCCAAGTGGTGGTAGCGCGCACTGAGGAGGAAACCGCCCAAGGGCTGGGACGGCTCAACTGCTCGCGTATCGCCGCCTGCCGCGACGGGACTTTGCTACTCATCGTCGACTTGCTACTCAAGGATACTTTTGAAGAATACTTGGAGCCGGGCGTCTGCATGAATCTCCTGTTGCGCAGCCGCGACAACGGAGCCACGTGGGAGGGGCCGGAGGAGACCGGCATGACTGAGGGCATTGTCCCCTCCATTAAGGAGTTGTCCAACGGCGACCTGATCGTCGGTCTCACCGAGCAGTGGCCCGGCCAGCGGGGAACCGAGGATTTTGTCGAAGTGCAGACGTGCTATCTGTCTGCCGACCGGGGACGGACTTGGGAAGGGCCTTTCAAGGTGCCCGATCCCGGAGGTTCGTCCTGCACCGGGGGGCCTTGGCGCTTGAACGAGGGGGATTTCGCCGAAATGGACGACGGCACTCTGGTGCTCTACATGCGCGAGGACGGCGAGGGCCTGAGCGGCTGGAAGAGCTTTTCCGGCGACGGCGGCCGGACGTGGTCAACGCCAGTGCGCACGCACATGATGCGCTGTCTGGGCCGCCCCTCGGTTGGCCGCCTGCGCTCGGGGGAGGTGGCCATTACCTACCGGGTCGCCTGCGGCCTTTCTACGTCCTTGGGGCTCTATGTGGAGACTGCGGCGGAGGCTTTGCGCGGCTCACCTGCCCGGGCGGGTGCTTCAGCCGACCCAGAGCAATCTCAGGGCGACACTGAGGCCCGCTTCGCCTTTTTGGACAACGACCGCGCTCTATCGGCCGACAGCGGCTATTCGGGCTGGGTGCAACTACCCGACGGGAGGCTCTACGTAGTCAATTACATCACCGACGACGCGCCCCGTGCCCACATTCGCGGCTATGTAGTGGGCCGAGAGGACTGGTATCTCTTTCCCGAGGGGGCGATCCGCTCCAATACCCCCTTGTCGAACAATCCCCACTACTACGACAAGGCCCAGCAAATGGCCCTTGAACAGCAACGCTGGGTTGACGAGCGAGATTGGTCGCGCCGCGTGCCGACGCAGGAAATAAGGTAGTGGTACATTTTGAAAATAATTCCGTGGCCTAAATTAAGGCTAGGCTCTCTGCAGACTGTACCTCCTACCGTTTTTCTGGTCTTGAAACAGACCCTATGTGCCGTAGCCGTGTGTCGCCCTCGGTAAATTTTCTCTTGATGTTACTACGGCAATGCCGTAATTAAGATCATGCACACGGTCATCGAAACACCGACTTTCATCAGCAAATGCCGTCGCTACCAGATAAGCGACAGCGACCGGGAGGCTATCATCGACTTTGTCGCCAATAATCCCGATGCCGGCGACGTAATCAAAGGATCAGGCGGTGCTCGCAAGCTCCGGTTCGCCGCGCCGGGAAGAGGAAAGAGCGGTGGATACCGAGTGGTGACTTTTTATAGTGGCCAAGACATTCCTGTGTTTTTGCTGTCGATCTTCGCTAAAGGCGATAAAACAAACCTGACCGACTCGGAAGTTAGTGTTTTGCGGACTGTGTTGCGCACACTGGCAGACGAATACCAACGGAGGACCCAACCATGACCAAGGCTGGAGAGGAACTTATCAAGGCGGCAACGGAGGCTCTGGAAATCACGCACGGCCAAGCAGACCCAGAAAGCTACCGCGTCCACCTCCCCGACGAGATCAACGCCCGCTTGATCCGCTCGCAACTGAACATGACTCAGGGCGTATTTGCCCAGACCTTTGGCATCGACATCCGCACCCTTCAGGACTGGGAACAAGGCCGGCGGATTCCCAGTGGTCCGGCGCAAGCACTTTTGAAAATCATCTACCGGGAGCCAGAGGCTGCTAAGAGGGCGGTAGTGAGGTAGTGGGCCACTTTGAAAATAAAGCCCCCTTGGCAAAACTCGTACCAAGGGGGCTTCTTATGTACGGCTATTTTCAAACTGAACCACTACCCCAATTTTTCTTCACGACGCAGAAATAGCTCTTATTCGGCCCGTTCGAGTGCGGTCAGATCAAACGGATTGGACCACGCCTTTTGGCCTCGTTCGTCGATGATCTCGAAGCGCACCCAGCGGGCATTGGCTCTGAGCGCAAAGGTTGCGGTCTCGAAGAGAGCTCCGTGCTGGTGATACTCAGTGCCGAAAGAATCGGACACTGCAGCGATGCGCTGCGCCGACGAGCAGGACACCGTGGCTTCGACTTGGGTGCGGTCGTCGCCTTCGCGGTCGGTGCGGCGGAGCTGGATGTCGTGGATTGCGGGGCCAGTGCTGCCGTATGACGCGCCTGCGACTAGGGCGGCGACGACTGCGTCGGCGGTGCGCTCTTTGACGCGGACATAGGTCCAGCCTTGGTACGTGTCGCGCTGGTCGGCTTCGAGGGCGTGTGAATCGTCGTTGGCCAGCGCGGGGTAGAGGCGATTCTCTAGATCCATCCAGTCGTCCCAATGCACGCTCGACTCGCCGCGTCCGGCGCAGCGGCAGGTGGTGTTGAAGACCTCAATGCCGGCGAATCCGGTAAGCGGCATTGCGTCGCGCAGGATGTTGACCGAACTCCAATGGGGGTGGGCTAGCCAGACCGCACCGCCTTGGCGACGGACCTCGTCGATGACGTGCTGGGGCGGCATCTTCTCGGCGTTCATGTCCTCGTGAATATTGATGCAGACGAAGTGGTGCCGCTGACCGCCGAAGGGATTATCCGGGTGCAGTTCGGCCCCTTGGACGAGCACGAAGTCACTTGGGGCTTGGACGGTATCGGTAAAGGTGATTTTGTGGTGGTCGGACAGGCAGAGGAAGTCGTAGCCTTGGCCGACATAGCCGTCGAGCCGCTCCTGGGGCGCAGCTTTGCCGTCGGAGTTGGTCGTGTGCGAGTGGAGGTTGCCTTTGAGCCAGGTGTAGCCGTCGTCCGAGCTGAGGGCAAACGGGTTGGTTAGTGCGCCCTTGGGTGCGTTGTCCGACATTTTGGTCCTTTCTCTGGGTGGGGAGTTTGGCGTGGGTCCGCTTGAACGGCATAGTATAGAGCGGCTCTCTTCGGGGAGCAATGGGGCTTATGTTTTAGACCGCCGTCCCAGTCCCACCTGCGAGATCAACATTCCCGCGAACATCAGCCCACAGCCGACCAGCCCGCGCAAGGGCATCTCCTCGTCTAGCAAAAGCCATCCCCCCAACGCGGCGAAAACCGTCTCCAGACTGAGGATGATGGCCGCGTGGCCGGGGGCCGCTCGCCGCTGAGCCACTACCTGCAAAGTATAGGCCACGCCCACCGACATGACGCCTCCGTAAAACACGGGTACGGCCGCATCGACGAGCGGTTGCAGGGCGATAGGCTCGGTGCCGAGGGCGACGGCTGTGCTGAGTAGCGAGCAGACGAAGAATTGCAAAAAAGCCAGCATCGCCCAATCGAGCTGACGCGAGAGGCTGCCGATGACCAACACGTGCCAGGCCCAAAAGAACGCGCTCACGAGTACGAGCGCGTCGCCGCGGGCAATGGCCAGTGGCGGCTCCACACTCAGCAGGTACAGACCGCTGGTCGCCACCAGAGCGCCGGTCCAAGTGCTGCGGCGACTGCGATGCCGTAGCAAGAGACCGAGGATTGGTACCAGAATTACGTATAGCCCGGTGATGAACCCGGCCTTGCCGGCCGTAGTATAGACGATGCCGACCTGTTGCAGGGAAGCGGCGGTAAAGAGAAAAAGCCCGGCGAGTAGGCCTCCTGGGAGGGCGTGGCGGAGGCGGGATGCGAGCGGTGTGGCGGTGGTTCGCAGGATAAAAGGTAAAAGCGGCAAGCAGCCGAGGGCGAAGCGCACGCCATTGAAGAAAAAAGGGCCGACATGCTCCATGCCGGCGCGTTGGGCGACGAAGGCAAAGCCCCAGATCAGAGCTGTGAGCAGGAGCAGGAGGTCGGCGCGGACTTGGGCGGAGTGCGCCGCAGCAGTGTTCATATCAGCGCCTGACAGGCAGTCGTCGGCCGGCGTATTTTTGAATCAGTGCAAAGACCACGAGGTTGGTGCCAAATTGCAGGCTGCGATTGCGGCCTGGGGCGTTGTGACTGGCCCAGAACCAGCTAATGTTGAGATCGCTGAAGATAACCGCGGTCCGGCCTTTGATCTCGATAGCTTCTAAGGCAGAGACGTTGCCTTGGCTGATGCCGCTTAGGGGTGGTCCGTCGGAGAAGTCGAAATAGGCCGAATAGAGCGGATCGTTCTTGGGCAGCTTGCGCCAGTCCTTTCCCTTACTGCCGAGGACTTGCGGGTCTTTGAGCAGGGTCTTGAACTGCTGGTCGAAGGCGGTACCGGCTATGCCGGCACCGCCTCGACTGCGGCGGAGATTCGCTCCGAGGGGCAGGATGTCCTCGGCGAAGAGCAGGCCGCCGTTTTGCAGGTATTGAGCGAGGTTTTTCTTTTCTGGCTGGGTTATGCGCATCTCCCCGTCGCAGCCGGTCATATAGAGCATCAGCGCGTCCATAATGCTCCGGTCGTGCAGGGCGAGAATGCGCCAGCTTAGCGACACTTCGAGTTCGGTCTCCGCACGGATGAAACGCACTAGTTCCTCGGGGGCCGACAAGAGGTAGTCCCGATCCTTGATAGCGTAGTTGTACTCTACTTGGACGATAGTCGAAGTGCTATCGGGAGTCGGTGTCGAGCGTTGGCGCTTGGGCTGGGGAATTGATACAGAGGGGCGCTCGTCTTGGGCTAGGGCCGGGATGACGAGCAGGAGTGCAAGGAGGAGACTTGCTCTTCGTTGGGAAACCATTGGTGAGTGTCAAGCGATTGGCGGTCTGATTTGATGAAAATGCCCTATGTGGATTATTGTTTATGCGTCAGATAGTTTCCAGCAAAATTAAACAGGCCACGAGAAAGGCGAAACCATGACGGATAAGAATCGCATCGAATGTCTCTTTCTTTCGCAGGAGGACCTCCTTCAAGCCAGATGTTTGGATATGCGTTTGGCTATGAGCGCGGCAGAAAACGCCATGCTCGCCTTCCGCAGAGATGAGATCCTCTTTCCAGAAAAAGTTGTCCAGATTTTCAACGATAGTACCCAAGAGCGCATCAACTGCCTACCGGCAACGCTGTTGCCCGAAAAGGTCTGCGGAGTCAAATGGGTATCTGTATTTCCCAACAATCCCGAGCAGTACGGTGTGCAGAACCTCTCTGCTGTGATCATACTATCCGAGATTGAGAGGGGATTCCCCATTGCTTTCATGGACGGCACCCTTTGCTCAAATGTGCGCGTGGGCGCGATGGGTGCCATTGCTGCAAAGCATTTCGCCAAGCCGGATTCCACCAGCATTGCTTTCATAGGCGCGGGCGAGCAGGCCAAGATGCACTTAATTGCCATGAAGGCAGCGGTCCCAACCCTTGAGGAGTGCCGAATTTCCGCCAAGCATGCCCACGAAGAAAGGCAGTTCGTCGAAGAGATGAGGCCCCTATTTAGCGATCTTCGTTTTGTTGCCTCTGATGAGAATGCACAGCGGGCCATGGAGGGTGCCGATATTCTCGTCACTGCCACTAGTGCGCAAGCGCCTCTGCTCAAAGCGGCGTGGATGAAGCCCGGAGCCTTCTACAGCCATATCGGAGGCTGGGAGGACGAGTATGAGGTGGCGAAACAATGCGATAAAATTGTGTGCGACGATTGGGAGACCGTAAAGCATAGAACGCAGACGCTCAGCCGCATGTACAAGGATGGCGAGCTCGCCGACGAGGATGTTTACGCGAATTTGGTCGAAGTCATCGCTGGCGAAAAGGGCGGCAGGGAAACAGCCGAGGAGCGGGTCTATTTCAATGCAGTGGGTCTAGCGTATGTCGATGTGGCCATTGCCCACGCCATGTACCAGCGGGCCAAAGCAGCGGGAAAAGGAAGGCTATCGAGCATCCAAGAGACCATGATTTTCCAGCATGAGAAACTAGCCGATTGGATGCGGATTTAAGTCGAGGTACGCATCACAACGCAACAGGTGCGCCGCGGCGACGGGTCACGCGCCGAGCTTGTTGACCACTTGGATGAGGGCCTGCATGAAGCCCACGCAATGGGCGCGCCCCCTGTGTCCCCAAGGCGAGTCATCGACGATATGGGGCACGTGATCGGTGATCATAAAGCCGTCGAAACCGACCGCCTTGAGCGTCTTTACTACCTCGAAGGTATCGACTTGGCCGCAGTCGATGAAGGTCTCGTGGAAGTCCTCGACCGGTCCGATGACGTCGCGGAAGTGGATGTAGATGATTTTCTTTTGCCCGCCGAAGTGGCGGACGGCGCGGATGACGCTGTCGTGGCCGCCCATCTCCGACCAACACCCCATGCAGAAGTCGAGGCCGTGATGCGGGCTGTCGAAGGTGTCCATGTTGCGCTTGAAGTCGTCGAACGAACTGCATATCCGCGCGATGCCGCCGAGGGTGGTGCCGGTGGGCGGGTCGTCCGGGTGCAGGGCTAGGCGCACGTCAGCTTCCTCGGCTACGGGCAGGATGCGCTCCAAATACCAGCAGTAGTTTTCCCACATCTCGTCGTGGGTGAAGACGCGGCCGTGGGTCAGCTCTTCAGGGTCGTGCTCGGCGAGGGCAAAGCGAGTGGCGCGAGCACCGCCGCGCAAGGTCGCTGGCTCGGGCGTGCGCCAGACGCTGTTGGGGATCCAGTGGTAGCCTAGGATTGGGATACCGGCCTTGCCCATGTTGCGCACGGTGGTGATCATGTGCTGGAGTTGTTCTTCGCGGCCGCTTTGGCCGAGCATGATCTGGTCGTAAAACGAGGTGGGCACGTTTTCCAGCGCCATCAGCCGCAGCTCGGCGTCGTCGGCCCGCTTTTTGAGGGCGGCCAAGTCCTCGTATTCCCACTGCTTGTCGCCGGGGAGCTTGGG
>JAJEIO010000062.1 GCA_022827835.1 Candidatus Latescibacterota bacterium
TCGGAGGACGCCGGTGGTGGTTTGAATGCGGGGTTGGGCTATCAGTGGAACCAGTTGGTGTTCGACTATGCGTATGACATTGGGTTAGATTTGACTGAGACCAATGGTGCCCATCGGTTCTCCTTCGCATACCAATTCTAACAAAACTAAAGACCCTGATAAACCCTTAATAAACTCCAAACTATAAATTAGGGTAACAAGGAGATACACAAATGACGGTCTGGGCCGGACTTATCGCGCTGGGATTGGGGCTAGGAGCTAGCCTTTTTCTACCGGTGCCGCAAAATCTGAAGACCAGTTTTGACGCCGGACAATCTCTCTACGCCCTTGGCGAGTTTGAAGGGGCGATCATCGAGTATTCAAAGATCGTCAAGTTTGACAGCAAGGCCGTGCGTACCGACAGTGTGCGGGTAGTGTTTGGCAACGACTTGGAATTGCCTGTAGTCGCGGCGGCTTGGTATCAGCTAGGCAACGCCTACAAAAAGAGCGGGCAGCACGAAAAAGCGGTAGAAGCCTATCGCCAAGTTCTCGACGTAGGAAGTGTAGCCGAGGATTTCAAGTCACTGGTGCAGTTCCAAGTTGCCGAGACTCGCTTCCTTGCCAAAGAGTATGGCGAGGCAGCAAAGGAATACAAGCACTATGTCGAGTTGTTCCCCGAGACGCCGGAAGCTGGCAAGGCGTATTTTTACGCGGGCTGGAGCGAGTTTAATACAAAAGAGTACGACCAATCCATCGAAACGCTCAACGGCATGTTGGCGGCTTACCCGCAGGACCGCTATGCGCCAGATTCGCAGTTCCGCATCGCCAGTTCCTTTTATGAGAAGGGCGAGTATGCCAAAGCCGTTGAGATGGCCCAGATAGTTCTCGATAAGTACCCCAATAGTCCAGTTATTGCCCAAGCCCTTTATCTGGAGGCCAACGCCTACGACCAGATGGGGCGCGACGAAGAGGCAATTAAAGCCTACCGCGATGTGCGCAATCTCTACGACCGGATGTTTGAACTCTTGCGCGGTTCGTTTCGCGAGGGGAAGAATGTCGATTTTGAGAACTATCGACAGCTTTTTGAGACTTCCTCGTTGCGCGTTGCTGAGATCTTTCGCAAAACAGACCAATTTGAGGAAGCCTACCAAGAGTTAATCGCCGCCCAAGAAACTGCCGAGGAACGCTTTTATAAAGCCAAGGTGCAGATGAGAATCGGCGATAACTACATGGAGTGGGAGAAGTTCGACGAGGCGTGGACTGCTTACAACCAAGTGATTGAACTCTACGGGGATACGCCTTATCCACCGAATGCTCAGTATCAGAAAGGCGAAGCCAAGTACTTCGCCGGAGACTACGCTGCTGCCCGCGAAGACTACCTACAACTGCTAGTGGACTACCCGGATAGCGAGACGGGTTTGCGCTCCGCAGCGCTCTACAGCGCAGGCTGGTCTGCTGAGAAACTCGGCGTGGTGGATCAAGCTATCGCAAGCTATACGCAGGCAGTGGACAACTTTCCCCGCTCCGACCAAGCGCCGCTGTGCTTGTTGCGCATCGCTCGGCTCAACTACGAGCAGCAGAAAGTCCAAGAGGCCATTGAAGCCTACAAGGCTATAACGGAAAGCTATCAGGATACGCGACATACGGCTGATGCTTACTATGGCCTTGGTATTCTCTACCGCGACGAAGATCGGAAAGACGAGGCTATCGCTGCTTTTTCTAAGGTTGATCGCGATGCCCGCGAGACGTACATCGCCGCGTTGATTGAGGCAGCCAATCTCTATATTTCCCAAGATCGCATAGCCGAGGGGCGTGCGTTGCTCAATCAATTGCTAGAAGGCGTGACCGGCGACCGCGATTTGGAGGCTAGGGCCCATTTCCAGATGGCCCAACTCGACCTCAACAATAAAAACTACGTCGATGCAGTCGAGCGCTACACCATGGTGCTTGAAGAGTACCCAGAAAGCGATGTCATTCGCGACACCCGCTACGGCCGTGCATTGGCCTACCACTATTCGGGCCGTTACGACCGTGCGCTGATCGATTACAAGTGGCTGTTGGACACCAAGATTCCCAAGGCGATGCAGCTAAAGGTCTCGTTCTCGATGGCCCTCTCGTACTCGGCGGAAGGCAATGACGACGAAGCGGAGAAGCTGCTGAATGAGGTCATTGCTTCTGGAGACGAGAGCTTGGTGCGTTCGGCGCGACTGCAGCTGATCTCAATGGCCGAAAAGAAGGGTAATCCAGAGGAAGCGGTGCGCATCTACGAGGAGATGTTGGCTACCACTACCTCTAGCGAGGACCGGGAGCGCTTGCTCATTCGCTTGGCTAATGCTTACTTCAAACTAGATAAGTTCCAGCAGAGTATTGAAGCGGCTCAGGAGCTAATCGACTTGGCCGTCAATGTCGAGAGCATTGCTAATGCGCTCTTCGTCCAAGGCAACTGTTTCTATAGGTCGGAGCAGTTCGTCCAAGCGATTGCCACGTATAACACCATTATCGAAAACTATCCGCAGATTGCTTGGGCCAAAAATGCCCAGTTCCAGATCGGCGTAGCTTATAACAAACTGTCGGCTAACGGCAATGTTGACGTGCTGCCAGCGATGTCCCAAGCGTTCAATACCTACTACACCCAATATCCTGATGACGAGCGCGCTGTGCATGCCTATTACTATGATGCTTGGGCGCACTATCGGATGGGTAAATGGCGAGACGCCAGCAATATTTTTGCTAGCCTAGCAGATAAGTATCCGCAGTCCCGCTATGCTTCTGAGGCGCTTTTTCGCGCTGGCGATGCCCTGTTTAACATGACCAATAGAAGTGGCGTGGAGGACAAAGACCAGCACTACCTAGATGCCATGGTCTACTACGACCGAATCATTAGGCGCTATTCTCAGTCGAGCCATGTGGATGATGCACTCTACAACAAGGCTTGGTGCCTGATTAACCTCGACCGCAAGGAAGAAGCGGTGCCAATCTTCGAGAGAATAGTCGCTGAACATGCCAACGGTACGTATGGGGCACGTAGCCAATTTACGCTCGGAGATTACTATTACGGCCTCAAGGATTACGAGAAGGCCACCGAAAGCTACCAGACTTTCTTGGATCGCTTTCCCGTTGACAAGTTGACTGCCCAAGATCGAGCGTTGCCGAACAAGGCAAGGACTCTGCTCGGACATTTGGCTGAGATCGATGCCTACAATCTTTATGCAACGGGCGAACAGCTTTTGGCTGAGAAAAATTACGATGAAGCAATGGTAGTCTTCAAGGAAGTGCAGCAGAAGTATCCCAAGAGCGATCAGGCTGTCAATTCATTAGTCAACATCGGTGCCGCCTATATGGCCCAAGAGGAATTCCGTCAGGCTGGTGCCGTCTTTCAGGAGGTCGTCGACAACTATGGCGACAATCCCAAATACGTGACGCAGGTGGACTATGCCAGAGAGCAGCTACAGGTAATGCAGGAAGCTCGCGTCCTATAACCTTGATTTCTTTGCGTCCTAACTTAAGGAGGGATAGAGAAGATGATTGAACTTTTTCGCGAAGGTGGACCTTTCATGTATCCTTTGATGCTCTGGTCTATGCTGTCCATTGCGTTCTTTCTCGAGCGCATTTGGACGTATGCACGGCTGCGCTCTGAGGACGAATTGGCCGAAATCACCAACGATATCAACTCGCGTATTGACTCGGGTGCCTCCCTTGACCAGCTCAGAGAGTACTGCGCCGAAGTCGGTAAGCTCGAAGGCGAAGTGTACGGCGAAGGGATTGAGCGCTTTGAGCATTTGTCGCGCGAGCAACGTACTATGGAGGAGATGCGCGAGGAAATGAACGGCACGGTTGAACGCGCCGCCTTGGGGTATCTCGAACGGTATCTGGCCGTTATTGACTTCGTGTCTAAATCCGTGGTGTTGCTCGGCCTGCTGGGCACGGTTAACGGTATGATCAACGCTTTTGAAGGTATTGCGGAAAAGGGCCTCGGCGAGCCAACAATCGTCGCCGCAGGTATTTCCGAAGCACTAATCACTACAGTTACCGGTCTGGTGATCGCCGTGCCTTCAATCGCCATCTTCACGTACTTTAGCAATCGCGCTACAGGCAAGTCCGTTGAGTTTGAAGCATATGGCCACGGTTTTGTGGACGCTCTGCTGCGCCGCTGGCAAGGCACCCAAGCTGCCTAAGGGCAGCCCTTTTTTAGGAGGCATGAGATAGATGGCTGATAGAGTAGAAAAAAAAGAACTGACCATGCCCGACCTGACGCCGATGATTGACGTGGTCTTTCAGCTACTCATCTTCTTCATGGTGACTGCTGTGTTCGCCATTACTCCGGGTTTGGACATCAAGTTGCCCGAGGCCGAAGAGGCTCAGGCTCCGGAGAAGGAAAACCTCTTTATCGTCGTGGATCAGGACGGCAACATGAAGCTGAACCACAAGTCGGTAACCTTTGCGACCCTCAAAGAGGAATTGCAGGCGAAGAGACAGCTACTGGACAACACCACGATGATTATCATCCAAGGAGATGAGCGTTCCACGCACGGGCAAATCGTCCAGATCATGGATATTGCTCGCCAAGTGGGCGTCATTGATCAGGTCATTGCCACGGAACCGCAGCGAAACTAAGTGAGGGTTCTAGGCCCTTCCAAGAGGGGGAAGAACTGTGGTAGACGAGTATAGAGTAGACGAATATAAAAAAGCAGTACAAGCTCAGCGCAAAAAAACGGCCTATTTGGCGGTCGGCGCGGCCTTTCTCATTCACGTACTTTTCATCCTGTCCAAGTGGGTGGTAATCGCCGCCGGCTTGGCGGGTGCCGGGGTGCTGATATACGCCCTATATTCGGCTACCACCGGCCGTCGGCTAAACATGGGCGTGGCCTTTATGCTCTCGGTAGCTATTCACGCTGGCGTCTTCGTTTACGATCATCTCTTTGGCATTGGCGAAGAAGAGACAAAGGAGGCGCTAATCATTTTCCGCGCTCCTCCGCCAATTCTCGAAAAGAACTTCGACTTAGCCAAGCGTCCCGAGATATCCGAAGTGCAGATGGAGATGCTGCAGTCGATGGCACCGCCGGATTTGCCGCAGGATATATCGGCGATAGCCGATGTTAGCGCGGTAGGTAGCGACCTGCTGAGTTCGGTCTTGCCTGGTACGCAGGTCTTGGGGGCCTTTTCAGGTGCCAAGGCCGAAGATTTGGCCTTCGACGAGGTCGCGATGATCGAACTAGCGGAAACGTCGGCACCAGTGCAAGAGGCTCTGAGCCTGAGGCACGAATTGCTCAATGTCGGCGACTTAGACATTGGCCGCTATCAAGCGATCTTGATTCATGATCCCGACAATAAACGCAATATCCGCGGCTTTTTTAACATGACAGTCATTGACTACGATATCGCAGACAAGAATCGCGATCGGTTCCCAACTGCGGTAGAGGAGTTGATGCGCTATATGCGCGACCATACTCAAATTAATGCCCGAATTGAGGGCACGACCTTGGAATTTTCGGATCCGCGTATCATGGACGCCCCCATGATTTATGTGACGGGCAACGATGCTGTCTTGCAAATCAGCGATACAGAGAAAACCAACCTAGGCGACTATCTCAAGAATGGTGGTTTTCTCTATGCCGAGGAAATCCGCCAAAGCGACGCTGAGAACGGACTTGACGGCAAAGAAGCCGGGGTTTCAGGTACGCCGTTTGATCGCCAGTTCAAGGCCCTGATGAAAGATCCGTTGGTGTTGGGTAGCGACGGCTCCAAGTGGCAGAAAGTGCCTAAGAGCCACGATCTCTACTATAGCTTCTGGGATTTTCCCGATGGTCCGCCTATGGGCGGCGCACCGGCTGGCAATGTGTTCGATTTGGAGATGCTGGAACTGCGCGGTCGGGTTGCGGTGGTCTTCAGCGACCTAAATATTAGCTGGTACTGGGGAGATCCGCTGGCTGATGCACGAGAGCGCGGGTTGCAGTTCGGGGTCAACCTAATCGTCTATGCGTTGACTCAGCCGGGCGGCATCGCCAACGTGACCCAGTTTACTCAATAAGCACCCTTCAAAGTAGTAAGCAGTTCGGATGCCCTACCGGTAAACCACCGGTAGGGCATCCTTGTTTCGATCATTCCCTTCCGTTCACGCCGATCCTCTTATCTGATCCCAGACATCGAAGTATGTCGGAAAAGTTTTGCCGACGCATCCTGGGTCGTTGATGCGGATTCCGGGCACTCGCAATCCGACTAGAGCAAAACTCATAGCTACTCGGTGATCCTTATAGGTATCGATGCTGCTGCTTTTGGGTTTGGAAGGCGCGATAGTAACACCATCTCTGTGCTCTTCTACCGCCACTCCGAGCCGACGCAGTTGGGCGACCATAGCGGCAATCCGGTCGGTCTCCTGCCAGCGCGTGTGCTCGATGTTGCGGAGCCGCACAGGATTCTTGGCAAAGGGAGCGATCGCAGCTAGCGTCAGTGAGGTATCTGATATGGCCTTCATATCGATGTCTATACCTCTGAGTTGATCCGGCCCGATCACCTCAACTCCGCTGGCGTAACGGTTGACTGTGCATCCCATTTTCTCGAGCACATTGACGAAGTGGATATCACCTTGGGCTGAGTCGGCGGCAATGTCGGCTACGCGTACCCGACCACCGGTGAGCGCAGCGGCGGCAAAGAAGTACGAGGCGTTGGAAGCATCCGGCTCAATGGCGTAGACACGAGGCGTATAGCATTGGCTGCCAGCGACGCGAAAGCGCCGATACTCGTCGTGCTCGACCTCGATTCCAAATGCCTGCATTACCGCCATAGTGATGTCAATATATTCGGTCTTGAACTCGCTGACCATTTCGATTTCCAAGCCGTTGTCGGCGTAGGGAGCGACGAGCAGCAGCGAAGTGAGAAACTGGCTGCTTTTGCTGGCGTCGAGCCGGGTTTTTCCTCCCTTGAACCCCTTGGCCTGTACCTCTATGGGTAGGCATCCGTTGGCAAAGCGCGAACGAGCGTCGATCCCGAGTTGGCCGAGTGCGTCGAGCAGATCGGCCATCGGTCGGCTCTGGCGCATGGGTGCGTCGCCGTCGATGATGAAGGTGCCATTGCCGAGCGCGATATAGCTTGTGATCGACCGAGAAGTAGTGCCCGAATTGCCGATGTACAGCTCGGCACCATCGACGGGGATCCGTCCCCCATTACCTGAGACCACAAAGCTGGCCGCCTTTGGATCGGCCTCTATAGAGACGCCGAGTTTGCGCAGCGCCTGGACCATGTAGTCGGTGTCGTCGCTAAAGAGTGCGCCTATAAGGTGTGATTCTCCGTTGGCTAATGCCGCGATCAGCAGCGCCCGGTTGGTGTAACTTTTGGACCCGGGAACGGAGACTTCGGCGTCGAGAGGTTTTTGCAGAGGTTGTATTTCGAGCGAATCAGCGTTCATGTTTAGTTAAACGTTGGGTGGCATGATGCGAGCGGCACGAGGCTATGCATAATCTGGTATCTCGCGGTGTTCTGAGCAATGCCTGCTTGGGAGGTCTTAGGCTGGAGGGCGCTGGTGTTTTCTCCTACATTTATCCACGAAAGGAATGCGTCAATGCCATCAGTCAAGAAGCCGGACGAGATCAGAAATTTACTCGAAGGTCCAGTCAACTCCATCCCCACTACATTTTTGCCCAACGGCCAACTAGATTGGGAGGGCATCGGTCGCATAATCGACCTGGGCATCGCCAGCGGCAGCAAGGTCAGCTTGCTGACCTACGGGGACAGCCAGTTTGAGTTCCTCAGCGATGAAGAAGTCGCCCAGCTTACCCGCTTCTTGATTGACCGGGTCGCCGGACGGGCATTGACGGTGGCGGCTACTCGGCGCTGGCCAGACGACCGGGCGGTCCAGTTCGCCGAGTATTGCCGTAGTTGGGGAGCCGATGTGCTGATGGTGCTGCCACCGGAACAAGCCCAACCGCAAGGTAAGGTCGTCCAATACCGCAAAGTAGCCCAAGTCATGCCTCTGATGTTGGTGGGGTGTCCACCCTATGAAATTCTTGACGAACTACTCGACGCGCCCAACATCTGCACCTTCAAAGAAGACGGCACACTTGAATACGCAAAAGCGACTATGCACCGCTATGGTGATCGGTGGAAGTTCATGACCGGCGGGGGCCTATGGCGCAATTTCGCACAATGGCCCTGCGGCATTCGTGCCTTCTTTTGCTATCCATCTTCGTTTGCTCCCTACATAGCACAAAGCTACTGGCGGGCCTTCCAAGATGGCGACACCAAAACGGCCCAGACCATCATTACCCAAATCGAGGAACCTTTCTGGGGGGTGGCCACAGATGTGGTAGGCGGCGGTCAGGCTGTGTGGCGCACCGCACTTGAACTCAATGGCATTGCCTCGCGCTGGTTGCGTCCGCCTATGGTCACAGCCACAGACGAGGAGGTGGAGAAGATCGGTGCCGTCTTGGATGCCATTGGGCTGATAAATCCCCTCTGAGACGAGAAGCCCTTCTGCCAAGAACTGCTCGCGGTTCAACTGCACAGTTTATCTCTTTCGCTCTAAGACGGATCAGATATCCACACAGTGTATCACCGCCACCTCGCCGAACCCTAGCGTCAGCTCAAAGGCTCCGTCGCAGAGTGCGAGGTTTTGTTCTCCTAGCAGGTCACGGGCTGCGCCTATCTGCCAGCGCGGTTGCACCCGCGTCCGCGCAGTGCGCCGTTCTACGTTGAGCGCGAAGATCAGCGACCCGCCCTGACGAGAGTGGCGGCGAAAGGCGACGATGCGGTCGCCGGTAAGTGTAAACCACGGCTCGACGCCCGCGGTTGCCAGCAGCGCGGTTGCTACCTCATCATGGACCAGTCCCGCTGGCGCTGGCACCCCAGGTTGTCCGGTCACTTGTGACGAAGCTGTAGCCGAGAGTGCAAACCCGTACCAGGTAAAGCGCCCATCGGTCGAGCGCACACCAACCACCTCGTCGCCGATGGTGGCGATGGGCGCAGTGTCACCTTGGGTTTCTAGGATTGAATAGGTCGTTCCCGCCGGCAGGGCAAAGGTGCCACACTCCATCTGCACGACGTTTTTGCCAGTCCCAACATCGAAATCAGCGATAACATCAAAATCGGCGATCCGACAGTCGATGAGATCGCTAAGTCCCTCGGGCGGTTTAAAGCTCCAGTGGCCCTTGCCAGCAAAGGTGCCAAAGTAGCCATCGGCTACGAGGCGGAGGCTGTCAGTCGCTTGCAGCAGGCCGCGCAGGCGGGTGATGGCCACCTCGTCGAGAACCGCGAAGTGCGGCAGGTAAACCAGCGAGTACTCGGACCAATCCATCGCTGGGGTCACCAAGTCCATAGCCACGCTTTGTGCCCATAGGGTGCGGTAGAGCGCTCGGTGGTGCTGGATGAATTGGACGCCTTGGTCGTTAAAATCAAATGCATCGTCGCTCGGGCCGCTGTAGGCAATGGCCACATCGGCGCGCGGAATGGACATCGGCAGATGGTCGGCGATGCGGTCGATCTGGGCAATGGTCGCCGTTGCCGCGTGGAGCCGCTGGGTCGGTTCGCCATCGAGCGCGGCGATATTGAGTCCGGGTGCCTCGTACGTCATGTACTCGGGCCGATACTGCCAGAACATGGCTCCGGCACCGCCCTCGATCAGGGTCAGCCAGATATAGAGGGATGACTCTTGGCCCAAGGTCTTTTTTTCGGTCGGATGTAACCCGCCGACGAAGCTGCCGTAAATCTCTTCGTTCCACCATCGATTGTTGCGCCCTATGGCGCGGCACCACTGGAAGCCGTACGCCTCGCAGGCGATGCTGTACGGCTCGTCGGTGGTCAGCCGGTTGGACGAGTGGTGCGAAAGGCCCCAACTGTCGATCTGCGGACTGACTGTCTCGTGGTGGGGTGCTGGGTACGAGCCACCGTGCGAGCGCTGCTCGTGCGTCCCATCGAGCCGGTCGATTAAGTCGGCCATCCAGCCTAAGTGATCGGCCATGTTCTCGCGGTGGAACTGCAAGTACAGCCTCATCTCCACTGGCGCGGCTTTGCTGCGCGGAGCATCGACGTCCTCCCACGAGCGGTAGCGGCGCAGTAGCCGCTCGTTGAGCGCGTCGAGCGTGTAGTTGCGGTAGAGCCAGTCCTTGTACTTGGCAATGGTGTAGTCGTTGTAGGGAGGATACGGCTCAGGGGCCGTCCACGCGCCGGCGTAGCCAATGCCGTCCCAAGTGCCCCAGACGCCCAAGGCTTGGTGATCTTTGTAGCGCGGTACAAATTGGCGCAGGTAGCGCTCGACATAGACTCGCCACATTGGGTGGTCGAAGTTGTGGGTCATCGCTCCGTGTGCGGCAAACGCGCCGGTCGTATTTTGTTGCACACTGCCGTCGCGGCGGACTATGCGCATGTCCGGATGGGAGCGCAGCATCCAGGCCGGGCAGGCCATGTGAGTGCCTAGCGGGGTATCGACCCAGACTTTTAGACCGTGCTGGGCGGCTAGGTCAAAGAGCCAATCTAGGTCGTCGAATTCGTAGTGGTTAGGCAGAGTCTCGACCCAGTCCCAAGAATACCAGACGCGGACGATGCTCATACCAGCGGCGCTAATCCGGCGAAAGTCCTCGTCCCAATACTCCGGTAGTGGCACGGGCGGGCGGTAGTATTCGATGCCGACCGGAAAGGGCCGGTCGAATACCTGATCGAGAGTTTTGTCGCGACTGCGCAACTGCATCCATTGGTCGCCGATGTGCATGGTGGTCTCCTAGTGGGCTTCTACGCTAATCCGCAGATAGCGGATGTTGTGAATGTGGTCCTCGCGGCACCAGAAGGCCGCTAGCACGTCACCATCGGGCAGGCGCAAGAGGTTGGGAAAGCCAAAGTGCAGTTCGGCCAGCTCGGTAGCCGCGTCTCGCTCGCCAAGCATCCGCGATGCCGCGCCCTGCCACAGGGGAGCCTCTGCGAGGTGGACCCACTCGTCGCCTTGTATCTGGATGAGCACCGCCCACAGGCCAGCCGCGTCAGTGCGGCGCGTCAGGCACAGGACCCGGTCGCCGCCCAAGTGCAGCAACTTGGTCGTCTCTCCGGCGATTTCGGTCGAGCCACGGACGCTGAACGTTTTGCCGTCTGGTGCTATCGCGTAAGGTACCTTCATCAGGGTCTGACCTACTACCGAGTTAAAGGGCCAGGCCACCGCGAGGAGTCGCCCGCCCTCCAATTCCACGAGACTGACCTCGTGGTAGATCACTGCGCCTTGGGGATCGGCGAATAGCTCAATATATTCGGGCCAAGTCTGGCCTTGGTCGCCAGAGATCAACGCCAGGGTTTTGAGTCCATCGGGCGCGTCCCCTTCCCAAGTCCGCAATAGGCCCGTGGGCAAGAGCAACCGGCCATCGCCGGTCTCGACAAAAGCGTGACAGACCTCGTAAGGGCCGGCCAGCGGCGGCTCAATCTCCTGCGGCCCTTGCCAGTGGGTCCCGTCGCGGCTGCGGAGCACGAACCAGTCGCCTTGCTCTACGCCGTACGTCTCGGGATTCCAGCCGCTAGTCTCGGGATGATGGCAATAGCTGCGCCGTCCCGCGCCGATCAAGGTTCCATCGGCCAGAGTGCTGATGCGGACAGTGCGGCGGGCGGGCGCGGCAACGGGATCAGTGAAAAATGACACTGGCTCGCTCCACGAACGGCCGCCATCGGTCGAGCGCGCAAGATAGGTGCAATAATCAAGGGCACCGATGGTCTCGCCCAAGTCGTAGGCGGCTAGTAGGTCGCCGTTGGGCAATAGCGCTAGGGTTGGGTGCCAGGCGTGGAGCGTGGAATCGCGATAGATGAGGCCAGTGGCGCGGAGTTCGATCATGGGGATTCCTAGGGTGGAGGATTGACTAGGGGAATCGGGGGAATAATATGGAGCTAGGTTTTTAGCACCAAATTTTTAATTTGTTCCCAAAGGTTAGATATGTACATTCCAAGTAAAGTCCCTATTACCATTTCGAGAGGAGACCTATCATGCTACGTAAGATAGCCTTCTTGTGTGCTCTATGCGCTTTGCCTGCTGCTGGCCAAGATAGACTGCTGGGTACTTGGGAATACAGCACAGATAGTATCGAGAGTTTTGGCATTTACTGGGAGCACTTTGACACTCTAGAGGAGTTGACCATTGAAAATGGCACCCGTTACTACGTCACGTCGCCTGGGCAATTGACCCACCGCTTGACCATCAGAGAAGACGGTACCTTTCACTTCGACGAAGTGATTGTCTATTACTACGGCGACGATCTCGACGACCAAACTCCGCGATTCACCGTGAAGGGGGAACCGGTGCTGGTGCTTGATTACCCCGGCGACGATCTCGACGACGGGCTCGCAGAATCAGACGAAGACCTTGCTCTCGCCGATACCGCTGGCGACAGCCAGTTAGTAAACTATAGCGGGACGGGTACTTGGCACACCGCTGGCGACAGCCTGTGGATGGAGGTGGACGAAGCCACTATATCTTCTCAGGGTACCGAGATCAACCTATCCGAACTACCCGCTGAGATGCTCCATCAGTTTCGTGCGATGGCCGCTTTGGAAGGGGAAGAAATCTCCGCAGAGGAGCTCGCTGACTTAGAGAAATTTCTCACCGTCTTCCCCTTCCTTCTCAAAGAGCAGCTATCTTTCGTCGGCACCTACCAACTCGAAGGCCAGAGCCTTTCGCTCTCTTCCCTATGGGACAGCATGGAGCGCATCCGCGTGTACATGCGCCCTGCTGGTGCTACGGCCGTGACCCCCATCAGTTGGGGTGCTCTCAAGGCCGGCTGGTAAAAGCGTCGGCGAATTTCTGAGCGAAACTAAAGGCTCCTTCACAGGGAAACCCCCGGCCCTTACGATTAGGGTCGGGGGCTTTTGCTTGCCGGGTTGGGCTCTTCAGGTATATAATTTCAGATTTTTAACGGATGTTACGCATCTGCTCCGAAGCGATAGATGTAGGGGCGTCCTCAAGCGCCACCGCGCATTCGGCCAGCGGTCCGACGAGGGCAACCACGAGGGTTGATCCTACAATACGTAACGTCAGTTTTTAATACGCGGAGGACGCACTCATGTCCAAACCCCGCCTGATGTTTGAAAACGACTCGCGCCACACCTTGCTTTACATGTGCGAGCCACCCGTCGCGCAGGAGGGATGCGAGGCTGTGATCGATGAGCTATTGGGAACGCCGATTGAGGCGTTGGTCTTCAACCTCGGCTTCGGCAATGCCTTTTTGCACGACACCCAAGTGGCCGACCACTGGGGTCCAGAGACGGCGGCCACCGCTCAGTTCCGGCCGGAGGACGACCACCACTGGGATCACCTCGTCTTTCAGCGCGCCTATCGCAATGCCCAGCAGCTCATCGCCGAGGGACGCGATCTGCTACACATCGTCTGCGACCGCGCACGGGCCAAGGGGCTGCTGATCTATCCCTCGCTCCAAGTGCAGGCCGACTTAGGCGAGGGCTTGCGGATCGGCGATACCCAGTTGGCCGACTTTGCGCGACCAGAAGTCCGCGAGATGCGCTTTGCCCTGATTGAGGAAACCCTGCAAAACTATCCGGTGGATGGCTTTGAACTCAACCTCAATCACTACGCTGGCGGAGCCTTCTTTCACCCGGACGACATGGAGCGCGGCCGGAGCATCTTCACCGACTGGCTTCAGCGCGTGCGCGAGGCCGTCAAGCAAAGCGGCCCCGACCGCGAGCTGGCCCTGCGCATTCCCACTAGCATCGCTGGTTGCCGGTCCATTGGCCTAGACCCAGAAACGTGGATTCGCGAGGGGATTGCCGATGTTTTGGTCGCGGAAAACTTCGCGTCCATGTCGCTGATTGACGCGACTGCGGATTTTCGGTCTTTGATTGCGGCGGCCCAAGACGCGGAGTGTCGAATCCACGGAGTCATCCGCAACAACGTGGATTCGGATCGGCTGGGTGCGGCCCCCATTGCCATGGTGCGCGCCGCTGCGACCAACTACTGGGCACAGGGCGTCGATGGGCTGAATTTGGTCCATTGGGCCGGTAATTGGCCGTACGGCCCAGCTTTCTACGAACAACTCCGCGAGTTGCCGCACCCGGACGTGATGGCGGTCAAAGACAAAATCTACGCGGTCCCCACGCCTACCGGGCGTTCAACCGCACAGCCGAGAACCGAGCCGGGACTCGTCATGCAGCTACCGGCCTCGCTGTCGCTAGAGCAGCCCGTAGCACTAGAACTGTCGATCAGCGACGATCTGCCGCGCTGGGGTGCGGCGGGACGAGTCCACGAGGTCATCTTGCGGATACGACTGATGCGCGCTACCGACCGCGACCGCCTTAGCTTTAAGCTAAACGAGGACGAATTACCAGCGCATATTATGCGCAAGATCGACCACATCTATCAGATGACCGCGCCGCGTTACCGCTCGCATTCGAGTTACTGGTTCGTCTTCCGGCTGGACGAGGCCCACTGGCCGGTGCAGGGAACCAACGTCGTAGAGGTCACCTTGCACGAGCGCGATCCAGAGGCTACGCCGCTCCTCTATGTGCGGGATGTGGAACTGGAGGTGCGCTACCTGCGCGGCAAGAGCACTTATCGCGGCGTACACAACACCGACCCGGACTTGGGGCCTTATGAATGCGGCGTTACTTGAAAGCTCCGACGTCGGCAATGGAAACTTTTTGATCTGAAAGGTCGGGGATGTAGATTGTACCTATACCATTTCCTACCTAAGGGGAAACCTGTCATGTTGCGCGGTACAGCTATCTTATACTACCGCCGTGACCCACACCAAGTTGGGGGCGCTGAGGTCCAACCGATAAACACATCGGCCAATTAATGCGGAGGAAATCATGGCTAGCCATCTCGAAGATGTCGAGTACAAAAACGGCAAAAAACACGGCCCTTGGGTGCTGTACTACGCCGACGGCGGCAAGCGGCGCGAAGGCGCTTTTGACATGGGCAAAAAGACGGGCAAATGGGTCGAGTACCACAGAAACGGCCAGCCCGCTAGTGTCAACCACTACCAAGAAAATCAGCTCACCGGCGACCACGTAGCCTACTACGAAAACGGCAAACGGAAACAGGCTGGGCAGTTCAATGAACACCGCGGCAAGAGCACGGACGGGCGCAAGAAGGGCACGTGGACTTTTTACGCCACCGACGGCGAAACGGTCTGGCGGCGCATTACCTACAAAGACGGCCGTCGCTGCCGCGAGGACGAGCATCCCCTCGGCTTGTGTCCGGATTGCGACAAGCCGGTGGAATCGCCCGCGTGGGAGCACTGTCCCCGCTGCGCCGCCGAGTTGATCTAAACCGTTCGTTTGCAGAATCGACCAGCAACCTATAGGAGAACGCCATGAGCGAGCATAGTGCCGCGTCCGTGCCCATGACCGCAGAGCAGAAGTTTTTTTTCGACCTGCAAGGCTGGATTTTGTTGCCCTCGGTGCTGTCCGAAGCGGAAATCTCAGCGATGAAAGCCGAGGTGTACGACGGTGCCAAACAGGGCTATCAAGGTGCCTTGCAGGAACTGTTGGACCATCCGGCGGTGGTCGGCATTCTCTCCGAGATCCTCGCTGAAGAGCCGTACCTCGGGGACGAGTACTACAGCTTCCGCTGTGAAAATTCCTTTATCACAGTGCGGCACGCCGGCTGGAAAAGCACTGACAACGGCACCGGCCTGCCGCATGTGGTGCGGCCGCCGCAACAGGCCAATGCCATGCGCTATCAAGTGGCGGGCAACAAGATATTTTCCGGGCTGACGCGAGTGGTGTGGGAGCTTGAAGAAGTGAAAGCTGGCCAAGGAGGCACCACGTTTCTCTCCGGTTCGCACAAGGCCCATTTCAACTACGGCGGCCCCGACCCAAACCGGCCCAATATCGGCGAGTCGCCCTGGGAGGAACGCATGCGCGCGTCCATGGCCCAATATAGCTGCCCGCCCGGCTCGGCCATTGTCTTCACCGAAAGCCTGCTGCACGCAGCCAACGATTGGCGCAATTCAGACAATCCTCGCTGCGCTGTCTTCAATTGCTACAATTCCCTGTGGGCGCAATGGCACCGGCTCAACCTCAGCCACGAGGTCATCGAAGCCATGCCGCCCAAGCGCCGCTCGCTGTTCCGCGGCACGTGGCAAATAGGCGGCGATAATCGCGCCTATTCGATGGATAATCGTTCGGTTTAAAGTCGCTAGCATATAGAGAGGAAGTAAACTATGCCCAAACCCGTCGCCGATAGACCGCTCAATGCGCGCCTCTATCCCGAAGGAGGCCCCGGACGCCAACTCAAGGCCCGTTTGCGGGCCTTTTTGCCTTCTCATTGGCGGCGGCGCTACGTGGCGACGAAGTGCGGGCGCAGGCGGCCAATGAACTGGGCTTGATCGAGATCCGGCAAGGGGCGTTGGAGCGGGCGGTTGATTATTTTGCCATAGCCCTAAAAGCCGCGCCCGGCAATCACTTGATCGCCTTTAATTTGGGGGCGGCCTACCACGACTTGGGCCGATTCGACAAGGCGGCCGAGTTCTACCGCCTGACTCTGAGCTTGGCCCCTGAGTACGCCAAAGCCCAGCGCGCGTTAGCGCGATTGCAGGAGCGATAGAGTAATCTGGGCTGAGGGCCGCAGCGTCAGAATTCTACTCTTTGTGGCTGAGGCGCGGGAACTAGTAAGCGACGGCAAAGACGCCGCGTTGGGTGTGCTGCTCCTCGGAGTCGAGCATCAATTCATAGATATAGGTGCCGGGTTGGACTAAGGCGTCCTGCCCGTCGCGGCCATTCC
Source organism: Candidatus Latescibacterota bacterium (assembly GCA_022827835.1). GTDB lineage: Bacteria > Latescibacterota > UBA2968 > UBA8231 > UBA8231. Next base: position 16,673 of record JAJEIO010000062.1, read on the forward strand.
ACTCTTGGATAAAAACCCCGCTGCGAACTTTGAACACGGGCAGGTGCGCCACTAGCCGACCCGCCAAGTCGTAGATGCGCACCTGCACCGGCCGGTCGGCGGTGACCTCGCGTAGCTTGTAGGCGATAGTCAAAGTCTCGTTGATCCCGTCGCCGTTGGGGGTGAACACTTGGGGTACTCGCACGTCCACTAGCAGATCGCCGCCCACCGGCGTGTTGACGGCTAGCAAATCACCGGCAAAGCGGAATGTGGCGTTGCCTGGGTCGATGCGCTGGCGGATTTGATCGGGATCGGTGCTGTTGAAGACCCACCCGCTGAACTCAGTGCCAAAGCGCAGCACTGGCACGTCGAAGGCGACCTCGACCTGCTTGAAGCTGTCGGCGCTGCCCATCAGCGGCGGGAAGGACACGATGAGGCGATCGTCGAGCAATTGTGGGATGAACTGGTCTAAGTCCACTGGCTGGCCATCGATGCGCACGGCACGCACTGCGTGTGCCTGGACGTGGGTGAGGATTTCCAACCGGTCAAAGCCTGCGTTGTCGTCGCTGAGAGTGGGCAGCACTACATACGTAAAGGGAGTGGGTTCAAAGGAGGTGACTTCGGTAGGCCAGATCTCTCCGACGAGCGCCTGTGCCGACAGGGTTTCGCTCAACTGCAAGGTGAGTTGATCGATGCGAGGTGCTACATGGAAGTCGGCGAAGAGCTTAATGGCGATTTGGATGTAGCGGCTAGGGCCGGGCGACAGCAGGAGGACTCCGTCCTGCCAGTCGCTAGCTGGTTGGTTGGGATTGCGTTGACCGGCGGCAAATTCATAGGGCGACGACCAAAAGCTCCAGTTATCGGCATCGTAGATGGGAAGCAATTGAACGGCGATATCGATTGCGTCGTATTGAGCACGGGTGATGGATATGAGTTCGTCGTTGATATTGGGTGCGAAGTAGAGCAGCGGCTCGGGGGTGTGCCCGGTGCGGGTGCGAATTTCGATGCGGGTGCCGTCGGGCACATCGCCTTCCCAGCGGATTTTGCCCCAGGTGACGGCTTGGCCGAAGTCGAGGATAGGGGTGAGGTAGGTGGCTTCTTGGACATAGCCGTCGCCGTAGATTTCGAATTCGGCGATTTCATAGTCGCGCAAGGGGAAGGCGCGCAGGGTGAGCCAGCGGATCGAGCGGATAGGAAAGCGCAGATCGACGACCGGGTCGAGATTTTCGCGAGTGGTTTTCAGTACCGTCAGTCTGGGGTCGCCATTGCGCACCCAAGTCAGGTCGCCCAAGACCGTGCGTCGCTTGCTGGTGGCTACAGTGTTGATATTGCGATCTCCGCCGCGGCCGTAGTCGTTGGCATTGCATGAGTCGTTGGCAAAGACAATCGAATTATCGCCGATGCGGATCTCGTACCAAGCGAGGAAATTGTCGAGGAAGCTGTCTTCGCCAAAGGTTTCGACGGCGGGGGTGGGAGCGCTCATGGTTTCGATTAATGGGCGGTCTTCCCGTCGGCTCAGACGAGGATAGAAGCGGATGCGGTTGATGGGCACACCAGTTCCAAAATCGAATATCACGGAATTGCTCCAGCCATAGCCCACGCCCGGCGGCGCGCCGACCCGCTGGACAAAGGTGCGAAAGGCGGCCGTGGTTGGATCGCCATCCAGCATCAGCTTGATCGAGGGTTGCATATTGCCCCAGGACCAGCAGCTATTGTTGTTGAGGACTCTGGAGCCGGGGATATAAGGCAAGGGGATGGTGGCCCTGCCTGCTTCGACATCGGCTTGGGCGATATTGACGGAGGGGTCAATGAGCCGGGGCTGGATTGAGGTGCCGGAAAAGTCGATTAGGGTATCGGCTCCCGCGCCAAAGGGCGCAATCCCCACCGATACTTGGCGCTCGACTTGGCCGTCAGCAGCAAAAGCTTGATAGACGCTTTCTCCGGCTAGGATGGCCTGCCAGGGATTGCCATCGGCTCCCCCTAAACGGTATTCCGTCCCCCCCAACACAGGCGCGGCACCCAGCAAGACGCCGCAAAAATACAGCAACACGATGCCTGCCATAACTGCCTCCTTGCTTGATTAACCAATACAAGCGTGCAGTCCAAAGGTTGCGAAGAGTAAGTATATGCCAAGTTGAAGCGATTTGAAACAAAATCTCTTCAACGCTTCTGATTTCAATAGGCGACGGCAAAGACGCCGCGTTGGGTGTGCTGCTCCTCGGAGTCGAGCGCCAATTCGTAGATATAGGTGCCGGGCTGGACTAAGGCGTCCTGCTCGTCACGGCCATCCCACGCTTGGATGAAGACACCACTGCGGGCCTTGAACACGGGCAGGCGCGCCACTAGTCGACCGGCCAAGTCGTAGATGCGCACCTGTACGGCTCGGTCGGCGGTGACCTCGCGCAGCTTGTAGGCGATAGTCAAAGTCTCGTTGATCCCGTCGCCGTTGGGGGTAAATACCTCGGGTACCTGCACATCCACCAGCAGATCACCCCCTACCGGCGTGTTGACCGCCAGCAAGTCGCCGGCAAAGCGGTACGTGGCGTTGCCCGGGTCAATCCGCTGGCGGATCTGATCCGGATCCGTGCTGTTGAACACCCACCCGCTGAACTCAGTGCCAAAGCGCAGCACCGGTACCTCAAAGTCAACCTCAACCTGCTTGAAGTTGTCGGCGCTGCCCGTCAGCGGCGGGAAGGACACAATCAGGCGATCGTCGAGCAGGTGGGGGACGAACTCATCCAGATCCACCGATTGGCCATCGATGCGCACGGCACGCACTGCATGCGCTCGGACATGGGTGAGGATTTCCAAGCGGTCAAAGCCGGCGTTGTCGTTGTTGAGGGAGGGCAAGACTACATAGGTAAAGGGCGTGGGTTCAAAGGAGTTGACCTCAATCGGCCAGATCTCGCCGACGAGCGCCTGTGCCGACAGGGTTTCACTCAACTGCAGAGTCAGTTGGTCGAGGCGAGGGGCCGCATTGAGATTGGCGAAGAGCTTGATGGCGATTTGGATGTATCGGCTGGGACCGGGCGACAAAAGCAGGCTCCCGTCCTGCCAAGCGTTGGCCGGCTGGTCGGGGTTGCGCAGGCCGGCGGCAAACTCGTAGGGCGACGACCAGAAGCTCCAGTTATCGGCATCGTAGATGGGGACTAGCCGGGCGGCGATATCGATTTTGGCGTGTTCGTCGCGGGTGATAGGTACGAGGTCGTCGTTGATATTGGGCGCGAAGTAGAGCAGCGGATCGGGGGTGTGGCCGGTGCGGGTGCGATTATCGATGCGGGTGCCTGCGGGCATGTCGCCCTCCCAGCGTATTTTGCCCCAGGTGACGGCTTGGCCGAAGTCGAGGATAGGGGTGAGGTAGGTCGTCTCGGGGACGTAGCCATCGCCGTAGATTTCGAATTCGGCGATTTCATAGTCGCGCAAAGGGAAGGCTCGCAGGGTAAGCCAGCGAGTGGAGCGCGTGGGAAAGCGCAGATCGACGACGGGGTCGAGGTTTTCGCGGGTGGTTTTCAGCACGGTCAACAATGGGTCGCCGCTCCGCACCCAGCGCAAGTCGCCCAAGACCGTGCGTCGCTTGCTGGTGGCCACAGCGCCTAAATCGCGCTTGGAGCTATCAAAGAGGAAGGTGCCGGTGCCGCTGCATGGATCTGGGGCAAAGACGACCGAATTGTCACCGGTGCGAATCTCGTACCAGGCGAGGAAATTGTCGAGGAAGCTGTCTTCGCCAAAACTCTCGATATCTGGAGCGGGTTCCCGCAGGGATTCGATCAGTTGGCGGTCTTCGCGCTGACTCAGGCGGGGATAGAAGCGGATGCGATTGATGGGGATTGCGCCGCCAAAATCAAAGACCACGGCTCCTCTCCAGGTAAAGCCATCGCCAGGCCGGCCCCCGGCCCGTTGCACAAAGGTGCGAAAGGTAGCCGTAGCGGGGTCGCCGTCCAGCATTAGCTTGATCGTACTAGCGTGTAATTGCGCCTGACCGCAACTATTAGTAAGGACGCGCGAACTGGGCATATAGGGCAGGGGGATCTCGGTCTTGCTGGCGTCCACATCGGCCCGGGCGATATTGACGGATGGGTCAATCAAACGGGGCTGGATGGCTGTGCCGGAGAAATCGACCAGCGTATCGGCCCCTGCGCCAAAGGGCGATATACTCACTGGCACTTGTCGCAGGGGCTGGCCGTCAGCATCCTGGATCTGAAAGAAGCTCTCTTCGGTCAATACCGCCTGCCAATCGTTGCCGCTAACCCCGCCCAGACGGTATTCGGTTGCACCAAATACGTGCGCAGCATTGAGCAGCATAGCAAAAACGAAAAAGGACAGAAGCCCTGCCATGGTGCGCTCCTTGTCTTGGTCGGACGGAAGTAGGGGAAAACAGGGATGGTTAAGCTGCTTCCCCTAGAAGAAAATATAGATTGTAACCTCTGTACACCAAAGCGGGTGCTGGCAATTCGCTCGCAGGCGGACCGCCTTTAAGGGTTTATCCAGCTTCTAACGGCCCCTTTTGGCAGCGGTCGGGTGACCTTCCGCTGCGGATGCTATTCGAGCACGCGCTCGCTCCAACATGCGACCGATGCGGGTTGTGTCCGCGATTTGTTCCCACTCCACCACGGCTTCGTCGTAGCGCTCTAACTGGAAATACGCTTGGCCCAAGGCACCGCGAATCTCGTCGTCATCTGGTGAATAGATCGCTGCTTTATGCAAATAGTCGAGGGCATCTTGGGGATCATTGCGGCGCAAGCAGAGGAGACCAAGGCCGTACAGACCAAGCGCACTTTGCGGTGCTCGGTCTATCATCCCTTGATAGTGCGCTGCAGCCCGATCTAGCCTCCCTTGTTCCATATACGCCAGACCCAGATCTAACAAGGCCCTTTCGTTTTGCGGCTCACGGTCAATTTGGGACTGGAGGGATTCGACGCGTTGTGCAAGCTGGCGATACCGTGCAAACCGTTTGTTTGCTTCCGCAGCCGCTTTTTCATTGCCCTGCCTTGCGTAAAGCTGTGCCAATGCCAACAGCGGCTCGGGTTCCCAAGGTGCCCACCTTGTGGCGTTGCCAAAAGCATTTGCCGCTTCGGTCAAACGATTGCTTCGCTCATAGGCCCGACCTAGCCAGAAGTACGCCTCCCAATCCTGTGTTCGCAAGCTGGCGACCCGCTCAAGAGCTTGGGCAGCTAACACGGGCCGATCCAAGTCCAGATAGACTTTGCCAAGCACGAGAAAACTTTCCGCGGATGATGAATCGCGGCGGGCCGCCTCTTCTACATATAGAAGCGCCTCATCGGCTTCACCCATGCCAGCATAGAGCAATGTGCCCATGCCTAGGTTGGCCAGCTTATGGGTTGGATCTAAGGCCAAGGCCCGATAGAAGGCGGCGTGGGCTTCACCGTATTGTCCGGCTTGGTAGTATTGGTTGCCGAGGGCTGCAAAATCCGCGGCGCTCCAGTTGGACGTCTGTGACACAGCGATGGGATACTCGCTCTGGGGCGGGGGAATAGCTGGTCCTTGCTCGAAGCCATCGCGGCCCTCGTGTACTTTGAGGTAGCGCCGCACCGGCGGTGCAGCAATTGTTTGACGGGAGCCCGAGGGCCAGTGTATTTCGATTCGATCTACGGTTTTGTTCGAACCTAGGCCTATCAACACACGAGGATCGTGTTGGCCTTGAAAACCATAACCCCGGAACACTTCTCTCATTTGTACTTGATCGGCGGTAAAAATCCAGATCCTGGTGCCGATGCCATCCCGGTTGCTGACATGACCCACTAGTTCAATCCCCAGCCAGTCATTGAAGTTGCCTCCCTCGTTGCGCAACAGGGTCGGGGCTGAGTTGTGATTTACCACGGCCAGATCGAGATCGCCATCGTTGTCGTAGTCGCCTTGGGCCGCCGCGCGACTGGCCGCTTCGAATTGCCAAGCCGTTCCAGCCCAGCGGCCCACTTCTATAAAGTGTCCATGTCGATTTTGATAGAGCAGGTTGCGCTGTCGGTAGGTCAATCCCGAAGCATGGACTCCCAACTGCGGATAAACGTGGCCGTTAATTACATATAGATCCAGCCAGCCATCGTTGTCGTAATCCCAGAAAGCGGTCGCCCAACCCAGATAAGGCCGGTCGCCGGCACTCAAGCCAGTGGCGTGCGAAACATCTACGAAGTGCGTGGAGTCAGTCGTCGGCGGGGATTGGTTCTGGTACAGGGTATTGTAGTCTTCGGAGAAATTGGTTACAAACAAATCGAGGTCGCCATCGTTGTCGTAATCGCCGCTGTGGACCCCCATGCCGGCTTGGGGCCGGCCGCTCTGGCTATAGGCTGCCCCGGCCGATTGGCCGATTTCGCTGAAGTACCAGTCGCCGTCGTTGCGCAAAAGCATATTGGGCTCGCTGTCGTTGGCAACGTAAATATCTAGGTCTCCGTCGTTATCGAAGTCGCCAAACGCGACTCCCAAACCAGCATAGCTCCACTGGTCCAGGCCGCTGATTGCACTCATATCGGCGAAGGTGCCGTTGCCTCTGTTGCGGTAGAGTACATCGGCTTGGGCTGGAACTCCCTGTGGTCCGCACGGTACGGCCAGCCCCTTGTATTGGCACGGTTGGCCGTCTTTGGGGGGATGGTCTAGGTCTATGTGGAGGTAGTTGGTCACGTAGAGGTCCAGCCATCCATCGCTATCCAAATCGGCAAAAGCCGCACTGGTGCCCCAACCGGAGTGGTCCACTCCGGCCTGGGCGGCGATTTCGTCAAAGGTGCTGTCGCCGTTATTGCGGTACAACAGATTGGGACCCCAATAGGTCACCAATAGGTCGGTATCGCTATCGTTGTCGATATCGCCAGTAGCACAACCCATGCCCCAACCCTTGGATAGCAGGCCGCTTTGACGGGTTACTTCGCGGAAGTGTCTCTGGGCGCTGGGGCCGGGTTCGTTGTGGAAGAGGCGGTTGGTCGCTTGTGGCGGATCCGCGTCTAGCAAGGTGCCGTTGACGAAGAAGAGGTCCAGCCAGCCATCGTTATCGTAGTCGAGGAAGGCCACGCCGGTACCCGTGGTTTCCACCAAGAGCTGCGGGTTGTCCCGTCCCGAGAGATTGGTGAAATCTAGGCCGACTTGGGCCGCGACATCGGAGAATAACACGGGGTGGCTCTTCTCAGCCGTCAGGTGAGCGGGGGATTGGACCGAGGCCGACTGCGGCTGTTCCGAAGGGGCCTGTGGGGAACACCCAACCGCCAGAATTGCGATGAACAGAGCGCGGCCAAGCAGTGTCCTAGACACATTGCCACCTATGGGTTCAAATTGTCGAAACTGACTGCCCTAAAGGATCGCTAACGAATTAACCAATGAACTGGGCTTGATCGAGGTCCGGAAAGGGCGTTGGAATGGGCGATTGATTATCTTACCATAGTTCTAAAAACCGCGCCCGGCAATCACTTAATCCCTAGAAAGTCAGGAGGTGTAAGTATGGACAACCGAATTACCGTTGATCCTAAAATATGTCACGGCCAAGCATGTATTAAGGGGACGCGCATTCCCGTGCATCAAATCCTCCGGATGCTTGCCAACGGGGATACTATTGAAGCGCTCCTGCGAGAATATCCTTCTGTGCAATTGGAAGATGTTCTCGCTTGCTTCGACTATGCGGCGTCACTGGCTGAAGAACAGGTGACACCTCTTGAACTTCTCTCGGGCGACGCATGAAGATATTTGTCGATGAGCATATCCCCCTTATGACTGTCCAAGCCCTGCGCATGATGGGGCATGACGTCCGTGATATTCGCGGCACCCCAGATGAAGGGATGCAAGACGACGTGTTGTGGGAGATGGCGCAGCGGGAAGGGTACTTGTTGATTACGACTGACAAGGGATTCATGCACTATCGGACGATGGCACATCATGGAGTGATCATCATACGGCTACGACGACCGAACCGACACAGGATACATCAACGCATTATGCAAGCACTGCGGCAATTTGACGACGCAGAGTGGCCCGGTTTACTAGTGGTCATGCGGGATATTGCGCAGAGTACTTGGCGTGTGCCGGAGAGCTGATAAGCCGAACAAGGAATTGTAGGTGGCGGTTGCCCAAACGCCGCTCGTTGTTACGCGACTCTTGGCAAATAACCTCGCCTATTCGCTAGACAACCGCTCGGTTTAATGGGGAGGCGATTTTGCTCTGATTTGAGCTATGGGCCTGTGCTTTGGTCCGCAGTTGGTTCAGGATGTAGAGGTATTTAGTACCCCCCGGTGAAGTCCATGTTACACTCACCATCGGCTTCGATATAGAAGAAGTACTCCTTGCCAGGTCTAATTTCGGTTTGCTGGTCCTCGACGAGAAACTGTCCTTCTTGGTAGAATATGAGGCATTGGTGTGTCCCATCAACGCTGTGGGCGGCGGCGTAAAATGCTCCGCGACCACTGTGGCGGATGTGGGCAAGCACTGGTCTTGATCCAGATTTAAAAGGACCTAAGATGTACAGTCCCGCATCTAAGCCGTCTTCATTGAGGTCGTAATTCTCAGCTACTTCAGATACTATGTTGTCAGAGGACTGCCCTAGATCAGGTTGGATGAAGCGGCAGGTCCATCTATCCTTGGACTCTACTTCTAGGCAGTACTTGCCCGGAGCAAGGAAGCCCTCTTCATCTTCGGAGTTTTCTTCGTTTTCTTTTACTTGTGCTATGCACCATGTTTTGAATTCCCCTTGATAATCGACTGGTGTCCACACGGTGGGCGCAATTGCATCATTGATTGCTTCACCTACTTTGCCGCCAGCAAAGTAGCCAGCCACTCCTCCTATCAATGCTCCAGCTATTGTTCCTGCGACGGGTATTATGCTACCTGCGGCGGCTCCAGCAGCAGCACCGGTTGCTAAACTGCCACCAATTGAGGCTGCCGCAGCTCCGCCCTCACTAAAGCCTCCCGTTGGGACGAATTTCAATTTGAAGTCGCCGTAGCCGTGATGCTCTATTTCGGCAATTACGACTCCTTGTTCCAGAATGAACTCTCGGCTTTGTTCGGGTTCACCATCTTTACTGCCAGTGCCTTTGAAATTTTCTTGTCTGCCTTTCAGATTGAACGGGTATTCATTCATTGTGATGCTCTCCTCGATTGGTAAGGGTTTAGGTGGTGGCTGCGACTCGGTTTGCTTCCCAGCGCATTAGCGCTGATTGGCCGGTTTCGTAGGCGAAAAGGGTGTGGCAGCGTGGGCTGCAGAAATAGGTGCCCACTTGGTTGAGGGGGAGGCCGTCATCGAGTGCACTGAGGATGCGTTTGAGGGCGCTGCAGCCGTATAGCGCGAATCCTATGGGTACTAGGATCGGGGCAAGGGTAGCGATGATGGGGCCGACACCCAGACCGATTGCGATAGTCACGCCAACGCCGACTATTGCTCCAGTACCGGCGTGTGTGGCTATGGATTTGGCGGCGTCCTTGACAGCTTCTTTTCCAGTTTTGTGGCCTTTTTGGTAGTGGATGTAATTCTCTATGCTAGCGACGGGGGCTTCTAGCAATGCGGCTAATAACCCAGATGTGACCGCAGCAGTAGCGCATTCTCGCATCACGATTTGGGTTGCGCCAAAGGCATTATTAGACTGGGTCGTGAACTGATCCCAGCCGGTCATATCAGCGCTGCCGCGAGCGCGGTTGATAGCCGAGTTTTCCCAGAGGATATTGCCGGTGTCGGTTGCTAAATGAGGTGAGTTATGCACTGACTGGATATGGCTGGCGTCCTTACTTTGTAGGAATTGGCGCACTGCGTCTTCGCCGTAGTTACGTACAAACGAGGGGACCGATTCCTGATACAATGCCTGGGCCTCAGCGGCACTTCTAATTCCGTGTTCCGAGCGTAGGCCGGCATCCATAAACTTGCGCTGTAGGCTGTCGGTGAGATTGTCGAAGGAACCGTTGGGCACTCCGCGTATGATAGTGCCGACTTGGGCAGCAGCGGACAGTCCCGCAACGCTGGCCTTGGTCAGTATCCTATTGTGACTATCTTCTGTCTCACTGGGCCATTCGTAGTAGAGGTCAACACCGGCCTTTTCGCCAGCACCGATGCGTAGTCCGCAACGAGCGCAAGGCAGACTGCGGGGTGTTTGGCCGATGTTTCTACCGGACTCAAGATGGCGGACATAGCAGGCGTGTTTGCCATACCGCCAGCATTCGGGGCAGCCGATGCAGTAGTTTTTGAAGTCGCTGCGGCTGACGCCTGTCGGAGTTTCTTCGGGCAGTTCCGACAGGCACAGCCGACCCGGTTGGATATTATGTCGGCACTCCGCACAGCGCAGGCCGGGTTCCGCAATCATCTGCCACATGGATATGCTCCTTCTATCATTCTCACACCGCCGCGATTAAGGCAATAAAGTACGTCCGTCAATATCTGACTGACGGTCCTCGGTGCGCTGAGAAAGCAGGGCTTCCACTAGGGAGGTTGGCCCTGCGAGCATCCCTCCGGCTTCTTCGATGGGATCGCCGAGGGCGGGCACGAGGGCTAAGCCGCCGCCGTAATCGACAATACGCACTTGGTCGCCGGGCTGCAGGCGGTATTTCTTGCGCAGCGGTGCCGGGATGATGACCCCGCCTTTGGTCGATATGCGGGCCGCTGTCATGGTTCTCCGTTCTGTTAGGTCAATCCGTCGATAGCGTAATATGGATATCATACATTTCACAAAAAGTATAAACAAACGATGGACAGATTTAATAAGTGCAGTTATTGAGCGCGGCAGCATGGCCCGCTACATTTATGCGGTCTTTTTGCGTATCCGGCTCTTGCTAACGGGCCATATTGGAGAACTGTGAATCTATTGCGAAAATGCGCCGCTGAATTCATCGGTGCGTTTGCCATTGTCTTTGCTGGCTGCGGTGCCGTGGCCATTGACCAGATTTCCGGCGGGGCGGTTAGCCATGTGGGTGTTGCTGCCACTTTTGGGTTGGTCATCATGGTGATGATCTATGCTACCGGCCACATTTCCGGGGCGCATTTCAACCCGGCAGTGACCCTCGCATTCGCGCTGACGCGGCATTTTCCCAAAAGGGAGATTGCGCCCTATATCTTGGCTCAGTGCGCCGGGGCCGTGGTGGCTAGCTATATACATATGGCGAGTTTGTCGTCGGTACTGGCCGTCACGCAACCTGGGCAGGTGCTGAACTTGGGGGTTACTCTGCCGGTGGACGGCCTGTTCACTACGGCCCTAGTGTGGGAGTTCATGCTGACCTTTTTGCTGATGCTGGTTATTATGAGTATGGCGACCGATTTTCGCGCTGTGGGACCGGCGGCCGGTCTGGCCATTGGCGGCACCGTGGGGCTGGAGGCCATGTTCGCCGGGCCGTTGTGCGGGGCCTCGATGAATCCAGCCCGCAGCTTAGGCCCGGCCCTAGCAGCCGGCGAATGGACGACTTTTGCTGCATACATCGTCGGTCCGGTACTAGGGGCTGCAGCCGGCGCGCTGTTCTACGAATTCATTCGCTGCCAAGCGCCTTCCGACCAAGAAGTGAAGGGCTGTTGCTGAAGCCGATTGCGGTACTGGAATCACACAACATAAAAAGCCCTGCACTCCGCCGAGGGAGTGCAGGGCTTTCTTGTCTCGGACCGTTAGTGCTATAGATCGAAACTCAAGCGCCCGTAGTAAAACCCACCATTAGTGCCGAACTGCGTCACTCGTCGGCTGTACACAAAACCACGCGAACCGATATTGGCGTCTTTTTCATGTTCATCTGGGAAGGTATTCAACAGATTGTTGGCTCCTACTGACAGACGCAGACCCGGCAACATTTGGTACGACACATCTACATCTAGTAAGGTTTTGGCCGAGAAGGTCTCGTCGTTGGCTTCATTGTTGGGCTTGTACTCGACCGGCCCGTAGTTGGTGGCCCGGACTAGGGCGCTAAATGCGTCTTGGGAGTAGCGCGCCGATACGCTGACCTTGGTGCGCGGCAGGGCGTCTTCGAGGCGGTTGCGCGCTTCCCGATCAAATAGCAGGCCTTCGATGGCCGTGCGCTCTTCAGCCGTGGCTTGCCGATTATTGGCCTTCTCAAAGGCCGCGATAAGCCCCTCGGGAATCATGATCTCATCTACCGAGGTCTGGGTGAAATTGGCCGCTGCCGATAGGCCTAGGGCACCTGCCCCCACGGGAGCACTATACGAGGCGACTAAGTCCACGCCACTGGTTGAGGTGTTCACGGCATTGGTAAAGAACTGGGCCGCTGTCGCCCGGAAGGGGGCCAAAATGGCGGCGTAGCCCTCGTTGCCATCGGAGAAGCGCCCGGTCAACACGATCCGGTCTTCGATGGCGATCTGGTAGTAATCGGCTGTAAGTGAAAAATTGTCCATCAGTTGGGCGGTGATGCCCGCGCTGGCATTGATGGAGGTCTCTGGTTCCAGTGCGCCGATACCGAAGGCTTTGGCGACCGGGCTGCTGTTGTTGGCGGTGAGCACTTCACGAGGCACCAACTCGCCAGTGACCTCATCGGCGACGAACTGCGTGCTGACGCTGTTGAACCACACTTGGTGTAGGGACGGGGCGCGGAAGCCGTTGCTGGCAGTCGCACGCAGGGCCAGCGCGTCGCTGAGGGCCAAGCGCAAGGCCAGTTTGCCGGTGGCTGTGCTGCCAAAGTCGCTGTACTCCTCAAAGCGCCCTCCCACGTCGACCGTCAGCATGGACGACGCTTGTGTTTCCAAGCCAGCGTACGTGCTGATGCTGTTGCGGAAGCGATTGAGGGCGCTGGCCGGAGAAAACCCCCTAAACACCTGGGCACCGGAGGCTTTGCCCTCTTCAAAATTGGTTCCATCCACCGGACCGCGACCATAGGAGTAGGATTCGAACTGGCCAGCTTCAATCTGGTAGTTTTCGACGCGGAACTCGCCGCCAAGCACCAGTGAAGTGCGCTCGAACATGTCGGTGTCGAGGGGCCGCACCAAATCCAAATTCCCCGAGGTCTGGTTGAAACCAAGCCGCCCGGCGTTGACGGAGGTAGGGCTGTCGGCACCCATGGAAGCGTTGTTGGTGTTTTCGATGTTCCACTTGAAGGCGTTGCCACCTTGGGTCACGCTGAAGTCCACGTCCCACTTTCCCTTAGCTCCACGCACGCCCGCGCTGAACGAGCGGTCTTCGATATCTGGATTGATCTGGGGCAGGAAGCCGTTGGGATACAGTTCAAAGACCACCCGATTCGGCTGGCTTCCCGGCAGGCGATAGAAGCCCGTGGCCTCGCCTCGGCGGTACGACAGCCCGCCAAAGCTGTAGAACTCGGCATCGCCGACCAGGGGATACGCGGCGTTGTAGAAGGCCCCACCCACCGTGGCTTTGCTCTGGCCGATGTTCATGTTGAAAGCATCGTCCGGCAAGTTGTTGTCTTTGAGCCACTGGATGTTGGCGTCGTCCGCGTCTGCGGTGTACTGGCCGCCGCGGCGCGTGCGATCGCGCTTTAAAAATTCGCCGGTGACGTTGATGTACCCGCCGTCGCCCAGACCGAAGCCGTAGTTCACATCGGTTTTGACTTGATCGCCTTCGCCTTCGCCCGTAGTGCCTACCAAGTTGTTGATTTGGATTCCTTCGGTGTCGTCTTTGAGGACGATATTGATCACTCCGGCGATGGCGTCCGAGCCGTACTGGGCCGCGGCGCCGTCGCGCAGAATCTCAATGCGTTCGACCGCGGCTTTGGGAATGGAATTGAGATCGACGCCCACGGTGCCGCGACCGAAGGTGCCGTTGACGTGTACTAAGGCGCTGGAGTGGCGGCGCTTGCCGTTGATTAGCACTAGCACTTGGTCTGGCCCCAAGCCGCGCAGGCTGGCTGGGTTGATGTGATCGGTGCCGTCGGAAATCGTCTGATGCGAGGCGTTGAAGGAGGGAGCCAATTGGCGCAGCGTCTGGTTGATCTCGGTTTGGCCGGATTGGCGAATCTCGAGTTCGGAGATGACATCGACCGGGGCCGGCGTCTCAATCGCGGTGCGCACCGTCCGCGAACCGACGACGACGAATTCTTCGCCCAAGGCGACGGGGCTAGCATTCAGGGAAAAATCAACAGTCGCCGTCTCCCCGACAGTGACTTCGACGTTTTGCTTGGCGGCTTGGTAGCCGATGAAGGTCGCTTGTAGCGTATAGGAGCCGGGCGGGACCGCTAGGAAAAAGGTGCCGTCGTCGCCGGTCATCGTGCCCCGCATAGTGCCTACTAGGTTTAAATTGGCGTTGGGCAGCGGCGTGGCGTCTTCGCCATCGGTCACCGTGCCACGGATAATGCCCTGTTCTTGTCGCGCCGCTATGTCGAGTGCCTTGAGGACGTCGGTCACGGCGTCTTGGATGGTGCCCTGTTGGGCCCAGGCAGGTAGTGTCGCCAGCAGCACTGCGGCCAACGACGCCCGGAAAAAGGATTGCAAATTCATGGGTCCTCCCGTTAAAAATGAATGGATTTTGCGCCTCTAACGGCGCAAAAAGGTCAAACTATAGACCATAGGGAAATACGTGATTTTAGCAAGGGCAGTTAGTAACAAAATAAAGGCTATGACGTTTCGGTTTCAGCACTATCTTATATGCCAACGATTGCATCCTTGAAATCCACATTTCGACGCTACGAGGAGAACGAATAATGCGCGTGTTGATCATGTCCGACATGGAGGGCGTAAGCGGCATTGTGGTGTGGGAGCAGGTCAGCGGTGGTGCCGCGATGTTTGAAGAGGGCCGACAGCTCTACACGGAGGAAATCAACGCCGCGGTGCGCGGGGCCAAAGCCGTTGGCGCGACGGAAATTGTCGTGGTCGATTGTCATGGTGCGGGCAAAGGATGGAGCTTTAATTCGCTCATTCCCGACAAAATTGATCCCGATTGCGAATGGGTAGCCCATCACGGGTGGGGACGCTACGACGAGCTGTGGAAGCAAGGATGCGACGCGTGTCTGCTCATCGGCATGCACGCCCGCGACGGCACTCCCGACGGGGTGCTGTGCCACACCATCTCCAGCGTCCAGTATAGAAATCTCTGGTTCAACGACGATCTCGTCGGCGAAACCGGCGTCAACGCCGCGCTCAACGGGCACTATGGGGTGCCGATTGCCCTCGTCACCGGCGATGAGGCCGTCTGCCGAGAAGCCAAAGCCCTGCTCGGCGAAGCGCTGCCAACCGTGGCTGTTAAAAAGGGACTGAGCCGGTTTAGCGCGCGCCAGTTACCGCCCGTCCGCGCCCGTCAGTTGATCGAAGACGGGGCTAAAAACGCGCTTGCCGATCTGACGCGGACTAAGCCGTATGTCCCTGAAAAGCCAACGACTATCAGAATTGAACTCGCCAGCGTCGATCAACTCGCCGAGTTCAAGGGACGACCCGGAATTGAGATAACGGGGCCGGTCTCCGTTGAAAGCCGCGCCGAAGATTGGCTGACCGCGTGGAATCAATTCTGGCCTCATGCTTAAGCGAAGACGCATTGCGCGACCTGTTCGGGATTGGAACGAGGTTTAAACGAGGAGCTGAGCGATGTCGAGTGAAGCGAGGAAGGTGTACGACGAGGCGATTGTCATAGATGGGCTGAACGTCAGCAACTGGGAGAGCGACGCGGTGTTCGAGCGTTTGCGAGCCGGCAATATCACCGCCATCAACGCCACGGTGGCAACGTGGGAAAATTTCGTGCAGACCATGGCGCACCTAGCGGCGTGGATGCGGCGTTTTCGCGAGCGCCACGACATCGTGCAGGTGAAGGAGACGGCCGACATTCACGCCGCTAAGAAACTCGGCAAGACTGGGATCATCCTCAGTTTTCAGAATGCCTCGCCCATCGAGAACGAGTTGGATCGACTAGGGTTGTTCCTCGCCCTCGGGGTGCGGGTGATTCAACTGACCTATCACGAGACCAATCTGCTGGGCAGCGGCTGCTGGGAGCGGAACGATTGTGGCCTGAGCAACTTCGGCGTCGATGCGGTGCGCGAGATGAACCGGCTCGGCATTGTCATCGACTTGTCGCACGTCGGTCCGAAGACGACGATGGATGCCATTGAGATGTCCGAGCAACCGGTTGCGATCACCCATGCCAATGCCCGCAGTTTTTGCGGCCACCCGCGCAACAAGGAAGAAGAGGCGCTCAAGCTCCTCGCCGAAAAGGGGGGCGTCGTGGGTGCCACATCGTTTGCGAACTTTCTTCCCAAGGGATTCGATTCGACGGTCGAGGATTTCGTCGATGCCATCGACGACATGGTGGAGCGGATCGGTATCGATCACGTGGCTATCGGCACGGATTCCACCCACGATCAGCCGCTCGAATTCTGGCATTACATCGTATCGCAGCAGGGCACGAAATTTCCCTCGACTTTTGCCGATGGGTCGGTGCCGTACACAGAGCTGAGTTTTCAACCAAAGGGGATCGACAGCCCGGCGGAGTTTCCCAACTTAGCGGAGGCGCTCGCCAATCGCGGCTATAAGGCCGAGGAGATCGCCAAGCTGTTGGGCGGAAACTGGATGAGCCTCTTCGAGCGGGTGTGGAATCCCTGAGACAGGGGCTTGGATACCTACCTAGGCAACGGCAGCGCGATTTTTGCGTTGTTTTGCTGCTGCGATTGCAGGCAGGCGATCATCATCTCCACAACGGTCAAACCATCTCGGCCGGTACACGACAGCTCGCCTTCGCCGTCGAGCGCGCGCACGAGTTCGTGCACACCCGCGGCGATTCCATCAACTTCCCACGGGCGCGGTTCAACCAACTCTCGCTCTCCGTCTCGCTCGATGTACGCATCGCCTTCCCGCTCGATGAAAATATTCCCCGTGGTTCCCGATATGGTGAAGTCGAGTCGGTTGGGGGCTTGCTTTTCTCCGAGATAGACCCCGCGCACGCCGTTGGCAAAGTGGATGTAGGCGTTGGCGCTCGGCTCGGTGGCGGGGTCGTGCCCGCCGTCGCCGCGATACTCGCTGTAGTCTTCGTACCCGTCCTCTAGCTCGGCGACGAGCCACTCCGGGTTGCTGCCAGCGTACCACATGATGGCGTCGAGCAGGTGGGTGCCGTTGCGGAACAACATTGAGCGCGTGCCGTAGTGCTCGCACAAGACCGCTCGCACGTCGCCAATCTCGCCCTCGGTCACTAGTTCGTGGCAGCGATGCCAAACAGGCATCCAGTGGCGAGTGTGGTCAACCGACAGCAAGGCGTTGTGGCTTTCCGCGGCAGCCACCATGCGGTCGGCGTCCTCCACGCTGGTGGCCAGCGGTTTTTCGCAGAAAATCCCCTTGGCACCGGCTTCGGCCGCGGCCACCACTAGGTCGGCGTGTCGGTTGTCGCCGGTGGCTACTGTGACGATGTCGAGCTGTGCCTTTTCCAGCATCTCTCGGTAATCGTCGTACATCTCTAGCCCGGGATTGGTCGCCTTGAACTGCGCGGCAAATTCGTCGCGTTGCTCTGGCACGAGGTCGCAACCGGCCACGACCTCGGCGTTTGCTAGGCTCTCGGCCCCTTGGGCGTGCCGATTGCCAATGCCTCTACAGCCGATGACTCCTACTCTGTACATGATGCCTCCTTTGACCTAGGTCATTAGTGAAGTGAAATAGGTGATTTTGGCAAGATTCATAGACAACTTCTAAGCGCGCACTGCGTAGAGCCTGTTTACTGCCGCTAGGGACACCAGCTTGGAATAGTGATACACCTGCTCGTCGCCTACACGGGTCGGCGCTTCGATGACGAAATCGGCAAAGTGCGGGGCATTGAAGACCACAAAGGCTAGGGCTAGGGAATCGACGTGGCGGGCGTGGCGCTGGCTCAGGTCGGGGAAGGCCA
The DNA here is from genome assembly GCA_022827835.1 of Candidatus Latescibacterota bacterium. Taxonomy (GTDB): domain Bacteria; phylum Latescibacterota; class UBA2968; order UBA8231; family UBA8231. The sequence goes on from JAJEIO010000062.1 coordinate 34,366, forward strand.
CCGGGCCGGTGTCCACTTGGTAAATATCGTTGGCGCGGTTGGTGTTCATGGTTTTGACTGGGTACTCCATGATCGCCTGTAACCCGGTTTCCTCGTTCCGCACTTCGGTCTGCGCGACGATTGGCACTGAGTCGTAGGTTGCTTCGCGCACTGCCGCATCGCTGGTCAGTTCCTCCACATCGCTCCCGACAATCAAATGGTACTGTTGCCCATTCCAGCACTCCTCGGAACGGCGGATCTCTCGATAGCTGTCGCGTAGGTTGGCGTGACGCCGATAGATGACCGACCACTCCGGGCCAAAGACGGGCAGGAAGTCGTAGTTGTCCTCGTGCAGAAGATTGTCTTTGGCAAAGGTGTGCTCGCTCTTGCACGACCCCACCTGCACGTAGTCCTCGCTCTGGCCGGAGGCTGCGTCGATAATGCGCGTCCGCGACTCGACCCAAAACCGCACTTCGTTTTTCGGGTCGTTGCCGATTAAAAATGAGCGTCCGTAGTCTAGTGGTGTCACAATAGCGCCTCCTTTGGAGTCGTTTGGGAGACGGGGAAGATAGCCCTATATTGAGGCGGCTCCAAATAAGAGAAACGATTCCCATGACCTTAAAAATCACCGACGACGTATTCTTAGATCAGGACGGTCGCCCGCGCCGGATACGCGGCGTCACCGTCAACAGCGCCTCGCCCCTGCTCGTCTCGCTGGCGGCGCAGGTAGGTTTTGAAGCGGTGTGGATCGAAAGCGAACACGGTCCGGTCAGCTTTGAGCGGGCTGAGACCTTGTGTTTGGCGGCAGAGGCCGGCGGCATTTTCCCGCTCATTCGCCTGCCCGATGGCGAGCGCCACCACGTGCTGCGAGCACTCGAAATCGGGGCGCGGATCATTCTCGTCCCAATGGTAGATGATGCGGCGTACGCGCGCCGCATCGTCGAGGTGGGCAAGTACCCGCCGTTGGGCCGACGCGGCTTTAATGTGCGCACGCGCGGCATGGGTTTTGGCATGGAAAACTTGCACGATGTCCTAGCCCGTGCTAATGCGCGCACTCACCTTTTTGTCCAGATTGAGACCGTGGAGGCCGTGGCGAATGTCGATGAGATACTCGCCGTGGAGGGCCTCTCGGGGATCTTTATGGGACCGGGGGACCTAGCGATCGATATGGGCTGCACCGGCCAGATGGGCGATCCAAAGCTGCGCGAGGCCGTGCTCTCGTGCCTAGACAAAGCAAAGGCCGTCGGCAAGCTGAGCGGCATCTTCACCTTGCCGGGGCCACTACTTACCGCCGCGATGGACGCGGGCTGCGACTTGGTAATCTGCGGCGGGGACGTGATGAATCTGGGCACGGCTTGGAGCGAATTGCTGTGCCAGATCCCGGCCGAGCGCGGGTGAGGGCGCGGTCAATCAGAGCGCACCGGCACGCCCTCCAACAAGCCGCTCTGGTGCATGTCGATCCACTCGTCCATAAAGGTCTTGTTCCACTGCGCGGTCAGCGGGTGGTCCATCATGTCGCGGTACACCGTCCACATGGTGACTAGTTCGTCGGCTCCGTCGCGGAAGGCGGCGTGAGCGGTTTCCACCGAGCGGATGAGGGCGGCCATAATGAAGGGACGCTGGCCCCAGCCGCTGAACACCTGAGAGCATTCGCGGATCAGCTTGGTTGGGTCGCCGCCCACTTCCTTGACCGGCTCGCAAAAAGGCAGGATGTGGTTAGCCCCGGCTTGGGCGACGGCTACAGCTTGCGTCAGCGAGAACACCGTGGTGCAGAAGGTCTCAACGCCTTGATCCTTGAGGATGCTAAATGCCTTGAGTCCGTTGACGTTGCAGGGGATCTTGAGGATGATCTGCTCCGACATGTTGGTAAAAACTTGCCCGACTTCTAACAGCTCTTCAACGGAATGGCCGTCGATTTCCATCACCACGGGCTTGTCGGTGAGCTTGAGATATTGCTCTATCAGGCTGATGACCGAGCCGTATTGTTTGGCGTATTGGTTGAGCACCACCGTATTGGTGACTATTCCGGCGATCCCGAGGGGCATCCACTCCTTTAGCTCGTCGGGCGAGCCAGCCAGCCAGATGGTGGGGCCGCGGCCTTGGGCGCGGGCGGTGGGAACGGGTCCACTTGTTGCCATAATAGGTCTCCTGTGGTTTTACAATGGGCGTTGACAGGTGGGCGAATATAGAGAAATCGCGCGGCGAAAGCGAGTAAGTAAACGAGAGGAAAATCCGTGAAAACTAACCAGACCAAGGCCGCCCTGCTCGGGGGGGCGACTGTAGAGATAGTCGAGATCAACCGGATCTTTGACCCGGTCGTAGTCGAGCTCGCGGCGCAAGCGGGCTTTGGCTGCGTCTGGATCGACATGGAGCATTCCCATCTCGGGCTAGACGGGCTGTCGCAGCTAATTTTGGCGGCGCGGGCCACGGGGGTCGATTCAGTGGTTCGCATCCCCAAGGGGCCGTACAATCAGGTGATTAAGCCGTTGGAGTTAGGGGCCGGGGGTTTGGTTTGGCCCCATTGCAAGAGCGCCGACGAAGCGCGGGCCTTTGTGCAGATGGCCAAGTTCCGGCCGCTGGGCTTGCGCGGCTTGGGCTGTGGCCGGGATTCGGACTACGGGACGCTGGATCCCACCGAGTACATGGGCAGGGCTGATGCCGAGACTATACTGGGCGTGATGATCGAAGACGCCGAGGGCGTGGAAGAGGTGGAAGCGATTGCCGCCATCGAAGGGATCGACCTGCTCTTCGTGGGGCCGAGCGACTTGGCGCACAGCTACGGCGTCGAGCGCGAGGGAGTCCCCCACATAGACCACGACCGCGTGCTGGCGGCCTTTGACCGCGTGGGGGCAGCCTGCGCGGCCAACGGCAAGGCTATGGGTACGGCCGTCGGCCCGGGCGAGTCCATGCGCCGCGTGGTCGCCAAAGGCACGCGCTGGCTCAATTGCTGCCACGATATGTCGGCTCTCACCAGCGGCTTGCGCAGTGCGCGGCAAGCGACCCTTGGGGCGAAACAACGCACAATCACCCAGCAGTTGATGGACTTGTATCACAGGGGAGAGCTGGACCTCGACAACGTGTCCGGCACGGCAAAGCGGCACGACTTTAGCCGGAGCATGGTCAATCACTTGGCAAGTTTTGTCCAGCACAAGGCAAAGTGCGTCGAAGCCTTGCCCGAGGTGGCTCCGTTCGTCGAGCGCATGGAGCAGGCTCTCGTGGATGGACGGCGGGGCTTGGCGTTGACCGATGCCTATTACGTCTGTCTATCGGTGCAAAATCTGCCCAAGGAGCGTTGGCCAGAAGCGCTGCAAGCGACGTTTGACCGTTGGGAGCACGCCGCCACAGGTTCTTTTAAGGCGTTCTTTGACGAGGTTAAAGAACGCCTGCAGGCCGAGTAAGACTAGCCCCGGCCCGCGTCAGATCGCGACTCCGCCGCAGACGGAAATGCACTAGCCGGTCACCAGCGCGACCTTGTCGGCGAGCTTTTTCATCTTAGCCTCCTGTTAGCCGATGCCTAGTGCCGCGTCGATTTCGGCCTGGTACTCATAGACGGCCCCGCTTTCCACCTCGCTTAGCTGTACCGTCCGACCTAACCGGCTCGATTCGAAAATCGCGTACACCGCGGCCACGTCTTTTAGGCCCTCCATTCCATTCACTTCGATTTCTCGCCCGTTGAGAATGGCCTCGGCCAGTTCAAAGTACTCTAGCGCCAACAGTTTCCAGTCGATGTCTTGGTCGGCGACTCGCTCGGGGAAAAAGTGCTCGGCCAGTGGTTCTAGGGCGAACGCTTCTGCGTCAGCCACGAGCGCGGCGTGGTCGAGCGTTGTGCCGTCGGCCCGTTGCAGGCACGCCCTAGCGCCGCGCGTGCCAAACCCCTGCATCACGCCCTCAGACCCAAAAATGACCTCGCCGCCGCAAGAGCCGTAGCCTCCTAGGCCCACCACCCAATTGACGGCGAGGCCGCTTTCCATCTTAAACATCGCCATAGAGGTGTCTTCGGCCGTGGCTTCGACTTGCTGCTCCATCTCGGCGAAGCGGGTTTGGTAAAATTCATAGGGCGAGTTGACGGCCTCGGGCTTGTGGCGCACGGGCGAGGCTAACTCGACGGCCCCGTAGGCTTCTTTGATGTCTCCGAGCTGATAGCGGATCATGTCGGTGAAATGGACGCCCAGATCCAACAGCAGCCCGCCCCGATCCTTCATGTGCCGCCAAGGCGTGATGAATACCTCGCGATGCGGGGCCAGCGAGTGGAAGATCGCCATGTAGGGGCGGCCAATGGCTCCTTGCTCCAACAGGTGATGCACCAGCCGCGCCGAGGGATCGCGGCGGAAATTTTCCGCCACTGACAGGATGCGCTGGTTGCGCGCGGCGGCCTCGATCATCTGCTGACAGCCCTTGACGGTAATGGCCATGGGCTTTTCCACCATTACGTGCAACCCCAGATCGAGCGCTTGGCAAACCACGGCGTGATGCACTGACGGGTCCACCACGACATCCACGGCCATGAGGTCGGGGACTTCGCGGTGCATGGTTTCGAGATCGGTGAACACAGCGGGCCGCTGACCCACGAGCTTTTCGGCTTCTACGGCCGCTAGCTCGGCGTTGTCGCGCCGGATGTCGCATACGGCGACCAGCTCTACATTGTCAAATGGGGTTTTGGCGAGTTCACCTAGGCCGTATAGGTGCCGCGTTCCCATGCCCCCGCAGCCGACCAATGCCAGTCTGATTTTGTCCAAAGCCGCCTCCTTTTTTAAGTGGACGAACAAATAAATGTTGAGACTAGCGGCGAGCAACCCGATTGCCCATCGCTTCTCAGAAGAACAGACCGTTGCCGACCATGCCCGTGAGGGAGTCGATGATCCAGAAGACCCCGAAGATTGCAAAGTGCCCGAGGATCATCCCCAAAAAGAACGGCCGCACTTGGCGGTAGAGATAGACGCCGCCGTAGTACAGGATCGGCCCCTTGATGAGCCAAGCCAAAAAGGCGTTGAAAGCCATCCAGTGAAAGGTCGAGCTGATGGGGAAGCCAATCGGATGCAAGGGCCACCAGACCCAGTAGCGGCGCGCCAGCATCAACAGGCCCATCACCCCGCCGCCAATGCCGGTGTGGAACCATCCCAGCCAGTTGGGCGGCGAGGGGCTGCTCATCTGCGTGGCCGTGTAGTCGTACACGTAGTTGGGCAGCCAAATAAAATGGGGTGGCCGTAAGTTGATCGCCCCATACGTATAGGCGAGGTGCATCAGCATCCACAGTGCGCCACCAAGGCCCGCCAACAGGGCCAGCAACATGCCCCAGAACAGGTAGCGCCGTCGGCCCTCGATTTGCCCGCTCAGCTTCAGGCTGTTGGCCACGTGGGGCATGGCGAAATTGAGCAGATCGTTGGCAAAGATCCGCGTGAAGGCCAGCCCGACTAGGCCGACCCCAAAAAAAGAGGTGCCAATCGCTGAGACGGCCGCGTCTGGAGCCACCAGCGGAGCGTAAATGACTGCCACACCGCCCTCGGCCACTACTCGCGTGAGGGCTACGTACACCACGAACATGAAAAACAAGAGGGCCGCAATGCCCACCAGCGGGATGCCGAGGGCCCACAGCCAGCCGGCTAGGACTCCCACGCTGCCGATGAAGCCCAAGACCGCACTCCGATACGAGAGGATCTCGTCGTTGTCGTCAATGTCCGGGGCGTCGCTCAGGGCCTTGCGGAAGACATTGCCGATGTGCTCGCGCCCGACCCACAAGCCGCCCAACACGAGGACGATCATCGCGCCCATGCCTTGGTGGACCAGGCTGGGCAGACCGTAGCTCCACACGCTGACGGCTGGTTCCTGTTCGATGCCCCAGCCGATGGCGCGGTAGATGGTCTCTTGCAGATTGTTGAGCAAGGTGAACAGCCACAGGCCAAAGGTCACTTCGCGCTGGATCAAAAAGAAGAAGCCCAAGGTGGCGAAGCTCAGGCGGGAGCTGAAGAGCGGGAAGGGGACGGTCAGATCAATCGTCGGCAGGAATGGGAAATAAGCGTGCAGGCCGATGACCGTTCCAGTGATCACAGGCACGGCAAAGCCGATCCACATGACTCCATTGCGGAAGAAAGGCTTGATTAGCGAGCCGCGCTTGTCGTCTTGCACCATGGCGAGGGGGAGTTGCATCACCGGATAGACGAGCCGCTCGTTTTCGACCCAGTGCCGGCGCACGACGACCATCAGGCACAAGGTGGCCACGTGCAGCGCGACGACCAGCGGCAACCAGCTCAACAGTGGCGTGAGCCATACCTCCCAGGGGATTGTGCTCGCTTGTCCTTCATTGCCCTCAAAGAAAGCGCGAATGGCCTCTAGATCGTGGGGCACCACCCAGGTGGGGATATAGGGCAGGACCAGTTCGCCCCAATTGTTCTCAGGGCTGGCGTAGTAAAACGGACTCGAGACCAGCGGCACCCAGTAACTGATCAGCCCAGGGACCGAGTTGGCCAAGCTGGTCATAATAAAAATGACGACTAGCTCGCCCCGCTGGAGGATCCAAGACCGGCGGATGGAGCCGAGGCCGGTGTTGACGACTAAAAGGAGTAGGAAGAGGAGGAGATGGGCGATCTGGCTGGTGAAATACGCCCCGGCATTCGACCCTTGCACGTAGAGGCTGAGGAAGGGAACCGCCGCGCCGACTCCAAAGGCCAGCAGCAGGCCGATGCCGAGGGAGCGGAAGGTCAAGCCATGCGTCAAGCTTTCTCGATGGCTGGCACTGTGTGTTGCTGTGGGCAACGGTTTAGGGCTTATCGCGGTCGGCGCGGACCTCGTCAATGGCCTTGCAGTGCCGCAGTCCCACGGACTTGGCTGGCGTTTGATAGCCCTTCCAGGCGTAGGGGTCGATGCCGGCCACGGGCACGATGTTGCGCCGGTCGGCGCGGGCGGGCGACTCGCCTTCTTCAATGCTCCAAGGCAACAGGCTCCAGGCGTTGCAATAGTGGTTGACTAAGACGCGGCGATAGGTGTCGCCTCGGTTTTTGTACGAGCGGTGGAGGAGATAGCCGTTGAAGAACACGAGGGCGCCGGCCTCCACTTCAACCGGGATCTCGACGCTCTCGTCAAAGCCGTAGCTCTCGGGTGCGAAGTCGAACTCGTCTGGATTTTCGTGGGACCGCTGCGGGTAGAGGTACCCGGGCCGATGCGATCCCGGAATGACGTACAGGCAGCCGTTTTCCACGGTGGCGTCGTCCACGGCGATCCACGCGCCGATTAGCGAGCGATCTCGCGTGGGGATGTAGATCTCGTCTTGGTGCCAAGCCTGCCCTTGGAAGTTGGGCGGCTTGACGAAGTACATGGACTGCATGCACTTGACGCTGCCGTCCCAAAAGGGCAGGTGCGCGGCGGTGATCTGGCTCAGAGCACCGCAGATTTTGGGGTGGCGGACGTACTTTTCGATGACCGGACTGACGTAGTGGGGCTGGTGGATGCAGAGAATGCTCTCCAGCACCGCTTGGTCGCTCATGGTGGGATCGACCGGCTCGATGTTGTCGCACTCGTAGCGGCCGCGCGCTACATCTACGAGGTCGCGTTTGAGTTCGTCGAGTTCGGCTTCTTCCATCAGATCTGTTACGACGAGGTAGCCGTCGTCGATAAAGGACTGCACTTGGGTGGGGGTGAGTGGCTTGGGGACCTCAATCGACGGACTAGGTTCCATCTTGATTGCTTCCATAACTACACTTGCTCCGTTTTAATGCGTTGGCACTTGGCCGATATTTTGATACCCTTACCTCGCTTTGTCAAACAAATATAGAGAAAGGAGCACACATCGTGGATCTGACGTATATCGTATTTACCAAGCATTTAGAGGGACTCGATGTTCCGCAACTCATCGACGCCTTACAGTCCATTGGCGTGCAGGGGGCCGACCTGTGCGTGCGCGACGGCTATCCGGTCAACCCGGACAATGTGGCTACAGCTCTGCCGGAGGCCGCGCGCCGCTTTGCCGACGCCGGCCTCTGTATCCCCTTGGTCACAGCCCCGGGCGACTTCAACCGCCCGGATATCGACTACGCGGAAAGGTATTACGCGGCCTTGGGCGAGGCTGGTGTGGCTCACGTCAAGTTAGGCTATTGGCACTGGGAGCCGGATGTGCCCTATTGGACGCAGTTAGACGAGGTGCGCGGCTTTATGGAGGGGTTTCAGGCGCTGTCGGAAAAATACGGTGTCAAGACCGTCATTCACAATCATTCGGGCGCGTCTATGGGCCTCAATGCCTGCGCTGCGATGAATATCGTCAAAGACTGCGATCCGCAATACGTGGGTGTTTTCGCCGATCCTGGGCACTTGTCGCTGTGCGGGGAGCCAGTCGCCATGGCCCTCGACATCGTGCGCTCGCACTTGTGTCTGGTCGCTTTTAAGGATCTAGCCCGCCAGCGGTCCTTGAGTATCACGCAGCAGGGTAATCCCGCTACCGGCGTCGTGCGTATGGGGCAAGGTTTTGTCGATTGGCCTTCGGTGATTGCGACCTTGAAGCGGTTGGACTTTTCCGGCCCGGTCAGCTTCCACAGCGAGTACGGCGGCGAGCCGGTGGAAAGCGTCATCGACTTGGCGCGGATTGACGTGCGCTTTTTCACGGCTTTGTGCCAGAAAGGGGAAGATCATGCTTAAAGCGGGATTTATCGGCGCGGGAGGCCGCGGCCAGAGCGCCCACTACCCATCGGTCCATCGCCTCGCTGACCGCGTGGAGATGGCCGCGGTTTGCGAATTGGACGAGGAGCGCCTCAAGCAAGTGGTCGCAAAGTACGGCTTTACGCGCACGTACCAAGACCACCGCGCCATGCTCGACGAGATCGACCCGGACATTGTCTATTGCGTGATGAACGAGAAGTGGCTCTTGCAACCGGCCCTCGACTGCATCGCCGCGGGCAAGCACCTGTTTATTGAAAAGCCGCCTGGAGCTAACAGCGACGAGACGCGGGCGATTTTGGCGGCGGCCGAGCGCCAGGGGGTCTGGGTGATGGTCGGTCTGCAACGCCGCTACACTGCCGTCACCCGCGAGGCCATGCGCCTAGTGGCAGCCAAAGGTCCGGTGTCGCTGGCGACGACGACCTTCAACAAACAGCTCCCGCAAGGTGCCGACGAATTCACCACCACCTTGTGGAATGACTTGGTCCACATCGTCGATCTGCTGCGTTACATGGCTGGTGGCGAGCCGGTGGAAGTTACTGCCTACCAAGACAAATTCGGCGGCGAGGGTTTCAACCACTACACGGCACTGGTGCGCTTTGACAACCGCGCGACTGGCGTGATGCTCGGCAACCGCGCCTCTGGCGGGCGGGTGCTGCGCTCGGAGCTACACGGCGTGGGCATTGGCTGCTACATGAAAATTCCCAGTGAGATCGAAATCCACGAGGACAACCAAGTGCGCACTCTCGGCGGCTGGGAAATCGACGGCGTGCCCCAAGACGACGTGCCTCGCTACGAGGGGGTTTTGACCATGCACGAGCACTTCCTTGATTGCGTGGTTGAAAACCGGCAGCCGATCACCGACATCCGCGACGTGATTCACTCGATCGCGCTAGTGGATCAGATTGAGGCGGCTGAGATTATGGCGGCGAGAACGTAATATCTGTTCCCCACAGGGCTCGCCGGAAGTCGGCGGGTCCTTCCATGGGGTATGCGTTGAGAAAGTCCTGCAGGCAGCCAAACTCGTGCAGCAGGCAGAAACTCAGGATTCCCTCCTCGATTTCGGGCGAGCTTTCCAACCCATACGCCTCAAGCAACTGGTAGGAGAGTTCGGGCTCGCCTAGGGTGTAGTAGGCGAGTATGGCGATGAAGTCGTAGAATGGATGACCAATGCGGGCATCGCCAAAGTCAATGATCCCGGAGACGAACCAGGAACCGTCTTTGCGCTTAGTGAGCAGAAAGTGATCCTCCGTCAAGTCGGCGTGTAGGAAGACGTGGGGAAAAGGGGGTTCGGCAAATTTTTCGAGACGGGATCGGATCCAACTGTTCCACGGCTCTTGGGCGCTGTGGTGTGCCTCGGCCCCATCGAGTCGATTCTGCAAAAAAGACGCCCAATTGGCGTCGAGACCCTCGGGGAGAGGGAGATCGTGCAGGCGACGCAGGAGCGCGCCGATTTCTCCGACGAGGTCGCGGCGTATGCGCAGGGGGAGCTGCCGCCAAACCGATTGCGCTGGGATTCCCATCACGCGACTCTGCAGCAGGTACGACCACCCGTCAATCTTCCCGTGAGCCAGCAGCGTCGGTGCGGGCAGATTGTCCACGCTCTCTAAGGCGATGCGCTCCATCTTGAAGAATTCCGCCCACAGCGGGCAGTAGAGCTTGAGGATTACCTCTCCTATCCCATAGACGACGTGCGTTCCCAGCGTCAGGCGCTCCAGTTCGCCCGAGATTCCGTGACGCGCAGCGATTACACGGACGGCGGGCTGCCAGATGGCGTCGTCCTTATACAGGGCAGAGTACTGATTCTCGCATTGAATCTCCGGTAGTATTCTCATGGTTTTGTCACCAATTGCATCAACAGTCTCTCTTTTCAAGTTGACATTATGTGACTCGGTCTTGCTTCTTTGAAAAGCCATCCCATTGACTTCACTAAAATTGGTTTATGGCTTGAGATCGGCCAGTCCTTTGATGAGTGAGAAAGTGAGAGGACTCAACATGATGCGTTTATGGAGAATATTAATAATTATTGCCATTGTCGATGGGGGAGATCCTCTCTGGGGCCACGTAGAAGATGGGGAAATCACTGGCAAGACTCTAAGAGCCATACGGATTCATTCTACTCCACCTAAAATCGACGGCCACTTAGACGATTTAATCTGGCAGCAAGCTCCTGTCTTTACAGGATTTACTCAGCGGAGACCCGATACGGGACAGGCTGCCACCGAGTCAACCACAGTGCAATTTGCCTATGACGACAAAGCGCTTTACGTCGGTGTTATGGCGTTTGATCGCCAGCCAGAGCAGATCGTGGCTCGTCTTACCCGCCGAGATCAGCGGCCAGAAGCAGATTTCGTCCAGCTTGCCATTGACGCCCACCATGACCATCAGACAAACTTTGTGTTCCAGATATATGCCGGTGGCTCCCTGATGGATGGCTATAATTACGATGATGGAGGTGGTTGGGACAGTGCTTGGGATGGGGTCTGGCAGGCGCGTCAAAGTAGGCATGAGAACGGGTGGGGTGTAGAGTACAAGATTCCCTACCAAACGCTCCGCTTCAGTCCTCAGGAGAGATACACTTGGGGCGTCAATGTAATTCGCTATATAAGTAGAAAAAAAGAGGATGTGTATTGGCGTATGGTTCCGCTTGAGCAAAGCGGTTGGCCATCGCACTTTGGCCATCTTGAAGGTATTGAGCAGATTGTTCCCCCTAAACCCTTGGAGATTATGCCTTATATCGTCGGCCGATCCACCTTTATCTCCGACGATGTATCCGCTAGCCGTGATCTCTTCAGCAATCTGGGGGTTAATATGCGCTACGGACTGACCTCGAGCCTCTCTCTTAACGCCACCGTCAATCCAGACTTCGGGCAGGTGGAAGCCGATCCGGCCGTGCTAAACCTTTCAGTTTTTGAGACCTTCTTTGAGGAGCGGCGCCCCTTTTTCGTAGATGGTGCCGAGAATTTCCGAACGCCTATCCAGCTTTTCTATTCCCGTCGCATTGGCAAGCAGCCCGGCTTCAATAGCATCCCCAGTGGCTTCCGGATGGTGGAGCGGCCAGATTTTACCACCATTTTAGGAGCAGTTAAAATAGTGGGCAAGACGGCCGGCAAGACGAGCTTTGGGTTAATGGAAGCACTTACGGCTAGAGAGTATGCATCTCTGGAGAGTGTGGGGGAAGAAACAAAACGTCGTAATTTTCTTCTTGAGCCGCGCTCGCATATCTTGGTTGGCCGAGTACAGCAGGATCTTTTTCAAGGCAACTCTCACATTGGCCTGACAGGTACGAGTCTCAACCGACACAAGGCTGCAGACGCTTACTCTGGGAGTGTGGATTGGTGGCTGCGTTCGGGGCAGAACGAATACGATTTCTCGGGACAGATCGCCAGTAGCCAAGCCGGATCGGCAGCGGATCGGAAGAGGGGGTGGGGCAGCGAGATGGCTGTGGGCAAGCGGAGTGGCTGGCTACAAGGAGGATTCCATTGGGAAGCCTATTCAAAAGATTTCGAAATCAATGATCTAGGTTTTCTATGGCGGAACAACTACTACGAAACTCGGTTTCAACTCCAGTTTCGCAAGGATCGTCCCTGGAATTTTTTCCGTCGGAACAGACTGAACATCAATCAGTGGAGACGTCGGAATTTTGATGACGTGGTACTGGCAAACGGCATCGGCTTGAGCACTTGGCATCAGTTTAGTAATTATTGGGACATCTCTGGAGCAATTAACCATGATTTCCGCACTCAAGACGATCTAGATACCCGGGGTGGGCCGCTCATCGTACGGCCCGCTAGAACAGCTTTTGATCTTAGTATCAGAAGCGATGATCGGCGAGCCATAAGTAGCCAACTCTACTCTTCTTGGGGAAACGACGCGGAAGGTAGCACTTGGCGCACGATGGGATTGGGAGTAGAAATTAAACCAGCTTATTATATAGAGTGTTACTTTCAGCCAAGCTATCAATGGGGTTTCGATGATGCACAGTGGGTTGGGAATATAGACGTGGATGGGGATGGCATAGTTGAACACTTCGTATATGGAACACTGAATAGCAAGACCCTAGATCTGACTACCCGACTCAATGTAATCTTCAGCCGGGATCTGAGTCTAGAGCTCTATTTGCAGCCTTTTCTGGCGGTTGGTGCCTACAAACATTTCAAGGAACTAGCGAGACCGGATTCGTATATGTTTACCCCCTATACAGAGTTGGACTACAATCCCGATTTCCGCCACCGTTCACTGCAGAGTAACATGGTACTACGTTGGGAATACCGTCCGGGAAGTACCTTGTTCTTGGTGTGGTCCCAAGCGAACAGTGCGTTCTCTTCAGATCCTTCCTTCCTCCCGCTGAAGAATATAGGTGAGAGTTTTCTAGACGATGGTTCGGATATTTTCTTTATTAAGGTAAATTACTGGCTATCATTGTAATTGGATTATTGCGAAACCGATAAAAGTCCATCCCTATATCTGTCCAAACAAGGGACAACTACATAGGCCGTGTTCCTACTTGAATAGCCTTGGCATTTTGCCTATCCTATCCCGTTCGCGGCCTAGGAGTCGATAATTTTCCATCAACCCAAGGAGGTTAGAATGACCAAGCGTTTGCAGGGGAGTTTTCTCATAGTAGTGCTTTTCAGCCTGTTTCTTTTAGCCGGATGTTATCACGCGACCATTGATACTGGGCTTGCTCCGGGGCATAAGACGGTGGAGATGTGGAAGCATAGCTGGATAGCTGGCCTCGTGCCGCCCTCGGTGGTCGAAGCGCAGAACGAGTGCGAAAATGGCGTAGCTAAAGTTGAGACGCAGCAGAGCTTTTTGAACGGACTGGTAAATGTGCTTACCGGTGGGATATACACGCCTATGACGGTAATAGTGACGTGTGCTGCTGACGACATGTCCTCGGCGGCTGTGGATTCCGCGTCGGTTGTCACTGTGCCCTATGGCTCGGATTACGAAGAAATCATGGATGCTTTTGGCCAAGCTGCTGATAAGGCGGTGGCTGCCGAGCAGCCCGCGTACGTGCAATTCAAGCGCGATTCACTGTAACAATGAACCGGCCTCCGCGTTATGTGTGACGACGCGGAGGCCGGCCGTTATCTTTTGTTAATTTTTTTACGCTTTCTCGAATTCCCTCCGTCGGTATAATCCCAATCCTCCTAGAACACCCACGCCTTAAAACTCCATATACGGCTCAGACTCAATCGGCGTAAACAGCTTCGGCTGATATTGTTCCATCATAACATCCTCGCGCAACTCTACGCCCCAACCTGGACCTTCAGGTGGTACACAATGTCCATCGATTACTTCAATAGGCTGCGTAAGCACTTTGTTGTATCGATCAATGGACGACACAAAAATTTCCTGCATCAAACTGTTGTGAATACACAGATCCAAATGCAAGCTGGCGATTGTTGAAATCGGCCCATTGGAATTGTGTGGGGCGACTGTCACGTAATATGTTTCGGCCATTGCGGCAATTTTCTTCAATTCAGTGATGCCGCCCGCGTGACAAATATCCGGCTGAATAATCCCGACCGCATTCAATTCCAACAGCGGGCGAAAATCCCAGCGAGTGTACAACTGCTCACCCGTCGCAATGGGCACATTTACTTCGCGGGCAAATTGCGCTAGCGCTTCTGGATTATCCCACAAAATCGGCTCTTCCATCCACGCAATGTTATAGGGTTCCAATTCCTGCGCCACTCGTCGTGCGCTCCATATGTTCAAGCGCGCGCGAATGTCGATTCCGATTTCAATTTGCGATCCTGCCGTTTCGCGTGCCGCTTCCACAAGGGCGACGCCGTGTTGAATGCGCTCGATGGTGGCCACCTGTGCGCCTCTAAAAGGGTAAAACTTCAACGCCTCATAGCCCTGATCTACCACCCGCTTGACGCCCTCGGCGATCCCTTCAGGCGTGTTATCCTTTCTCGGCCAGCCATTGGCGTACATGCGAATTTTGTCGTGTGATTTTCCTCCTAACAGTTCATACACTGGGACGCCCAAGGCTTTGCCTTTAATGTCCCACAACGCCAGATCAATCGCACTAATCGCACTCGTTGTTACCGCTCCCCCCGACCACGTCACGCGTCGGTACAACGAGGTCCAAATTCGCTCAATTTCAAACGGATTTTTGCCCAGCAGAAACCGTTTGAACGCCGCAAATTCGCCGAGTAAGGCGTCGTCTTTGTATTGCAAACTCGCCTCGCCCCAGCCGTGAATACCGGCGTCAGTTTCGATTTTCACAAACATCCAATTGTTGGTCCCTTCCGACCCTATCCGCCTCACCTGCAAATCAGTAATCTTCATTTTTATCCTCCGTCGTATTTAGGCAGTAGCCTTCAGATATCCATGATGTGGGTGAAAATCACCCAAAGACGAGCTATACGCCCGCGGCCCAGCCATTGCCCCCAGCGCGTACCTTGCCCTCGCTTTTGAGCACCTCGGCACCGTGCGCACCGCCGGCTACCGCTTCTCTTACCAGCACCCGGTGGCCCATTTCTCTTAGGGTTTGCACAATCGCCGGGTCGATGCCGCGCTTTAGTTCGAGGGGTTCTTGGGCTTCGGCGTTGAGTCGGAGGGCTGTGGCGGCTCCCAAGGCGGTGGCGTTGAAGTCGATAATGCGCTGGCCGAGTTGGGCACCGACGCTGATGATGCGGCGACCGCCGGGTAGGCCGATGGCCACGTCGCGCTGGGGCAGGCGCAAGATCATGGGGACCACGTTGTTGAGCGGACGCTTGTGCGCCGCTACGGAATTGGCCCGACCGGGGCGGGGGTCCAAACGGCACATGCCGTGACCTAAAATAATGCCTGTGCCCGGTACGGTGAGACAGGAGCCAAAAGCTCCGCCTTGGGTGATGGTGATGCCGACGAGATTGCCCTCGGCGTCTGCGGCTGATACGTGCAGGGTTTCGGCGACGGCTGGACCCGAGGCTTCGTACACTTGCTGATCGACCTGCTCGGGGAATTGTTGCTGGGCTTCGACGCGACCGGCGGCGTAGTCCTTGCTCAGCAAGCGCTCCACTGGCACATCGACGAAATCGGGGTCGCCGACGTAGCGCAGGCGGTCGCGCCAAGCCTGTTTGACGACCTCGGCTAGCTGGTGCCAGTACAAGGCTCGGTCGTCGGGCACCACGGGCAGGCACTCCAGCATGTGCAGTATCTGGAGGGCGGAGAGGCAGCCGTTGGGCAAAATTGGTCCGTACACTGGCACGTCGCGGTAGGTGATTTGGTATGGCTCGGTCAGACGCGGCTCAAAGTCAGCCATATCCTCGCGGGTGAGGGCACCGCCGCTGGCTTGGACATAATCGCCGATGGTGCGGCCCAATTCGCCGTCGTAAAAGTCGCGCCAGCCGGCTTGAGCCAAACGCGCCAGAGTGCGTTCCATATCGGGGCGATGCCAAATGTCGTCGGGGCTGGGCAACTCGCCTTGCGGTGCGAGGTGGCTGAACGTTGCAGGGAAGCGGCGCAGAATGGCTTCTTGGTTGCGGATGGTATTGGCTAGGGCCGGGCCGTAGGGAAAGCCGTCGGCGAGTAGCCCTTGAGCCGGGGCAACGATTGAGGCCCAAGGCAATTGCCCCCAGCGTTCGTGCAAGAAGCCCATGCCAGCCATTTGGCCGGGAACGGCTATGGACTGGGGGCCGTACACGTTGGCATCGTCGCGCACGCTACAGGCGTATTCCTTTTCGTTGGTGCACATGTTGTCGCGGCGAGCCGGCAGAATGTCGTACATGTGTTCGTGGGCTGCGGCTGGAGCTACGGCATTGGCGTCGAGCGACCAGACGCGGCCAGTGGAACCTTCTAAGACGACCGCCGCCGACATGTAGCCGCCGATGCCATTGGATTGGGGGGCCAACATGCAGCAGGCCAAACTGGTGGCCGCGGCCGCATCCATGGCGTTGCCGCCTTGGGCCAATATCTGCGCGCCAATGCGCGCCGCGGCTGGCTGCTGGGCGGACACAGCGCCGCGGTCGGCTAGTACTTGGTGTCCTTCGGTCATGTGGATCTCCTCTGCACCACTACGCTAGCCAAAGCGCACGCCCGTCGGGATAATCCCCACGTCCTCGCCGCGCCGCATGGCCTCAGCCGCGTCGAGGATGCTCGCCAAGTCGTGCTTGGGTTCAAACCCCAATTTTTGCTTGATGTTGGTCAAATCCAGCTCGAAGTAGTTCCAATCCGGCCGCCGCGCATCGGCGTAGCCCAGACCGAAGCGCTCGGCAAGATAGGGTACGGTCTCGCTCCAATCGAACAGCGCGGCCCCGCCTAGATTAAACACCTCGCCCACGGCTTCGTCCCGCTCTAGCGCCAACACCAGCCCTTGGACGATGTCGCGCACGTCGGCATACACCTGCCGATAGGGCCGCCCGTCTGGATTGCGCGATAGCAGGAACTGCTCCTCGCCCGTCCACTGCGTCTTGAACTCCTCGGCTCCCTCTCGGTCCTTGAACTGCTCATAAACCGGTCCGAACAAAAACAGATGCGGCAAGCCGTTTTCGTCGAGGAATTCACCCGGCTCAATAATCGTGGCAAAGCGCGTGGTCACCGACGGCAGCCCGAACTGCAAGTGATAGCTCATCACCAGTTCCTCGCCGATCCACTTGGTCAGGAAGTAGGGCATCGTCTGGTAGCGGGCGACTTGGTCTTCGCGGATTGGCTCTTCAAAGCAGCGGCCGTTGTAGGGATTTTCCCAGTAAATCGCCTCGGTGGAAGCATAGACCAAGCGGTGCAAATTGGGCGTCAGCTCGCGGATGGACTCCAGCACGTTGATGGTGCCCATGCCGTTGATTTCGAGGTATTCGCGGTTGTCGAAGGGGCCGCCAAAGGCCGCGGCGATGTGATACACCGCATCGACTCCTTCGACGGCGCGGCGCACGTCGGCGAGATTGCGCAAATCGCCTTCGATGGTCTCGACGCGGTCAAAACTGTCGAGCTTGTGGGCGCGGCTTTGGTCGCCGGGATAGACAAACGAGCGGATGTCGTGCCCTTTGTCGAGCAAAGCTCTTGCCAAATTGGCTCCGACGCGGCCGGTGCCGCCGGTGATTAGGATTTTCACGTTGCACCTCTTTAGGTAGGGATGAATGGCTTTAGCTGGCGCTGGGCAGGGCGCTGGCCAAGAGTTTTTCCGGCGTGGCCTCGGATCGTGTGTACTCGGCGGCGATCCGTCCCTCGCGCATCACGTACACTCGGTCGCACAGCCCCAGGATTTCGGGCATTTCCGAGGAGAGGACCACGATTGCCAGCCCTTGGCGCGCCAGCCCGTCTAGCAATTGGTAAATCTCGGCTTTGGCACCGACGTCTATTCCTCGGGTCGGCTCGTCGACGAGCAGCACTCGCAAGTTTTCCTTGAGCAGCCAGCGGGCCAGCAGTGCCTTTTGCTGATTGCCGCCGCTGAGCCGCGCGATGGTCTGCTCTTGGTCGGGGGGACGCAGGCGCAGGCGTGCGACGAGTGCGCCGACTTGCTGCCGCTCCATGCCTACCTGCACGTGGCCGGCGCGGCAGAATTGCTCTAAGGCCGCGACGCTCGCGTTTGCGCGCACGCTTTGCTGTGCGAAGAGGCCGTCGGCCCGGCGATCTTCCGGTACTAGGCCCAACCCGAGGGTGCGCGCTTGCGGCGGTGCATTTGCCGGTACGGCGATTCCGTCGATGGTGATAGTTCCAGCGCGGCGGCGATCTGCGCCCATCACGGCTCGCGCTAGTTCCGTCCGTCCCGCGCCCATCAGCCCGGAAAACCCGACGATTTCCCCGGCGCACACCCTGAAGGAAATGTCCTGCACCCGATCAGTGGTCAACCCCTCCGCCTCCAGCGCACACGGCCCCGGTGTACGATCGGCCGCGGGAAAACCCTGCCCCAATTCCCTCCCGACCATCAGCGCGATAAGCTGCTCTTCGTCGAGGTCGGCGGCTGGCTCGCAGGCGACGCGTTCTCCGTCGCGCAAGACCGTCACCCGATCGGCCAGCGCCATGACCTCTGAAAGCTTGTGCGATACATAGACCACGCCGACGCCTCGCGCCTTGAGCCGGGCAATGAGCGCAAAGAGCTTGTCGATCTCGCGCGTACTCAGGGCCGAGGTCGGCTCGTCCATGATGATTACTTGGGCGTCGCACGCCAGTGCTCGCGCGATTTCGACCAATTGCTGCGCGGCCACGCCAAGGTGGCCGACCTTGGTCTGCGGATCAACTGCTAGCCCGACCTCGGACAATAGCGTTGCTGAAGCGTCATAGAGCGCGTTCCACTGGACGCGGCCGCCGCGTCCGTGCGGCAGGCGACCGAAGAACAAATTCTCAGCCACCGATAGCGAAGGGACTAGTTCTAATTCTTGATAAACGACCGCTAGGCCGTGGTCTATGGCTTGGCGCGGATGGCGGATATCTACGGGACGGCCCGCAATCTGGTAGCGGCCTTGGTCGCGGTGGTACACGCCGGCCGCGATTTTGATCAAGGTGCTCTTGCCAGCGCCGTTTTCGCCGACCAGCGCGTGGACTTCTCCCGGCTGCACTGCAAAGTCAACGCCTTTGAGCGCATAGACGCCGGGGAAGCGCTTGTGAATGTCCTCTAGGGAGAGTAGGGGCGTCATGTCGGGGGGGCGAGCAACCGTCGTAGGAGACTCTGCTTGCGGCGGGTGTCCAGATACACGGCGAGGATAATTACCGCGCCGCGCGCAATGTCGTGGTAAAAGGACGACACGTTCAATAGCACCAAGCCGTTGGAGAGTACCGTCAGAATCAGGATGCCGATGAAAGCACCGCCGAGCGTGCCCACGCCGCCCGTCAGGCTGATGCCGCCTAAAATCACCGCGGCGATCACCTGCAACTCAAACCCTAAGCCGGCATTCGGCTGCCCGGAGTTGAGGCGCGAGGCTAAGATGAAGGCGCTCAGCGCCGCCAGTACTCCGCCGAGCACAAAGACCAAGACGCGCGTGCGATCGACGGCCAGGCCCGCGAGCCGCGCCGCTTGGATGTTGCCGCCGATGGCGTAGATATAGCGGCCGAGGATGGTGTGGTGGAGGACGTAGTAAAACAGCCCCAAGAGGACAAAGGTCACCAGCACCGGGATCGGGATCGGCCCCAAATGTCCAGTTCCCACTTCGATGAAGCTTTCTACTTTGCCTTGGATCGATACTGCTTGAGTGCTGACCATGGCCGCGCCGCGCAAAATCGCCATCATGCCCAAGGTCGCGATTAGGGAGTTGATACCGGCCTTGGTGACCAACAGTCCGTTACACAGGCCGATGAGTGCTCCGGCGGCGAGTGCGGCGACCAGTGCCAGCGTCACGCTCTCGAACTGGTTGAGCACGGCCACGGCGATGATCCCGGCCACGGCTTGGGTCGAGCCGACACTCAGGTCGATCTCGCCGAGCAGGATGATCATCACCATGCCGATTCCGGCGATGGCCACCAGCGAGGCGTCCCGCAGCACGTTTTTGATATTGACGGCCGTAAAGAATACTGGCGTCAGTAGGGAAATTCCCACGCAGAGCAGGACCAGTGCCAGCAACAGCCCGGCCTGCTCGCTATGGAGCATCCGCGACAGTAAGCGACTCATTGCGGCATCAAGGCTCGCACCGCATCCACCTTGAGCGCGAAGGGCGGCTCGGTGCTCGTGTCGTAGAAGCGGCTGATATTGTCGCGGGTGACGACGATGGTTGGGGTTTCGTAGTGGGGAGGTAGCTGCTCGCCACGCGATAGTTGCATCGCCGCATCGATGAGCGCGCTTCCGACAAAGTTGGGAAACATCGCCAGCGCCGCCGCGTAGGGCGTGTCGCCGGTGAGGGCCGTCTGTCCCACGGTGCCCTCAAAGCCGAAGCCGATTGCCGTCAGCGCTGCTTCGTCCAATCCGGCCGCCTTGTAGGCCGCCATGCCGCCGGTCGTCGAATCGTCGTTGATGCCGTAGATCGCGTTGATCTGCGGGTTGGCCGTCAGCGCGTCCTGCGCCACCTTGAACGCCTTTTCTTTGAGGCCCTGTCCATCGACTTCTTGGATGATCTCATGGGTCAGACCCGAAGCGGCGAGCGCGTCTTTGAAGCCATCGACCCGCTGCCGACAGTCCTCAAAGTTGGGGAAACCGACGATGAGGATCTTGGGGTCGAGGCCCTTTTCCGCTGCGTAGCTGGCAAACCACTCGCCGGCCTTGACCCCACCGGCGTAATTGTCAATCCCCACGTAGCTGACGGCCTCGGACACGGGGTTGGACTCGGTAATCACCTTGGTCCCTGCGGCTTTGGCCTGCCGCACTATCGGCCCCATTGCCTTAGCATCCACTGGTGACAAGATCAGCACCTCGACCCCTTGGGCGAGCAGGTTTTCGGCCTTGGAGATTTGCGCGGCCACGTCGAGGTTGGCATCGGCGACGATCAACTCGACATCCAACTCGGCCGCTCGCGCTGTCGCCGATTTGCTGATGTTTTGATACCACTCGTGCGACATGAAGTTGATGACGTAGCCGATCTTGAGTTTATCGGGTGCGTCGTCCGGCTGCCCACAAGCGGCGGCCAATAGGGCGCACAGCAGCCATGTTTTAGTCTTACTCATTGGTTCTCCTATCCCTTTACGGCACCAGCCGTCAATCCCTGGACAAAATACCGCTGCAATCCGACAAAGAGCGCGATTGGCGGCAGGCTAAAAATCAGCGATGCGGCGAATAGCTGGTCGTATTTGTTGACGTATTGTCCCAAAAACGCGGCGCGCAACCCCACTGGAATGGTCAGGGCCTGCGATTTGGTAAACACAAAAGCGAACAAAAATTCATTCCACGAAAGCAAAAAGGCAAAGGTTCCCACCGCTACGATCGCCGGTGCCGCCAGCGGCAAGACGATTCGGTAGAGTAGCTGGAGGCGGTTGCAGCCGTCGATGAGCGCGGCCTGCTCTAGATCGGTGGGGATGGCGCGGAAATAGCCGTTGAGCAGCCAGGTGCAAAACGGGATGGCAAAGCCTGTGTAGATCAGCACCATGCCGATGTGCGTGTCGAGCAAGCCGAACGAGCGAATCACCTGAAAGAGCGGGATGAGGATCGAAGAGCCGGGCAGCATTTGCGACATCACCACCACCATTAGCAACAAGGTGTTGCCGCGAAAGCGGAAGCGGGCAAAGGCATACGCGGCGCAGACGCTAAACGCGAGGGCGATTAGGGCCGTGGAGAGGGAAATCACCATGCTGTTGGCAAAGTACTTCACAAACGGCCCGGTGTCCCACATCTCGACGTACGCGTGGAAGGTGAGGGAGCGGGGGAAGACCAAAGGCGGCGTCTGCGTCATCTCGGACAGGGGACGCACCGAAGTCGTGACTACCCATATCAGCGGCATCACCAGCGCGAGCACGAAGACCGAGCCTAAGCCGTAGGCGAGATGGGCGCGGACTTTTTCTTGGGTCTTAATTCGCATCCGCACTCCTCCTCTCCTCGCGGAAGAGCACGCGGATGAAGACGATGCTCATGGCCAACAAAAAGAGCAGCAGAATCAGTGCAGCGGCCGCGCCCTTGCCGAGCCGCAGGTGCTCGAAGGCGATGCGATAGACCGTAATCGGTACCACCTGCGTGGCCTTGGCCGGGCCGCCCTCGGTCATAATGAAGATCAGCGCGAAATCGTTGACCATCCAGATGGTGGCGAAGAGGAAGACCACCCCGATCACGTGTTTGAGCTGCGGCAGCGTCACGTGGAAGAAGCGCCCGAACACATTGGCCCCATCGACGTGCGCGGCCTCGTACAGCTCGGCGGACACGCCCTGCAAACCGGCCAGCAGCATGATGGTGATATAGGGCATAAAGCGCCAGACATTGGCCACCACCACCGCGCCCATAGCCGCGTCTGGCTGCGCCAGCCAGGGAACGTTGGCGTCTATGAAGCCGAGGCTTAGGAGCGTGTGATTGACGAGGCCGAAGCTGTCGTGGAAGAGCCAGCGCCACATGTAGCCGGTCACCACTGGGGCGATGGCCCAGGGGATCAGCAGAAAGCCGGTAAAGACCGGCCGATACTTCTTGATCTCGTTGAAGATCAACGCCATCCCCAAGCCCAAGACGAAGGCTACTGGCAGGGAGTAGAGCGTAAAGCGCACTGAACTCCAGATGCTGTTGACAAAGGTGCGGCTGCCGAAGAGCTTGGCGTAGTGCGTCAGGCCGATGAACTCGTCGCCAGCCCCGCGAAAGAGCTTCACCTTGTACAAGCTCATAATCAGGTTGCTGAACACCGGGTAGAGAATGACGACCGCCAAGACCAACAGGGCCGGTAGCAAGAAATAGTACGGCGTCAGATTTTTGCGCAGTGCGCCTTTAGTAATCACTCAACACCTCGTTTACTTCTTCGGCGGCAAAGTCCAGCGCTTCCTTGGGAGTCAGCGAGCCGGTCAGCGCCATATTGACCGCGTCGGCAATGTGCCGCTGAATCTGCGTCACTGCCGGATGGCCCGGCCAACCTAGCCCATTGGCCCCGGCTGTGGCGAGTTGATCTAGGTCAATGTAATCGGACTGCACGCCTTCCGCATAGGCTGCCTTCAGCGTGGGAATGCCGCCCATGGTCGGGTTGGGGTTGCGCCAGACCGGATGGTCCAAATCCAGTGCCTTGACCACTTCCCAGGCTTCGTTGGGCACCTTGGTATAGCCGGTTATGGCAATCATAATTACGTCGAGCAAGGTCCGCGATGGATGCGGTTCCAGCGGCTCTGCCGGGCCGGGCACTTGCGCCAGCGCCAGATTGTTCAGATCGAAGTCGTAGTTGCCGTGGACGATATCCTGCCACCACGGCCCCTCAATCGACAGCGCGGCCTTGCCGGTTGACCAGTGCGCGGCGTTTTCATCGAAGCGATAGGCCGCGCTGCCGGCTGGTAGATAGCCCTTGTTTTTCATCTCCACTAAAAACTCCAGCGCCGCCTGCCCGGCTGGGCCGTTAAAGGCGGCGGCAGACCAATCCTCGTTAAAGACGCGCCCGCCCGCTTTGTACAGCAGCGGCAGGAAGCGGTAGGCCGTGTCCAGATTGACGCCCCCAGGCATGGTAAAAGGCTCGATCCCCGTGCCCGCGAATTTTGGGCCGAGCGCCAGCATCTCGTCCCAAGTCTTGGGCACTTCGAGGCCCATCCGCCCCATAATGTCGGTGTTGACCGCCAGCACGAAGGGCAGCATGGTCACTGGCAGGCCGTAGTGCTTGCCGTCGTATTCGACCAGTTCCCAGACGTTGTCGAGGATGCGCTCCTTGACTTGGGGAAAATCGGGGAAATTCTCCAGCGCGTACAGTCCCCCCAACTCGCCGAACTCCACCGAGTACTTGTGATGCACCCGCACGATGTCCGGCCCATCGCCGACGATGGTGGTGCTGATCAGGCTCTCGCGCTGCGTTGCCCAGTCGCGGAACTCCAGCTCGATCTGGATGTCGCTGCGGGAGGCGTTGAAATCGGCCACAGCCTGCTGCACCCATGCGCGCAGACCCGGCACGCCCCCGAACTCCCACAACACCACCGTGGTCGGCTCGCCGGGACGCGGGCGGTCGTCGCCTCCGCAGGCGATCAGGCCGACGAAGAGCGGAACCAGCAGTCGTTTTACGTCCATACGAACAGCATGTGTAGGTCAATAATCCTCCAAAATTTCATCCACTTCCTCCGCCGCTTGGTCGAGCGCCTCCTTGGGGGACAAGGTCCCGCTCAGCGCCATATTGACCGCGTCGGCCATCAGCCGCTGGATTTGCGTAACCGCTGGATGCCCAGGCCACGCTAGGCCGTTTTGTCCAGCCGCAGCTAGCACCTCGCCGTTGATGAAGTTCGACTCGATCCCCGGTGCGTAGGCGATCTTCTGCGTGGGGAAACCCAGCATCTCGGCGTTGGGGACGTGCCACTGCGGGTCGTCGAGCCACAGGGCCTTTATAACCGTCCAAGCCTCCTCCGGCGCTCGGGTATAGCCGGTGATCGCCACCATGACCAAGTCCAGCAAGGTGCGCGGCGGATGCGGCCCAAGGGGCTGGGCTGGTCCGGGCAACCGGATCAACTGCAACTTCTCCACTGGGAAGTCGTAGTTATTGGACACAATGTGCTGCCACCACGGCCCCTCAATCGACAGCAGCGCTTTTTCCGTACACCACGTTGCCGCGTTCTCGTCAAAGGCATAGGCAGCACACGCTGGCGGCATAAAACCCTGCTCCTTCATCGCCACGAGGAACTCCAACGCCGAGATACCGGCTGGGCCGTTAAAAGCAGCCCGCGTCCAGTCTTCGTTGAACACTCTTCCTCCCGCCTTGTAAAGCAGCGGCAAAAAGCGGTAAGCCGTGTCCTGGTTCAGCCCCGCCGGCATGGTGAAGGCGAAAAGCCCCCGCTCCTTGAGCACTGGCCCCAGCGCCAGCATATCCTCCCAAGTCTGGGGCACTTCCAACTCGTGCGCGGCCAACAGCGCCTTGTTGACCGCCATGATAAAAGGCAAAATCTGGATGGGCAGCCCAAAGTGCTGGCCCTCGTACGCGACGTGTTCCCACAGATTGTCGAGAATACGCGCTTTGACTTGGGGGAAATCCGCAAACCGCTCCAGCGCGTACAGCCCGCCCAGCTCGCCAAATTCCACTGAGTACTTGTGGTGGACGCGAATGATGTCCGGCCCCTCGCCGGCAATCGTCGAGGTAATCAGGCTCTCGCGCTGCGTAGCCCAATCCCGATTCTCGTAATCGACGCGGATGTTGTCTTGTGCAGCATTGAATCGGTTTACGGCCTGCCGCAACCACCGGTCTTGCTCCTCCACTCCGCCGAACATCCACATCGCAATCTGCACCGGCTCGCCGGGCGCTCTTTCTTGGTCGGTCGTGCAGCCGCTAGCAAGCAGTGCCGCCCATGCGCAAAAACTCCATATCGCCATTGTGTGTTTCACGGCGGTTTATAGTAGCCAAAGCGCCAATGGCCCACAACACGGGCCGCGCCCGCTGGACACGTCTGGCTGTATTCCTTACTTAATGAGAGCCAACTCACACCCCAATAGGCTTATGCAAAATATTCTCATCACAGGTGCCACGGGTTTGATCGGCACGGCCGCTGTCGCCAGTCTGCGCGCCCGCTATAACTTGCGCGCCCTCAACCGCCGCCCGCTTCCGCACATCGACTGCCACCAGGCCGATATTGCCGATCTCGACGCCATCCGGCCAGCCTTTGCGGGGATCGACGCGGTCGTCCATCTCGCCGCCCATATTGAAAACGATATAGCGGCGATCTTCCGCGCCAACTTGCAGGGGACGGGGAATGTTTTCGCCGCAGCTCAAGAGGCCGGGGTGCGGCGTGTCCTCTTCGCTAGCAGTGGGTCGGTCATGGGTGGCTACGCCGCGCTCTCGCCATACAAGGAGCTTTTGGTCGGCGAGTACGACCAAGTGCCCGCTGAGTGGCCGATGCTGACGGCGCAATCGCCCCTGCGGCCAACGGGCCTGTATGCAGCCAGCAAGGTCTGGGGCGAAGAGTTGGGCCGCGAGTACGCCTCGGCCCACGGCATGTCCGTCCTCTGCCTGCGCTTTGGCCGCGTCAACCCGGAAAACCGCCCGGTCCATTCCCGCGAGTTCTGCGTCTGGTGCAGCCAGCGCGACGCCGTGCAGATGATCGAAAAGTGCCTTGCCGTCCCCTTCGACTTGCCCTTCGACACCTTCTTCGTCAACTCGGACAACAAATGGGGCTACCGCGACTTAGAACACGCTCGCCAGACGATGGGCTTTGTGCCCGCGGACCGAGCCGAAGACTACCGCTGAGGAGAAAATTTATGCTGCCTTTTGCTGTGTGCGCGATTTTGTTCGTAGCTTCTGCCGCATACGCGGACATGAACATCAACGCTCCCTTATTAGAGACGGCCCCGACCATTGACGGCGACCTTGCCGAGTGGAAGGATCTTGCTCACAACGATGGCATCTGGGACATGCGCCGCATCAGCGAGGCTGGCTTCTACCGCCTCGATCGCGGTGCGCGCAACCGCCTCACCGACCACGGCGACGAGCCGCATCTCGAAGACGACTTGCGCGCCCGCTACTACATTGCTTGGGATGCGCAAAACTTCTACTTCGGGGCCGAGGTCTGGGACAATGTCAACGATCTCGACGACCCCGATCCGGCGGACAAGCGCTGGTATTTCAAGGATGCGATTTGCTGGTTTATGGAAGGCCCGCGCGACCGAGCCAACGAGCGCTTCGGCCAAGGCGACAACGCCTTCTGCTTTGTGGCCGACCCGCAGCGCACGCCGCAAAACGCTTGGTGGCGGCACGGCGCGCCCGGCCAGAGCTACATTGAAGAGCCGATTCCCGAGGCCGCTTGCGACTACGTGGTGCGCATGGATCCTTGGGGCCGGAGCGCGGCTGATTTTATTTTGGAGGCCCGCGTGGATATGCACGCGACGTTTGCTCACAGCGACCCCCGCTGGCAGCCGCCGCAAGTGGGCGACGAATACAGCATGGAAATCGTCCACACCGACCCGGACGGCGGCGCGTACGGCGGGCACTTCATGATCTACGGCAATGGCGACGACGACAATACGTGGGGTCGGATGGTCTTGGTCGGCCCGCGGATGCCGATTGGGCGGCTCGCCGAGTAGGGTGGGGGTGGTTAGATTATTGGTAGTTGATTGATCGGCATTTAGGCGTCCGTAAACCGCACATTCAGCGACAAGAGGAGGGCGATATGCTCAGCCCCAACCCAGCCGTCAAGTTCACCTATGAGGACTACCAACACACCCCGGAGGACAAGCGCTACGAGTTATTGGACGGAGAGTTGATTATGGTCCCCGCGCCCAACCTAGAGCACCAGAGAATTGGCATCCGGCTAGGAGCGTTGCTCCATGGCTTCGTACAGGAGAGGGGTTTAGGCGAGGTCTTCCCCGCCCCCTGCGACGTGGTGCTGTCGAATACGGATGTGGTACAGCCGGACCTGTTGTTCGTCTCCAATGAGCGGGCGCACCTGCTGCTCGGCGGTGATAATGTTCGCGGCGCACCGGACTTGGTCGTCGAGATCCTCTCCCCCTCCACTGCCGGGCAGGACCGAACGCTCAAACGCGCTCTGTACGTCAAGCACGGCGTGAAGGAGTACTGGCTGGTCGATCCAGACGCCCGGACGGTGACGGTGCTGCGGCTCGGCGAGGGTGTCTTCGAGGTGGAGGACATCTACGGTGAGGGGCAGACGATGACCTCGCCTACGCTCACAGGTTTCTCCGTTGGCTTAAACGAGATTTTCTAGTGTTTCTGTCCTTGGCAGCCGTGACTCTCATCGCCCTCGTTGGCTGCAACTCCAATGCGGTTTCCTCGGACGGTCGAGCGCCTGCGTTCACCTTGCCTGCGGCGGATGGGACTTCTATTTCCCTGTCCGACTTACTCGACAACCGCGCGGCCGCGGTACTGCTGTTCTACAGAGGATTCTTCTGAGGTTCCTGTCGGAGCCAACTAGGTGAGTTGGCAGATGTGTATCCCGAGTTTCTAGAACGAAACGTGTCGCTTGCGGCGATCAGTACTGATGACATCGCCGACGCGCTGAAAATGGTGGAGCTCACCGGCGCTGAATTCGCTATTCTGTCAGATAAGGACGCCGAGGTCGCCAAGGGCTATGGAGTTTACAACCTGCTGGATGACGGCGTCGCGACGCCGTCCGCCGTCATCGTCTCCCCCGAGGGCGACATCGAATGGAAATACATAGGGAGAAGTATATCCGACCGACCGACGCCCGATCAAATTTTGGCTCAAGTTGACCGATTGATACAGTGAGTCGTCCTCAATTTTTTACGACAAGGAGCAACACATGAGTAGTGTAGATCAGATCGGCTGGCACGCTCAGAGCAAAACCGGCGTCATTGCGGCTGGTGGTGCCGGGGCTGTAGCCGCTGGCATTGAAATTCTCGGCCAAGGCGGCAATGCAGCCGATACCGCGGCCGGCGCGATTATAGCGCTCAACGTCACCGATCACGGGGCCTGTTCCATCGGCGGGGAAGTGCCGGTGCTCGTCTGGGACGGGAACGCGGTCAAGTCGCTGTCTGGCCAGGGGCGCGCGCCGCTGGCGCCGGAGGCCATTGCTTGGTACATGGAGCACGGCATCCCAGACCGCGATATCAAGATGGCTCCGGTGCCGTCGGTCGTGGATTTGTGCATAACCCTTTTGCAGCACTACGGCACGCAGAGCTTTGCCGCGATTGTCGCGCCGACCTTGGCGCTGCTCGACGAAGGCGCGGAGGCGTGGCACCCCGACTTGGCGCGGACGCTGCGGCGCATGGTCGAGGAGGAACACCGCGCTACAGGCAATCGCCAAGAGAAGTTGCAAGCAGCCTGCGATCACTTCTATGGCCGCCGCGCCGAACACGGCGATATAGCTGAGGACTTAGAGGCATTTTACATAGAGCAGGGTGGATTCCTGCGCCGCGCAGATCTGGCCGCTCATAGGACTTTGATCGAAGAGCCGGTGGCAGTCGATTACCGGGGCTACCAAGTGTACAAGTGCGGCCCTTGGACCCAAGGCCCCTATCTGTGCCAAGCCCTGCGGCTGCTCGAAGGGTTTGATCTCAAAAGCATGGGGCATTGCTCGGCCGACTACGTCCACGCGGTCGTCGAAGCCATGAAGCTGGCCATGGCCGACCGCGACGCGCACTATGGCGATCCTCTGTTCGTAGATGTGCCCATGAACGCCTTGCTGTCCGACGAATATACCGAGCTTCGGCGACCCTTGATCGACATGGGACAAGCCGCGTTGGACGCTCGTCCTGGCGACCCGCTCGGCATGAAGGCGGTGCAGGAGGGAGGCGTGTTCCAGCCCGGAGTCGGTGGCACCACCACGTGCGTGGTGGCCGACCGCTGGGGCATGGTCGTATCGGCTACGCCGAGCGCGAATGTCTATCACGCTGGCGGCACCGGCAGCACGGGCGTCTCGTATGGCAACCGCCTGCGCAGTCTTAACACAACGCCCGGACACCCCAATTGCATCGCGCCGGGCAAGCGTCCGCGTATCACCCTGACGCCTACGATGGTACTCAAGGATGGCGCGCCCGTGTTAGCTATCAGCGTGGCTGGCGGCGACCTGCAAGATCAGGCGACCTTGAACCTGTTGCTCGACTTTGTGGAGTTTGGGATGCAGCCGGCCGAAGCAGTTGTTGCACCGCGCTTTGCCACGGACCACCACGAGGATTCGTTTGACCCCAATCCGGTGCGGGAGCAGACGTTCATCCAGGCGGGTTCGCTGGCTATCAGCTCTGCCGTCGATGCAGAAGTCCGGGGCGAACTGGCGCGGCGCGGCCACCAAGTCGAGGCCCGCAACGGTCCCATCGCCACTCCGGTCATGCTGTGGGCCGACGCGGGCACGTACTACGCGGCCGGCGATCCGGCTGCGGGTCGCCATGCGGCAGGGCTAGATGAGGACTAGCGTAGCGGAATTGCGAGTGCGGGACATTGAAACCATATTGTCCGCGTTTAATCCCGATAAAATCGCCTCTGAAGCTGGCTTTTAATGACGTCGCCGACTGCGGCCCCTACATATCGAGAAGAGCATACTCGCCAAGGCCCGGCTAGCGGCCTCACGCTCCGCTCCTTGGTGCTCGGCGTCATCCAAGTTCTCGTGGTGTGTTTGGGCGCGCCCTACGCCATCTGGGTCTTGGGGTCGTCCGAAATCACGTGGTCGTTCTTTCCGATTGCCGTCGGCTTCTCGTTCTGCTGTCTCATCCTGCTCAACATCCTGCTCAAGACGATCAACCCCGGCTGGGCCTTGCGACCGGCCGAGATGATCACGGTAGTAGTAATGGGCTTGGTGACGACCGGCATCCCCATCTTTATGATGGGCTACGTGCTGTCGATCCCCACCACGCCCTATTACTTTGCTTCGGCTGAAAACCAGTGGGGCACGTACGTCTTGCCCTACCTGCCGACGTGGCTGTTGCCGAGTAACGACGGCTTGGCTATGACTTGGTTTTTCGAAGGGTTGCCCATTGGTGAGCCGATGCCTTGGGGCACTCTGCTCGATGCGTGGGCCATGCCGCTGTTTTGGTGGCTGAGCTTTATATGGACTTTGTACGCGGTCTGTTTTTGTCTCGTCGTCATATTGCGCAAGCAGTGGGTCGAGCGCGAGCGGCTGGCCTATCCGCTGATGGAGGTTCCACAAGCCCTTGTCGCGGACGCCGATGGCCCTGCGCGCGTGCCAGCCGTCCTGCGCAACAAGGTCTTTTGGATGGGGGCGGCGATCCCCCTGTGCATTGTCTTGTGGAACATCGTCGGCTTTTTCTTCCACTTTTTCCCCAAGATCGAGTGGCACCATCCCATCCAAATCGCGCACGGCTTTCCGACCATTAACATCCGCTTCTACTTTCCGGTTGTTGGCTTCATGTATTTCGCCAACCTCAACGTCACCTTCAGCATCTGGTTTTTCTATTTGTTGCTGTTGGTCGAAGAGGGGCTGTTTAACCGCTTTGGCGTTGGCGTGACCGAAGCCGACAACTTCGTATGGGGCTTGCCCTCGACGTCGTGGCAGTGTTGGGGGGCGTTTGTGGTGTTGGTGTTGTGGGGACTGTGGATGGCGCGCGATCACCTAAAAGACGTGGCACGCAAGGCGTGGAATCCTGCCCATCCGGTTGACGACAGCCGCGAGTTGATGTCCTATCGCAGCGCAGTCGTCGGCCTGCTGGTCGGGGTCGTCTATATGCTGGCGTGGCTCAACAAGGCCGGCATGGAAATGTCGGTGGCGGCGTTTTTCTTGGGCGGCGTGCTGATTGCCTACTTGGGCATTACCCGCTTGGTGGTGCAGGCTGGCGTCTTTTACCTAACCACGCCCGTGGTCAGCCAAGCCATGACTATGATGACCTTTGGCACGAGTGCGATTTCGCCGACGGGCTTGGCGGCCTTGGGAATGAGCTATGGGTTCTTCAGCGATGTGCAGTCGATTTTTATGCCGTCGGCTGCCCATGCTACTCGGCTGCACGACGCCATGCGCATGAGTCGTCGCGGCCTGTGTTTAGCTATTGCGCTGGCCCTGTTGATTGGCTTTATCGCCGCCATTGTGTACGTCATTGTTATGGCCTACGAGCAGGGGGCTTCCAACTTCAATTCCTGGTTTTTCCGCGTCTCCTCGGGCGCGGGGGTGCGCTCATTTGAAGACGCAATGAGCAAAATAAAAACCCCGGCCGATTTCCATGCGCAAAAGTTAGGCTTCTTCGGCATCGGTGCGGCAGCTATGACGGTTTTGACGTTTATGCAGTATCGCTTTCCGTGGTGGCCTCTGCACCCGGTGGGTTTGGCGATCTCCGCGATTTGGATGGTGCGCAACCAAGCCCCGGCGATTTTTGTGTCTTGGGCGGCCAAGAGTCTGATTATGCGCTTTGGCGGCATCGAGCTATACCGCAAGGCTGCACCCTTCTTCATCGGCCTGATTCTCGGGCACTTTTTTGGGGTGGGGATCTCGTTTATCGTCGATATGATTTTCTTCCCCGGCAACGGCCACCCCATCCTCCACGGCTGAGCCCGCGTTGTCAATCCATCCCGCACAGCAAGAGGGCACAGGCGTCACCGTGCGCTCTTTGCTCGTGGGCTGCGCGGTGGTGGTGTTGATCAGCTTGGGGGCACCGCACTCGATCTGGACGTTTGGCTCGTCCGAGATGACGTGGTCGTTCTTTCCGATTGGAGTGGGGTTTCTCTTTGTCTGCCTCATCTTCGCCAACGCCCTGCTGAAGACCCTCAATTTTAACTGGGCACTGCGCCCTGCCGAGCTGATCACCGTCGTCGTCATGGGCTTGGTCTGTACAGGCATTCCGGTTTTTCTAATCGGCTACTTCCTAGCCATACCGACGACGCCGTATTACTTTGCGTCGGCGGAGAATCAATGGGGCACGTACGTGTTGCCCTACCTACCGACGTGGCTGTTGCCGAGCAACGACGGCTTGGCCATGACTTGGTTTTTTGAGGGCCTGCCCATCGGCGAACCGACCCCTTGGGGCACCTTGCTAGCCGCTTGGGCCATGCCGCTGTTTTGGTGGCTGAGTTTTATATGGACTTTGTACTTGGTCTGCTTCTGCGTGGTGGTCATCCTCCGCAAGCAGTGGATCGAGCGCGAGCGGTTGGCCTACCCGCTGATGGAGGTGCCGCAAGCCCTCGTCGCCAACGCCGACAGTTCCCGCCGACTGCCAGCGGTCATGTACAGCAAAGTCTTCTGGGCGGGGGCGGCCATTCCGCTGTGCATTGTCTTGTGGAACATCGTTGGCTTTTTCTTTCACTTTTTTCCCAAGATCGAATGGCACCATCCCATCCAAATCGCGCACGGCTTTCCGACCATTAACATTCGCTTCTACTTCCCGGTCATTGGCTTCATGTATTTTGCCAATCTCAATGTCACTTTTAGCATCTGGTTCTTCTTTTTGCTGACGCTGATCGAGGAGGGTTTGTTCAACCACTTTGGTCTCGGCGTCACTGAGGCGGATAAGTTCGTTTGGGGACTGCCCTCGACGTCGTGGCAGTGTTGGGGAGCGTTTGTGGTGTTGGTGCTGTGGGGGCTGTGGATGGCACGCGACCACCTCAAGGATGTGGTCCGCAAGGCGTGGAATCCGGCCTACCCGATTGATGATCGCCGCGAGTTGATGTCCTACCGCTCCGCCGTGCTGGGCCTTTTGTTGGGTGTTTGCTACATGCTAACTTGGCTGCACGAGGCTGGCATGGAGTGGCCGGTGGCGATGCTTTTTTTGGCTGGCGTCCTCATCGCCTATTTGGGCATTACGCGCTTAGTGGTTCAGACGGGCGTGTTCTATCTGACCACGCCTGTCGTCAGTCAAGCGATGACGATGATGACGCTGGGCACTAGCGCTATTTCGCCGACGGGGTTGGCGGCCTTGGGGTTGACCTATTCCTTTTTCGGCGATGTACAGTCCATCTTCATGCCCTCGGCCGCGCACGCCGCCAAGCTGCAAAGCAGCCTGCGCATTGCCCGCCGCGGCTTTGTCTTGGCCATCGCCTTGGCCGTAGTGCTGTCCTTTGCGGTTTCGCTGACCAATCTCATCTCCATGGCCTACGAGCAGGGGGCTTCCAACTTCAACTCTTGGATCTTCCGCGTCTCCTCGGGGGCGGGCGTGATGGCCTTTGGCGACGTGATGGCCAAGATCAAGGCCCCGGCCGATTTCCACGCGCAAAAGTTAGGCTTCTTCGGCATTGGCGCGGCGGCGATGTCCGTTTTGACGT
Source organism: Candidatus Latescibacterota bacterium (assembly GCA_022827835.1). Classification (GTDB taxonomy): domain Bacteria; phylum Latescibacterota; class UBA2968; order UBA8231; family UBA8231. The sequence goes on from JAJEIO010000062.1 coordinate 68,091, forward strand.
TTATGCAGTATCGCTTTCCGTGGTGGCCTTTGCACCCGGTGGGCTTGGCCATTTCCGCGATCTGGATGGTGCGCAATCAAGCCCCGGCGATTTTTGTGGCGTGGGCGGCCAAGAGTCTGATCATGCGCTTTGGCGGCATCGAGCTGTACCGCAAAGCTGCGCCGTTTTTCATCGGCCTAATCGCGGGCTACTTTCTCGGCGTTGGTCTCTCTTTCCTCGTGGATGTGGCGTTCTTCCCCGGCAATGGCCACCCCATCCTACACGGCTGATTTACAGCAGATCGTACGGGATGACGAGTACCTCGTCGCGGAGTTGGAAAACCTCTTCCACGGGGGCGACTATAATTCCAGGGCCGTGGCGCAGGGTCGGATACGTCTTTCGGAATGCCATAATGCCCCGCGCATCTGCGCTAGTAATGCGCGTGCTACTCTTGATCTCCACTGGCCAGAAGATTCCATCGCGCTCTAACAGCAAATCGACCTCTGCACCAGCGAGAGTGCGCCAGTGATAAACCTGTGGGGGCATGGACAAGCAGTGGAATTTCCGGTGGATGTCCAGCACCACATGCGTCTCGAAAAGCGACCCTAATAGGGGATGGCCAGAGAGTGCTTCGGGCGAGGAGATTCTCTGGAGGAAAGAGGCTAACCCTGTGTCGGTCAGATACCCTTTGGGTTTGCCGCTGATCCGTTTGATGGTGTTGCCGTGGTAGGGCGGCAGTTCTAGCCACTGGTAGGTCGCCTTGAGGATGTTCAACCAGCGCGAGGCCGTCTGGGGGGTAACGCCGATTTCGCGGCCGAACTGGCTGTGATTCACCTCCTGCGCCGTCAGGGCGGCGCACAGACTCAGGAGGCGCGAGAATTGCTGCTGGTCTTGGACGCTGGCTAGGCTGCGCACATCGCGCTCAACATAGGTTCGCACATAGGATTGCATGATGTCGATAATGACATCCGGCGATTGGTCCAAGGTCCGGGGATAGCCGCCGCGCCACAGCACCTCGAATGCGGTCCGCAGCGGCGCGATGTGCGGCACCCGCGCTTGGTGGTGCAAGTCCGGCAGCGTGTCACCCGCATTCAGCAGGAGTTCTAACCACACGGGTTCGGCTCGGTTGCCCCATCCTTGGCGCTCGCTCAGAGTCAAAGGACCCAGATCGAGCACGACGACCCGGCCCGCTAGGCTCTCGCTTACATCGCGGAGCAGGGCTAGGTTTTGCGAGCCGGTGAGAAAATACTGTCCGGGCGCGTCGTCGCGATCGACGCGGCGCTTGATAATCGCCAGCAATTCGGGCGCGTACTGAATCTCGTCCAAGATGACGGGGGGTGGGTGCTGAGCGATGAAGAATTCAGGGTCTTGGCGGGCGTTACCGACATCAATCACCGGGTCGAAAGTAATATGTGGCATGGCGGCACCGCACAGATGACCAAGCAGTGTGCTCTTGCCGACTTGGCGAGCACCGGTCACCAGCAGAACGGGAAAAATTTCTTTATAGCGAATAATTTTAGTCTCTAAGTGGCGATTTCTGTAGTTCATGCTTGTAAATTAATGATGTAATCATCAGTTTACAAGCTCAATAAGCCTCCTTCGGCTTTCGTTCGGCTCGCTCATTTCATGGCTACAAGGTGCCGTCGGCCATGATAGCGTGCTCTGGCACCCATCCGCACGAGTAACTGTATCAACTCATTGCCGGGGCGGATTTTACTGCGGTGGGGCGGATGGCCTTGATCCGCTAGCCGATTCCGCACGAGTAACATTTATCCCTAGCGACGGTGTTACAGTAAGCGACAGGACATACTCCCGAATTACCCATCCACCACCGAGCCGAAGCGGGTAACGGTGCTGGTCGCTCGATGAGAAAGGAATCCTGATTCAATGAAAACGATTAGAAAGCGGCTCATTTATCTCCTTGGGTTTGTTGTGCCCGGCAGCCTTTTCGCAGAAGAGGAATTCACTTTCGAGCAGCACGAGGTCGTCATCGGCTCGGCGGAACGCCAGACCGTTTTGACGGGATTCCTGCTCGGTGGTGCGATGGCGGACCTTGCTGTGGTGAACATCGACGAGAACGGCGACCGCCGCTTGCATATCTATGCGTTTGGCGACAGCACTTGGGAGCCGCTACTCGGCGCAACGCTGCGTCCCGAAGTGTTGTTCGTGGATGTGGCCAATATCGGTGGACGCGATCGGTTGATTGCGTACGAGCCTGATCGTTTGAACTGGTTCGATCCCGAATCGGCGACGGAACGCGCACTGGTGGCGATTACGGCAAACTTCAACCTGCCTCCCCAAGGCCAAATCTGCCATGTAGATGTCACTCGAGATGTAAATGGCGACGGGCGCGATGATTTAGTGATACCGGACGTCGATGGCTTCTGGGTATTCATCCAGATGGACGACAGCGCATTCGCCGATCCAGTGAAGATCGGCCCTTCCATTGAGATGAGTAGGATCTACGGGGACGACGGATATCGACACGATCCTTGGTCTCAGAGCCGTATCCACGAGATGGACTACAACCAAGATGGTCGCCGCGATCTAGCGTTCTGGAACGAGGACCACTTTGAGGTCCATCTCCAAGACGAGCGTGGGCTGTTTGCATCGGTGCCCCTAACCTTCACGACCGATGTGTCATTCGACTCCGACGACCTCGGCTCGCTCGTCGCGCCGGAGGGGGTTCGCCAGCGGCGCAAAGATAGCGGAGCGAGCGGAGACATGACAGGGCGAGTGCTGCACTCGCTAACCGACGTGGACGGCGATGGTGTCGCCGACCTCGTGGTTTTCTCGCTGAAGGGTGGGAGTAGCCGCTTCCTGGGGCAGACATCCGAGCTGTGGAGTATGCAATCGACTTACGAGGTGCATTTTGGCGCGCCGACGCATGACCGCACTCTCTTTGCGCCAGACGTTAGTGCCGCGATTCACTCAGACGGTATCCCGTTCGGGCTAGAGCCGCACGACTTCGACCACGACGGTCAGGTTGACGTGATGTTCACTGTCATCAATCCTGGGATCTTCAAGACTATCGGCATGCTTGTCAGTGCGCTTTTGACCCAATCTGTGTCGATGGATCTCCACTTCTACCGCATGGCAGGCGACACCTATCCCGACAAACCGAGCGTCACCCGCAAAATCAGAACTACCTCGCTCGGCGAGTCAGGAGAAAAAGCAGCGGCGCACTTCCCGGCCGTGCTGATCGGAGATGTGAACGGCGACGGACGCCTGGACCTGCTGATGCAGCAGGGCCGGGACGAACTGAGTGTCTTTCTCGGCGTGCCGAGGCCAGACCTATTCGCCCAGCGGGCCCAAAAGGTAGCAGTCGCCATGCCCAACGAGGAATACACTTGGCTGGTGGATCTCAACGAGGACGGCAAGCAGGACCTCCTCATCCATCATCTATCCACTGACGAACTGCATCGGGTGACGGTGCTGATTGCCCGCTGAGCAAAGAGAGCTTATTCAATGAAAACAATCAGAAAGCGGCTCATTTATCTCCTTGGGTTTGTTGTGCCCGGAAGCCTTTTCGCAGAGGGGGAGAACGATCGCGATCTTCGTATCCAGATGGTGGTGGGCGGTTTATCCAGTTTTAACCAATCCACGGGTCAATCCCCTACCATCGAAATCGGTGTGTGGAAACCTCTCTCCATCGGGGATAGGCTTACCACAGGAGTCTATCTCGGCCACGGCGGGGCCAAAACATCGATTCGCCAAAACAGTCTGATCAGGGAAGGCGACACACCGATTCTGCTAACACACCTCCTCGTTTATCATTCCTTTGAACTAACCGATTCCTGGACCAGTCTTCTCGAATACGGATTTTCTATCATAGGCTTTGATCACAAGGGAACTTCTCTTTCGCTTGCGGGCCTAGGTTTCGGTGCAGGGGTTGATTACAATCTGTGGAAAGACTGGCTGCTGACTTTCAAGACGAGATACGTTACAGTGAACCAGTCATATCTTGGCGACCATATTCTGCATAATCAACTTTCTGGATCGGTTGGGTTAGCTATTCCTGTGGCCTTACCGAGATTCTCCTTATAGATGAAGTACCTATTCCCCATACTGGTTTTTGGAGTATTTCTAGCAGGACGGGTAACGTCTGCCGCGGCGCAATCGACTGGCGACCTTTTCGAGCAGTACGAGGTCGTCATCGGCTCGGCGGAACGCCAGACCGTTTTGACGGGATTCCTGCTCGGTGGTGCTGTCGCGGATCTGGCCGTGGTGAACATCGACGAGAATGGCGACCGCCGCTTGCGCATCTACGCTTTCGGCGACAGCACTTGGGAGCCGCTACTCGGCGCAACGCTGCGTCCCGAAGTGTTGTTCGTGGATGTGGCCAACATCGGCGGACGCGACCGCTTGATTGCGTACGAGCCTGATCGTTTGAACTGGTTCGAGCCCGAATCGGCGACGGAACGGGAGTTGGTGGCAGTGACTTCCAACTTCGACCCGCCTCGTAGCGGCGAAATTCCCCATGTAGATGTTACTCGGGACGTGAACGGCGACGAGCGCGACGATCTAGTCGTGCCGGACGTCGATGGCTTCTGGGTGTTGATTCAAATGAGCGACGGCGCGTTCGCCGATCCGGTGAAGATCGGTCTCTCCACCGATATGAGTAGGATCTACGGAGCCGATGGATATCGATACGATCCTTGGTCACAGAGCCGTGTTCACGAGGTGGACTACAATCGAGATGGTCATATCGACTTAGTGTTCTGGAACGAGGACCACTTCGAGGTTCATCACCAGGACGAGCGTGGGCTGTTTACTCCGAAGGCGGAGACCTTCACAACCGATGTGACATTCGACTCTGACAATTCCTCTTTGCTCGCCACTGGAGACATGACGGGGAGGGTGCTGCACTCGTTAAGCGACCTGAACGGCGACGGGGTCGCAGACCTGGTGGTTTTCTTGCTGGAGGGCCGGAGCATTACCAGCAAGCGTTCTGCCTTCGATGTGCATTTCGGCGCGCCAACAGCCGATGGCGGCACCGCGTTTGCGCCGGAGGTCGGAGCCACGTTCCAGTCGGATGGCAGCATCCAACTCGGGATGGACCGACACGACTTTGATTGCGACGGCCAAGTCGAATTGATGTTCACAACCATTGAGGTCGAATACCTTGAGAGCAGCCTGTGGAAGAGGTTCAAAGGGTTTATGGGCGATGACATTTGGTTGAACCTTGAGTTCTATCGCGTGGAAGGAGGCCGCTACCGCGACAAACCCAACGCCATCCGTAGAATTGCGTTAGATGGCGTACCTAGCCATAAGGAGCCGGGATGGGTGCCACTGGACATCGTGCTTCGGGGGGCGATGCACGAACGCCGAAGGACACAAAAGAGTTGGCCGCGCGCGTTCAACTCGACTTTGCTCATCGGGGATGTGACCGGCGACGGCCTCTCCGACCTGCTCATCGGGCATCACCCGAGGCACTTGGACGTCTTTGTCGGCGTGCCGGGGCCGGACCTGTTCGCTCGGCAGCCTCAGGACATTGCGGTCGCCGTGCCCAACGACGAGGAATACACTTGGCTGGTGGACTTGAACAAGGACGGCAAGCAGGACGTCCTCATGCACCACCCGTTCACGCTACGAGATGCTCACGGGGCCCGGAGACTGCCGCCGGGAACCGAGCCGCATCGGGTGACAGTGCTGATCGCCCGCTGAAAGACCGGGTCTCGACTCTAAGGTCGCACCACGCTCCCGTCCGCCCGGCGATCTTCGGCCGCGTAAAAGGCGCGCACTTGGTCTCCGACCAATAGATTCTTCGCCTTCTCCTCGTCGATGTCGATCCCTAGTCCTGGCTGATCGTTGGGATACATGTATCCCCCTTCCATGGTCGCGTGTCCGGGGAAGGCTTCCAATTCTGCTGGCCGAAAACCGTTTTCCTCTTGGATTCCAAAGCTGTAGCTCGACATATCGAGGTGCATGGCCGCCGCTTGGTTGACCGGATCGTTGTCTCCACCTTCCTGCCAAGCCGTCTGCACGCCGTAAAACTCGCAGAGCGCGGCGATTTTGCGGCAGGGGGTGATGCCGCCGCCTTTGGCCACCCGGATGCGGATATAGTCGATGAGGCGCTCGCTGATCAGCGGCAGGTATTCGTGGACATTGACGAATAGCTCGCCCATGGCCTGCGGCGTGGTGCACTGCTGGCGCATGAGCCGGTACCAGCCGATCTGCTCAGGTGCCAGCGCGTCTTCGAGGAAAAATAGCCGGTAGGGTTCCAGCCGCTTGGCCAGTGCCACTGCGATTTGGGGTTTGAGGTGCTCGTGGACGTCGTGGGTGAGCTTGGGGCCAAAACCCAGCTTGTTGCGCAAGTACTCGAACATTGCGGGAATAGCCTCTAGATAGGCTTCGTCGTCAAAGGCCGGTGCTGCGGACCAGGCATTGCGCGGCTTGAGGGCGTTTTCCACGAATCCGCCGCCGCCATAGCCGCCGAGTTGGCAGCGGATTACCGGCCAGCCCTCGTCGATGTAGCGCTGGATGTCGTCGGCGAGGGCTTCGTGATCGCCACCGCCGGCGTGGGCGTAGCAGGGGACCGCCGCGCGGCAGGCCCCGCCCAGCAGTTCGTACACGGGCATCCCGGCCTCCTTGCCCTTGATGTCCCACAGGGCCATGTCGATGCCGCCTAATGCGGCGTTGAGGATGGAGCCGCTGCGCCAGTAGCCGCTGTTGTACACGCACTGCCAGATGTCTTCGATGCGGCTGGCCTCGCGGCCAATCAGCAGCGGTCCCAAGCTCTCTTCGAGGGCCGTGGCGACGGTGGCGGCGTGGTTGTGCTCGCTGGCCGAGCCAATGCCGTAGAGGCCGGGCTGGTCAGTGATGATTTTGACGATGACCCAAGTGCCGTTCTGGCGAGTGCGGATGCAGCGGACTTCCTTGATCTTGGCCATTGGTCTCCTCCTTGCGCAAGTTTGAGATTAGAGCGCCAAAACGGCGTTCTGTGGGTTGGATCCCCAGTGCTAGGGAGGCGTCAGCCTCAACATCCTGAAGAATTAGCAGCGACCGGGGTAAGCAATATAGAGCGTTGTCAAATATAAAATGCTATCAGTAGGCCACCGAGATCAGGCGATTCTCGCTGCGAGTAAGTGCATCGCCTTCCGCCGAGACGCGGAGGATGTAGATACCAGGTGCGACCGTGCGGCCTTGGCTGTCGCGTCCGTCCCAGTGATAGGTCTGACGTCCGGCCGTGATGGCCGCGTCGCTGATGAGGGCGACCCGGTGGCCAGTCAAGGTATAGACGCCGAGGATGACCGGCCGAGGAGCGAGTACTTTGAACAGGTCGAGGTCAATTTGCAACCGGTCTGAAATCCCGTCGCCATTGGGCGTTAGGACCCGGTTCGATAGCGACAGAGCGGCAAAGAGCCGCCCGTCGGTGGGCAGGGAGACAAAGGTGCGGTCGCTGGCGATGGCGGTCTCGGCGTCACCGGAATCGACCTGTTGACGCGCAGTGGTTGACAAGGCGCTGTTGAACAGAAAGGCTTCAAAGCGGGTCTGGTTGAGATAAAGGGTGCTCTCGAAGTCGATTTCGATCAGGGTCGAACGTCGCACCGGCTCGGCGAGGACGACCTTGAAGCCTTGTTTGGTTTCTTCGACCGTGGGGGCGGCTGGCTCGCCAGCGAGGCGCAGTGCGCGGAAGGTGGCCCCAGCAGTCGAAGTGAGTTGGATCTGATCAAAGCCCCGGCTCGATGAGACGAACTCGGAGCGAAGATAGTAGGTAAACTGACTCATTTCGCCGGGGGCGACCTCGACGGGGAAGACTTCGGCGCGCGTTTCTTGAGCGAGCGGATTGTCGAATTCGAGGACGATATCGTCTAGGGTGGCGGCGGTGAAAGGATCTTCGGAGAGGAAGCGGATGTCCAATTGCACGTAGCGTCGGGGGCCGGGGGAGAGGAAGACTTGGCCGGAGGTCGCGTAAGCCCGGCTCCAGTTGCTCCAGTCGGCTCCCGCGGTGCGGATGGTGTCGATGGCTCCTCGGAAGCTGGGGATTAGCTTGTCGTATTTCCTCTCGGTGACTTGCTTGCCGTTTTTGTCGTAGAAGACGTATTGGTTGTCGAGGAGGTTGCCGGTGCGGCTGCGAATCTCGACGCGAGACCCCGGCGGCGCGTCGAGGTTCCAGCCGATTTCCGCAATGTGCTGTATGGAACCGAGGTCGTAAATGGGCGAACGCGCCCTGACTTCGGCTGGGTAGCCCTCGCCAAATACCTGCCACTCGGCGGTGGTGCCGATGCGTCCGTTAAAGGCTTCGAAGCCCTCGGACATGGGGAAGATCAGCCGCACGTGGCGAACTTTGCGCAAGGGGAAGAGTTCTTGGAAGTGGCGGATTTTGGTTAGATTGCGGCGATCCGAGGGCAATTCGCCCAACAGTTCCCAGCTCAGCGAGCCATCCGGTGCCCGGGAACCGTCGGAAACAAAAAACTGATACCACAGATAATTGAAGACGCCGGACCGGTGGCGACCCGAGCCTTTGCCCGGGGCTACGCCGCTATCGTCGCCCAGCATCCGCACCCGATCTACCCAGTACAGCGCGCCTAAGTCTATTTCGAACTGGCCGATCTGCTGTTCGGGTTGTGTGCCCGAGCCGCCGCGATGCACCGTGCCCCAATAGGTGGTGATATCGCCATCGACGAGGGTATTGCTGATCCCCTTCGACTCGATGAGGGTGCGACCCAACTTAGAGGTGGCTTCAGAAATGATTTCGACACTGCCTCCTCGGCCCCAGATCCCCAGCGAAAGGTTGTCGCCGATGCTCTCGACCACCACCTCGCTCAGGCGGATATTCTCCGTAGGCAAGTCGGCCTCAATGCGGATATTCTTCAGCGGCTTAAGCTCATAGTCAATCTCGATGACGTGCGATTCGTTAAAGCTGTAGCGCCAGCGCTTGTTGTAGCGTAGCGTGCCGGGGAGTATGGAATTGGCATTGCTGAAGAAAGGTTCGCCGTCGGAGGTAAGAATCTTGAAAAACTCCAGCGGGGTGCTGTCGGCGGCGAAGTGGATTTCGATCTTGCGCGCTGATACCACGCGCCCCAGATCGACTTCGATCCACCAATCCTCGACGCGGGCGTTCGGATCGGGTGCCCAATAGGTCGCCGGATCGCCGTCGATGAAGTTGAGGGCATCGCCGGGGTTGGATCCCACTTTGCGGATGCCGCCGCTGGCAAAGTCAAAGGCGTTGGCCACGGCGTTGATGTTGCGGCGGACAAAGGCGGGTTTGAGCGTACCGCGTGCGACTTCGACGGCGTCGCCGGGCAGTTGCCATTGGCGCCAGTCGTTGGAGGTGGCGATCCGGAGTTGGTCGCCAGCGAGGGGCGTGGCCAGTAGCAGGGCACTGACGAGGATGGCGTTGCGCATGGGATTTATCCTATTGAGCCGAGCCAATAATCCAATATAGGACGCGCAAAAGGGGTCTAACAAGTAACGGCGCAATAGATGCGGCGGCACAAGGCTGTCCGCTGGTTCGCATTCCTCGATCTTGGCCATGCGTGTCTCCTTGTGTAGGTTTCATAAAATAGATGACGAAAAATTCGCTTTTACTGTGAGGACACGTATGCACGCCTTTCAACCCTACGCTTCTTTGGAACGCTACATTGGCCGCCGCCTCTTGGCGCTGCTGGCCGCGCTGGCCCTAACCGACGTTGCCATTGTGCTGAGTGCGTCGCTGAGTACTGCCTTGATGGGCACGGCGTCTGGGGCCGATGTGGTCCGCGCCCGCGCCATTGAAATCCTCAACGACGAGGGCCAACCCGTGCTAGTAGCTACGGCTGACGAACGCCAGAACGGTGCTTTGTGGGTGGGGGCCGGTAATGGGCAGGGCGGGGTTAGCCTCAGTACCGACGCAGCCGGTCACGGCTTGCTGATGGTCAACACGGCTGCTGGCGCGCCGCTGGTTTCGATCGTAAGCAGCGACCAAGAGGGGGGCGCGTTGCAAGTGTACAGCGCGGTGGGCGAGCAGTTGGCGTACCTAGGTGCGAGCGAGGTTGGCAGCGGCCACTTGGCCCTGCGGAGTGCGGGCGGCGGTTTGCTAATTGCTGCGGGCGAAGACAAAGGCAGCGGCCTGCTGATGGCCAACAATGGCGAGGGAGTCAACATCTTCCTCGCCGGGGCTGATTCGTCGCAAAACGGCGGCCTGCTGATCAATAGCCGCACCGGCGAGACCTTGATCTACGCGGGTGCGGGTGCTGGCGGCAACGGCGGTTTGCACGTCAACGCCGCCAATGGAACTCACCTCGTCTTTTTGGGGGCCGATGGGCAGCGCAACGGTGCGGTGGGGATTTGGGACCGCCATGGCGCGGGTAGCGTCTTGCAGAAGTAGCGTTTGAATCCACTCTATGCAGGAGCAGGGCAAATCATGGACTCCTTTGGACGATTCGTCTTATGCTTGTGTGGGGTTGTCTGCGCCTTTTTCAGCGTGCCCTCGGCAAGTGCCGACGAGATTCGCTTTGCCTCGCGCCGCGACTGGCAGGCTTGGCCGCTGCCCGGCACGGTTGAACTGACCCCACAGGGTGGGCTCAAGCCCATCGCTGCCCGCCGCAACATCAATGCAGCCCTCAATGCCGCGGCCTTTGGCGGCGGCATCCGCCGCGCTGGTTCCAATCTACGAGATGCGCCGCTGGTCATGGATGGCGATCTTTCCACTGGCTGGCACCCGCATCTGGACGATCCTCCTGAAAGTTGGAACATTGAAGTCGATTTGGGCCGGGGCGTCTCCGCTCGTCGCGTCAAGCTGATCTTCGATCCCCAAGGACCGGCTCCAGCGCTTTTTGACTTGTTGCTTTCCACTGGCGAACACGCTGTTGATGAGGTGGATAATCCCATCGCCGAAAGCGTCATCTACCGCCAGCGCGAGCGCTTCAAGGAGAATACGCGCTACGAGATCACTTATGAACTCGACCAATCCTTCCACACGCCGATCCAGTACGTGCGCCTAGATCTGCTCGCCCTCGAACCGGACACCCGCCTGCTCGAAGTCGAGGTCGAAGCGCTGGGCGACAATCTAGCCTTGGGGACGCTCGAACGCGGCGGCAACCTCGAAGTCGTTCTCGATGCGTTTGTCACCCAAGACCTCATTCCGCTGGGCAACGCCCAAGTGCTCATCGACGGTGATCTTTCTACCCGCTGGTTCGTGCGGCGCACTATTCAAGCCGAGCGCGACGTATTTTCGCACATCATCCTCGACTTGGGTGCCACCTACTTTGTCGATAGGCTCAAAATCGTCGGCGGCGTGGTCGCTCGGCCCGGCGGTGGCATTACCGCAGGCAGCGGTCGGGTCATTGCTTTCTTCGTTACCCGGCGCTCCTTTGGGTTCAATTTCTACGAGGTACTCGGTTCCGACGGTTCCTTGGCACCCGATGGTACCCTGATCTGGCAGAAGTACTATTCCGGCACTGCTAGCGAATACGTCAAAAAAGTAACCGGTGCCGCCACCCACGCGTTCGGGCTGGTGCCCACTCGCTTTATCCGGGTGTTGTGGAAGAGCTGGGACGCGAGCAATCGCTGGGCCTTCCGGGGCTTCGCTGAGGAGCTTCAGGTGTTCGGCGAGGGCTTCCCGCAGAACTTGGAATTTCGCTCGCACATCATGGACTTCCAAAGTCCTAAAAGCCTCAATGCCCTATCTTGGGAGGCCGACATCCCGCCGGGCACCCGACTGGAAATACGCAGCCGCTCCGGCAACGAGGTCGAAAATCTCCTCACCTACTACGACAAGAACGGCAAGGAAGTCACCAAGAGGCGCTACGACAAGCTGATTGCCAGCTTCAAAGGACCTATCGACACCTCCCGAGTGATCGGCGGCGACTGGAGTGCGTGGAGCAAACTCTACGCCTTTTCTGGCCAGGAGTTCCAATCGCCTTCGCCGCGACGCTACGCTCAGCTACAGATGCGGATGGTCACTGAAGATCCGTCGGTGGCACTCCAACTCGACGCGCTCAGCATTGCCTTTAGCGACCCGCTATCTCAGCGCGCTGTCAGCGAAATTTTCCCGACCCAAGTCCTGCCGGGCGAGGAAACCGAGTTCCGCTTCTTCTTGCGCCCGCGCGAGACCAAGGCATCTGGGTTTGACCGCCTCGTCGTGGAGACGCCGACGCCGACGCGCTTTATTCGCGCCTTAGTCAATGACGAGCCTTTGGAGGTTGAAAACCAGCCGGTCGAAGCTGGCTTTGCAGTGACTTTCCCCCAGCCGCTGCGCGACAACGATCTCGTCGAATTGCGCTTTGCCGCCCAAGTATTTCAGCAGTCCACTCCCTTCGTCCTTTTCATCCAAGACGCGCGCACCGAGGACGCCAGCCGCCAGCGCGTCGATCCCGGGGATGCTACCGAACAAGTCGCCAGCAGCACCAACGTCGTCGGTCTGCCCGTCGCCCGCGACCTGTTGCTCAACATAGTCTTCGACGCGGAGGTACTGACGCCCAACGGCGACGGCATAAACGATGTGCTCGCCGTCCGCGCCGACGTGATCAACATCCTCGAACCGCGCCCTTGGCACCTGCGGCTCTACGACTTGGCCGGCTACGCGCTCGTCGAGCGCTCGCAAGCTGTCACTGCGGGTGCCCAGGACTTCACTTGGGATGGCCGCGATCAAGCAGGGCAACTGGTGCCGCCTGGACTCTACGTGCTTGAACTCCACCTCGATGGGGACGCTCATCAGCAGCGCGTCCGGCGCGTGGTTTCAGTGGTGTATTGAGACTTCCTTGCCGATCGCCACTTTTAACGCTTGTTGAGCATTGTCGTATTCCGTACTAATAAGACGGATATTGGCATATCTACCGCGGAGGCGATCTATGCACAATCTGTGGCGGTGTGTTGCTTTGGGATTGCTGTCAGCGACGGCGGGAGAGGCCCAGCTAGACATCTGGCAACTAGGGGGTAGCGGTCTAGAGTGGAGCCAAGCCGACTCGGTCGAGATACTCATCGACTTTGAACGCACGCCGGGGGCGATCCAGCCAGTGTACCTGACGCCGGATCAGACAGTGTTTTCGCATTTGCACAACTGGCAATTCTGGCGCGATCCCAGCGACAAGATCCTAGGCTATATCGATGGCCAGATGCCGCGGATATGGAAGTTCAAAGATGGTATCCCCGACCCCTCTGAAAATGGCTCTTGGTTGATTGACGGCGACAGCACCTCCTATAACATCCCCATCGCCCAGGGTGGGATATCCGCCGAGTACTTCACCATTGACGTGGCCGTGCCCGTGCCGGCTGTCCGGTTCGGGTTTTTCACCTCGCCCGTGGGATTCCGCATTGAGGGCACTCCCACTCTGACCGATGCACCCCCTGCTTTCGACGTATCTATAGGCGGCGACGCGGATCCGGCGATCCCCAAAGGAGGGAATGATCTCCTAGAAAAGGTCGTCGCCAATGTCGCCGAAAACTTCGATCCCACTGTCCACATCGACTTTCCGCGCCAATACGTGCGCTTCATCCGCTGGCGGCGGCAATTGTCGATTCTCGACGAAGAGGCATTGAGCGGCTGCCGTGATTGCGGTGCCCAAGGCAATCAAGCCCGAGCGATCAAGGGCAATATCGGCGACTTTGAGCTTTTCGCCTTGGGGGTACCACAGCGGGGGATCTACGTCACCAAAATTGTGGACTTGGGATCAATCGCCAACTTCGGCCGCTTGCACTGGGCCGCTACCCCCATGCGCATGGAGGGTGATCGCGCGATCGAAGCACCCAACACTCCAGTAGAGGTCAAGGTTGAGGTGCGTACCGGCCGCGACGATGTCCCGGATATTTACCACGAGTTCACCAATACCGGCCTAGAAAAGGAAGTTTCGCGCGACCGCTACGAAAACGACCTCAAAGCTCGGCTCGTCCGAGTCAGCGCTGACGCCGGCAGCTTCCGCACCCGCGAACCCAAACCCGGGGTCCGCGCCTCAATCGCCTACGACAGCGACAACTGGACTTTTTGGTCGGTGCCCTTTACCGAATCGGGACAGCCGCTCCGGCTGCGCTCTGGCTCGCACCTCCAGTTCACCATCACGCTCAAAAGCGAGGATTTCGACGCTTGGGTCCGGCTAGACTCGCTGTGGGTCGAGACCGCGCCACTTTTGGCCGACGATGTTCGCGGCGAAGTAGCCAGAGCCGACGACCTCCAGCCCCAGCGCGGCTTTACCGAGGTCGAGTTAGGCGCGATGACTGATTTCGTCTATGACGTGCAAGCCGTTTTTACCAGCGCTCAGGCCTCTGGCTTCGACGCCTTGCGCATCCACACTAGCAACCGGGCTGCCTTCCGACGCCTAGAAATGGGCACACCTCTTGCTGCGGTTGATCCCGCAGAAATAGTCGAAGAAGAAAGTGCCTTGGTCGTCCGTCTTCCCGATCGGATAACTCCAACTCAAAACTCGCCCATCCGCGTGGTCTTTGGCACTGAAGTCTTTGAATTCGCTGCGACTTTCGAGGGCGAGGTTTTCGCAGCCGACAGCGAGAGTCTGCCCCAGCAGATCGTACCCGGCGATGCTGGCGAGGCTATTTCGACTAACAGTCTGCGGGTGCTCAGTTCCCCGGACGCTTCTCCTGAGCTCATCCAGAACCTCTCCTTTTCTACTCTGATCTTAACCCCCAACGGCGACCAAGTTCACGACGAACTGCACATCGCCTACTCGTTGTTCCGCCTGCCCGAGCAAGTGCCGGTGACTCTCGAAGTGTACTCGCTCGATGGTCGCCGAGTCGCTCGGGTTGCCATCGGAACCCAAGATTCAGGTCCCCAACAGATCACTTGGAATGGCCGCGACCAGTGGGGCAAGATTCCAGCCCCAGGACTTTATCTCCTATCCATTTCGCTCGGTACTGATGCCCCCCAGCAGTCCCAACTGCGCCCGCTGGGCATTGCCTATTAGGGAACAGTCAACGTGCGTATCGGCTTTTTACTCTGTGGCTTGCTCCTGTTATCGTCCGTCTGCCCTAGTTCGGCCGAGCGTCTGACCTTTGACAGCGCCGAAGACTGGGCGGGTTGGGAGGCACCGTTCGGCTTGGTGCAAATTAGCGAGGAGGGCCAGCTCCAGCTAGTCAAATACCGCAAGAACACCGACGTGATCGCCGATGCCTCTCGCTTCACTCACTCGACCAAGACTCGTGGCGATGCCGTTCCCGGCGGCTTATGGGATGTAGGTAGTGGCCAAGCCACGGCTGGGCACGTCATCGATGGCGATCCTAACACCTTTTGGAAGCCCGATCCGGACGCGGTCCTCGGCGAGTGGTTCGTGCAGATTGACCTAGGACGCGCAGTGCTGGCCAAGGAAATTCGCCTCACCTTCCCCGACCAACAAGGCGCGCGGCCCTTTCAGCAATTCACCGTCTTCATCGCGACCGGCGTGACGTCCGACCCTCTCGACGATCTTTTTCTTTTTGACCCGGTTTATCGCACTACTCACCCCAACGAGGAAACCGAGATCTCGATACCGCTTACTTTCATATCCAAGGCCACATCGCGGGTACTCGACCCGAATCTCAATATCGATCCGCAAGAAAAAGACCAGTACCGGCTCCTTCAGTACATCAATTTTACTGTCGAGGCCCGCGACCTAGAAGGGGCGCTCGCCGAGATCGAGGTCATTGGCATCGGCGATAACGTCTCCATTGGCCTCGAGCGCCGCGGCTCGGTCATCGACGGCCTGACTTCCGTCTCCAATATCAGCCTCTTCGACGCCAATATGAACACCAATAGCGCCATTGCTCCTGTGGCCTTCGCCGGCCGGGAGCGCAGTTGGCAGGAGCAGGGGACTTGGTTTTACGCAGACCTAGGAGCTGTATTTTGGCTCGACGGGGCCTTCATCTACGTATTAAAGGAGCAGGAGGGTACGGCCGGGTTTATCGCTGGCCCCGCACGGGGCTTTACTATCCTCGCCTCAGACGGCACGCCCTCCATCAGCACGGACCTGCCCGTTCCCGAGCCCTTTGACTACGACGAGTTGCTCTTCCAGCCGGACAACTGTCCCTCGTGCTTGCATTACTTGCGCTACCAGTTCCGGCCACGCCGGGTGCGCTATCTGCTCTGGCACGTCCACAGCACGAGCGGCTGGAACTCCAAGTGGGCTGAGCTCATGCTTTTCTCGCCGGGTCACCCCGCCAAGGTGGTCATGCACTCGGATTTTATCGACCTAGGGGCGGAAGCTGGCGACGGGCATCCCAAGGTCATCAAGGGGCTATCTTGGGACGCGGACCTACCCCCTAGCACGCGCCTGCACTTGCGCTCGCGATCGGGCAATACCCTCAGCGAAGTCTATGACTTCTACGACCGCAAAGGCGATAAGGTCACCGAGGAAAAGTGGAACAGCTCTCCCAAAGTGCTGCGCGGGCGGATCGACACCACCATAGTCGTAGGCGAGGATTGGGATGCTTGGAGCGCAGAGTACAAAGCGATCGGTGAAAGCTTCAAGTCGCAAAGCCCGCGCCGCTTCGTACAGTTGGAACTAATTCTCGTCACCGATGACCCCGCTGTCGCCCCTGCGATCAACGCGCTGTCTATCGACTTTGAAGACGCCTTTGTACAGGAGGCCAAAGGCCGCATCCAACCCCGCGAAGCTCAGCCTAACGCGGACACTCGCTTCACCTATACTCTCTGGACTGGGGCCGGGGAACAGGACAGCGGTTTCGACCGCCTGCGTTTCGCCCTCTCCGCAGCGGCTAGCGATGTCGAGCTCGAAATTGGGGGGCAGGCCATCGCCCCCGCCGCGATGGAGCAACGCGGCGATTCGCTAGTCGTCGTCCTGCCAGCGCCCGTTCGCAGCGACTCAGTCCGCGTCTCGTTCACTACTCGCGTAATACGAAACGCCACGATCTTCGCCTTGGATCTCGGCTTGGGCTCGCGTCCCGGAATCTGGCAATCCGTCGAGGCTATGGAGCGCCGCTCCAACATCGTCATGCTGCCCGCATTGACCGGCAGCGACCGGCTGATTTCCGACTTACAGGTACCCCAGGCGTTCACCCCCAACAGCGACGGCGTCAACGACCTGTTTGACGTGCGTTTCGTCGCCTTCAAGGTAGCCGAGATCGTTCCCAAAGTTTCCGTCCACGATCTCACCGGTCGCCACCGGGCCTCGCTAGTCGCAGTTCAAGCGGATGGCCAGCAGCATTACACTTGGTCGGGGCACGACGACAGCGGTACGTTAGTCGAACCGGGTATCTACCTCCTGCGCGTCGATCTCGGTGCCGATGCCGGCGAAGGCATTGCCATCCGCACCTTTGCCGTTGCCTACTAATCCAAGATCTCCAGCGCCTTTGTGGTTTAGCGCCCCCGATAGCGCCGCCAGCCGCTGCGCTCCACCCGCCAGCCCAGCGCGTCGAGATGGGTTGCGCGGATCTGTTCGATGTGGCGGGTATGGGCTGCGGCCTTTTCTTCGCTGAAGGCGTAGTAGCGCAGGCGTTCGGGATCGAGTTCGACGCCCAGTCCTGGTTCCTTGGGCACGGCGAGAAATCCTTGATCGTAGGCCATCTTGCCGCCGCAGATCACGTCGTCGGCCCACTGGTTGTAATGCGAGTCAATCGCGTGCGCCGAGAAGGGGGGGAAGGCGCGGTTTCCTCCCCAGACGATGTGATAGGGCATTTCGTAGGGAAAAGTGAAGGCCGCGATGTGCAGGCGAATCGCCGTCGCCGGTCCCAATTCATAGGCGCTGTGCATGCCGATTCCCATACCCATAAATCGCGCCGCGTCGTAGTAGCGCTTGAGCGCCAGCGGCCCTGCGTAGGCGTCGGGAGCGGAAATGTCGGCTGGCTGCCAGCGGCGCAGCGCGTCCAGGTCCAGTGCCGCGTCTAGGGCATCATCGCCGTATCGACCCTTGGTGCCGGGATGCGGTACCAGCGGCGGTAGCCAGGCGTGCGACGAGATTGGTATGGTGCTCAATAGCCGCAGGCGATGGCCGGCGCGGAAGATATGAGTAAAACGCCCGCCCACTGGTTCCTCAATCCACTCCGGATGGCAGTCCTCGACCTCGCGCATAAAGCGCAGCGCCTGCGCTTCGCCCCAAGACGCGTGTGGATCGACGCGAATGTCCACGTCCCCTCCTACGGCCGCGCGGATGTTGCGCACCAACTCCACGTAGTGCTGCGGCTCAAAATCGCACATTGAGAGCTTGATATTGTGGAAGCCGTGGGTGCGGATAATTTCCTGTACGTAGGATGGATAACTCTCAAAGGTGACGGCGTTTTCGCCGTTGAGGTCGGGGAAGCGATACCAAGTATAGGCCGACATGGGCACGCGCTCTGCCAAGGGGGTCTCCAGCGCGAAGAGTTCGTGCAAGTACTGGCCCAATGGTCGGTTGGCGATTTTGCCGCTCAGGTCCCAATAGGCTAGGCCCATATCGGCGCGGATGCTGGGGTCAAAAGGATTTTTGCCTAGGACGTTGCCCTTTAATTCTTCGGCGTCCGCGTTGGCACCTTCGGCAATGCCGACCAAGCCTTTATCGGTTTCAAACTCGGCAAAGGTAAAACTCTCGGCCGAGCCAT
The DNA here is from genome assembly GCA_022827835.1 of Candidatus Latescibacterota bacterium. Taxonomy (GTDB): domain Bacteria; phylum Latescibacterota; class UBA2968; order UBA8231; family UBA8231. Next base: position 86,511 of record JAJEIO010000062.1, read on the forward strand.
CCCAGCGTTTGGTCCCAACCCAGGGCATCAGCACCCGGAAGACGCGCACGTCGCGGATGGTGTGCCCAGCGGCAAGGCCCTCGGCTTGGATGTGCTGTTCGACGGCCTTGGCTTGGGCGACGGTCTCGCGGTCGAATTCGGCTAACTCTGCTATGGGGTCCACGTTGATTCCCTCCCGTTTAATGGTCGTGAAAAAAGAAGGTGAACAACCCGAATCTACTCAGACGTACTTTTTCCCTGCAACCAATATAGGGACGCTCTTGCTTTACGCGGATTCGACGGAGTATATTGACGCCCTGAATGTAAAGGAGAACCAATGACGTGATCGATTCCATCGACCTCTTTGAGAGCGGCACCCAAGGCTACCATACCTTCCGCATCCCAGCCCTGATTACCACGCTCACCGGTACGGTACTCGCCTTTTGCGAGGGGCGCAAAAACGCGCGCGGCGACACCGGTGACATCGACATGCTGCTGCGGCGCAGCGACGACGGTGGGAAGACGTTTGCTCCCTTTGAGTTAGTGTGGGACGATGGCCCGAATACCTGTGGCAACCCCTGTCCGGTGATCGATGCCCGCACGGGGGCGATTTCTCTGCTGATGACACACAACCTCGGCCATGACCACGAGCCCGAGATCATCGACCAAGCGAGCGAGGGCACTCGCACGGTGTGGCTGACGCGCAGCGAGGACGACGGACTCACTTGGTCGCCGCCGGTGGAGATCACTTCCGTAGCGAAGCAACCTAACTGGACTTGGTACGCCACCGGTCCAGGCGCTGGCATTCAGCTAGCTACCGGTCGGCTCGTCATCCCCTGCGACCACATTGAAGCGGGCAGCAAGAAATACTATTCGCACGTCTTGCTCAGCGACGACGGCGGCCGGAGTTGGCGGCTCGGCGGCTCGACCCCGCAAGACCAAGTCAACGAGTGCGAAGTAGTAGAGTTGCTGGACGGTCGTTTGCTACTCAACATGCGCAACTACGACCCAAGCATCCGCGCCCGTGCCTTTTCGTTTAGCGACGATGGCGGTGAGAGTTGGTCGTCGATAGCGCGCGATCCCGTCCTCGTCGAACCGATTTGCCAAGCGAGTATCCGCCGGGTCGGCACCAGCGTGCTCTTTTCCAACCCCGCCAGCACCGAGGGCCGCCAGAACATGACCGTGCGGCTCAGCGACGACGATGGCCAAACGTGGGCCAGCGCCCGCGTTCTACACCCTGGCCCGGCCGCATATTCCTGTCTGGCCGTTTTGCCCGATGGCCGCGCCGCTTGTCTCTATGAATGCGGTGCCGAGCATCCCTACGAGCGCTTGACTTTGGCCCGCTTCTCGCTGGATTGGGTGCGCGACGCGCCCTGAGGAGTTTTTATGAAAATCACCGACATCCGCACCCTTTGCCTTTCTCGCCCCCACGAACCCGAGCGCCAGTGGTTCAGTGCCTCCTTCTACGTGGAAAAAGCCGACTGTCCCATCGTCATTATCGACACGGACGCTGGCTTGCAAGGCATTGCTGAGCCTTCTACCTATGGCGATCCACCGGTCATTCGCCAGCGGCTCGACGCGCTCAAGCCCAGTCTCATTGGCCGCGACCCGCTCGACCCGGATCTTGTGTCCAGACCCACTGGCGACCGCTCGATGTACATTGCCTACGCTGGTCTCGAACTGGCGCTGTGGGATCTGCGCGCCAAGGCGCAAAATAAAACAGTCGCCGAACTCATCATTCCTCTCATCACGCCCGACACTCCCGAGCGCAAACCGCGCACCCTCTTCCGCCTCTACGCTTCGGGCGGCGTCCAGTACGACTGGGACGACCGCCCCACATCCGTCGTCGATGAAGCACGCGCCCTCGCCGACCGGGGATTTACCGCCTATAAGATGCGGCTGGGCACCGAGTGGTCGTGGTCGGGCGTCACAGTTGCGCAGATGATCGACCTGTTGCAGGAGGTGACCGACGCGGTGGGTGAGCGCATGGAGCTGATGCTGGAGGGCAATTGTCGCCTCGACGAGGCACAGGCCCGCGAGATTGGCCACTTTCTCGACGAAGCGGGCTGGACGTGGTTTGAAGAACCGCTGCCCAAGGATCAGATCGACGGCTACACCCGCCTCAACGCCGAATTGCATCTGCCTATCACCGGCGGCGAATCCAACTCGACCCTCGCCGAGTTTGAGCCGTTCTTCGCGCAAAGGGCGTACGCCAAGGGCCAGCTCGACGTTGGCGTCTGTAGCCTCGGCGAGGCCATCCGCATCTACCACTGCGCCAAAGAATACGGCGTCGAGCTTTTCACCCAGAACTGGCACAACGGCCTGTTGACCATATCTAACGCCCACTTCCTCGCCGCTCTTCCCGAAGAACACGTGCTGGAAATGTTCATCGGCCAAGGGCCGTTGCAATGGGACATCCTCAAAGACTCGCCCGCGACCGAAGGCTATCTCGCGCTGCCCGATGCACCCGGCTGGGGGGTGGAACTGGCCGACGACCTCGAAACGCGCTTTCCCTATATCTCTGGGCCTTGGGGGCGTGCGGTGGAGCGCTGAGATGATAAACTTGGTTGCTAGTCGAAAAGTTGTTGCGTCAATTTTAGCTGCGGTATGGTTAGCCCTCAGTGGTCAGGGCATTAGCTATGGTCAGTCTTCGGTCGAGGAGGGTAAGATCTATTGGACGGACTCGCGGGACGGAATTCATCGATTTAGCTTGGACAGCAAAAACGTCGAACGTCTCATTAGCCCGGACTTGAGACGACCGGGTAAAATCGCTCTGGATAGACTTGAGGGTAAGATCTACTGGATGGATTCGCGTACGATTAAGCGGTCCGACTTGGATGGTGAAAACTTAGAAGACCGACCATTCTACCCGGTCACCCCGGATTCTCTAGACTTCGACATCATCTGGGAAATCATAGACCCACCAGATGGAATGGCGGGGATTGTACAAGACATCGCCTCGGAGCTAGCTGAGAGCAAGATTTATTGGACTACGCTTTACTCGCACGGTGACTATTTCACGGCTGCGGTTCTGCGGTCTAATTTGGATGGCTCCAACATCGAATACGTCGCAACAGCAAATAGGCCAAGAGGCATCGCCCTAGACGTGACTGGGGGCAAAGTGTACTGGGTAGACCACAGCGGTTCTATTGCTCGGGCTGAGTTATACGGTGCTACTATCGAATCTGTTCTCAATGGTTCCAACGTCGAATATGTCCTTACAGGGTTAGATGCAAATCTCGCAGATATTGCCTTGGATGTAGTCGGGGGAAAAATGTACTGGACGGATCAGGGGAATTCCACCATTCAGCGGGCCGATTTAGATGGTTCCAACGTCGAATATGTCCTTACAGGGTTAGATGCAAATCTCGCAGATATTGCCTTGGATGTAGTCGGGGGAAAAATGTACTGGGCCAGTTATACAGACTTGGGCACGGGTGCAATTCAGCGGGCCGACTTAGATGGCTCCAATGTCGATCATCTCCTCGATATAGAATGGGGGAGAGAAACAGGCATCGCTCTCGACTTGCACAAAGGCAGGCTCTATTGGAGCGATAGGAGAGGCACGATTCAACGGGCCGACTTAGATGGCTCCAATGTCGAACTCCTCTTTGCCCCAGTAGTGAGGGAACCACACGGTATTGCTTTGGACGTAGCCAGAGGCAAGATGTACTGGGCCGACATGTTGAAGGGCACCATCCAGCAGTCCAACCTGGACGGTTCCAATATCGAAGCCTTGGTCATCGGATTAGATCGTCCCAGAGGCATTGCCCTACTAGGCGGAGACAAGATCTACTGGGTGGATTCGGGAACGGAGAGATACCTCGATAACTCGGGAGGAAGAGGAAAAATTCAGGCGGCGAATCTGGACGGTACCAATATCGAAGATATTGTCACAGGATTAAACTATCCTAAACATATTGCTCTCGATGTAGTCCGAGGTAAGATCTACTGGACGCTGCTGGGGGGACACGTCATCCAGCGGGCGGACTTGGACGGCACCAACATCGAAGATGTCCTCACAGGATTGTATAGCAACCAAGGAATCGCCTTGGATTTACTTGGGAATAAGATATACTGGACCGAGGTGAATCAAATCCGCTGCTCCAACTTGGACGGCACCAATATCGAAGATATCGTTACTGATACGGATGTAGAAAATCTCCGTGTCGAGGGGGGATGGTCAGATGGCTACGGGGCTATCGCTTTAGACTTGGTCAGAGACAAAATATACTGGGTAAGCTTGAGGAGATCACCCGCCAGTATTTGGGAGGAAACCTTCCGCTGGGAGGAGATATTCCGCTCCAACCTAGATGGCTCCAACATTGAGCTTGTAGGGGGTGGGGGGAGAAACGGCATCGCCTTAGATATCCCCCACCCGACCTCCATCTTGACGCCCGACTCCTTGCCGGAGATACCAGCCACCAGCGGCTTATTGCCCAATTATCCTAATCCCTTCAACGCCAGCACCCAGATCGCCTACCGCTTGGCCACCCCCGGCTTGGTGCGGTTGGCGATCTACAATGTCTTAGGCCAGCCCGTTCGCATACTGGTGAATCAAGTTCACTCCGCCGGTTCCTACCAAGCCTCTTGGGATGCCCGCGACCAGCAGGGCGATGCGGTGGCGACGGGGGTATATTTCACGCGCCTGCACTATTCCGGCGGCGTGGAAACCCGGCGGTTGCTTTACCTTAGATAGCTCGGCTAACCGCTGGGTCCGGCTTGTTGGGACCTCTTATTGAGGATCTGACGACACAAAATCTACTGACAGCCGCAGCCCCATACTGTGCAGGATAACGGCTAAGGTATGGAGACGGGGATTGCCACCTGCCGATAAGGTTCGATAGATATTGGACCGATTCAAACCGGTTTTCTCAGCCAATTGACCCAGCCCTCCTTGCGCCTCTGCGACATCTCGTAAGGCCAGCAAAAGCGCCCCGTCGTCGTTATCGTTTTGATATTCCTCTAAGGCTACATCAATATACGCTTTAGCCTTGACAGGATCGCTGAGTTCCTGAAAATGGAACTCCTTAAAGGCTCCTAATTTTCTCACCGGTCTGACTCCTTATACTCAGCCCAGTACACTTGGGCTCGTTTAATATCGCGCTGCTGAGTGGATTTATTGCCTGCCGCAAGCAGAATAAGCCGGTCTGCCAACTCTGCAAAATATACCCGGTATCCCGGGCCAAAGTCCAACCTAAGCTCGGCGACGCCTTGTCCCACCGGCTTACAGTCGCCTAGATTCCCAGTTTCGACGCGCCGGAGTCGGTTGCGAATGCGTGCTTGAGTGCGTAAATCGCTGATTGCCTTATACCATTCGGTGAACGGCTCCCGTCCACGGGCGTCTCGATAAATCTCCAGCGATTTTCCAAGCATAGCTATAATATACAATAGCAGCGCAAGAAATAAGGGTGGGGTTTAGCACCCTGTCTGCTTGACAACCGCCCTCGGCTCCTTGTAAAATAGTCCGCCGTCATTCACCTTTGGAGCCAACATGATAAAAGACCCTCCGCTACTTACTGTCCGCCGCAACTTCCCGCGGCCTTCGGAAGCTGTTCTACGCGCCCTGCGCAATGTTCCCACTGGCTTTATAGTCGATTGCATGAGTGGCCGCGGCGCGCTCGACTATCGCATCAAGCCGCTCGATTCCGACAACTGCAAGTTCGTCGCGCCCGTCGTCACCTGCCATCCGGGGCCGGGCGACAACCTCGCCGTCTTTGCCGCACTCGAGATCGCGCAGCGAGGGGACGCGATTTTCATCGCTACGGATACGTTCACCAAGACTGCGGTTGCTGGCGACAACATGATGGCCATGGGCCGCAACCGAGGTGTCTCCGGCTTTGTTACCGACGGCCTGATGCGCGACATAGATGGGATATTACCCGTTGGTTTGCCCGCCTTTTGCCGAGGCATTACGCCCAACTCCTGTACCCGCAATGGCCCAGGTACGGCCGGGATGCCGGTGGTCATGGGCGGGATCTGCGTGGATGCCGGTGAGATCGCGGTTGCCGACCAAGACGGGGTGGTGGTCATTCCCCACGACCAGTTCGATCACGTCTGCGCGACCCTACCCCAAGTGCGCGAGGCCGAGGAAAACCTCTCTCGCCAGATCCGCTTAGGTTTGGACAATATGGAGGGGATACGCGAGTTGCTCGACTCGGACCGCACGGAGCACATCGACTAATTTTCGACGATCACCAAGCTGGGCTGATTGAGCGCTATTTCTGGAAACTGGTCGGCCTCCATTTCTTCTACGGTCCCGTCGGCTAGGCGGTAAAGCCGCGCCGATCCCGCAATCTCCCAAGCGGGTGGGACCGTAGCCTCCGCAACTGCTGGTAATAGAAGGGCCAACGTACGGGTTGGGCCTCGGAGCAGTCGTGCTGTCGCGCCGTCACCCTCTGCGCTAGTCGCCTCGGCAAAAGGCACGCGGAAGCGCTGTAGCAGTGCATTGAGGCAGCGCAGGACTCCAAAGACGGGGCGGGGGTTGCACAGGGGATCCAAAAGTCCCTGACCGATATCCATGGTGCGGTCCAGGTCGATAAAAGGCTCGACAAAGAGCCGCGCCCTCGGCAGCAGCGCCGTTGCAAAAAGCGCCTCCGCGGCCTGGACTGCATCGTCTTGGTCGCTTTGTCCCGGCAACTCAAAGAGCAAATCCAGCCGTCCCATCGTAGTCAGGGTGCTTACCTCGCGCCAAGCCAAGGCATCTTCCCAAGGGGCCGTTGCGTCCAGTCGGCACAGGGCCGCTTCTATCCACGTATCCGCGTTTTGTAATAGACGGTCGAGTTGGGCCACTTCGTCGGGTCGGTAGCCGATTCGGGTGCGGGGGTGCTGCTTGCCGGTTATCTGCTGGCCGGGGATTACCGGAGCCAAGGACAACCGCAAATTGCGGTGGTAGCTCTTGAACAGATATAGACACGACGACGATGGCCAAGGCTCGCCCGGCGTCTGGATCTCCCAAGTATCTACTTGGTCGCGGCGACCTTCCAAGATGGACTCGTACGGGGTGGCCTCGTCGGCGAGAATGGTCGCCTGCACTTGGACGCCTTGGCTGCGCAAAAAGCGCAGGCGGTCGCCGGACTGGTCCAAGTCGGTCCAGGGACAGCGCAGGGCCTGTGCGCCTAGCTCTAGACAGGCCAGCAGGGGATAGTCGTTGCGCACTGGCTGGCGGACTACTGAGGGAAAGGTTATGGGGACTTCTGTTTCCCAACCCAGTGGGTGGGTCGCGGTCAGGCCCAATGGGGCTCCGCCCAAGTCGGCAGTTGCTGGGATGAGTAGCCGCCGTGGACCTGGTGCCCAATCTTGTGCCCCGGCGGTGCGGATCAGGTGGATGTCGAGTCGGTTGTGGCGCAGGCGACACAGGAAAAAACCCAACTTGGGCTGGTCGTTGCGGCCCTGCTCGGGCGGCGGTGCGCTGCTGAACAAGTGGCTAAAACCGGGCCGCGCAAAAGAAGTGGAGGGGACGGTGCGATAGTACAAGGTGCCCGCTAGCTCGCAAAAGGAAAAGTGTACGTGGGATGCAAAGAGCCAAGCCACTTGGTGGGCGGCTAACAATTTTAGCAGCGAGGTGCGGGCAGGTTCGCCGATGTTGTCGTAGTGGCCTAGATGCGGCTCGGTGGGGTTGTGCAAGTAGGGCGGCAGGTGCAAAAATGCCGCGATGCGCATCTGGTCGTGTGCGGCCAAGTCGGCTTCCAACCAGGTTCTCTGCTCTTTCTCTGCCGGCAGGCCGGTGTTCAGAATCTGGCTGTTGAGTACCACTAGGTGCAGGTCGTGATAGTCAAAGCTGTACCAAGACGGGCCAAAGCGCCGGTGGTACGCGTCTAACCCCTCAGCCGTGACTGGATGGGTGGGCATGGTGGGGTCGGGTTTGTCACCTAGGTCGTGGTTGCCGGCCACCCAGCGCGGCTGCACGCCGCAGGCGGCCATCTGCTCTATGGCTTGGTCTAAAGCCGGGACAAAGCCCGCGCTCTCGGGGTATTCTTGCACCACATCGCCCATGTGCACGACAAAGTCCGGCTCCAAGGCGGCTACCAAGCGCAACGCCGCGCCCGCCCGCTGGCTCTGTTGGGCGCGGGAGGGGAATTCGTCCATGCCGACGCTCCCTGCTAGCGCATAGTGGGTATCGGAGATGAGGACGAATTCGCCTAGGGCTTCGGGCAACAGGGTGCGGTCGAATAGAGGGGGCATCGCGTTATCCAACTGGGCGCAAATTGAGCAACACTAACAGCCAAGACCGCGCCCAGTACGAAGTGTTCATGTAGGGATTTTGCGCCGAAGGCCATCCCGTCCAGTACGTCTCGTTGACTGGAATCCGGTGCGGCCATTGCACAAGCGGAATTGCCGGTAGCTCGGCGAGCCAGATCGCTATTGCCTGCCGATAAATCGCCATCATCTCGGGGGCATCGTTGGGCGTCTGCGCCATGCGATCAACTAGCGCGTCGAAGTCGGCGTTTTGCCAGCGCCAGTAGTGCTCGGCGGTCTCACCCGTCGGTCTGGCGAAACGGCTGTGGTAGTGGCTCAGCACTTGGTAGGGATCGCGCATTGAGCTTAGGTTGCCAAACATGAAAGCGCGCGCTTCGCCTTGGGCCATCCGCGAAATGTAGTCCGAGGTCATGCGGAACGAGGCGTCGAAACCCGCCGCTTGGAGCTGGGCGACCAAAACGGGTGTTAGATCCTGGAAGTGCGCGAAGATGTCGATGACGAGCGAAAATACCTCGCCGTCCTTTGTCCAGAAGCCATCCGGCCCCCGTATCCACCCCTTGCGCGACATGATCGTCGCGGTGCGCGCGGTGTCGTGGACGCCGATCTCGTATTGGGCGACTAGATCCGCTGCCGCGGCGAAATAGGGCTGCATTTGCGGCACGTCCGGCAGTGGCAACAGCGCGTAATCGCCCGAGTTCTGCCAGCCGATTTCGACCAGTTGTTTGCGGTCGATGGCGAAGTTGATCGCCCGGCGGATTTCAGGATCGCCGAAAGGGGCCTCCATATTGTTGAACCCCAGGGTGATCGCCCACGGCGTCATGTAGCTATAGGGTGGCTCTCGCCCCGTCCAGGTGCTCATTTTGTCGTGTTGTTCGAGCAAGGTGATGATATTGGACGGTCTGAGCTCCAAACACGTGTCGAGCTTGTTGGCGAGCAGATTCTGCACCCGCTGGTGCTCCTCCATATAGGGCAGAAAGATCAACCGCTCGACCTGCGGCAGCGCGTGGAAGCCGGTTTTGGCCGCCCACCAGTCCGGGCGCAGATCCCAGATCCGCTGTGCTGGCTCCGACAGTGCTATGCGATACGGCCCGGTGACTACCGGCCAACCGCTGGCCAGATCGTAATTGGCAAAGCGCAAGGGATCTTGTCCCTCCCAGATGTGTTTGGGGACGATCGGCACGCCGTTGCCGTGGTTGTGGGTGAAATAACTGAATAGAAAGCGCGGGTTGGGCGATTTGAGGACGATCTTCGCCGTCAGGCTGTCGAGCGCCACGGCTTCTTGGACCCAGGTTTCCATATCGGTCGAGAACACCAGATTTGGCGCGTGCTCTTTGAGCATATTGACCGTAAAGACAAAGTCGTGCGCCGTCCACGGCATTCCGTCGCTCCACTCCACGCCCGGGCGAATATCCACCACGACTTCGGTGTAGTCTGCATTGAATCGGTGTCCGGTGGCAATCCACGGCAGCGGTTCGGCGTCGATCTTGTAGCCGTTGAAGAAGTAGAGCGGTTCGTAGAGGAACTGATAGCCGATCCGCGAGATGCCGCCCGGCACGAAGGGGTTGAAGGTGTTGTAGTCTTGGATCTGGCCGCCGCAGGTGTTGTTCTCGGCGCAATCGACGATTAGCGTGCGGTTGCGCGGCACTTGCTGCAATCCGTCTGGCGCTTGTTCGCTGGTACAGGCTACCAAGGCTATACTGCAGAGAAGCGCCAAGCGCCAAGCGCGAGTCGCCCAAATTGCCATAGACTGTTTTCCCATATTTGCCGTACTTTCCTCCGTGCGAGACTTGTTACGCGCAACGGGAGGTAACATAAGGCGCGGAGTTCTCCGCTGTCCATATCCGATTTTGCGCTGTCCCTTGAGCGAGCGGGCTGCGTGCGCTAATATGGATGGTGTTCCTGCCCACCCTCACTCCCCGAGGTAACGCCATGAACCCCTTACTCCCCTTTGCCTTATTGGCGCTCACCGCCTGCTCCGACCCCTGCGCCGAATCCATCGACCAAGCCTTCCTCGACGGCGAGGCCGCCAAAGAAGGAGCCGTGCGCACTGAATCCGGCCTCATCTATCAGGAGCTAAAGGGAGGCTACGGCCCCCAGCCAGGAGCCAAAGACCGCGTCACTGTCCACTACAAGGGCATGTTTGCCGACGGTGAGGTCTTCGACAGTTCGTACGAACGGGGCCGCCCCAGCACGCTCTCGCTCAAAAGGGTTATTCCCGGCTGGACCGAGGGCTTGCAGATGATGAAGGGTGGCGGCAAGGCACGGCTGGTAATCCCGCCGGACTTGGCTTACGGCAAAAAGGGCAAACCCGGCAGCATCCCTTCGTGCGCGACCTTAATTTTTGAAATCGAGTTATACGAGATAAAAGGGAGTTAAATCCATGAGCAAGCTACCGCGCCGCAACATGGGGCGCACTGGTATGCAGCCTAGGGCGCTCGGTATGGGCGCAGCCTTTGTCGGTGCATCCGGCGAGGCCGAGACCATCGCCACCATCGAGCGCGCCCTCGATCTAGGCATCGACTATTTCGACAGCTACGCTGGCCGCAACGAGGAGCGCTGGGGCAAGGCGCTAACCGGCGTCGAGCGGTCGAGTTATTACATGCAGGCCAAGGTTGGCCCGCACCCGGAGCGGCCCAAGGATTTTTCCGCAGAGGCCACGCGCTGGAGCGTTGAACAAAGCCTGCAATCGATTCGCGTCGATTACCTCGACGCCGTGCTGGTCCACGATCCACCCGATATTGCCGATCCGTTAGGCCCCGGTCGCGCCTTCGACGAGTTGCAGAAAATGAAGGAAGAGGGCTTGGTGTGGCACATTGGTTTGGGGGTCCGCGATCACGAATTCCACCGTGCTGCCATCGAGGCCGGCCACGCCGAGATCGTCCTCACGTTCCTCGACTACACGCTGCTCGACCAATCCGTCGCCCGCACCACTATGCGCTTGGCCAAAAAGCACGGTACGGGCCTGATTTTGGCTAGCGTCTTTGGCATGGGCCGCTTGACTGGCATCGAGCCGGACCGGGCTGCTGAGCCGCGTGCTCACGCCATGTGGGAGTGGTGCCAAGAGCAAGACGTGGACATCAAGCACTTGGCCATGCAGTTCTGTCTCGACGCGCCCATCGACGGCATTATCATGAGCGGCCCGGCCGACCGCCACCAGCTTCAGGATGCGTACGACGCGGCGACTCAGGAGGTGCCTGCTGAGATTTGGGGGGAGTTTGAGGAACGGTTTGGCGTTGGGATCTAGGCAGCTAGTTAGATTCGATATCTGGAATCAGAATTAATCTCGTCAGATGGAGTAGAAATGGATTCATCTTTACCTGAATGGCGCAGTTACTTCGCAACTACCGCGGATTCGTATGATCGGCTCCAGCCCGTTTTAAGTCCACCTTACGGTAGGGGCTTGGACATGCTTGTGGACCTGATTCCCTTTGATGCCGATGATGCATTCGAGTTTGTGGACCTCGGCTGTGGTACGGCCGAGCCGACTGTGCGCGTGTTGGCACACTTCCGCCGCGCCACCGGCACCTGTATCGACAGCGAACCGGAGATGCTTGAGCTCTCTAGGCGGAAGCTGACGCCGTATTCAGATCGGATCGAGGTGCGGGAAGCGGACATCACTAGTTGTGAGATTCGGCCGTGTGACGTGATTTTCTCGGCCAAGACCTTTCACCATCTGCCTCCGGCCAGTCTGCCTGAACTTTTTGCCCGGATCGCGGGCGCACTGCGGCCGGGTGGTTGCTTCGTCCTGTACGATGCGATGTCGGTCGGGCCTCACTGGGGAGCAAGTGTTCGGCAGCAGGCATCGCGCTTCCGCCAGCGCCATCTTCAAGACGCCGTTGCTTCAGGGATAGCTACTCAGCAGGAGATTGATGCTAGGGTGGAGTACAAGCGAGCGATGAAGGCCGCTGGGAAGGATGTCGAGTACGAGCATAGCGCAGAGAACATGATCGACGCCATGACCGAGGCCGGGTTTGATGAAGTGGCTATCGTCTGGCGCATGTTTGCCGACACGATTTTACTGGCTTTCACACCAAACAAGGAAGCCTAAATGAGTATGTGGCGTGAATTGACATTTCCGATCAACTCCTTAAAGGATGCGGTACTCATTATCGAAGATGAGCACGCGAACGTACTCGCCGATCCACTTCGTTGGCGCATCCTTGAAATTCTTGGAGCAGGGAAGTCGGTCGCGGAAATTTCGCAGACGTTGGATGTTACCGATGCTCGAGTGCTGTATCACTTGCAACGGTTGGCGCAAACGGGTGTCGTACATTTAGAAAAAGATGGAACAAACCCCCAGAAGTGGCGTTGTTTGCCAGCGGCGAGCAAAGTTCGCGTTCGAGATATTAGTGCGACACAGGATCAAATTGCTGAGGCCATGCCAACGGATGTTGTCAGCCAGTTCAATCAAGCGTTTCGCGAAGCTGCCGAGGGCTTGTATGGTTCGACATTCCAGCAGTCCGTCAATCACAACCGCGCGCGACTATCTGAAGAACAGGCCGCTGAATTTGGTCGCCGCTTACTGGCGCTTATAGAAGAGTACTTTCCTCCAGGGAAAGGGGATCGAGCGGGCGTCAAATACGGTTTCCATGGAATTCTCACGCCGATTGATCTTCATCCGCTTGGGGAGTCTGAAGCTGAGAATTGAAACCAGATATCACTTACCTCACTCTTTATTTTGATAACGCTTGTCGTTATTAACGAAAAACGTCATATTCTGACATATGATCAAATCCTTCAAAGACAAGGAAACCGAGAAAATTTTTCACGGCCAATTTTCCCGCAAATTGCCACATAATATTCAACGAGTAGCTGCACGCAAACTGGAGCAACTTAACGCTGCCACGGTTTTTGAAACTCTACGGATACCGCCTGGCAACCGACTCGAAGTGTTGAGCGGCGATCGACAAGGGCAGCATAGTATCCGCGTGAATGACCAGTGGCGTGTGTGTTTTGTGTGGCGTGACGATAATGTTTTCGATGTCGAAATCGTTGATTACCACTGAGGAGATACCATGACTAAGCGAGACTTTCCGCCAATCCATCCAGGTGAGGTTCTCTTAGAAGATTTTCTCAAGCCTATGCAGATGAGTCAATATCATTTGGCTAAGGCAATCTGTGTTCCGCCACGTCGCATTAATGAAATTGTGCATGGGAAGCGGGGCATCACGGCAGATACAGCCTTACGGCTGGGGCACTTTTTTAGAATGGAAGCGCAATTCTGGATGAATCTCCAAGCCCGTTATGATCTTGAAACGACCCGGGAAACTTTGGCCGACAGACTGGACCAAGAAGTTCGGATGCATACGGTCTAACTCCATTCTTCTTCTCTCTCAGGGGGTATCATGTCGCAGGCAATGGATGATTTGAGGGGCAGCTTGGTCGCCTTGGTGACGCCGATGACGGCATCAGGAGCTATCGACTGGGCGGCGCTGGACGGCTTGGTGGATTGGCACTTGGAGTCCGGGACACACGGCATTGTGCCGGTGGGTACCACCGGCGAATCAGCCACGTTGACTCACGCCGAACAGAAACAAGTGATCGAAGCCGTGGTGCGCCGGGTGAATGGCCGCGTGCCGGTGGTTGCAGGTACCGGTGCTAACGCGACTGCCGAGGCCATCGAGTTCACTCGGGCGGCGCATGGCGACGGTGCCGA
>JAJEIO010000048.1 GCA_022827835.1 Candidatus Latescibacterota bacterium
CCGCGCCTCTGCGACCGCTACCAAGGCCACGAGGTCCGCTTCTCCGGCATCGACACCCAGACCGTCTTCCGCGTAACCCTCGACAACGGCGTCGTCGGCTACGGCGACGAGCGCGGCCACACCTCGCTCTCCGAAGGGCAAGTCGCGGGCATGATCGACCAATCGCCGTTCAACTACGTCGCTGGTGCGCTCAGCACCGGCCTGATGGGCGCGCTGTACGACGCTATGGGCAAGGCCATCGAAGAGCCAGCGTACAAACTGTTGGGCCAGAAAGTCCGCGACCGCGTGCCCGTGGCAGCGTGGACCCGACCCGCAGCCCCCGAGGACTTTGCCAGCGAAATCCAGCGCGCCGCCCAAGAGGGCTACACCATCTTCAAGATGCACTCAGCCGAACAGCACGACGTGATCGAGCAGACGCGCGCCGCCCAAGAAGTCGCGCCGACTGGCTTTAAGGTCCACTGGGACTTCAACCACAATCGACCCTCTACCGCCGTGCTGCGCATTGTCGATGAACTGGAAGAATTTCCGGTCGTCGGCTTCTTGGAAGATCCGCTCTATCCCTACGACATCGAGGGCTGGCGTCTGTTGCGCTCCAAGACGAGCCTGCCGCTCTTGATGCACGTGCCGCAACTCGGAGGCGGCCCGGAGATCCAGCGGGATGTGGCCGACCTCTACATGATCGGCGAAATGGGCATTGGCCAATCCATCCGCCGGGGTTTGGCAGCAGCGGCCGCGGGCCTTTCGACCGTGGTCCAACTCACCGGCGGCACCCTGTGCAAGGCCATGGCCATGCACTTGGGCGCGGTCATTCCCAATGTCTCACATTCGACGAACTTAGACGATCAGTACGCGGAAGATGTGACCGGGGGCCGCCTCGAAGTCAGCGAGGGCAGCACGCCAGTGCCCGAAGGACCGGGGCTGGGCGTAGAGGTAGATGAGCAGCTATTGGCAGAACTAGCTGCGCGGCCCAAGAGCGAGCTGCCGCGTCACGTCGGCGTCTTGCACCTGCCCGGCGGCACCACATACTACACCCCGAGCATCCCGTCGGTTGAGCGGCTGACCGGATTTGTCGAGGGCAATGTGCGCGGCGTGCGCACCGAAGTCTGGAACGACGACGGGTCCGAGGAATTCGCACGTATTTACGAACAGGTCCAACAACAAGGCAAACTCAAGGCTTAGAAAGGGACACCTATGCTCGATCAACTAGCAAATCTCCGCAATGCCCAGGCCGGGCGCGCCTCGTCCTGGGACGAAACCGGCCGCAATAGCGACGCCTGGTGGATCGAACCCGGCGAGAGCGCAGTCCTCGCCGACATCAAAGGCCCCGGCCGCATCACCCACCTGTGGCTGACCCAATCCAACCACTACCGAGAGTGCTTGCTCAAGATCACCTACGACGACGCGGACCACCCCAGCGTGGTGTGTCCTTTGGGAGATTTCTTCGGCCTCGGCCACGGCATCGTCAACTCCTACCAGTCCCTGCTCTTTTCGGCCTCAACGCGCAGCAACAATGTTTTTAACACCGGCTGCGCCCTCAACGCGTACGCGCAAATGCCCTTCCGCCAGCGCGCCGTCGTCGAACTGGTCAACGAGAGCAGCGAACGGCACCGCCAGTACTTCTACGTCGATTACGAGTCCGGCGCTGTGCCGAGCGAGGCCGGATATTTCCACGCGGAGTTCCGCCGCGAAAACCCCTTTGGCGGCTGGGGCCACGAAATCCGCGTCAACTCGCCGGAGGCCAATATCGTCAACAAGGAACAGACGGCTTGGGACAACAACTACGTCATCTTGGAAACCCAAGGCCGCGGCCACTATATCGGCTGCAACATCAGCGTCACCAACTTCCAAGGCACTTGGTGGGGCGAGGGCGACGATATGATCTGGGTCGATGGCTACAAGTGGCCCCCCGAGCTGCACGGCACCGGCAGCGAAGATTACCTCAACCAAGCGTGGGGCATGCAGGACAACGCCTTTTTGCGCAACGGCTCCTCCATCCACGAAAACAACACCAACGGCTACCAAACTTCGTACGTCCACCACCTCGAAAACCCCGTCCATTTCCAGCGAGAAATCAAGGCCACCATCGAACACGGCCACGGCAATCATCTCTGCAACGAAATGAGCAGCGTCGCCTACTGGTACGCGGCCGAACCCACTCGCGTGGCCGAACCACCCGCCGTCGCCCAGCGCATGCCCGTCCTGCGCGACGACCAAGGCCAGTGGTTGTACGATCCAGCGAATCAAATCACCAGTAAGAAAATTCGCCCCAACGCGGAAATGGAGCAGATGAAAACGCAATGGGCGGCCAAAGAATCATCCACGTAGGGGCGATTCGCGATTCGCCCCCACACCCGTCCATGTAGGAAATAATGTGCTGACGAAAGCGACCAAAGCTCAGATCGTCCTCGACGTACTCCAGCGGCTCTATCCCAATCCCTCGGTGCCGCTCAAACGTCGAGACCCCTACACGCATCTGATTGCCGTGTTGCTCTCGGCGCAGTGCACGGATGCGCGCGTCAACCAAGTAACGCCCGCGCTCTTTGCCCGCGCCGATCGGCCCGAGCGCATGGTCGAGCTAGCCGTAGCGGAGATCGAGCAGATCATTCGTCCCTGCGGACTGGCCCCGCGCAAGTCCAAGGCCATCTGGGAACTGTCGCAAATCTTGCTCGCCGAACACCGCGGCCAAGTCCCGCCCGATCTGGACGCACTCGAACGCCTGCCTGGGGTGGGACACAAAACCGCGCAAGTCGTGCTCGCGCAGAACTTCGGCGTGCCGACCTTTCCCGTGGATACCCATATCCATCGGCTGATCTACCGCTGGGGGCTGTCCAACGGCAAGAGCGTCGAGCAGACGGAACGGGACTGCAAGCGCCTTTTCCCCCAGGAACGCTGGAACGACCTGCACCTGCAAATCATCTACTTTGGCCGCGAGCACTGTCCAGCGCGTGGGCACCAACCGGCCGAGTGCTTGTTGTGCAGCAGGATAGGCCGAAGGAGTCTGTTCAAGTGAGGACGTCATATTAGAGCAAAAGAGATCATCATGCCTGAATCGAATCGCGGACAAAGCCACCTGCTAGCGGAAAACGGGACGCGTGCGGACGAACTAGCGCACTTTGACCGGATCACCTCGCGGCGGCACTTCCTAGCGACCGTAGGCGGCGCGGCGCTAGCGGGTCTCGGCGTCTTCGGCGCTGGCTCCGATGCTGCCGTTCGGGGCCTATTCGGCCGGGGACTGATCCCCACAGCTTGGGCTGAGGGATCAGCGGATGTGCTGCCCAAGCCGGACATGATCGTCCACTCGCAACACCCGTTCAACGGCGAGTTTCCCCCGCATCTACTCGCCGCGGACGTCACGCCGACTGCGCGCCATTTCGTGCGCAACAACGGCAGCATTCCCGAGCGCGCCCTGCGCCGTGATGCCCAAGGCTGGAGCCTGACCGTTGACGGCGAGGTCCGTAGCCAACGCGCCTTCTCACTAGACGATTTGCACAGCCTGCCACAAGTCACGCTGAAGGTAGTATTAGAATGCGCCGGGAACGGTCGTAGCTCATTTGCGCCCACAGTGGGCGGTACGCAGTGGATTCGCGGGGCCGTGGCCTGTAGCGAGTGGACGGGCGTGCGCTTGCGCGATGTGTTGCAAGCGGCCGAAGTAACCGAGAAGGCCGTGTACCTCGCCAACTACGGCGAGGACGATCCCCCGTTTTCGCGGGGCATTCCCATTGAGAAAGCCATGGACGAGCACACCTTAATCGCGCTCAAAATGAACGGCGAGCCACTGCCAGCGGCCCACGGATTCCCAGCGCGGTTGCTCGTTCCAGGTTGGATCGGCAGCTCCATGCAGAAGTGGCTCAACCGCATCTGGGTGCGCGACGCCGTCCACGACTCCGATAAAATGAGCGGCTATTCCTACCGCGTCCCAGCCTATCCAATCGCCCCCGGCGACCAGCCGCCGGAAGCCGACATGGTCATTGCCACCTCGTGGGTCGTCAAGTCGCTCATCACCGCGCCGCAAGCCAACGCGACTGTCCAAGCGGGCGTTCCGCTCAGCGCTAGCGGGCACGCTTGGGCCGGTGAGCGCAACGTGGCCAAGGTGCTCGTCTCCACCGACCTCGGCATCCACTGGCAAGAGGCCGAGTTGACCCCGCCAGCCAATAAATACGCTTGGTATGGTTGGAACGCCGAGCTAATCTTTGCGAGCAAGGGCTACTACGAAATCTGGGCGCGGGCGTTTGACGATGCGGGCAACGCCCAGCCTTTCCGCCAGCCTTGGAACCCCAAAGGCTACCTCGGCAACGTCATTCACCGAGTGCCAGTCGTGGTCTCGGCGTAAGTGCAGACAAAACGCGAAAGGAACCGAACATGAGTGATAACCTGCGGCTGTTGTCCATCGGCGCACATCCAGCCGATATCTTCGACCAATCGGGCGGCACCATGGCCCATCACGTGGCCCGCGGCGACTGGGTCGGCTGCGTGGTGCTAACGCACGGCGCGAGAGTCCACGACAAAGTGATCAGCGACGAGATGTTCCACCGGGCAGAAGTCCCGCAAGCCGACCAACTAACGGCGCTAATGGCCGAGCGCGCCGACGTCAAGGCCGACGAAGTGCGGCGGGCCTGTGCCCTGCTCGGCGTCGAGGAAATCCACTTTTTCGGAGCCGACGACGCCGTGTTGCGGGTTACAGAGGAGGCCGTGCGCCGCCTAGCGCGGTTGGTCCGCCAACTGCGGCCAGATGTGGTGCTGACTCACTTTCCCAAGGAGGGCGACGGGCTGACCAACGCCCATGCCGTCTGTGGGCAAATCGTCCTCCACGCGCTCGCGCTGGCCAATGGGGTAGATCCCGGCGACAGCCATCCGCCGCATCGGGTCGCCCAAGTTTTCTATTTCGGCACCGGGGCTGCCTCGATTCCGCGCAGTGTCTGGGATTCGGAGGGCGGCTACTACAACGATGTCTTTATCGACATTACCGACGTGGTCGCCAAGAAGCTGGCGGCATTGGATTGCCTAGAAAGCCAAGGCTACGGCGGGGCGTATGCGCGCAAGCGGATCGAGACTAGCGACGGAGCCTTCGGCACAGCCGCCGGGTGCGCTTACGCCGAGGGTTTTGTCAAAGCCAACGCCGAGACCCATTACCATCTGCCACTGACCGAGCACGCCCTAAAGAAAGCGCGGATGTCGGATCACGAGCATATCGCCGAACAGTCGTTCAAGATCCAGACGGATTGATCCCTACTGCATCCCGGCCAGCCGCTCCGCTAAATCCTCTCGCGTCGTCCCAATGTTGAGTGAGCCAATGTCTCGTCCGTCCAAGCTGTTGGCCAATCCGCTCAGATTGGCGGGCGTTGTCGGCTTGGCCACTACGCCCACATCGTCGAGCAATTCGTGAATTTTGTCGGCGCGGATGCCGAACCCCAAGGCAGCTTGCGAGATGCGTGCAGGGGCACCGCCTATGCTGAGCACCACATTCTCAATACCCGCGTTGTTGATGGCTACCACTTGACCCGAATCGTCGAAAATGGGGCTGCCGCTGGTGCCGCCGGACAGGTCGAGGTTGTGCTGGACGACGTAGGAGTCGGACGCGGTGTACATCTCGCCTCGGAAGGGCGGGCGCAAGGCACTGATCGTGCCATTCTTAAAGGTGCCAATCGGGAAGAGACGAGACAGCTCGCCGCCCTGAAGTTCGCCGGGGAATCCCAACGTCGCGATCGGGGCACCAACTCTCAAGCGATAAACCGCATTGCTCGTCGCCAAGCGGGCGCGCCGCCCAATGAAGCCTTCGGAGATGTGCAGCGTACCCACGTCGGGTGAACTCAGGTTGTCAGGATCCCATTGCGGGTGCGACCAAGAAGTACCAATGAAGAAATAATTTTCTTGGTATGACAGATCGGTCGTCAGGTTTTGCACCACGATCCACGTCCCCTGTAGATCGGTTCCATACCTGTTGTTGAATGCCGCTACTTGGCCGTCCAATTCAACCAGTCCATCTATGATGTGCCCATTGGTAACAAGCGTACCGCTTTCCACGGCAAAGCTGGTGCCGATGAATGTAATAGTCCAATCCTCTATATTTCCGTTGTACACCCCGTGGAGCACGGCGTACACGGAGTACTGCAAAGAATGGACGATCCCGCTCCAATCCCCAATTTGACCTTCCAACTCGTCCACGCGCTCTTCTAGCTCCTCAAATTCTGACCGCGTAATTTCCGTCTGGTTCAGCTTTGCGCGCACTTGGCCAATTTCTTCGGCATTGTCCGCCGTCACCGCGAGGGCATCGAGCCGCGCCAACAGGCTCAGCGGGTCCTCCTCTTGGGCGGCTTCAACTTCGTCGAGACGCTGCTCTAGTTCATCCACTCGCTCCGCGAGCGGATTATCCGCACAGGCGAAAAAAGCCGCGCTTATCAAGGCAGAGAAAAACAGACGCATAGAATGTCCTTTCGGGATTGGCGCATTGCTTGCAGATGCACCTAAACGTAGTTTGTCAACAGCACGAGCCGTGCGATAATGACCAATTCTATTTTTGTGAACAAGGCCCTGTACCCTTTTCATGCCATTAGCCCTTTCGCTCCTCCTCGTCCTTTCGTCCTGCAGTCCTGAGCCGCGTCAAGACGCCACCGTCACCCTCGAGTTCTGGACCATTGCCCTCGGCGACGCATTCGCCGACTACATCTTGGGCATGATCGACGAGTACGAGCAGGCGCATCCCGGCGTAAAGGTCAAGTGGGTCGATGTCAGCGGCGGCGAAGTGGCCGAGAAGTTCCTCGCCGCCTTGGTCGGCGACGCGCCCCCAGACTTGGCCAATATCTACGACCTACCCCGCTTCCTGCAATACGACATCCTCGTCAACATGGACGAAGCGGTTGCACCCGCCGAAAAGGCCAAACGGCTCGAAAACTTCTGGCGCGGCGTCGGCTACTTCCAAGGCAGCAACTACGCCATCCCTTGGTACGTCGGCGTCACCATGCTCTGGTACAACAAAGACCTCTTCGCCCAAGCCGGCCTCGACCCCGAGCGCCCGCCCGCCACCATCGACGAGATGCTCGCTATGGGACGCCAAATCCGCGAGCGCACTGGCAAATACGGCGTTTCTTGGCGGCTGCATCCCTCGCTCATCGCCCCGCCTTGGGCACTGTTACGCCTAGACGGGTTCTGGCCGCTCTTTGTTCCCAACGCCCGCCGCACCCGCATCAACCACCCCGAGGCCAAGGCCGTCTTCCAGCAGTGGATCGACGCCTATCAGCAGGAGATCGTGCCACCCGAGGCCCTCGCGGCCTCCCACCGCGACGAAGTCAATTGGTTCATCGAGGGCCGCGCGGCCATGCTGCCCTTTTCCGGCGGCTGGATCACCCGCTACTTCGACGACTCCTTTGCCAAAAAGGCAGTACCAGCGCCCATGCCGCGCGGCCGCCTCGGCCAAGTGCCAGCCACCAGCCAAGTCTTGGTCGTGCCCAAAGCCTCGCCCCACGTAGAGCAAGCCGTTGACTTCGGGCTGTTTGTCACCAACGACGCCAACCAACTCGAATTCTGCCGCCGCGTCGCCATCTTGCCCTCGACCGTAGAAGCAGCCGCCGACCCCTACTTCCGCCGCCCGCCCGCCACGCTGGCCGACGCCGCCAACCAGCTTTCCGCGGCCGACATCGCTCATTCCTTTGTCATGGCCCCGCCCGACGTCAAAAGCTGGAGCCGGATGGAGGACATCCTCCACGAGGAATTCGCCAAGGCATTGGCCGGCCAGCAGAGCGCGGACGCGGCCCTGAGCCGCATCGAATCCAAGTGGAACCACTTGTCGCGCTTCCATTGAGACCAAACGCCATGTACGGACGCTACGCACCTTATTTTTTCGTCGCCCCCGGGCTGTTGCTCCTAGTCGTGTTTTTCGCCTATCCCTTGCTCGACACGCTCTATCTCAGCCTGCACCGCTACAACATCTTTTCGCCGGCCACCTTCGTCGGCCTCGACAACTTCCGCCGCGCTTGGGGCGACGAACTGTTTTGGCGGGTCTTGGCCAACACCCTGCTCTACGCGATCATCGTCGTGCCCGCGCTCGTCGTGCTCTCGTTTTTCATGGCGCTCCTGCTCGACAACTCCCTGCGGCTGATCAAGGTGTTTCGCACCCTGTACTACATTCCAGTCGTCACCTCCATCGTCGTCGCTGGCATCGTCTGGAAGTGGCTGTACAATGCCGACGGCCTGCTCAACGCCTTCCTCAAGGGGCTGGGCGTCAGCGGCCCGTCGTGGCTGGCCGATGTGCGCGGCGTCCCCGAGGCGTTCTTGGGCCTGCTGGGCGTGGAGACCCAAGCCGCGTGGTTGACCGAGCCGGCGATTGCCCTGTTTGCCGTGGCCATGGTCACCGTGTGGAAGGCCGCGCCGTACTACATGATCATCTATCTGGCCGGCTTGCAGGGCATCCCAGCCCAGCTCAAAGAAGCCGCCCGCGTCGATGGAGCCGGTTGGTGGCAGGTCGTGCGCCACGTCATCATCCCGACGATCAAGCCCTACACGCTCGTGGTCTCCATCATCGCCACCATCGCCGCCTTGCGCACCTTTGGCGAGGTGTACGTAATGACCGGCGGCGGCCCCTTCCACCGCACCAACCTATTGGCCTATTACATCTACACGCTCGGGTTCAAATACCTCGAAGTAGGGTACGCCGCAGCCGTTTCGCTCTGCTTGCTGGTTGTCATCTTGATCTTTGCCCTGCTCAACTTTCGCATCGCCGGAGGCGACAATACCGGGGGCGGGGTGTAATGGTCCAGCGCATTTTGCTCTACGCGATCCTGTGCGCAGTCGGCGCGGTCTTATTGGCCCCTTTCGCCTGGCTGCTGTCCACTGCGCTCAAAGCCGAGTCGGCTGATCTGTTCGCCCATCCGCCGCAGTGGATTCCCGACCCCATCGTCTGGGGCAACTTCGCCAAGGCTTGGAACATCCTCCCGTTTATGCGCTACCTCTTCAACACCTTCTACATTGCCATCGCCACCGTCCTACTCAACTTGACGTGCTGCTCGCTGGCTGGTTACGCTCTCGCCCGCATGAGCTTTCGCGGCCGCCAAGCCATTTTTTACTGCATCTTAGCCACGACCATGGTGCCGTTTCAAGTCCTCTTAATCCCGCTCTTCATCGTCACCTTGAAGCTCGGCCTCGTGGATTCGTACGCCGGCGTCATCCTCCCGGTGGCGGTCAACGCCTTTGGCATCTTCCTCCTGCGTCAAGCCTTCACCACCATTCCCACCGACTTAGAAGACGCCGCGCGCATCGACGGCTGCGGCCCGTGGACTATCTATGCCCGCATTATGATGCCCCTCGTCAAACCAGCCCTCGCCGCGCAGGCAGCCTTTACATTCGTAGCCCAGTGGAACGACTTCCTGTGGCCGCTGGTGGTACTCAAAAGCCGCGAGCTGTACACCCTGCAATTAGGGCTGGCCAGCCTCCAAGGCGTCTTTGGCGTCAACTGGCGCTACATTTCAGCGGCCTCAATCATCGCCTTGGTGCCGACGGTGCTGTTCTTCCTCTTCACCCAGCGATTTTTTACACAGGGGCTGACGGCTGGCGCGGTGAAGGAATAGCCGAGTCGATTTCTAGCCGACTGGCGCAATTTTGAGTTGCCCTATCGAGAGCTTGTAGATGAGCGGACTATTCTCGATAATTCGGGTAAGGTCGCGTATTATTGGCTAAGAGGTAAGTCGAGATGAATTCGCAGAATCAAAAGCCGACCAAGAAACCGCGAGATCCAGACCTTGTCGGCGCTGAGATTGCCCTGCGCAGGGCTGCTGAACGCGTGCGCCGACGAGCTGCGGAAACTGGCAGTGCGGTAGTTGTGTTCAAGGATGGTAAAGTTGTATGGGAGAAGGCCGATGGAACATACAGCGATGAGATCGCAAATAGTCGCAAGAAACGCGCCATGAAATGCCGTATTGATGGATGTCCGGGAGAATACGAAGCGAAAAAAATCATACACCCCGTGCGGCACCGTGGTAAAGTAATGGTCATTGACCACGTTCCGGCTGATATTTGTTCTGTATGCGGAGACGTGCTGATGAGGCCGGAAACAGTTCGCAAAATCGAGGCTCTACTTCAAGATAAGCATCAACCAGTAAGTACAGTGCCTCTGTATGAGTTCGCGTGAAAAGCCTGTTTAGACAAATCCCGATGACTTCTCTTCCGTTCTCACTGAGCCTATCGAAGGCCGAGTATCGGGTGAATAGTCAACCGGAGAAAGTCCGATGATTAAATCGATTCGCCTCGTGAATTTCAAAAACTTCGCCGACGAGACCCTGCGCGTCGGTCCGTTCACCGTAATCGTAGGCGCAAACGCCAGCGGTAAGAGCAATATCCGCGACGCCTTCCGCTTCCTACACGGTATAGGCCGGGGATACTCATTGGCGGAGATCATCGGCGGCAAATACGGGGCAGACTGGAAACCGATTCGCGGTGCGGCGAATGAGATCGTCCGGTTCGGGCAGACTGCGTTTTCTATTGAGGTCCGTATGAGATTAGAAGATACAGACATATGTTACCTGATCGAGGTTAGTAACGACAAAGAAGGCCCCAATGAATTTCGGTTCACCAATGAAGGACTTATGGGTCCTTCCTTCTACGTTAAAAGCAATCCCGACCCAGACGATTCCGTCCAAACACAATCCGACGCCTTCCCTCTACTTCTCAACCTGTTTTTGGCCATTAAAGAGGAAGACCCCAAAATCCAGATCAAGTTTGAACCGGCGCTCGAAATGACTCGCCCCTTTAAAAAACGCCTTGAACCGTACATCCAACAGATAATCGACATCTTTGCCAACATGCGCTTTTTGGAACCGTCGCCGGACCAGATGCGAGAACCGGCCTTTCCCGGCGCGACTGTCTTGGGCGACTCCGGCGAGAATTTGCCGGTGGTGCTGGAGGACATCTGCTCCGACCCCAAGCGCAAAGAGATTCTCGCCGATTGGTTAAGCGAACTCACACCTATGGATGTGGCCGACTTCGAGTTCCCGCGTGATCCTAGTGGTCGGGTCCATCTCACGCTATGCGAGGCAAACGGCAGAAAGGTGTCGGCTTATAGCGCATCGGATGGCACGCTGCGTTTTCTCGCCATGCTGTCTGTACTGCTCGGCGAAAACCCCAAGGGCCTGTATTTCTTTGAGGAGATCGATACCGGCATTCACCCGGCACGGCAATGGCTCTTGCTCGAACTGATCGAAAAGCAGGCCGCTAAGAACAACATTCAAATAATGACCACCACTCATGCGTCGGACCTATTGACCTTTGTCAACGACAGCACGTTTGAGAATATGTCCGTTGTCTGCCGGCGGGAAGACTCGCACGACGCCATCATCCGCCCGGTTGCCGAACTGCCCGACGCCAAGAAATTGCGCAAGTCTGGGAGAGGATTGGGAGGACTGCTTACCGAAGGCTGGATGGAAACCGCACTCGCCTTCACTGAAAACCAGGATGAAACGGAGGAAGACGGAGAGTGAACGTCCTCATCATCCCCGAAGACTTCCGCAACGACCAGTACATTCTAAAACCCCTTTTCTCGCGGTTCTTTCAATCCATTGTTAAGCGACGTGTACACGTTGATGTTTGCCGTGATCCGCTACTTGGCGGTGTCAGGGAAGCGCTAAAATCAGAGCGTATTGCAGAAGTCATCGAAAAACACGGAGGCATGACGGATATCTTCATCCTGTGCATAGACCGAGACGGCGAGCAAGGGCGACGTCAGAGACTCGACCAGATCGAAGCGGAGTTTGGGGATGTTCGGGTATTCTTGGCCGAAAACGCTTGGGAAGAGATTGAAACTTGGCTCCTCGCGGGCTTAGATTTGCCCACAAATTGGAATTGGAGGACCGTTCGGGCAGAAGTACAAGTCAAGGAAGTTTACTTCGGGCCGCTCGCCTCCCAGCGCGGACTATCGGACGCGCTAGGCGGTGGTCGAAAGCATCTGGGAGAAGAAGCGTCCCGCCGGATTGACGCGATTCGGCAGAAATGTCCCGATGATTTCGACAACCTCGTCCAGCGTCTCGAAGCCGCTATTCGCACCACATGAGAAGAATGATGAGTTCCTCGGGAAAGACGATTACAAAACAAGGAAACAACCCCCATGCGAGCGACCATATACACATACCCCTGGGACTTGACCGACGAAGGCATTGACTCGGCCCTAGACACCATCGCCCACACAGCCGGCCTCAACAGCGTCAGCCTAGCCCAGAGCTACCACGTATCGACGTACTTTTTGCCGCACAATCCCCGGCGGCCCCTCTACTGGGGAGAAGAAGGCGCACTCTACTTCCAGCCGTCCGCCACCTTTTACGAAGAGAGCCACATCGAGCCCCTAATCAGCAACGTCGTCGATGGCCCGGATTACATGCGCCGAATCGCGGATAACATCAAAGAGCGCGGCCTCGACCTGACGAGTTGGCTGGTCTTCAACTACAACCACTACCTGCCCCAGCGCTATCCAGACGCGGCCAAGCACGACCCCTTCGGGCACATCAATTTTGCCCAGCTATGCCCGGCCAGCCCCTTGGTGCGCGATTACGCACGCGCACTCTGTCGCGATATAGCCGCGCAGTTCCAGCCCGACGAATTCCACCTCGAATCGCTGGGCTACCTGCACTTCAGCTACGGGTTCCGCAATCCCAAGGTCGGCGTAAAAATCACGCCCTTCTGCGAACTGCTGATGGGATTGTGCTACTGCCAGCACTGCTTGCAGCGGGCCGGTGCCCTCGGCTTAGACGGAGAGAGCTTCCGCGCAGATGTCGCCGAATATCTCGCTCGTGAACTCGCCTCCGAGCCTACCCCAGAAGACATGCAGCCCCCGAGCGCCGAATTCCTCTCCTCTGCCTTTTCCGGCCGCTTGCAGACCTTCCTCGACGCCCGCGTCGAAACGGCAACTTCGCTGGTGGAGGAGGCCATTGCCATCGCCAACCAATCCGGCGCGCGCGCCTCGTTCTTCGGGGGCCGCGACCGGACCGTCAACGGGCTTGACTCAGATCGCGTCCTCCGCAACGTGTACATGGTCAACGCCGGCGTGGGCGGCGAGCCGGACGCCCTAGCTGATAGCGTCCGCACCCTGCGCGGCGAATTCCCAGCCGACACCGACCTCAGCGCCATCGTCAACCCCGGGGGATTCGCCGACAGCGACGCACTCGGCGCACACCTGACCGCGCTGCACCAAGCGGGCGTCAATGGCTACGCCTTCTACAACTACGGCCTCATCCGCCGCGCCCACCTCGAATGGATTGGCACTTGCCGCCATTTGTGGAAATAAATGGCGGTGTCCTTCCTACGTATAGCTATCTAACCGCTGATTTACAACGTTGTACTCAAAGGAGCTAACGATATGGACGTCCAAGCGATCCAACGCGCCATTGACGCGCTGCCCCGCCACCGCCTGACGCATTTGCCAACGCCCTTACAGCACTGTCCGCGGCTATCGGCCGCGCTCGAAGGGCCGCAGATATGGATCAAGCGCGACGATCTGACCGGCCTCGCCTTTGGCGGCAACAAGTCCCGCTACCTCGAATTCACGCTCGCCGAGGGCACGGCTCAAGGCTGCGATGCCGCCGTGATGAGCGCAGTCGTCCAGTCCAATCACTGCCGCCAATTCGCCGCAGCCTGCGCCCAGCTCGGCCTCAAAGGCGTCGTCGTCCTGCGCGAGAACGATTCCATCATGGGACGCCAGTCGCCAGTCCAAGGCAACCACCTTTTAGACCAGCTATGTGGCGCGCGCATCCGCTTTGCTCCGCCCGAAGGTGTCGGCGCAGCCATAGCCGAGGAAGTGGAGCGACTCAAAGAAGAGGGGTATAAACCTTTCAGCGGCCTGTCCGGGCTGTTGTCGCGCGTTGCCTACATCCAATGTGCCTTGGAAATCGAAACCCAACTGTGCGCCGCAGGTATCCAAGCCGACGACGTAGTAATCGGGTCAGGGGGGACCAGCTTGGCCGGGTTGGTGGCCGGCTTTGCCCTCTTGGGGCGCTCGGCACGTTTCCTCGGCACACCCCAGAGCAAGATAGGCCAGCGCGAAGGAGTGTCTGAGCGCCTTGCGCAATCCGCTGCGCAATCCGCGGCCCACCTCGGCCTCGAATGCGCGCCCGACCCAGAGCGCATCGCCGTGAGCGATGAGTACGTCGGCCCGGGCTTCGGCCATTTGGACCGCGCCACGCTCGACAGCATCCGCCTCCTCGCCCAAAGCGAGGGCATCTTCGTCGATCCCACCTATTCGGGCAAGGGATTGGCCTGTCTGATCGATCAGGTGCGCCAAGGGTGTTTCCGCGACAGCGAAAACATCGTCTTCGTCCACACCGGCGGAACACCGCTGCTATTCGCCTACGGAGAAGCTCTGCTCGACTAGGGCGTATTCCGGGGCCGTAGGGGCGGTTCGCGAACCGCCCCTACACCTAACCCCAACGGTCCAACCAATTCGTCCAGTGCGTCAGTTAGCGGCTGTGGGTCGGCGAGGTCGGCGATGATAGCCGCCAAAAAGGTCACGCCGCCGCGATGGGCAAAATCCGCAATCTGTGCGTAGCTCAGCTTGGGCAGGTCGGCTAGCTGTTCGCCGACTAAGTGCGCGAGCCGCTGCTCTAAGATCGGCGGCCGCTCGGCGTACGGCATGTTCTTTAGCAGTAGGATTAGATCATTGCGCGCTAGCACGCGCTCGCGGACTCCGTAGCCCAAGCGGCGGCAATATCCGGCAAAATCGTCTAAGGCATCCGCGCGGCCCTCCACCAAACCCAGCGCATCCTCCCGAGCAAATAGGGTCGTCATTATGGTCTGCGCGATCAGGTAGTGGCCCCAGACTGTGGGATGCAAATACTCGGTGATTAGCTCGTCGCCGACCAAACCAGCCGGAGCATGGGTGGCAAACGCCTGCTCCACGTCGATCAAAATCGCACCCGACTCAGCGGCTAAGGCGCGAATGGCGCGGTTGAAAGGCGAGCAGGCCCGCAGGTGAATGCCGTCTAAATCGCGGGCGCGCACAAACGCGGCTAACGCCTGCGCTGAATCACCAGCCGCTTGGTGCGCCAAGCCCGCGTCAAAGTGCAGGGCCGCGTGCTGTGGATAGTCCGCCGGCACAGCATCCGGCGGCGGGACCGATCCCTGCGAGCGTAGAGGATAGAATCCAGTCAAATTGGAAACTAGCGTACAGAGCGCGACCGGCACCTCGCGCTCGCTCAGCATCTCAACTATCTCGGCCATATTGCGCTGATAATGAACCTCGGTCTGCCTGTGAGCCTCGTCCTCCAAGTAAATCTCGCGCTGCACTAAGTGGACGCCAAAGGACTCGGCGGGTGCGGCGGGACGCAGTGCAGCCGCGACATAGTGCAGCAAATTGTCGAGCAAGTAGTAAATCTTGGTCCGCTGCAAGAACATCTGCAACTGGATGAAGTACCAGTTACTGCTCAGGCGCACAAACGGAGTCGCGGCCCCGTACGGCCCCACGAACTCGTTGTGACCGGCGTAGATCAAAACCAGATCCGGCTCGTACTCGACCACCTCCTCGACAAATTCGCGCACTACGAAGGAATTGATGGCCGTGACGCCGCAGTTGACGACTTCGATCTGGCGCGCTGGATACGCATCAACGAGCATCTGTTGCAAGAAGTTGGGAAACGAGGTATAGGCGGGGTTGGGGAAGCCGAGCAGAGTCGAAGCCCCCAGCGCGAACACGCGAAACGCGCGTGCGTCTTTGTCGCGGGCAAAGCGATCCTGCCCAGGAGCCAAGCGCACGTACTGGCGTGGGAAGAAGCGCCGCGCAGCCTGCGGGTTGATGCGGTAGGACGAGTCGCTGGCCACAAAAAGGGCGTCGTCCGGCCCGACGCCCACCAGCCACAAGCCCGCCTCAAAGAGCGCGACGAACGACAAACCAACTAGTAGCGCAACGACCCGGCCTTTTGCCTTATTTATTGTTTTTACTTTGTTTTGCGCGTCCATCAACACCTAAAAATCATGGCTGAAATCGACTCTTCTGACAAGGCATCGGCCCCCATTACGGGCCGGAGCATTCTCGTCGGTGCCGCGCTGAGCTTGGCCATTGCCATCGGCATTCCCTACGGCAGCATGGTCATCCAAGGCTCGCGCCTCGGGCTAAGCTCGGCCACGCCAGCCGCGTTCTTTTTGCTGTTCGTCCTGCTGCTGACTGTCCAAGTCGCCTTGGGACGCTGGGGTTTTCGGCGCGGCGAGTTGGTCGTCATCTTCGCCATGATGGCCGTGGCCACAGCCATCCCCACGCGCGGCGTAGTGGGCATGCTGCTGCCGATGATCACCGGCACCTTCTACTACGCCACTCCCGAAAACCAATGGGCCGACGTAGTCCACCCGTTTCTCTCCGATTGGATGGTGGTGTACGATCCGGCCGCAGTAAAGGCATTTTACGAGGGCACCAAAGGCTCGGCCATCCCCTACGACGTCTGGCTCAAGCCGCTCGGGCGCTGGTTTGTATTCTACGCGGCGTTTTACGCAACCATTATCGCGGCCATAAGCATCTTGCGCCGCCAGTGGGTTGACAACGAGCGCCTCGTCTTTCCGCTGGCCCAAGTCCCACTTGCCATGATCCAAGACGACGAGGGCAAGCAAAGAAGCCTCAAACCCTTTTTTCGCAACCCCATCATGTGGTGCGGCTTGCTGTTGCCCTTCTTGTTCAACAGCACCAACGCCCTGCACCATTACTTCAACTTTGTCCCCTCCCTCGCCCTTCAGACCAGCGTCGAACTGTTCAGCCGCACGGCCTCGCTCAACATCCGCATCAACTTCCTGATGTTCGGCTTTGCGTATTTTATCAACTCCAATATCGCCTTCAGCCTGTGGTTTTTCTACCTGCTGCACGTGATCCAAGAAAGCATCTTCCGCTACATCGGCATCTTCAGCCCCGAGGAGCTAGGGCCTTGGACCGGGTCTGGGCCGGTGGGCGCGATCATGGGGCATCAGATGATGGGCGCGCTCATCGTCTTGGTGTTCTACGGGCTGTGGACGGCGCGGCCTCACCTCAAAAACGTCCTGCGCAAAGCCTTGTGGGGCGACGACCGGATCGATGACTCTGCGGAGATCCTTTCCTACCGGGCCGCGTTTTGGCTCTTCGTCGGCGGTGCCTGCGCGATGGGCTTATGGCTGTGGAAGAGCGGAATCCCGGCTTGGATCGTGCCCTTCTTCCTGTTCTCGTCGCTGGTCATATTCATCGGCCTAGCGCGCGTCATCGCCGAGGCGGGCATGCCCACTGTAACCCCGGAAATGGTCCCAGCCGGCTTTGTCGTCTCCGGCGTTGGGGTCCCCGCTCTCGGCGCGCAGGGCATGGTCGCCACGGGCTACTCTTTGGTCTGGGCGGGGGACTTGCTGGTCTTTATGACTGCGCCCCTCACCAACAGCCTGCGCTTGGGCAGCGCGATTAGCGGCACCCGCCGCCGGCTCTTTTGGGCGATTGTCGCGGCCATACTTATCAGCCTCGTGGTCTCCTGCTGGTTCATGCTCTACCTCGCGTACCGCGACGGCGCGATCAACCTGCATCCTCAGTACTTCACGGGTTTTGCCAGATACCCCTCGGACCTTGCCGCGAAAAAGCTCGCCAATCCCACGGGGCCGAGCCTCGTCGGATGGCTGTGGACGGGTTTTGGCGCCCTGATCATGGGCGGCTTGATGACCGCCCGCCACTTCTTCGTGTGGTGGCCTTTTCACCCGCTCGGCTTTGCCGTGAGTACCGGCTGGGTAATGAACAGCATCTGGTTTTCGATCTTTCTCGCCTGGCTCATCAAGATCACCGTCCTCAAATACGGCGGTCCCCGCACGTACCTCCTCACCCGCCCCTTTTTCGTCGGGATCGTGCTCGGCCAGTTCGTCGCCGCCGGCCTGTGGCTGGTGGTGGATGGCTTCACCGGCATGGTTGGCAACCGAACACCTGTATATTAGAAGGAAAAAATCTATGCGTCCTCTATACATCCTTGCTATCGTCCTCGCGGCCTGTTCTCAGGAAACGAACGCTCCCGTAGCGCGAGTCGATGACGTGCCCATCTCAGGAGAGAGCCTGCGGTCCTTTGTCGAAAAGCTACCCCCAGGCTTGCGCCATCCCGAAGGCGGCGACGCAGCGCGGCGGCAATACGTGCAATCGCTCATCGACCGCCAACTAATCCTCAAAGAGGCCCTCGTCCACGGGCTGGACACGCTGCAATCGGTAAAACGCACCGTGGATGAGGCCGTGGATGCGCGCGTCATCGCCCTCTATCGGGCGCGCAACATAACCGCTCAGGTGCAAGTGCCCGAAGAGGATGTGCGGCGCGTCTTTGCCGAGGAAGGCTACCACCGCGAGCGCAGGCTCAACGCAATTTTGGTCCACACCCGCGCTGAAATCGAAGCGGCCGTGGCCGCGCTCGCCGCCGGCCAGCCCTTTGCCGAAGTAGCCCGCGCCCACTCGCTCGACAAGCGCTCGGCTGAACAGGGCGGCGAATTGGGCTTTATTGGCCGCGAGGCCGCGCCCAGTCTGCACATCCCCGCCGAGGTCTTCAATACGCTGCCCTTGGGGGAAATATCCGCTCCTTTGCGCGCTGGCCTTAGTTGGCACATCGTCCGCTTCACCGAAGACCGCGACACGCCCTACGAGCGCTATCGGCCCCTTATTGAGGAGCTGCTATTTAGCGAGCGTCTAGCCCAGGTGGAGGCCGAGCACTTTGAGTCGCTTCGCGCGACTGCCGGGGCGGTCCTCGACCGCGCCGGGCTGCAACTCATGATCAGCGCGGCCCAGCGGGAAGATGGCGCGTTGCTCGACACGTCCACTGCGCCGCTCTACACCTTTGCCGAGGGCCAGGCCACAGTCGCCTCGGCGTACAAGGCCCTGCGACGGCTCAATGCCCAGCGCAGTCTCAAAGACAGTACGCGCGCACGCACCGCGCTAGACAGGCTAGTGCTGCGCCCCCTCCTCCAGCGGCGCGCCGCCCGCGAACAGGACCTGTACGACGATCCAGACATCCAACGGCTGGCCAAGAGAGCCTACCAAGACGCGCTGCTCAACGCCGTGCGCGAGCGCTTTGCAGCCGTCGAAATGCTCTCCGACGCCGAAGTGTGGTCCTACTACGACAGCCATCCCGACATGTTTTATCACGAAGAGTCCGTCGAGGTCGAAGAACTGCTCGCGTCTAGCCCAGCCGAAGCCCAGTGGCTCAGCGACCAACTCGCTGCCGGTGCGAGTTTTGCCGATCTCGCCGACCGCAGCGTGCGCGCCCAAGCAGTCCAGTCGCAAGCGCGCTTCCACTTCCACCTGCGCGACGAGAAGCTCTATCCGCGCCTAGTCCCGGCCATCTACGCCGCGGAACCCGGCCAACTCATCGGGCCGATTCGGGTGCGCGACGGGTACTCCATTTTCCGCGTCCAAGGACGCAACCCCGGCAGGGTCGAGCCGTACGAGCAGGTCCAGCGCCGCGCCCGCGCTCTGTTGCGCCGCGAGCGGGAAAACGCGGCCTTCACCAGCTTTGTCAAAGACTTGCGCCAGCGCTATCAGAGCCGGGTCGAGATCGACGAGCGAGCACTCAAGGCCGCCCTGCCGGATTCGCTGGTCCAAGGCACCTGAGCGATGACCGCGCGCCTGTTGCTGATTTTGGGTGCAATCGCCTGCGCCGACCAACCCGACCCGCAAGACGCGGCCCGTCCCGCAGAAGCCCGCCGCTTGCTCCAGCGCGGTACGCTCTTCTTGCAACAGGCCCGGCCCGCCCGCGCCCTAGCAGAACTCACACAGGCCGTGGCACTCGATTCCGCGTCGAGCACCGCCCATTTTCAAAAGGGCCTAGCTCACGCTCGGCTCGACCAGCCCACTGCTGCCATCGCTGCCTTTGAACGCGCCTTAGCCCTGACGCCCGACGACTCGACTGAACTCGCCGAAGTCCATCCCCGCGCGCATTTTGCCCTCGCCGCCGTGCTGCGAGACCAGCACCGCTACCTAGAGGCCGCAACCCATCTGGAGCAGGCCATTGCCCTCGCACCCGAGCGCGCCAAATACCACTTTTACCTAGGCGAAGTGCGCCGCGCCACGGGTGATTTTGCCGGCGCACTCACAGCCTTCAAACGCACCATTGAACTTGCGCCCGACGACTCGACGACTCGACTGAGCTCGCCGAAGTCTGAGCTCGCCGAAGTCCACCTCGAAGCTCGCTACTACCACAGCGACCTGCTCGTGCGAAATCAACAATTGTCCCAAGCACGCGCGGGTTTTGCCGACCTGCTCGCCCGCGACCCCGATCACGTCCAAGGCGGCTTAGGTCTAGGCGGCTTACTCATCCGCCTCGGAGAACCCGCAGCAGCCATCGCCGTACTCGAGCGCGCCGCCGCCGCCGACCCGCACAACCCCGCTCCCCACTACCTGTTGGCCCAAGCCTACACCGAGAGCGACCGTCCCGCCGCCGCCCGCAACGCGCAGGGCCGCTTCCAGCAGTTGAGCGCGGCCGAGCGCCACCTCAACCAGGGCAACATTTACATTCGCCAAGGCGCGTGGGACAAGGCGATCGACTCCCTAAGGCGCGCCCTTGCCAGCGACTCTACTTCGGTGGAAATTCGCCTGCGCCTCGCCACTGTGTACGCGCAGCAAAAGCGCTTCGCCGACGCCCGCGCCGCGCTGGCGCAAGTCCTTGCCCGCAACCCCGACCACCGCGACGCCTCCATCATGCTGGGCGACCTGTACTTGCACGAGGGAAGGTCCAAAGAAGCCGACGAGTACTTCGTCCGTGCTTTGGCGATCGATCCCGACTCCTTTGCCGCTGCTTATGGCTTGGGTCGTGCGCGTTTCAAAGGCGGCGACTTTGCTGGGGCCGTTGCCGCACTGCGCCAAGCCCTCACCCGCAATCCCGACCACCGCGATGCCCACTACGTCCTCGGACTAACCTACGTCCGCCAAACTAACTACCGCGATGCCCGCGCCCATTTTGCCCACAGCATTGCCCTCGACCCAGACCACGCGGAATCGCACTATGGACTAGCGCTGATCCTCATGCAGCAAGGTCAGCGGAAACAAGCGCGGCAAGCTCTGCAAAAGGTGCTCGCCCTCGCCCCGGATCACCAGCGCGCCCGGGCTAAGCTAAGCGAACTGGACCAAGGGCCGTAAGTAGCCGCTTCCGCGTCCTGTGTTTGGCGGCCTTTGCCGATGTACCTGACGCGCTGGAGTCCTTTTCCCGGTGGACAGGCGGGCATGTGGCTTCTCTTTAAACCTTGACAACGACGAGTATCTCGACCTATTTGCTTCAACTATGACTGGATCCTCAGGAGGGCACCATGAGACTCTTAGCGTTTCTCGTCATCTGCTTGGCACCGCTGCTCGCAGCCGACGCCCAAAAAGGCCATCGCGTCACCAGCCGCTCCGTAGTAGTCAACAGAGCCGCGCACTGGCACAACTGGCAGCTCCCCACCCACGCCGTGAGGGTATCGCCGGACGGCACGGTCGAGCCGCACTTTTTTCGCGAGCACTTCAATTTGCTCGACGATCTAGGGACCTTTACCCGCCCTATCCCCGAGCTGCGTCGCCGCAGCAACCAGACCGCCATCCTCAACATCGATAGCACCCAGACCCGCGACGTGAAAGGCGAGGTCATCGTCGACCGCAAGGGCAACCCCATTTACTCCTATTTCTTTCGTCCGGGCATCAGCCGCGTTGGCTCGAATGCGGCCGCAGCCGCCAACATCCTCGACGACGATCCAACCACCTTCTGGGAGCCCGACCCGCAGGCACCGATCGACGACTGGTGGATCGAAATAGACTTGGGTCGCGTCGTGGCGGTCGATTCCCTCGTCATTCACTTTGTCGAAGAAGAACTAGGCGATCCCTTCTTCCAGTTCCGCGTCCTCGCCGCGCCCGACCAAGAGCCGGTGCAGGAAAACGCCGACAAAATCACCTTTGAACGCATCGCCAACACCAAAGCCCCCAACCGCGACCAGCGCACCTTCCGCATCGGTCTCGAACAACTCAATGCCGACCCCGGCTGGCAGGGCAAGCTGGTAGAGACCATCCGCATCGTGGTCAGCGATACCCGCGGCGAGCGCGGCGAGCGCATTAGCGAAGGGGAATGGCAGGACTTGCCAGCCGACGAGCGCGGCGCGATCATCTATTTCATCCGCGACGAACAGGGCTTTGAAGAGCCGGTTGAGCAAGCGATCTACGAAAGCCTCGACCCCCAGCGCCAAGGCCGTTTGGATTACTACCGGCGCGAACGGCCGCGCCTAGCCGGAATCGAGGTGTACGGATTTGGCGACAACATCAGCAGCGGCTTGGTGGCTGGCGGCGGCCAACTCGACCTGACCGGCGACGGTTTCATACCAGGACCGGCTTTCGACGCGGATTTCAACACCAACTTCCTGCATCTGGTTTGGTCGCCGACCATCGACCGCGGCGTGCTCACCGTTGATATGGGCGCGTCGTTTTGGCTCGACGCCATGCGCATTTCCTCGACCCGGCCCCGGCCCTATATAGACGGATACTTGATCCGAGGCTCCGACGGCTCGCGCGATACGCGCGGCAAGATCAAGTGGGCGCGCCTCAGTCCCCGCTTTCGCGAGGACAATAGCCGCGACCGCTTTGAACACATTCTCGACACCTATGATCCTAGCCCCAAGCTCCGCTTTCTCGAAATAAGCATCATCTCGGCGGACCCGCGCCGTCGAGGCGGGTATAACACTGGGCCGAACATTGCCGAGTACCAGCTTTTTTCCACCGGCTATCCAGCGCAAGTAGTGCTGACCTCCGACCTTATTGCGTTGCCTGGGGCGCGCAACTTCGGGGCCATTACTTGGGAGGCCGAGACACCCCCAGGTACGACCGTCGCAATCCGCACCCGCACCGGCGACCTGCTGGGCAAGGTCGTTCGCTACTTCGACAAAACGGGCAACGAAATCACCTATGACGCTTGGAAAAACCTCTTGGCCCGACTCAAGGGGCCAGCCGACACTACCTTCGTGTCCACCAGCGGCTGGAGCCCTTGGAGCCGTGCCTACCAGCAGCCCGGCGACATCGTCACCTCCCCCGGCCTGCGCAAATTCTTGCAGTTCCAAGTCGAGATGATTACCACCGACCGCGAGGCCGCAGCTTCGATTCGCTCGCTCGCGGTTGAACTGCTCAATCCCGTGGCCGAGCGCATCGCGGCCGAGCTGTGGCCGGCCTCGGTGGAAGTCTCCGGTGTGCGGGAGACCTTTGACGTCTTTGCTCAGCCCTACTTCATCGAGTCGCCTGCGGCCTCGCGCAGTTCTGGCTTCAACGAGATTCTGCTGACCATGCCAGCCTCGGAAAAGCTCGAACTCTTGGAGCTTGGCATCAGCGGTCCAGATGGCGAAAAGGTCTTGCGCCCTGGGACCGAGCGCGGCGTGTTCACAGCCAGCGACCAGACGCAAGCTGCGCTTTTGGCCAACGGCGGCGACTCGATCTGGGTGCGCCTAGACGACGCGCTCAACATCCTGCCCGCAGCCAGCCGCACGTACAATCGCATTACCCTTGAAGGCGAAGAGGTGCCTGTGACCCAAGACGGCTTGCCGCTTACGGGCGCGGCGTACGGCACCCTCGACGAAGACGAACGGGGGGCCATCCGCTACTTCCGCCGCAATGGTGACCAGCTCAGCGAGATCGACCAAACCAGCTACCAAGACCTGCCCGGCGAGGAGCAAGGCCCCGTCCGCTACTTCCGCATTCTGCGCGGCGACGGCGCTCAGTTCCCCTTTGACGCGCTCGGCGACTCGCTCGACTCGCGCGCGTACAACCGCCTCGCCACGGCCGAGCGCGGCATGGTAACCGGGCCGGGCCAACGCTTCCGCTTGCGCCTTTCAGCACCGGTCTTTCTCAACGGCACCACATTGCGCCTGTTCGTCCGCCATGCAGCAAGCGCCGACGCCGAGGAGGCATGGCAGGCCGTTGAAGCGGGCGACGCCGACGAAGGAGTCGCCAGCAATACGCTTTCAATCAACGTCCCCATCGACAGCGATCTCGTTCATGGTCTCTCGGTCGGGCCCAACCCTTTTACCCCCAATGGCGACGGGATCAACGACTCGGCGGAAATCTCGCTGGACATCTTCAAGCTCACTTCCAGCCGCCGCCTCCAAGTGCGGATTTACACGCTCAATGGGCGACGGGTTTGGCGGCGCGAGGAAATGGTGCTAAGCGGCCGCACCACCGTGCGTTGGGACGGCGTCGATGACCACGGTCGCCGTGCGCCGCCCGGGCTATATCTGTGCCAAGTCCAACTCGACGCCGACGCCGAGGGGCAACCGACGACCCAAGCGCGGATTATCGCCGTGGCCTACTAGTTATTGCTGGAACGCTCGATGCCAATTATCATTGAGAATTAGGAATTAGGAATTAGACCTTGCCAAGCAGCACGAACTGGGAGGCGGTTGGGTCCATTCGCATTCGTAATTCCTAATTCTTAGTTGAAGGAGGGATTGCAGGTGAACCGGAGATGGATATTCTGGACGGCAATAGCCATTCTGTGGCTCGGCAGCGTTGCTGCCGAAGCCCAGGAATACGGCGCTCGCCTCGGCACGGTCAAAAGGGGTGGGGTGGTTTCCTTTGAGCCACAGGGGTCCGGCGTCCTGTTCGGCGCCCTCGACCCGGCTAAGCGCAGGTGGTACGTGCCGCAGGAGCTTTTTAACGAATACCAGTGGCGGCAGTGGGAATACTCCAACTACGCCCGCGATCACTACCAGCGCTACGTCAGCGCCATCCGCGAAGGCGATTACTACTACGACCTCTACGGCAACCTCGTCACCCGAGGCTGGCTGGTTTTCAACAACTCGCAGACCCAACCCCGGCAGTTTGGCTCTTCGGTGCTGAAGTCCAGCAATTTCGAGCGCTGGTTTAGCGGCGTGGTCATCTCGGCCGACTCCAGGGGCCAGCACCACTACGCCCTGACGGCCGGCACCAAAATTCGCTCGACCCTGACGCCGATGACCTTCTCCAAGCCGCGCTGGGACGGCATTCAATTCGACTACGCAGCCGATAAATACCAAGGCACCCTGATCTACTCCCGTATCAGCCGCCCCGGCGGCGCGTCAACCAACGATCAAGAGAGCTTGGTCACCAACGCCACCTCCATGTTCGGCAGCCGCGCCACCGCGCAGGTAGGCGATTTCGCCACTGTGGGGCTGACCATGGTCAACGCCCACCAGTCCAACACCCTTATCGACGGCTTTACCGGCAACCCCTTCACCGGCGAGCTATCGGTCGATCAGAACCAGACCGTTTCGATCGTCGAGATCGTCTTGCGCGACGACAGCCCCGAGGACGGCGTCGGCGGTGCGGCCTTCTTCAGCGCCGGTTCGGACATCATCATCACCTATCTCGACGGCACCCAAGACACCGGCAAGGCCATCCGCTT
Organism: Candidatus Latescibacterota bacterium; assembly: GCA_022827835.1. GTDB lineage: Bacteria > Latescibacterota > UBA2968 > UBA8231 > UBA8231. The sequence goes on from JAJEIO010000048.1 coordinate 25,311, forward strand.
TGAGCCGATCATCGAGGGTGGCCTCGTGGGGGAGGGCTTCCTTTCGGCCGATGGGGCCGAGGAGATCCGCCTGCGCTACGACTTTGACAGCCCGGCCTTTGTCAACCGCGCCTCGGGCACCAAAGAAGAAATCAAAAAGGTCGAATTCCGCCTCGTGCTGGGCAACGACTATCAGGTCTGGGTCACCTCCGACAGCCAACTCAATGCCAGCGGTGAGTCCGTACTCTTGCTCGTCGCCCAAGCCGAGGGCAACGTCCGCGACAACACCAATTTGCAGATCGTCAGTTTCGACTACGGCCTACCGACCTCCACCCAGATCTGGGGCGCAACCCTAGAGTTACAACAGGTCCTCGGCTTCGATTTCTACGGCGAGTACGACCTCAACTACAACTACACCAAATATCCCAATGTTGTCGCCAAAACCCACACCACCTTCTCGGGCATCCGCGGCGACCGCGCCGCGTCCGCGTGGATGATGAACCTCTCGCGGGTCGCGTTTCCCTTCTTCTTCTTTGGCGAGGCGTACAGCATGGATCCTCGCTACTCCACCCGTACATTCACCGCCCAAGGCGATGGCTTTATCGACTACGAGGACGAACGCATCCACGTCGTCGAACTAGTCGAGGACAACGACGACCAAGACGAATTTCCCGACACCGTGCGCAAAGACTGGCAGGTCGGCGATCCGAGCGTCTTCCCCGGCTGGGATGAGAACAACGACTTTATCTCGGATTTCAACCAGAACGACAACCGCTTCTTGAGCAACCTCATCCCGGACTACGAGGAGCCGTTCCTGCGCCACAACGTCGATCGGCCCGAATTCCTCTTCGGCATCGACCTGAACAACAACCTGTGGGTCGATCGCTTTGAAAACGACGAACTGCCCGACTACCCTTACAAGAAAGATCACCAAGGATACAACGCCTACGGCGGCATCCACTTCACCCCAGAGCTGCGGCTGATGGTCGGCGTCTTGCGCGAGGATCTCATTTCTTCCAACCAAAAAAACCACGCCAATTACGTCCTGCTGACCCTCGACCGCGACACCCCTGCTTGGGGTCGCTTCCGCGTCTTTGAGATGCTCAAGTCCACGACCGACGACATTCCCGACGACCTCTTGCAGTGGCTGCCCAACGCCAATATCCGCACTGGTGAACCGACCAAAGTCGAGGATCCTCTCATCGCTCGCGACGCTTGGATCAACAGCCTGTGGGTCGGCCACGACTACAAGATGCGCGGCCTGCTGACGGCCAATTACCTCAAATACGATCTGTACCACCAGCGGCTGAGTGCCAATGAGCGCGCGCTGTTGGGCCTGCGCGAGCGCGACTTTTTCTTTGGCCTAATCAACAAAATCAGCTACCGCTTCGACTTTGGGCACCTGTGGCTAGAGCCGCGCTGGAAAAGCGAGTACCGCCGTCAGAGCCGCGACCTGATTTCAGCCGACGAACGCACCGAACTGGCCGAGATCGGCGGCTTCATCCTCGGCTTTCCCCTGCTCAGCCACACAACCCTGATGAGCGGGCTGGAGATGACCTTTCTCAACGACCTGAAGCGCGACTCCAACGACTTCAACGGCCTAGTTTGGGCCTTGCAGTTGGCCAATATCTCCGATTATCTCGGCTACAAGGTCACAACCCATGCGGGCATGAAAATCGACCGCCGCCAGCCACGGGGCGAAGACGCGGTGATTATTAATCAGATCTTTATTTCGATCTACGCGGGCTTGCAATAAGCGCGTAGTGCCCATGGCTAGACGCTGGATGTTCATGGGGGTGGTGGCCGTCTTTGCGCTCGCCCTCTCAGCGCGCCTGTACTACCTCCACGAAATACGCGCCAGCCCGCTTTTCACCGCGCCCGTCGTCGATGCCCGCACCTATACCGAGGAAGCTCGCTACCTCAGCGAAGTCTCCTTTGCGGGTCGGCCCGCACCCTTCTGGCAACCACCGCTCTACCCCGTGCTGCTTGGCGTCCTCTTTGCCCTGGCTGGGGACGACCTTTACCTACCGCGACTCATTCAAGCCGTCATCGGCGCACTCGTCTGCGTCCTCATCTGCCTGTTGGGGTACCGGGTCTTTGGCGCGGGGATTGGACTCGGCGCGGGGATTGCCTCGGCATTGTACGGTCCCCTCATCTACTTTGGCGGCGAGTTGCTGCCGACTCTGCTGGCCTGTTGCCTCAATTTGCTCGTACTGTTGCTCGCAATCGGCGAGGGTGGTTGGGTGCGCTGGCTAGCCGCCGGTGTGCTGCTGGGCCTGTCCGCGCTCGCCGTGGCCAACGTACTGCTCTTTGCGCCCGTGCTGTTGGGCTATCTCTACTGGCGGCAGCGGTGGCTTCGCCCGGCGGCTTTTCTGCTCTTGGGTTGCGCGCTGGTCATCGCGCCGGTCGCGTATCGCAACTGGGCGGTCAGCGGCGATTTAGTGCTCATCTCGCACAACGCAGGCATCAACTTTTACATCGGCAACAATGCCGACTACGAGCAAACGACCCGCATTCGTCCGGGGCGGGATTGGGCCGAGTTGGTGGAAATGCCCGAGCGCCGCGCCGACATTGAGCAGCCTTCGGCCAAGTCGCGCTATTTTTTTGCCCAATCTTGGCAATACATAACCTCCGAGCCGCTCGATTTCACGGGCTTGCTGGCGTATAAGGGCTACCTATTTCTGCGCGGCGACGAAATCCCGCGCAACCGCGACCTCTACTTCGCCCGCAACGACTCTGCGCTTTTGTCGATTCTGCTATGGAAAAAAGGGCTGGCGTTTCCCTTTGGTTTGATCGCCCCGCTGGCTCTCTTGGGACTTTTCGCCTTTCTGCGGACCTCTGAGTCTCCCGAAGGGCGCTTGCTAGCGCTCTTTGTGGCCTGCTATGCGCTTTCCGTGATCCTGTTTTTCGTCACCGGGCGCTATCGCCTGCCTGCCGTGCCTGTGCTGTTGCTGTTTGCGGCTTATGGGGTGCGCGTCCTGTGGCAGCGGCCTTGGCCCGCGCTCGCCGCCGTTGCCGCCCTCTTGATCTTTTGCAATGTGGCCACAGGCGCGATGGATCGAGAGGGCGATGCCCACGAGCACTACTATCTCGGCTACGCGTACGAGGAACGGGACATGCCGGCCCACGCCGCCCGCCACTACCGCCACGCCATTGCTCGCGACCCCAACTTCGCCGAGCCACTCCTCGCGCTCGCGGCACTCCACGCCGAGGCCGAGCGCTACGGCAAGGCCCTTGAACTCTATAGGCGCTATCTTAAAACGCAGCCCCACGACGCGGATGTGCGCTTTCTCCTGGGCCACACTGCGTTGCTCGCTCGGCGCTACGACGAGGCTGCGGCCGCGTACTCCAAGGTCGCAGCGGCGCGTCCCAACTGGGCAGCCGCGCACGGCGGTCTCGGCTACGCCCTCCTGATGGCAGACCAACCCCAACGCGCCGCCCGAGCTTATAGCCGCACGCTCGAACTGAACCCGGACTCAACGCTGGTGCGCTATCAACTGGCCCGCCTGTACGCGGAGCAGGGACAACACCGCGAGGCCATCGCCGAGTTTGAGCAGCTAATGCAGCGCGAACCGCACGTGCCCGAATACCCAGCCCGCCTCGCCGACTTGCTCATCCAACTCGAACAAGGGACGGGCATGGCCCTCGGGCAGACAGACCAACTAGCGGAGGCCGAAAAACTCTTGCGCCACGCCAGCGCGCTCGATTCCAAGGCTGCGCATCCCCACTGGAGCTTGGGTATGCTCTATGCCCGCCAAGGGCGCTATGCAGAAGCCGTGCCTTTGTTTGAGCATCTGCTCCAGATCGCTCCGCGCGACTACCAAGCCCATCTGTTCCTTGGGCACCTCTACCAACGCACCGGACGCCAAGCCGACGCGGACGCCCAATTCGCGGCCTTTAGCCGCAACCAGCGCGCCCACCGCATAGAAAAGGTGGCGCGGCGGGAAATGGAAGCCCAGATCGAACAAATTTTCGGCGGTTAATCCAACGACTTCTCGATCCACAACGCGAGCCGCTGGGCCGTTTTCGGGCATGTGCTGCTCGCCGTGCAAAATCGGTTGGAGAGATTGGTGCGTTAGTACGCCACGCCGACGACGCGGCTCTGCTCGGCATCGCCCGAATCCCCGGCGACAAAGACGCGGGCCACGTACAGACCCGGGGGAACTAGCTGGCCTTGGTCGTCGCGGCCGTTCCACACCTTGTCTGTGTAGCGGCCATTTGCCTCTTCACCGGCGAAGAGGACGCGCACGCGCTGACCGCTCAAGTTATAGAGCGCGACTTCGACCGGCCGCGGGGTGCTCAGCGCCAGCAAGTTGTAGTGGATGATCGCCTCGTCGTTGATGCCATCGCCATTGGGGGTAAAGGGGTTGGGCGCAGCCTGCACCTGACCCAATAGCTGCCCCTCGGCCAATACGGACGGGCTGAGTACCGTGGTACCGGAAAACGCGTCTTCATCGCCTTCGCCCAAAAAGGCCACATTGCCTGGGTCGATGACTTGGGCGGCACCAGGCTCGGTCGTGAGCCGCGCCGCCGCGGTGAAGTTGGTGCTGTACGTCAGCACATTGGTCTGGAAGCGAACGCGGACCTGAGTCTGGTCGTCGGTCACTACGGGGAAGCGCACGGCAAAGCGGTCGTCGGCAACCTCGGCAATGGCGAACTCCCCGCTGGCCGCGTCGAGGCTGTCGAATTGGTGCTCGGCCACGACCGCGCCAGCGCCATCAATAAGCTGCACCGCGTCGATGCTCGACACTCGCGCTGGCGTGTCGATCTCAATGGTGTCGAAGCCGCGCAGGTCGTCCGTGCCCATAGCAGCGCGCATGGCAAAGGTAAAGATCACTTTCTCAGACACCTGTACCTCGCGCGGAAAAACCTCGCCGACCAAGGCGTCGGCAAACGGCGGTGTCAACAAGTCGAAGCTCAGCGACTTGATCACTCGCGCGGCCTCTAGGTCACTGCTATTAAAAACCACTTCAAACTGCATGTAGCGGCGCGGGCTGGGCGAGACAATGGGCCGGCCCGGCCCATTGGCCGCGTCCGCCGGATAAGGCGTGCTAAAGGGACTCCAGTTGATCAGGTCGTCGGTCACGGCCCCGGCCATCCACTCGCGGCCTGCGGCATCGGTAATGGGCGTCTGACCCGCCTTTTGGGGAAATTTCCGATACTCGGCTAGGCCCATCTCCTCTCCGGGATTTTCCAGCGAAAAAGGAATGTCCTCGGCGTCTTGCTTGCCGCGCAACCGGCGGGTGTACACAAAAGGCGACGTGTCCGTGCCCGTGCGCGTACGGATCTGCGCGCTGGAGAAACGCGGATCGCCCAACACCTCTTCCACCCAGCGCAAGGTGCCCCACACGGCTGGTTGCCCAGCGTCGAAAATGTCCGACACGTACTGGGCCCGCGACAGAAAGCCCTTGCCGAAAATCTCGATCTCATCGATCTCAAAATCTACCGGCGAAGTCGCCCGCAAGCGCAGGTGCTGAACGTAGCGCGGCGGGTCGAGCGGCACGTCGATAACCGCGACCTGGTTGTCGGTCTCGGCGATTAGCGGCCTCCAGATAGGCGTGTTCTCGCTGGTCAGGTTCAGGCCGTCGTTGGTAAAAAGCTCATACGCCCGCAGGTAGTCGTTTTGGAAGGGGGTCGAGGGCGAGGGCACGACCGTATTGCGCGGATAGATGCGTATGCGCTCGACCCCGAAGCGCGCTCCTAAATTGAGCAGGACTAGGATGCCGAGGGAATTCTGATTCTTGCGCTCAAAGGCCAACAGCTCGCCGCCCGGCTCGTCCGAGAGCAACTCCTTTAACATCATCTCCAAGTCGAGCGGCTTGAACGTGCCGCTGAAGTCGAAGACATTGGGCGAATCTATATCGCCGCCGCGTTCGATAGTGCCGACGGCCACGTTCTCTCCCTCGGCAATGCGCAGAGGCAAGATGCTGTGGGAAAAGTCGTCGCGTGCGAATTCGATTAAGTCGCCAGGTGCGTTGCCCACCAGCAGGTTGTTGGGATCTAAGGGCGAGCGGTGCTCGGCGTCAATGGTGGTGACGACTGCCTCGCCTTCACCCTGCCAGTCCAACTCGCCGCCCTCTCCAATCGAGACCGTATCGAGAGCCCAACTTCCACTCGGTAGCCAGAGTACTAAGACGAGGCTGGCCGCGGCACAATGCGCTTTCATGTCCATCCTCCGTGCGGTTTGCTGCATAAAACAACCAAAGTACAGGCATAAATCAAGTTAAATAAAGTGCGCCGCGTGCATATCTTAACTTGCCAAATCGACCTCTTCTTTTTTTATATTATCAGCATCTCAAGGAAGAGACGCCATGCAGTACATCATTGCTTCGTGTTTTCTGCTCGTCCTATCGATTGCGCCAGCGCACAGCCGCGGGGAGTTTCGCGTCGGGGGAGACGAGGGCAACCCTTGGCCCAGCCTGCTGTCCGAAGAAGGGGCTGGTGAGTACTGGCTCTTTGATGCCGAGGGCCAACTCGTGGGCACCGAATCCGTGGGCGTCACGCCCCACGGCGCGGCTGCGGATACCCTCATCGACTTTGCCGACAACGCCATCGGGCCGCGCTTCATCGACCCAGCGGTCAACCTAACCCTGATTGACCCCAATGCCGCGGATATCAACACTCTACTGCCGTACACTGGAGGCCAAATCCAGACGACCGACGGCTGCTCGGCCCGCGACGACCAGATCCGCGCCGTGAAAAAGCAATTTGACGGCGATTTCACTACAGCCCACTTCCGCCGCTTCACCCCAGGCCAGGGCATCTTCAGCGGCGGCAGAATCGTCGCCGGGGTCACCGGCGAAGGCTGGAAAAACTCCGTGGTCATCGACTTTAGCACAGCTGTGCCAGTCAACCGCATCCGCTTTCTTCCCCGCCTCGGGCAGGAAGACGATATCTTGCTCATCGAGGAACTCACTGAGCCTAAGCCGCCCCTAGAGGCATTTGGCGAAGACAGCTTCGCCGCCAACTTCCTCGCCTGGTACGAACTGCGCAAAGGCGACAACAACGTGCGCTTTGCCAACAGCCCCTGCGACCGAGTCAGCCGCGTCACTAAAGGCCTGCGCTGGGTCCGCAACCAAGACCCCGCGCTTACCGTAATCGAATCCAACCGCGAAAATCTCGATCCCGTAGTAGAGTTGCGCTTTCCCACCGAGTCGATCCGCTACATCACCGCCCAAGCCTTTCCCCTGCGCGACTGGGAGGTCGCCGAATTCGAGGTGTACGGCGAGGGCTTTGTCGAGGAGACCGTCCTCGTCACCCAGATTCTCGACTTTGGCCAGCCAATCAACTGGGGCAAAATTCGCTGGGACGCCGACGTGCCCGAGGGCACCCGCATCGAGGTTCGCACCCGCACTGGCAACACCCCCGATCCCAGCCTCTACTTCGACGAAAACATCAACGGCGACATCCGTCCGATCACCTTAAAAGAATACGAAAAACTCGACCCGTCCGGTCGCCTGCCCACCGTGTACGACACCGACAACTGGAGCTTCTGGTCACCGCCCTACGACTTTGCCGCGGGTTTGCGCGACAGCGACGAGCCGGCTGAGGCGTGGCGCGACGGCACGCCGCTTTTGTCGCCCGGGCCGAGCCGCTACATCCAACTCGCCTTTCGCCTGTTTTCTACCTTTACCACTGCGCCGCGCATCCGCTCACTCACGATCCAATTCGGCGATGCGCCGGCTGCCCGAGAAATCCTCGGCGAAGTGTGGCCCATTGCCGTCGATTCCTTCGCGCCCACGGAATTTACCTACGTCATTCGGCCGGAATTTACCGCTGACGACACCGGCTTCGACCGGCTGGAAATCCGCACCCATGCCCAAGTCCAAGCCGTCTCTGCGGTCAAACGCGACGGTACCGAACTGGACTTGAACGCCTTTGTTCCAGATATACAAGACGACCACTTCGTGGTGTCCTTCCCCCGCTTGCAAGGCGAAGACGACAGCTTCAAACAGCTCGAAGTGAGCTTTGTGGTGCCGGTCCTGCGCTTTGGTACTGAGTTTTCGGGCTGGGTCTTCGACAGCAACGACCCCGACCAGATCAAGCAGCAAGTTCGTCCAGGTAACGCCACCTTTCGCTTTTCAGGCGATGCCCTCGCCGTCAACACGCCCGTCGGCGGCCGGCTCCTCGTCGATATTGCCGTGACTTCCAACCCGCTTACGCCGAATGGCGACGGAGTGAACGAGACTGTCGAGATCGCCTATAAGCTGCGCGAAGTCACGGCTAGCCGACCGGTGCGACTGGCGATCTACAATCTCGCCGGCCAACTCGTAGTCGAGCTGCCGCCCATCACCGCGCGCAGCGGCGAATTCGCCCATCGCTGGGACGGTCGCGACGCCGCTGGGCAGCTCGTGCCCCCGGGCACCTATATCTGGCGGCTGCAACTAGAAGAGAAGGAAGAACGCGCCGGCATCCTCGCAGTCGCTTATTGACAAACGGCGTTGAGTTGATTATTCATTGGGCATTAAGCGCGTGCCGAGCGCGCTGTATTTTTTGTACAAGTTTTACCAGCATTTTTCACTTCTCCTAAGGAGGGAGGGTTTTCGCTATGAAAGAGCGGACCAAATTCGTTTTAGCGGCAGCTTTGGTCATGGGCTTGTGCGGTACGTCCTTTGGCCATGCGCCTCCCGGCGAACTCTATTTCGCCGTGCAGTTCCCCGACAATCTCGTCCCCACCATGGACGGCGACTTGTCGGACTGGGACGTCGTGCCGATCGATCCGTACACGATCCGCAACGACCGTCTCTATTCGCCGGTGGCCGACATCCAGCCCGTGGGCCGTGGCGAGATCGATGTTAGCGACATTAACATCCGCCACCTCATCGGCTGGAACGACAACGCGAATAAGCTCTACTACATGACCGAGGTCTTCGACAATGTCCACAACCTGGACCGCGAAAACCCCTCGGCCTTCTGGCAGGACGACGCCTGGGAAGTAGAGGTCAACCCCGACCACACGCCGACCGAGGAGCACAACCTCGAAGGCGAGCCGGCCAACAACTTTAGCTACAAATGGGCCGTGCCGCCGGTGGAAGGTGCCTATCAGTTCTACCGCCCGGTGCGGGCGCTGGAGTGGTTTGTAGATGGCAGCGACTTTATCACTTTCGGCTGGGGCTACGACGGCGAGCAGTTCGGCGAGAGCACCTATTACTACGAACTGGCTATCACGCCGATCATCTCAATGCCCAACGACGAGTCGGCCACCCCAGAGCAAGCCGTGATCTTCGACCTCGCGGAAGACGAGATCATCCACACGTCCGTGACTGTGGGTGACTTCGACGAGCCATGCACTGAGTGCGCACTCGAAAGCTATCAGGGCTTCTGGACCATGTCACCGGAAAGCTGCTGCACGGCCACCAACGATGTGTTGCTGGATCAGCTATTGCCGGAGATGGAGTCCGCGACCTCGGTCGAGGACGTGAGCTGGGGCCAGATCAAAGCCGCTCAGTAGTATCCTTTTTCAACAACCGCACAAAAAAGCCGGTGCCCCTCGGGGTACCGGCTTTTTGCGTTTAGGTCGGCGGCGCGCTCACTCGCCGATCATCTCCTTCATCTTAGCAGCAACCCAGTCGATGGCCACATCGGCCATCACCCGGCCTTTCTTGGGCGTGGCTAAGTCGCGGCCCGCCTCGAAGTAGATCGGGTCGCGCGGCGCGTAGCTCTCGCTTTGTATCTGGAGATCGGCCCCTTCGTAATCGACCCCTTTCCAGTGCACGTTCTCGGGGAATGCCGCCATGGCAAACGAGGTTTCAAACTCGGCCGCGTGCGCCGGGCAATCCCCCGACTCCAGCACTTCGGCGACCAGTTCCTCTGAATACGCCGCCCAATACGAATAAAACTGCACGTCCATGTCCAGCCGCTTGCTGAACTCCTCGACTTGGCCGCCCAAGGGGCCGTTGCCGGCGTGGCCATTGCATATCAGGACGTGCTCGACCCCGTGCCGCTTGAGCGATTCGCACACGTCGTAGGCCACGGCAAAGAAGGTTTCTGGCCGCAGGCTCAAGGTGCCGGGGAACTCCATCCAGTGCTCGGATATGCCTATGGATAGAGGCGTGGCCACCACCACTTGCGGATAGAGTTGCAAAGCCGCTTGGTGCGCCACATGCGCCGCGCTGGCGGTATCGTGCTCCATGGCTAAGTGCTCGTTGTGCTGCTCGGTGCTACCAGTGGGCAGGATTGCCCCCTTGATCAGGCCCTGTTCCAACCGCTCGCGCACGTGGCGGCGCGTCAATTTCCACAGCCGTACTTCTTCGACGATCATCGCTTTTCTCCTTTGTTGCGTTGACGGGTATATTCGGAGGCCCTATCATGCACAATTATTTGACAGCCGACAACTCCTTGGCTGTCTCCTACCCTTAAAGCAGAGGAATCCCATGCGCATCGCCTGCTATGTTCTACTCTTGACCGCCCTGCCCCTAGCCGCTCAAACCGACCAGTACGAAGGCTTTACTGGCTTTTGGCTCAAAAACGACCGCGCCGAGGCTTTTGCCATTGCCGAACCTTATCCGCGAGTCCTCGCCTTCCGCCTCAAAGGCGGCGAAAATCCCCTCCACGTCTCCCGCGAATACGAATACATCGGCGTGCGCTCGTGGTTTTTCGAGCCGACTCAGATTCCCGAATCCGGGCTACCGGCCCTGCAACCGGCCACCGCTGAGCTGACCGGCGCGCGCGCCGTGCGCCTCACTGCCGCCCCAGACGACAGCTCGGGTTTGCGCTTGACTATGGAGATCGCACTCGACGCCGAACGACCAATGCTCCACATCCGCCACGGCTTCAAAAACATGCGCGACAAACCGCGCCGCATCGCCTGCTGGGCCCTCAACGTCATCCGCCCCGATGCGGGCGTCGGCGTCACTCCATGGCGTAGCACAGGCCGCCGCAGCTTGTTGTTCTGGCCGAGTACCGACCCCAACGAAGTCGGCATCCACCTAGGCCCCCGCGCGCTCGCGCTCGACTATCGGATCGAGCCGCAAAACGGCTGGCACAAGGTCGGCACTAATAGCGACGCCGGTTGGATCGCCTTTGTGTGGAATGGAAATGCGCTCAAATCTACGGTCGCCCACGTCGCCGAAGCCGAATACCCCGAAGACGGCGGCACGGTGACGATGTTCAATTCTACACCTGAAGTTTTCGACGGTAAGCCGCGCTTCGGTGAAATCGAAAACGTCGGGCCGCTGAGCGAGCTGATGCCGGGGGACACCTTGTGGATGGAACAAACCTTGGAATTGATCGTCGGAATTGACGGCGACGATCCCGAAAGCTGGGTCGAAATGCTGGGGGACGAATAGCGGTCTACCGGGAGATCTTCAAGCCCGCCACAAGTCGAGCTGCGGCCTGTCGCCGATTTGGATCAGCGATCCAGCCGCTTCAAAGGGCATGCGCCCGCCAATGCAGTACGTACACAAGTCGCGCTCGGGCAGGCCGGCGCGCGCAAAGGCCTCTAGCATCCCCTGCTGCGACAAGTAAATCACGGGCATCCCCATCGCCTCGCTGATGGCCTCAGCCGTGCGCCCACGGGCGATAAACTCGTCGCCCGGCGGCGGGTCCGGCGGCATATCCACCCCAAAGGTGCATCCCCTCGGCACGCCATCATCGCCGATAATGCCAATCGGCGGCGTGTAACTCACCAAATAGGCCTGCTCGACACCAGCTTCCTCGTAAAGCAGGTCGCAAGCGCGCTTGGAGTTGTTGCCGCGCACGATGCTGTCGTCGATCAGAATCACGGTCTTGCCCTTGAGCTTTTGCGCCATCCCGGGCAAAAGGTGCAAATTCTGGCCAATCGAGTTTTTGCGCTCGCCAGCGGTCGAACCTTGGAACGAGCGCTCGCCGCGCATCTTGTAGAACACGGGTTCAAAGGGCAGTTCCGCCTGCTTGGCGTAAGCGCGGGCCGCCACCTCGGGACAACGCGGCAGATACGTGACCAGATCGACGTCGGGCGGCAGAAATTCCTCGCTGAGTATCTCTCCTAGCGATTCGCGGATGCGGCGCACGCTGACGCCGTTGATGATCGAGTCGAGGTCGGTGATGTAGTTCCACTCAAAAAAGCAATAGGCGAGGTTGGTCGAGACCACAACTTCCTTGTGGTAGTTCCCTTCAGGCGTGAGAGAGTAGATCGCTCCCGGTTCCAAATCTTCGACGTATTCGCCGCCGTTTTTGCGGAAGGCGATGTCCTCTGAGGCCATCACGTACTTGCCGTCCTTCCAACCGAGCACTCCAGGTTTGATCCCGGTGCGATCGCGTATTGCGATTACGTCGCGCTCGCGCTTGTCGGCGATGGCCAAGGTATAGGCTCCGGGCACTTCCTTGAGGAAGTTGTGCGCGCCGTGCTCGCGGTAGAGGTAGAGCAAAGCCTCGGTATCACAACTCGAATACAGGTGCAAAGGAGCCGAGTCTTGGAAGAAGGCCCGGTCAACTTGGCCGTTGTGGACGGCCGCCACGTCGCAGTCCCAGATCAGGATGTGGTTGTCGCGGTGTTCGACTGTGCCGCCGATGACGTGCGGATGCGCCTCCTCGAGGATTTTGTCCTTCGAGCCTCGGGTGGCGTAGCGCACGTGGGCCATGTAGGTGTGGTAATTGGGGCTGAGGAAAATTTTGTGGAGGTCGGTTACGTCGAAGCGCGAGACCCCGCCCTTCCACTTGATCACGTCGATGCGGCCATCGCCTACTGCAGCAATACCGGCCGCCTCCCGGCCCCGATGCTGTAGCGAATGAATAAAGCGGTAGGCGTCGTGCAGAGAGTGGGCTACGGTCAAACCACAGTTGTGGCGAACGACTTCGGCCATAGACGTTCCTCGCGGCAAAATGTGAAGGGATTGTAACAAAAAATTATAGCCGACCGCGCCATACGGCAAGGCCGCAGTACTACAATGTCAGAATCAACCCTTGCGCCAAGAGCGAATCAACCGTCTGGGCAAATGCCGCGGCCGCCTCCGCGACGTCTTGGGCTGTGTGCGCCGATGAGAGCACGCCGCCGGTGGAGCTCATGTTATCGACCCCGTAAAAGCGCAGATGGCGCTGGTACTCTTCGATCAGCTTTCCCGGCATCCCCTTGAGCCGCTCGGCCTCGGTCGTGTGCAAATCCGCCCGGCTGTGGGCCTTTTGCACGCGCTGGCGATCGGTTTCAAAATAGACGTGGAAGGTCGAACACACTCCGTACACGTATCCGGCGATGCCTCGGCGCTCCAGTACTTCGTCCCAAGCGGTGCGCAGTTCAGCAGCGCGGGCGTTGGCTTGGTCTATCGGCTCGCCTGTGGCCACGCGCTTGAGCACGGCGATTCCAGCCGCGGCCGAAAGCGGTGCCCCGTTAAAAGTCCCTTGATGCGCCACCCGCGGGCGGGCATCGTCCGTCACGTCGAAGAGTTCCATAACGTCCGCTCGTCCCACCACAGCCCCGCCGGGCATGCCACCGGCGACGACCTTGGCAAAACAGGACAGATCCGGCCGCAGCCCGTAGAGCACTTGCGCACCACCCGGACTAAAGCGGAAGCCGGTTACTACCTCGTCAAAGATCAATATCACCCCGCGCTCTCTGGTCATCGTTTGCAAATCGCGCAAAAACTCCGGCGCCAAAGGCACTCTTCCCCACGATCCTCCCGACGGCTCGATAATCGCCGCGGCAATATCGCTGTCGGCGTCGAGGACATCGGCGACTTGGTTCGCATCTCCCGCTGGCACGCAGACTACGTGCTCGCGCACGTGCGGCGGAATGCCCAACGAGCCGTCCGCGTCAAAGGGCGGCTGCACGCCGCGCATCACGTCGTCGTGCCACCCGTGGAAGTGGCCGGCAAAGCGCAGGATCTTGCGGCGGCCGGTAAACGCCCGCGCCAAGCGCAGCGCCAGCAGGGTGGCCTCCGTCCCCGAATTGACCAAGCGCACTCGTTCAGCCGAGGGGACCAGCGTCTGGATGCGTTCGGCCCACTCGATGTGCAGTGGATGGTCGTTGCCAAAGTGCGTCCCGCGCCCCACCGCCTCGGCGATGGCTTCTACGACTTCGGCGGGCGCGTGCCCCAAAAGCAGGGCCCCGTTGCCAAGGAGGAAGTCGATGTACTCATTGCCATCGACATCCCATTTGCGGCCGCCAGCCCCCCGCTCGATGTAGAGCGGCATCGGCGTTGCGTAGCGTAGGTCGTGTCCCACCTTGCCGCCTAGTGCCTTGCAGGCGCGGGCAAAGTACTCCTGCGACCGGGGGCGCGCCGCTCCATAGGCCGCGTATATTTCGCTGTGCATCGCCATCGCCTTTCTACCTACGACCGTCCGCCGCAGGCGGTAATCGTCTGTCCGGTGATAAAACTGGACTCTTCGGACAATAAAAAGCGAACCACCGACGCCATCTCCGCCGGATCGGCCATCCGTCCCATCGGGGTGCTGGCGATAAGCTCGGCGACTTGGCCGGGATTGGCCGAGCGCGCCAACTCGGTATCTGTCAGCCCCGGCGCTAAGCAGTTGATCCGCACATTGTGCTCGGCAAATGCTTGGGCGCATTGCCGGGTGAAGGCGATGACGGCCGCCTTGGTCGTGGCGTAGTGGATCATATTCGGCTTGAGCAGCCAAGCGGCCAGCGAGGAGATATTGACGATCCGCCCAAAGCGCCGCGCAATCATCTCGTCCTTGACGGCCCAAGTGGTCAAAAACGGCCCGTGGACGTTGACCGCAAACATCTTTTCCCATTCGGCAAAACCGAACTCGCCGTGCTCTTGGGTATAGGCGATCCCGGCGTTGTTGACCAGCAGTTCGACCGGCCCAAATGTCGCGCGCACTTGGGCAATCATCTGCTCGACTTCTGTCTGCTGCGACACGTCGGCTTGGACGGCCATGCCCTCGGTGCCGCACGACTCGACCTGCGTCAAGATTTCCTGCGCGGCCTCGGCGTTGTGTTGGTAGTTGATGGCGACCTTGGCTCCGTGCTCGGCCAGCATTCGGACGATGGCGCGGCCGATGCCGCGACTGCCGCCCGTTACCAAGGCAGTGCGCCCGGCAAATATCGCGGTGGTCATGTGCGTTGGCTTTCGTTATTGGGGAGAGATTTTGATGATAGCGCAAAAAGGGGCCGGGAGCAATCCCGACCCCTTTGTTTGAACTTCGGCTAGTCTGGCGATTAGCCGCCCGCTGATTTGGTGTTCTCCGCGATCTTGGCGACGATCCCTTGAGTATCGTACACTCCGCGCAGCCGTTCCGCGATCCGCCCTTGTGCGTCCACCACGTAATACGAAGGCAAACTACTGATGCTATAGGCTTTTGCTACGCCCGCACCCCATCCCGCTGCCCGCAGATGGACGCCTTTGATCTCGTGTTTGGCAACAGCCTCTCTCCAGGCTTCCTCATCGTCGTCCAACGAGATGTTGAAAGGAACTCCGTCGTCCCCACGGCCTCCCTCAGTCTTGCCCCTAGTCCAAACGGTACGCCAGCAGCCCTCCACTACTCGTCGCGTAAAGATACCCATTGGCCACGGATAGGGCCCCAATGCTCCTGTCGGATTTGAAGGAAAAGCTTTCGATCAGTGCTCCATACTCGGCTATAGTCCACGCTTTTACTCTAAGGTCTGACGACCATCTCCCTAGGCCGTATCCTCGGCTGTAGGCTACTCCATCGACAATCTGCAAAGAGAGGATGTTGTCGCTCAGAGGCAGCGGCAAGTATCCTACTTCGCGCGGTTGATCAGGATTGAAGATATCGAACTCGACCAACTCGTACGGCCAAGAGCGTTCGACATAGAGCTTGTCGCCATAGGTGGCTACCAGCTTAGGATGGCCGTAATACCGAGTGCGAAAGGACTCTAGCGTCTGTCGCCCGGTCTCGCGCAAAGCGTGCGCATCAGCCACATCGATGACCACCAGTTCGCCCTCAGTCCCAATGTAGGCGCGACTTCCACGCACACTTACATGGCACCGGGGTTTCCACATGTGAGAATCGTCCACAGGGTCGGAAATGGGCATTATCACCCGCTCATCGCCCACCACCGGCATTCCCTCTGCGTCGAGAGCGAAAGCCTCGGCAACCAAGGCATAGCCTCGCTCCCGGACGAGGAGCAAACCGCCGTCTGTGGCTCCCCAATACTGGTGGTAGCGAAACCTTTTCCTTTTAATGGCGGCGAACATACGGTAACCCTTGAGCGCGGGCGCAGCCGGATCGCTAACGTCGAAGACAACCACCCCGAGACTGTCGCTAGGTAGTCCTTTGCGCCACCCGACGAGATATGCCAGCGAATCGACTACGCATATTGCGTTGCCACCCTTCCACAACTCGTGGGACTCGGGTCTGGTGCTGCCGAGCAGGCGCATTTGCTGCGGGTTGTTCAAGTCGGCGATGGCAATACCAATTTGTCCGGTGGTCATATAGGCGAGTCCGTCTTGGACAGCGAGATCCCCATAGTACTGCTTATCGGGGGCTTCTAGCACCCCAGCAGGCATCCGTTGGTTGACGAGCGGTCCCCCGTAGAAAATCGCGAAGACGGCGACAATGATCGCTCCCCACCCTATCGCCACCATGCGCCACGAGAGCATTGCCTCGCGGTAACGGCGCAACAGCACCGCCGCCAGCGCCAGCGCTGCCACTGTCAAACCCAGATTGGCCAATACCTTCACCCAAAACCGAGCCGAGTCCGTCGCCAAGCGCACCAAATGCCCTTGGTCATCCAAGCCGATTGCGACGAGTGGATAGCGATTGAGAATGGGAAAGATGGCCGTTGCCGGGCCGGTGAGGAAAACCCCCAATATCACGGCTAGCGCAATACCCACAGCGGCACCCTTGAAGGGATGGTCCGTCACCACCGAGCCGATAAAAATCAGGGCGTAGAGTAGCGAAAATTGGGTAAACGACAGCGAGACCATGGAGGCATAGTCGATGCTCTGTACGGTGATCAGTTTATATGCCAGCCACGCATGTTCTACCTCAAGACTAGCCAAGTCTATGTACACCGTCGCCCAAGCCATTAGCGCGACCAACAGCAATCCGCCAAGTCCTAGCAAGAACTTGACAGCCAGCACTGTCGCGCCCGCCACCGGCTTGTCTAGGAGGAAGGACAAGGTGCCTGTGCTGCGCTCGCGGGCGATGGCATCCATGCCCAGCATAATCGCCATCACCACCAGACCGCCCGTAATAAGCTCTTCGAAACCTGCTACGTAGCTGCGGCTGAAATCAGCATTGTTCCGCATTAGACAGACCACCACGGCGAACGCGACGCCCACCAGCACCTTGGGCAGGATTTCGCGGCCCTCTTTCCACAACAGCGCGTATAAAGAGCTCATGGCCGGTCTCCTTTGATTTGCTCCGGCGAGAACACCACGAGCGAACCCCCGATTGGGAGGTATAAATGACCGTGGACGAGATGGAGCGGTTGCCAGTCACGACGGAAAGAAAACGAAGGTTCTCGCCAATAATACACGCGCTCATGGGCGTGATAAGGGATCAGCCGATACGCGGACAACCCATCCTGTCCCGCGCTGTACACCCAGCCGTCGATTATTTTTATGGTAGTTCCAGCATTAAGAGACCAGTTTCCGATCTCGCGTGGGGTATTGGGATTGGTGATGTCGAAGGCTACTAGGTCTCCGGGCCAGTACCGCCGGACGTAGAGCGTGTTGCCCTCGCGGGTTAGCGGGCGGCTCTTGTGCGCGTCGTACTCACTGTTGTAGTCGCCCATTTCCACCCGTGCGGTCTCTTGCAGCGCCCCCAGATTCCGGGCATCCACCGCGAGAAAACCTGCCCTGTGCCCTACCCATATCCGCTCGTCGTGTATGTGCATGGACAGTTTGTGGTTCCACCAACTGCCCATGCGGTCATTCTTGTCGCCTTCTGGTAGCTCTTCGACGACCAGTTCATCAGCCCGTGCCGGTAGCCCCTCCGCATCTAACGCAAACGACACTAATCCCAACTCGCCACCCCAACGCCCGCTGAGGATTAGCCCCGCGCCGCAGCGATCCCAGTCCCAAGATGCTTCTATATCGTCGCCGATTATCCGGTGCCCTTTGAAGACCGGGTGGGCCGAGTCGCCAATGCTGAAGACGGCGATGCCGAGGCTGTCGGCGGGCAAGCCCTTGCGCTGGCCGAGGAGATAGGCCAGCGAATCCACGACTGCGATCCGGCTCATCGTCCACAGCGGAGCCTCCGCGGAAGCCAGTAGCTCAGGCTTGGTAGGATCGCGCAAATCCACGACCGCCAAGCCCCCTTCAGTCGCCACATATCCCCGATCCCCGACGACCGCCAAATCGAGATAGGCCCCTTCTTCGGGCGTCAGCACACTCAGCGGTCCCGATTTCGGCGGCGGGGATTCCCGAGTCAGATCACCGAGAATCACGAAAGCGATCAGACCCAGCCAGCCGATGACAACCGGCTTCCAACCGAGGCTGATTCCGCGAAAGCGGTACAAAAGCGCGATGGAAACCGCCGCACAAGCGGCCATCACCACCGCTGTCGCGCTTAGCCGCACGAAATAGAGCCAAGAGTCGCTCACCATGCGGACTATCGTAGGCCGGTCTGAAAAGAACGCGAGGGGTGGCTCGAGCGCGGGGAAATAGTGAAGTACACTGTCGAACGACTCGAGAAAGACGACCACCAGCAAAATACCCAAAGCTGCCCCTTTGAGCGGGTGATCGGTCACCGTCGAACTGGCAAAGATCAGGCTATAGGCTACCAGTCCCGTCGTAAGGTGGACCAGCACCATGTTGACATAGCCTATCTCCTCGGCGAACTGCTTTAGGGAGAAGTACCAATAGCCGCTACCGCTATAGAAGCTGTAGTCCCTAGACGCCAGCCCCTCCAAGTCCAGATACACCGTCACCCAAGCCCCAGCAGCCAGCACCAACAGGGCCGCCGCGCCAACGACGTACTTGGGCAGCAACACTTCCACGGCCGATAGGGGCTTGCCCAGCAAAAAAGGCAAAGTGCCCTTGCTGCTTTCCTTGGCGACCAAACCCATGCCCAGCGCGATACCGCAGACCACGATAAAAAACGTAATCCAGTGAGCGGAGTCTCGGGCGAATTCCTCGTTGAAATCCGCATTTTGCCGCAGCGCCACCACCACCGCGCACAGCCCCAACCCCACCAGCACCTTCGGCAGCTCCTCGCGGCTTTCCTTCCACAGCAATGCGCGCCAAGCCCTCACGATGGAATTCCCCCTTGCGGCGTCACGTGTTCGACAAAACTCTCCTCTAAGCTCAAGTCGATCACCTCGACGACTTGTCCGCCCGCCTGTTCGATCTGCGCTTTGGCCTCGTCTCCGTAGTGAAAAATGGTCAAGAGCCGCTGGCGGCCCTCGCCCTGCACGCCGCGCAGCCCGGCCACCCCGGCAAAATCCACCGCGTCCTCGGCCCGCACCAGCACCCGTTTAACCTGCTGCCGCACTGCGTCCAACTCGCCGCAGACTAGGAGCTTGCCCTGCTCGATAATGGCGACTTGATCGGCCACCCGCTCAACCTCGTGGACCAAATGCGACGAGAAAAACACCGTCCGGCCTTCCGCGCTAATGACTTGGATGATGCTTTCGAGCACGTCGCGGCGCACAATCACGTCCAGCCCCGAAGCCGGCTCGTCGAGGATCAACAGCTCCGGGTCGTGGCCCAGCACCAAAGCCAGATTGAGTTGGGCGTTCATACCCCGCGACAGGTGCTTGATCTTTTGCTTGGGGTCCAGCCCGAAGTGATCGATCAGCGCGGCGACCTTCTGCTGGTCCCAGCGCGGATACAACTGCCCGGCAAACCACGCCACCTCCTCGACCTTCATCCAGTCGTACAGCACCGGATTGTCCGAGATGTAGCCCACCCGCTCCTTGAGTTCCCTTTCGTGGATGTGCGGATCTTGGCCCAGCACCTCCACCGCGCCGGCCGTGGGTTTGAGCATATTCATCAGTATCTTGATGGTCGTGGTCTTGCCGGCCCCGTTGCGCCCTAGAAAGCCAAAGATGCTGCCCTCGGGCACCTCCAAGTCCAGCCCATCTACCGCTCGGTGTTTGCCAAAGCTCTTAACCAAGCCTGTGATGCCAATCGCCGCTGCTGCCATAATCGCTTCTCCTACTGGCTGCTGAATTTTTCTAGGGTTTCCTCAAATACTCGGCGCAGGCTCGCCGCGTCCAGCCCAAGCTGCGTCCCTTCGACCAGTGCTTTTTCCATTAAGTTGCGAACGATATTCAGCCGCTCTTCAGTACTCATAGAAACCCCCTTTTCGGCGACATACGTTCCCATGCCGCGTCTTTTGTAGATGACGCCTTCGCGCTCCAATTCCAGATAAGCGCGGGCGACGGTGTTCGGGTTGATTAGCTGGGCGCTGGCCACGGCTCGCACCGAGGGCAGCTCGTCGTCGGCCTTGAGGGTGCCGGTGGCGATGTGGTACTTGATCTGCTCGATCAGTTGCAGGTAGATCGGCACCCCTCCGGCAGTATCGAGGCGCAGATGCAGCGCATCCCCTCCACGTGTAATTTTGCGTTTAGCCATAAGCGTCTTCTCGAATTGTACGAGTGATTTACTGTCTTAAATCATTAATACAGTACCGAAAGAGGCTTGTCAAGCGTTTTTAGCAAAAAAAAAGCGGGCGAGGGAACTTTATCCCTCGCCCGCTTCGGGGTTAATGGTTGTTTCTCTAGTTGTTGCCGCCTAGACCCTTTGTGATAGCCTTGAGGGGCGTCCTGCTCGCTAAATCAGCGTCGCAGTGGGTTAAATAGCCGCGTCGCCGGTTTCCCCGGTGCGGATCCGCACGACCTCATCGACCGACAGCATGAAAATTTTGCCATCGCCGATTTGACCCGTGCGCGCAGCCCCGCACACCGCATCCACGCACTGCTCGGTGAGGTCGTCCTTGACCACCACCTCGACTTTGATTTTGGGCGTAAAATCAACGACGTACTCGGCACCGCGATAAATCTCCTTGTGGCCCTTCTGGCGGCCAAACCCCTTGACCTCGCTGACTGTTATGCCCTGGATGCCCAACTTGCTCAGTGCTTCTTTGATCGCGTCCAGCGCATTGGGCCGCACTACGCACATTAGCATTTTCATATCGCCATCTCCTCGCGTGTTGATGCCTGAAAAAAGTAGGTCGTCGCGCCCTCTGGCGCAATGGTCGGAATCGCTTTAGACTTTTTGGCCTTTGATTATTAGCCGCTCTCAGGCGGCGCGTCTCTTTCTGGGTGGTATAATTTTAATGAATGTAGTGCAGGCCGGGTTCCTGCTAATGCTCATGGCCCTAGTAGGATGTGGCCGAGAAAGTCAAGCGGCACCCCCAGCGGCCGAGGGCGATATACCTCGCACAGCGTGGCCCGAAAGCTGGTTCCACCCGCCGCGCACGGCCTCGGAAGTCGGCTTAACTACCTTTCGCCAGTCGCCCATGCTCGACGAACTCGTGGCTACTGGCGAGTTGCCGCCGGTAGAGGAGCGGCTCCCCGACGACCCGATTGTCGTCGAGCCAATCGACGGGATTGGGACCTACGGGGGCACCGCGCGGCTCTTCCTCGCCGGTGAACAACTCCTCAACGTACCCGAAGGAACCCTGCGTCCGGGCCCGCAACTCCAGCTAACCCTGCCCAACTTTGCCGCGCGGGTCGAGTACCACAACGACGCGAAGACCCTGACGGTCTTCCTCCGGCCCGGTCACAAGTGGTCCGACGGCCACCCAGTGACAGCCGACGACTTTGTCTTTTGGTTCGATCGCGTCCACATGAACAAAAACCTCACGCCCGTGGTGTCGCCCCGCTTTAAGGGGGCCCGCATCGAAAAACACAGCCCCCACGTCTTTAGCTATCACTTTCCCCAGCCGATGCCGCTTTTTGTCAAGCACCTCGCCCATAACAGCTCGCATCTGTCGGCCCCAGCGCACTTTATGCGCCGCTATCATCCCGACTTTACCGACGCGGATCAGCTAGCGCGCGAAGCAGTGGAACTCGGCGTGCAAGATTGGCGCACCTACTTCCAAGCCGTTGTCAACACGCGCGACCTCATGGTCTTTTACAAGCCAGTGCAGACCGCTTATGTGGTGGTCAGCAAGACTTCGACGCGCGTCCGCTACCGCCGCAACCCCTATTATCCCAAAGTAGATCCAGCCGGTAACCAACTGCCCTATATCGATTACCTCGAAGTCCAGCGGGTTGACAGCCCTGAGATCATGGCAGCTAAAGCGGCCACCGGGCAGGTCGATTTTGCCGGGCGGCAGTTTAAGACCGCCGACATCCCGCTGTTTAAGCGCTTTGAGCAGGACAACGGCTACGAGACCTACCTCTGGCCTCGTCCCTACGGCTCGGACGTGACCTTCATGCCCAACATGACCCACCCCGACGAGCGGCTCAGACAGATTTTTCAGGACGTGCGCTTTCGCCGCGCCCTCTCGCTGGCCATCAACCGCGCCGAGATCAACGACATCGCCTATTACGGGCAGGGGGTCCCACGTCAGTTGACGGTCGTATCTTCGAGCCGCTACTTTGAGCCTTCCTTTGCCGCAGCTTGGGCCGAGTACGATCCGCAACGCGCTCGCGCCTTGCTCGACGAGATGGGGCTGATTGACCGCAACGGCGACGGCCGGCGCGACCATCCTGATGGCCGACCACTCGAAATCACGCTGGAGTACACAATCGGGGAGACGCCGAAGCAAGTTACCGTGGACTTGGTGACCGCCCACTGGCGCGAAGTGGGGCTGCACATCAACCGCAAGCAAATAAGCGGCGCACTGCAAGGCATCCGCACCCGAGGCGGGGTTATGGACATGAGCATCTGGCACGCCGATCGCAACGCCGACATCCTCTTTCCCATCGAGCCTTTTTGGTACGTGCCCATGCACGTGGGGCAGGAGGTGACCCAGTGGCCAGAGTGGTCGCGGTGGTATCGGTCGGACGGAGCGCGCGGCTGGATGCCGCCCGGCAAGGTCCGGGAACTGATCGCTTGGTGGGAAGTGCTGCGCCGGACATCCGACCTCCAAGAGCGCATCGCCATGGGCAAGAAAATTCTCCAGAGCCAAGCCGAAAACTTGTGGGCGCTCGGCGTCATCGGCCTAGGGCCACATCCCGTCATCGTTAGCAACCGGCTGCGCAATGTCCCGCGCCAGGGCTATTGGGGATGGGATTCGCGCTGGTCTTGGCCCTACTATCCAGAGACTTGGTATCTACAACAAGACTGAGCCATGATCAACTACATCATCCGCCGCGTCCTGATTATGATCCCCACCCTGCTGGCCGTTTCGGTGCTGGTCTTCGTCGTCATCCAGTTGCCGCCCGGGGACATCATCACGTCGCGCCTGCAAGAGCTACAGGCCGAGGGCCAAGACATATCCGAGGAACAGATCGCCGCCCTGCGCGCCCGCTACCACCTCGACGACCCGATGGTTATCCAATACTTCAAGTGGATGGGCGGCTTCCTCCGAGGCGACATGGGCTATTCCGTGATGTACGGCCAGTCGGTCAACAATCTGATCTGGGAGCGGCTTGGCTACACCTTGCTGATTACCTCGACCGCGACCTTGTTGACTTGGCTGGTCGCCTTCCCGGTAGGCATCTATTCGGCCCTGCGCCAGTACTCAGTACTCGACTACACAGCAACCCTCGCGGCCTTCGTCGGCTTGGCGACGCCCAACTTCCTGCTGGCACTGGTTTTGATGTACTTGGGCTACGAGTGGTTTGGAATCGCCGTGGGCGGGTTGTTTTCTCCCGAGTACGCGAGTGCGCCGTGGAGCTTAGCCAAGTTCGGTGATTTGCTCGGGCATCTGTGGATCCCGGCCGTGGTCGTTGGCACGGCTGGCATGGCCGGGCTGATGCGGATCATGCGCGCCAATCTCCTCGACGAGCTGGGCAAGCCCTACGTGACCACGGCGCTGGCCAAGGGCCTTGGCCCGGTCCGCTTGGTGATTAAGTACCCATTGCGCATTGCCATCAATCCCTTTATCAGCACGGTCGGCTGGATGCTGCCGCACCTGATCTCCGGCTCGGCCATCACCAGCGTAGTGTTGAGCCTGCCAACGACCGGCCCTTTGCTGCTCGACTCCCTCCGCAATCAAGACATGTATTTGGCGGGCAGTTTCCTGCTCATGCTCAGCGTCCTGACGATAATAGGCACCCTGCTGTCGGACATTCTCTTGGCCATTGCCGACCCGCGCATCCGCTATGAGTGAAGACCGCCCCACAACTCAACTAGCCGACGCCTCGCAGTGGCGTCTGATGTGGATGCGCTTTCGCCGTCATCGGCTGGCCCTGGCCGGCAGTGCGGTGCTGATTGCGCTCTATGGCCTCGCGACCCTGTGCGAATTTGTCTCGCCGTATCGGCCCGACCAGCGCCACGCGCAATACGTCCTCTGTCCTCCGCAGTCGATTCGCTTCTTCGACGGCGAGGGGCGCTTTCACTGGCGGCCCTTTGTCCACGGCGTGCGGCAAGACACGGCCGCTGGCCCGTGGCAGCGCGAATATCTCGTCGATACCGAGGCCGTGTATCCAATCCGCTTTTTCGCGCGTGGCCCGGCCTACGAGTTTTGGGGGCTTTTCAACGCGGACTTGCATTTGTTCAGCGCGGGCAGCGGGCCGTTGTTCCTCTTTGGCACCGACGACTTGGGCCGAGATCTGTTCAGCCGAATCATACATGGGGCGCGCATTTCGCTCACCATTGGACTAATCGGCGTGGCCCTGACTTTCCTCATCGGCATCCTGCTCGGGGGAGTAGCGGGTTATTACAGTGGCTGGGTCGATGTGGTAGTGCAGCGGATGATCGAGGTCCTGATGGCTGTGCCGCAGTTGCCGCTGTGGATGGCGCTGAGCGCGGCGCTGCCAGCGCACTGGCCGCCGCTGCATATTTACTTCGGCGTCACCATCATCCTCTCGCTGATGGGCTGGACTGGGTTGGCGCGAGTGGTGCGCGGCCGCTTTCTGTCGCTGCGCGACGAGGATTTCGTGGTCGCCGCCCGCCTGTCGGGCACCAACGAGTTGAAGATCATTTTCAAACACCTGCTGCCGTCGTTCCTCAGCCACGTGATCACGTCGGCTACCCTAGCGGTGCCGGGCATGATTCTCGGCGAGACCGCGCTGAGTTTTTTGGGGATTGGGCTGCGGGCACCCGTGGTTAGCTGGGGGGTGCTGCTGCAAAAGGCGCAGAACTTTCAGGCCGTGGCCATGGCGCCGTGGCTGTTGCTGCCCGGGCTTTTCGTGGTCATCGCGGTCTTGGCCTTTAACTTGGTCGGCGATGGGATGCGCGACGCAGCCGATCCGTATGCTAGCCATTAGTTAGACGTGGAAAAGGCCATGCAAAATTGGACGCTATACCTTGGCGACTGCGCAGAACAGCTCCAGCATATTGCGTCGGACTCGGTGGACTTGGTCGTTACTTCACCTCCTTATACCAATCAGCGGTCTGCTACGTATGGAGGGGTAACGCCGGACGGCTATGTAGAGTGGTTTCTGCCCATTGCCGATGAGTTGCAGCGGGTCTTGAAGCCGACGGGCACGTTTGTCTTAAACATCAAAGAACGGGTTGTGAACGGTGAACGGCATACCTATGTGCTGGAACTCATCTTGGCCATGCGCCAGCGGGGCTGGCTGTGGACGGAAGAGTTTATCTGGCATAAGAAAAACTGTTATCCCGGCAAGTGGCCCAACCGGTTCCGCGATGCGTGGGAGCGGCTTTTGCAGTTCAACCTGCAGCGCAAGTTCAAAATGAACCAAGAGGCCGTGATGGTTCCCGTCGGCGATTGGTACGCAAGCCGCATGCGCACCTTGAGCGAGACGGACCGCGCCCGCGACGAGTCCAAGGTCGGCAGCGGCTTCGGCAAAAAGGTCGCAAATTGGTTAGATCGCGATAAGGTGTATCCCAACAACGTGCTCCACCGCGCCACCGAATGTGGCAATCGGCAACACAGCGCTGCGTTTCCTTATTGGCTACCGGAGTGGTTCATAGACCTTTTCACGGATGCGGGGGACGTAGTGCTAGATCCGTTTGTCGGCTCGGGCACGACGGCGTTTGCTGCGCTGGACAAAGGCCGCCGCGTTATCGGCATTGAGATTCACAAGC
Source organism: Candidatus Latescibacterota bacterium (assembly GCA_022827835.1). GTDB lineage: Bacteria > Latescibacterota > UBA2968 > UBA8231 > UBA8231. The sequence goes on from JAJEIO010000048.1 coordinate 51,248, forward strand.
CCTATTGCGATGGACTCAGGGGGCAATTGGAAGAGAAGTATGGGAAAACTCTGAAGCTAGTCATATGACCGCGTCGAATACCACCATAGATAGCATTACAGTGCCTAGAGAGCCTACGTTATGACCGCTCCCCTACTCGATGTCCACGACCTGAGCGTGCGCATCACCCGCGACGAAGGTGTGGTGCGGCCGCTCAACGGCGTCAGCTTCCGCATCAACACCGGCCAAGCCGTGGGCATCGTCGGCGAGAGCGGCTGCGGCAAAACCATGACCTCCAACGCCCTGCTGCAGATTTTGCCGCCAGCAGCCGAAATTACCAGCGGCTACATCCGCTACCGCCGCAAGCTGGACGAGCGCGAAATCGACCTCGCCGCGCTCGACGCGCACAGCGATGAGATGCACCAGATCAGGGGCGGCGATATCTCCATGATCTTCCAAGAGCCAATGACCGCGTTCTCGCCGGTGCATACCATTGGCAACCAAATTGCCGAGATGATCCAACTCCACGACTCGCTATCCTCGGAAGCAACGCGGCAGCGGGTCGTCGAGCTGTTGCACTTAGTCGGCATCCCCGATCCACAGGACCGCGCCGCCGACTATCCTTTCCAGCTTTCGGGAGGGATGCGCCAGCGAGCGATGATTGCCATGGCCTTGGCGAGCAATCCGCGACTCTTAATCGCCGACGAGCCAACCACGGCACTCGACGTAACCGTCCAAGCGCGGGTGCTCAAGCTAATCCAGCGGCTCCAGCGTGAGCTAGGACTGGCGCTCATGCTAATCACTCACGATCTAGGCGTGATCGCGCACACGGTCGAATACGTCTATGTGATGTACATGGGGCGAATCGTCGAAGAGGGGCCAGTAGCCGCAATTTTCGACAGCCCGGCGCATCCCTATACCGCAGCTCTACTGCAATCCATCCCCAGCCTGACGGGCAAACGCCGGCACATCGAGCCGATTGAGGGCAGCGTCCCCAGCGCGTACGCCCTGCCCGAGGGATGCCCCTTCCACACCCGCTGCACGCAAAAGGTCGGCCCCATTTGCGAGCAGCAAATGCCCGCGTCCGGGGAAGTGGGGCCACATCACCACACCCGTTGTTTCATCCACACCGAAGAAGGAGGGGATTAGCCCGATGTCCACAGGGGCTACAGACGCCCTCCTGCAAGTACGAGGGTTAAAAAAGCACTTTCCCGTGCACCGGGGGCTTTTACAGCGACAGACAGGTTGGGTGAAGGCCGTAGATGGTGTGAGCTTTGCGCTTGCCCAGGGCAAAATTTTGGGGCTGGTCGGCGAGAGCGGCTGCGGCAAAACCACCACCGGGCGGATGATTCTCCGCGCCCTAGACCCGACCGAAGGGGAGATCCTCTTTCGCCAACAGGACGGACAGATCGTCGATATGGCCCAGCTCGGTCGGCGCGAAGTCGTCCAAGCGCGCCGGCAGATGCAGATGATTTTCCAAGACCCGTACTCGTCCCTAAATCCGCGAATGCCCGTGCGCGACCTAATCGCCGAGCCGCTCCGGTCTTATGGCTGGTCGGCGCGCGACAGCCACGAACGCGTGGGCGAGCTGATGGAGCGCGTGGGACTCGACCCCAGATATGCGCGCCGCTATCCGCACGCCTTCTCGGGCGGCCAGCGCCAGCGCATCGGCATTGCCCGCGCCTTGGCCTTGAGCCCGTCGCTCATCGTCGCCGACGAGCCGGTCTCTGCACTCGACGTCAGCGTGCAAGCACAGATCCTCAACTTGCTCCGCCAATTGCAGACCGACCTCGACCTTACCTTGCTCTTTATCGCCCACGACCTAAGCGTGGTGCGCTATCTCTGCGACGAAGTGGCCGTCATGTACCAAGGCCGGATCGTCGAACAGGCCGCAACCGAAACCCTCTTTACCCAACCGCAGCATCCCTATACGGCCATGTTGCTAGAGGCCGCACCCGCGCCCGACCCCCACGCCTCGTGGATGGAAGAAGACGAAGACGCCAGCGAGGCAGGCGAGCCAACGCCAGCCGACGACCAAGGCTGCGCCTTCGCGCCGCGCTGCCGCTACCAAAGCGACCTATGCAGCCAGCAGATGCCCGCGCTGGAGGGCGAAGCGCATCTGGCCGCCTGCCATCACAAAGACGAGCTGGAACTGCACGGCGTGTAGCTCTTATCTCGCCGCGTAATACGGTTCCGCGTCAAATCCCGGATACCGCGTCGCCATCCCCGCGATAAAATCTTCCGTCCACAGTGGGTCGCCCGGTGGCGGGAAGCCCAACAGTTCGCGCTGGCGCGGGGTGGCCTCAGCCATGAAGCGATTCATGGCCGCACCTTGGGCGCCGCTCTTATACGTAAAGGTACGACCGCCGTCCCAGGGGCGGTCCTTGCGAGTGAAGCCCACCCACATGACCGGGCGGTGCCCCGCTGGCGCGGTGAAATCAGAGGCGGCGTGGCGGGTGAAGACGCTGTAGAGGCACACCGAGCCGCCGGGAACGATCATGGGCACGGCTTCCGCGTCGGAGCGGCCCTTGGGCACCATGCGGATCGGGGCCATGCCTTCCTCGACGTCGTCGAAGCAGTAGAAACACACCAAATTCCTAAAATCGTCTGGCTCAATAATCGGCCCCAATGTGTTATTGCCGTAGTCGATGTGAAAATTGGTCCCGTATTCCTCGCCGGCGTATTTCATGCCTAGGTGGCCCTCGCAGAGCCGAATCTCGCGCGTACCCAAGACGCGCTCGGCCGCGTCAATCAGATCGGGATGAACGGTGACGTGATTGAGGCCGGAGTGGTCCCAAGGGAAGAGTCTTTGCTGAGGGGTATCGTTGCGGCGGTCGTTGGCTAGGTATTGGTCGTAGGGCGGGGCAAAATGGGTGAAGAAGCCGTCGAGCGCGGCTTGCTGTTCGTCTTTGGTAAGGAAGTTCTCGACGATCAGAAAGCCCTGTTCTTTGTACGTAGCAAGTTGGGCGTCGGTGATGTGCATTTGCTATTGCTTGTCGGCGTAGATCCCCACAATCCGCTGCAACAGGTCCAGGGCTTGCCCGCGCTCGCGCTGGAAGGCATTGCGGCCGATGATGGAGCCAAAGCCGCCGCCATCGCGGATGCCGGTGATTTCCTCGATAATTTCCTCTTCGCCCTTGGCCGGGCCGCCAGAAAAGATCACCACGCGCCGCCCGTTAAAGGCCGATTGCACCACATGACTCACGCACTCGGCCAAGGTGCCAGCCGGCACATCCGCATACGCCTTGCGGGCCTCGTCCTGCTCAATGTGAGCCGTAGGCGGTTTGACCTTGATAACATGGGCACCTAGCTGGGCGGCGATTTGAGCGGCGTACGCAGTGACGTCGAGCGCGGTCTCCCCGTCCTTGCTCAAGTCCGTGCCGCGCGGATAGGACCAGACCACCACCACCAAACCGTACCGCTTGGCCTCTTCGGCCAAGGCTTGCAGCTTCTCGTACATCTCCTGCCGCAGGGCCGAACCCGGATAGACCGTGTAGCCGATGCCGACACAACCCAAGCGCAGGGCAGCGGCGATGGAGCCGGTCAGCGACTGAGTGGGGTCTGCGTCGGAGTGGAGGTTTTCGCGGTTATTGAGCTTGAGGATCAGCGGCAGATCGCCGGCGTAATCGCGCGCACCCGCTTCGAGGAACCCGAGCGGAGCGGCGTACGCATTGAGGCCGGCGTCAATCGCTAGCTCAAAGTGATAGCGCGGATCGTACGCGGGCGGATTGGGGGCAAAGCTGCGCCCGGGGCCGTGCTCAACGCCCTGATCTACGGGCAGGATGACCAGCTTGCCCGTGCCGCCGAGCGCGCCGTGGTTGAGCAGACGCGCCAAGTTGGTCAAAGTGCCGGGGTTGTCGCTGCCATACCAGCTTAGAATTTCGCGGATGCGATCTTTCATTTTGTACCTTTCTCGCATGTAAAAAGAGTAGGAATTAGCAAAAGAAAAGCTCCTCAATCGCGCAAAGCGCGCTAAAGGAGCTTAACAAAATGGCGGGGACGACGAGACTCGAACTCGCGACCTTCGGCGTGACAGGCCGACGTTCTAACCAACTGAACTACGCCCCCGTTTGCTTAAAGAAGGTAAAAGCCAGATCAAATGCTGTCAATGGACAGCCGAGGCTTTGGCTTGTGCAGCACTCTCTTTTCTTAACCGCTTGAGCGCGCCGCGCATGAGCTGGCGCTTGAGCGGGCTGAGGTGGTCGATGAAGAGCTTGCCGTCGAGGTGGTCGATTTCGTGCTGGAGGGCGCGGGCGTAAAAGCCTTCGCCCGAGGTTTTAAAAGGCTGGCCATCCAAGTCAGTGGCTTCGACTTCAACCCAAGCGTAGCGCTTGACATCGCCGTACAAGTCGGGAAAGCTCAGACAACCCTCCTCGCCGATTTGCTCGCCCTCGTGGCCCGTGATCTTGGGATTGATCAAGGCCACGGGTTGACAGTTTGGTTGGTGGACGGTCACATCGACGACGCAGACCCGCTTGAGGACGCCAATCTGCGGGGCGGCAAGCCCGACCCCCTCCGCGGCGCGCATGGAATCGAAGAGGTCGGCGACAAGGGTGCGAATGGCGTCATCTACTTCTGCAACTCGCGCACACTTCTGGCGGAGACACTGCGCTCCGAACAGCGCGATTTCGCGTTTCATGTGTCCAAGGGGTCTAATTCGAGGGCAATATAGCGCAGGCCCAAATCGGCGAGTGCAGCCACTAGGGCCGAGCGCAACCGGGCCTCAGCGAGGCGGGCGATGGCTGCTGTGGGCAAGCGCAGGATGAGCATCTGGTCGCGCTGTTCGTATGCGGCTGGCAGCAGCGAGTGCGCTGCGAGCAGTGGATTGACCCGCGCAAAGAGCGGCTCGTCGGTAGCGGAATCGGCGATAGAAAGCAGCGCCTCGTTCATGCTGCCAGAGCGGAAGCCGCACAGATCGACGGTAGTTTGCAGATAGCCAATTTCCCGCAAGTGCTCCATCAAAGATCGACGCGCATCCGAATCGCCCAGCAGGCGCGTCAAGCCCTCAGCGGGCAACTCAATGCGCGACAGCGTCTCGTGGTGGCGGGCGCGAACCTGATCGAAGCCACAAACCTCGCGTAGATAGCGTTCCGCATGGTCAATTTGGCGCAGGCCCTCGGCGGTAACGGGCGTGCCGTAGGGAAAGCGCGACGAGAGACAGGCCATGGCCGGACGGTCCCACACCGTCAGTCCCCAGCGCTTGGCTAGGGCGCGCACGTCGTCCTTGGTCAGGCCCGCTTCGGCTAAGGGCGCGTGTACGCCGCGCTCGCGGGCAGCCGCAGCCCCAGGGCGAAAATCGCCGATATCGTCGGCGTTTTGGCCGTAGAGGATGTAATGGACGTTGAGGGTGCGTGCGAGTTTCTCCATGTGGGTGAACAGCTCTTGTTTGCAGTAGTAGCAGCGGTTGGGCGCGTTTTTGGCGTAGTCGGGATTGTCCAGCTCGCGAGTCTTGACCACCTCGTGGCGGATGCCGAACTCGCGGGTGATCTCGGCGGCCTTCTCCAGCTCGCCAGTGGCATAGCTCTCAGAGTCCGCGGTGACGCAGATAGCCCCCTCGCCCAACACCCGCTGGGCCGCCACCGCCAGCGTGGCGCTATCGACCCCGCCCGAATAGCCGACCAACACCTGTCCCATCGGGCGCAGAATGTCTTCGAGGTGCGTTAGTTTTTCGTCTAGGGAAAGCATGGCAATCAGAAGGAGGATTTTTCCGCGGACGCAGCACAGGGCATGATCGCGGCGTCAACCATGCCGTGCAGTATCTTCTTGTCGGCCGGGAAAACCAAGGCTTGGATGCCGCACAGGCGCGGCGCATCGCCGATGACGTAGTAATAAGGACGCAGCATCACCCGGCCCCGCATGGGCACGACCTCGTCGCGGTGGAAGTCGTAGTAGCGCACGGTGCGGCGGGCGGCCTTGTGGAATTCCTGCAAGATATAGGGCTGATGATCAAAACGATCGAGCGCCTCTTGCACGCGCTCGGCCCACTCGGCTTCGGACAGATCGTGGCCGATGGACACGCCCTTGCTCTCATAGGCTATGTTGGAAAAACCCGAGGGCTTGAGCACCAGTTCGCGCTGCTTCTTGGTTAGGTGCTTCAACTGCTGCCAGTCGCTGACGGGCTGGCCGCCAATGTCGAGGCCGGGAATGATGGCGTGGGGCGGCAGCGGCCGCGCATCGACAATCCACGAGCGCGGGATCAAGCTATCCAAGGCGGCAAAAGGCTCCTTGCCCAAGGCGCGGCGCCAATAGGATTTGAGCGCGGGGTGGTGGTAGAACGCCAGCCAGAGCTTTTCTTCGAGATATGCCTTCGGCGGCGGAGTCAGGCACAGAGCGTTTTTCTTGGTGAAATAGGTAAACAGCTCGGCCTTGGGGATATTTTTGAGATCGAACAGCTCAAAGAAGCGATAGGCCGCGTCAATGCGCCAAGGAGCCGACTCATCAGCACCTTGAAGGAAGAGGCCATTTTCGTCAAAGCGGGCCTCGCGCGGGTGGGCACTGCGGGCTGGTTTGCCGGCCGCCTGCAAGCGCTCAACCAGCCATTCCATTTCGCGGCGATAGGCTTCGGACTCGTCCGAGACAAAGAGGGCGAAATGCGGCTCATCCACCTTGGCGGCAGCGGCAATGGCTTCGTAGAATGGGTCGATCAGGCCGCGAGCACCGCCGATGATGTCGTAGCCGAGATCCGCATAGACCTCCGAGACTTGGGCAGTGAAGCCCATGCCACCAGGGATGGCGTCTAGCTCGACTAGTTTGAAGCCGTCCTCGGTGAGTAGGAGGTCCGGGCGGATGACCAAGGGCAACTGGGACTTGATGCGATTCCAGAGTCCCATTTCGCGCACGGCACTAGGTTTACCCAAGTCCAAGTACTCGTGAATCCAAGGCGGCTCAACGCCTTTGACGCTCTGGTGGTAGAGCTGATTGGAGGCCTTGTAAAACTGATGGAGGACGCCGCCGAGTTGGTCTAGGTAGCGGTGTTGCGCTGGCGAGAGCCAGAACGGCTCTGGGGCAATGCGCCACGGCAGATTGCTGTCCGGGTGTAAATGGGTGCGGTCGCCTTCAAAAAGGCCACCGGCGGGACAATGGGCATTGATGTGGAGGCAGAGCGCTTTGAGGTCGGGTGCAGTACTGGGCAGGGACATCGAATAGGCTCGCTAAGATGTATGCCCATTAATTTAGGATGAATGGTACGCTAGGTCAACGACGGGCCTGTTGGCCTTTGGCAAGAACAAGCCAACACCGCATATTTGCTCAGGTGACGAAGGAGCGCGATATGGAGCTGATAGGCAGGCGTTGCCTAGTGACCGGCGGCGGGCGCGGCATTGGCCGGGCTATTGCCTTGGCCTTGGCGCGAGAAGGGGCACACGTGGCGATTTTGGCCCGCACCGGACCAGAGCTAGACGAGACAGCCGCGCTTTTGGCAGACCAAGGCCAAACAGTGTTGAAACTACGGGCGGATGTGGGGCGGCGCGAGGAAGTAGATGCGGCCATTGAGCATGTGCTCTCAGCTTGGGGCAGGGTCGATGTGCTGGTCAACAACGCGGGAATTCAGGGGCCTATAGGGCGGGTGGAAGAGGTCGATCCAGACGCTTGGATGCAGGTGGTACAGGTCAACCTCGGCGGCTGTTTCTACTGCACTCGCAAGATTTTGCCGGCCATGATCGCCCAGCACTACGGCAAGATCATCAACCTCTCGGGCGGCGGCGCGGTGGGGCCGCGGCCCTTCTTTAGCGCTTATAGCGCCTCCAAGGCCGGAGTCGTGCGCTTTAGCGAAAACTTGGCTGGCGAAGTGGCCGAGCACGGCATTGACGTCAACGCCATTGCCCCCGGAGCGGTCAACACGCGGATGCTAGACCAACGTCTAGCGGCCGGCGCGGCCGTAAGCGCAGAGGAACGCGAGCAGGACCAGCGCCTGCTGTGCGAGGGAGACGCTACGGGCGAGCGAGCGGCCGCGCTGACAGTCTATCTGGCCTCGGCGCGCTCAGATGGGCTGACGGGACGGCTGCTATCCGCAGTTTGGGATCCGTGGGAAACCTTCGATGTCGAGGCGATTATGGCCACCGAGACCTTTGCGGTGCGGCGCGTACCACCGCAGGAGGACTGAGTGTACAAAGTGGGGATCGTCGGAGCGGGTCGCATGGGGCAGCGGCGGGCGGCCACGGCCCATGCCCACCCCGAGTCCGCAGTAACCCTAATCTACGACGAGCACGCACCCGCCGCAGCCGAATTGGCCGCCGAATGCGGAGCCGCGGTGGCGGCTTCGCGGGAGGAGCTAATCGCGGCCGATCTCGACATCGCGGTGGTCGCGACGACGCACGACGCCTTGGCCCCCATCAGCACCGCCGCCCTCTTGGCCGGCAAACACGTCTTGTGCGAAAAGCCGCTGGGGCGCAACCCCCAGGAAGCTCGACAGGCTGTCGCCGCGGCCGAGCAAAGCGGGCGCGTGCTCAAGGTCGGCTACAACCACCGCTACCATCCCGCCATCCAAAAGCTGCACGAGGTCTGCACGGCGGGCGAGGTCGGCCCGCTGCTGAGCATCCGGGCGCGCTATGGCCACGGCGGGCGGCCCGGTTACGAGCGCGAGTGGCGGACAAATCCCAAGAAGGCGGGCGGCGGCGAGCTTTTGGACCAAGGAGCGCATCTAATCGACTTGGCCAAGTGGCTCTTGGGGGACTTTGCCGAAGTCACAGGCTATGCCGAGACCCACTTCTGGGACTCGCCCGTGGAGGACAACGCCTACGGACTCTTTCGCACGGCCACCGGGCAGATCGCCTCGCTGCACGCGAGTTGGACCCAGTGGAAAAACCTCTTCAGCTTTGAGGTTTTCGGGCGCGATGGTTATGTCTGCGCCGAGGGCTTAGGGGGAGCTTATGGGCCGGAACGCGCCGTAGTAGGGCGGCGCAATCCCCAAGGCGGCGTACCGGACAGCGAGTATTTTGACTACCCGGACGAGGATCGCTCGTGGGAACTGGAGTGGGCCGATTTTTTGCGCGGCCTAGCTGGCGCGGCCCCCCCTTATTCGCTTGGACGGGAGGCTTTGGAGACTATCGAGTGGATTTACCGCTTCTACCGGGCTGCGGCCGAAAAGCGCTCTGTGCGGCGGGAAGAATCTCTAAACATGTAGAAAAAAACGAGTTACGAATAGTATAGCCGCCGCGCCATTAGGTACTGCGGTTATTTTTTTGTCGCGTGCGTTATTTTTTTGAAAATTTTGCGCGAAAATTTCTTACCATTATAGGTAGCTAGACGGTAAACACTACTCTTTTGTCTATAGAAAGGAAGGAACGCCTTTAGACGAAGTTAAGCACCTCGATTCTTTATTTGTCGCATATCATATACCCTTAACCCCGCAGGAAGTGCTATGAGAACAGATCAGGATATTGCCCAAGTGGAACGCATTGCGATGGCTTATCGACGCCTTGCTAACGCTATGATTCTCAGTACTTTACGCGAAATATCCAAGATGGATGAGGTCGTGGTAGCCCCAGATGGCACCCCGGAGATGGCCTTTGTCGAAAGCTCTAGGATTGATCCTTGGTGCGAGCTGGCTGGCCTCGAACCCGAAGTCGTGCGCAAGGCCGCTAAACGGCTGATAGAGGAACGACCTTTTTAGCACCGCACCGCACAAACCAACAAAAAAGCTCCGGGATGAACACTCCCGGAGCTTTTTTGTTTTTAGTAGCCAGCGCGGAGTGTGGAACTCGCGGCGTGGTCGAGGAGGCCGCGCACTACTTTTTCGGCATCGCGGTGGCGCAGATCCTCAAAGCGCAAGGCCCAGACGTGGTCCCGGTACGCCATGTTGCGCAGTTCGATGAGGACCTTGACGTCAGCGGGGTTGTTGCGCAAGACCCCTAGACCTTGCCCACGGATGCGGGCACCAGCCCCTAATGCCGGGAGCAGGGAGCGGGCGAACTGGCGCGAAACGCGATCTACGCGGCCGCTCCTGCTGCTTTTGTAGTATAGAACCAGCGGTGCTTCTGGGTCCTTGGGGGCAACATCGGCGTGGAAGGAAAGAAAGATGCGCCGGCCCCGTGGCGCTTTGGCCAAGGCTTGACGGGCAATGCGCACGCGAGTCTCGAGATTGCTACCGCGCGGCCAAGCACTGAGCTTGTTGGTCTGATTGTAAGCGGCCCAGTTGTACACTTCGTTCTTTTCATTGACAAAGGTCTGGGTCGGCGGCTCGCTTTGGCGGATTAGGTGGTTGGGGCTGAGTAGGGTCATGGTTACTTGGGCCCCGTGCAAGCGAGTCAAAACATAGACCCGCAGTGCGATGTCGAAGACGTACTCGTCCTCTACTACGTAGAGCCTATTGCCGTTGCCGTCGCGAGTAGAAACTATTGCGCCCGGGTCCAGCCCGCCGTGGCCCGGGTCGAGGACGATGTGCCAGCCTTCCAACCGAGAGCTCAAGCGCCCCATGTGCCCGACCTTGCGCTCGAATTCCCGCCATAGACGCGCTGCTTGGCGATACGTCTGACGCGGCGAGCTTGGATGTTCTTCGTAATATTTCTTGCTCGGCTGGCGCTTATTGCGGGGTCGAGAGAAGTAGTACGGGCCATTGTCGGATGCAATTTTCGGCGTGTCAGAGCGGCGGATCTGCAGGTCGTCCCAATTGATCTCAGACAATTCTACCCAGCGCATTGGCCGCACCTTGAGCCGGTCCCCCGGATGGATGACGGCATTTCTCTTCAAGTTATTGAGGCGGGTGATTTCAGCTACGCTCATCTGGTGCAGGCGGGCGATCTGCGCGAGGTAATCGCCCCGCTTCACCACGTATGTGGCCAGTCGTGGACCGCTTGCAGGCGCGGCACTCGGTTCGAGCTTCCGGTCGGAGTAGAGCTTGAGCTCCTGGCCGGGGTAGATGCGGTTTGACCGGAGGCCGTTGAGTATCTTGAGGCGATAGACGCTGATGCCGTACGCGCGGGCGATTTCCCACAGCGCGTCCCCGCGCTCCACGATGTGTACCGTGCTCGCCGCATCTTTGAGGCGGAGCTTCTGGCCGATGAGAATCCGATCGCCAACAAGGGCGTTGAGGCGCTGCAACTGGCTGACCGAGACTCGGTAGCGTCGGGCGATTTCGGTCAGGGTTTCACCCTCTTTCACCACGTGGACGGCTTCCTCTAACCGCGAAGCGCGCAGGCGGAGCTTTTGCCCGGGCCGAATGAGGTCGCTTTTGAGCTTGTTGATCTGGCGCAAAAAACCCAAGCCCACGTCAAATCGCAGGGCTATTTTCGAGAGCGTGTCGCCCCGGCGAACCGTGTATTCGTGCGGTTCTTCGTCTTGGTCGTTGGCCGCAGCCCTCCGCGCAGGCGTGGATGTCTTCTGCAAATAGAGCTTCTGCCCGACGTGGATGACGTTTCCAGCGAGGCGGTTGAGCGCCTTGAGCTTATAGACCGGGACGGCAAACTGCCGCGCTATTTTCGACAGGGTGTCGCCGCGCCGGACGCGATACCAATCGCCGCTCCGCACTGGCAGCCCAACTTTGAGACTCTGACTAGTATATATCCTACTGCTGCGGAGCTTATTCCAGCGCTTGATTTGCTTCTGTGAAACTCGGTAGCGCGCAGCAATCTCAGACAGAGTATCCCCTCGTTTGACCACGTGGACGATAGGACTCCTGCGCTCGGCGGCGTCCAGTGCAAAAGCACACAAGAACAGCGCCACCAGGATATAGACCGGGCGCAACATAGACTAATATTTGGAATTGGACAACAGGGGAAGGGGTCTTGCAAGTATAAGGTTATTAAGGCTATTGCGCAAAGACTACTTGCTGACCACAGAGGGGCAACCTATACTTCGCCTCCATGAATGAAGCTAAGCTGCCCTCGGTAGATCAGGTACTCAATCGGGTCGCCGATCTCTTGCAAGAGTACGATCGCGCCTATGTCGTCGAGCAGGTGCGCCGCTGTATCGCGGACGTGCGTCGCCAAGTGCGAGCAGGCACTGTAGATGAGGAGCGAACGGCCTTGGATGTGCGAATCGAGCGAGCCGTACGTCGCTGTATCGAACAAGAGGCCGCGCCTCGGCTGCACCGCGTCGTCAATGCCACCGGCGTGGTGCTGCACACCGGCTTGGGCCGAGCACCGCTGCCCCAGGCGGCCCAAGAGGCCGTCGCGCGGGTAAGCACCGGCTATTGCAACCTCGAATTCGAACTAGAGTCGGGCAAACGCGGCGAGCGCGTCGCGCACGTCGAGGCCCTTATATGCTCGGCGACCGCTGCGGAAGCTGCCGCCGTGGTCAACAACAACGCCGCCGCCGTGCTCTTGCTGCTCGACACCTTGGCACGGGGACGGGAAGTGGTGGTCTCGCGGGGACAACAGGTCGAGATCGGCGGCTCATTCCGCCTGCCCGAAATCATCGCGGCCAGCGGAGCCAAACTGCGCGAGGTTGGCACGACGAACCGCACGCACTTGCGCGACTACGAGCGCGCTGTTGGCCCGGAAACCGGCGCTATTTTAGTGGTACATCCGAGCAATTACAGGGTGCAGGGCTATACCGCCGAGGTGGACCTAAAGGACTTGGCCGCCCTGAGCCAGCGCGCAGGAGTGCCGCTGGTCCACGACTTAGGGAGTGGTGCCTTGGTTGATCTGGAGCAGTGGGGGCTACCGCCCGAGCCGGTAGTCTCCGCCAGTCTTAAGGCCGGAGCGGCCGCGGTCAGCTTTAGCGGCGACAAAGTGCTGGGCGGGCCGCAAGCCGGTATCATCGCCGGCCAGCGCCTATACGTAGAGCAGATGCGCCAAAATCCGCTCATGCGCGCCCTGCGTTGCGACAAGCTGATCTACGCCGCGCTCGAAGCGGCGTTGTCGCTCTATCGCCTACCGCCGGACAAGCTAACGCAGGCCTTGCCAGCGCTGGCCATGCTGCGGGCGACGATTGAGACGCTGGAGGAGCGCGCCCAGAGGCTGTTGTCCTTTTTGCCCGAGGAAGTCTGCCGCGCCCTGCGCCTCAAAGTGGTCGAATCGCTAGCGCAAGCCGGCAGCGGGTCCCTGCCCCTAGCCGAGATCCCCAGCCGGGCCGTAGCCCTCCAGCCAAGCGCAGTCCGGGTCGAGCAGTTGGGTCGCCAACTTAGGCGGCAGGGCGTAGTTGGTCGCATCGCCCGCGAGCGGCTCTTGCTCGACATGCGCACCGTGCACGACGACGAGGTAGAATGGATCGCCCAAGCATTGTTGCACGTTACCGCGCAGTAAGAACTGCGCTGTTGCTAGCCGCTTGGCTGCTCAGCGGCTGCGGCGGCAAAGATCCCACCGCACCGCTTGCACCTGCGCCTGCACCCTCCGAACCCACCGGCCAGCCCGGGACCGTCGCGGTCGCCAACCACACCGCCTACGATCTCGAAGTGGCGTATCTCAACGAGACCGGTACGGACGCGCCGCGGATTGTGCGCACCCACGTGCCGGCCGGCCAGCGCGCGGAGGTTTCGGGCGGAGTGCTGCCAGCCGGTCTAGAAGTGGAATTCGACTTGGTACTCGTGCCGCGCACGGCTGACGGGATTCGGGTGCGGCGCAAGGTCCGGGTTTCGATTGACGGCGATTGGGTGTTAAATGTGCGCTTGGCGGACGAATCCGACCCCTTCAGCCTAGAGGTAGCCAGCGCGTCTCCATAGGCTGCAAAGAGAGCGCAATATTTTCGCTTGCTTTATCGCGGGGTGGGTTTTACGTTTGATAACCCCACGATGAATTTCAGCACTTTCCCCTTACATAATTTCATAGAGCAATTCCTGATAGTCTAGTAGTTGTGCCGCTCGTTTTGGCATAGCTATGAGGATCAAAAACCTATGGTGTTGGACATCCGCGACTTGCGCCCACAGGTTGAGCCAGTCGCCGAAACATCGCTAGACCAATTACTCCACGGAGAACAGGCCCAACTACATGGGCTGGTGCTCAGCGCGGACGATTTGGAGCAACTCTTGACCATCGCCGAGGACTCGGGCGACAGCCGCCGACTAGCGGCCATCGACATCTTGAGCGAGCACCGCTCCTGGCTGTCTTCGCTGCGCCTGCTGCGCCGGATCGTGCGGTTGGCGCACAAGGAACTCGATTCCCGACCAGCCGCGGCCTTGGTACAAGCACTGCGCCAATGCGACGAAGTCGCCCAATTTCTAACCAGCAAAGAGCGCGCGGTCGCCCGCGAAGCAGCGCGAGGCGTGCCGATCAGCCGCCAGACCCTCGCGCCGATCATTGAGGCACTAGCGGCGGGCCTTCCAGCCGACATCGCGGCCGTATTGCTCGACAAAATTCGCCGCACGCATCCATCTATGGTGCCCTATGCAGTCGATTGCCTCCTCAAGTGCGGTCCCAATGAGAGCCTCTTGCGCGCGTTCTTGGCGCACTTGCCGCAGATACCGCTCTTCGCGCTCTTTATCGAGGCCGGGTTGCCGCAAACTATGACTTCGACCACTCGCGTCTGGCAACGGGCAGCGCGGATAGCCGCTGAAATCCTCCAGGAGGCCCCATCGGCCAAGCTGCTGCGCCACTTGCTCAGCAAGTGCGGCGAGGACGCGGCTTTCGCCCGCAACCACGCTCGCTTCCTGCACCGAATCGCCCAACGCGCCGACACCTCGTCGGATGCCGATTTAATCGGCCACTTTGAGCGGCTCACCTCTGGTGCCTCCGAGGACAAGGTCGCTCGCCTAGCACAGCTATTAGTCGGATTAAGTGGGAGACTCGAAGGCCAAGCAGGGCAGCAAGCGGCCGCCTTGCTAGAGAATTGGAAATCTCGCTCGGCTTCGCTCAAACTCAAGATCTATCACTTAGAGCAAGGCATCCGCTGAGCATTTGTTCCAATACGAGTCTCCCCAAGGGCCGTTCGTCGACGGGCGAACGGCCTTTTTATTTGTGCACGCGCCACAGCAAGACCAAGGCCAAGACGGCAAACAACAGGTTGGCTATCCACGCGCCTAGCCAAGGCGCGAGGATTTGATTCCAACCGAGGGCTTGGCCGGCTTTGACGCAACTGTAGTAAACAAAACAGATCAGGACGCCCAAGCCAAAGCTGTTGGCCAAACCGGCGCGGCGGGCATTGGCACCGAGGGTTGCACCGAGGGCGATGATGATGAAGCTAGTTAGGGGAAAGGATATTTTCAGATGCAAATCGACGCGCTGGCGCGTAGCGTCCTCCCCGTTGAGCGTGGCGCGGGCGATGTAGTCGGCCAACTCGGCGTAGTTCATTTCCTCGGGGTCCTTTTGCTGGCGAGCAAAGTCGCTGGGTAGCAACGACAAGCTCGGCAGAGATAGGGTATCGAAGGAAGAAGTCGCCACAGCTTCGCCCTCGGCAAAGCGAAAGCGACGGCCTTCGAAAAGCACCCAAGTGCCCTCCCGCCACTCCATGCGTCGGGCCACCGCGCGCTCCAGCGGAGTGTAGCCGTGCAGCCGCTCCCAAGACACTTCGTCGGCGCGTTGCCGCCCTGCATCGTAGCTGCGGGCGTACACGAACTGGCTGCCCGCGTCTTGGAGCAGGACTTGGCGGCGGGAGCCGTCGCTGCGGTGATAGGACTTAATCTCGTCGCTGATTTGATTGTACCGATAGGTCGCAAGCGGGACCACCCAATCAGTAAAGAAAAAGGCCGCGACCGAAACGGCGAGAGCGCACGCCAAGACTGGGGCCAGTAGGCGATACAGGCTAATGCCAGTGGCCTTCATGGCGGTGATTTCGTTTTGGCGTGCCAAGCTGGTCAGGGCAAAGAGTGCGCCTAGCAGCGCGGCGATGGGCAGGGTCAAGATGAGCCAGTACGGCAACCGATAGACGTAGTAAAGCAAGATTTGCTCGGGACGAGCCTCAAAGTCGATAAAGGTGTCGATGTTCTCAGTGAGGTCGATGATCACCGCAATGAGCAACAGGCTGCCCACGGCGATCCCTAGACACAACAGGAAGCGGCGCGTCAGATAGAGGTCGAGGGTGCGCATCTCAGGTCTCTTTCGCCCCTCGGCGGCCAGCGCGATCATACGCGACTAACCACAACAATCCCCATCCGACAAGGGCGAAAACCCCATTGGGCGCCCACATCGCCAACGGCGGTGGAATATAGCCGCGGTCGGCCAACTCCTCGCCGCCGATGAGGAACATCCAGTAGATCCAAAAGAAGAACAAGCTGATGCCGACAGAGACGGCCGCGCCGCGCCGGCGAATCAGCGCACCCAATGGGGCACCGACCAGCGCGAAGACCAAACAAGCGGCCGGAATGGATAGCTTCTTGTGAATCTCGACCAAGTACTCGTTGATCCGCCCCGCGCGGCGGTCTATGTGCCGCCACTGTCGGCGCAGGGCCTCGGTCGCCTGTTGCCCTTCTCGCGCTAGCTCACTGGCCGTAGAATCGGCGAACTGGCTTTGATGCAGTTTGAGGTAGCGCGCGGCAATCGAATCGAGGCGACCGTAGGCGCGCTCCTGCTCACCGCGGCGCTCTAGCACCAGGCGGTGCATGGCCGCGATGTCTAGCTCGCGGTCGCTGCGGTAAGACGAGGGGCGGTGTTCGTAGCGGCGGCGCTCGTCCTTGATGTGCAGCACTTGGCGGGCAAAAGTGCCGTAGAAAAAGCGCTCCTCTTGGCCGGCTTCGACGCGCTGGACATGGCCTTCCTCCAACTCCAAGCGGATGTAAGCTCCATCGCCCAACAGCGCGAGGCGGCCCTTAGGGGCGTGGACAATCACTGGCGGCCCAGGGCGCGAGGCGTCGTAGAGTGCGATGCCGGCCAGTTCGTTAGTCTCTGGGTCAATCTGGCGGATCAGTAGGTGATAATCGCCCAAGTCGGGTATGAAGACCCCTTCCCTTTCCCGCAGCACCAAGGCCGCTTTCGTCCGTTGCAAGCTCGACGACAGGACGCGGGTTTGGTGGTTCCAGTCCGGGAGGATCTGGTCGTTAAAAAGCACCATTAACAGGGTGAGCAAAAAAGCGGCTACCAGCACCGGCCGCAGGAGCAGCCAAAAGCTCACCCCGCAGGCTTTGGCCGCGATGATTTCCCCGTCGGCGGCGAGGCGAGCAAAGGCCATGAGCACGGCGATGAGCACGGCCATAGGCACGGCCAGCGCCACGATCCAAGCCAAGTTAAAGAGCAAAAGTTGGAGCGCCGCCAGCAGGGTTAGCCCCTTGCTCAACACTTGATCCATCGTCTGCAATACGACGTCGATCAGCAGGATGAAGAGAATCAGCGCAAAGCCGAGCGCAAAGGGCCAACCGTGCTCTTTGAGCACATAGCGGGACAGGGTCGTCATGGGTCGAAAGGGTTACGGGGCTGTGGCGCGCAGCACTCAGGGTACCTCGTTGCAAGCGGGGAGACCCCGGATGGGCCACGGACTTAGTTTCCTTAAATATAACGACTTAGGCTGCTGTCTAAAAAACGCACGCCGCATCGCGCAACGGGAATGGTTTTTGCAAGGGCTTCCTTGAAATAATTGCAGCCGCGTGCTATGTTTTCAGGTAGTTGCCCGCTTCGTCTGGGCAGCGTCCTCCTGTTTTTGGGTCTGGAGACCGCCTATCGCGTTTGGTTAATACAGAAGCCGTTCGGCGCATTGCTTTGGCCATGGCCGAATCACCAGTGAAGGCTTCTGAGTCGTTTCCGCTAAACCTCAATTGAAAGACTGCTCTTTAGTTGAGACTGCCGAGCGCATTCGGCTTGACGCCGCGAACTCTCATCCTTTAGGGGCTTGCGAGCACGTCAAACAATAAACGTCGATGGGTGTGAATTTAGAGGTGTTTCTCCGCTTTTCCCGCCAAGCGTTTTCCTCGTGGCTGTGTGTTTGCTTGCTCGCGGTAGTGGTACGCGCCGAGCCTGGTCTGCACTTTGAGCCGCTATACGGCCCGCTTTCCCAACGCTTTGCAGCCCCTAGCCAAGCTGCCTTTGGGACTGGCCAGCCGCTCTTGCCCGCCCCCGCCCGCGCGCTGATCTCGTACCAAGCCGTAGTGGACTCCTTGGGAATGGCCCACTACGGCCGCCGCGTCAGTGGATTCACCGAGGGACCAACAGTCACCGTGACTCTAGACGACTATCTCCGCATAGAGTACCAAGCGAGGCACCGACGGCTTTGGCACCAGCAAATCCGCCGCGATTTTCGCAGCACAGCTTCCGAGCAGCGCCAGCGCCGGGGCAGCCGCTTTGAGTGGACGGTGCCCTTTTCCGCGCCCAAACCCCTGCGGCGCTTTATCGGCGACCAAGGCCCCAGCCTCGCACTCAATGGCTCGCGCACCATAATCATTTCTGGCAAGAGCGAGTGGACCGATGGCGAGGTGCAGACCTCGTTTGGCCGCAGTTCCAAGTTCCCCTCGCTGGGCATCGAACAGGAATCCGATTTCACGGTGGAAGGCAAAGTCGGCGAGTTGATCAACATCCGCATCGATCAAGACACCCAAAACCTCGGCTCGGCCTTTGGCTCCGGTTTGGGCGATCAGCTATCCAATCAGATCAAACTCGACTACGAAGGCGAGGAAGACTCCATATTCCAAGAGGTGCAGGCCGGCAACACCACTTTAGAGCTGCCCAATACTCGCTTCGTCGGCTTCCGGCAGAAAAACAAGGGCCTTTTCGGTATCCGCGCTAAAGGGCACGTCGGGCCGCTGGCCTTTACGACCGTAGCCAGCCACGAAAAGAGCAAGTCTAACCGCCAGACCTTCAAGGGCGGAGCGGCCATCGACACGCTCCAGCTCAGAGACTACCAATACATCCGCAATACGTATTTCTTCTTACACGAATTCTACCGCGCCCACCTTTCCGACTTCCGCAGTTTGTTGGAAGGAGTGCAGTTTGGCCCAGAAAACTTCGTCGATATCAGCCGCCTCGAGGTCTATATCAACGACTTCAATACGCGGAATGACGCCGAGCTATTCGCCAGACCCGGCGTTGCTTGGGTCGATCCGTCCGACTCCCTCTCCACCATCGAGTGCTTTGACGCGGCGGGCAATCGCCTACGCAACAGCGGCTGCTCTGAGGAGGGGACCTGGCACCGGCTCGACCCGGACGACGACTACTCGGTCGTGGCCGAGGCGGGTTATATCGTCCTCAACAGGCCCGTATCTGACCCCTATGCCATGGCCGTGCATTTCAAAACCAACGCGCCGGACTTCGACGGCACGCTCCAACAGGAGACAGCCCGGCTCAAAGCCGGCGCAGAATCCGACTCCTTGTATCTGAAGCTGATCAAAGCCCGCAATCCCCGTCCGGGTTTTCCCACTTGGAATCTAGAGTGGAAAAACGTGTACCGCATTGCCTCTGGTTTTTCCACTGGCCGCCGCTTCGACCCCAAGACTTTGCAGGTCGATATCGCCAAGGAAGTGCCCGGCCAAGAGGACCAACTTTCGCAACAGGGTCGCTCCTACTTGCAGATTTTGGGCTTGGACGAGCGCGGCAAAGACCCCGGTAGCGCGCCCGACCGCGTTATCGACGCCGACTACATAGGGCTGGACGACATCCGCGGGCACTTGATTTTCCCCGACCAGCGGCCCTTTGATCCACGCTCCAACAAATATCGCGGCCTACTCGACGAACCCGTCCCTGCCATCTACGACGAGCAGCAGCAGCGCGCCCAGATCGAGGCCAGCCGCTACAAAATCCTCGTCCGCGCCGCCTCCTCAGAGCAGCGCATCCGGCTGGGCGGCATCTTTGGCGGTGTTCGGCCCGAGACCGTGGAGGTCCAGCTAAACGGTCGCCCTCTGACGCGAGACACCGACTACCGAGTCGATTACACAGGCAGCGTGACGTTTATCGGTTCGGTCGCTCAGGAAGTGGCCGACCCCGGCGCGGACTTGGAAATCTCCTTTGAATCCGAGGACGTCTTCAACATCGGCAGCCAGCAAAAGACCCTGTTGGGCCTGCGCACCGAGTACGAGTTCTGGGGTGGCGACGGGCGCGTGGGCAGCACCATGATCTACAACAACGAGCGTTCGAGCGACCGGCGGGTGCGGGTGGGCAATGAGCCGACGCGCACGGTGATCTGGAACCTCGACTTGCGCGCCCGGCGCGAAGTGCCAATCCTCACCCGCGTCGTCGATATGTTGCCGCTGGTCAAGACGGCCGTTCCCTCGGAAGTGACCCTTGACGCCGAAATCGCGCAAAGCCGTCCCAATCTCAACACCAAGGGGCGCGGCTATATCGACGATTTTGAAGACAGCGAGCGGCCCATTTCCCTAGTCGTCAACCGCACGCGCTGGGCACCGGCTAGCGCACCGATTGGCACGCGCTTCGGCGCGGAAAATCGCGCACATTTCATCTGGTACAATCCCTATAATGGAGTGCTGCGCACCGACATCTGGCCCAACCAAGAAGAGCAAATCGAAGCCCAAAACCGGCGCACCGACATCCTAGCGCTAGAGCTGCTGCCGCGCCTCGAAGTCGCCGAGTCCTGGGGAGGAGTCTCCCTCGCCTTTTCGACTGTCAACGACTTGTCCGAGTCCAAGTTCCTAGAGATCTGGGTCCGGGGCCAAGAAGGCACCTTGCACGTGAACTTAGGCGACCAAATCAACGAGGACTACATCGCCAATGGCCGCCTCGACACCGAAGACGAGCCTTTCCCCGGACAAGCCGCAGGAGACGGGTTGGTGTCGCGGGAGGAAGACGTGGGCATCGACGGCCGCAACGACGAAGCCGAATTGAACTTCTACTTGCGGCTGCAAGACGCTGCGTTCGACACCACCCGCTCCCTAGCCGAGCGGAAGCAGGCCTTTGCCGCGCTCTACCCAGACCCCGATCCCCTGCGCCCCAATCGCTCATCCGACGACCCCGAGGGAGACAACTGGAAATACGACTCCCAGCGCAACAAGAACGATTACAGCCACATCAACGGCACCGAGAACAACAAAAAAGATGTCGCAAGCGGCGACCGCCCGGACACCGAAGACCTCAACAACAATGGCGTGCTCGACCGCCGCAACAACTACTACCACTACGAAATCGACCTGTCGTCGAGCCATTACGAGGTCGCCGGGACTCAAAACGAAGGCTGGCGTCAGCTCCGCGTGCCCCTGTTCGGCCCCCACGTCGAGCGCGTGGGCTTGCCCGACTCCACCCGCATCGAATACGCGCGCCTGATGCTTTCAAGCGGGCTGCAGTCGGACGTAGCAGACACCGTGCGAGCCGAGATCGCGCTGGTGGAAATCGTGGGCAACAAGTGGCAGGAAGACGAAGTAGTGCGGCTCGATGATCGCTTCCCGCTTGGCGACCGCGAGACCCTCGACGTCACGGTTATCGGCACCGACAAGAGCCAGAGCTACCGACCGCCACCCGGCGTGAAAATCCGCCGCAACGTGCAGTCGCGCACCCGCGAACGCGAGCAGTCCCTCGTACTGGCCTACGAAAACCTAGAGCCTGGGCACCAAATGTCGGCGACTCGCATCCTGACCCGCTCTGCCAATTACACCAGCTACGAGCGGCTGCGCATGTACGTCTATGGCGATTCGAGCGGAACCATTGAATACGCCCACGGCGATTCGAGCGACTTGGTGCTCTTCGTGCGCTTTGGCGTGGATTCGACCAACTACTACGAGACCATCAGCCCCATTTTCCCGGGTTGGACCGGAGGGCGCAAGGGCTGGAAGGGCAATCAAGTAGATGTGGATTTGCCGGTCATCTCCCAACTCAAGGCCCTGCTGCAATCCGGGCTGGCCGACACCACCACGGGCGAGTTCTACTACACTTACCGGGTAATCGACCCGCGCGGGGCACCGCTAGACGGCAAGAGCTTGATCGCTCAGCGCGAGTTGGAGGCGCTGCACGCGGCTGGCTACGACCCCCAAGTCGAGCGCTTTTCCCTAGACCAAATTTTTGCGCGGTCGGGCCTGCGCAGTGGCGAGCAAGCCATTTACCGGGTGCGCGGCAACCCGTCAATGCAGTCGATCAAACAACTGAGCATTGGTCTGCGCAACCGCGCCGCAAACCGCGCGTACAGCGGTCGCATCTTCCTCGACGAGCTGCGCCTCGACGAGGCGCGCAACGATCCCGGGCTGGCCGCGTACGCCCAGCTCAACACCAAGCTAGCCGACTTTGCCAACCTCGGCGGCAACGTGCTCTGGCGGCAGGAAAACTTCCGCAGCTTTACCGGCCGAGGCGGCAACAGCACCGACCGCGAAGCCGCACTGTCGGTCTCCACCAACGCGCAAAAGCTCCTGCCGAGTAGCTGGGGATTTTTGATCCCGGTCAAGGTAAATGTTAGCCGCTCGACCAGCTTGCCGCGCTTCGGCCCCGGCTCGGATGTGGAACTGACCGCCGAAGAAAAGCTAGAGCAACAAGCCGTTCGCTCCAAGGAATTCTACGACGTGTCCATCAGCCGGCGGCAGGGCAAAAATTTCTTCTTGCGCTGGACCCTCGACCAGATGAACCTGCGGCTGTCGCATTCGCGCGAACACAGTTCAGATCCGGTGCGCCCAATCAACGAGCGCGAAGCCCAGACCATGAACTTCAACTACAGCATGCCCCTGCCCAAACCAGAACTGCGGATCATGCGCTGGTTGCCGGAGTTCATGCCCACGGGCTGGACGCGGATGGAGTTTCGCCCGCTGCCGACGAGCCTGACCTACGCGGTCAACGGCAGCCGGCGCACTTCGCGGCTTTTGCGCCGCGGCGACGACGAACCGACCGCACAGGAGGACTTTGCGCTCGTCGAAACCTATGCCTCTAAGCTCAATCCGCTCTCTGGTCTATCGGCCAACTACAACCTCAAAATCGACCGAGACTTGCGCAAAAAATTCGTCCCCGACAAGCGCAGCTTTGGGCGCGAGGTCGGGCGCAGACAAACAGCCGACTTGGGCTTTTCGCTGCGCTTGGTCTCGTGGCTGGACCAAAACTACACCTTCAAGGCCAATTACGAAGAGCAAAATGACCCAGCGCAGCGGCGCGGAGTGGCCCCAATCGATTCAATCAGCGGCCTGCCGTTCAATACCCTCGACATCGACACCCGGAATGACCTCTCGGCCCGTCTCAATCTCAAAATCCCAACCCTGCTCAAGAATTTGGGCAAGGCCCCGGGGCAAAGCCGCAAGGCGCAACAGCGCGCCGACCGAGACCGCAATCGCAATCGCAATCGAAACCGAAACATAGACGAGGACGCGCCGACCTCAAAGCAAAGCCAAGCCGAGGAAGAGCCAAGCCAAGCCGAGGAAGAGCAAAGCCAAGCTGAGGAAGAGCAAAGCAAAGCTGAGGAAGAGCAAAGCAAAGCTGACCAGAAAAAAAACCAAGCCCAAGAAGAGCAAAGCAAAGCCGACCAGAAGAAAGACCAAGCCAAAGAGGAGCAAAGTAAAGCAAAACCGCCGCAAGGTCCCAATATCCTCCGCCGCCTCGCCGGATGGACTGGCCGCCTCGTCGAGCCGGTCAACGCCAGTTGGCGGCGCAACACCAACTCGCGCCGCTTCAATTTGCTGCAGCGGCCTTCGCTTTCCTATCAACTCGGCCTCGAAGACACCCTGCGGGTGCGGCAAGTGACCCAAGGGCTGACCCACCAAGACAATTGGTTGCACGCATCCTCGTTTGAGGCTGGTTCGGGGATGCGGTTGCCCTTTGGTATTAGTGTCAAAGTCAACTCCAAGGAGCAGACCACCGAGCGCAGCGGCGCTTCGCAGCAACGACTGCGCTTGCGCAACGAGCGGACCTACCCGCGCGTGAGTCTTAGCTGGGGACGAGCCGACCGGATTCCGTTGATAAAGCGAG
This sequence comes from Candidatus Latescibacterota bacterium, assembly GCA_022827835.1. GTDB lineage: Bacteria > Latescibacterota > UBA2968 > UBA8231 > UBA8231. Next base: position 74,839 of record JAJEIO010000048.1, read on the forward strand.
TGATCAACAGCGCGCAGGTAAACGCGAGTTTCGAGACCTCGGAGGCCAGCGAGGGCGAGGGCAGTCTCGCGCCCGGCCACCTGCTCTCTGAGGAGACCAAGACCGAGTTTAGGGCGTCGTGGAATGGCCGTTGGCGCTGGGGACCGACCACGACCATTGAGCGCGTACTCTCCACCTCGGAAAGCCGCGATTTTGAACCAACTGCCGAGGGAGACAGCGGCGAGCAGCCTCTGCGCGGTACTCGCGACCGAGAGCAGGTGACCACCACCTTCAAGATCACTCATAATCTCAAGCCGCGGCGACTGCCCCTAATAGGCCGGCTCAAAAGCGACGTCACCCTCAACTTAGAACAGAAGTTTGAAGGAGAAACGCGCTCCATCGCCACCGGCGACGAAGAGCGCGTCCCCAATGGCAAAGAAAACCGCTGGCGCACTCAGTTGTCCATGACCTACAACTTCAGCACGAATTTCCGCGGCGAGGGGCGAATTCGCATCGAAAACAACAAAGACCACCTCAGAGACAAGACGCGAAAAATCCGCGAAGTGCGGCTTTCGGGCACGTTCTTCCTCCGCTAAAGCATATTGCCCGACGCGGCTGTGGGAGGTATTATTTGTTCAATCAACGCGAGCAACGCGCGCTTATCGGCCTGACAGCGGCCTTGCTCATCGGGATGCTCGTCGCCATCGGCGATTGGTATCGCCCCTCGCAGTCAGAGGAATTTAGCGTCGTGCCGCGCGCAGTCGCTCCGCCGCCACCGCGCCAAGTGGCAGCAGCCGAGCAGGGGCCGCTGTCGCTCAATTCGGCTACGGTAGAAGAATTAGTCGCACTGCCGGCAATCGGCCCCAAGATCGCCGCGCGGATCGTCGCCTTCCGCCGCGAGCGCGGTCCTTTTGCACGGCTGGAGCAACTAACCGAAGTCAATGGCATCGGCGCGAAGACGCTAGCAAAGCTCCGTCCTTTGCTCATAGTGGAGTAGAGACCACTTTGTAGAAGAAGGGGTTGGGATTGTTTGGATTTGGCAGGACAAAGGCCACTGGGATCCACATCAGCGGCCAGACCATGCGCATCGCCGCCCTAGACGCTAACCGCGCTGGCATCCGGCCGTTAGTCTTGACAGCCGAAAAGCTGGAGCGCCCCTTCGACCCGGTGTCCCTAGGCGACGAGCAGCAGCGACAAGAGCTAGCTGCCAAGTTAGCCGCGCTCGCGGCGACTTATAACTTCGACTATAGCACAGCCTGTTTCTCGCTAGACCGGCGCTTGGGTCTCATTCAGCGCCGGCCCCTCGTAGCGAGGATTGAGCGCGAAAACCGCCAACAACTTCTGTGGGAAGTCGAGCAGCTCTTGACCGAAGACGCGAAGGCGTTTAGCTGCGATTTTGTGCTGACCTCGCAGTGGGGCTTTGTGGTGGCGGCGCGCCACCGCGCGCTCGATGGCTACCGCGCCCTAGGCAAGGTCGCGGCGGTCGGTCGGCTCGATGTGGATCTAGTGCCTTTTGCCCTGTACAACGCCAGCGAATGCGCCAATCTGCTCGCCAAAGATACATTCTCGCTGCTGCTCTACGCGGATGAAAGCGAGGCTTGGCTCCTGCTAATAGAGGAAGGCGAACTGTGCGCACTGACTAGTTGCTGCTGGGAGCAAGAGGATGACGCGCCCGCAGCCTTAGAAGGCGCAGCGCGCAAGCTGCTAAGCGCGGGCGGCAGCGGTCTCCAACGCCTGTGGGGAGCCGGCTTTGTGTATTGGAGCGAGGGCTTGGCCGCGCATTTGGGGGTGCCGCATTCAATCCTCGACCCACTCGCCGCAGTCAAACCCAAGCTGCTCGATAGCACCCCGCCCGCGCAGCGATCCGAGTATGCCATTGCCGTCGGGCTAGCTCAGCGGGGGTTGGTGCGATGATCCGCGTCGAGCTTCTCGGTCGCCAAGGGCGGTCGCCTTGGCCCAAAGCCTTGCTTTCGGTCCTAGTTGTCTGTGGCGGACTATACGGCATCTACCACTTCTTCCCCGCGCTGACGAGGCCGATTTTTAGCGCGAGTTCCGCCCTCATTGCCGCAGCGCAGCAAGAGATCGCACCACAGCGAGAGGTCATTTCAAACCCCGAAGAGGCACAGCGAGAGGCCATTCCAAGCGCCGAAGAGGCACAGCGAGAGGCCATTCCAAGTGCCGAAGAGGCTATCTCTATACCCGTGGAAAAAACTGCCCCCAAGCCTGCGGCGCAGCAAGAGGTCACCCGCAGCTCTACGGTGCAACAAGAGGAAACTCTAAGTCCTGAGCAAGAGACCGCATCAAGCCCCGTAGTCCAGCGAGAAGCAACACCCCGCCCCGATCCAACACCGTCCCAAGCTCCTTCGCCCCAGCGCAGCACAGCCTGCCACCAAGTCATGCGGGTTGACGAACAGATTCCCCCCGGGATTCGCGTGGCTTCGCTGAATTGCAATTCAATCGGGGAATACTGGCTGGAGGGGACCAGCCCCTCGTACAAAGTGCTGCGCGAGTTTAGGCTTCGCTTGCAGGCATTGCCATCGCGGGTGTCGTTTTCGACTTGGCAGGAGGAACGCACGCTGCGCTTTGCATTCCAAGGCCGCTTTGCCGAGCAGGATACCCCTCCACCGGCTGTCCTCTCGTCCGACCAAGCGGAGCAATTCTTCGGCAAGTTGGCCCGCTGGGCCGACGCGAGTGGTCTAGACAGCCTCTCGATCGAAGAGCCCACCCATAGGGCCTTGTCGGCGGCGCACACGCACCAGCGGCAAAAATTGCGGGGCCTTGGCTCCCCTCAGCAGATCAACGCCTTCTTGCAGCAATTGCAACAGGCCGAAGAAGTCGCAACCCTCGGCGAGGTTTTGCTCATGCCCGTCATCAGCGACGAAAGCGGCTGGATTCAAGCGCGGCTCTACGCGGCCGTGGACATCGTCGTGGACGCACCCTAATGAACCGCTTTGCAGACGCGGCCATCTATCCCGGCAGCTTCGACCCCATCACCTTTGGCCACCTAAATATCCTAGAGCGGGCCTTGGGCATTTTCTCCCAAGTCACCCTGCTGGTGGCAATCAATCCTAATAAAAGGCCGCTTTTTTCGCTGGCGGAGAGTCGGGCGATGATCTCCGAGGCCATTAGCGACTGGCCCCAAGCCAAGGTCGATTTCCACGACGGCCTGACCGTTGACTATGCGCGGCAACACAACATCCGCACGGCCGTGCGGGGCCTGCGGGCGGTGACCGACTTTGAGAACGAGTTTGCCATGGCCTTGACCAACCGCTCGCTATGGCCAGAGTTCGACACAGTCTTTCTAATGACCAAGGCCGAGTACATGTATCTCAGTTCGTCGGTCGTGCGCCAAGTGGCGCAAATGGGCGGGCAGTTGAACCAGTTCGTGCCGCCTTGTATCGAGCGCCGCTTGCGGAAAAAATTCCAAAATGCCTGAGTCTCAACGCGAAGTGCAGGCGCTCCTCGCGCTCAGCCAAGCCGAACCGCCTAGGCGCGTGCGCCGCTTGCTCGATCACTTTGGCTCGGCACAAGAGGCCCTCACCGCCGCAAATTGGACTGTGGCCGTGGGATCCCGTGCGCCCGAGCAGCGGCCGACGCCGGCCGACTTTGCTTGGGCCGCCGAGCAGTGGCAACGGCTCTGCGCGGCGGGCGGGCGCTGTCTGTCCCCAGCAGACGCGGACTATCCACCACTGCTGGGCCAAATCGCCGCGCCGCCCCCCGTGCTGTTTGCGCTGGGGCCGGACGACTTGGTCCCGCCCACCATAGCCATCGTCGGCTCGCGCAAGGCATCGGACAGCGGCAAGCTGATCGCCGCCGAGCTGGCCCGCGGGCTAGTCGCGCAAGGCATCTGCATCGTCAGCGGCATGGCTTTCGGCATCGACGCAGCCGCCCACGAAGCAGCGCTCGCAGCCGGCGGACGCACCATCGCTGTGTTGGGCTGCGGGGCAGACGTGCCCTATCCCCGCACTCACACCCCACTCTACCGCCAAATCCGCGAGCGAGGAGCCATCGTTTCCGAGTTTGCCTGGGGGGCGCAGCCGGAGCGGGGGGCCTTCCCGCGCCGCAACCGTATCATCAGCGGGCTGAGCTTAGGGGTGATCATCGTCGAGGCCCCGCAAAAGAGCGGAGCGCTGATTACGGTCCAACATGCACTGGAGCAAAACCGCGAAGTATTTGCCGTGCCTGGAGACGTGCGCTCGGGCCGCAACGCGGGCTGCCATCAACTCATCAAAGACGGAGCGAAGTTGGTGGAGAATGTGGAGGACGTGCTAGAGGAATTGACCATGTGGGCGGTACCGCGCCCGCAAAGCGCATCCGTACCCACGCCCGTTCTTCCCCCAGAGGACGAGAGCGTCTATGCCCTACTCTCGCGCCAACCTCGGCACATTGACGAACTCGCCCAACACAGCGCCCTGCCGCCCGCGACCCTGCTCGACGTACTGCTGAGGCTGGAACTCGACGGCCTAGTAGATCAGCTCGCGGGCAAGCGATTTTTGCGGCGAGCGGGGTAATCCAACACAATCGCCAGCACACAGATCGCCGCAGCTAGTCGTCCGAGTCCCCTATCTGCAACGGTTCATCGCGGTGAGATTTGTCTTGAAAAAAAGGCCGCGCCAAACGCCACACCACGTACGCAGCGGCGATCGCGGCAACGGCGACGGCTACCGGCGTTTGCCAGTCCATTTCAAAGTCCCAGAGCCGTGCCGACTTGGTAGGTCGCCAAGGCTCCGAGATAGGCGAGGGCCGTCATATAGCCAAAGCTGAACAGGGACCAGCCATAGGAGCCGGTTTCTTTTTTTATGACGACCAAGGTCGAGAGGCACTGGGCGCAGAGCGCGAAAAAAACCATGATCGACAGCGCCACCGGCAGCGTGTAAATCGGGCGGCCATCCGGCCACGTAGCAGCGGCCAAGGTCGTGCGCAGCGTTTCGGAGCCTTCGTCTTCGCCCGCGCCGAGGCTGTAGATGGTGCCCAAGGCCGAGATGATGACTTCGCGGGCCGGAAAAGAGGCGATGACCGCCATGCCGATGCGCCAGTCCCATCCCAAAGGACGCACAGCCGGCGCGACCCAGTGCCCGGCTTGACCGAGATAGCTGTTTTCTACCAACTCAGCCGCTTGGCGCTTTTCCAAGGCGTCGAGGGCTGCGGGCGCAACCGCTTGGCGCTCGATTTGGTGGCGCTCGACCACGGCTTCCGAACGCGGGAAATACGCCAGCGCCCACATCGCAATCGTCGTCGCCAAGATGAGACTGCCAGCGCGGACGACAAAGGCCCGGCTGCTGTGGTACACGCGCAACAGCACCGTGCGCAGGTCGGGCGTCTTGTACGAAGGCAGTTCCAGCAGAAAGGGCGGAGGATCGCCCTTGAGCAAGGTTCGCTTGAGCAACCAAGCCACTGGGATGGCGACGAGCGCGCCGAGGCAATAGAACGCCAATAGGGTCAGCGCCTGCAAGCCAATGATTCCACCCAACAGCGAGCGGTCCGGGACAAAGGCCCCGATAAAGAGCACGTACACTGGCAGACGCGCCGAACAACTCATCAGCGGCGCGACCAAAATGGTGGCAAAGCGGTCGCGCCGGTCTTCAATGGTGCGAGCGGCCATAATGCCCGGGACGGCGCAGGCAAAACTGGACAGCAGGGGCATGAAGGCCGTGCCAGACAGCCCCACGCGGGTGAGCAGCCGATCCATCAACAGCGCCGCCCGCGCCATGTAGCCGCTGTCTTCGAGCAGGGCGATAAAAAAGAACAAAATGGCGATCTGCGGCAGGAAGATGAGCACGCCGCCGACGCCGGCGATGAGGCCATCGACGACGAGGCTTTGCAGAGCACCGGGGGGGATGAGCGCCGCGGCGCGGTCGCCGCAGGCAGCAAAGAGTGCGTCAATGCCATCCATCAGCGGCCCCGACCACGTGTAAATGGCTTCAAAGACCAAGACGTTGACCAGCACAAAAATCGCCACGCCAAAGAGGCGGTGCGCGAGAATGCGGTCGGCCCGATCCGATCGTCGGCCCTCTAGGCGACTGGGCTGGTCAATCGCCTGCGCGAGCAGGCCGTCGATCCAAGCATAGCGGGCGTTGCTTTCCAACTCGGACAAAGAATCCGCACCGGCCGTGCGCAGGCCATGCAAGCGGTCCGCAATGCCATCGCCAGCGGACGCCAACAAGCGGCGCTCCGCATAACCGTCTTCATCGACTAGGGCGCGCAGGGCCTCTACCGGAGAGAGCGGCCCGGGGACTGCGGCTTGCAACTCGGCAGTGGCGCGCTGGAGTTGGTCGGGCAGTTTCACCTGCTGCGGCTGCGCGGGCGCGGGATCTGCACTCAAAGCCGCCAACGTTCGGCGCAACTCGTCCAACCCCTGCCGCCGGTGGGCGCAAATGGGCACCACTGGCGCACCAAGCGCCTCAGACAAAGCACGGGCGTCGATGCGAATGCCCCGCCGGATGGCTATGTCCCCCATGTTGAGGGCTACGACCAAGGGCAATCCTATTTCCGCAAGTTGAGAAACCAAGTAAAAATTGCGCCGCAGATTGCTGGCATCGACGACCGCCAAGATGCCATCTATAGCTGGCGCGTCTTGCTGTTGGCCCAAGAGTACGTCAATGGCCAGCATCTCGTCGGGGGAGTGCGCAGCGAGGCTATAGGCACCGGGCAGGTCAATCAACTCGAGCGCGTCGTTCCCATCCAGCGTCAGAGTCCCCACTTTGTATTCCACCGTGACGCCCGGATAGTTGCCGGAGTGCTGCGCAAGGCCGGTCAGCGCGTTAAAAAGCGTGGTTTTGCCCGTGTTGGGATTGCCAATAAGTGCGAGGGTCCGCACGGAGCGTCTGCTGAGCAGGAAAAACTAGGGGACGAGGCGGATGGCGGCAGCATCCCTGCGCCGCAGCGCAAGGCGGGTCTGTCCTATTTGGACGATAATCGCGGTCCCGGAGCGCAAAACGCGCAAGTGCTCGCCGGGCAAAAAGCCCAATTCGCGCAGGCGGGCGGCCAAGCGCGCAGGGGCCAAAATTTCGGCGACAACTGCTTCGGCGTGCCGAGGCAATTGCGACAAGTCGAGCGGGGAGTCTGAGGGGCAGGGGGTTTTGCTAAGTTCCACGAGATAGCTCCGGCCAGATAAGGCGACAATCAGATTGGCTGCGGGAATAGGTGTTTAAGATGCCAATAAGCTGTTCTGTATGCCAAACTTCTGTAAATATAGTCAACCGAGAAGCAATACGTCAATGCGTTTTTTATGCGATTTTAAAAAAATATCAACCGGCTAAAATTCGACAAGCGATGAGACCTTATCCATTTTAGTTCCGATCTACGCCACGCGATTTTGCCAAAAGAAAGCAGGGTAGCCATGACAAAGTGGATTCTAGGGGTGCTGTTGCTCGGCGCGGCTCACGTGGGCGCGGTGGATTTTTACGCGCACTGGGCCGATGGGAAGGCCGAGATCTCCAACTACGAGGTGATTCAGCCGCGCTACGGCGAGCTGCGGCAGGGGTACGGGGTGATGATTTTCGTGACCGAGAGCCTGCATCGGCAGACCTTTATCAAGGCCGATCCGCCGACGCCAGAGGCCGACCAATTCTACGCGCTCAAGCTCAACCACATCCTCAACTTTACGACCGGGATTTACGACTATTCGGTAATGACTTCGGTGTTCAGTCAAGTGGCGGGCGAGCGGCATCCCTTTGAGCTGCGGCGCATTTCGTTCAGCGCCCAAGAGTGGTGTGGGCAGGTCTTTGACGAGGCCCTGTTCAGCGGCGGGCGGATCAACGGATACATCAGCAGCTATTTTGCCAGCGAGGGCCGGGGAGCCTATCAGCTAAAGCAACCAGAAAACTTCGCGAGCGAGGACCATCTGCTGATCCGCATCCGGGAGCTGCAAGGGCCGTTTATGGCTCTGGGCGAGGTTCGGGAGGTGGAGGTGCTGCCGAGCTTTTGGCAGCTTCGGCAGGCGCATCAGCCCCATGAGACCGTGGCCGGGCGGATTCACAAGGCCGCCGAGGAACAGGTCGAGACGGCAGCCGGTGCGCTAGCCAGCGTGCGGTGGGACCTGCACATCGGCCAGCGGCAGCGGACGTTGTGGACGGAAAAAGCCTATCCGCATCGGATTCTGCGCTGGGAGGACGGCGATGGGGGGCGCGGCGAACTGATGCAGACGATAAGAGTACCCTACTGGCAGTTGCAGGCTAACACAGATGAGGTGTATCGGCGGGAGTTGGGCATTCCCTGAAAAGTGGCTAGCGACCGTCTCGTCACTGACGATTTCCTTCTATCGCCTCCAACAGAGTTTCTCGATTGGCACGCGCGGTTTCTAGGTTCGGATTGAGGAAAAGCGCTCGGTCGAAGCTTTTCAGCGCCTCGTTGCTTCTGCCCAAGTAGAAGAGGACGATGCCCATGTTGCCATGGGCCACTGCGTCGCTCGGATCAATGTCGATGAGGCGCTGAAAAAGTCCCAGCGCCTCGTCGTAGTGCTGCTGCTCCGACCTCAGATGGGCTAGCCTGCGAATAGCCTTCGCATAATGTGGGTCTATCTCCAAGGCGCGCATGTAGTATTCTGTCGCCACCTCGGGTTGCCCGTTTTCCTCTGCCGTCTGTCCCATGAGGCAATGCAACTCGATCGCCTGCGGCGAGGCCGAGTCCAGCGCCACCGCCTGCGCCATAAGGTCAATCGCTTCTTCGTAGCGTCCCTGTGGCGTGAGTACTTCTATCAATTTCCGGAAAGCGTCCACATCCTGCGGATTGAGTGCGATGGCGCGGCGCAAATGGGTCTCGGCCTCCTCAAAACGTCCCAGTGCATGGAGAATCGCGCCAAGGTTAAAATGTGCCTTAAAGAAATCCGGATCTTGTTCTATGGCGACGCGGGTTGCCTCAAGGGCTTCCGCATACCGGCCCTGTTTGTACAAGGCTGCGCCTAAGCTGAAGAGGGCATCCACATCCTGCGGATTGAGTGCGATGGCGCGACGCAAATAGGTTTCGGCCTCCTCAAAACGTCCCAACTTATTGAGGATTGCGCCGAGGTTAAAATGGGCTTCAAAGAAATCCGGATCTTGTTCTATGGCAACGCGGGTTGCCTCAAGGGCTTCCGCATATCGTCCCTGCTCATACAGAGCCTTACTTAAGTTGAGGTAGGCATCCTGTGCCTGCGGATCGAGTGCGATGGCGCGGCGCAAGTGGGTTTCGGCTTCCTCAAAGCGTCCCAGTGCATCTAGGGTCGCGCCGAGGTTAAAATGGGCCTGAAAGTGTTCCGGGCGTCGCTCTATAGCGATGCGGGTTACGTCGAGGGCTTCCTCATACCGGCCCTGCTTGTACAGAGCGTCGCCTAAGTTGAGGTGGGCATCCCGCGCCTGTGGGTTGTGTGCGATGATGTGGCGATTGAGAGTTTCGTCGTCCCGATAGATGCTTGCCTGCCGCCAGGTCAGCAGCCCCAGTACAACGATAGCTACCGCTGCAACGACCCGCACACCCTTTTGCCACGAGTCGGACAGGCCACGCACGCCATACGTGATTGCGCCGATGACGACAGCCATAATCCCGAGGCCAGCGAGGTATTGAAAGCGGTCGGCGACAAACGCATACTGCATATAGCCGTAATCGACAAAGCCTAAAACCGGCGACAGTGTGACCACAAAAAACAACGCCCCAGCCAGCGGCCCACGTCCAAGCTGATGCCGAAAACACCAGAGAGCTACCGCCAGCGCGACGGCGGCAACGAGATACCCCCAAGCCAGCGGATCCGCGACGCGAATGTCCCAAAGCGGATAGACGAGGGTTAGGTTGGTCGGCCATAGTAGCTTGCCCACGTAAAACCACAGGGCACGAGCAGCGATGAGCGTCCGTTCAATCAATGAATAGTCGAGAGACAAAACTTCTCTAGATTGATAAAACGACAAGTCGCCGACCGTGATGACCAGCCCTACTACACCAAACGGTACCAGTCGCAACAGGTCGGTTGAGGTCACTCGGCCCTGTTGCCACCAATGCCAGATCAAAAGCGCCACCGGTAGCGTAAGCACGATGGACTTGCTCAAAAGACCCGACGCATACAACACCAGCGAACACACATACCATCCTCGACGCGACTGCTCCACAAAACGCATCCACACAAGCACCGACGCAAGATAGAACAGACCCGAAAGCACATCCTTGCGCTCGATAACCCAAGCGACCGACTCCACGTGCAGAGGATGCACCGCAAACACCGCAGCCACCACCCACGCACCAGGTACCAACAACCGACGCATCAGATGCCATACCAAAAGCGTATTCCCTAAGTGCAGCAGCACGTTGACGATGTGATAGACCGTCGGGTCAAACCCCCATAGCTTGTGCTCCAGCCAGAAGGTTGTATAGACCAACGGCCAGTAATGCCCTTCTCCTTCGATAGCACTGGGGGAGAACCAGATTTGCCACAGACCGGATACGTCCTGCACTGGCTTGGCGTCGATGAGTATGCTATCGTCCCAAACGAAGCCACCCCACAGCATTGCCGGCAGGTAGCAGACGACCACCAGCAGACCAAGTGCGAGAAGAGCCAGCGCGTCCTGCTGTGCGTAGGATGTCGCCGCTGTTAGGGGCGATGCAGTTTCAACCGTCTTCTGGGCTTTTGCGTCGTTACGAGCCGCCTGTCTGCGCTCTTGCCGCGTGGGCTTTGATACAGTTGATCGTTGGCTCGGCGTCTTTCCCGTCGGTCTTCTTTTGGCCACTTACCTACCTCTCTTGACGCCGGAGGATGAACACGCGGTTATCGCCGGGATCCAGCGGAGAAAAGGCGTGCATATTCAGCTCGGGCCGCTGGGTCGGATAAGGATAGACTTCGAGCTTGGCGACAATCTCGTACATTCCAGCGAATGGTTTCACTGTGAATTGTTTGGCCGCCCCCAATTGCAACTGCCGAAAAAAAATAATCCAGTCGGGTGTGTTCTGCTCAATGTAGAGGGGTGCATCTAGCGCGGCAATTTTGTCTTTGGACAGTGGCGTAGTTTCTTCCAAGGCGCAGCAAAACTGCACATGGTCGCCAGCGTAGAAAATCAGCGCCTCGCGGTAGGCAAAGTCCGGCACATGCACCAAGTCATCCCTTTCGGCATTCTGCAACAAGTAGCTAGAGACTACCGAGATGGAGTCGCGGTACGGACGATGAACTTCGCGGATGAACTCGAACAAGTACAACCCGAGAGTTTTTTGACCACTAAAAACCATCGTAATGTTGAAGGGAGCCGCGCCCACGCTGGTAAACAGCAGTACGCCGAGTGCCAGCGCGCCAGCGATGACGTGCCGACGCCAAGCCCATTCCACGAATAGTCCTTTCATCGCCAACAGCAATGGCAACGCCCCCACGTAGTAGCGCAGATCGGCGACTGGGTTCATCCATATAGGCTGCACCGACAGCATCGCCGAAAACAGTGCAAATAGCGCGCCCATTAGAATGATTTTTCCTACCGCTGCCAGTGGGAAGTCGTCGCCGAGAATCTTTTGGGCAATGGATGCGCCGTCGTTGACTCGCTGGCCCCGTCGCTGCGCCTGTCGCGACGCTCCGACCACCTGCCTCCGTCGAGCCTGCCAAGCGATTAATGCCATACCCACGAACCACAAGAATACCGGCCATGAAATCCAGTCGGCGGTGAACAATTCCCGGATGTATATCCAGATTCTTTCTATGAATAGGAATAGCTCTGACTTGTCGCCTTGGTACGGCGTGGGATTCTGTCCGGCAAATCCCATGAAGCCGCTGCGCTCACCGCCGATGACGCCCAGCCAGTAGAGGTAGTTTGAGCCCACCGCCGCAACAGCCGCACCGCAAATAGCGAACAGCGCCCACTCCCGCCGCGTGGTTGCGCGAGCGCGAAAGAGTAGGTGATACGCCGCCAGCGAGAGCATTGTTGCTGCGCCGCCAGCGTAGTGATTGAAAAACGACAGCGCGGCCACCAGCACGATGACCGGCAGGTACGCCGAATTTCTGCTCTGCCAGTAGCGTTCGTACAGATAGAAGAGAAGTATCAGCGAGAGAACCATCACCGAGAAATACCGGCTCTGGCGGAAGTACAGCAGCAGTTGTGCCGACCCGGCGGCGAATACAAAGATGAAGAACATTAGTCGCGGGTGCTTCGGCAGGTGTTGGCGCAGCAACAGGTAGAAGACGCCGAGCGCGGCGATGCCGAGGATAGCGTGGACGATGCGGGCACCCATCTCGTTGACGCCGAAGATGGCGAAACCCACCGCGTTTAGTACATACATCAGTGGTGGCAGCACGTCGCGCAATTCTTCGTTGAGCGTACGCCCATTGATGCCGCCGACCAAATTGCGCCCGTCCCAGCCGACGATGTCGCCCTGTTGCAACAGGGTTTTGCCAAAAAAGGCGGCGGGTGCCTCGTCGTGCCACAGCGCAGCGTAGTCCAAATTGACCAGACACAGATAGGCAGCAATCAACAGCACGCTCATGGATGCCACAGTGTATGGCGAGGCCTGCAAACGGGCTGATAGTGATGAGCGCAGGGCGAAAAAGTCAGGCATTATACACCCTTGTACCTATCAGAAACATTACCCTATTATGGGTCAACAAAGCGAATGCCCGAATTGGTTGGAGGAGCGGGTGTATCAGGATAGAGTTTGCGCACTAACTTGGTGAAGGTGCCACCAGCGATCGTCGGAGCGTACTCCTGCCATCGGCGGATAGCCGGCCCGTCGGAATCTCGGCGCAGGACTCGAATGCTGCCGAATGTTTTTTCCACCGAGTAGCCGGGAATAGAAGTGGCCGGATCCGCCGACACAATGTGGCTGACCGAGGCTGAAATCTTATCCACTTCTATCTTTTTTGGATCCACGAATATAAGGTGCCCTGTATTGGTGTCGTAGAACGGAATCTCGCGGTGCATATAGTAATAACCGGGAAGGTTGAAATAGGGACGGTCCACCTGCCATACGGCGGCGACTCCGGGTGCCCTAGCAAGATAGCGGTACGCGGCGAAAATTGCGTCCTGATTGCGCAGAAAGCCAACGATACCGGTCTCATTTGAATAGGCTCGATACACTCTGTCTTGATACGGCAACGCGTTCAGGATGCCAGCTAGGGAAACCGCTGCGAAGGATGCTGTCAGCACGAGGGAAGTCGGTCCCAACGACATGCGCGACCTGCCCTCGCTAGCGCGGGACGCAAACCACACCACAAAGTCTGCGCTAATCAGCAGCCAGAGCGGGATGACGACGAAGATGAAGCGATACTCCTTGTGAGACTGAGCCGAGTGGATCAGCAGCGTCAGGGCAATGAGCGCCAGCAGGAATCCGTAGCGTCGGAGGTCGGGCAAAGCCAAGACGCACAGGGCCACCAGTCCCATATTGGCGATCAGGAGCCAATAGAGGAATTGCCATGCTGGGCTTTCACCGGCGCGCAAGTCGCCGAGGGCGAGATTGACGCGGATGTTGACGACGTAGGAGTGAAACAAGCCGCCGTTCCAAGTGGTTGCGTCGAATATACCGACAGCGACGAAAACCGTGGCCGCGGCCAGTGCAAGCTGCCTGTTCTTCTCGGTGCGCAAGAAGAACAGGCTGAGAACTATCAAGGCCAACGGAGCATACTGCACCCGTATCGCCGCCACCAGCACCGCTAGTACCGCCGCCGTCAAGACTATCCGCAGTCTGTCCGGCGTAGGCCGCACACAAAGCGCCAGCAAGGACACCAACAGGGCCGTAGCGACAAATTCGGTCATCGGCTTGTGGGCAAAACCGACCAACTCGTACCAGAAAGCACCCATCAGCAACGCGACCCGCGCCGAGGTTTCGCCAAAGTGCCAGCGGGCAAAAAAGTACATGCTGCTGGGATGAGCAGGGAAATCGCGCAAAATACGAGCTTGACGCCGCCGACGTACCAAGCAGGCTGACCGAGGCCGACGATGTCGAACAACTTCAAGACACCAGCGACCAACCCAGGCACTAGCCACGAACGGGCACCGTAGAAGTACTCCCAGTAGGTTACGCCGTTGCCGAAGACCAAGCGATGCGCCGGCTCCAGATACTGCATGATCTCGTCGGGGTGCAAAACAAAGTCGCCGGACAGGGCAATAGCCGCCCGTGCGACAAAGGCCACAGCGAGCACTGGTAATAAAAATTTCCACGGCCGCTCGTCGGGAGGGGACGGATGTAGCAGGAGGTCAGCCATTGAGTGCAGGCGCACGGACCAAGGCAGTGCCTGCTTGCCCTTCTCTTGGCGTGCGGCTGCGCCGCGACCACGCGCTTGAGACCGATTGCGCTTGGACAAAAGCTATCTCCTAGTGTGCTTATTCATCTTAGATACTGATGTTATCGTACAGAAGGCTTCTTGGGCAGCGAAGCGGAGTCGAAGCATCTCATCCCTACGGGTCTATACGTAAAGTCAGTTAGATATTAAGGCCGATCAACTCCCCTCTTCCCGAAAAGTCCAGTACGAATTGAGGAAGTAGTTGACCAACGTCCCCGGCGCGATCCCACATCCTTGCAGCCACACCGGATCAACTTGCGGCAACAACACCGACAGCGCGACAAACGTCGAATAACTCACCCCAAGGGCCAGCAGCGACACAATGTGAAACCGCAAACCCCGGATCCGCTTGCGGCTGCTCAGGTCTCGGTCGGCAAAGGTCCAATAGTTGTTGATGAAAAAGTTCGAAAAGACCGAAATTTCAATCGCAATGGGCGAGGCTAGATACTTGTGGACGCCGAGTTCGAGCAGGATGTGGAACGAACCTAAATTGACCACCACTCCGCTGAGGCCGGTCAGGCAGAATTTTACAAAAGTGCGAGGCGTGCCAAACGCAGCGACCATTTTGCGCGGGCTTCGCTGTTTACGCCGCGTCGTATTCGGCCATCAAGCCGCGCAAGTAGCGCACGGCTTTGGGTATGGCGGTCGCCTCTGCTTCCACGTCCTGCCCTTCGTACACCACCGACAGCCAGCCATTGTAGTTCACGCCCTTCAAAATCTCGAAAATGCGCGGATAGTTAAGCCACTCTTCAACGCCGCTTTCGATGCGGTAGATCTTGCAGCGGACGTGGACGGCCAACGGCGCGGTCTCCTCAATGCTGCCGTAAAAGTTGAGGGCGGGATCCTCGTGCCCGCGCTGGCCTGAAGCCCCGGGCGAGCCGACGTATTGACCCGTGTCGAGGATGTGCGAGAAATAGGGATTGTTGACGCCCTCGATAATGCGGCGCACATCTTTGCCCGTGCGCGTTACACAGCCGTGGTTGTGGTTGTGCAAGCCGACCACCACGCCCTTTTCCTCGCCGTGGGCCGCCACTTCCTCTAGACACGGCATCATCCGCGCCCACACGTCCTCTTCGCGTTCGCCTTCGGGAATCCACGCGGCAAAGACCCGCACCAGCGGAATGCCCATGAACGCGGCTACGTCAATCCACTCCTTGGCGGTGGCGACTTCCGCGGCAAGCTCGTCTTGCGGCTTGCCGAAGTTGGAGCTGACGCCGATATAGGAAAGCGCCAACCCGCGTCTGAAGGCCTGCATGCGAATGCTGCGCAGATAGGCCGGGTCGAGCGAGGTAAAGGCGCGCGTGTGAATATCGATGCCGTCGAGACCGAGCTGGTAGGCGCGTTCAATAAACTGCTCCAAGTCGAGCTTGTTCGCGGCAAATTCGTCTTTATAGCTGAGGGACATGCAGCCTAGTTTGAGCATTCGAGGCTTCCTTTAGATGAGGGATGGATGTTGGACATAACTCACAAGCGACAAAATAAGGAAAGGCGGAGAGGCGACCAAGAAAGGGGCCGTTTGTGGCTATCACCTAGGACAGGGACGATCCCAATCCCTTCAGTCTTGAGCGGCTTCCATCGCCTTCAGCACGGCTTCGCGGTTGTTACGCACGTTTTCTAGGGTCGGGTCGAGGGAAAGCGCTTGGTCGAAGTGTTGTAGCGCTTCGTCGCTTCTGCCCAAGTAGAAGAGGACGACACCCATGTTGCCATGGACTACTGCATCGCTCGGATTGATGTCGATGAGGCGATGAAAAAGTTCTAGTGCCTCGTCGTAGCGCTGCTGCTCTGACCTCAGATGGGCTAGCCTACGAATAGCCTTTGTATAATGTGGGTCTATCTCAAGGGCACGCATGTAGTATTCTGTCGCCACCTCGAGTTGCTCGTTGTCCTGCGCGTCCTGCCCCATCTGAAAAAGAACCTTGGCCAACTCTTGGTGAGAGTTCGTATCTTGCGGATTGATTTGGATGGCGCGGCGCAGGTGATTTTCTGCTTCCTCAAAGCGTTCCAGTGTATTGAAGAGCGCGCCGAGGTTAAAAAGGACTTCAAAGTGATCTGGGCGCTGCTCTATGGCGACGCGGTACGCAGCGATGGCCTCCTCAAGCCGTCCCTGCTCGCTCAATGCAGCACCCAAATGAGCATGGGTGTTCTGCATTTGCGGATTGATTTGGATGGCGCGGCGCAAGTAGATTTCGGCTTCCCCGAACCGTCCCAATCTATGAAGAGCTGCACCCGTGATATTGTGAGCCTTGGCGTGATCTGGGCGTTGCTCTATGGCGACACGGCACACGGCGATAGCCTCGTCGTACCGTTTCTGATCGAACAGAACTTTGCCCAAGCTGAAGTGGACATCCCATGCCTGGGGGTTGTGTGAGATGATGTGGCGCAAGTGGGTTTCGTCGTCACTCCAGATGCTTGCCTGCCGCCAAGTCAGCAGCCCCAGCACAGCAATAACTACCGCTGCAACGGCCTGCGCACCCTTTTGCCAAAAGGCTGGTAGACGACACACGCCATAAGCGGCTGCACCGATGACGACAGCCATAACCCCGATGCCAGCCAGATACTGAAAGCGGTCGGCGACGAAAGAAAACTGCATATAACCGTAATCAACGAAGCCCAAAATCGGCGACAGCGTAACGGCAAAAAACAACGTCCCGGCTAACGGCCCGCGCCCAAGCTGCGGCCGGAAGTACCACAGGGCCACCACCACTACAAAAGCAGCGATGAGATACCCCCAAGCCAGCGGGTCGGCAACGCGGATGTCCCAAAGCGGGTAGATGACGGCTAGATTGGTCGGCCACAGCAGTTTACCTGCGTAAAACCACAGGGCGCGGGCGGCGATGAGCGTCCGTTCGGTCAATGAGTAGTCGAAAGACGCGGTGCCTGTGGACCAGTAAAACGACAAGTCACCGACCGTAATGACTAGCCCGACCGCGAAGAACGGCCCCAGTCGCAACAGGTCGGTCGAGGTCACCCGGCCTTGTTGCCACCAATGCCAGATCAAAAGCGCCACCGGCAGCGTAATCGCGATGGACTTGCTCAGCAGAGCCGCCGCATACAACGCCAGCGATCCTGCGTAGTACCGCGGACGCGGCTGCTCCACAAAGCGCATCCACGCCAGTGCCGCTGAAAGGTAAAACAAACCTGAAAGCACATCCTTGCGCTCAATGACCCAAGCCACCGACTCCACGTGTAGCGGATGCACGGCAAACACCGCGGCCACCACCCACGCACCGGGCACTGCCAACCGCCGCACCAGATGCCACAAAAGCAGTGTATTCGTCAAGTGCAGCAGCACATTGACGATATGATAGCCCGTCGGGTCAAACCCCCATAGCTTGTGCTCCAGCCAGAAGGTCGTATAGACCAACGGCCAGTAATGCCCTTCTCCTTCGATAGCGCTGGGGGAGAACCAGATTTGCCACAGACCGGATACGTCCTGCACTGGCTTGGCGTCGAGGAGTATGCTATCGTCCCAGACGAATCCACCCCACAGCATTGCCGGCAGGTAGCAGATGACCACCAACAGGCCGAGCGCGAGGATGGGCAAGAAGTCCTGCCGCGTGAACATACGCGCCGATGGAGGGACAGGCTTCTCCCGGTGCTTGGAGGCGTCCCGCTGAGCCTGCCTACCCTCTTGCCGCGAAGGCGTGGGCTTTTCGCTGGGCGTCCTTGTCGTCTGCTTTCTTTTTGCCATTTGGATTAGAAAATTAACGCACCAAAACGCGGCGGCCAATTTGTCCGTAGCCGGGGCTTGTGCTATTTTCCGCGCTCCACCTCAAACGGAAAGCAAAGCTGTGATCGAAGTAGGAGAATACAAAGTCGCCGAGCCGGACGGCATCGAGACCCCAGCCATGCTGGTCTTTGCCGACCAACTCGACCACAACATAAAAGCAGTCGGCGAACTAGCCGGCGGCAGCGAACATCTATTCGTCCACGTCAAGACCCACAAGTCCATTGACGTAACGCGCAAACAACTCGCGTCCGGCGTCGCTGGGTTCAAATGCGCCACGCTCAAGGAGCTGGAAATGGTCCTCGACGCCGGCGCGCAGGAAGCTATTCTGTCCTATCCGCTGGTGCAAAAAAGCAAAGTCCTGCGCTTTGCCGAGTTGGCTCAACGGGATGCAACTATCAGCGCGATTGCCAGCGCCCCCGCGCACGTGCAGGTGTTGGGCGATGTGGCGCAAGAGCGGCAGCAAACCCTGCGGGTGATGATCGACCTCAACGTAGGCATGTTCCGCACCGGTGTCCCTTTGGACGCGGCCATTGACCTCTACCGCCAAGTCGCCCAACACCTCCACCTGTCGCCGGGCGGGCTGCACTTGTACGACGGGCACGAGACTATCTCCGAGCCTAAGGCGCGCCAAGCAGCAGCCGAGCAGCACATCTGCGATGCCCAACGCCTAAAAGCAGCCCTCGAAGGCGAGGGCTTGGCCGTGCCTTGGGTCGGCGGCGGCGGCTCCTTTTCCTCCTTATACTACGCCCGCACCAAGGGGATGTACGGCTCTCCAGGCACCTGCGTGTACTGGGATGCTGGGTACGGCAGCAAAATGGCCGAGTTGCCCTTCAAATGGGCGGCTCTCGTCCTGACGCAAGTGATCGATCGCTATCCCGAGCACCAGACGCTCACCACGGACTTGGGCACCAAGGCCATCAGCGACGATGGCCCCCTAGCGACCCGGGCCAAGCTCTTGCAGAACCCACAGGCCGAACTGACCAGGCAAAACGAAGAACACGGCGTCTTCGCCTGGTCCGGGCCTCAGCCCGAAGTCGGCGACTACCTACTCGCCGTGCCTTGGCACGTGTGTCCGACGACGATTCGCTACCCGGGCGCACACGTCATCGACAGCCACGGGCAGGTCGCCGACTACTACCTGCACTCGGCCCGCGACCGGGACTAATAAGATAATCCGCAGATGGACGCAGAATTTTGGGGGTGCTGTAGGATGACCAACGCGACTATTGGCCGACCTTGGGTTCGCCGCTATGCGTCGGCTAGCTGAACTGGCCGCCCAGGAACGACGGCGGGTCGTGGGGCTGATGTCCGGCACCTCGGCCGACGGGATTGACGCCGTGCTGGTCGATTTGTGGGGCAGTGGCGAATCCACGCGCTACGAAATTTTGTCCTTTAACACCACGCCGCTGCCCAGCGAATTGCGACGCGAGGTGTTCGCCCTCTTCGCCGAGGATGCGTCGCTCGACGCACTGTGCCGGGTCAACTTTGCCCTCGGCGAGGCTTTTGCCACAGCGGCCCTAGCCGCAGTCAAGCAGGCCAACCTCGGCCCCGAATCCATCGACCTGATTGGCTCGCACGGGCAGACCGTGCGCCATCTGCCGGCTAGCGGGGCCACCTTGCAGATTGGCGAGCCAGCCGTCATTGCCGCGCGCACGGGCGCGGTGACCATTGCGGACTTTCGCGCGGCTGACATGGCCGTCGGCGGCGAGGGCGCACCGCTAGTGCCGCTAGTAGATCACCTGCTCTTTGCCGGGCACGAAGGGCGTCTGTTGCTCAATATCGGTGGGATCGCCAACATCACGGCCTTGCCAGCC
This sequence comes from Candidatus Latescibacterota bacterium, assembly GCA_022827835.1. Lineage (GTDB taxonomy): Bacteria > Latescibacterota > UBA2968 > UBA8231 > UBA8231. The sequence goes on from JAJEIO010000048.1 coordinate 94,577, forward strand.
AACGCCGATGTCAGCGCAGTACGGGCCTTTGACCTAGGACCGGGCAACATGCTCATTGACGCGGCGGTGGCGCACTGTACCGGCGGTCGCGAACATTTCGACCGGGAGGGGGCGCGAGCGGCGCGAGGGCGCGTCGATGAAGCCCTGTTAGCCGAGCTGATGCGCCACAGCTTCTTGCAGCGCGAGCCGCCCAAATCCACGGGGCGCGAGGAATTTGGCGAGCCTTTCCTCGCGGAAATTCTCCGGCGCGGCACGTGGAATGACTCCGACCTGATCGCCACGCTGACCGCCTTTACCGTGCAATCCATTGCCGAGGGCATTCGCCGCTTTTGCCCAGGAGAGTTCGCCAAGCTCTGGGTCGGTGGTGGCGGCGTCCACAATCCGCGCATTATGGCTGGGTTGCGCCACGCGCTGCCGGAGCTAGCGGTGCAGTCGCTGGCCGACCTAGGCGTCGATCCAGACGCGCGCGAGGCGCTCTCCTTTGCGGTGCTTGCCAACGAGACGCTGATGGGTCGCACCGGCAATATCCCGGCCGTCACCCGTGCACAGCGTCCGGTCGTCCTCGGCAAAATCGCCCTGCCGTGAACCCACATCCGCGTAGGGGCGACCGGTCGGTCGCCCCTACATTTGATAAAAATCCGCCCCGCAAATATGTTTGCCCGCTAGCTTTTTCGACATACACCACAAAGGAGACCCAATGGATCGCCGCGATTTTGAACTGCTGCGCGACGAAGAAATTCCCGAGCTCAATACCCGCGCCCTGCTCTATCGGCACCGCACCGGCTGCGAGATCGTCTCGCTGATCAACGACGACGAAAACAAAGTCTTTGGCATCAATTTCCGCACCCCACCGGCCGATTCGACCGGCATTGCCCACATCCTCGAACACTCCGTGCTGTGCGGCTCGCGCAAGTACCCGGTCAAGGAGCCGTTTGTCGAGCTGATCAAAGGCTCGCTCAACACCTTCCTCAACGCCTTCACCTATCCAGACAAAACCTGCTACCCGGTCGCCAGCACCAACGTGCAGGATTTCTACAACCTGATCGACGTGTACCTCGACGCCGTATTCTATCCGCGGCTGACGCCGGAAGTCCTGCAACAGGAAGGCTGGCACTACGAGTTAGAAGACCCCGGCGACCCGCTGCGCTACAAAGGCGTGGTTTTCAACGAAATGAAAGGCTCGTATTCCGATCCCGAGCGGATTCTAGGCGAGCGTATCCAGCAATCCATCTTCCCGGACACCACCTACGGCGTGGATTCCGGCGGCGACCCGCGCCACATCCCGGCCCTCACCTTCGACCAGTTCAAGCGCTTCCACGACGACTTTTACCACCCGTCCAATGCCCGCATCTACTTCTACGGCGACGACGACCCCCAGCAGCGCCTTGCGCTGTTGCACGACTATCTAAGCTCCTACGAGGAGCATTCCGTTGACTCGACTATCGGAACCCAGCCGCGCTTTGCCGCGCCCAAGCGGCAGCAATTTCCTTATGCAGTCAATCCAGACGCGGTCGAAGAGCCAAAGTGCTTTGTCGCGCTCACTTGGCTGTTGCAAGACGATATTGACGCGGACGAGCGTCGTGCCCTCCAAGTACTCGAACACGCGCTGCTCGGCACTCCGGGGTCTCCGCTGCGCAAGGCCCTGATCGACTCCGGGCTAGGCGAGGATTTGACCGGTAGCGGGCTAGAGGTTGAATTGGCGCAGATGTTCTTCAGCGTGGGCCTCAAGGGCGTGCAACAGGGCAATACCGATGCGGTTGAGGCTCTTATTTTGCAACACCTCGGCGAGCTAGCAGACGGCGGGATCGACCAAGGGATGGTCGCGGCCTCGTTGCACACTGCGGAGTTCCGCTTCCGGGAAAACAACACCGGGTCTTTTCCGCGCGGCTTGGGGCTGATGCTGCGGCTGTTGACCGACTGGCTCTACGACCGCGACCCCTTCACGCCCTTGCGCTTTGCCGACTCCTTCGCCGCGCTCAAGGCCAAGCTGGCGGCGGACGACCGCTATTTAGAAGGACTGATCCAACGCCACCTCTTAGGCAACGCGCACCGCACGACCGTGATCCTCCAGCCCGATGCCGAGTTGGGGACGCGACAGGAGGAGGAAGAGATTGCACGCCTAGCAGCGGCTCGGGCGGACATGAGCCACGCGGATTTAGAAGAACTCGTCGCATCCACCGAAAAGCTCAAGCACCTGCAAGAGCAACCCGACACGCCCGAGGATCTGGCCAAGCTGCCCCGCTTGCAATTGAGCGACCTCGACAAAGCGATCAAGACCGTGCCTCGGCAAGAAGACCAAATCGCCGGGGTGCCGGTACTCCACCACGACCTCTTCACCAATGGCATCGCCTATCTCGACGTGGGCTGCGATCTGCGGGTGTTGCCCCAAGAGCTTTTGCCCTATACCCCGCTCTTTGGGCGCGCCCTGCTGGAGATGGGCACCAAGCGCATGAGCTTCGTCGAGCTGCAACAGCGGATCGGCAGCCAGACCGGCGGCCTGAGTGCCCATTCACTGGTGGGGCCGCGTCCCGACGGCGGGCCGGCCGCGGCGTACCTCTTTTTGCGCGGCAAGGCCATGGCCGAACGGGTCGCCGACCTGACGGCGATTGTGCGCGACGTGTTGCTAGAGGGTCGTCTCGACGATCAGGAGCGCTTCTTGCAGATGGCCTTAGAAGAGCGGGCCAGCGCCGAGGCCGGGCTAGTGCCGGGCGGGCACCGAGTGGTATTAACGCGGCTGCGCGCGCAATTCGACGAGACCGGCTGGCTCGCAGAGCAGATGCGCGGCTTGAGCTATCTGTTCTTCTTGCGGCAACTCATCGAAGACATCCGCGGCGACTGGCCGGCCGTGCAGGCGCGGCTGGAGCAGATCCGCGCCCTACTGGTCAACCGGTCGGGCATGCTGTGCAACGCAACCGTGGCCGGCGGCGACCGCGCTGCCTGCGACCAGAGCTTAGCAGCACTGTTGCGCGAGTTGCCGCAAGAGGCGCACTCGTCCGCGACTTGGACGCCGCACCTGACCGCAGCCGACGAGGGCCTGACCGTTCCCGCCCAAGTCAACTACGTGGGCAAGGCGGCCAACCTCTTCGCGCTCGGCTACGAATTGGACGGATCCTCGACCGTCATCACGCGCTACTTGGCCACCACTTGGCTGTGGGATCGGGTGCGCGTCCAAGGCGGAGCCTACGGGGCCTTTTGCTCCTTCGACCCATTTACCGGCGTATTCGCGTACGCGTCCTACCGCGACCCCAACCTGTTGGAGACCCTACAAGTGTACGACCAGAGCGGGGCTTTCTTGCGCGACTATCCGATCAGAAGCGACGAACTGACCAAGGCCATCATCGGCACCATCGGCGACTTCGACGCCTACCAGCTCCCCGACGCCAAGGGCTACGCTTCGCTGGTGCGCTACCTGACTGGCATCGACGACGACTATCGCCAGCAAATGCGCGACCAAGTCTTGGGCACCAAGGCCGAGTACTTTGCCGATTTTGCCGCCGTGCTGGATCAAGTTGGCGCAGCGGGCCGGGTCGCAGTGCTGGGGTCGGCGGATGCGATTGCCGCGGCGTCGGCTGCGCGCGACAATTGGCTGACGCCGGTCAAGGTGCTGTGAGCTTCGACTATTGGCAAAATGTTCCATGCCGCAAAAATTATTCGCACGACCGCCTAGGCAACTAGGCGGTTTTTTTATTTTTGCGGTTCACGTAATCGCGCTTCGTGGGTCATATAGGACAAATGCGCTACCGGCCGGAGCAACAACCCGCACTCTTCCGCAAAGGAGGGCATCATGCAACCCTTAGCCATTCGCATCCTATATGTCGCCCTGATCGCCGTCTATGGCGTTTCCAGCGCAGCCGCGGTCGAGACCAAGTATCCGCACGGCGGCTTTGAGCCCCGCCTCGACAAACTCCAGGGCTTGCTTGACTATGTCCATACCGCGAAGAAGATCAAGATCCAAGCCGGTCCCAAGTTATGGCAGGCCATTACGACCATCCCCGTCGCGACAGGCATCCCTATCACCCCCGAGCAAGAAGCCGACCTGCGCGACTGGCTCTACGACTTTCTCGTCGCCTTTTCCGTCTCTGGCAATGACAGCCTCGCTGCCGAGTTTTACCTGCGCGAGGGCGTCAACAACCCTAGAGCTATAAAAAATATGAAAGACACCCTAGAGAAGTGGGGAATCCCCAAAGGGGACACGCCCTTTGACCTCTTCCAAGCCATGCACCGCGCCGTACTCGACGACCAAGGCTGTGAATACCGCTTTGGCAATGCCTTCTTTCGCCACAGCACGTTTAAGGTATTCGAGATGCAGGGCCGGTACGAGAGCTATCGGACTCACCCGAGGGAAGCTGTCAAGCAGGGCCGGTACGAGAGCTACCCGAGGGACGTTGTCAAGGCCCGATTCAAATTGCAGCAAGAGGTTGACGGGGCGCTGCGAGCCGGTGAGAAGCGGGTCTTCACCGACATCGCATTTGTCACCGAAGAGCCGACGGAGTTCGCCGGGTCGGAAGGGCCGATCTGCACTCCCTTCTTTTGCCGGTTGGTCTGGGATCCAGAGCGGGCGATGTGGCGCTTTGTAGAGGTCGTCTATAACTCCAAACAGCCGAATTCTTTTCTATTTTCGGCCATATAATTGGCAGCGACTTTCAGCAACGCCGGCACCCTTTTCCGCAAGGGTGCCGGCGTTTATTCACGATCGTGCGAGGAGATTTTTTATTTTTTCGGTTCACATAGTCGCGCTTTGTGGATCATATAGGACAAATCGCTACCGGTCGGGCGGAAACGCACACGACCTACATGCTAAACAGGAGCGTGGATCATGTTGAATCGAACGATTATTGTCACAACAGCAGTGGCCCTACTGCTCGGCCTGCGAGCGAGCGCCGCCGAGATTTCTTGGAGTGAGCAGCGTGACCTTGACCACGGGCGCATCGAAGCGTGGATTGAAGACGGTTGGCTGCACGCCCGGCGGGTAGAAGGCTCCGACGATTTGGTCTGGCACGTGGTGCTGGGCCAAGTGGAAGAGGGAGCAGTGCCCACCATAGAGGGCGGCTCAACCGCCGAAGTGCGCCATCCCAACGGCCGCTACTTCGTGCGCGACATCTCCAACCAGCGGCTCAATTGCGTTCGCCAGAAGCTGGCGGAGGGCGAGTTTGCCGGAATCGACACGACCTTCTTGGCTAGCTCACAAAATCAGGGCTGGGGCATGGGAAATGATCTGGGCATTGCCCGCAAAAAGCTAGATAACTACGAGTGGGTGTTATTGGGGCCAGCGCAGGCGCATATAGTCGAGGAGGAGGAGCAGTTTCACCTTGAGATCGCCCCCAACGCCGTGTTGCGCATGACTCCCACACTACAGGATGGAAGGCACGCGCAATTTAGAACCTCGGGCGCAGGCATGATCGACTACTCCTACGGCAAGGCGGAACTAAGCGACGACGGGGAATTTCTCCAAGCGCGCTACGTCGGCATGGAGGAGGCCGAAAGAGCGCTCAACCGCAGCAAGCTCGAACAAGGCTCCATGCCCCCCGAATTAGATGCGGAACGCTGGGTCAATCCGATGCCTACTGAGCAGTTAAAAAATATGTCGCAAGCTCCGGTAATTCTCGTCGACTTCTGGGCGACGTGGTGCACGCCCTGCGTAGCCCAGATGCCCACCGTGCAGGCTCTATACGATCAGTACGCCGAGCAAGGGTTTATGGTCGTAGCACTTCACTCGTCACACCAGTCCCAAGACATGGACGATTTCGTCGCCGAACACAGCTACACCATGCCGATCGCACTGGATACGGGCGAGACGTATCGCCGCTTCGGTGTTGAAGGCATTCCCCAATACGTGCTGATCGGCCGCGACGGTCGTCTCGCCGAGACAGGTCTTTTGGGCAGTGTACCGAGTGCAGAGCAGATCGAAGCCCTCTTAGCCGCCAACTAATTTTGCGCCAACCAGCCGACATAAGCGCCGAGGCCGTAGAGCACTACGGACGCCTGGTCCTCAAGGTGGCCTATAAGATCGTCGCCAATGCCGATGAGGCGCAGGAGGTCTTTCAGGAAACCTTCCTGCGCTTCCACGCCGCCTGTGTGCGCGGCGAAATCATCGCTCACCCCAAGGCATGGCTTTGCCGGGTGGCGACCAACGCGGCCTTTAAAATCCGGCGACATCAACATCGGGAACTGTTATTCGAAGGGGAAGATACCGCGGTAGAAGCCGATGCCGACAAAGACGCCGAGCGCCACTTGCTCATGGACCGGGTGCGCGACTTGGCCGCTGAATTGCCCGAGCGCCAGCGCATGGTCTTTGCCCTGCGCAACTTTGAGGGCTGGCCCTTTGCCGAAATCGCCGCGCGACTGGGATGCAGCGAGGAGTCGGCCAGAGCCAGCGAGTACAAAGCCCTTAAAAAGATTCGCGCCCATTTGGGTGCCGACTACAAGGACTGAACGCCATGAACAGAGCCGAATTTGAAAGCAAACTGAGCGACTACGTGCGAGGCGAGCTGTCGGCCGCGGAAGCGCGGCAGATCGAGACCTACTTGGCCGATCACCCGGAAGCGGCCGACGATTTGGAGGCCGTGCGTTCCGTGCTGGAACTGAGTGCTGACATCGGCACCGCCGAGCCTCCGGATGCACTCTTCGCGACGGCCCGCGCCAACGCGCTGGAGGCAATCCGCGCAGAGGAGAAGGACGAGCGCAAAACGCAGTCCGCGGCATTTTGGCAGCGGCTGCCGAGGCCGGTGTACCTGTCGGGGCTGGCCGCCATGCTGGCCGGGGTAGTATTTGGGGTGCTGTGGCAGGGGACCTCTTCGGCGTGGGCCGAGGTGGTCGCCGAGGTGCGCAAGCTGAACTCCGTGCGCGTGGAGGGCTGGTTTCGTGGAGAAAAGGGAGAACAGGTGCCAGTGCAGCAATGGATCAAGACACCGCACTTTTTCCGCTCTACAGTCGGCACTGGCGCGGCGCGGCGCGAGGTCGTGGTGACCGATGCCAAAATGCGGATTTACATGGATGGTATCTGGTATGGGGAAGACCTCGACGCGGAAGGCGCGTGGTCCATAGATAAGGTCGCCGAGCAACTAGCTCTGCCCGAACGCGGGAAGCTAGAACTTCGGAGCTATCAGATTGAGCGTGAGGATCGAGGGACGACGGTGCTTTTTTCGATTTGGCAACGCTCCTCGCTGGGGAGTAAGACCCCGGCGGATATCCGCTATGAGGTCGAAGTAGATGCTCAGACGCGGTTGCCCAACCACTCTCGCGTTTATCTGGATGTGGGCCAAGAAGATTGGGAGTTGGTCAGCGAGTTGAACTATCTGGATTACAATGTACCGCTGGCGGACGAGCTTTTCGCGGTCGCAGATGATGCCATCCAGCCGCTTACCGAATCGGTGCGGAACGCCTTGTCGTATGACGAGCAATTCCCCGATCCCTTTGTGCCTTGGAACAGGACTTTTTACATGCCACTGGACGGCATGGACATCATCGTCCATCCTCCTTCGGATGACCCGAGCAAGGGCATAGGAGGCCTAGCTTCTTCCACAGCAGGGGGCATTACGCGCTACGAGTTTCACCGCACTCCACTGGCCGAAATCGCGCGGAACCTTGGAGAAATGCCAGTGGAAGTTCCAGAGCAAAAATTGGCCGAGCAGCGCTACACCACGCGGATTGCCTACAGCCATCGCCTAACTCCCACCGAGCGCATCCAACGCCTCGGTCGCCGCTTTGGTTTTGTCGCTGACGTGGTAGAGCGACAGGGCACTAGGACGCGCTGGATTTTTACTCAAGATGAATCAGAGTTTCCGACGAACTCGCAAGCAGGAGGCTCTGAGACCAATGGCTACAATTACTACGCTACGGGGGAGCCGCTCGGGTTTGCGATCCAAGGTATGCTCTTGAACGCCGCGCTCAACGACCTGGTCGAAGGCTACGACCAAGACCTCGACGAAATCGAGCTGCAATGGGACGGCGCGGCAGCAGACAATCCCTTTGAGCGCCAAGTAGATATCGACGTTGATTTCTCCGACGGCTGGGACGTGGCTCTCGATTATTTGCGCGAGCAATTCGGGGTAAAAATGGAGCGCGTATCCGAGCCGATCACCTACGAGGCGTTGGTGCTGCGCCCTTCAAAGTAAACCTTCATCGATGTCATCGCGGGCGTCCCATTCGCGTACGGACCTTTAGTAGGGGTCGCGTATGCGGGCGGGACGCCTTTATTTATGCAAACACCATGGCCTCTGTCCCGAACATCCTCTTTCTCCTGACCGACAACCAGCGCAACGACCTGCTCGGCTGCGCCGGCAACCCAATCATCCAAACCCCGAATCTCGACCGGCTTGCCACAAGCGGCGTCCGCTTCGCAAACGCGTTCTGCACCAGTCCGATCTGCTCCGCCAGCCGGGCGAGCTATCTCACCGGCGTCTATGAAAGCCGCCACCGCTTCACCTTCCTCACACCACCCCTGCAACGCACCTTCACCGACAGTTCCTATCCGGCAGCTCTCAAAAGGGCCGGATACCGCACGGGGCTGATCGGCAAGTTCGGCATTGCCGCAAAAGGAATCGAGCCTTCTCTTGAAGACGAGGACGCGCTAAAAAAGATGTTTGACGCGTTCGACAACTACGAACACTGGACTGAAGACGGATATGAAATCAGACAGCCAGACGGCCGCGTGCACCATCTGACCGACATTACCGGCGACAAAACAATCGACTTCCTCCGCACCCAGCCCAGCCAGCCATTTTGCCTCTCCGTCAGTTTCAACGCGCCGCACGCGCAGGACAACGACCCGCGCCACTACATCTGGCCGGCTGCTGAAGACCCTCTCTACGCGGATGCGAAGATACCAGAGCCACTCAACGCCCATCCCGACTTCTTCAGGCGGCTGCCGAAATTCCTGCGCGAGACGGAAAGTCGCGTGCGCTGGCGGGACCGCTATGCGACGCCTGAAGACTACCAGCGGAACATGCGCGGACTGTACAGAATGGTCAGCGGCGTCGATCGCAACATCGGCAGAATTCTCGCGGCGTTGGATCAGCTATCGTTAGCCGCCAACACAATCGTGATCTTCGCCTCGGACCACGGGATGTACTACGGCGATCGCGGGCTTAGCGACTGCTGGCAGTTGAACGAACAGTCGATCCGCATTCCCCTGATCGTCTTCGATCCACGGGCTGAAGCGGGCAAGCGAGGCGTCGTGCGCGAAGAAATGGCGCTGAATATCGACGTGGCACCAACCATCCTCGAACTGGCTGATTTGGACGCCGCGAACGAAATACAGGGAAAATCCCTCGTCCCCCTGCTGCGCGGCAAAGAAGTCGAATGGCGCAAGGCCTTCTTCTGCGAGCACCGATTCAACCGCGCCGACATTCCCAAGAGCGAAGGCGTGCGCACGCAGCGCTGGAAATACATTCGCTACTACGAGCAACAGCCCGTCTATGAGGAGCTGTACGACCTGCTCAAAGACCCGCACGAATCCTGCAATCTCGCAGCAAACCCCAAGTCCTCAGATCAGCTCGCACGGCTGAGACGACGATGCGACGCAATGTGCGTTGAATGCGCTTAATACCTACGCGCGCTCGTCTGTCAGGCGTTTGGCGTATTCGCCGCGCGGGATGCGGAAGTACCCCTGAAAGCATAGCACGCCCGCGGCCGTAATCACGGCGCTACTCAAAAACAGCGCCCGATACCCCAGCGCGTCGATCATCCAACCGCCGCCGAGCGAAATGCCGGCAATGCTGATGCCGTAGGCCATAGTCAGCGCCGAACTCATGGTCACCCGCCAGCGCTCGGGGACCAGTTCCTGCTGAAAGACAATATAGACCGAGCGGCGGATCGAGCTGAGGGCGACCAAGGCCATACAGGCGGCTCCGGCCACTGCCCAATGGGCGACCAAGGCCATCGGTATGAGGCACAGCACCATCGCCCCAGCCCCGGCGGTAATCACCGGCACCCGGCCAAAACGCCGACTGAGCGCAGGAGCAGCCAGCGCAGTACAGGCGGCTAAGAGCTGGCCGGCGGCGGTCAGGCTGCCGATCAGCGCCGTGGAGACCCCGAGGCCGTCATCCATATAGACATTGAAGAAGATGCGGAGACTGTTTTCCGCAGCCATTTGCAAGAAGGTAACCAAGCTCAAGGCCAAGACGATAGCTAGGGGAAAAGGAGTCGCCTGACCCCGTTCCCTAGCCGGCGGTTTCTGCGGACGGGAGCGGGTTGCGGCGATAGCACCGGCGCTGATGAACAGCACGCCAGCGGCCAGCAGCAGCGGATAGCGATAGGGAGCCGGGTGGTCTTCGGGTAGTCCGAGGAGCGCGGAGAACAGGCCGGGCAGCAGGCCGCCGCACAGACTACCGGCAAAACCCGCCAGCGGCCACAGTGCCACCTGCGTCGAGAACACGTGATTGCGCAGCCGCGGCGGGCAGATCAGCGTCAGGAAGGGAATCGAGCAGACGAGGAAAAGCGTATTGCCGAGGACGCCGAGGGCATAAGCCCCCATGATCCAATCTAGCTGTACGGAGGAGGGAACGAACTCGCCGAGGGGCAACAAGCCAAAACCGAGAGCGGCGATCACCATGCCAACGATCATGCTCCGACGCGCCCCCCAGCGGTTAGCCAACATACCCGCGGGCATGCTCAAAAGAGCAAACGACAATGCGCCAACGGCATTGACTTGGCCGATCAATTGGGGACCATAGCCCAAGCGCAGGAGATAGAGATTGAGCAGGACCGTATAGACGCCGCCGAAAATCGTAAAGCCGATCAGAGCTTGGCTAAAGAGCACCAAGCGCACGTCGCGGTTGAAAAGCGGCAGCGCCTCGCGATGAGTGGAAACCAATTTCTTTTTTGCTGGAACGGGGGATGGCAATTATGTATGTAGGAAAGTAAATCAACAACTCGCAGCGAAAAAGGCCACGTAGCGGAGGTGGTATGGCGCGTAGCAGTGCATTCTGGTGCTTTTTGATATGGACACCGGGCGTTCTAGCCCAAGAAATCGTCCAAGTGCAGACGCCGGCCGGCACAATGCACGAGTTGGCCCGCGTCCCCGCCGGTTATTTTACAATGGGATCGGCCGAGGGACGGGCGGACGAGCAGCCGGTCCACCAAGTCTATCTCGACGAATTCTACATCGACCGTTTCGAAGTAAATAACGACCAATACGCCGCCTTTTTGAACGACATCGGCGGCAACGCGGATGGGGAAGGGCACCTGCTATTCGATCTGCGCGATGCCGACGCACAAATCTACTACCATGAGGAATACGCGCCGATTCCCGGCACCGAGCAGCGGCCAGTCGCCGAGGTCTCGTGGTACGGTGCCCGTGCCTACTGCACTTGGGCCGGCATGCAGTTGCCGACCGAGGCCATGTGGGAAAAAGCCGCTCGCGGCACCGACGGCCGCATCTATCCCTGGGGCAATTCCATTGACCGCAGCCGGGCCAACTACGGCAAAGAGGGCTGCTGCCGAGGCGACGACAGCGACGGCTTTTTCGACTCGGCCCCGGTCGGCTCTTATCAGCGCGGGATTTCGCCCTATGGGGCCTACGACATGGCGGGCAATGTCTGGGAATGGGTGGTGGATTGGTACGGCGAGGAGTACTACGCACAGAGCACTGAGCGCGATCCGCAGGGGCCGGATACAGGCATCAGCCGAGTGCTTCGCGGCGGGTCGATGAGCAGCGACCCATATCGCCTGCGCACCACCGACCGCGGCGGGCTGCCGCCTTCAGTGACCTACATCATCGTCGGATTTCGCTGCGCTGCGCGCGAGCTTCCCGCCACGGCAGTGCAGTCCGCAAGTTGGGGACAAATCAAGCGCATTACAGAGGAAGGCGATGCGCGGTGAACCGCACAAATGCAACAGCCCCTCAGCTTGTGCAAGCTGAGGGGCTGGTTATAATAGTGGTGGCGCCTCGCGGAATCGAACCGCGGACACAGAGATTTTCAGTCTCCTGCTCTACCTACTGAGCTAAAGCGCCACCAGAAGAAAGACTAAAATTAAAGCCCCCTCATTTGCATTGTCAAGGATGCGCCATGCCAGTCTCGATCATCCCGTTCAACATGCCCGAACCCGCTGAAATCCCTCCCCACATCGTCGCATCGCTCGAAGCCATGTCTCCAGATGAAGCCGTGATTCAAGGCATGGATTTGCTGCTGGGCATTGAAGCGGCAGATACCATCGTATATGAGCGCGTCGGCCAAGGAGTGATCCACACGGCCGGCGCAGGAGCCGAGGTTCTGCAGCGGGTGCTGGAACAAGACGGCGTGTACTCCTTCGCCGATCAGGACGGGGTTGGTCACTCCGCGTTATTGCTAGTGGGGCAGGCCAGCGCCGACGAAGAAAGCCCCCTACCAGCAGGAGTGGTGCGCTTCCTCCTAGAGGGGGCTGAATGCGGGTCTATCGGTTTTAGCTACGTGTTGCCTCTCAAGGCCAGCGACGGTCAGCTATGGGGCGCGTTGACGCTGATTCGCCGCGCGGCGAGCGGGCCGCTCAACCACGAACAGCCCAACCTGTGCGAGGGCATGCGGCGCGTATTGAGCCGGATGCGCGCTTAGGCCGAGACCGGCTCTACTACTCCGTTTTCAAGCATCCAAACCTCAACCTCATCGCCATCGACATCGGCCAGCATCTGGCCGTTGATCTCGACGCAGGGCGAGAGGGGCTGGCCGCTTTTCTGCACCATCTCAGCGTAAATATCTGGATTGTTGATAATGTCTTTGTCTTCGTATGCCAAGCCGTATTTGGCGAAGGTCATGCGCACGCTATTGCTCCAGCCGCAAACCGGCTTCAAATAGGCGACGATATGAGGGCTTTCAGCCATGATTGGGATTCCTTTCTGTCGTGATAGAAACGATTTTGCGTTTGGTGGAATATAGAGATGCGCCCCTCTCTGTCAAGCAAAGCATTGAGCGATTGACGAACCGCATACCCAATGTTACATTTGAAATATCCCCCTCCCCTTGGTGTGTTTGCCCGTCCTCTTAACTTCAGGAGTAGTAATGAGTTCTACCGAGGTTCTTTTCGTGCGCGGCGGACTTCCTCTCCAAGGTGAGGTCGAGGTCCAAGGCTCCAAAAACGCCGCTTTGCCCATGTTGGCCGCATCGCTGTTGGCCACCGAAGGGCAAACCGTTTTGCACCGGGTACCCCCGGTCAACGACGTATTGGTGGCCCTAGAAGTATTGCGTCGGCTCGGCGCGCGCGTCGATTACGATGCGACCGAAGAAGTGGCCGTCCTAGACACCCGCGATGTCAAAGAAACCCAGCTTCCCGCAGATTTGACCAATCGCTTCCGCGCTTCGCTGCTTTTCGTCGGTCCGCTGTTGGCCCGCTTTGGCCGCGCTTGGATCCAAGAGGTCGGCGGCTGTACGATTGGCTCGCGACCGACCGACTATCACTATCGCGGCTTTGCCCGGCTCGGGGCCGAGGTCGAAGGCGTAAACGGCGGCGGCATCGACGTGATGGCCAAGCAGCTATCCGGTGCCTTTATGTACTGCGATTTGCCCAGCCACACTGGGGTGGAAAACCTCGTTATGGCGTCCTGCCTAGCAAAGGGCGAGTCTGTGATCGAAAACGCGGCCTCCGACCCGGAGATCGTAGATTTCGCATCGCTCCTGCAAAAGATGGGTGCCCAAGTCGAAGGGGTCGGTACGCGGCAGGTGCATATCAAGGGAGTCCGCGAGTTAGCAGGAGCCGAGCACACGATCATGTACGATCGACTCGATGCCGGTCTCCTGATGATGGCGAGCGCAATTACCGGCGGCGATATTGCCCTCAAAGGCGTAGAGCGCGATCACCTATACGTCTTTGAAGCCAAATTACAGCAGATGGGTGTCGAGATGACAGAGGAAGGGGAGTGGATGCGGGTGCGCGGGCCAGAAACCTTGTCGCCGATCAACGTAGTAACCACCTTCTATCCCGGCTTCCCAACGGATCTGCAGCCTGGGATGACGGCCTTGGCGTGCATGGCCAAAGGCGATAGCTACATCCGCGAGACTGTATTCGAAGATCGCCTCGGTCACGTCAAAACCTTGCGCTCCTTCGGCGCTCGCATTGCACCGGAAAAGGACCGCTTGGTGTTGGTACACGGGCCGGCTCAGCTCAAAGGGACCAAGGTCAAGGCCATGGACATTCGCGCCGGGGCCGCCTGCGTGCTTGCCGGTCTAGCGGCCGAGGGCTCCACCGAGATCGGCAATCTCTACCAACTCGACCGGGGACACGCCCACCTCGAGCACCGCCTGCGGGCCTTGGGGGCCGACATCGAAAGACACTAACGGCGGGCGCGTTGCGTTCAACGCTAATAAGCGGTTGGGAGCTTGCGGCTCTCGACCGCTTTTTTTTTGTTTGTCTTTCACTACATAGGAGAGCACCATGCTTGCACACCCCGACGCAGTATATCTAGCGCACTCGCCCATCGACCGCGCCGACGCGCCCTTTGCGACCTACCAGGAGTTGGCCCATCGCACCCTCGCCGCCCTCGAGGTACCGCTTCCGGCCGCAGGCACCGTCTTGCTCAAGCCCAACGCCACCGTACTCTATCCACCGGAAAAGCGCGTCATCACCCATCCCGGATTTGTCGGCGGCCTGCTCGACGCCCTGCGCGACCGCGGCGTACCCGCCGAGCGCATGGTGGTCGCCGATGGTCAGTCTGGAGAAAACCCCACGGCCGGGCACACTTGGGAACTATGCGGCTATCGCGCTATGACCGAGGCGCGGGGCGTGCGGCTCGCAGAAATGAACACCGACGAGGATTCGCGCATCGTCGAGGTCGCCGACGGCGTAGTGTACGAGCGCTACCCCCTGTACCGGGAAGTGACTGATTGCGCCTTCTTTTTCAACGTCCCCCTTGCCAAGTGCCACAATTTGGGCTGCACGACCTTGTCGATTAAAAATCTGATGGGCATCATCGCCAAGCCCGAGCGACACCTGTGCGCGATCCAAGAGGTGGACAAGCCTTGCGCCGAGGACCTATGGCGGCTGACCGAGAGTGGCTTCAGCCTTTTTGAAGATCGCTTCTATCACAAGCTCTGCGATCTATTGGTCGCGCTGCGCGGCCTAGGGATGCCGCGGCTTTCGGTGGTAGATGGCCTTGTCGGCCGCGACGGCACCGCGTTTAACGAAGGGTCCAACTACCCCCTCGGCTGGGCTGTGGCCGGCGTCAATGAAGTACACGTAGATACAGTCGCCACCTACCTGATGGGCCTCGACCCGCAGGCCACTCCCTATCTACAATTCGCCCACGTCCGCGGCTTGGGGATCATTGACCCTGAGGAAATCGAGGTAGTCGATCTTGCCAGCGGTACTGCGCTCAGTGGAGAGGCCCTCGCCAAGCTGCGGCCCGCCGCGCCGCTGATGCCCATCTCCCGCCTCAAAGGCGGCTACTACAAGCGCTTTCGCACCGACGGATCGGCTGTGCCTTGGCGCTTGGACGAGGTCAATGCCCAACGCCAGCAGGACGGTCTGGCACCCGTTCCCTATGAGCCAGCCCGCGCCTGAGTACACTCTCCGCGCCTGCCAACGCGCAGTAGATGAGTGGATCGCCGATGTCGGCGTGCGCTACTTCTCCGAGCTGACCAATACGGCCGTGCTGATGGAGGAAGTCGGCGAGTTGGCGCGGATCATGGCTCGCACCTTTGGCGAGCAAAGCTTTAAGGAGGGCGAGGAAGCCGACCTCGGCATGGAGATGGCCGATGTGCTCTTCGTCCTCCTATGCCTTGCCAATCAGACCGGAGTTGACTTGGAGGAATCCTTCCAGCGCGCGCGGGCCAAGAAGACCCGACGCGACCGCCGGCGTCACGCGGAAAATCCCAAACTCCAATCTTGATTCGGCAAACAGCCGGCAAGTTGTGCTGCGCTCTGCATCCACTTACCTTGGCGCAACTTCCTGCATCCTCATTTTGCGAAAGGTCTGTCCATGAGTTCCCGCAACGGTTTTATCGAAACGCATATTTACGACTACATCCTCGCCAACTCGCTGCGCGACCGAGACGAGCTCAAGCGGTTGCGGCAGGAGACCCAGGCCATGCCCATGGGCGGCATGCAGGTCTCGCCCGATCAGGGGCAGTTCATGGGGCTGCTCGTCGAACTGATCGACGCCAAGCGGATCGTCGAGGTGGGGACTTTTACTGGCTACAGCAGCATTGCGATGGCGCTAGCCCTGCCAGCGGACGGGCGTCTAATCGCCTGCGACGTCAGCGACGAGTTTACCAGCATCGCCCGGCGCTATTGGCAAAAGGCCGGCGTGGCCGACAAAATCGAATTGCGGTTGGGGCCGGCAGTGGCGACTCTCGACGGAATGCTCGCGGCCGGGGAAGCCGGTTGCTTCGACATGGCCTTTATCGACGCGGACAAGGAAAATTACGACGCCTATTACGAGCGCTGTCTGCAACTCTTGCGCCCGGGCGGATTGATCCTAATCGACAATGTGCTGTGGGGCGGACGGCCCGCCGATGCCAACGAGCAGGCCGAGAGCACCGTAGCAATCCGAGCACTCAACGCCAAAATCCACGCCGATGAGCGCGTGACCGCATCCCTGCTGTCGATCGGCGACGGGTTGACGCTGGCGCGGAAGCGGTGATCTGTAGGACGAAATAGCGGAGGAAACCGATCTAATGAACAAAATATGGGTTCTGCAAAACGCGCAGCCGGAAAACTTGGGGATCGCCGGTCAGGTGTTCCAAGGCTGCGGTCTCGAGCCCACCTATATACATACCTTTGCCGGTGAAGAGATCCCCCGCTACATGGACGGGGCCACCGGCCTAGTGGTCTTGGGCGGCCCGATGGGCGTGTACGAACACGACCGTTACTCGTTCATAGACGCGGCGATGCGCCTTATCGACCAAGCCCTGAAAGAAGACAAACCCGTACTCGGCATCTGCCTAGGCAGCCAGCTTTTGGCCACGGCTCTTGGTGCTCGGGTCTCCCGCGGTCCGCAGAAAGAAATCGGCTGGTATCCAATTGAGCTGAAGCCCGCCGCCAGCGAAGATCCACTGATGGGCGGGCTAGAACCATCTTTTGTAGGCTTTCACTGGCACGGCGACATCTTCGATCTGCCCAAGGGCGCTACGGCGCTGGCCTCTTCTGCCCTTACTACCTACCAAGCGTTTTCCTATGGCCGGGCGGCGTATGGCGTCCTCTTCCACATGGAAGTTACCACGCAAATTATCGCCGATATGATCCGAGCTTTTGCCGACGAGGTTCGCGAGGAGGGGCTAGACGGCGAGCAAATCAAGGCCGACGCAGCCCAGCACTTACCCGCCCTCCACGCCAACGGACGAACCTTCTTCCAGACTTGGGCCACTCTCTGTTTGGAGACGGGTTCATAGTAAATTCGATGACTATCTGAGGAAGGACGTTGTCTTCCTGCTTGAGAGATTTTTCTATTTCCTAGAAAACAAGCGAGAGCATGGCATCTTGGTCATGGATGAAACCGAGAAACGCGGAGACCAAAGATTTGTCACTAGGATGGAAAGATATTTCACGAAGACTGCTATCGGCCGGTCTAGGACGGCATGGATCGTGCCAACTCCACTCTTCGTTTCGTCCGACATGACCTATGCCGTCCAAGCAGCGGACTTGTGCATTTATTGCGTCAACTGGGGGTTTCGGCTGCCCAGACGTGGCATGAACGCAGAGCGTCGCGAAGAAATCGCCGGCATGTTCGGGACCGACTTGGCCAGCCTCCAGCTTCGCGAGCACGGATACAGGGATGGTCACGTCTTCGATACCTATGGAATCGTTTACGTTCCCGATCCGTACAAACCTCGGACAGCCCCATAAAAAAGGAGGCAACGCCCCGCCTGCCACTCCCACGCATTATTGGCGTGAGGCCGCATACGAGGCCGAGCCTCCATTAGTGAATGTAGGTCAGGAACGACGGAAAATCAACGCCATATTTCACTCGCCCACCGGTTACTCTCCCACTCAGGTCGAAACCCCCAACAAACCCTGCGTCAGTTGAAAATCGATGTTGCGCTACTGCAAGGCACCGGGGATGTGGTCGCTCAAGTCTCCAAGACCGCTCGGATGCGCCGCACCTCTCGGCTGGCCGGCGCTGCGGCGCGACAGCTCCTGGTGCCGGGCAAAGGCCCGCTGAAAAGCCTTTGCATCGACAGCCAAACCGCGCTCTTGAGCCAGTTCTTGGGTCATTTCCAGGGGGAAACCGTACGTGGCGAACAAATCGAAAGCGCGTTCTCCCTCAATGGTCTCCTCACTCCTTCGGGCCACTTGTTCAAAGCGTTTCAGCCCTTCTTTCAAGGTGCGCTCAAACTGTTCTTCCTCGCCCTGCAAGGCATCCAGGATTTGTCCAGCCCGACTTTCCAGTTCGGGGTACACTTCGCTCTCTCCATCCCGCACCCGCTCGAACAGCGGGGCCCAGATACTCTGCTCAATGCCTAGGCGGCGGGCGTGGACTACAGCCCGCCGGATGAGCCGACGCAGCACATAGCCCCGCTCGATATTGGCCGGCTCCACCCCGTCGGCGGCCAGGTGGCAGGCGGCGTTGGCGTGGTCGGCGACAATGCGGAAAGACCGGGCGTGGCGCTCGCATGCCCTGCCGCTCATGCGGCCGATCTGGTCAACCAAAGGCCTCAGCGTATCGATATCGTAGAGCGAATCTAGGCCGTTGAGCATAGTCAAAACGCGGGCTAGGCCCATGCCGGTGTCCACGGTCTGCTGGACCAGACGGCCCCAGGTCCCGTCGGCTTTTTTTTCGTATTCCATGAATACGTCGTTCCAGATCTCCACGTACTTGCCGCAGGAACAACCCGGCCGACAATCCGAGCCGCACGGTACCCCACCTGCATCGAAAAACATCTCCGTATCGGGCCCGCAAGGCCCGGTACGACCCACCGGCCCCCACCAATTGTCGGCTCGTCCCAGCGGAAAAATGCGCTCGCCCTCGACGGCTTCTATACCCGCCCGGGCAAATTGTTCTCGCCACAAATCCACTGATTCCCGGTCTTTTTCCACTTGGTCGTCCCCGGCGAAAACCGTGACGTACAGGCGGCGCGGGTCCAGAGCCAAGCCTTCCTTTCCGGTGAGGAATTCCCAACTCCAAGGAATCATCTCCCGTTTGAAGTACGCCCCCAACGACCAGTTGCCCAGCATTTCGAAAAAAGTGAGATGCGTAGTATTGCCCACCTGGTCGATATCGCTAGTGCGGAAACACTTTTGCACGTTGACCAGACGCCGACCGGCTGGGTGCGGTTGGCCCATTATATAGGGCACCAAGGGTTGCATGCCCGCCGAGATGAAGAGGGCAGTCGGGTCGTTGTCGGGTACGGTGGGGGCCGATGCAATGCGGCAATGGCCGCGCTGGGTAAAAAAGTCGAAGTACTTCTGCCTCAGTTGACTGGCCGTGATGCGGTATTCCATGGTTGAACGCTCCTTTCCTCACAGAACAAAAAAATCCCGCTGCTCTTTCAATGAGCAGCGGGATTCGACGAAGAGATAATTATTGGTTCACTCAATCACTCGGCGTTTCCACTGCCCCGTACACGGCATACGCCGCCCCGGCCGCGCTGGCAGCGGCAAAATCAGGAAACAGTTCGGGACGCTGGTCGGACCTAGACTCAGTGCTGGAGCGATGAATTTTATCGGCGAACATAGTGATCAAAGCACATTCCTATTGTGGGACCTAAAAGCATTTCCAACTTGGAAAATCATAAGCAAAGAGGGGCACAATTTCAAACCCCCAGTGGGACAAAGATATTGATCAGGTCGAAACTCCCAACGAACCCCGCGTCAGTTGAAAATCGACGTTGCGCTGCTGCAAGGCCCCGGGGATGTGGTCGCCCCGCGCCACTTGGGCCAACAAAGCGGCCAACTGCTCGGCCCAATCGTCCGCCGCACCCGTCAGCGCCAAATCAATATCCTCGCCGTAGAGCGCCGCCACCGTCGGACCCGCACTCACCTGCACCACCGGCATCAAGGGGTGCCCCTGTAGAGGATGCTCGCCAGTATGGGCCAAAATCAGGTCCACGCCCGTAGCACCCAGTCCGGTAGCCGTCTCCACCCAGTGGTCAGTTGGTGTCTCCATGATGTAAAAACCCGGCTCTACCGCCGCCTGTCCATAGGGCAATGTCGCCGCGTCCGAGGGCTCGACTAGCACAGAGTCCAAATATGCCGATTCCCGCAGCAGAGCCGCGTTGTGCGGCACGACCACAGTGCCGCCAGCAGTCACTACCCAGCGCGTCAATTGGGCAAAAGCCTGAGCCGCGTCCTCCTCCAACTCACCGGTTGCCTGCATCCCCAAGCGCAAGACACCCAAGCCACCTTCCACGGCGACAGGTGCCTCTGTCTCGGCCAGCGCTTGGCGAAACCACCCCTCGACCTTGTCCATGGCCTTGACAATGCCGCCGTCCAACTGCACCGAAGCCCAGCCAAAAACAGTCGGGTCCAAGCCGCATTCCTCAAGGCCGTTGCGCATGTAGTCGTTGTGCGTCTTTTCGCAGCCGTGTTCCAGCAGCAAAACGCGCCGCGCCAGCGGATGCGCTGCGTACCCTATCATGGTGCGCAAGTGCATTTGCTCGGTGGCACCGCTCGACGACAGCCCACAGCCCTCAGTGTGAACCAAGGCGACAAAGCGCGACAGGCCCTGCTCGCGGCCCACTTGCCGGGCATTGAGCCGTTCGGCGCACATGCGGGCGATTTGGCCAGCGCACAGGCTGGTGGGCAATATCAACCCCACTTGATCAATAGCCCCGTCCAGCATGGGGAACGACACCGCTGGTCCAACTTCGGGCCGCACCGGCGCGGGCCGCCCCTCGGGTACAGGAGCGGCCAATAGTTCCTCCAACTGGCTGATATCGGTCTGTTGCCAGTTGCGCCAGATGGACACTTGAGCGTGGCCGGCCCGCTCGCCCAGCGAACGCTCGCCCGAGGCCACCCGCAAGGTGCGCTCGAATAGCTCCTGGCCCAACTCGTCCATCGGCGTGCCATCCAAGTAGGCCCCGGCATTGACATCGAGATCCGCAGCCAGCAACTGGTAGCGCTCCGAGGTGGTGACGATCTTGATCGTCGGCACAAAGGGGAAATTGGTGATAGAGCCATTGCCCGTGACAAAGAAGATAGCATTGCAGCCGCTGGCCACCTGCCCGGCAATGCTTTCCAAGTCGTTGCCCGGACTGTCCATAAAGTAGAAACCAGTCCCTTTGATCGGCTCGCCGTACTCAATCGCGTAGTCCAAGCGCACGTCCGGGTCGCGCTTGCGCGCCGCGCCAATGGACTTGAGCGCGATATTGTACAGACCGCGAAATTTGTTGCCCCCCGAGGGATTGCCCTCGGCTGAGGCACCATGCCACGACACCCGCTCCTTGAAGCGCTCGACCATGTGCAAAAAGGTGCGCGCAGTCTCCACATCCTTGACGTTTTGCAGCACGTATGGTTCGGCACCGATCAACTCATCGGTCTCGGCGAGGTTGGCTGCGCCGCCGTAGCGAATCAACTCGCGCGCCACCCAAGCGGCCAGCGGATTCCCCGAAATGCCCGAAAAGGCGTCCGAGCCGCCGCACTGCAAGGCGATTTTGAGATGGCTCAGGTCGTGCTCGCCCCGCTCCTCGCTCGCCATTTCCTCGGCCCAAGCCGCCACTTGCCGCTCGCCCTCTGCCAAACGCGCCGCAAAGGAACCGTCCAAGGTCATAAAGCAATGCCGAACGTGATCGAGGGCATAGCCGTGCGCCACCATGTACTCCCGCAACATTTTGTTAGTCACGGCTTCGCTGCCGTAGTCCACCGCTAGCACAGCGCCGACGTTGGGATGGACGACGAAGCCAGCCAACGTGCGCAGTAAAAGTTCGCGGTTATTGGGATCGGATCTACCGCCGCCTTCGGTATGGGCAATCGGCACCACGCCATCGCCGGCCGGCCGGCCGCTCCAGCGCTCGGCCAACAGCCGGGCATAACTAGCCGTGCGCGAGGACGTGCCCAAGACGACGATGTAATTGCGCGTGCCCACGCCCCGTCCCCCAGCGCGACCATAGCCTAAGAAAGTCCGCCGCTCCTCATGCGGATCGAGTGCAACCCCAGGCTGAAAATTCGCCGGATCCAATTGATACGGCTCAATGCGATCGACAAAATTGGCCTGCTCGGGCAAGTCGAAGTCCAACTGCCGGATGCCCAATGCGTCGAGCATACTCTGGTTGCAGGCGTAATCGCCCGGCTGTAGGGCGCGCTCGGCCACGCCAAAGGGCAATTGCCACGACAGCAAAAACTGACCGGGTTCAATCGGCTCGACGGCAAAGCGATGGCCTTCCATCACCGTGTGGGACAAAGTGAACGATCGTCCATTGTAGTCGATGCCCGTGCCCGTTTCCAAGCGCCGAGTGGCAATCGCCACATTGTCTCCGGGCATAGGCAGCCGGGCTACTTCGCTAAAGGAAAAAACCGCGTTCATTAATAGCTCCTCAATAAGGCTTCCAGGACCCTCTCCTAAAAGCGCCGGTCCAACGCCCATTCGGCCCAGGACCGCACGTATTCGTTGCTCTGCTGACGCGCCTGTTGCAAGGCGGCTACCGGTGCGCGCCATTTAGCCAACGCCATAGCTGCATTTTCGCGTAGCGGCGCATCGGACAAAGACCAAGGCGTCATCGCGCGGCTATCGTCTAGGGCCTGTGTCAAGGCCGGTACTACTGCCGACACCTGGCCCATATTGCTCAAGGCATCGGCGGCATTGCGGCAGACCCATTCGCTGTCGTCTTGCAATGCTGCGGCAAGGGCCGTGGCTGCCTCCTGAGCCTCGGCACCCATGCAACCTAGGGCGCTAGCTGCTCCGGCGCGCAGCCACCAATCCCGATCTTGCAACGCCTCGATGAGCGCGGGCACTGCGACAGCGCCGGCCGCAGCCAACCCGTAGGGGCTTTCCAACTGGCTGGGATTGGTAAAATCGCCGCGCTCGAGATTGGCTTGCCAACGCCGAGCGGACTCGTCTTTTAGCGCCGCCATCAATACCGGCACCCCTTCGGCTCCCAGCGCCCCCAAGTCGTAATAGGCATCTATCCGCACCCGTTCATCGGGATCCTGCAAAGCGGCCTGCAAGGCGGCCACTGATCGGTGCGACCTCAAGGCGGGAGCCTGTCCCCCGTACCAGCGCCACAGCGTGCGGTACAAAGCCGCGTGGCGTCCTGTGGGCATCCACTGGCTGCGCTGTTTTGGCATGTGCTCCTCGGTGCGGGTAAAGAGAAACTTCAGCATATAGCGCGTCCGGGTCGAGCGATTGGCCGTGGCCCGGTGCCACAATTCGTAGTGGGTGATGACCACGGTACCCGCCGCGCAAGTAAGGGCCAGCCCTTCGACCTCAGCGTCGGGGTCATCCATATAGTACTGCGTCCCGGGCACCAGCGCCGTAGGCCCCATATCCGGCGTTACCTCGTGCGGATAGTACAGCAGCAGGAGATAGCGCGGGCGGTGGTAGCGCACATTGCCACCGAAGGGATAATCCTTGTGCCAATTCTGGGCTTGGTTGCCCGGCGCGAGATCGTGGCAGTGGCAGTGGCGGCAGAGAGCGTACCCCGGCCCTAGAATGCTGGTCAAGGCCGCATCTACGGCCGGATCGGCGAACAACTGGTGCAATAGGGGGACGCGATCTATCAGGCTATTGCCCGGATTGCCCGTGGCGAGTACGCGCTCGACTTGGCGGTGCAGTTCGCCGTGCAGGTCTGCGGTCGCCATCGGTTGCACCACGTGGTATCCCCGGACGATAAAATTTTGCAGGTCTGCATCGCTTAGTGGGGTCATCAGCCTATCCTCACTTCCTCGCCCTCGGCGGCTGAGCGGTACAGCCCGTCGAGAGCGGCTATGACATTGAGTACTTCTTCTTTTTTGACCATCAACTCGGCCCGGCCTTCGAGCACCTCGACGAAGTGGGCCGCGGCTTTCCAGTGGCCCGAGAAAGGCACTGAAGGATCGGGCGGCACGTTGAGCCGGGTGTCGGCCTGATAGCGGCCCAAGGTGCCGATAAAGGTGAGCGGATTAAAAGTGAGACCGCCCTTGGTGCCCATGATGAGGGTGCCGCCAGTGCCATCGGGCAAATTGGCCGCCCAACTGGCCCGAATGCTGATGGTGGCACCGTTTTCCAAGCGCAAAAAGCCAGCGGCCATATCCTCGACATCGTACTCGCCAATG
The DNA here is from genome assembly GCA_022827835.1 of Candidatus Latescibacterota bacterium. Lineage (GTDB taxonomy): Bacteria > Latescibacterota > UBA2968 > UBA8231 > UBA8231. Next base: position 118,670 of record JAJEIO010000048.1, read on the forward strand.
TCGTAGTCCCGGGGCGCGAACACGCCCTCTGGAGCGCCGCTGTCGGCCAGCGACGTGACCACGTCTTCGCGCTGGTCGGCCAACTTGGTGTACGTTGCGCCCGAGGCGGCCACCACTTTAGGACTGCCCATGATCCACAGCAGAGCGTCGAGCGCGTGGACGCCAATGTCGTAGAGCGGGCCGCCGCCCGAGGCCTCTTTCATGTGGAAGCGGCCCCAAGTGGGCACGCCGCGGCGGCGGAAGGCCGAGGTTTCAGCGTAGTACATCTCGCCCAAGTGTCCGCTGTCGGCCAGTTGCTTGGCAGCAGTATTGGCACCGGAGAAACGGCTCGTCTGGGTGACAAATAGCTGGCGGTCGGCGGCCTCGGCCACTGCGTACATGACTACTGCATCGGCGTAGCTGGCGGCGACGGGTTTTTCGCAAAAGACGTGGGCACCGGCCTGGAGGGCCGCCTCGGTGTAGGCGCGGTGCGAGACATTGGGGGTGCAGACGGAGACGATATCGGGACGCAACTCGTCCATCATGCGTCCACAGACGTCGTACGCATGGGGGATGCCGTGGCGGTCGGCGGTTTGTTGGGCCTTGACCAAGGTGTGATTGAACACGCCGACCACTTCTACGGCCGGGGCCAACGCCAGCCAAGCGGGGATGTGACCGACGTTGGCGACCATGCCAGTGCCGACGATAGCTACTTTGTATGACATGTTTTCTTATACCTCCCAATCCTCTTGCTGTTGCAGCGCGTACAAAGACGTATATCCTCCCGACCAATCCGGCGGAATGAGACAGGGCCGCGGATCGTGATAGGCCCAGCGCGCCTCTTTGCCCCGCACAATAGATCCCGAATACTGCGGGCTGTTCAAAGGGTTAGCCGTATAGGGGAAGGCGTCGGCTGACGAATAGATATTGAGCAACAAGGGCCGCCCCTTGGGCGATAAATTTCTCTTGGATCCATGCACGGTGCGACAATTGTGGATAGTGATGGACCCAGCCGGCCCCGTCATATACTCAACGCGTCCGAGATCGACCTCGGGCAGATCCTGATCGGCGATACAGCCGACCCATTGTCCCAAGTCATTGTACTGATCGAACAACGGCCCGTTGTGGCTGCCAGCGACCCCGGCCAAAGGCCCTTGGTCGTCATCGACGTCGTAGAGGTACGTGCCGATGGTCAAGGGGCTATAATTGGTATGCGGCCAATAGGTGATATCCTGATGCCACTTGACCTCTTCGCCGCCTTCGGACCACTTGAAATTCAATTTGGAATGGTGGTACTTGACGTCCGGCCCGACCAAATCGGCGGCCACGTCAGCCAAGACTGACTGAGAGGCGAATTCCCAATAAACCGGGTGCTGGTCCACCGGGCTGGTAAGACGCCGCAGGCGGGGGTTGTCGGCCGTGTGGTCGGGCTCCAGATCGAAGACCTCGTCCGATTGCGTCAGACCGCGACTGCACTCGACCATTTTGTTGGTAACGGCCAACAAGCGCTCAATCCACTCCGGCCCGATGAGGTTTTCAACCAAGAGGAAACCCTTGTCGAAATAGGATTGCCGTTGCTCTGGGGTGAGGATATTGGGAGGGTGTTCCAGAATTTGTTCGGGCGTCATGATCCGGTCTCCTCTGCTTTGTAGTTCAGCCAGCGCACAATATGCTAGCGAATTCGCGCGTACTGCTCAAGTCGCATCTCCTCCTATGGTGGCGGTCTCACTGAGGAAGCACTAGTTTCAACAGGCTAATTTTTCGCTTTCACCTTTTAACCCACAAGATAATGAACCCAGAACACCACACCGTAATCATCGTCGGCGGTGGCCCGGCGGGCCTGCCGTTGGCCGTGGTCTTGGGCGGCTGGCATCCTTTTTTTCGCAACAGCCGCATGTTTGCCACGCGCTACGCGCCCTTAGCCAGGTACTTACAGCAGTTCGACCGCACGCTGCTAGGGTTGGATATGCAGTATTTCGTGCAAAACGGCATCAAGCCCGTCGATCTGTTCCGCACCTTGCACCACCCGCGCCAGCTCTTTGAGGAACTGGACCAAGTCGCCATGGACTTTCGGCGCGGCGAGCCGCTGGACGCGCTGCTGATCAGCCGCGAGCCGGTCGGCGGATTGTGGAACCGCGCGCCGCACAACCTGCTGACCTTGTCGCCGGGTCAGTGGATGGAATTTGCCTTTTATCCGCTGGCGCAGCACGCCGCAGAAATCGGACGCTCCTTAGACGTCAACGCCCTAATCCTCAAGACTGATCTGATCGAGTACTATCACCGCGTGCCCGAGCGCTTTGGGGCGACAGAGCGCATTCGCACCTCTGAGGAAGTCGAGCGAATTGAGCCGCACGAAAGGGGCTTTCAGCTCACCAGTCGGCACGTGCAAACAGGCGTTGAGCAGCACTACACCTGTAAGTACTTGGTCCTCGCAACCGGCCAGCGCGGTCAGTTGCGCTCCCTCGGGGTGGAGGGTGAGGACTGGCCCTTTGTTACCGCTCACTACGACAAGCCCGCAGACTTTCCCGGCGAGCGAGTGCTGGTCGTCGGTGGCGGGCGTTCGGGCGATTGGGCCGCCACCGAGTTGCACGACGCCGGCAAGCAAGTGTACTACGCCATGCGCCAAGGGCTAGCAGTCCATTGGCAGCTCATCAACGACAGCCGCCACGGGCTGCCCTATTACCATCGCATCGCCGAAATCCTCGAAAGCCGCTCGCCCCGGCTCCAAACCTTGTATCACACCCACGTGACGCAGATCGCCGAGGACGGACAGGTCGGGCTGAAAACGTCCGAGGGCAACCAAGTGGTGGAGGTCGATCACGTGATCAAGGAAATCGGCGGCACGGCCGACTATTCGATCTTACAGGGCTTTGCGCCCCTGACCCTCGCGCCCATGCGCGACAACTACCGCTTCCAAGTCGATCAAGTACAAACCCACGCCCACAACTACGAGTCGATTGACATCCCCAACCTATACCTCGGTGGCTATCTCGCGGCCGGAATCGGACTCGTCGTCATTGCCATGCACGGAACGACCTACGCGATTGCCGGGGATATCCTGCAAAAAGAGGGGCGGCTCTTGTAACTTTTCTCCGTTGCCAATCGTTAGTATATGCGAAGGACAATGGAAAAGCCGCTATGGGACGTTTCCGCCGGCTCTGTCAAGAGCACCGGGACCGCATTTACACATTCGCTTTCTACTATATGGGCAACCGCGAGGACGCCGAGGATATTACCCAAGAGGTTCTATTTCGCCTGTGGCATCATGGCCTCCGCATGGACGACGAAAGTGTGGCGGCTTGGTTGACCCGGGTGGCGCGCAATGCCTGTTTGGACGCCTTGCGCCAGCGGCATCGCTATCGCTCGGTGGTCAGTACCCAAGATCCCGAGCCGGTCCTACAGCGTACTCCGGCGGTCGAGGCGGGCGATGTGGATCTGCGACGCCAGTTAGAGGCAGCCCTTACCCGGCTGGAAAATCCCCTACGGGAAATCGTCATCATGCGGGAAATCCAGGGCCTCTCCTACCGCGAGATCAGCCAGAGCTTGGAGTTGCCTCTCAATACAGTCAAAGTATATCTCCACCGCGGACGGAAACGCCTGCGCGCCCTTTTACAGGAATAGATCATGCCTGCAACTTCCCCTTGCTCCTGGACTCAAGAGCGGATCGAAGCCTGCATCGACGGCGAGTTGACGCCTGTTGAGCAGGACCGACTCGAAGCCCATGCAGCGACTTGCGCGGCCTGTGCTGCCGAACTAGAAGACGCCCGTCGGCTGGTCGGTGCGCTGCGGACCTTGCCCCAGGTCACCTGCCCCGATGCGGTCTCCCAAACTCTCCACGACCGCATCCGCCAAGCGCGATGGCGACGATGGGGTTGGGCCTATGCAGCCGCGGCCGTCTTAACCTTGATCGCCGGCTATCACCTATTCGACTCCGAGCCTGTACCGCCCGCCTTTAGTCCCCAAGAAATTGCCCAAGCTCGTCGCCAAGTAGAGTGGTCCCTAGCCTATTTGGGCGACCTTAATAGCCGCATGGGCACTACAGTGCGCGACGACGTGATCCAGCCGCGCCTAGTCCAACCGCTGCGCCTGAACCTAGACGCGATCCTACCCGTCCAAACCATGTGAGGAGTTTTATCATGTTCTTTCTTTACGCTCTACTTCTATTTGCCGCCGCTGTCGGTCCCACTAGCGCGTGGGCCGCCACACCGCTGGAAGAGCAACCTGGGTACATCGAGTTCACCTCTTTGGGCTTATTCGATGACCCCGAGCCAGAAGCCAACGTCGAGATCTACCTGAAAGAACCGCTCCTCGACTTGGTGGCTGCGGCCACCCGCTCTGAAGACGAGGAACTGGCCAATATGCTGGCGGGCCTGAACCTCATCCGCGTCCAAGTGTACGAAGATTTGGACATGTCTTACGAGCACATTGCCGCACGGCTCAGCGCCCTCTCCTTGCCCGACTGGGAGCAGGCGGTGCAGGTGCGCGAACCAGACGAACAGATGCAGTTCTACGTGCGCACCAAGGATGAGACCATCGTCGGGCTTTTGGTATTGGTTGGCAGTCCTGACGAGTTTGTCTGCATCAATATCGTCGGCTCCCTCGACCTAGCCCAAGTGGGGCGCATTGGCCGCAAGTTCGACATAGCGCCTTTGGACAGCATTGACTTTGGGGCGGCTAGCCCTAAAGCGCCGCCTAAAGACTAGCTATGACCAAATTGATCTTATGTGCGATCATTGCGCTGAGTCTGACAGGTTGCTTCCGCGCTGCGGACTTGGGCCAGCTACGCCGGGAAATAGAGCGCGAACTACCCGAGGTCCAATACGAGCGGCAAATTGAAATGAGCTTTGGCTCCACGAGCATGGGCTTTGCTCGCTTGGTCACCTTTTTTGTGCCCCCTAGCTGGTGGGTACGCGGTATGCTGAGCGAAATTCGCGCGGTCAAAGTGGGCGTGTACACGGCCCGCCACACTCCTTCCCGGCAGGACTGGGGAATGCCGTCTCAGATACGGGAATTGTTGGCACACAAAAATTGGGAAGTGGCCCTCAAAGTGCGCCAAGATGGGGAAGTGGCTTGGCTACTCTACCGCATCCGCGGTCAGACCGTAGATCAAATGCACCTCGTCGTCCTCAGCGACGAAGACCTAATCCTAGTGCGTCTCGAAGGTCGCCTAGAGCACTTGCTCGCCCGGGCGCTGCAATATCCCCGCGACTTAGAAACCAGCCATTTCGCCGGCTGGCAGGGCCAGTGGGACAGAGACCTTGAATGGCAGCCAGAAGGCTTGGTCGCCCAGTACAATAAAGTGGATGGCCTCTATCTGGGCTGGCGTCCCCGGATTCCGTTCAACGACTTTTCCCGGCTGGTGCAATACGGCGAGTTGGGGCGGGGCTTGGGCAGCGACTACTGGCATTACCAGTTGGGGGCCGAGTGGCTGGCGGTGGAGCGGAACTCGGGGCCGTACGTCGCGCGTTTAGGTGCCGAGTTACACGATCTGACTGATACCCAAGATTACTGGCTATTATCGGCCGAGGAAAATTCGCTGGATGCCGTGCTGTTCAGGCGCGATTTCCGCGATTACTATCGCCGTACGGGCTTCAGCGTCTATGCGGTGCAAGGCTTGGGCACCGACCTGCGCTTGACCGTCCGCTATACCCAAGACGATTTCTCTTCCTTGGAAAACAGCGTCCAGTGGGCCTTGTTGGGCCGCTTGGGGCGAGACCGCTTCCGCCCCAATCCAGCCATTGACGAGGAGCGCTACAAAAGCCTGCGGGCCGAACTGCGCTGGGACAGCCGCGATAGCCGCCACAGCCCTCGGCGCGGCTGGTTTGTCAATGGCTTTGGCGAGCGGGCCGGAGGAACTTGGGGCGGGGACCGAGACTTTGCGCGCTATATCCTCGATGTGCGGCGCTACCAACCCGTGAGCCAAGGCAGCCGCCTCGATATGCGCCTGCGTCTAGGACGAGCCACTGGATCAGTACCGCGACAGTACCACTTTAACTTGGGCGGTTTTTCTTCCTTGCGCGGCTATGGCTTCAAGGAGTTCAGCGGCGATAGAATGGTGCTGTTCAACGCCGAGCACTGGATGCAAGGGAATCGGGTAAATGTGGGCTTTTTTGCCGATGCTGGGTCGGCTTGGCTGGCAGATGAGGCCGACTTCGATCTGCAAGTTAGCGGCGGCCTAGGGTTGCACAGGGATTATTTCCGCCTCTACATTGCCCGCCCTGTCTCCAACCAGACGCGCGACCTCAATGTGTCCCTGCGCTTCAGCCGGACGTTTTGAGATTGATCAGCGGATGCGCCGTCGATACAACTTTGCGATTCGGACGGCGTGCGCCTCGCCGCCCGGACCAATCCGGGCTCAATCCGATGCTATTTGATAGGGCAATGGTTTTGGATCGAGCCATTCTACAATTCGATCTTTTATCGCCCAAGCAAAAAAGAAATTTCCGCGCGGCGTGTGATGCCCGATATAATACGGTGCCAAAAACGTCTGTACATCCCCTCGATATGTCGCGTATTCTTCCTGAAAAGCATCGCGCAAATCGATCATCGGTATGTCCTTTGTCGCCAACCAATCCAAAAACGTCTGGTCAAAAAGCGGCTCGCCCTTCAGGGCATTCGCTACATTGTGCGAACCAAATGACAAAATTACCAGCAGCTTTTTTCCATTGGCCTTTGTAAACGCCTCGGCCTTTTCAATCACAAACCGCGTTGCAAACAGAGCCGCTTCAGTATGCAGGCTGTAAACCTCGGCATCTGATCCCGCATTCTCGAGCTCTCCCCCCATACTTTGCGCCATTGCCGCCGCGTCTTCCACACTGCCTTGGCGCGCCATAACCGCGTGCAAAATCGGATCGTCGCCAAAAGTCTCCCACACCCAATCCGCATCGCATAACCGATAGAGTTCTTCGGGAGTCTTACACAAATTCTCGCGCTCTTCCACGGTTCCGCTTTCCAGATTCACGCACAAATGCGGCAGCGTAAACCGCCCCTGTCGTCCCATGCGAATGGACCGCCACGCATCCAAATTGCGAAAGTGATCGTCGTCCCACACGTTCAAAATTACGTATTCGGCGGGATATTCCCTCTCCACAATTAACATTCGCCGATATGCTTGATACACACTGTGCCCGCCAATGCCGTAATTGCGAACAGGTTCCAGCAGATGCGCGGCCAAATACTCCTGCCATGTCTCCCCATTGCTGACCTGATCGCAATGCGTAAAGCTATTCCCATACGTATGGATGCGACACGGGCGATCCGCGTAATTGACTACCCGCCGCGCACCGTCTTTCTCGTACGCGTAAAACCCGAGCGAATCATCCACACCACCACCGCGAAACCCATCGCAAACCACCCATCCGATCTCGGGATCAAACGCCGACTGTGCATTATTACACATAATCCTCGCCAACTCTACCGGCACATTGGTCTTCGCAGGTGTCACAAAATGATCCACCATCTCGCGCGTTGGCATAATCGATTCCAAATATTCGCGTCTTGTCATCGCGGGATCCTTTCGCCTATTTCGATTTCGGTTCGGTTGCCGCCAAAACCGCTTCCGGCGCCGTGCCAACAAGGTTGAGATAAACCTCTGGATCGGTCGCCCCCTCGGTTGCAATGACGACGATACGGCTGTTGCAATCGAGGCCAAGCTGCTGGCGCAGATTTTCGTCACGGGTCGTTGCCAGAAATCCCGCCCACGCTGCAATCCCCGTTTCACCAATGACCATTGGGGAATCGCCACCAACACCGGTCGCCGCTTGTCGTATGGCATCAACAGCCGCTTCGTCGGGGATAGTAAGAAAGGCGAAAGCACCGGCCTTTAGAATATCCCACGCTTGGGGCGAAGCGGATTCAACGACTAGTCCGTCCATGACCGATTGACCATCCCCGCTGACGGTTGCTGCGCTGTTTGCAATCGCGCTTTGGTATAGGCAGGCAGATGTGGTGGGTTCAACAACAACTATCCGCGGATGGTTGCTCTCATAGCGCTCCCACAAATGCCCGCAGGTCGCCGCGGCCAATCGGCCGCCACCGCCGGGGACAAAGACATGAGTGGGCGGCTGGGCGTCACTGAACTGGCGAACGATTTCGTCCGCGACCATTGCGTACCCCTGCATAATCTCACGGGAGATGTGGGGATACTCTGCGGACTTCTCATCCGATATGGCAAAGTAACCGAACATCTCAGCGTCCGCGTACGAGCGTTGCACCGCTCGATCATAGCTTCCCGCTACCCGCACCACCTCAGCGCCATAGGCAGCAATCGCTTCCTCCCTACCGGCGCTGACACCGTCGTTCATGTAAATCGCGCATCGACAACCGAACATACGGGCACCCCACGCCAACGCTCGCCCGTGATTGCCCGATGTTGCCGCCGAGACGACGATCTCTCTCGTCACCGATTCATACTGCCGATTTATCAAGTCCTGTGTCGTGACTGTTTCCACGCCGGTAGCTTTTTTGATTTCACCCTTCAACACGGATAGCATTGCGTAAACGGGTCCCGTCGGCTTAAAACTCCCCACCTCAAAGCGATACCCTTCGTGCTTGCACCACAGGCCTGCAACACCGCTCGCCGCAGCAAGACCGTTCAATGCAATCAGCGGCGTCGGTTGATAACCGGGCAAGCGCGCCACTTCTGCTTCCACATCGGCGAAGGCATCTCGATTTAGCAACGCCTGCTGCGTTGGACCGTAGTCCAGTGGAGGGTGGGCTTGCGCATTAATAAAGACATTCGTTTGGTAGGGGTTCATAGCTTTCACCTTGCGGTATTTGTTCACTTCTCTTTGGAAAACTTGAAACTCGAAAGGAGATCCTCACTTCCATGAATAATCTCAGGTATTCTCTCGCAGTCTTCTGCACACTTGCCCTGTTGCCCACCCGCGGTTCCGCCGACGAAGAGAGCGTACGGTCTGCCGTGATGGATCATTATCGAGCTTTTGCTGCCAAAGATCACGAAGGACTGGGGCGCAGTTTTGCGCCGGGCTATACCATTTTCTCCTCATCTGGCGGTCTGCTACGCGAAGGGTTCGATCGGGACCGCATGAAGTCTGGGTTCAAGGCCGGACTCACGTTCAACCTCAAACCCCGGCATATCGAGGTGCAACTCTTCGAGAATACCGCTGTGGTGACAGGATATCTGGATGCCAGAATCTCTATGAAAAAACAGCGCAGTCGGATGCATACACTTCGCCTCTCCAGCGTGTGGGTCAAGCAGGAAGGAGGATGGCACCTTACCCACGAACACTTGTCCAGGTTAGTACTGCGTTCCGCATCTCCACCTACTCGGCAGTCAGAAACAGCGATTCAACAGGAGAAGCAAGGTATTGACTTCGAGGCTTGGCTACTGACGTTTGCTGACATTCTGTTCTGATGCAGAGATCAATGGGCTATATACCGATCAATAGGAGAACGGCATCCGCAACGGTGCCGTCCTTTCCGCCCTGTCGTACCACCCTTGAGGTGCATAGTCGCTCATGTGGAGGTAGCACCTGATGTTGACCTCCGCCGCTCCTTCTGAAAACGTCAACAACCGACTCATCGAAACATTCCTGTGGCCGTGATATTTCGAAATGGCCGCCACATTGATGAAGGTCACCCCCCACTTCCGCTCCACATGGGACCGCCCGCCGTGTGTATCATCCGGGTTCGCATGGGTATGCCCTCCCAGCCAGAGATCAACCGCGCCCGGATTCGCCGCCAAATAAGACTCGAATGCTGCCGCGTCCGGTTCTCCCCCCACGAAATAGAGATACGATGCCCCGATGGGCGCTCCGTCTTCAAAGCGGCCATGGTAGCCTCCGTCAACTCCCTCCCAAGGGCCGGACGCCACTGTCGTGTCCCTCAACATATGGTGGTGGGCCGTTACAATAATCCTGTCTTGGTTTTTCTCGACTTTCTCTTTCCACCACTCGAACGTCTCCCGCGTCACCGCGCCGGCGGGATATCCGCCTCTCTCGCCGCGCCCAACCGGAGGGCCGCCGTCGTTGCGGTCACCCATCGCCAGAAACAGGACATTCCCCACCTGAAACGAATACCGCTCCCAAGTCCCCTCGATCGGATAGGGCCGCCGGTCGGCGTGAACGCCAGAATACTCGGAATGCTCCCCGGTGGGATCCACCCACTTCCGAAACCACCACTGGCACGGCTCGTCGGGCCCGCTGGCGTCGTGGTTGCCCACAATATTGTAGAAATCTTCCCGAGGATGTATGGTCGACGCGCTGTACTGCCGCACCACCTCTTCCCCTTCCTCATCATCCGGCGGCGTCTGCGACCCAGACAGGTCTCCGATGTCCAGCATAATATCCCACTCGAACGGTGGACCACCATCGGCACCGCCCTGTTCGGCCTGCAGGATCGCATCCGCCAGACTGCGGCGATTGGCACGCGCTAGATCCGTGCCCACGTGCGCATCCCCGCCCGCCCACAGCTTGAACGTTCTCATTTTTACGACTCACCTCGCTTGCGTTAGTATCGGTGAAGGACGACGAAAAAGTCGCTATGGGACCCTTGTGGAGCAAGCCCAGGTGCTTGAGGCAGGAAGTGTCAGCGGTCTCCTAGGTCCACCCACTCTCTACCCTCGCACCCGACGTACTCCGACTGCGGCCGAAAAATCCGGTCCACTACTTCCTGTTCCCGGCAATGAGCGACGGAATTTCCTATTTTAAGGTCTTGACTTACCTTTTTTCAAGCACTATCTTAGGGTCAATCTTGACAGGAGGAAACGCGTGAACACTAAATATAAAGCTGTTGATTTATTCTGCGGAGCTGGCGGATTTAGTGCTGGACTGACTTCTGCTGGCATTGAGGTCGTAAGAGCTTTTGACAATTGGCCTGTTGCTGTAGATGTGTATTGTCGAAATATAGGAAATCATGCTGTCTGTCTTGATTTATTGGACATTGAGAACGCAGCAGACAAGGTTGGATCGCATAAGCCTGATTTTATCGTTGGAGGGCCGCCCTGTCAAGATTTCTCCACAGCAGGAAAGCGGATTGAGGGCGATCAAGCCAATTTGACAATCGCTTTTGCAAATATAATTGCCCGATGCAAACCCCCGTTCTTGTTGATGGAGAATGTTCCACAGGCCCGTTTAAGTGCAAGCTACAACAAGATGAGATCAATTCTGGACGAAAATTATGAGTTTTACGAGGTCGTATTGGATGCAAGTCAATGTGGCGTACCCCAGTTACGTAAGCGATTCTTTTCATTTGGATGGCTAGATTCTGCTGTCGATAAGAATAAGTTCGCGGATTGGATCGGCTTTTCAATAACAGGTCAACGTTTGACCGTAAAAGAATATTTGGCCGAGGAAATCGACATAGAATACTACTATCGACACGCAAGAAACTACTCACGCCGCGCTATTTTCAGCGTACACGAACCTTCTCCGACGATACGAGGCATCAATCGTCCAGTTCCACCAAACTATAAGCGAAACCACTTGGACAGTGCCAATCCTGATTCTGTTCGTCCTCTGACCTCTTGGGAACGCAGTCGTATTCAAACCTTCCCTACTAAATGGGATTGGGGAGCAAAGAAGTCAGATAGAAATGTTGACATTGAACAACTAATTGGCAATGCTGTGCCTGTAAAATTAGCCGAGTTCGTTGGGAGGGGGATTCTCAATGCCGTCGCCGCATAACCCGCCATCGCTTTATGGGATTACCAAAGAAAACTCAAGTAGGCATGGAAACGACCTATGGAGCAAAAATAAGTTCAATTCCACCTTTCCCCTATCGCTGTGCTTATTTATGCGCGACGAGGGAGTCAATCCGGTTTCGGTCATCTCTCAAGATGGCAAGATATGTTCTACTGATCTAAGGTGGGGCATGGGGGAGGTAATTGGGGCAAAAAGGTCTAATCCATACTATAATTTTGAGAAGATTTTTGATGAGAATAGGCCATTTTTGAAAAACGCTAGCGATACAGACAATATAGATGTAGTCGTTTCTTTTCGAGGAATTGACAGCATCCCGCTAGAAATCAAGCTAACTGTTGTTCCTGATAGTGGAACCGCTTCACAGGACGCGACGCAATGGGGGCCAGAGTTGGTGCTGCGGCCTGTAAGTTCTGCCTACGCAATGATGAGATTATCGGCTAGCCTGATGGATGCTGCCAACATTGAGACTAAACAGCAAGTTGCCAATGAACTATTTCCAGTGTATAGCTCAGTTGTAAATTGGGCAGACCCCGCCGAGATATTTTCAAAAGCGGATCGTCTTAGAAAAGCACTCAGTGCGGCACTTAAAGCAGCAGAGGCCCTACAGAGGCCCTTTCTTGTTCAGCCTATATGGAGAACCAAAGGACAGTCTCTATCATTATGCAAGCAGTGTTTCGATGTGTTCGTTTGGTCGGACGTTGCAATGATGCGCGTCCCTATTGATCGGTCGAATAATGGTCGCGCTACAGCCATCTCTAGGCCACTGCGCGAAATAGCAAGACACGTTAGGGCAATGGTTGATATTTTAGGTGTTGGTGTTTTTTCCTATGAGGAAATCTACAAGGGGATGTCCTCGGGGCGACAAACCGATAAAGTGTTCTCGATTGCCGGTAGAATAACGCGCGGCTATTTGAAGCATCGCAGATTGCAACATCCTCATTATGAAAGAGACATTCTGCAAAAAATTATTCTAAATGGAGGCGAGACAAAGTTGAAGCCAGAGCGACGCTTTGATTTAGCCGTTTTAGCAGAGATGGTTAAGTAATAGCAAATAGAGTTGTTCTCTCAATCCTCTTCTCGCCATCGCAACTCAAGTTGTTGTTCTGGTTTTGGGAAAGCCCTATTCAGATTTTTCATAAAAGTATTCCAATTTGGAGAAGCCCTCATTAGAGCCGTTACAGCGGCGATATGCTCTTTGAGTTTTGGGTGTCCCAAATCGGTGCTGAACCATTGATGGTGTCTATGCCGACGATTGCCACTAGGTAACTTAGGGTTTCGTTTTCGTAGCTCTTCCAAAACTCCATACGCTAATCGTTCATAGACAATATCATTCGTGTACTTGCCAATTATAGATGGCCGCTTAACTCCATCTGGCATTGGCCAACCTCTTAGATAGAATATCTCCTTGTAAAATTCATATGGGAATGTCTTAGTCCAAGGTTGCAACTCTTTAGCAATAAATTTTTCAAGAATAGTTGCAAGGGCACGTTCTTCTCGTATCCGCTGATAGCCTGTTGCCTCGTCGATTAGAGCAATTACACCGACAGTAGCAAGACCTCTTATTAGAATCATTGCCCGATCTACAATGGCCTTTTGACGACGAGTTATAAGGTCCTGTTTATCTGCCTCAAGAATCGTATTGCAAATATCGACTAGTATCGTTGCGGAATACCCATATGCAGTTCTGCCAACCGGAGGTTGAAATTCTAAAGGAGATTTCAGGCGCGCAATTAAGTCATTGTTTTCTATACCCTTTGCGTCTAAATTTTCCATCAATTCGACCATTCTAGGCGCACCGCTAAAACCGCCTCCAGTCCCTAAGCCAATACTACTTTGTAATCCACGTTGTGATAACACCCGTGTCTCATCCTCAAGAACGTAGCAAGGTATCTCTATCCCATTAATTATGAGAGGACGATCTGGTGCCCCTGCAATAGTCTTTAGTGGTTTTTGCTTGCTCATACCTAAACTCCTAACGCTCGGTTGATGGTGAGGTTGAAGGCGAATTGCGATGAGGCGTTGCGGAGATTGTAGCGATAACAGAACTCATCGACATAGCGTTGCAGGTGTCGCCGCGACACGCTATGGAACTGACCGAACATCCCGCGCTTGAGCAAGGCCCAAAAGCTCTCGATGGTGTTCGTGTGAACATCGCCGTCCACATACCAATCAGAATGACGGATCACCGAGTGAGGGAGCACTTTGGACATCCCCATATAGGCTTTGTACTCGTCGGTGTAGAGGCTCGACTTCTCGGTATTGACGTGCTGGCGGATGAAAGCCCTCATGTTGCGGCCCTTCATGTTCTTCTTATCGACGGCTTTGGCCGCGACCGAGCCTTCGCGTTGGACGGCTCCAATGACGGGAGCTTTCTTAGTTCCGCGACCGGGCTTATGCTTTCCGTCTTTCCCATCCCCTTTAGTACCCTTGCGCGGCTTGCCGCCGATGTAGGTTTCGTCCATCTCGACAATGCCTTGTAGGATGTTGCGGTGCTCGACCTGGTTCATGGCCTTGCGGATTTGCATGTTCATCCGCCAAGCCGTGTTCTTGTTCACGCGCAGATCGCGGCTCAGTTGGAGCGCAGACAAACCCTTCTTGGCGTTCAGCATCAACATGATAGCCAAAAACCACTTTTGCAGGGGCAAATGGGTATGGTGAAAAATCGTGCCGACCGTTACACTGAAAGAAGTTTTGCAGTTGTAGCAACGGTGGCGATGTTCGGCGGGGGCCGTGCGCTCGCTTTTGCAATAGGGGCAAACGACTTGATCGCCCCAACGCACTTTTTCAAGATACTTGATGCAAGATTCTTGAGTGGGGAACTGCTCGAAAACTTCTAAGATATTCATGGTAGTATCTCCTTTTGACTACTAAGAAGATACTACCTTTTTACGAGAATGTCAAGACCTTAAAGTAGGAAATTCCGTTGGTTAATTGACGATTATAACGCGATCACTTATATTGTCAATATTGATTCATAAATCAATCTATGACGATGACTCCTTCGCGCTATTTATCCGCTAAAGAGGCCTGTGCCGAGTTGGGAATTCGGCCGCAGACCCTCTATGCCTATGTAAGCCGCGGCCTGATTCGCTCCGAAACGGGGGATCAGCGACAGCGCACTCGCCAGTACTACCGCGAGGACATCGAACGTCTCCGCCGCCACAAGGAGCTTCGGGCGCGGCCCGAAGTAGCTGCCGAGCAGGCCCTGAAAGCAGGGGACCCAGTACTGGAGTCCGCTTTGAGCCGGATCGACGATGACGACCTCTACTATCGGGGAATCAGCGTCAGCGAATTGGCGCGTGAGAGCACGGTGGAAGAAGTCGCCGCGTTGCTGTGGACGGGAGATCAATCCCTGCGAATCGAGGAATTCGCCGGCGAGGCCCGGCTGAACGGCATCAGCCCAACTCTCATCGCAGAGCTTGCGCGGCTGTCAAAAGTCGAGCAGATGCAGGCGCTGCTTCCCGCGATTGGAGCCCAAGACCCCGCAGCCTTTGCCACTGTACCTCCGCACATCCATCAGTGCGGCGCTCGCATTCTCCGGTTCATGACGCTGATTGCTACTGCCCAAGACAAAACCGACAGCGGCATCGCGCAGACGCTGCAGAGCGCTTGGCTACCCGGACGACCGGAAACGGCTCGGTTGATCGAAGCAGCCCTGATTCTGTGTGCCGATCACGAGCTCAACGTCTCGACGTTTACTTGCCGCACCGTGGCTTCGAGCGGTGCCAGTCTGTATGCGGTGATAACGGCCGGCCTCAGCGCCCTGCAAGGTCCCCGTCACGGTGGAGCGACCGGTCGGCTGGAGGCCTTGTGGGACGAAGCTGAATCGGCGAACAGCATGGGCGATACTGTTACTAGCAGGCTCAAGCGGGGAGATGTAATCGAAGGATTCGGACACGTGGTCTATCGAGGCGTTGATCCCCGTGCGAAGATCCTCATGGAATTGCTGGAGGAAGCGGTACCCAATTCTTCGGAATTGGCACTGGCGAAGACATTGATCGAAGAAGTCGGGAAGCGGACGGGGCTTGCCCACAATGTAGATCTGGGTCTGGTAGCCCTGCGCCGAACCTTGGGCTTGGAGAAAGGAGCAGCCCTGTTGCTGTTCTGCCTCGGTCGCATCATCGGCTGGATCGCCCACGCCATTGAGCAATATCAGACCGGACGCCTAATACGGCCGCGCGCTAAGTACACGGGACCCGATCCACGCCATGCGTCGGATTAATGCTACGGCTTGTACCCCTCACACCTGCGGCCGCAGGTTCAGCAGCACCAAGAGCCAAGTGCGGCTCCAGTAAGCGCTGTTGATATAGGGATTTTCCGCGCTGGGCCAGTTGGTCCAATAGGTCTCGTTGTGCGGAATGCGGTGCGGCCATTGGACGAGGGGGATAGAGGGCAACTCGGCAAGCCAAAGGTCCATAGCCTTGCGGTAGAGCTCGTCCATCTCCAGGGCGTCGGTCGGGGTCTGGCCCATTTGGTCGATCAGGGCGTCGTAGGCTGGGTTTTGCCAGCGCCAAGGCATGTCGGCTGACTCGCCGGTGGGCTGGACAAAGCGGCTGTGGTACTGGCGCAGCACAAAATAGGGATCGCGCATAGAGCTGAAGTTGCCGATTAGATACGCACGGGCCGTACCTTGGCGCAGGCGCGTAGTGAAATCCGAGGTCATGCGGAAGGAAGCGTCGATACCGGCCTTTTTGAGCTGGGCGATGAGCACCGGCGTCAGATCCTGAAAGTGAGAGAAGATGTCGATGACCATACTCAGGCGCTGCCCGTCCTTTTCCCAGAAAACCCCGTTGTGTTCGTAGCCTTTGCGGGTGAGAATCTCCGCGCTCTTTTCCAAGTCAAAGACGCCGACTTGGTGCTCAGTGACCAAGTCCTCGGCGAGGGTAAAATACCGATGCATCTGCGGCAGATCGGGCAAGGGCAGCAGGGTCCATGCACCGGAGTTTTGCCAGCCGATGGCGACGAGTTGGTCGCGGTCAATGGCGTAGTTGACCGCACGGCGCATCTCTGGGTCGGACCAAGGGGCTTCCAGCCCATTAAACCCCAAGGAAATGGGCCACCAAGTGATGTAGCTGTACGGCGGCTCGCGGCCCGTCCAAGTCGTGATGTTGCGATTGCGCTCCAAGAGGGAGACCATGTTGGCCGGACGCAGTTCCAAGCAGGTGTCGATGTTGTTGGCGATCAGGTTCTGCACGCGCTTGTGCTCCTCCATGTAGGTCAGGTAGATCAACCGCTCGACTTGGGGTAGCTCCTGAAAGCCGAGTTTCTCGGCCCACCAGCCCTCACGCAGATCCCAGATCCGTTGGGCTGGCTCCGAACGCACAATGCGATAGGGGCCCGTCAGCACCGGCCAGTCTTTTTGCAAATCAAAGTTGGAAAAAGTCAGCGGATCTTTGCCCTCCCAGATGTGCTTAGGCACAATGGGGACGCCTTGGTCGCCGCTGTGGACGAAGTAGCTGAAGAGGAAACGCGGATTGGGTGCCTTGAGCGCGACGCGCGCCGTCAGACTGTCGAGGACGACCGCCTCTTTGACCCAAGTCGCCATATCCGTCGAGTGCATGAGTTGCGGGGCGTGCTCCACGAGCATGTTGATGGTAAAGGCAAAGTCGTGTGCCGACCAAGGATGCCCGTCACTCCACTCAACGCCCGGACGGATTTTGACCACGAGTTCGGTGTAATCCTCGTTGAAATGGTGGCTCTCGGCGATCCAAGGTATTAGCTCGGAATCTTCCTCGTAGGCATTGAAGAAGTAAAGCGGCTCGTAGAGGAAGTTGTATCCTATCCGCGAGATGCCGCCTGGGATGAAGGGATTAAAGGAGTTGTAATCCTGGATCTGACCAGAGCAGGTATTGGCCTCGGAGCAATCCATGATCAAGGTCCGATTGCGCGGCACCTTTTTGAGGGCACCCTCGTTGCCATTACAGGCGAGGAAGGGTACGGTGGCTAAAAGCAAAATATAAATAGGCATCTAATACTCTCTTTTAGCTGCATTGCAGGGCACAAGCGCGGCTTTGGGCCAGCGCGGCCACAGGATCGGAAAGTTGGGGGCTAAGCTCAATGCTCGCCGGGCCGGCGTACGGGCTTAGGGAGAGGGCGGCAAACGTCGCGGCGAGCGCCTCCTCGGTCAACACGCCCGCTAGCAAGGGCCAGTGCAAGTCGGCCTCCCCGTCGTTGTCATCTAGATGCACGTACCCAAGCCGGTCTCCGGCAGCGGCTATGACAGCGGCCGGGTCTTCCTTGGACATCTGTAGGTGGCCAGTGTCGAGGAGCAAGTAGAGGTTGGGGTGGTTCAAGCGGGACAAGTACTCCAAGGTCCCGGCCGCCGTCGGCAGCGCCTTGCCAGGAAAGTGCTCAACCCCAACGCGAATCGCGCGCGCGGCCGCGAAGTCCGCCACTTGCCCCAAGGCATCACCAAACTGGGGCAGCGCGGCAGGGTCAGTTCCTGGGACTACGTACGCAGTGCTAGCACCAAGGGACTCGGCGTGGTCCAGGGCCTCCCGGCAGTGGTCGAGAGCGGCTTGTTGTGCGGCGGCTGTCGCGCCGTCGAGGGCCGCGCCGTCTTCCATGTTAAAGCACAGCGCAAGGCAGGACACCGACAGGCCGAGATCGTCAATGCGCGCACGCGACGCTGGACTAACAAAGGTCTTCGCCTGCACGTCAATGGAGCGAAAGCCGATAGCGGCTAGCGCAGCAAGGGCGTCTTCTTCCGAGCCAGTCAAGGCCCAAGCACAACAGGATAGCTCCACGATTCGTTCCTTCCGGTAAGCGGATAAAACGTCTCTACCAAGCGGGTAGCGCGCCGTAGCACACGCGGCGGCCCTCCTCGACTTTGGCGAAACCGAGGCGAGCGAGGGCGTGGCCGGGCCGGCGGTCCTTCATCACCACGCGGCGGCGGGCGACGCGGCGGGCCTCGCCCAAATCCGCAGGAGACGGACTACCCTCCCGGGCCAAGTAACGGACCAGCTCTAAACCCCGAGCGCCGGCAATAGTTTCGCTAAACATGGGGTCGAAGTAAACCACATCCCAAGCGTTGTCCGCTTCGCGGCGCAGGTAATCGGCATAGTCGGCGTTTAGGACTTCGACGCGGCGCATGGCGGGGGCCAGAGACGGCGGGTCGTCAATCACATAGCAAGCCATGCCGCGCTCGACTAGCAGAGCTAACAGCGGCGAGGCTTCGAGGGTGCGGACGCGACCCGTCGCGCCGACCTTACAAGCGGCCACGATAGCGTCTGCACCCAAACCGCAGGTACAGTCGAGGACGCGGTCGCCTAATTTGAGTTGCAAGGCATCGACCAAAATGTCGTGCTTGCCTTGTTCCAAGGCGAGGATCCGCAATTTGGCCATGTTGGGATGGTAGCGGAGACACCGTCCGGCGACCCAAAGGGAAAAATTGCCGCGCTCGACGACGATCAGACCCGTGAGTCTCTCGTCCGCAGCCATTCCAGCGAGCGAGCGGTGGGCGCGAGGCACATAGCGGTAGCCGGTTTCGCCAGCAAGGCAATGCGCACTCGCAAGCTCCCGAGGGCTGGGACGCGCAGAGGTGGTTACGGCGAAAACGAGCGGCGGTTCCGGTTCGCGGTTAGTTTGCATACGACGCTTTATCCGGCGGTGCAACGGCCTTCAATGGCGATGGTAGGACTGTGCCGTCGGGCTAGGTGGGGACAAAGCGCTCCAATCGCCAGCGTTTGGCCCACGTCTTTTCCAAGCGCACGCACAAGCACACATCGTTGCCCTTGTAAGTCTCCGCGAGGACCTGACCCTGCTGATGCAAATGGGCCAATAGCCGGCCTTCGGCTTGGGGAACCTGCAACTCCAAAGTGATGTCTCCAGCGACGCTGTACGCGCGGATTTTGTCGCGCAGCGCGTCGAGGTTGATAGCTCGGCTGGCCGAGACGGCGATGGCGTCTTCGCGGTCTGCGTACGCAGCCGCGATCCGCTCTTCTTCGCCGGGAGCTACTTGGTCAATTTTGTTGTACACCATCAGGGTGGGGCTATCCGCAAGCCCGAGGCTATGGAGGACTTGCTCGACCGTGGCGATTTGCGATTCGTAGTACGGAAAGCTCAAATCGATCACGTGGAGCAGCAAATCGGCCTCCACGGCCTCTTCGAGCGTGGCGCGAAAAGAGGCAAACAGGTGGTGGGGCAGGCGGTTGATGAAACCGACTGTGTCGGTGAGCAGGAATTTGTGGTTGCGATCGAGATCAACGGCGCGGGTGGTCGAGTCCAAGGTGGCAAAGAGCTGGTCTTCGACTAGCACATCCGCGCCGGAGAGCTTCTTCATCAGAGTGGATTTGCCGGCGTTGGTATAACCCACGAGAGCTACCTTAAAAATATCCATGCGATTTTTGCGGTTAGTCGCCATCTGCACGCCGATTTTGTCGAGCTTGGCCTCTAGGGAGTTGATCTGACGGCGAATCAGGCGACGGTCGATTTCTAATTGGGTTTCACCTGGGCCGCGGACCCCGGCTGCTCCCATGCCGCGGATGGCCCCGCCGCCGGCTTGGCGCGACAGGTGGGTCCAGTAGCGAGTCAAGCGCGGTAGGAGATAGTTGAGCTGGGCCAACTCGACTTGGATCTGAGCCGTGTGGGTGCGAGCGTGGCGCGCGAAAATGTCCAAGATCACGGCACTGCGGTCGATAATGCGGCGCTTGGTGACGCCCTCTAAGTTGCGCATCTGGGCTGGCGAGAGGTCGTTGTCAAAGACGATCACGTCGGCTTGGCACTGGGCCGCAAGCTGCTTGAGGGAGGCGGCCTTGCCCTTGCCAACGTAGTAGGTCGGATCGATGCGGTCGCGCCCTTGGATTTGGCGCGCGGCTTCGACGAGGCCAGCCGTGGCGGTTAAGCGGCCGAGCTCGTCGAGGGAGTGTTCGGCTTCCCAAGCTGGCATCGTGGGCAGGGAGACGCCGACGAGGATGGCGCGTTCTTGGCGCAGCGGGTGATTTACTTCCATTCGGCCTTCTTTGGATTTGGTGGTGCGACGTACAAACACAAATAGAGCGCATCACTTTGTCAACACCGCAAGGGCGTTTTTGCTCCTCCAATACACGGGACGAGTTGTTGCGCTATGGGATAAATCATCGCCAATTTTGTCGTCCCTGTGGGCAAACGGGATGCAGCGGTGTGTTTCTAACTCGTCGTTTAACATTGACTTTTTGATAAATTAAACCTATGGTAGTAGCCTTGTTTTGCAAACGATTGCTTTATATCGAAATACGGGCCACCTCCTAGCTCCTGCTCTGCCTTTGCATCTAGTCTATTCGCATTCCCAATAACATAGCCTACCCATTTAGCCCTGTGGACTTGCCGATGAGTCTGCGGGGCACAGTCGTCTCTACGTCTTGGGGAAGCGGTGCGGATCATGGCCCGAATTTTTATTGCCGTCTGTCAGAGGAGAAAGAGGACTGACTATGGGCAAACACTGCGGCGAAAATGCTAATGAGGACCTGTTGCGAGACTTGCGGCTCGCGGTTTGGCGGCACAAAGAACCAGAGGGTGAATTCGTGATTCTAGCTCAGATCCGTCAGACTTTGGATCACGCCGGAGTCGCTTACGACGGTTGTCGGTTGTACCGAGTGCAAGCTGACAACGGCGAGTGCACGATGCGCGTCCATCCCTTGACAGCCGACGGGCATTGGTCCTCGCTAACCGAAGGACAGCAGTGGGTGCTGAGAGCGTGGAAATCAGCCGCGACCTGCTATCGAGCGCCGAGCCGCCACGGCGAAGGCGCTTGGCTAGCCCAACAGATGCGTTACAATATCAAAGCCATACTCGAAACGACCTTTGATCAAGGCGTCCTAGCCGTTTATCGCAAAGAATCCATTGCCTGTAGCGACGTAGACGTCGGCTTGTTCAAGGGCTTGGGCGAGGTCCTTAGCGGGCTATACTACCGACAAGAAGACCTAGCGCAGTGGCAGGCGAAAGAAGCCCAGCTACGCCAAGCGCAGAAATTGCAGGTGATGGGACAATTGACGACCGAGTTCGCCGATGAAATCAACCAACACTTAGAGGTGATCATCGGCGAGACCAGTCTGCTGCGCGAAGGCGACTTAACACCTACCGCCGGCGATGGCGTACAAGCTGTGTACGAGGCCGGCCTCCAAGCACGCAGCACCAGCGAGCGGCTGTTAGGGTATGCGCGCCAGCAGAAGACACAGAAGGAATGGATCAACTTCACCCGCCTCGTGCAGGAGACCGTCCGGCTGATGCGCCGGACGCTTCTGCAAGACCAGATCGAAATCGCCGAAGATCTAGCCCCGAACCTGCCCTATATCAAGGCTCATGCTGGCCAGCTCCAACAGATCGTCCTCAATCTCATCCAAAATAGCCGCGACGCCATAAAGCAAGTGCGAGACGCAGGGCAGATCGCATTGCGGTTATCGACCCGCCAAGGCTGGATTGTGCTGGAGATCGAGGACAATGGGCCGGGCATTCCCGAGGAAATTCGGGCCGACATTTTTGCACCCTTCTTCACGACCAAGGCGTCGAGTCAGCACAGCGGATTGGGGCTGAGCGTATGCGCGGGCATTGCTCGCGACCACCACGGCCGCCTATCCGTCGCAGACTGCGCCCAAGGGGCCTGTGTAGTCTTGGAACTGCCAATCAATCCGCACGCCGCGTTAGTGGATAACTGACCTTGTTGCAACGGACGTGCTCTTATATGTTCAAGCTCGCAGCGCACAACGCGGGAGATGAAGCGCATGGTCATCGTACTAATGGGCGTAACGGGCAGCGGCAAGACGACAGTGGGCGAACAGCTCGCCCAACAACTTGGCTGGGCTTATTACGACGCGGACGACTTTCACCCAGAAGTCAACGTGCGCAAAATGGCCAGCGGCACGCCGCTTACCGACGAGGACCGCTGGCCTTGGCTGGAGACCTTATCTGTATCCATTGATCAGTGGATACAAGCCGAGCAAGGCGCGATACTCGGCTGCTCCGCGCTCAAGCAGAGCTACCGCGACATCTTGGTCAGCGGGCGGCCCGGCGTGCAGATCGTCCATCTCAAAGGCCCCAAGGCACTCATTGCCCAGCGGCTTGAAACGCGGCAGCACCGCTACATGCCGACCAGCCTGCTCGACAGCCAGTTTGCAACCCTCGAAGAGCCGCGCGACGCACTGAGCGTAGATATCGGCCCTTCGCCCGCCGCTATTGCCGCGACCATCCGCACGGCCTTGCAGCTCTAATTGCGATAGTTATCCCAACCTCGTCCTTTTACTTCGGTCTATTCACCCCGCAGGATTCCCGCACGATCAGAGGCGTTTCTAGGGTTATTTGCCGGGGCGTCTCCTGCCCCTCAAGCTGTTCCAGCATCAGTTCCATCGCCGCTTGGGCAATCGCCTCACGGGGAGTCGCCAAGGTCGTCAATGCCGGCGTCATATAAGCCCCCACTTCGATATTGCCGAACCCCACCACGGCCACATCCTCGGGAACGCGCAGCCCTGACTCTTGTAGCCCTCGACAAACGCCTATGGCTGTATAATCACTCCGGCAAACAAGGGCTGTAAACTGGTCGCCGAGCTTCTTGCCCAGTTGATATGCCTGTTCTAAAAAACCGGTTCTACCAGGTATGCGTTGGGGAGTCAGGCCGTGCTTTTGCATCGCCATCAAATACCCCTTGCCCTTGTCTGAACCCAAGTTGTCCGTATTCCAGTCCGTTCCGACAAATCCGATCTGCTCATGCCCCAACCGGATTAAATGCTCTGTAGCCTCGCAAAAACTCGTTACATTGTTCAGCACGACCCCACTCAGATTTGGAATCGGATGGTGAAAAGTCACCACCGGCCCTAGTTCCCCCACAGCATGCAAAATGCTGTCTGATTCTCCTACTACTCCTCGCGTATCAATCAAGAGTCCGTCGATGCCCCGGGAAAGTAACTTCTTGATATCCTTTATCTGGTCTTCCTCTGTCCGAGGAAACCGCTCGGTGGGCATGCCCACCACAATCTCATAATCATGCCGTTTAGCCGCCTTCAGAATATTAGTGGTTTGATTTCCGAACATCTCCCGAGAAATATGGTGGGTTAGCAAACCTAGGGTATTTGTCTTCCCCGTCACAAACCCCAGCGCCAGCAAATTGGGCGTGTAGTCCAACTCGGCGGCTTTTTGCAGCACCCGTTTGCGGGTCTCCTCCGTTACCAAGGCCGACACCTTCTGATCCTTGGATAAGGCCCGAGAGATGGTTGCAATCGAAACCCCCAACTCCCGTGCAACATCTTTGATGGTAGCTCGCTTTTTTTTCATTGACATGCGTTCGGGTTAAGGGAGATCTAATCGGTGAAATTTAGACGGAGGAAAAAGCAGCGTCATCCCAAGTACACAAACAAGTACACCGCCAAGAAAATCGTCACCAACAACACGCTGCTACTAATAGGCCACGCCCGCGCAAAGACGCCCGTCGGGCCGTGGTACTGGCGCACCTGATCTATTAGAGCGAAGACCTGTCGCTTGCCCCAAGCGATCAGTCCATCCCACAGCGGCGCACCCACCTGCACGCACAACCGCGCTGCGCCTGGCAACAGCTTTCGGTAGGTCCAGTCCACGTCGATATTGGCCGAGCGCAGTTCCGGTGGGTAGATGCCCGTCAGCTTGAGCGCGACAAAAGCCAGCGCCGAAAAAAACAACAACTGGAGTTGTAAAACGATGTGGGTCGCATCGTATGGCTCGTAGGCAACCGGGTAGGGCAGGAGCTGGTACAGATAGTGCGGGAACGAACCGATGCCAATGCACAGCGCCGCCCCAATCCCCATTGCCACGAGCATGTTGCGCGGTGCTTCGCGGCAGCGAATCCCCGCGTCGTGGGCGAAGAAGGCAAAGAAGGGAATTTTGATGCCGGCGTGATGGAAGACGCCAGCCGAGGCAAACAGCAACAGCAGCCATACTACGAGGTGTCCTTCGTTAGCCGCGGCCTGCATGACCATTGACTTACTAACAAAGCCGCTAAAGAGCGGGAAGGCCGAAATCGACGCGGCTCCGACCATGCAAAAGCCGCAGGTCCAAGGCATGGATTTGTACAGCCCCCCAAGGTCCGAGCCGTTGATCCTGCCGGTGCGGTAGAGCACGGCCCCCATCGACATAAAGAGCAACCCCTTGAAGAGCACGTCGTTGAAGGCGTGGGCAACCGCGCCGTTGACGCCCATGCCCGGCCCCAAGCCGACGCCGACGACCATAAAGCCGATCTGGTTGATCATGCTGTAGCCCAACACGCGGCGCAGATCGTTTTCAATAACCGCATAGAAAATGGGGAACATCGCCATGGCTGCGCCGATGTAGAGCAGGATTTCGGTGCCGGCGAAACTGCGCGCCAACACATAGACCGCGGTCTTGGTGGTAAAGGAACTCAAAAAAACCGCGCCAGTAGGCGTGGACTCTGGGTAGGCATCCACTAGCCACGAATGCAAGAATGGAAAGGCGCATTTAATGCCAACGCCGAGGAAAATCAGCCGCGTGGCCCAGCTATCGATGCCCAGATGGCCCAGCGCCAGCGAGCCGGTTTGCTGGTAGTGCCACGCCGTGCCGACTAAGAGCAACAGACCAGAACTGATGTGGATCAGCAGGTAGCGCGTACCCGCGGCAATGGCCCTTTCGCTCTGAGTAGCCCAGATCTGGAAAACCGAGCTAATCGCCAGCAACTCCCAAAAGATGAAGAGCACAATGAGATCACCGGCAAAGACTGCACCTACAGCCGCACCCGCGTACAGGAAACCAGTCGCCTGTTGCAGGCGGTCGCGCAGGTGCAGCGAAAAGAGCGCGGCGAGGAACGCGGCCAAGTGAAAGAGATAGCCAAAGAGCAGGCTGAGCTGATCAACGCGCACCCAGTGCAGCTCGTACCCGGCTAGGGAGCCGACTTGACCGTCGCCAACCTGATAGCCGAGGAGATTGTAGAATCCGGCCAGCGGCAAAAGGAGCAACGCCACCCGCCGCGCGGCCAGCGGCAAGACGGGCAACAGCAGCCCACCTAAAAGCAAGAAGGCCGCCGGGTGAAAACTAGTCATAGTAATCCTCGCGGCGCATCAGCACCTTGCGCATCTGGGTGGCTATCAAAACCAACAGCACGCAGGCGACAAACCCGTATATCGCGTAAAAGCCGAACCATCCCTCGACCGGGAAGACACCCTCATCAAAGCAAAGGTGCCGATGGAAGACCACCTCCAAGCCCAAGAGCAAGGCGCAAAGGACGAAGAATGCCCATATCAAGCGGTGGACGTTCCGCGGCTGGTCGAATAGATGTTTTTTCTCTGAGTTCATAACCTTATCCTCCGATCTGGCGGCAGAGGTCGAGGAGGGGGTCGGGATAGAAGAAGAGCACCAGCCCGCCCAGCGCCGTGCAAACCAGCGGCAGGACACAGGCCAGCGGGGCTTCCTGTAGGCCGTCTTCTCCATCGGGTGCTGCGTAGAAGAAGGCGTTGACCGCCACCGGCAATAAATAGGCAATGTTGAGCAGCGAGCTTACCAAGAGTACGCCAATAGTCACGTACTGCTCGGCGTCCAACCCGGCGAGGATGAGATACCACTTGCTCCAAGCGCCTCCCAGCGGCGGCAAGCCAATGATGCTCAGCGAGCCGACGAGAAAGGCCCCCATCGTCCACGGCATTTGCCGGCCGATCCCTTTCATCTCGCTAATCTCGGTTTTGTGCAGGGCGACCGCGATGGCCCCGGCGCAGAAGAAGAGGGTTATCTTGCCGAAGGCGTGCATGGCGATGTGCAGGCTGCCGCCGAGGACGCCCCAACTATTGGCTAGAGCCGCGCCGAGCACGATGTAGGAGAGCTGGCTGACGGTGGAATACGCCAAGCGGGCCTTGAGGTTGTCCTTGGTCATGGCCACCAACGAGCCAATGAGGATCGTGGCGCAGGCCGCGTAGGCCAAATAAGTGCCCAAGCCCGTGTCGGCGAGCAGATCGATGCCGAAGATATAGACAACCACCTTGAGGATGGTGAAGACGCCAGCTTTGACCACGGCGACTGCGTGCAGTAGTGCGCTGACTGGGGCCGGAGCCACCATAGCGGCGGGGAGCCAGCGGTGAAAGGGCATCAGCGCGGCTTTGCCCGTGCCGAAGGCATACAGAAAAAGCAGGACGCCGATGGTCCACGTCGGTGCCTTGCCAGCGAGGATGCCGCCAGAAACGAAGTCAAGAGTCCCAGCGATGTAATAGGTGGCGACCAAGCCTGTGAGCAGGAAACCGATCGAGGTCGCGAGCAGCACCCCCATATAGATGCGGCCCCCCGCTTTAGCCTCCGCACTGCGGTGGTGAGTAACCAGCGGATAGGTAGAAAGCGTCAGCGCCTCGTAGCAGAAAAACAGCGTCAGCATGTTGCCGGCAAATGCCGCACCCAAGGCACCGGCGATCGCCAAGGCGAAGAAGGCGAAGAAGCGGGTCTGATTTTCCTCGTGATGTCCCCGCATGTAGCCGATGGAGTACACCGAGGTCGCCATCCACAGCCCAGCGGCGATCAGCGCAAAGAGCGCGCCGAGCGGTTCGACTTCAAAGGCTAGGGACAGATCCGGAAAGACCTCCACCAGATGTACCGCCGGTCGGTCACCTGCGGCGACTTTGGGCACCAAGGTGCAAACCGAGGCAAAAGTGCCTAGCCCAGCGAGCAGAGTCGCCGTCTCGCGCAGATTGGGACGGCGGCCCAAAAGGGCGATCAACGGTGCAACTCCCAAAGGCAGGAGCACGGCCACGATAATGGCGGTGGAGGCACTCATGGTGTAATTCCCAAGAGCCAGTGCGCCGCCTTGCGGGCAACCCCAGCCGTCAGCGAGGTCTGCACTCCCAAGCCAACGGTAAGGGCAATGAGCAGCCATACGGGGATCTGCATCAAGAAGGGGGCTTCGGCGACGTGCTCAGCATCTTCGGGAATCGGGCGGAAATAGGCGATCTCGACAAAGCGCCAGATATAGACCAGCGCCAACAGCGAGCTGATCACCACCAGCGCAGCCACCGGCCACCAACCGCGCTCCAGCGCACCCAATATCAAGTACCACTTGCTGATAAAGCCCACGGTAAACGGCACGCCGACTAGTCCCAAGCCGGCGAGGACAAAGGCGCACGAAGTCAGCGGCAGGCGCTTGCCTAGCCCACTAAGGTCGGCCAATTGCAGGGAGTTGATGCGGAGGAAAATGCAGCCAGCGACTAGAAAGAGCGCCGCCTTCATCAGCGCGTGATTGAACAAGTGGACGATCCCGGCCGTCAGCCCAGTGGCCGAGCCCAAGCTAACGCCGAGCATCACATAGCCGATCTGCGCCACGCTCGAATAGGCCAAAAGCCGCTTGAGATCGGTCTGGTAGATAGCCACGGCTGAGGCGATGAAAATGCCCAAGAGTACCAGCGGCAAGAGCAGGACATCGAGGTGCATGGTGCCAAAGGCGAAGTCCGCGCCAAAAATCGTGAAGACAAAGCGCAGGAAGGCGTACGCTGCGACCTTAGTTGCAGTCGCCGCGATAAAGGCAGTAACGGCCGAAGGCGCGTACGTGTAGGCGTTGGGCAACCAGATATGCAGTGGGAAAAGCGCCATCTTGAGGGTGAAGCCAACGCTTATAAAGGCAAAGGCCACGTGGATAGTGCGGGTTTGGGAAACGGCTTCGATCCGCCCGGCGAGATCGGCCATGTTGAGCGTGCCGGTCATCGCGTACATCAGGCCGATGCCGATCAGAATAAAGGTCGCGCCAATCGTGCCCAAGACCAAGTAATTATACGTCGCCATCAGGGCGCGGCGATCCCGGCCAAGACTAATCAGCCCATACGCCGAAAGCGACGAGATTTCCATAAACACGAAGACGTTAAAGGCGTCGCCGGTAATGGCAATGCCCAGCAAGCCAGCCAGACAAAGCAGAAAGATCGCGCAGAAATACGGGCGGCGCTCTGCTTCGACTTCGCGCGCCGCACTCGTCGGCGCGTAGCTCAGGACCACGGCACCGATCAGCGCCACCAGTAGAATCAAATACGCATTGAGAACATCTACCCGGAACTCGATGCCCCAAGGCGCACTCCAGCCGCCCAGGGCATAGGAGATGGGGCCGTAGGAGAGGATGTGCTGCAACAGCAGCGCGGCCAGCGCCAGCGTGCCCCAGCCGACGGCCACGACAAACGGCCATAGCAAGCGCTGCGGACGCAGCAATAGGCAGAGCGGCGCAGCGACCAGCGGCAAGACGATCTGCAGGGCTGGTAGATGGGCGGCGATCACGACCCCTCTTCCCGGCGTTGGATTTCGTCTTCTTCGATAGTCCCGTAGGCCGCGCGAATGCGCACCACCAGCGCCAACCCCACCGCGGTAGTGGCAATGCCAACGACAATAGCGGTGAGGATGAGAACGTGAGGCAGTGGGTTGGAGTACACCGTCGTACCTTCGGCGAGGATAGGCGCAGTTCCCCCCTCGACTTTGCCCATGCTAATGTAGAGCAAAAAAACCGAGGTCTGGAAGATATTGAGGCCGACCAGCTTCCTGATCAGATTGCCGCGGGCAATGACGTTGTAGAAGCCGGCCATCATCAGGAAAATGACGATCCAGTAGTTGTACAGACCAAAGAACGAACTCATGGCCGCTCCCGACCGGCGAAGTGGCAGAAGACGCTGATTACGACGGCGGCGACGGTAATGCCAACCCCTAGCTCAATCAGCAAAATGCCATAGTGCTCACCGTGGGTGGGATCGCTGGCCAGCACCTTGTATTCGAGAAAATTGCCTCCGGCCAACAGGCAGGCCACGCCCGTGCCGATGTAGAGCAGGAGCCCCAAGGCGAAAAAGACTTGGACGCGGCCAGCAGGGGCCACCCGGCGCGCCTCCTCGACCCCGTAGATCAGGGCGTACAAAATAAAGGCCGCGGCAAAAATCACGCCCGCCTGAAAACCGCCACCCGGACCAAAGTCGCCGTGAAACTGCACGTAGAGCCCAAAGAGCAAAATCAGCGGGATGAAGAGCTTGGAGGCGACGCGGAGGATCATCGCGTGTTGCATTGCTTGGTCAGCGGCCGCATCCAGTCTAGTGCCGCTGCCGCGCAACAGCAGCAACACGGCTAGCCCAGCGGTGAAAATCACCGTCACCTCGCCCAAGGTGTCGTAGCCCCGGTAGCTAGCCAGTACGGAGGTGACCATGTTGGGAATGCCAATTTCCTCGGGAGACTCGGCAATATAGCGCGGGGCCACGTGCTGATGGACCGGAGCGTTGGGATCGCCCAAATGCGGCATATCCAGCGTACCATAGATCAGCGCACCGCCGGTCAGGAGGCAGACGCAGAGGCCGCTCCAAGAGTGTTGGTGTTGGGTCTTTTCTCTGGGTCCGGTCAAGGTGAGCGCGGCCAAGAAGAGCACCGTCGCCAAGCCGGCACCTACCGCCGCTTCGGTGAAAGCCACATCAACTGCATCGAGCGAGGTAAAGATACAAGCCGAAAGCAGGCTGAAGATGCCGGTGAGCACTACCGCAGCAAAAAGGTCCCGCACCTGGATAATGGCCACGGCGATGATGGCGAGGAACGTCATCAACACGACGTCGATATCAATTAGCGCAGTCACTATTCCTCCGGGGTGCCTTGGGGCGCAAGCCCACTGTGCCGCGCCGCACGGGCAATGGCGTGGCTGGCGACCGAACTAGCCAGCAGCAAGAACAGTCCGATCATTACCAGCTTGACAGTCGCCAGCGACAGACCGCTCTGGAACATAAGCCCCAAGAGGACCAAACCAGCACCCAACGTATCGGTAACGCCGCCGCCGTGTATGCGGCTGTAGAAGTCGGGCAAGCGCAGGAGGCCCACGCCGCCGACGAAGCAAAAGCCAGCTCCCAACAGCAGACAGACCCAGCTAGCGTAGTAGAGCAGAGTTTCCATCAGGCTTGGGCCTCCTCTTCGCCAACGGTCGAGACGTATTTGAGGATGGCGATGGTGCCGATGAAATTGATTAGCGCATAGACCAGCCCCAAGTCGAGAAAGTCGGGCCGACCAGTCAAAAAGCCGATCACCGACAACAGCAACACGGTCTTGGTGCCGAACATATTGACGGCGAGTACGCGATCGTACACAGTGGGACCTTTCAGGGCGCGGACTAAGGCCAGCAGCATAGTGGCTAACACCCCGATCATCGCAGCGACGAACACTAGCTCTCCCCCTCTATGTCGGTTACGCGGCGGTCCATGACCCCAGAGCGCACGTCCTCGGCGGATTCGCGGGTCAAGGCGTGGACATCGATGGTGCCCTCGTCTGTCTCAACGGTGACCGTGCCCGGCGTCAGAGTGATGGAGTTGGCGTAAATGACTTGCCCCAAGTGGGTCTTTTGGCTTGACTCGACTCGGATTACGCGGGGTTCTATCGGCAGCCGAGGATGTAGGATCCGCCGGACCACATCAATATTGGATTTGATTACTGCCCATAGGAACCAAGGCGCATAGCGCAGCAGGCCGGGGATCAGGTGGATGGGATGCCCTTCGGGATCGACGATCTTCATGCGGCGGCAGACGGCGACGACCACAAGGCAAGACAGCACACCTAAACCCAAAAGCAGACCCGTGTATATGCCCGACAAAAGCAGCCAGCTCAAAAACAACAGGATGAAAAGACTAAGCGTTCTGCGCGGCGTGTTTGGCAAAATAGGACCTCAATTCTCCTTCAATTTCAATAAGCAGATATAATTTCTGCATTTGCGTATTGGGATGCAACCAAGTGGCCGGAGCTTGAAAGTTCCCTAGCGGCCAGCAACAAGTAGGTTGTGCAACTTACGGTTCCCTTTGCCGGAACTTGTATTATTTTTTGGTTGCATCAACTGAAATTCTTCTTTGGAACTCCACCGCGCCGTCATGGGCACTACCGCTGTTTCTCCGTCGTAGACAAAAAACCAAAGGAAACACACCATGGACGCTCAACAGCAGTACCTCTTCGACTTGCAGGGCTACATCGTACTCAAGGACATCGTGCCCCCAGCGATAGTCGCCGCCTGCAATCAGGTTCTGAACCGCTTCGAGACCATGGACGAGGCCGATTACCCACCGCCGCTGCGTTTGGGCGACCAGCGCACGCAGCAGAACCTCTATATCTCAAACATTCTCGAAGGAGACGAAGTCTTCCGCGCGTTGATCGATATTCCCGCGGTCCTAGACGTCGTCGCCACAGTCACGGGGGGGCCGTACCGACTAAACCACACCTATACCATCTATCGCTGGGGCGGCGGCTACACTCGCCTGCACATGCACGGCACGCCCATCATTCCCAAGTGTCAGTATCATTGCCGCAACGGACAGATGGTCTCGACCCTGACCAAGGCGGTCTTTCCCCTGCTCGACTGCGCCGAGGAAGACGGTTGTTTCGCCGTGATCCCCGGCGCACACAAAAGCAACTTTCCTAGGCCCTGGGGCAATCACCCAGATGAAAATCCGGCGCTACAAGCAGTGCCAGCCGCCGCCGGGGACGCCATCATCTTTACCGAGGCATTGACCCACGGCTCGCTGGTCAATACTTCCGGTCGCCCGCGCCGGACCCTATATTATTGCTACAGCACAGGATACATGCCCGACTGGGGCGGACAGCATCTGCGCTTCAGCAACGAAATCTACGAGGCATTGCCCGAGCAACAGCGCGAAATACTCAGGCTAAAATAACGGAGAAATGTCCATGCTGACTCAAGAACAAATCGCCAGCTACCACGAAAAGGGCTACCTCGGCGTCGAGGGAGTACTAGACGCCGGAGAGGTCGAGGCGCTGCGGCAGACCACCGACGAGTTCGTCGAGCAGTCGCGCACCGCGACCGAAAGCGATACCGTATTCGACTTGGAGCCGGGACACGCGCCCGACAACCCCAAGCTACGGCGGCTCAAAAGCCCGGTCGCCCAGCACGAAATCTACCGCAGCACCCTGCACCACGAGCGGATTCTGGACATCGTCGCCGAGTTAATCGGCCAGCGCATCCGTACCAACGGCGACAAGCTCAACATGAAATCCGGCGAGTTCGGCAGCCCAGTGGAGTGGCATCAGGACTGGGCTTTTTATCCGCACACTAACGACGACCTGCTCGCCGTAGGCGTGTGCATCGACGACATGAACGAGACCAACGGCTGCTTGCTGGTCATCCCCGGGTCGCACAAAGGACCGATCTACAATCACCACCTCGACGGCCATTTCGCCGGTGCCGTGACCACAACGGATTTTGACGACTCCGCCGCCGAAAAGATCGAGCTAAAAGCCGGCGGCATCTCCATCCACCACGTCCGCGCCCTGCACGGCTCCCTGCCCAACACCTCACCGAATCCGCGCCGGCTCCTGCTCTTGCAGTATTGCGCTGGCGACTCCTGGCCCTTGGTGCCAGCGCCCGATTGGGAGGGCTATTGCCGGACCTTTGTGCGCGGCGAGCCAAGCCGGCACATCCGCGTCGCCGACGTGCCCGTGAGCATGCCGATGCCCGGGGCCAAGGTCGGCGGCTCCATCTACGCTACTCAAACCGTATTGCGCCACTCGACCTTTGGATCGGTAAAAGCCGCGCAGCCTGCCTAACGCTGCGCCCATGAACCTGCAACACCTGCGCTACTTCCTCGCCGTGGCGCGCACGGGCGGCTTTACCCAAGCGGCGCGCCAGATGAACGTGACCCAGCCGACGGTTTCCAGCGCGGTCTCGGAGCTGGAAAAGAGCATGGGAGTCCAGCTCTTCAACCGCGACAATCGGCACGTGGCTCTGACGACCGAGGGCCGCCTGCTGCTGAGCTATGCCGTCCAAGTCGAGGACTTGCTAGAGGAGGCCAGCGAGCGGCTTCAGCGAAGCGACCTAGAGCCGGGGGGAGGCTTTCAGTTCGGGGCGGTAGATGCGGCCGTCATCTATCTCCTGCCGGAAATTCTCAAAGAGTACATGCGCCGCTATCCAGGTGTCGCGCTCAAGACCCAAGTGGCCCCCTCGCGTTACCTCATCGACGATCTGCTAATGCAGCGCTCTGAATTCGCGCTGATCCATCTACCCTATGCCCATCCCAAAATCGACGCCGTGCCAATTTATCGCGACGACATGCCCTTGGTCGTCGGGCCAGAGCATCGCTTTGTCCAGTACAGTTCCGTCGCCCTCGCCGAAGTGGTAGAAGAGCCCCTGATCCTCTTTCACGCCGACTCGGTCTCGCGCAAGGTAGTTGACGAGAAGTTCGCCGAAGCCGGCCTAGCGCCGGGCGCGGTGATGGAACTGCGCAGCCCAGAGGCCATGCGCAAGTTGGTGGAGGCTGGCGTGGGCATCTCGTTTTTGCCGCGACTGACCATCCGCGAATCGCTGGCCAGCGGCGCGCTCAAAACAGTAGAAGTGCGCGGCGTGGCCTTTGAGCGCGAAATCGGCGTGGCTTGGCGTCGGGGCCGCTACTTTGGCCAAGCCGTGCGGCTCTTGCTCGAAGCCGTATTTGCCGCCTACGGCGGGCGAGACGAGTGGCTGCAAAAGATCGCTCTGAAAAGCTAAGGCCCCCGCGATATTGCCACGATTCGCGCCAGCGGCGTTCTTATTTTCAATCCATTTTTGACCCAAAACTGAGAGCGAGCATTATGATCGACCCAAAGGCCGTGCGTACCGATCCCGACGCCATGCGCGAGGCAATACGGGTGCGCAAGGTTGACCCGGCCAAAGCCAATGTGGATCGCTGGTTGGCCCTTGACGCGGCGCGGCAAAAGCTGCAACGAGACATCGACGCGCTCAACAGCGAGAAAAAACAACTAGCGCAGCTCGGTCGCAACGACCCAGACGCGGCGCGAGAAAAAGGGCGGGAGTTGCGCGAGCGCGGGCGGGTGCTGGAGCACGAGCTGGGAACCATCGTCGCCGAGTGGCAGGAAATCATGGATTGGTTCCCCAACTGGCCGCATCCCGACATGCCCGCCGGTGCTGGCGAGGAAGACAACGTCGAGGAGAATGCCTGGATTCCGGGGCAGGGCTACCTAGCGGCGGATAAGCTGGGCCGTGGTAACACCAGCGCCGAGTACATGCCCAAGCGACCCCTGTACGCCCAAGATGACGCCTTTGAGCCGCTGCACCACGCAGACCTCGGCGTCAAATTAGGTGGCATCAACACCTTGCAGGGCGGCCAAGTTTCCGGCTCGCGCTTTGCCTATTTGCGCGGCGATGTCGCGCGGATGCAATACGCCCTCAGCCAACTGCTCATCGACGAGCTGTTAGCGCGCGGGTACGAGATGTTCGTGCCGCCGCTCCTCGTGCGGGAGCGCTCGCTGTACGGCACCTCGCACTTTCCCGAAGGGCGCGACCAAGTCTATGCCATCAAGACCGATAACGTAGAAGAAGGAGCCGAGCTCTTCCTAGTCGGATCGTCCGAGCCGGCCAATTTCAGCTACTTCATGGACCAGACCTTGGACTCGGCCGAACTGCCAGTCAAGCTCTTCGCCTATACGGCCTGCTTTCGCTCGGAAGCCGGGTCTTGGGGCCAAGACGTCAAGGGCATCAAGCGCATGCACCAATTCGACAAAATCGAAATGAACGCCGTGTGCCTGCCCGATCAGTCCGAAGCCCTGTACGAAGAATTCGGTCAAATCAACGAATGGCTCCTGCAAGAGTTGGCCTTGCCCTACCGAGTCGTCGATAAGTGCCACGGCGACGCGGGCTATCTGGCCAGCCATCGGCAGCGGGACGTGGAAGTGTGGATGTCCGGGACGGGCGAGTTCATGGAGGTAATGACCGACACCAACGCCACGGACTATCAGGCCCGGCGCTTGAACATCCGCTACAAGGGCGCGAGCGGGCGAGGGTTTTGCCACCTAGTCAACGACACGGGCTGCGCGATGGGCCGGTTGCTGATCGCCATTTTGGACAACTATCAACAACCCGACGGCGCAGTCCAGGTCCCCGAAGCCCTGCAACGGGTCGTGCAGAAGAGCGTCCTGCAACCGAAAGGCGCGTAATGGGCGAGCGACTCGATGGCCGGGCGATTGCGGCCCAAGTGCAAGAAGAGCTGCTGGTGGACATCGCGCGCCTGAAGCAGGAGTACGACTTGGTGCCGGGCTTGGCGGTCGTGATGGTGGGAGACGATCCGGCCTCGCAGTCCTACGTGCGCGGCAAGGGCCGAGCCTGCGAAGCTCTCGGCATTCACTCCGAGCAAATAGATCTGCCGGCTAACGCTGCGACCGAAGACGTGCTAGCCACCGTCGAGCGGCTCAACGCCGCCGCCGCGATCCACGGCATCTTGATACAGCTACCGCTGCCGGGCCAAGACGAGCGGCAAGTCCTCAACGCCATTGACCCGGACAAGGATGTAGATGGCTTGCACCCGGTCAATTTGGGCCGCCTCGTGCGGCAGGAGGAGTGCTTTTGGCCCTGTACTCCGCACGGGGTCTTGCAAATCCTCAGCCGCAGCGGGATCGAGGTAGAAGGCCAGCACGTGGTCGTAGTCGGCCGGAGCACGCTCGTGGGACGGCCCGTAGCCATCTTGTTGGGGCACAAGGCGGCCGGGGCCAATGCCACGGTGACCCTGTGCCACACTGGCACCCGTGATCTCGGGTACTTTACGCGCCAAGCGGATATCCTAGTGGTGGCGGCTGGATTTCCCCGAGGGATCACGGCGGATATGGTCAAAGAAGGGGCGGTGGTAATCGATGTGGGCATCAACCAAGTTGACGACCCCTCGCGCGAGCGCGGCTGGCGACTCATCGGCGACGTGGACTACAAACAGGTGCGCCCAAAGGCCCGCGCGATCACGCCCGTGCCCAACGGAGTCGGGCCGATGACGATCGCGCTGTTGCTCTATAACACTGTGTGGGCGGCCAAGCGGCAGGTGGGATTGGCCGGGCGTGAATACTTCTCGTTGAATCGAATGGTTGTGGATAATATATAACTCTTTATGCCGCTTGGCGCACTGGAACGTCGCGGGGTGCGCGGGCGATCCATTGTTCGGCGAGGAGGAGGCCGAGGGCCAAAATCAGGAATTCGCGCCACAGCTCGCGGCCGTGGCGATTGCCCAAGACCGCGAGGCGTAGGTCGTCGCCCGGGTTGAGGAAATGTACTTCTGCCTCCGCGAAAACGCTCCGTACATACTCGGGCACTACGGGTGCGAGCGCGGATTCGCGGGCGTCGAAGTTGACGGCGAACGCATCGACCTCTGCGCCTGCAGCACGCAGGTGCCAAATGCCGGCCTCGCCAACTTGGGGAATTTTCCACAAGTATTGGCCGCCGACAGGCTCCGGCTCTAAGCGCAGGCGCTCGCCCGACGGCGTCTCGGCCTCTACGACCGCTTCCATTGGCACATCGGCCAAGCGGCGATAGACCGTTTCTCCCACCAAGTAAGCAGCATGGCGATCTGGCGGCAGGCTCAACTCGCGCACTAGACGGTGCAGGAGGGGGGCGAACAGTCCGCGTTGGTGCAGATCGTTCCACGCCGGGTCGATGGGGAACGCTGCCAGCGCGACGCGTCCCTGCTCCTTCCAAGCTAGTGCCATGGCGAGTTGTCCGTCGCTGAAGCGGACCAAAGGCAAAAGGTCGGGCGCAGTGACCATGGCGAAATAGGCGTAGAAACGCGGCTGATCGCCGTCGCTGGCGATGAGGTCGTTGAAAAGTGGGTGGTGCGGCTCGTCCGCGTCTAAGACTTGATAGTTGGCTGTATTGCCGGGTGCGCCGATCCGGTTTTTGAAACGCCCCGGAGTCAGGCCGGGCAAGAGGTCGCGGTTGTAGTAGCCAAGATCGCTCTGCGGCGCGGGAAAGAGGACTACGCCTCCGCCGCTGGCGACGAATTCGTCTAAGGCCGCCTTTTGCGCCGCGCTCAGCCGCGCGAGGTTGCAGAGTACGAGGACATCTACTCCGGCGAGGGTGCTGGCGTCGAGATTGGCAAAGAGATCGGTGCGGATTTTTACGACTGGATCGGAAAGGGCTGCCGCCCCGAGTGCCCGGCGCGCATAGTACGCGTCTTCGGGTTGTTCGCCCAACAGTAGCGCGGTAATAGCGGTGGGCAGATCGAGCGTGAAGTAGCGGCGGTTGTCGAGTGCGAGTGCGTCGTCGGAGAGCGCGATGTGCCCACTTAACCGCCCGGGCCGTCGCGGCGAAAAGCTGAGTGCTACTTGGGTCGTGCCCGGTGCTCCGGGATCCACACTATGGCGGCGCACGCGCTGGCCATCGACAAACAGGTCGAGCGCCGTGCCCGCGCCGCTATGCGCGATGGCGGTTTCCAAGGTGACTTTGGCGTCGGCAGCGAGCATCCAACTCGGAGCCGCGACCCGCTCGACGTAAGCATTTGGCCGGGTCTGGGCGCGAGGACTAGCGACATAGACGCGCGCACCGGCAAAGGACGGGACCGAGTCGTCGAGTTGATCCCAGTTGTATTGGGCCAAATCGGTAAAGAGAAAAAGCTCGTGCGCTGCGAGTGCG
The DNA here is from genome assembly GCA_022827835.1 of Candidatus Latescibacterota bacterium. GTDB lineage: Bacteria > Latescibacterota > UBA2968 > UBA8231 > UBA8231. The sequence goes on from JAJEIO010000048.1 coordinate 156,608, forward strand.
GATTCTTGGTCAAAGCGTTGGGCTGCTGCGTACAAGGCCGAGCGCAAATCGGTCGCCTCTTGTGTCGGCGCGAGTTCGGCAATGCGCTCGGCTAAGTAGGAGCGGTCGCCGGCAAAAGGGGTGTGGGGCCGTTGGGCAAAAGGCTGCACTGTCACTTGATCGCGCGGGGGTAAAACGGCCAACAGGTCGCCGAGTTGACGCTGGAGTTGGTCGAAGAGGGAGCCAGAGGGCCGTTGGTAGCGGGTGCTGTACGACAAGTCCAAGAGCGCGTGAACGGCCACCGGGCGATCTCCGCTTCCCCATCCGCCGCCAGCCTGATACGTCGGGCGAGCAAAAGCGCAGACGATGAGCGCGATGATGAGCGTGCGCAGCAACAGGACCAGCCACTGGCGCAGTTGGAGCCGCCGCATGCGGTTTTGCTGTAGCTGGCGCAGAAAGGCAAAGTCGCTGAAAGGATGGGGTTGGGCACGCCCTCGATGCAGCAGGTGGATGGCTAGGGGAAGGGCGGCCGCGACTAGTCCGAGAAGGACCGCGGGATTGAGAAACTGCAAGATGGGGAAGGGGCCGCGCTAGTTCGCAGCGGGAATATCGCGCTCGGCCGCTTCGATGGTGGCGATGATTTCCTCGGCTGAATTCGCGTCGATGAGCTTCTTTTTGAACTCTTCGTTTTTGAGTAAGCGCGAAATCCGCGCCAGTGCCTTGATGTGGGGGCCGGAGATGTTGGTCGGGGAGACCAGCAGGAAGAACACATAGGCTGGCTCGCCATCGAGGGCGTCGAAATCCATGCCCCGCCGCTGGGTGCCCATAGCTGCGACTAGTTCAGTCACCGCGGCCGACTTGCCGTGAGGGATGGCGATGCCGTCGCCAATGCCCGTGCTCATGATTTTTTCGCGGTCGAGTACGGCTTGCAATGCTTGGTCGCGGTCGGTGATCGCGTCGCCGACTGGAAGCGAGTTGACCAGTTCGGTGATGATTTCCTCTTTGGATTCTCCTTTGAGGTCAACTATGATGGATTCGAGCGACAGAATGTCCAACAGGTTCATGCGCGTTATCTCCGGGTGATTTGTTGAAAAATAAGCCATCCCCGCGACATTCGTCAACTGTTCATTGTCATTGGGTTATGGCTTTTACGAGTCTCGGCACCACGAAGTAGAGCAAGCGGCCGCGACTGATTTCTGCCCAAGCGTGGATGCCCAATGCGACTGCGGCTAAGCCCGCAGTTGGCAGGGCGATGTGCGCGCCCGTCAGCTCGCCGATCCACTCTTCCATCCCTGGGTTGTGGGCGATGACGAGGCCGGTCTGGGCGCTGTCTGGCAAGCTGGCTGCTGCTTGGGTCAGAGTGCTGGAGGGCGCGAGGTAGAGCGCGTCGTCCAAGTGCAGGGCACTTGGCGGTAGGCCGAGGGATTCGACTAGGCCGGTGGCGGTCTGGTGCGCTCGGCGTGCGGCCGAGGTTAGCACGAGATCGGGACGCGGGCCGTACGCTGCGAGTAGGCGGGCGATGCGCGGCAAATCCGCGCGGCCGCGCTTGTTGAGCGGACGGTCGAAATCGTCGCTTATTCCGGGAGGATAAGCCGACTTGGCATGGCGCATGATTAGCAGGGTTTTCATGGGAATTAGGAATTGGTTGCGTGGGCATTTACTAGAAGGTATTTTTATTAGCAGCAAGATAGTGTGTATTGGTGCCCGATACAAACGCGACTCAGGATTTATAGATATGGCTCCACAACCAGTAGAACTCAACCTAACCATCCGCCCCCAGCACCGCTTTGCAGTCATCGACATCGCCGAGTTGATCCGCCAGCAAGTCGGCGATGAACTGCGGCCCTTTCGCAAAGCCGCGTACTGTTCGCTTCACACTACGGCTGGCTATATAGAGCAGGGCACGAGTAGGCGTTTGGGCCACAGCCGCAAGCAGATTGACCCATTTATCCGCGCCATCCAAAAGATATTTCCCTACAACGCTGGCTATTTCCACGACCGCATGCAACTGCGCGACGAGCTTAGCGAGGGCGAAAAGGAAAGGGAGCCGGTCAACGCCGACTCGCACCTGACTTTTATCGCCGCGGGTCTCAAAAACTGCGTGACCTATATCCACCATCCCGAGGAGCCGGTGTACTTCATTGAGCTAGACGGCATCTACAAGCACTACGTACGCAGCCGGCACACCGCAGTTATGGCCTACAATCGCACCGAAATCGTGCAGCGCAGTCGAGTGGAGATTCCGGTGGGCGGTAGCCATGCGATCGACGCCTTCAACCTCAAGGACCCGCGCTACGGCCTCTTTGAAACGCTCGCCGAGCGGTTGCGGCAGTCCGGCATTGACAAAGGCTGCATCGACATTCGCCTCGCCCCAGAGGAAAAGCACGTCGGCATGACCGTCAACGAGTACGAGACTCTGTTGATGCGCAACGATTTGCCCCAAGCCCTCAGCGATCCGCTGCGCTACGTGTTCCAGCGCGGTAGGCGGCTCCTGCGGCACCCCGCCTCCATCCCCGGCAAGATGCACGCGTACGCGGCCTATGATTCCCTCCGCTTCTACAACGAATTGCTCGACCAAGTTCCGGTGGGAAGGTCGGTCATCGACCGCATCGTTTCGGTGCTCTCGACGCCGGCCCAGCGCATCTTGCGCCTGAAGCGCCACATCCGCCTGCTGGTCTCAGACAGCGCGGGAACTGGCGCGGATCGCATCCTGCAGGGCACGTACCAAAGCCCGATTCTGGTGCAGCACCAACCGGCTGCGGGCGGAGTGCGCGCGCTCGACATCACCCTGCGCCGCTTCGTCTGAGCATGCAGGTCGATCCTTCCATCTTCAAAGCGTACGATATCCGCGGCATCTATCCCGACCCCCTGAGTGAAGAAGTAGCCTACGCCATAGGCCGCGCCTTGGTGGCCCTGCTGAAGTGCGAGGAGGTCGTCGTGGGGCGCGACATGCGCCTTTCGAGCCCGGCCATAAAAGAGCACCTCTTGCGCGGCCTCGTCGATCAAGGCGCGGACGTCATCGACATCGGCATGGTCAGCACCGATCAATACTACTATGCCTGCGCCACCTTGGACCGTCCGGGCGCGATGGTGACGGCTTCGCACAACCCGCCCGAATACTGCGGCTTCAAGATGGTACGCCAAATGCCCTATCTGCTCAGCGGCGAATCCGGAATCCAAGACTTGCGCCGCCTCGTGGCAGAGGAAATCTGGGGCGAGGGTCGGAGGCAGGGTGTGGTTCGGGCTGAGGATGTGACGCCGGGATTTATCGATAAGGTGTTGAGTCTGGTGGATCTGGCCCGGATCAAGCCGCTCAAGGTAGTGGCCGATACGGGCAACGGCATGGTCGGGCCGATTCTGCAAGAGGTGTACGAGCGATTGCCCATCGAGTTTATCGGCATGTACCTAGAGCCGGATGGCCACCTGCCCAACCACGGCCTCGACCCCATGCAGCCGGAAAATCGCGCCGACTTGGAGCGCCGCGTCCTAGCCGAAGGTGCAGACGTCGGTTTTGCCTTTGACGGCGACGGCGACCGCTTCTTCATCATCGACGACCGGGGCCGTTTCGTACCCGGCGACTTTGCGACCGCACTGATGGCCTGCTACATGCTAGAGCGCGACCCCGGGGCCAAGATCGTGTACGACGTGCGCTGCTCGTGGGCCGTGCCCGACCTCGTAAAAGCAGCCGGCGGCACCCCGCTGATCGAGCGCGTCGGCCATTCGTTTCTCAAGCCGAGGATGTTTGAGGAAGGAGCTGTTTTCGCGGGCGAGCTGAGCGGTCATTACTACTTCCGCGACTTCTTTGGCGCGGATTCCGGTATCGTGCCGTCGCTGGTGATGCTAGAATTACTGTCGCAGCGCGGGGTTAAGCTCTCCGAGTTGCTCGCTCCGTTGGAGCGCCAGTATTTCACGTCCTCTGAGATCAACTCCAAAGTCGCGGATCCCGCTGCCAAAATTGCAGCCCTAGCCGACCGCTACCAAGACGGTCACATCCAGCGTCTTGACGGGATTTCGGTCAGCTATGACGACTGGCACTTCAACGTGCGGCCCTCCAATACCGAGCCGCTGTTGCGCCTCAACCTAGAGGCCCTCTCCGCGGAGCGCATGGCCGAGAAGCGGGATGAAGTACTCGCCTTTATTCGCGCGTAAATTATGACGGCCCCCGCCCCTAAGATCCCGTGGGCTTTCGCCCTCGACCGCCGCTACTTTGCGGCATTTTTGGTTTTCCAAGGCGCGGTGGTCGCTGGCAGCATCTTCGTTTTCGAATTCCTCCCGGCCCTCCTCCTCGGCGCGCTGTGCGTCGCGTTTTTTGTCGCGGGCCTGCTGCTGAGGCCGTGGATCGTCGTCCCAATTTTGTTGCTGACGACGGGCCTTGACAGCACTGGTCGGCTGTTCGGCGAGTCCGGCCCTTCAAAAGAGATCTTCTTGCTGACGGGGTTTCACTTGGCCTTCGGGCTGATGGTCCTCGGCTTGGCCGCCAATATCTGTCTGCGGCAACGCATGCACTTTCCCGACTTCGAGATTAAGGTGCCGCTCTTTTTGTTCCTCGCGTCGATTGCGGTGTCGCTGACGTACACGCCCAATCAGCTAGATGCAACCGTCAGCTTCTTGCGGATTTGCGCCCTCGTGCTCTTCACCTACATGGTGCAAATCACGCTCGACTCTAGGCGGGCCGTGTCCGCGGTCTTATGGTCCCTAGTGGTCTTGACGATAGCGGGCTCCGTGATGGGGGCCTATCAGGTCATCACCGGCCAATTCCACCTGCCGGCCAAGGTCATCACCGCCTTGGGCGGCAACGTGCCGCGGGCGACGGGGGCCTTTCACAACCCCAACATCTTTGCCTCGTTTGTAATGAGCGGCGTCCTGCCGCTGTTGGCCGTCTTGCTCAACTATCGACTGCCTAGGGGCCAGCGCGTGCTTTTTGCTTTGTCAGTCGTCATCGGCTTTGGCGGGCTGTTGGCCTCGTTTAGCCGCTCTAGCTGGGTGTCAACGCTGGCCGGCGTGCTCGTCATCCTCTGGTTGAGCGGCAAGCTGCGCTATTTTTTTATTGGAGTTTTTGCCTTTATCCTGCTGGTGCTCGGCCTCAAAGAATTCGTGCCTTATGCCGAGTACATCTTCGAGCGCTTTGCCTCCATCTTCACCTTTTTTGATGAGTACGGCTCGACCGGCCGGGCTTCGAGTACGGCGCGCGTTCATCTCGTCATGGCCTCGTTCGACATGTTTTCGGACCATCCGTTCTTAGGCACTGGTTGGCGATCCTTTCCGGTAATATTCTCCCAATACGCGCCGCCCGGATATCCCCACTGGACCCTAGTGAAAGAGCCGCACACTATAGTGACTGCGATCTTGGGCGAACTAGGCATCGTTGGTTTCGCGGCTTTTGTCTGGTTTGTCGGGAAGACGTTCTTTTTGAGCGTGGGGCGCTTGCAGCAGATGCAGGATTCCTATTTTCGCGCCATAGCCATCGGCTTGATCGCCACGTTTGTCGCCTTCCAGGTCAATCAGACGTTCAATGGCGACCTGCCCAGCAACATGTTTTGGTTCTGCATCGGCATGCTCTTCGCCGTGCAGCGGCTCGACGCGGACGCGCGTGCGCCGTGAAGCTGTTTGCCGCGTCGGCGCTTGAAGAACGCGGGGATCAATCGTGAAAGTTTTGCTGCTATCGCACCTCTACCCCAACGTCATATCTAAGCTCTCTGGAAGTTTTGTCCACAATCAGGCGCGTTTCCTCCAAGAGCATTGTCAACTAGAGGTAGTGGCACCCGTGCCTTGGTTTCCCCTGCCGGGATTTGGGTTGTGGAGTGCCTATCGCCACGTCCCACGCTGCGAAGTGGTGGACGGAATCGAGGTCCGACATCCCCGCCGCTTCGCCGTACCGCGGCGGATTTTTTTTACTCAGCAGTGGCGTTTTCACCTCAAGGCTTTGCGCAACGCTGTTGCGGGTGTGCCGGACATCATCCACGCGCACTGCGCCTATCCCGACGGTCGGGCCGCAGTTGAGTACGGTTCACAAACCGGCCGGCCCGTAGTCATCACAGTCCACGGTTCAGACATTAAGATACTGCCCAAGCTCAAGTCCCAATGGCGGCAACTGATCGTTGAGGCCCTAATGCAAGCCGCGGCCGTTATTGTCGTCAGCCAAGAGCTGCGTCGCGAGGTCGTGCAATTGGGCGTCCCGGCCGATAAGGTGCGCTACATTCCCAACGGCGTTGACTGCCAGCTCTTTTCGGCGGCCGGGTCGCATCAGCCCGATAAAAAAAAGTGGCACTTACTTTACGTGGGTCGATTTGTCGAGGCGAAGGGATTGCGCGTCTTGCTGGCGGCGCTGGCTAAAGTGCGCAGTCAGGGCCGCGATGTCTCGTTGACCTTGGTCGGCGGCCATCCTGCAACCGGGACTGCCGATCCTTTCCTACCTCAAGTCAAGGACTTGAACCTGTCCGGGCATGTGTCGTTTGAGGATGCGGTACCTTGGGAGGAGCTACCCTCCTATATGGCCGCCGCCGATCTGTTTGTCCTGCCCAGTTTTAGCGAAGGTCTGACCACGTCGCTGGTGGAGGCCATGGCCTGTGGCCTGCCCGTGGTCGCCACGCGCTGTGGTGGGCCAGAGGAGGTCGTCAATGAGGAGATCGGACGGCTAGTGGCGGTCGGCGACGCGGAGGATTTGGCGGCGGGCATCCTCGCGGTGCTAGACGAATACGGTCGCTACGACCGCGCGGCGATCCGCCGACAGGCCGAGGAACGCTACGACTATCGCCGGGTGGCGGCTCGCATTTGGGCGCTCTACGAGGAGGTGCTAGCCAGATAATGTCCGCAGATTCCCAACGCTGGCACCAATCCCGGACAACGCGCGGTACACGGTTGCATAAATGGATACAAATGACGAAAATATAACGAGATAAGACACACCTTATACCGTTAGAATCCCATGCTCGTCGCCATTTTTTGGGCCGCTTTATTCCTCGTCGTCTATACCTATCTGATCTACCCGGTTTTGCTCTGGCTCTTGGCGGCTGGCCGCAAGATGCCCAAGTACGCGCCACTGAGCGAATGGCCTGGGGTGTCGCTGATCATTGCCGCGCACAATGAAGAAGGCGTATTGCGCGCCAAGTTGGAAAACGCGCTAGCTATGGACTACCCGGCTGAGCGGCTCGACATCATCGTCGTCTCAGACGCCTCGACCGATGGCACCGACCGCATCGCCGCTGAATTCGCCGAGCGCGGGGTGCGGCTGCACCGGCAGGAGGTTCGCGGTGGCAAGACTGAGGCGCAAAACGCGGGTGTGCGCTTGGCGCGGGGGCAGTTCCTCGCGTTCTCAGACGCCAACAGCATGTACGCATCCAATGCGCTCAAGCGGCTGTTGGCACCCTTTGCCGATGGGCGGATCGGCTGCGTCTGTGGCGAGTTGCAATACGCCAATCCAGACGAGCAAGGCGCAGGCAAGGGCGAAGGCCTGTACTGGCGCTACGAGCAGTTTCTCAAGCGCCGGGAGAGCTTGCTCAGCTCTGCGCTGGGCGCTAATGGGGCGATCTACGCGCTCCGGCGCAAGCTATTCGTCGAGCTACGCGGCGATATTATCAGCGACTTTGTCGCGCCTCTGCACGCTTGGCGGCGCGGCTTTCGCATTGCGTACGAGCCAACGGCCGTTGCCACCGAGTACAGCAGCGGTCGCTTTGGCGACGAGTTCCGCCGCCGCCGCCGCATTGTCTCGCGCTCGCTCTACGGGCTGTGGACCGAAGCTGGCGTGCTCAACCCGTTGGCGCACTTTTTTTTTGCATTTCAGATGTTTTCCCACAAGCTGCTCCGCTGGCTCGTGCCGGTGTGGCTGTTGGTAGTGCTTGCGGTCAATATCCCATTGGCCACGAGCGAGTACTACGGCCTCTTGCTCGCGCTGCAAGTGGCTTTCTACGGCTTGGCCGCATTGGGCCTCTTGCTACCGGAATGGCTCGGGCGGTATTGGCTCTTCTATGTGCCGGCCTATTTCACTGCTACCAATTGGGGTACTCTGCTGGGGCTGCTGAGCTTCCTGATGGGTCGCCGCCACCGCGTCTGGCAGCCCGCGAGGTAGAGCGTTTATGTCGCGCCTGAAACGCATCGTCCTGCTGTTGTTGAGCGACACTGTCGCCGTTAGTTTGGCATCGGTTTTCTTCGTTTGGATGAAGTTGGCCGGCGGCGGGCTGGAGATCGTCCGCCACAACTACGAGCGGCTCTATCCAGACGCTGTGGATGGGCCGACTTTCTGGTATGCGCTGGGCTATTACTCGGACGTGCTGCCGTTGATAAGCGGCTGCTGGCTGCTGCTGTTCCTGTTTTTTGGCTTCTACCAATCCTCTCTGTCTAGCTCGCGCTTCGACGAAATATACGAGGTCCTCAAGGTAGTTACCTTGGGCATCTTGCTGGCCATGGTCGCCACCTTTGACCGCGACATCCGCCTTACTCGATTGCTGGTCTTGTTCTACTGGCTGGGCATGGTCGCGCTGGTAGCGGGTGGGCGAGTGCTGTTGCGCAGCTTTGAGCGGCAGCTCTTGCTGCGCGGCATTGGCCTTAGGCGCACGGCTATTGTGGGCGTGAACGCGCGCGGCGTACGGTTGTTGCGCGCGTTGCGTGCGGCACCGGCGCAGGGGTATGAGATCGTGGGTCTTGTGCGGGCGCACGGCGAGAACGATCGCGGGGCCATTGACGGCCTGTCCGTGCTCGGTGCAGTAAGTGATCTGCGAACCATCCTCGCGGCCGAGGGCATTGAGGCCGTGCTCATCGCCCTGCAAGCCAATTCGCACGAAGAGATCATGCAGATCGTCGAGGAGGTCGAGGGGCTACCGGTTTTCTTTGGCATCACGCCCGACCTGTACGACATTGTGACCGGCCACGTGCGCACGACGCAGATTTACGGCGTGCCGCTGATGGAGCTCACGCCCGAGTTGATGCCGGCTTGGCAGCGGACGGTCAAGCGGCTCATCGACGTGGTGGTGGCCGTTGTCGTGCTCGCAGGCTTGGCCCCGTTGTGGCTATTGGTGGCCGCGGCGATCAAGCTGACCTCCAAAGGGCCGGTGTTCTTTCGTCAAGAGCGCGTCGGCGAGGGGGGCCGGACCTTTGCGATGCTCAAATTCCGCTCGATGTACGTAGATGCCGAGGAAAAGACCGGGCCGGTGTGGGCCAAGGGTGCCGATCCACGGGTGACCCCGATTGGCCGAGTGCTGCGCGCCCTGCACTTGGACGAGATTCCCCAGTGCATCAACTTCCTGCGCGGCGACATGAGCTTGGTCGGCCCGCGGCCCGAACGCCCGTTTTTCGTCGAGCAATTCAAGAAGCAGATTCCCTTGTACATGCGGCGTTTCAACGTCAAGCCCGGCCTGTTGGGCTGGGCGCAGTCCAAGCACGAGTTCGACCTCGATTCCAAGGACGTGGTGGGCATTGCCCGCGAGCGGCTGGAGTACGATTTATACTACATCGAGAACATGTCGCTCAGGTTGGACTTCAAAATTATGCTGCAAACGGTGTGGTTCGTGCTGACTGGCAAGAGCACGCGCTGAATTCGCCAGTCGCGGACCCTACCTCATGCCTTGAGCGCCAGATGGACGAGTGTCCAGACGCGACCGTCTTTCACTGTCCCGGCTAGGCGCAGCCAGCCGCCGTAGTGCGACACCCGCACAAAGGATGGTTTGTCGAGTACGTGTTGTGCGACGAAGTTCAGACGCGATCCTTCGTCGCACCAGTGGATGCCGTCGGGCGATATCTGCACCCGTACCTCGGCGTCGATCAAAGAGTTGGGCTGCGAGTCCTCTTCTTCAAAGCGGAGCATGCGCACGAAGAAAATGGCTTCGTGGCTCCAGCCGACCTCGTACGGCTCGGTGATAAAGTCGCCTTCCCAGCGCTGATTGCGTTCTACGACGACGGTGTGGCTCTGTCGCATACTCATTGCACAAACTCCCCGGATAACAACACAGAGTCGATGTAGAGAAAGGCCCGTTTATCCATGTCGGCTTCGACCCAAAAGGCCGCGTTGAGCATACACCACAGATTGGCCATGGCCGGCAGTTCAATACAGTGCATCCCCTCCGGCCCGAAAGTTTGGTCGTTGCACTGAAACCCGGTGAAAGCCCGCCGTTTGAGGTCCAAGCCGATGCGCAGATAGTGCCAGTTCATTTTGGTGGCGATTTCGTTGTAGCACAAAAGCTGCGGCTCGCCCGGCACATCCTCCCAGCCCTCTGGCCCCAAGTGGAAATGCGATACGGTCTTGCCGCTGCCGCCAATGGGCTGTACCGACCGAGTGGCGGGCTTAGTCTGCCAGCGTCCTTGCCGTTGTCCTCTCTCGGCGTTGAGGTAGCGCAAGTGGGGCATCCAGCGCCGCCCTTGGGGGTTGCCGTCCTGCACGTCGAAGAGTACGCCCCAAGCGCGGACATCCATTTCGCCGAGCTTGAGTTCGGACGCTTCGGGCTTGAACGCGAAATAGCACTCCAACTGCACTTGGCCCAGCGCCCGAAAGGTGTGTCGCTTGATGCCTACGGAAAGGCCGCCGGCCTGCGGACGGGTAGCTAGCTTGAGGGCATAGGTGCCTTCCATCGAACCAGCCGTGCCAGTGTCCCACATCGTCAGGTTGCTCAACATGGGAGGGCGCAGGTCTTGGTAGTCGGGTAGCATGGTGTCGAGCGAGTCTTCGTAATTGCCGATCAGTCCGGTCCAGCCGTTTAGTCCTGCATCGAAATCGTCGTAGCACAGAATGCGCGCAAGCGGGTCAAAGCGGCTGAGCCGAGGATTGGCTAGCAATGATTCCACAGTATGCTCCGGTGTTAGGATGGGTGGTTAAATGAACTTTCACCAATAAAAAACCCCGCCGAACAGTGCGCTCAGCGGGGTCCGTACGTCTGATGGAACAGACGCACTATTCGGCGGCTGTCGCTTTGACTTGACCCCAAGTCACGGCCTCAACAGCCGTGCTTATCTGAGGGGCAACCCAGCGCGCGGGCACGATCGGCGACGCAACCCAGCGGCCGTTGACCTCAGCCTCCGCGGAAACGCCATAAACCACGGACTCGGGATTCGACAGTTCTGGAAGAAGTTCCATACTGTACCGACCCTGAGCAGGCATGGCTTCCACATGGCCCCACGGCACAAAGTTGGGCTGTGTTTCGGCGGGCTCAACGATCTCTCCACCGGCTTCGACTTCGATCTCATCGGGGTCGAAAACCTGCAAATAGATCGCGTAGCGGGTTGCGTCTTCGACCTCCTCCCACTCAACCAGCACGAACTGGGACTGAGGGCTAGCAAGGCTAACCCTTACGTCTTCCGGTCCCATAAGCTCCATGGCACCGTGAGGACATTGCGCCCAAGCCGCGCTCGCGAACGCGAGAGCAACGCCGGCCATTAGCATCTGCTTCTTCATAAGGCACCTCCTTAGAAAGAGTAGATACTGCTAGCTAAAATACCATCATTTCCGGCAAAATCCAAATTTTTATCTCCACCCGCCTCTATTGGTCGCCGCGTGGATCGGCGCGCAAGGTCGCTAGGTGATCGGCGAGGACTTGTACGCCGTAGCGGAGGGCATTGCCGACGTTGAGGAATCGATATCCCCAGCGAGTTTTCTCTTGGATCTCGGACACGTCCATTAGCGTAGTGCCCACGGCGATCCCTGTGTCCGCTAGCTGTTGCGGCACGTCGCGCATGATTTGCTGCACTTGCCGCGACCCGGTGTCGGTGATCGTCCCCACGGTCGCTGACAGGTCCAACGGCCCGACGAAAATCACGTCAATGCCGGGCACGCGCTTGATTTCGTCTAGGTTGTCGTAGGCCCGTTGGCTTTCGAGTTGGAGGACGACGAGCGTTTCCTCGTTGGCGGTTTTGATGACCTCGTTCCAGTCAGCACCAGCGATGTGGGTCCACATGGGTGAGAGACCGCGCCGGCCTTCGGGTGCGTAGCGGGCGGCTTCGACTGCGGCGGCGGCTTCTTCAGCCGTATCGACTTGCGGCACCATCACGGCTACTGCACCCGCGTCGTACGCCTTCTTAATGAGCGCCGGGTCGTTCCACGCGACGCGCACCATAGGCGCGACACCGCGCATCCGCGCTAGCACCAGAATTGAGTCGAGCGCTTCGGTGGCGTGGGGCATGTGTTCGGTATCGGCCCAGATAAAATCGGGACCGGTGGAAATGATCAACCCGGCCACGTGTGGGGTGGGAGCCGACAGGCTGGTGCCGAGGAGGATTTCGCCGCTGCGCAAACGCGCTTTCAGGTTGTTGGGATACATGGATAGCTCCGTTGGAATTAGCCGTACAGTGAGTAGAAGATGAGTCCGCCGAGCAGGATGCGATAAGCGGCAAATGAGTATGTACCGTGGCGCTGAAGGAAGCGGAGTAAGAAGCCGATGGATAGGTAGCCGCTGACCGCGGCGGCGAAGATCCCCAACACCAAACTCAGCAGCCCGGCGCTGCCTAACCCTCCTTCAAGCAGGGCGAATAGTTGGAGGAGGCCGCTGGCACCAATGGCCGGCAGGCCAAGCAGAAAGGAGAAGCGGGCGGCGTCGGCGCGCTGGAGACCGACAAAAAGTCCGCCCATAATCGTCGAGCCAGACCGCGAACATCCGGGAATCAGGGCGAGAGCTTGGCACAGGCCGATGAACTGGATCGACCAGAAGCCGAGATCCTGCATGGTGCGCTCGCGCCGCCCCACGCGTTCGGCCAGTATCAAGAACAGCGCGAGGACTATCAAGCTCGCGGCGATGAGAGGGAGTTGGCGCGCCTCTGTCTCGATAAAGTCGCGCCCCCCGAGGCCGAGCACGGCAATGGGAATGGTGCCCACGGCAATGGACCACGCCATGCGGCAGTCGGGGCTGTGGTTGAAGTTGCGGTGCACTACCCCTTGCAGCGCGGCGACGACTAGCCTTTTGACATCGGCCGTGAAGTACGCGAATACGGCCGCGAGCGTTCCCAGTTGGATCACCGCAGAAAACGCCGCGCCAGGATCGTCCCAGCCGAGGAAATGAGGCACTACTCGCAGGTGAGCGGTGCTACTGATGGGCAGGAATTCGGTCAGACCTTGGACCAGGCCTAAGATGAGTGCTTGTAGCCAGTGCATGGAGGGATTAAGCTAACCGTCGCCGCCCGCCCCGACAAGGACGGCGCGCCCTTGACAAAAATGCGGGCCAGTGTGCAGAATACCCCTGATTTTCACCAACAACCAACAACAAGGAGACCTCATGCCCGTTACCATTAAAGACGTCCAAACCATTCTCACCCAACCGGCCGGCTCTCGCTTGGTCATCGTCAAAATTATTACTTCGGACGACGGCCTGTACGGACTCGGTTGCGCGACCTTCACGCAGCGTTTCCACGCCGTGCATACGGCCATCGAGCAGCATTTCAAGCCCTTTCTCATTGGCCGCGATGTGGATCGCATCGAAGAAACGTGGCATATGTTGATGGTCAACGGCTATTGGCGCAATGGCCCAGTGCTCAACAACGCCATCTCTGGCGTCGATCAGGCGCTGTGGGACATCAAGGGCAAGCGGGCGGGGATGCCGGTTTATCAGCTTTTGGGAGGGAAGTGCCGCGAAGGCGCGGCGGTGTACGGCCACGCGGGCGGTGACACGCCCGAGGCGGTGGTCGATAGCATTCGCCAGTTCCAGGAGCAAGGCTATCGCTATATCCGCTGCCAGATGGGCGGGTACGGCGGCAAGGCATCGACCTTGGTCAAGCCCGAGGGTGCGCCCGAAGGCGCGTATTACAACCGCAAAGAGTACATGCTGAACCACCTGCGGATGTTTGCGCACATCCGCGCAGAACTGGGCTTTGAGGTGGAACTGCTGCACGACATCCACGAGCGGCTGCACCCAATTGAGGCGGTGGGTTTTGCCAAGGATGTGGAGGAGTTCAAGCTGTTCTTCTTGGAGGACGCGCTCGCGCCCGAAGATATCGAGTGGTTCCGCCACATCCGCCAGCAGTGCGCGACGCCGCAGGCTATGGGCGAGCTGTTCAACCATCCGCACGAGTGGACGCCGCTCATCGAGGGACGGCTCATCGACTTCATGCGCATGCACGTCAGCCAGATGGGCGGAATCACGCCGGCGCGCAATGTGGCGGCTTTTGGGCAGATGTACGGGGTGCGCACGGCTTGGCACGGCCCGGGGGACACCTCGCCGGTGGGGCACGCAGCCAATCTGCACTTGGACCTGTGGGCACCTAACTTTGGGATACAGGAGTGGTGCCGGTTCGCAGAGCATGTGTACGAAATGTTTCCGGGGTTGCCCGAGGTGCGCAATGGATACATGTATCCAAGCGACGGACCGGGGTTGGGGATCGACATCGACGAGGACTTGGCGGCTAAGTATCCTTGTGAAGACCAAGTGATAGGGTGGACGCAGACGCGCTTGCCCGACGGCAGTCCGGCGCGGCCATAAGATGAAAATCCTAGTTTCCAATCTCGGCAGCACCTCGTTTAAGTACAAGGTCTTTGCCATGCCCGAGGAAGTGGTTTTGGCGCGGGGCGGCATGGATCGGATTGGGGGCCAGGGATCGGTGCATACCTTCCAGATCGGTGGGGCCGACGAGATTGAGCAGGCCGTGGATCTGCCCGACCACGCCAGCGCGATTGACGAGGCCCTTGCGCGCTTGGCCGAGGGTGGGGTGTTGGCTTCGGTGGAGGAGTTGGACGCCGTGGGGTTTAAGGCTGTCCACGCGCGCGCTATTTCCGGGGTGGTCGAACTCGACGAGGATGTGGTGGGGCGGATGGAGGACTTTTATCCGCTGGCTCCGGCGCACAATCCCGCTTATGTGGCGGCGATCCGGCAGTTTGCGCGGGTGGCTCCCAAGGCGCGGCGGGTCGGGTGCTTTGAGACGGCGTTCCACGGCGCAATGCCGCAGCGGCGCAAAATGTACGCCGTGCCCTACGCTTGGTATGAACAGTACGGCATTCAGCGCTATGGCTTCCACGGGGCCAGCCACCGCTACGCCGCAGAGAAGGTAGTGGAACTGGCAGGGCGTGCCGATCTCAAACACGTCAATATGCACTTGGGCGGGTCCTCGTCGCTGTGCGCGGTAAAGGACGGAGTCTCGCAGGGGGCGTCGCACGGACTCAGCCCGCAGAGTGGCCTGCCGCAGAACAATCGCATCGGCGACTTGGATCCGTATGCGCTGGACTTGGTTATGCGCAACGAAGGCCGACCGTGGGACGAGGTGTTGGCGCAGTGCGCTAACGAGGGCGGCCTTGTGGGGCTTTGCGGGTACAGCGATATGCGCGACATTGAAGCGGGTGCGGAAAGCGGGGACGAGCGCTGTGCTTTGGCCATAGACGTGTTGGCGACGTCGGCGCGCGATTGGCTGGGGGCTTTTGTGGTGGAGATGGGTGGACTGGACGCGATCAGCTTTACCGGCGGTATTGGCGAGTACTCGGCTGCCGTGCGCGGCCAGATTCTGCGCGACTTGGAATTTCTGGGGGTGGTGATGGATGCGGCTAAAAATGGGAGCGTTCGGGGCGAGGGCAGCCTGCACGCTGAGTCGAGCCGAGTGTCTATTTACGTGCTGCGCACCGACGAGGAATTAGTGGTGGCGCGGCAGACGTGGGAGTTTTTGAGAGCTATCCCCTAGCCTCCGTTCTATGAGGGAGATGCAGGTGCGGTTAGGCGGTATTATTAGAGCGGCCTACTGGCTGGGCATGGCTATGTACCGCAATATCTGCGCCGGTACTAACCGCGCTGCGCTTTTGTTGACAACCCCGACTTGACAAGACTTACTCTTTCCAGCAAATTTGTTGGCAACAATATCGTTGGCAACAGTATTGTTGGGAAAAGAGATGTAATCATGATGCTCAGGAAGGCAGGGGGGAATTGGGTCGATGGGGATCAATTCTTTGACCGGGATGCCGAACTCGAAGCTCTCACCGAGCGGGTAAAAGACGGAACCCATACGCTACTGACCGCGCAACGGCGGATGGGCAAGACGAGCTTGGTTCGGGAGTTACTGCGTCGCCTCAAGAGCGAGGGGTGCTTCGAGACGATCTTTGTTGATCTGGAGGGTGCTCGTACTCCAGCAGACGCCATCGCCGAGATCGGGGTTCGGTCAAAGTCGGTGCAGGGCGTGCAGCACAAGCTCAAATCTTGGCTCGCCAACACTCTACGCGAAGCCGTCGATCGAGTCGATACGCTAGCCGTTTCCGAGGTACAGGTGAAGTTGCGCGCCGGAATCGACGCTGGAAACTGGCAGCAAAAGGGCGACGAGGTCTTCGCGGCCTTGGCCGGTAATGGCCAGCCGGTAGTGCTCGCTATCGACGAGTTGCCGATTCTCGTCAATCGCCTGCTCAAGGGGGACGACTACTTCATTACGTCAGAGCGAAAGCAGGCAGTGGACGAGTTCCTGAGTTGGCTGCGCAAGAACGGCCAAGAATATCGAGGCCGGGTCTGCCTGATTCTCTCCGGTAGCGTGAGCTTGGAGCCGATCCTGCAACAGGCTGGACTCAGCGCCCACGCGAACATCTTTTCTCCTTTCGATCTAAAGCCTTGGGATGATGAGACTGCCACCGCCTGTTTCATGGCGCTGGCGGCGACCTATGACCTCGATTTCTCTCCCGACATTTGCAAGAACATGTGCCGCCGGCTGCGGTGTCAAATTCCCCATCACGTGCAGCAGTTCTTCGATAATCTCCACGAACATCTGCGTCGGGCTGACCGGCGGGAAGCCTCGCTAGAAGATGTAGATCGCGTGTACACTACCGAGATGCTGGGTGTTCGGGGTCAGATGGATCTAGAACACTACGAGAGCCGATTGCGAATGGTTCTCGGGGACAAAAGTTACCCGGCCGCCTTAGATATATTGACCGAGGCCGCAGTCAATGACGGACTGCTGCATAGCGATGCTATCAATCAATATTATGAGTACTTACAAGCTGAATCCGACCCGGTCTCGATCAAGGACATTCTCAGTGTACTCGAACATGACGGCTATCTGGCAAGACAAGGGGACAACTACCGGTTCATATCGGGCCTACTCGAAGCTTGGTGGCGTGCCCGGCACGCCCGGCACTTCGTCCCCATAGCCTGCCGCCAAGCCAAAACGAGGGGCTGAGCGATAGCCATGACCATTAGAAAGTCCAACCCAGGGTTTCTCACCGACGACGAATTGGTATCCTCGTTCTGTGTTCGGACGGGCGAGTTCGAATCAATTGTCGAGATGCTGCGCGAATGTACAGGAAGCGCCAACCCGCATCAGATCGTGATCGGCCCGCGCGGCAGTGGGAAAACGAGCCTGCTGCTGCGCGTCGCAGTCGAAGTGCGCCGAGATGCCGAATTGCGGTCTGGCTTCTTTCCGATCGTCTTTGCCGAGGAGAGCTACGAAGTCGCTACCGCCGGGGAATTCTGGCTGGAATGTCTGTCTCGCTTGGCCACCCAGGTGCCTCACAAGGAAGACGCTCCCGATCTGCTCCGAACGTACGAAGACCTATACGCGATTCAGGACGATCAGACTCTTGCCGAAAGCTGTCTCGGTGCTTTGCTCGACTTCTCGGACCGGGAGGGCAAGCGGCTCGTGCTGATGGTCGAGAATTTGAACATGATGTTCAGGGATATGGCGGATCCGGACGCAGGCTGGCGGCTGCGCAAGATCCTTCAGACCGAACCGCGAATTATTCTGATCGCCAGCGCGACCAGCCGCTTCGACGAGATTGACCGCCCGGACCACGCCTTATACGACCTGTTCCGAATACTGCTGCTGCGCCCACTCAACACCAACGAATGCGCCGTGCTGTGGGAAGCGGTGTCTGGCAAATGCCCTCCGCCCGAGACCATTCGATCGCTGGAGATTCTCACCGGCGGTAGCCCGCGTCTGATCGCCATCGTAGCTCGCTTCGATGCGGTGCAATCCTTTCGCGAACTCATGGCCGAACTACTCGATCTCGTCGATGACCATACGGAGTACTTCAAGGGCCATATCGAATCACTCCCAGCGCAGGAGCGGCGAGTCTATCTCGTGCTCGCCGACCTGTGGAAGCCAGCGACTACGAGGGAGATCGCGGCCCGCGCTCGGCTGGAGACGAGTAAGTGCAGTGCCCAACTCACCCGCCTCATCGAACGGGGCGTCGTTCAGGTCTCGGGTGGTACTGCTCGGCGCAAACAGTATTACCTGACCGAGCGTCTCTACAACATCTATTACTTGCTGCGGCGCTCCCGCGGACAGGATTCCCTGATTCAGGCACTTATTCAATTCATGGAGTCGTACTACTCTGGAACTGAACTGAAGGATATCGGTGTTCACATCGCCCGCGAGGCAGGAAGTTTCGGCGGGGAGATGAAATCGCTGGCCCAGATCGCACTCGCGCAGATGATAAGGTTGCCGGTACTGGCCGAGCATCGCGAAGAGCTGCTTGCAATTACTCCCGAAGATTTCACGGAGGTTTTTGAGCAGGGTTCTGTACCTTCCAATGTGGAGAGCAAGACGTCGGTCGGTGTAGAACCGCATCTCCGTCAGGGAGACCAAAATAGCGAGGATACGAACGAACAGGCTGAGTTTTTGGCCGCGAAGGAGATCTTCGATAAAGCGGTTGCTCTGAAGGATCAGAATCGGCTGGAGGAAGCGCTGACTGCCTATGATGAAGTAGTGCGCCGATTCGGCGATAGTGAGACGCTGACTCTTCTCAAATCGGTTGCGACAGCTCTTGTCTCCAAAGGGGCCATACTCGGTGTGTTGAACCGGCCGAAGGAAGCGCTGGCCGCCTTCGGCGAGGTGGTGCGTCGGTTCGGCGACAGCGATGAGCCGGTCCTTCTTGAACCAGTTGCACAGGCCCTCGCTGGCAAAGGGCATGCACTCAGCGACCTAAATCGGCTGGAGGAAGCACTGACTGTCTATGATGAAGTGGTGTGTCGATTCGGCGACAGCGATGAGCCGGTCCTCCTCAAGTCGGTTGCGACAGCTCTTGTCTCCAAAGGGGTCATGCTCGGTGTGTCGAATCGTCGGGAGGAAGCGCTGACCACCTTCGACGAGGTGGTACGTCGGTTTGGCGACAGCGATGAGCCGGTCCTTCTCAAATTGATTGCGACAGCTCTCGTCTTCAAAGGGAACACACTCGACGACTTAGACCGGCTGGAGGAAGCGCTGGCCGCCTATGACGAGGTAGTGAACCGATTTGACGACAGTGATGTGCCAGACCTGCTCGAATCAGTTGCAAAGGCACTTGTCAGAAAAGGGTTCACACTCAGCGTCCTGAACCGGCCGGAGGACGCGCTAGCCTCCTTCGACGAGGTGGTGCGCCGATTCGGAGATAGAGAATCTCCTGCGTTTCGTAGGGCGACAGAGTACGCGCTTCTTATAAAAGCGGATCTTGAGTTGAAGTATCGGCGGTACGAAGTCGCCATTGAGGCGGCAGGTCGGCTACTTGATATATGCCACATGGAATCGTCGGAGAATCGATGCTCGGCTCACCTAATCAGGGCAAAGGCGACTCTTGCAAGCGGGGACTTATCCACGAGCGAGCGAGACATCACGGCGGTCTTGACGATTCTCCCATATCTCGACTCTCTTTCGAAGGGGGGTCTTGAAGTGCTGATGATGTTCAGCATCAAGGTCGGGCCAGAGCGCATGGTCGAGCTTATTCAGGCGTCGCCGTCGGCAAATCTTCTGTTGCCGCTTACGACGGCTTTGGAGCAGGAACTCGGTCGCGAGCCCCGGGTGGCGCTTGAGGTCATGGAAGTTGCTGAAGACATCCGGCGGGATCTGGCGAAACTGAGGGAAACGCAGAGTGATGGCGTCAAGTAACTAGGACGAAGGAAGTGCGCTTGTAAAGGTAGCCGCGAATTGGAAAGTCCACTTCCGGCTTTGTCGAATACCGCGTTCTGTAGGCGACATCACGGTGCGCGACCGCAATTGAGCTGTAGCTGCTGATAGCTGCGCTGAGTATTACATAACAACAACGATAGAATCCTATGGAGGAGTAACCCTATGTTTGGAACCATTCGCAATCCGTCCGGCGAAGTGCTGGACTACACGTTTCACGTCGGCACGGAAGGATCGCGGCACATCGCCGTCTTAGGGCACGGCGTGACCGGCAACAAGGACCGCCCCTTTGTCGTAGCGCTCGCCGAGGGGCTGGCGGCCGCTGGCATTCACGCGATGCGCTTTTCCTTTGCCGGCAATGGCGAGTCCGAAGGCCGCTTTGCCGACGCGACGATCTCCAAAGAAGTAGAAGACCTCGGCACGGTGCTCAGCGCCTTGGACGGCTACTCGGTCTGCTATGTCGGCCACAGCATGGGGGGAGCAGTCGGCGTCTTGCGCGCCAGCCGCGACGAGCGTATCGGCCTGCTCGTCTCCTTGGCGGGCATGGTGCATACGCACGCCTTTGCCGAGCGCGAGTTTGGCGAGGAGGTGCCCGATGAAGGCTGCATGTGGGACGAGCCTGACTGCCCACTGTCGCAAGCCTACATGGACGACATGACCCAAATCGACACTGTGGTGCGACGTGGGGCCGAGATTGTAGTGCCTTGGCTGTTGGTACACGGCAGCGAGGACGACGTGGTGCCGATTGATGACTCGCACGACATCCTCGCACGAGCCAGAGACAATGCCGAGTTCGTCGTCATTGACGGAGCCGATCACGTCTTTAGCGAGCACGCGCAGGTCATGATCGAAAAAGTCGTCGGTTGGGTACAAGGGCAGTGGGCATAAGCATCCTCGCCGATCGCAGCCTACCAGAGACCGCGCGTTCCTCCTATCTTTAGAGGAGGAAACCCGGCAATCCCGCCGGCCATGCGCGTTCTGCCTAGCTAAGCCATGCAAAAGAAAACCCCGAGTCGTCTGAGTACTCGCCAGCAACGGACCTTGCTGGCCATAGTGGCCTTGGGCGTCTTCATAGTCGCCGATACGCTCTATTTGCTGACCAATCGGTTGGCCAACGCCCTCGATTTCGCCTACTTCGCGGTTACTGACATTTCCCTGCCCAAGTTTTATCAAGGCATGGTGCTGTCGCATACGGGCGTCGGTTTGGTGCTGGTGGTACTGGCGATGGGCTTTGTGGCTTGGCACTTACCGGCGGTGTGGCGCAAGAGCCGCAAACGGGCCATCTACACCGGCATCGCCACGCTGACGCTGGGCATCGTACTGGCCATTAGCGGGCTGTTCATCCTCAGCGCGGCGAGCAATCGCGGCAATCCGGTGGCGTACTGGAGCCACGTGGCCGCGGCGGTTTTGGTTCCTCTCTTTTACTTGGCTCACCGTCGCCTCTCACTGTGGAAGCCCTCTGCGCGGAGCTATCGCGTCGTGCCCGTAGCAGTGGTTGGGCTGTTGGCGCTCGCTGTGGTGCTACACGGGTTGAGCTATAGCGGCGAGCAGTACACGCAGGCGGCCGAGCAAGCCTTTGCCGCTGGCAAGCACACTGGTCCAGGTTCCAAAGCGCGGGAGGTCGCTGACTTTGCCTCAGACGACTTTGTCCCCGCCAATTTCGTGCCGGCTGAAAGCCCCTTTTTCCCGGCGGCTACTACGACTACGACCGGCGATGTGCTGCCCTCGCGGATCATCACGCGCGGCGATCTCTCGCAGCCGGAGAAACTCGCTGGCGACATGGACGAGTACGGCTTTGTGGTCAACGAGCCGATTGGCTCGGAGACTTGCGCCCGCTGTCACGCGGCAATCGTCGAACAGTGGGCGACGTCAGCGCACCGCTTTGCCTCGTTCAACAACCCCTTCTACGAGGCGACGATCAACCACATGCGCAGCAACTCGACCGAGAGCAATGCGGAGGTCGACGCGCATATTGCCTATTACAAGGACTTGGCGGGCGAGGAGGCCAAAGTTAAGTCCAAGTGGTGTTCGGGTTGTCACGATCCGGCGCTGATGCTGGCGGGCAAAATGACCGAAGAGATTGACCGTGCCTCGCCACAGGCCCAAGCCGGGTTGACCTGCTTGGGCTGCCACGCCATCGACGCAATTCACGATCAGACCGGCAACGGCAACTACAACATCGCCGACGAGCAGGAGGATCCTTATCTGTTCGCCAATGCCAAGGAAGGCGTGGGCCGGTTCGTACACGACACGGCGCTGAAGGCGCGGCCCATCGTCCACAAGAAGCAGATGCTCAAGCCCTTCTTCCGCACTTCCGAGTTTTGCGCTACCTGCCACAAGGTCAGTCTCGACTCACGCGTCAATGGCTACCGCTGGCTGCGCGGCCAAAACGAATACGACAATTGGCACGATAGCGGCGTGGCGCTCAATGCCGCTAGGACCTTCTATTTGCCTGCTGTTAAGCGGGTCTGCCAAGACTGCCACATGCCGCTGGAGGAAGCGGTGGCTGGCGACGTGTCGGCGCGGGATGGGTACGTCAAGTCGCACCGCTTTTTGGCGGTCAACACGGCCTTGCCCTTCATCCGCGGCGACGAGGAGACTATCGCGCGGATTGAGGAATTTCTGCAAGACGAAAAACTCAGCGTCGATGTGTTCGCGCTGCACCACCAAGAAGAAGCGCACTACGCGTTGGACAAGAGCCAGCCGGCGCTGGTGCCGGGCGGCGAGTACACATTCGACGTGGTGGTGCGCAACAAGGGCGTCGGGCACACTTTCCCGGGCGGGACTAACGATTCCAACGAGGGTTGGCTAGAGGTATCGGTGGTGAGCGATGACGACGCGGTGCTAGCTTTGAACGGGGCGGTGCAAGACGATGGGCACGTCGATCCGGGGGCGCACTTTTACAAGGCGCTGATGGTCGATGCAAAAGGCCAAGCTATCCACCGACGCAACGCCCAGGACATCGTCACGGCTGTGTACGTGCGCACTATTGGTCCCGGTACGGCGGATGTAGCTCACTACAGCTTCGAGGTGCCCGAGGACTACGCGGGGCGCAAGCTGACGCTGCGGGCGCGGCTACTGTGGCGCAAGTTCGACCGCGCCTATACGGAATTTGCCTTTAACAACAACCGCCAAGGCTTCCGCCGCTTCGATCAAGTGCCGGATTTGCCGGTAACTGAGATCGCCCGCAGCGAGGTGGAGTTGGTGGTGGGAGAGTCGTCCGTGACGGGTGCGCCGGATGCGGGCGACTGGATGCGCTTCAACGACTATGGCATTGGCTTGCTGCTCCAAGACGACACCCAAGGAGCCGCACGGGCCTTTGCGACTGTGGAACAGCTAGCGCCGGAGCGCCTAGACGGCTGTCGCAACTTGGCCAAGGTTGCCGTGCGCGACGGCCACTTGGAGCGGGCGTACGAGCATTTGGAGGACTGCGAGGCGTTGGTTAGCGGCGACGGACAGACGGCTTGGGTTTGGGGCGTAGTGTTGCAAGAGGATGGCCGCTACGAGGCTGCGGCGCAGGCGTATCGCCGGGTGTTGCGCGACTTTCCCGAGGATCGAGCTACGTGGCGCAACTTGGGCCGGGTGCTGTACCTCGACGGCCGCTTTGAGGAGGCTTTGGAGGCTCTCGACGGCGTACTGGCTATTGACCCGGAGGACCGCGTCGCTCACTACCACCGGATGCTCTCGCTGCGCGCCCTTGGCCGCGAGGACGAGGCCCTCGTCGCTGAGCAGGCTTACCAGTACTACCAGATCGACGAGTCGGCGCAAGAGCTGACGCGCCGCTATCGGCTAGAGCATCCGCACGACAACCGCGAGGCGCTCAAGATACACGTTCATCCGCTGGGGGAGGGTGGTTGAGGGCGCACGTGGAGAATTTCTTCCATGCCGAGGGGCCGCACTTGGTCGGCTTCTAGGGTGAGGACGGCTCGGTTGGGAAACTCCACCTCGTACGCGGCTCCTTCGCCGTGAATGAAAACCACGACCCCGACGTCGCCGACGATCAGTTCGGCTTGGGGTTGATCGGCTGTCAGGACAGCTTGCCGGTGTTCGGCTAGGGGGGCATCTAGGGGTTCGGCTAGGGTATTCATGGACTATAACTCCTTTGTGGAACGGCCGTTACAAAACGTAGCGCGGTCTCGCCGTGGCCGATAAACCACACGGTGCGCAGATGAAATAGGCCGTATGATGGTGTGTTAATGTATCCAAGGATAATGTATTTGGTGCCGTGCTCAGTTGCAATACGTTCGACAAGCGGTTGTGTCCTGACGATGATTAGCAGACCTCTGCGTAAGTCCTCGACATTGTGGTCGTCATAGCCTAATAGAACGAATAGACCGTTCTTGCTTTCGTCGTGCAGTAGGTAAGTCAATTTTTCGTCGGCGATGTAGGCTGCGCTGCGATTCATGTCGAGCTAATCCGATTGCATTCTTTTAAGGTGTCGGTTACTCTAGCAAACACCTGTGTATCAACCTTTCACACTGCTAAGGCTTAATGGGAAGAGATATGACGAGTAAGTACGCAATAGATGCAAATTTTATGCCAACATCTCGTAGTATGATCTGGCGATTCTCGGTCGGCGCATTGATGTTAGCCGCCTGCGGTCCGGAAGAGCCTTCGGAACCGGCTCCGAAGCCTGAGTACACCAAACCGGCTGCCGATTATGCGGTGGGGCGCGGGCGGAAAGAGGCTCCTGCGGTGCGCTTTGTCGATGTGACGAGGGAAGCTGGTCTTGAATTCAGGCACGAGACTGGTGCGCGCGGCGACAAGTGGATGCCGGAAACCATGGGCAGCGGGTGCGCGCTTTTTGATTACGATGGCGACGGCTGGCTGGACGTGCTCTTGGTCAGCAGCGACGGCTGGGGTGGCGAAAAGGCCCCTGGCAAGCTCTACCGCAACCTCGGCAACGGCACTTTTGATGACGTAACGAAGCGCGCGGGTCTAGGCTTTTCGGTCTATGGCATGGGCGCGACGATTGCCGACTACGACGCCGATGGCGATCCAGATATTTACTTGACGACCTTGGGGCCGAATCTGCTCTTGCGCAACGACGCAGGCCGCTTTGTCGATGTGGCTCAGGAAGCGGGCGTGGCGGGCGCGGTCTGGCGGGACGATGCGGGCAATGAGAATCCCGAGTGGTCCACGGGTGCGGCCTGGGTCGATGTGGATGGCGACGGCTGGCTGGATCTGTTGGTCACCAACTACGTGCGCTGGTCGGCTAGCACTGACATATACACCACGCTCGACGGCAAGGGAAAGTCCTATGCCACGCCACAGCAGTACCCCGGCTCGACGCCGAGGCTCTACCGCAATTTGGGCGAGGGCCGCTTCGAGGAGATAACCGAAGACGCGGGCTTGCTGTTGCCCGAGGGTAAGTCCATGGGCGTGGCCATGACTGACTTTGAAGACGACGGGCGCATCGACTTGGTCGTCACCAACGACACCCAGCCCAATTTCCTGTTGCAAAACTTAGGTGGGGGCCGCTTTGCGGAGCGGGGTCTCGCCGCGGGCATTGGCTACGACGAGACCGGGCGCGCGCGCGCGGGGATGGGCGTAGATATTACCTCGGTCGCCAACGACGGCGTGCTCTCCATCGCCATTGGCAACTTCAGCCGCGAGGCGCTCTCGCTCTACAGCCAAGCTGGAAGTGAAGTTTTCGTCGATGCTGCGGGCAAAGCTCGGCTGATGCAGGCGACGCTGCAGCCGCTGACCTTTGGGCTGCGCTTTTTCGACTACGATCTCGACGGCTACCAAGACCTGATCTTGGCCAATGGGCACATCGAGCCAGAGATCAACTCGACGCAGAAAGAGATCGAGTACCGTCAACCACCGCAGTTGTTTTGGAATACCGGCGAGGGACGGATGGTCGAGGTGTCGGAGCAGACGGGTGGGCCGTTTCTCAAGCCAGTGGTGGCGCGCGGGCTGTCTGTCGGCGATATCGACGCAGACGGCGACTTGGACGTGCTGCTGACGACCAATGGCGGTCCGGCTTATCTATTGCGCAACGAGGGGCCGACCGGCCGCGTGGTGGAGCTTGACCTAACGGGTAAGGCACCTAATCGAGATGCGATCGGCGCGAAGGTGACCGCGCAGGTGGGCGAGCGGGAGCAGGTGTTCATGGTGCGCACGGGATCTTCCTATCTGAGCCACAGTCCGATGAGCCTGACCGTTGGCTTGGGCGCGGCCGAGCAGATCGACCGCTTGGAGATTCGCTGGCCGGATGGGACGGTGGAAGCCCTTGAACAGATAGCGGCCGGGGCGCGCTATGAGATTGCGCAGGGTGAGGGTATTGTGGGGGAGAGGGCCTTTGTGCAGTAAGAAGCGTCTCAAAATTCTAGCTGCGCTCCGATCAACGTCATTTCACATCTGCGTTCATCTGCGGATACTTTGCCGTCGGGCGACAGCCGATAGGGATTTTGAGACCGCTTTTAATCTATTTCAACCGATCAAGCGGCCCTTCTGGTCGTGGCTGACCTTGTCGAGGTCGTGCGGCCCGGAGCGGGCGCGCTTGGCCTCTCCTTGTTTATAGCGGTGGTGCATTTCCGTCTGCCGCCACTGCAAAAAGCTGCGTTCCTGCGCGTTGCGGTTGCGCGCCGAAGGTGAGGCCGGGACTTCGATGGTGGCGTAGGTGATTTCGCTTACCCGGCGCGACAGAGCGATGATTTCTCCTTTGCTGATGACCAAGGTGACGCCGACGTTGGCCTCGACAATGGCGACGCCGTTTTCGCGCGCTCGAGCTAATACGGCGCAGTCTTGCTCCTTGGAGCGGGAGCCGTAGGAGGGAATGAGCAGGTACTGTGCCCCGTCGAGTACTGGGATGCGGGCGATATCGGGATTCCAGCGGTCGTTGCAGATGAGGAAGCCGCAGCGGCCAAACGGAGTGTCAAAGGCGCGAGCATGGGCACCGAGGCGGTTGTACCACCAGGAGGGATGGTAGCCCTCGGCCAACTGCATTTTGTGGTACTTGCCGCACAGGCGGCCCCGATGGTCGATGAAGACGGCGCAATTGTACACATCGTCGCCGATGCGCTCGGCTAGTCCAAAGGCGAGGCATATTCCCAACTCGCGGGCCAGCTCGCGAAAGCGGCCAATGACCGGGCCGCGCGTGGTAACGGCCACGTCCCGCATTCGTTCTTCCGGTTCTTCCCCCGTGATCAGTTCCATGACTACGTAGCCTTCCAGCACTCCTTCGGGAGCCAAAGCCAGTTGAGCACCACCTTTAGCGGCGGCGCGGAACATGGCCTCCAAGCGGTCGGCATTGCCGGCTAGGTCGAATTTTTTGGGCCGGAAGGAAATGGCGGCGATATCTACTGATTGGTACATGGGTTCTGTCTCCTATTTTTCTTTGCAGCAAAAGCGCAATGCGTACAGGTCGGCGTCGTACATGACAAAGCGCAGGCGCACTGGCTGTCCGGCCAACGGGCCTACCTCAGCGCCTGATTCCCATTCCACCGCTAAATCCGTCTGATCCTGAAAAAGCTCGGGCGAATCGGCCAGCGACAGTCCGGGAAAGGGCTTGCCGTTTTCATCTTGGACTTCGACGCGGATGCTGCCGGCCGCAGAAGTGGCCATATTGAGCCGCAATTGATCGCCGCTGAAGATCAGGGGCTTGGTGGTGAACTGGCCGCCGCGATAGGGCGCTTGCACTGAGGCGAAGCCATCGAGGCGCATGGTCAGGCGGCGGATGCAGGAGGTGGGCATGCGCCAGTTCTCGGTCATGTAGAGCGACAGTTCGGCGGGGCCGGTGCGCAGCAGGCCGCGCATGATGTACACGCTGCGGTCGTGCCAATTGCCGGGGTCGGGACCCGGGCGCACGAAGGCTTCGGGGAAGAGGCGGTCGAAATGAAGGCCGTCGTGGCTGCTCATTAGCACGCCGTCGTTGACTCCGGGGTACGGCCAGTCGGGCGTGGGGCTGCGGCTGTTGACAAAGCGCGAGGGGAACATCAGGTAGAGGCCGGGGGAACGCTCGTAGGGAACGCAGGAATTGGTGTACATGTGCTCCAGCGGCGCATCGCCGGTGTCGATAGATTCTAGCGGACTCCAGTGGACAAAGTCGTCGGAGGTGGCGCGGCGGATCCAGCGCACGCCTTCCTTAAAGGCGCGGGTGGCACCGTGGCCTAGTTCGCCGTCGCGGCGAATGCCTCGGGTGTACATGACGTACTGGCCGGTCCACGGGTCGCGGAAGGCGATGTTGTGCGAGTCGAACGGACCTTCGGTCTGCACGGGTTCAGGGTTTTTGTGCCAGTGGAAGCCGTCGGGGGAGGCAGCCGTGTAAATGGCGCCGCGCCGGCCGATGCCTTTGTAGCGTTCTTGCTCTGGGGCTTGTGGATCGAGGAACGGGGAGAAGTTGACTAGGTCGGGATCGTCGATGACTAAGTTATTGGCCGTCGAGCCTTGGAAGTTGATTAGGCCCAGTTCTGGTTTGTGCCAAGTGATGCCGTCGCTGCTTTCGACGTAGGCGGTGCAGGCGCGGTCGGTTTTGTTGTTGTCGGCGTGGGGGATGCAGCGGTACCAGGCGCGGAAGCGGTCGCCGTCTTTGAAGAGCACGGCGTAGGCGAGGCCGCCTTCTTCCCAAGGATGGTCGATGCGCACTGCGGCGTTGCGGCGCATGGGCTGGTGGAGGATTTGGCGGGCGTCTTGTAGCTCGTCAATGAGGCGGCGGTCGAGCAGTAGTTGGCGGTCGGAGCCGATGGGGATGGGGGTGTTGGGCATGGTGGCCTCGGGGGTGGGTAGTTAGGAGCGTATGAAGGATCTGTATTCAGGTGTCAGTCCCTCCCCTCAATAGGTTGGTCGGAAACCACGACCATTCCTGCTAAGGAATCCCGTCTCTCTGACGGTTCTGAGAGGTATTCGTTGGATCCCCCTCTTCTGAGGAGTTGTT
Source organism: Candidatus Latescibacterota bacterium (assembly GCA_022827835.1). Lineage (GTDB taxonomy): Bacteria > Latescibacterota > UBA2968 > UBA8231 > UBA8231. Next base: position 185,211 of record JAJEIO010000048.1, read on the forward strand.
GGACCTCTGGCGGCAGTTCACGGATTTCAGGGGCGTCCTTGATTTCAAGGGTTAGCATAACCCTCCTACGGACGGCATCAGGAAAATCAATCTCGGAGTCGTCAAATGGGCAGACCAAATTACACCAGGGAACGGACATCGGAAAAATAGAATCAATATCATTCTTCCGTTGACCAGAGAGCAACAGATGGTCCTTTACCGATTGGGCTGATGCTAATGAGCAACCCCAAAGCGGATTTTGCGGAAGTGACGGTGAACTCCAGAAGTTGTAGAAACAAAACAGGGGAAACCAATCATTATTACGATTACGTGCGGTCCTCAAAAGCGTATTCGTCTGGTCGTATCTGCTGCCCTTCTTGTACGTCAGAGCTTCGTACCGGCCACTTTTTGAGTATAGACGTTTGGCTTGAATGAGCATCGGAAAGCCTCGGTTCCCGGAAACAAACCACCAGTGCCAATCTGCGCCCGACTTGCTTTCGTTCCATCGCGTATATCGTGTACAGGCAATTCGGTTCGTTCGACGGAGCATTTCGAGCAACAGCATGTCTGTGATCGAATCCTCGGAGATATTAATATCCAATCTCTGCGAGTCACGAAGGTCCGACCATGTTTTCCATGCTGCACAAGCGAACAAGTAGCATAGGTCGTCGATATCATTTCCGGGACGAGGGAAACAGGAACACCAAGGACAATTAATCATGTATCAACTCGCCTATGTATTGCGAAAAACTGTAAATCTAACAATACATTTTATTGTGCCACGAAATGGACAGTGAAGTATTAAAGATAGTATCGTTGGAAATCCATTATCCTGATTGGCCCGCCCGCAGTCGTTCGAGATCATTGTCTAGGCCCGAGGAACCTATCGCCATCATAATGAATCATGTGGTCAGGGGTGTCGCAAAGCCATACTTCTGTTTCCCAAGCGATATTCTTCAGGTGCTTCCGAAATTCTCCGAAATCCGGGAAGGCGCTGACATAAACGGCACCCAAGGAGCACTCGGAAAGCATGTTTTCCAGATCGACGATCCGCGTCGGCGACATGGGGCCGTGAGACGTTACTGCCTCGACGAGAAACAGCCAGTTTCGCTCGGCGTCGTAAAACACGACATCCGGCATCTTGCTGTGGTCAGTGATCGGGATGCCGAGTTTGGCAAGGCCATCCTCGTCCATGTACAGGTCCTTCTTGGCAGTGTCACCGACATAGAGCAGGCGTGCGCCGGGAGCGAAGCGCGGCCCGAATTCTTCCACGACAGCTTTTTGCACCTCGTTGTGCTTGCCTGGGGAGAACTGAAGCTCCTGTCCATCGGCTAGCTTAAGCGGAATCATGGTGTGAAGCCGTTCACGCTCGTAGCGCTCTACAAGAGTTCCCTGCTCGTGGCGGAATTTTTCCACGGCTGAATCCCAACCTTTTGTCCCATAGTGCTGCACGGCTTCCAAGGCCGCTTCCGTGATGGCGTAGTGAGCGTGCGGGCTATTAGTCGGGAGGCCGGGTTCGAACGGGTTGTAATCGGCGACTCGCGCCTGAACGAACTGGTGGAGCACCTGACGGCGGAAAGTTTCTCTTGTATTGGGTGCGTATTCGGTACCGTAGTGCTCCTTAACGTAATCCATGATGCCCTTGGTGACGGTGCACGATCCCTGTTTTGCATCTGACCAAGGGGCATCCGGCGTCAGCCCGCACAGGGCAATCAGTGTCAGACCCGACATATGGTTGTGCTGTGCCGGTGGCATGCCGAGTGCCTTGAGGATTTCCCTAGCTTCTTCAATGCTGGCCAACGACTGCCTCCTCCAACTCGGGATGGGCAATCAGTTCCATGACAAGCCGATCTAGGCCTTCCATGGGGTCAGCGAGCTGTTTCACGCACTGACCAAGCGTGATGATCGTTTGGTGTGGAGGAAGCCGCATGGCACGCAGTTCGGTGGCACTCACTTGGGTGTTGCCGTTGACCGCACGGAACCATGTATCGAGCAATCGGCTGTTGTAGAGCGCCGCCAGCCCCCATGCTTCGTCATCGGCGAGCGTGCCTCTAGGCCGGTGGATGTAGTTGAGATGATTTTCGAATCCGACCTTGGGGGTCGCAAATTCCGTCGCGATGTAGGGAGCCGCGGTCAGCCGGCGCGCCTCTTCCTTGGCGCTAAAGCGGCGCATGACCACATAATTCCTGTTCGGTAAAAGAAGTGCCTCGGTGCCGGAACGCTTGATGTACTCCGGCTTGTGTTCGTTGAGCGGCCAAGTGGCCTGCATAGCGTGTACATGGTTCATCCATAGGAGCGGGACATGGCTATCCGGCACCTTGCCTTCCTTGTCTATAAACTCCGTTGCACGGAAGGCGACTACGGGGCCGGTCGAGATATCTAGGCCGAAGCTGCGGAGGCTCTCCGGCCATGAATCCACCAGAGCCAACACGTCGTCATCTCCTTCACAGATCGGCAAGCGGAGAATCTTGTTTGTGGAATCGAGGTCGAGAGCCGTGTTTAACGGAATCTCGCGACGGTCGGATTCACCGATATCACGGACCCCGCGACTTGATGAAATGACAAACGGCGCGTCGGTCTTGTCCCAACGCCGGAGATTATAACGGGTGCCGGAGACAATGACGTTCTCCTGTAGCACCTCGTCCCGACTGAAGGCGTCGCGTCGAGAGCCGAACACATGGACTTCCGTTGGTCGGATCATGTCAAAGAAAACGTTTCTGAACTGCCTGAAGTAAGGGCCGGACGTAAAACTTCGAGGTGTGATAAATACGAAATCTCCATTTTCGCGCAGTAGTACGGCACTGACCGCCATGAAGAGAGCGTAGATGTTTGGCTGGCCGTGAACTACGGTGGAAGCAGCACTCGCACGCGGGTCAGCCTTGCTGATCTTGAAGTAAGGCGGATTGGCGATAACGATGTCAAAGTCTTCGGCTACCGACCGATAGGGAAAGAGTCCGCCGAGCGAACGCAATGTCTCGGCGTGCGCTATGATGAAGTCGGTCGCCTCGACCTGCACGGCGACCTTCACTCCACGGCTACGGCACCAGTCGACAAGATAGTCGATAACGGCCTGTAGCGGCGCGATCAGGTCTCTATCGACTTCATGGACGACCAGTTCGATGATATTTGGCATTGAATCGCGGGAGACAAGCGCCTCTATGGCCGCACAGCAGAGAATACCTGCTCCCGCGGCGGGATCGAGGACCCGCAGCTTTGGCCCGCTCACCTTGATCCATCTGGCCATGAAATCCGCGGCGGGGACTGGCGTGAGATATAGACCGTGATTTTTGCGGTGTTCGTCGGATTTCCTTTCGACGTAATACTCCCCTACGCGATCTGCATAGATAACGGGCCGTTCACCCTCTTGGGGAACAGGGAATGCCGATGGCGCAGGCTGCGCCCGGTAGGTCGAGTCCTTTTTCACTGCTTGGCCGAGCCTCATAATTAGGTTGCGTTCAATAAACTGAGCTTACGATAAGGGATGCTCCAAATCAAGCAGTAGTTGGCGGTTGGAGCTGATGGAGATAGGGGTGTCGGACATGGTGGCCTCTGGGGTGAGTAATTGGAGCGTCGGCAGGCGTATTATAGCTAAGACATTTATTAATTTATGATTACTTGATTGACTAAATTAATATTATTATATAAATTTATTCTATTGACTTTACGGAGGTGAATATCGACATGGCTGAGTTCTCAAACCCGTTTCGTCCAGGTGCTGGCCACCACCCGCCATATTTGGCCGGGAGACATGAGGAGCGTGAAGAGTTTCGTCGCCTGCTCGGTCAAAACACGATTCTGGAAAACATGGTACTGACGGGGCTTCGAGGAGTAGGAAAGACGGTGCTCCTCGACTCGTTCAAGCCTCTGGCAATGAGCCGCGGGTGGGTGTGGGTAGGGACCGATCTTTCCGAGTCCACAAGTATCAGCGAACACAACATGGCTATCCGGCTCTGCACAGACCTATCTCCGGTCACTTCAAGCCTAGTCGTGGAAACCGAAGAGGTACGTCGCGTCGGATTTGTCGCTGACACAGACCAAATCTCGCGTACTCTCACCTATCAGGTCCTCATAGAGCTCTACAAACACATCCCAGGTCTGTCGCTCGACAAGATCAAGGGGGTTCTGGAAATCGCGTGGCGTGCTCTATCGAAGGAGCAGAACGTACGCGGGATCATATTTGCCTACGATGAGGCACAAAACCTCGCCGACCAGTCGGCAAAGGACCAGTTTCCTCTGTCTTTGCTACTCGATTGCTTTCAGTCTCTGCAGAGAAAGGGTCTGCCTTTGATGCTCGTCTTGACCGGCCTTCCGACGTTGTTTCCCAAGCTGGTGGAAGCTCGGACGTTTTCCGAGAGAATGTTTAGAGTAGTGTTTCTGCAGAGTCTCAACGAGTCAGAAAGCGAGGAGGCAATTCGGGAACCGGTAGAAGATGCTGAGTGCCCGGTGCGTCTTAGTGACGACTCCGTCAACACGATAATCAACATGTCCGGCGGCTATCCGTACTTCATCCAGTTCATATGCAGAGAGGTGTACGACGCGTTCATTCAGAGGATCGATAAGGGGGAAAGCGCGTCGGTTCCCGTTGCGGAGATCGAACAGAAACTCGACACAGACTTCTTTGCCGGGCGATGGGCTCGTGCATCTGATCGGCAGAGGGCGTTGCTGTTCGTAATTTCTCGGCTTGAGAGTTGCGACGATGAATTCACGGTCCAAGAAGTGGTCGAGGAATCCAAGCGGGCCTTGGATAAACCGTTCAGCAGTAGCCATGTCAATCAGATGCTCGTCGCCCTTGCCTCCCAAGGACTGGTGTACAAGAATCGACATGGCAAGTATTCCTTTGCAGTGCCGCTATTGGGCCAATTCATCAGCCGACAGGAGCAAGGGTAGAACTGTAACAGGCACGGCCTACTACTGTTCTCGCAGCGATTCCTTCAACAACCTGCCCCAGATTTTGTCATAGGGATGGACGACCTTTACCCGCTCTTTTCCCCGGTAAACTGGTCGCCCCTCGTTTGCCCAAGCGAAGATCGATCCTTCCAGATTGTAGATTCCCGTATATCCCTTTTTCATTAGGAATTGGGCAAGTTCTGACGAGCGGTATCCCACGGAACAGTATAAAACGATACGCTGGTCCGCCGGTACTCCTTGGAGCGCTTTTAGGGCCTCGTCTTTTGAGGGGGCTGGCTGGGCACCCTGCAGATGGCTGACGGCATATTCTTCGGGTTCTCGTGCGTCGAACAGTAGGAGGTTTTCCCGCTGCGGAGATTTGTCGAGCCAAGATTGCAGCGTATCGGGTGAGATTTGGGAGACTGTTGGAAATCTGGCGCGGATCGCCTTTAGCGTCAGAGACCAAGACATTGTGCGGTCCTCGCCTTCTTCCTGCGCCGAGGCGGCGACGCCAGCGCATATCGCTAGTCGCAGGGCAAGCGTGAGAACTGTTTGAGATTGGTGGAGGTCGAATCGGCGCATAGGGATGATCCAATCCGACTATCCTATACAGCATCCAACGTTGGCGAGTTGTCCTGACAGTGAACTGGTCGGAAGAGCGTCTGTCGTTTAAACGGCATCTCTTCAAAGTGCTGTGGGTGTGGTTCCCACTTATGCCACTTGTTGCCAACGGTATTGTAGCAGTTGAAAATTGCGACTCGATCGACGGCTTCGTCGGTCCACTTGGCACCGGTATGGGTGATTGCCTCCGTGAAGATGAGCACAGAGCCTGCGGGACAGGTGTAGTCCTCCCACAACGGGGAGTTGCGATCTGCCGTTGATTGGGGAGCGGGAAACGCTCCTTTATGGCTGCCGGTGAGGAACATGGTTCCACCGCAACCTTCTTGCACCGGGTTGAGTTCCCAGACGACGCGCGTCAGTCCGCTATGTGCCTTGTCGTAGTGCAGATGATATGTGTGCGAGTTGCCGGGAAAGTTGAGCATCCCACGGCCGCCGTGTGGCCGGAAAGCATCGTGTCCGTTTGCACGAATGGTTAGAAACGTGCTTTCCAGCCGAAATCCATAGCAGTTTTCGTTGGCATAGGCCGAGGCCAAAAATTCGTGCATGAATCCGAGCACAACTGGATGATCGGTTAGGCTCTCTAAGGGACCGCCGATGGAATAGCGGTGGTGTTCGGGAATGGACCTTGGTTCCCGTTTGAGCTGGTAGCAGAACTCGCGCATCTCTTGAATCTCTGATTCACTGAGGACGCCGGGGATTAGCAGCCACCCGCGAGTGTCAAAGACATAGCGTTGATCTTCTGTCAGTGGGATCGATGGTAGATTCTCGGCATTTGTTGTAGGATTCGGCATAATTCCCTTCCTTATTTTTTGTCTTGTATGAAGATAAAAATAAGTTGAGTAATTCCATAGTTATGAAGCGATAAGCTTGGCGATAAACCCAAAACTGCTCGACGGCAGACCGTCAAGCGAGGAGGAATTGATCTGATGGAGGACTTGCGCATAGCCGCGGTGCAGATGAACTGCCGCGTCGCGGAACGCGATCGCAATTTGGCAACTATTGAGCGCTTTGCCGAGGCAGCGGCGGCGCAAGATGTGGATATCGTCTGCTTCCCCGAACTGTGCGTGTGCGGGTACAACGCCGGTGACACCTCAACGCCGGAGCCCGAGCCGCTCGAAGGGGAATCGCTGCGCAGGCTCGAAGAGATCGCACGCAATTGTCAGATCACTCTGCTCACTGGTATTCTCGAACGGGACGTCAGCGGAATCATCTACAATACGCAGGTCGTCTGCGGCCCCGAGGGGTACGTCGGCTGCTATCGCAAGACGCACGTTCCCGATGCTGAGATCGGCACTTGGCGTCACGGTGACGCCCTTCCGGTATTCGACCATGCAAAGGTCCGCTACGGGATTGAGATTTGTTACGATTCTCACTTCCCGGAGTTGAGCACCTTGTTGGCGGAAAAGGGGGCCGAGGTGATCTTCCTGCCTCATGCCTCACCGGGGGAGACTCCCGCAGAAAAGCGGGCTCGCTGGATGCGCTACGTTCCGGCCCGCGCGTACGACAATAACGTGTACGTCGCTATCTGCAATAACGTCGGCGACAACGGGGCCGGCCGCACGTTCTCGGGAGTGACCTTCATCTGCGATCCCCTCGGTGCGGTCATCGCCGAGGTGCAGAGCGGTAGCGAAGAGGAGATGATCGTCGCCGACTTGAGTGCGTCGGCGCTAGCGGAGAGTCGCAGGGAGACGCTGATGTTCTTCCGCCATTACCGCCGGCCCGAGATGTATCGGCGCTGGGAAAACGAGATTGGATTGCGCGGGGACGATCAATCGACGTCCCTCACTGGCCGATAATTTTAACAGGAGATGACTATGACTCGTTTGCAAGACGTCAATACTACGGATGTGCGCAGCGCCATTGAATTGGGTTGCCGCACCATGTCGAGCGTTTTCAATGCCGACGACAACGATATTCCCTTTTTTGGCTCGCGCGTGCGTCCCGAAGCCGAACTGCGCTTTAGTGCCGCGCACTCGGAGGCGCATGTGCCCGGCCGCCATCTCAACGCCCTGCTCAACGCCGAAGACGCGGCTGGCGTTAGAGTAGATGAAGCGGCGATTGAAAAACACGCGGCCGCGGCGTTCTATTCGTATAGCGGACCCATCGCCATGCCGCTCAACCGGGCCGAATTGGACGGTCCGCTGGTCAACTTCATCCCGCACAATATCCGCGAGGGTTTCCACGCGCTCTATCCGCTGGTGCAATACCGCGATTCGGACCGGGCGCGACAGTTAGCGGAGGCCAGTATCGAGGCGTTTCGCCGCTACTGGAGCGTGGACGAGGGATGGGATCGGCCGGCGCTGCAGAAGTTGGGACTAGAGGCGTGGGAGAGTCTGTTTATTCCGGGGGAAGCCCGGAGCTTGGGGCCTTTAGTCAAGTACTATCGGGCTACGGGCTATGGGCCGGCGTTGGAGTTGGCTTTGGAATTGGCAGAGAAGATTACGGGGAAGTTCTTCACTGCGGACGGCGGCCACGACCGGGAGCTGCTGGGCGACCACACGCACTCGGTCACTTGCGTCATGTCGTCGTTGGCGCAGTTGGCCGATCTGACGGGAGACGCGGCGCTGCTGCTGCGCGTCAAGACTTTTTACGATAATGGCCTGTGGGCCATGCGCGACCCGTTGGGTTGGGTCGTCGAAAGCACGAATCCCGATGCGCCGCCCGATCGCGGCGAAGTCAACAATACTGGCGACATCGTCGAGACCGCCCTGATCTTGGGGCGCTGGGGCTGGAGCGAGTACTTCGAGGATGCCGAGCGCATTGTGCGGGGGCATATGCTGCCGTCGCAACTGCGCGACATTTCCTTTATTGACGAACCGCCCAATCCCGAAGGTGCGGATGGCCTGCGCGACGTGGCCCAGCGGCACCAGGGAGCCTTCGGCTTTCCAGCGCCGTACGGTCACGAGCCGGTGGAAGCCGAGACTGTTGGCTTCAACATGGATATTGTCGGCGGGGCGGTGGCGTCTTTGTGCGAGGTGTACCGGGAGATGGTGCGCAGCGGCCCGGCGGGGCACCGGGTCAATTTGCTCTTTGACCACGAGACCGAGGCCGTGCGCGTTGAATCCCCTTATACGCATGATGTCCTGCGCGTCGAGGTTAAGCAGCCGGGGCCTTTGTGGGTGCGCTTGCCCGGCTGGGTCGCGCCGTCTGACTTAGAGGTTAAAGGGGCCGCGCCGCCGCGCATAGACAGCGGGTTCCTCTTCTTTGCCCAACCGCCTTTGAATACTCCCATCGAGATCCGCTTTGCTTTGGCCGAAGAAGAGTTAGTCCTGCAACATCGAACTCGTTCCATCCGCGCCCGGCTGCGCGGCGACGAGGTAGTGGCGATGGATAATTTTGGCGCTGATCTGACCTTTTTTTCGCCGTTTGATTGAGGATTTACGTAAAGAGTGTGAGTTGACGACGCGCATTAATTGTGCTTGGTCTCCGTGGATATGGGCGATATATTAGCGGCCCCTATCGCAGCAGCGCAATCGCCCCAAGGAGGATGAACATGGCGAAAATCAAGCGGCCTAAAATCTATCATATGTGCTCCCTCGGTTCCCTGATGGGATACGGCGGCAAGAAAGGCGAGTGGAGCGCGGCCAAAAAGCTCAAAAAAATAAAAAAAGCTGGCTTCGACGGCTTTGTGGGGCGCGTCTTCATGGTGACCCCCGATGAGGTCGCCGCCTCGGGTTTGGTCTTCGCCTGTACCACTGACTTAGGCGGCATCGGCGAGATCAGGCCCAAGTTGCTCGAAATCAAGGCGGCGGGAGCGCGCTGCGTCAACGTGCAAATGCTCGACCACGACACGCTCACTGAGCAGGCCGTGGAGGTGGCACGGCGCTTGATGGATGCGGCCGAAGACTTGGAGATGGACGTGGCCGTGGAGGTACACCGCGATACGTGTACGGAAACGCCGGAAAAGACCTATGCCTTGGCCGCTGGTTACGAGAAGGCGGAGAAGAAACCGCTAAAAATGACGTGGGACTTTTCCCATCCGGCGGTGATCAAGCATTTGTCGCCGCCCTATTGGGAGCGCTTGGCCGAGCGCGTCGATCTGATCCAGTTGGCGCAGCAGTTTCACTTCAGGCCCTTCAACGGGCATCACGCCATGATTCCCGCTATTGACCACAAGGGCAAGATCATTCCCGAATTTGTCGATTGGCTGGAATTCGCCGAGCAGGTCATGGCTTGCTGGCTGGAAGCGGCCGAGCCGGGCCGGGAAATGTTCGCCTGCCCCGAGCAGATCGCCGGTGGCTACCATTTGTCGGTTTTCCCCGACCGCTGGAAGGACGTGCAGGTGGTGCGCCGCGAGTTGGACAGGGTGTGGAAGAGGCAATTGAAGAAGTGGAAGGCACCGGCTTAACCCCGTGGAGATAAGCGTCGAGACTCCTCCTTTGGACGCCGGCCTGACGGAGGAGTTAATCGATTTTTGGGATGGGATTTTCGGGGACGGGTACCAAGCCGATCGCCCTGCGTACGCTGGTGACGAACGCGACTTTAACCGCGATACGTTCTATCTCCTAAAGCAGGGGGGACGCACGGTCGGCAGCAGCCATTTAACCACGGCGGTGGGCAACCCAGAACTGAGTAGTTTGGGCGAGGTGGCTACCGTGCCGCAATGTCGCGGCAAGGGCATTGCCAGCCGCTTGTGCCGGGCGGCGCGCGACGACTTTTTGGCTGCGGGGGGACAGGCTCTGTTCTTGGGCACGGTTAACCCGGTCGCGGCTCGCATTTACCACCGCTTGGGTTGGCGCAAGATGTCCGGTTCTACTGTCTGGGCTTTAATCTCCAGCGGGGAATCGCCCGAGTCTTTTCTGGTAGATTACTTTCGGGCTAGTGATGAGGTCGGGGTCGAGCCGGGATCGCCGGCTCAGCGCGTACCCATGATCCCCTTGATCGTCGCGCCGCACGATTGGTGGGTGCTCGACGCCAACGTCGAATTGTACTCGACCCGCTACATTGAACAGAATTCCTGTATGGGACTGTACCCGCGCTATGCCAAGCTAGTTGAACAAGGCGCTGGCGCTTGGTTTGCCGCCCGCACTCGAGATGGGCGCTTGGTGGGATTGGCTAGTGCGCGGCCCGACGGCGAGGGCGCTTGTCAGGTGGATGGTTTTGTCCACGGTCGCTACGCAGAGACTTGGACCGATGTGATGCGGGCGGCTACTGACTGGGCCGGGGGGCGTTGTTGGGTGCGGCTCTGTGTCGAGGACGAGGAGAAAGGCGCTTGGTTGAAGGAGTTGGGTTTTGTGGATGGAGGGGCGGACGAGCCGTTTGTCATGGGGGATCGGACTCTTGAGGCCGTGCGTTTAGTCGCCGGTGTTTGAGGAAAGCCATGGTACAACTGCGCGACGTAAATACCACTGATATCGGCGATGCCATTCGCTTGGGGTGCCAAGCTATGAGCCGGGCTTTCAACGCCGATGATGCCGATATGCCGTACGGAGGAGCGCAGGTGCGGCCCGGAGCCTTTTTGGGCGGCAGCATGGAAGGGCACATGCCGGGCCGCCTCTTGAACGCTATGCTGGCGGCTGAAGACGCCATGGGCTTGGACTTGGACGAGGAGGTGATCGACAAGCACGCCCGCGCGGCCTTTTTCTCCTACAGCCGGGCACCGCTGCCCTTGCAGCGCATCGGCCAGCACATAAATGGCGAGGGCGATCCCATTGAACTGCAAGAGCACAATTTGCGCGAGGGATTTTACGCTCTATACGCGTTGACAGCCTTCCGCAAGTCCGAGCGGGCTATGGAATTGGCGGCCGCTAGTATTGATTTGCTATTCGATTATTGGGTGCCCAACGAGCAATGGGATCGAGTGCGTCTCGAACGCGACACACCAGTGCACCTCCGCGATTCCGGCGAGAGGACCTTTATCCAAGGGCCGGCGCGCGCCATTGGGCCGTTGGTCAAATTGTACCAAGCCACTGGGTACCAACCGGCCTTGGATTTGGCTGCTGTGCTCAAGGACAAGGCCGTGCGCGAATTCTTTCTCGACGATGGCTCCTTTGCCACCGCGCGCTTTGGCTCGCATGTGCATTCGACCACTTGTGCGATGTCGTCGTTGGCTCAGTTAGCCGAATGCACTGGGGACGCCGAGCTGATGGAGCGGGTCAAGCGGTTCTACGATAACGGCCTATGGGATTTGCGCGATCAGATCGGTTGGTCCATTGAGGTGTCGAGCCGACCCACGCTCTGTCGCCGGGGCGAGGCCAATAATACCGGAGATATTATTGAGACCGCGCTCATCTTGGGGCGCTGGGGCCACCCCGAGTACTACGACGATGCCGAGCGTATATTGCGCAGCCACTTGCTGCCGTCGCAATTGCGCGATGTCTCGTTTATCGTCGAGCCGGATAATCCCGAGGGGGTGGATGGCAAGCGCGAGGTGGCGCACAGGCTGCGCGGTGGCTTTGGGTTTCCGGCTCCCTACGGGCACGAGCCGCTGGGCATCTGGGAATCGAACAAGCCGCGCATTGGCTTCAATATCGACATTGTCGGCGGGTCCGTAGGCTCGCTGGCTGCGGCGTACAAGGCCGTGGTGCGCAGCGATGGAGCGGGGCATTGGGTGGATATGCTGTTCGACTGTGAGACCGATGCTCTCGCAGTGCGGTCGCCCTACACGCATCCGCGCCTAGCGGTCAAAGTCAAGCAGCCGGGAGCACTGCATGTGCGCCTGCCGCCCTGGCTCGACGGGGAGCGATTCAACGTAGAGGGTGCCGAACATCCGGTCTTACGCGACGGTTATGCGGTGATTGAGCAGCCGCCCGTAGGACGCTGGATCGGCTTTGCGTTTGACTTGCCCGTCCACGAGACGACCTTGACGTGGCGGGACAGCGCCATCCGCGCGCGGCTGTGCGGCGACGAGGTGGTGGCGATGGATAACTTCGGCACGGATTTGACTTTTTTCCCACCGTTTGAATCTCACGCCTAACTTAGGCAAAGTACTCCTCGTCGTCCCGCAGAGCATTGCGGTGCGGCAGATATTCGACTACCAGCTCCACATCCACTAAGGTCACCGGGTGAATGAGCTGAGCGTCCTTCTCCACGACCTCCACCTCTACCGTATTTATCCCCCTTTGGGGCAGGCGCTGGGTCTGCTTGAGATCAATGTGCAGACGGTACCCGTTGACGGCGTAATCCGGTCTGGGGCGCAACTGGTAGGTCCAGTCGGCCTTGCGCCACGCGGCCTCGGGAATTTCATCGCCATTCCACTTCAGCCGGATCCGGTCCTCGTACGTCAGGTGTTGCAACATCAGGCGCAACTCGCAACGCCACAACTCGCCGGCTCGGTCCCGGCCGGCCACGTCGTCGCTCACCTCTAACGTGAACGGCCGCGCTGGATCTCCGCACGGCAATTCGGCGGGTAGCTGTTCGGCTAGGCCATAGGTAGGGGCTGAGTTGGGATTGATGGGCGTGCCGAGCCGGTACCTCTTGTCGAGATTGTCCAACAAGTCTGGATGTCCCATAAACCGCATCCTTCCAGCCGCCTCATCATCGTATGGATAGCGATTGGGCATTGGGTAATACGTGTGGAAGAACACGCCGTGGACCCCGGCGGCATAGGCATTGGCAGCAGCGGCCCGCACTGCTGGTCGGGAAAGCTCGGGGTTATTGGTCGATTCCATACCTGCCAACACCCGCACATCCTTACCTTCGGCGGCGGTGACAACGGCCTGTAATCCAGTGGTGTCGTTGGCAAAACCACCGACGACCTGCATGCAGATCAGCGCATCGACGATCCCCTCCTCGATCCAGGTCTCCACGTCCATCCCCATGCGCTTATTGCCGTCGAGGGACGCGCCTATGCGGACCACCAACCGCTTGGGACGGCCCTGCTCTGCGGCGGCCCGGTCGCAGACCCGGCGTATTTCCCGCATCCACTCGGTCCAGGTCTCGGTGTGCTCGGCGACCTCTCCGCGGCCGATAAATGGCGCGTAGTCACACATGTTCAGTTCAATGCCGTCGCCGGGGTAATCTCCGACTAGTTCGGCGATTACTGCCAGCCGGTCCGCCCGAACTTCGGGGACGGCAAAGGACAGCCGGTTGGGGTTGTCGAAGCGGGCCTCGGGGTACTCTGGCTCTTCGCCGACCTGCCATTCGGGATGCTCGGTGGTGAAATCGGCTACCCGGCAATTGGTGACGCGGTCGTGCGGCGTGTGAATCATGTTTAACAGCAGGCTGGGCAGAAACTGGAAACCGCGCTGCTGTGCCCGCTGGCACACGAGCATGAGCGGGTCCGTGCCCTGTTCGATCATCAGCTTGGCGTTGTGCGCCGCCCGCCACCAAATGTCGTGGTCGGTCAGATCGACGTTGTGCCCCCAGCGCTCGCCCACCTTGGTGGCGTAGAGCAAAACGCTGCAGTCGCCTACGGCATAGGTGATGGTGTCAATGCCGAGGTCGACCAGTTCGTCGATAGGCTCTAGGTATTGCTTGGCCCCCATGGGCGGCTCGTACAAGTACACGCTTGAATGGCGGCCGTCGGTGTAGAACATCACTTCGTGGGTATTGCTCATGCTCGTCCTCCTCGTCTCTTGCTTGGAACTGCGACTTTTTGACCTCACAGCGCCAATTCGGTGAGTCAACAGGTGCAATTAATCCTAGCCGGGCGGTGCGATCAAGTCTCTTTGGCGGGATATTGACTCACCATTGACAATGCCCTATGCTTGGCCAAAATAATTGAGGACGCCCATGATCACTGATGCGCAGTTGGCCCAGTACGAAGAGCAGGGTGCCGTAACCATCGACAGCCCCTTTACCACTGAGCAACTGGACAGAGCAGAGGCGGCGTGGGATCGCTTGCGCGACAACGGCGGTGCACCGTACGAGGATCCGGATTACATCGAAGTTATCCAGCACCCGTACTTTGAGGAGGTGGCCAAAAAGCTGCTGCGCGCCGATGCGGTCCATCTGTGGTGGGGTCTGGCCCCCCACGAGCGGGCCCCGGCCTCAGCGCCGTACGACGATCCCCGCGAGCAGTGGGCGCGCGGGTGCCACGTGGACATCCAGGCCACATTGGAGGATTTTGAAGCTACCCCTCGCCGGATGCGGGCCGAGTTGTGGTTCTGGCTCAACGATGTGCCCGCGCATCGCGGTGCCATGCGCATCCTGCCCGGCAGCCACCGCTCCATCATGGCGCACTGGAGCCGGGTCCTCCGGCCCGAGCACAAAGCCGAACTGCCCCGCGTACACGGCCTGCGGCCGGCTCCAGTCCCGGCGACTGCGGCCGCTTTTCCCGAGTACATCCCGGACCTGGGCGAAAGGCCCTATCTCGAGTGCGAGCCCGTTCCCGCTGTGGCGCGCCGGGGACAGATCCTAGTGCTCTGCAGCGCCGGACTGCACTCGGCTTGGCAGAACGAGGACATTGTGCCCCGCAAAGCCATGGGCACCTCGTGGATCGCCGCCGGCGTTTCGGGCGGCCTGCCCAAGAACCAGCGCGACGCCCTGATGGACTTCTTCCCCCGGCTGCGGCGCCAACTGCGCCCGGACCGCGCCCACATTGTGCCGGATCATTTCGACTGGCTCTTTGAAAGCGACTACGATCCGCGCTGGCCGGAGACTTTTCCACCCTCCCATCCATAGGCGGGGATTCCGCCCGCTGAGCTTTTCCGCTAGCTTCTTCGGGAACTCGGATGGACTTCTGTGACGAAGAAGTCGTCTGGGAGGATGCTCTTGGTTTCGACTCCGTGACTGTACTCGGGCAGGCCGATTGTCGTCACCACGCCCATGGCCGTGAAGTGCTCGCACTCGCCGCTGGCCCCGCTCTTATTGCCTCCGCCGTGGCCGCGCAGCCAAGCGTCGTCGATGACGCGCTTCCCCTTCCACATGCCTCGGGTGGCATTGAGGTGGCCGAAGCGCGCCAGATCTGAGGCGCTGGTGACCACCCAACCTGGGCCGCTACGCACGACTTGGCCGCCGATCTCGTAGGGTGGGTCGAGGTAGGTGTACGCGTCTGGAATGGTGGGATAGAGGTGTTTCCGCTCTTTCACTTCGCCGCCAGCGAGCCAATCCCAGCGCTCGTACGGGATGCCAATGGCATCGAACAGGCGCTCCTGGATCACGTCCTTGAGGTCGCGGCCCCAAACGTAGGTCAGCGCTTGGCCCAACCGCCAGAAGCCGGCGCTGCTGTACAGCCCTTGGGTGCCCGGTTCGGCGTGGGCGTAGCAGTCGTAGAAGGGATCGCCCGTCCAAGTGGCCCATGCGGGGATGCCGGGAACTGCGTCCCGCTCTTCGAGACCCGTGCGCTTTTCCCGCCAGCGGTTGCCGATTTCAAAGGGAAAGCCGCCCCAGTGCAGGCTCTCATCGCGCCGCCCGACCAAGTGGCGCCAGGTGAGCTTTTGGTGGTGGCCGCAATCGAGGTACTTGTGCTCGTGCGACAACTGTCCAGCTCCGGTCCACGTTTGGTGGATCGGCTCGTCCGGATCGAGGAGGCCGTCGTCAACGGCCACGCCTAGCGCCACCCACGTTAGGGCCTTGCCGACCGAGGCCGTCTGATGCCGATAGTGGCGGTCGCCCCAAGCGTGTACTAGGTATCCGCCGCGCGTGAGCACGGCACCGTACTGGTTGCCGCTGTGGTCTTCGCCGCCGAAGCTCGCCCCTCTGACATCGAGGCTGTCCAGCCAGGCGGCGAATTTCCGCGCATTGAGACCGGCTTCGGCGGGCGTGATTTGTACCCAGTCGCGATCTGGGTACGCGACCCAGTCTGGTACTTGTATCGTTGCCGTCGGGGCGATCAGATGCATGGTTCAACTTCTCTGTGTAGTGTATTATAAGGATATTTTTGGGCGCTTGATCAAGGTCGTGCGCATGGGCGACTTTTGCCCGACGCGCCCGGACACACCGACATCGCATGATCAAACTCGGCTGCAACGCCATGCTGCGGGTCGCCGAAGACCTGCCCTATGCCGACAAGGAAGACCCGCGCAACTGGCTGGACATCGCCGCCCTAGTGCGCCAGATCCGCGCTTGGGACCTCGACGTGGTCGACTTTCAGCTCTTCCGCGGCTTTCGCGCCCGGGACCCGGCCTATCTGCGCTCCATCAAGGCCCTCTGCCAGCAGTGCGGCCTGCCCATTGGCTTTTTGGGCGTGGGCCGCGGCTTTGTCGGCGTCGAGCAGATCGACGGCCGCCCCCAGGGCGTTGCCCTGCCCCAAGCCGAACGCCGCCGGCGCATTGCCGAAGTCAAAGAGGGCATTGATCTGGCCGCCTTTATGGGCGCGCCCTTGGTCCGCCTCTTCGGCGGCGGCATCCCCGCCGCAGCCGTCGACCGCCGCGTCCTGTGGCAGGACGCCATTGGCAGCTTCCAGGAGGTCTGCGACTACGCCGCCGGCAAAGGCATATTCGTCGGCCTCCACAACCACGCCCCGGTCATCGCGCCCACTGGGGACGATATTCTCAAAATACTGCGCGATGTCAACCGCGAAAACTTCACCTTCATCCTCGACACGGGCTGGTGGCAAGGCTCGCCGGGCGCGGCGCCCTCCGGGGCCGAGGATCCCGCGGTCGACTTCTATGACTTCATGGAGCAGACCGCGCCCCACGCCACCTATGTGCGGGCCAAAATATACAAAATCGACCGCGGCCGGGAGGAGTGGCTCGACTACGAGCGCATTGTCGAAATTCTCCGCCAAGTCGACTTCAACGGCAATATGTCCATCGTCTTCGAGGGCCAGGGCAATGCGGTGAGCGACCTCGAGGCCATTGGCTTGGCCGTCGCCTACCTGCGGGGATTGCTCGCCTAGAAGCGGTTTCACCTTGGAGCCACGAAGTTTGAGGAACCCCATGGCGCGGAATTGGCCGACTTGGAGTGAGGTCAGCATGGTCAACTCTCACTACCCCGGCGGTTGGCGATGGAGCGGGGTGTCAGGTCGAAGAGGGTTTCGTGCCCGTGGAAGAAGCGGTCGAGTTCATCGACCATTAGCTCGAAAAAGCGCGGATAGCTCTGCTCGGTTACGCCAGCGATGTGGGGGGTGACGAAGACATTTTCGAGGTGGAGAATCTCCTTGTCGCCATAGGCGTTGTCCTCTCCCACATCTGGGTCGAACACGTCTAGACCGGCGACGATGTCGCCCCGCTTGAGCCGCTGAACCAGCGCATATGAATCCACCACTTTGCCCCGCGACACATTGACGAACACTGCGCCCGGCTGGATCAGGTCCAGTTCCCGTTGGCCAATCATGCGCTCGGTGCGCGGGGTGTGTGGCGCTAGGCAGACGATGGCGTCGCATTGAGACATCACGTTGTCCAACGAGGTTTTGAGGAAGCCAACGGCGTCGGCCATCTCCCGCGCCAGATAGGGATCATACACCCACACTTCGGTCTGGAAGGGGCGCAAAAACTGGATGAGCCGCCGGCCAATGTGCCCGCAGCCGATCAGGCCGATGCGCTTGCCGGTCAGATCGCCGTGGATAAAGCCAAAGTCGCTTTGCGGACGAGGGCTCACGTCGCCGGCGATGAGGCGGCGGAATTGGGCACCGGCGTTGCGCAGGGAAATGATGATGAGCGCCAAGGCCCACTCGGACACTGGATACGAAGAGCCGTTGGTCGTATCGACCGTGCAGACGCCCCGCGCCCAGGCGGCCTCGACGTCGATGCGGCTGGCAAAGCGGTCGCCTTCCAACTCGCCGATGATTTTTAGGCCGGGGGCTTGATCCAAGATCGCGGCATCGATTGTGGGGCAGCCGTGGCAGACGACCAAGCCGTCGTAACCACTGAGCCTCTCGCCTAGCGCACGAGCGGTCTCGGGGTCTGCGTTGGTGTCGTAAATGCCGCCGCCTTCGCATTCGAACCAGTCCCAGTCGGCGAAGGCTTCGAGGCGTTTGAAATCGGCTGCGGCGAGGTACTGCTCGCGCACGTGCTTGTTGCAGGCGATGAGTACTTGGGGGCGTGAGTTCATGGTTACAGTCTCCGGTTAAGTTGGTTATTCCACTTCCACTAGCACTTGGCGTTGGGTCGGGTCAAAGGCGACTAAAGCAGCCCCGTCCTCTAATAGGAAAGTGTCGCTTTTGAAAGCGGCGCGGTTCGCAGCTCGCGTCAATGGGCGGCCATCTACCCGGACTGAGCGCACCTCTCCCTCCGTTAGGCGCAGAGTCAGGTCAGGGGTCTGCACCGGCAGGTTGAGGCGGATGGTGTTGCCCTCTACTGCGATCTCGGCCATTGCGCGGGCGCAGGCATAGGTGGTGATCTGGCTACAGGTGCGCCATTGGGTGCGCTCTCCCCTCGGGTCGCGCTCGGCGAGGCGGCTCACCACCTTCTTGAATGCGTTAAAGCCGCGTCGGTCTGCATCGTGTAGCCCATAAAACCCCTGCCAATGGCTGATGAGCACGGCTGGTTCGCCTGCATCAATGAGGGCCGGTAGGCGACCGCTTTCTAGGTCGGGAGTGATGTACTTGTCGGGATTGACCTCGCCATATCCGGTCCAACTGCCGGTCCAGTCGCCGGTGGAGGCGATGATTTCACCGGTGGCTTGTCCGGTTTGGCGATTGGGGTACCACACGGGGGTATCTACTGTGTCATCCTTAGAGACCCGTTGAAAAAAGTAGGGCACGGGGTTGCCCGTGACTTGGCGCACGGCCTCGCCAGCACAGCGGGCGTAAAAGGGCAGGGTGCGGCCGCCGAAACCGCCCGGTGAGGTTACCCCTTGCGGCGTCAGGCCCACGGCGACTAGAATGCGGCACGCTTGGGCGATGTACTCGGTGACCAACTCCTCTTGATCCTCGGGCAGCGCGGCCCAATCGTATTGCTCCCATATTCTAGAGGGGAGCGGCTGCAAGGTTTTGGGATCTAGCACGAACGTGTGGGTGAGCATCTCGGGCGTGATGTCGAAGGCGGGGACGATGACCTCGCGGCACATGGCCAGCCATTCGTCTTGCTGGGCTTTGCTGAAGAGAGGCAGCCCCTCGTCAATGCGCCCTAGGGCCGCTGGGCAGGGCACCACCGAGAATTTGCCCCGGACGCCGCTTGCTAGGCACCACTCGGCGAATTCGCGGGTAAAGGACGTAGGATGTACCACCGGCACGTCCTCCCAGCGCTGGGGGCGGCCCTCGGCGATGGTGCGGTCGCGGAGGAAGAAATAGTTGAGGTTGACCAGCACCGTGGAATCGTCGAAGATGATGGACAAGGGCACCCGATCGAGGGCGTGACGGGCGATTTCAGCAAACAAGAGCGTCCTCCTTTATAAAAAGCCATCTAGTGAATAACCGACGTTACGCACTCCTCGCTCGGCTATTCCTCGCCGACCCTTTTGAGGCGGACGGCAGGCAGTCTTTTTAGCTGTTGGTTGAGCGGATCAACCTCAATGCCCACCGATTCGAGAGCCGTTACTCCGAGTAGTGGCTCGGCGTCTGCATCGCCGAAGATAATCGTGCCGCCGACGAATTCTCCCATGAATTCGATTTGTCCGACCCCGATGTCGAGCTTGAGTTCAGCTCCATTGGCCAACTCATACGTCCGCTGGCCTTGCGGCTCAAGGCCGATAGCTTCGAGATGCTGCCTTGGGACGAGGCAATCCGTCGCACCGGTATCCACGAGAAAAAGCCCTTCCCAAGTGCGGTCCGGCGCGGCCGGATTGCGAATGGTTACGGTGACGTGCGTGGCTCCCATGTCCGTTCCTTTCTTTGGAGTTTTCCCGCTGCTCGTTAGAACTTCCAAGACGACGCCCAAAGCGTCAACATCCTCCTCTTGACATCGGCTTATTGAGGAATAGGACGGTAAGCGTTTTAATATATAACAACGATGCTCGCTTGCTATGAATCTGCTAACTAAACGCGCGGCCGTGCGCCTCGCCGGTGTGGCCCTGCTGCTCAGTGGCTTGGCTTTCAATCCGCTGGGACTTGCGCATTTTTTTCCGGCGCATTCGCTTGGCACCGAGGGTATCATCGTCCTTCAGATCGCCTTGCTCTTTGGTGGCGGTTGGCTCGTTTGGCGTTGTCCTCGGCTGCCGCTGATTCCCATTGTATTCGTCGCTTTCGTCTTTGGTGCGCTTGCCGTCCTTGGGGGATACGGCACGGCCCGCTCACTGCAAAAGGTGCAGGAACGCAATCGGCTGTTGGCGACTATTGATCGCAGCGAAGCGGTGCAACAGCATCTGAGCGGCGAGGCTCTACCGCTTCTCGCCTTGGGGATGTACCAAGGCCAACTGCCCGCCGCGCTGGCTCGCGCGCTTTTTGCTGACATGGTTGATGTTGCGGACGTGGAGCAGACAGCGGAGGCGATCGAGGTCGTCCCGGCGCTAGGCATTAAGCGTCAGCGCTGGAGGATTGCACCTGCCGAGCAGGTCCAAGGCGCAGACATTCAACTGTGGAATTCGTTCATGGCTGCGGTACATTTCTTCGACTATGCGGCTTTCCACATTGAGACTGGGCATTTTCTCGACGCGAAGGAGACGATCTACCAAGCTCGTTTGCGCTTTGACGCCTCGGCGCAGACACAAGACGGCACGCGCGCGCAAATACTGGCTCGGCTGATGCTCGAATGGCAGCAGGAGGAAGATGCTGCTTGGCGGATCCGACGCTGGGAGACCGAATCGTTGGAGATGCTCACGAGGACGCACGCGCTGTTTGCCGAAGTTCTCGACGAGGCGCTCCCGCGCGACGAGGACCGCGCCCGGGCTAGGTTTTCGCGTCACGCCGCACTGGTGCGCCAGTCGTTTAGCGACTCCGCTTTTGTCGCGCCGCACCGCTATTTCACTCGCCAAGCCTTTGACCGCCATCCCGGCATCAGCGTCGTGGATATTGACGCCGATGGATACGACGACCTGTCCATTGCCGTGCGCCAGGGTCGGAACATGCTGTTGCACAACGGCGGCGACGGCACGTTTACCGAGCGCGCGGCCCAATACGGCCTCGATGTGGAGCACCATACGGCAGCCGCACTCTTTGCCGACTTTGACAACGACGGCGACCCGGATGTCTTCCTCGGTCGCACACTTGCGCCCAGCCTTTACATGGTCAACGAGGATGGGCGCTTCGCCACCTGCGACTTGGGCGATGGCGTCCTGCCGTTCCTCGTGGCCTCGATCTCAGCGGCCGATTACGATGGCGACGGTTTGCTCGACGTGTACTTCTCCACGTATGCCGCGCGGATGTTGCTCGCCGCGGCTCCCTCTACTTCCCGAACTGATTCTTGGGGCGGCGCGCTGCTGGCCGACTTCCTGCCTACGGACCACGCTCGCACACTCTACGGCCTGAGCCGCGACCGCATCGGCCATCTCATCTACGACGCGCCTGGGCCGCCTAACGTCCTGCTACGCAACCTCGGCAACAGACGCTTTGAGCCAACCGCTGCCGTATGGCGCAATACCTTACAGGCGACTTGGGCCGACTACGACCGCGACGGCGACCCAGATCTCTACCTCGCCAACGACTTTGCCGCTAACAACTTGCTCCGCAACGACGGCGGTGTCCTCGTTGATGTTACTGCGGAGAGTGGGGCTGCGGATCCGGGCTTTGGCATGGGCGCGAGTTGGGCCGATTACGACGGGGATGGCCGCCAAGACTTGTATGTGACCAACATGCACAGTAGCGCCGGTCGCCGCATCACGGAAGCCGCTGGTTCTGCATTCGCGCCGTTGGCCCGGGGGAACTCTCTTCTCAAGAACGGCAGTGAGGGTTTCACCCTCGTTGCAGCCTCGCCGGTGGAGGACGGAGGCTGGGGCTGGGGCGGCCAGTTTTTGGACTTTGACAACGACGGCGATCTCGACATCTACGCTCTGAGTGGCTACTACACTCCACCGCGAGAGGTCGCGCTTCCCGAGGACACCTGAAGTTTGTTTTGGCGCACGGTCGTGCGTCATGGACGGACGGATGGGGCGTACAACGTGGGGGCGCGGCTCGACGCTGGGGCTTCGCTCAGCGGGTACCAGCGCAACCGCTTCTTTCTCAATGTAGAAGGTCGCGACTTTATCGACGTGTCGGGTTTGTCGGCTGCCGATTCGCCCGCGGATGGCCGCGCTTTCGCCACCTTGGACTTTGACCGCGATGGGCGCATTGATTTGGCTGTCGTCAATGCCAATGAGCCACTCTGCGAGTTGTTTGCCAACCGCAGCAAGGCGGGGCACGTCCTCGCGTTGCGGTTTGTGGGGGGCAACGACCGCGACGAGGTTTCGCGCGAATGGAGCGTGCGCGATGGGTATGGCGTGCAAGTGGAAGTGGATGTCGGTGGGAGGACGCTGCTGCGCGAGCACCGGGCCGGCGAGGGCTTTTCGGCCCAAAACAGCGCGACCTTGATTGTCGGCTTAGGCGCACATCTACGAGCGGATGTCGTGCGAGTGCATTGGCCTTCGGGGCGCACGCAGCAGGTTGCAGAAGTCGCCGCTGGTATGCTGGTAACAGTCTATGAAAACCCTCGGAACTCGCCTACGGGGGTGGCGTTTGTGGTGGTGCCGTACTGTAGCACACCGTAATTTCATGACGCTCGACGGAAATACGGCTGCCATTGCAACGGTGCTGCCATCTCAGGCCCGCCTAACTTCGAGAGGTATAAAAAATGGTTGTTAATGTTGCTCATCGGGGTGCGTCGGGAAACTATCCCGAAAATACGTTGATCGCCTTTCAGAAGGCGTTGGAAATTGGCGTCGATGAGATTGAGTTAGATCTCCACATGACAAAGGATGACCATCTAGTTGTCATGCACGACTCAACCGTAGATCGAACGACAGATGGCACGGGCGCGATTGTCGAACTCACACTAACTGAAATCAAAGCTCTCGACGCCGGAGGAGTGTTTGATGAACAGTTTCGGGGTGAGCGCGTGCCAACATGGGAGGAAGCATTAGACCTCGTACAAGGGCAGGTACGACTCAATGTCCACCTCAAAGAAGGGGGCAATCCAGACGGTCACTACGAACGCAAGGTTGCACAGGCATTGCGCGAGTTTCAGATGGTAGAAGCTTCTATTTTGGCATGTAGCGATGAAAGCGTTGGAATTTTTGCCGAGATTGACTCGCGGATTGAGTGCCGGATTTTTCGCGCGAATCGCACACCAGAGGAATATATCCGAAAATCAGTAGAGATGGGGTTGCGGACGATGCAGCCGGGAAGGGACATCACGACTCGGGAGTTCGTCCAAAAGGCCCATGCGGCAGGACGAGTTGTGCACGTCTTCTATGCGGATACCCCTGAAGATATGCGAGCTTACATCGAGATCGGCGTCGATGGGATTTTGACAAACTATCCGGAACGACTGAAGGCGATTCTCACAGAAAGTGAGTAAAGGGGTACATCGTCATACCAACTTTTTGAACACAAAAGCTCCCAACTCGTAGCTTATTACGCGATCGTCGTCGTCAAACTTAAAGAGGGCGATTTCTCCGGCTGCACGACCATCGCGAACAAGCCATTCCTCTTCCTTGTCTGTAGGTTCGAGGACTGCCGGAGCATGTAGGGAATACGCGGACCCACCGTGCGCCGCAAGCCGCAGGCTGCCGTCGCGCACCTCAAGGTCCACATCAATGCCCGGCTCGGCGCGATAATAACCGACAAAACGCCGCAATGCCTCTGGTGTTGGTTCAAGCGCAGGC
The DNA here is from genome assembly GCA_022827835.1 of Candidatus Latescibacterota bacterium. Classification (GTDB taxonomy): domain Bacteria; phylum Latescibacterota; class UBA2968; order UBA8231; family UBA8231. The sequence goes on from JAJEIO010000048.1 coordinate 209,196, forward strand.
TGCTCTGGTACAAGCGGTACTGCTTCGTCGGCATTCAGTACCATTTCAAGTACTTCCTGGGCAATCTCAAGACCTCCGTGCGGGGGCCACATGTTTATGAGAACAACCACGCCGGTTTTCCGCGGAATGTTAAACCACACCTGTGTTCCAAAGCCGTGAATCCCGCCACCGTGATTGTGATAGATATGGTCGCCGATGCGGGTTGCGCGCCAGCCTAGACATTGCCCCGCCGACCAGTCCGGCTCGACGTATTGCGGTTGTTGAATCTCCACCAATGTTGATCCCTTGAGCACCTGTGCCCCGCGGCGATCTCCGCCGTCGGTTTGGAGTTGGAACGATACCCACTTTGCCAAGTCGCCAACGGTGGAATGCAGTTGACCCGCCGCTGAGATTCCGTTCAGATGGGCGTAAGGAGCGCGTTCAGGACGGTCTTGGTAGGGCGTCGGGTTATAACCGACAAAGAAGTGAGGACGCAATCCGTCTGTGAGGTCAAATACTGTGGATGTTAGACCGAGCGGCTCAATAATATTGGCGTGGACGTATTCGATGTATGGCGTGCCGGTGACCCGGTACACCACTTCGCCGAGCAAGCCAAATGCAAGGTTGGAGTATTTGAAAGCGGAGTCCTGCGGGATGACAATCCCCGTCTCCGGCAGTTTGCCAAGCATCTCCTCGCGGCTTGGGAAGTGGAGATCATTCCAGCCGTGCGTCGGCGACTCGGTGACCAAGCCGGAGCGATGTGTCAACAATCGTCGGAGCGTCACACCATCGACATCGCCGCGGATAGCGCGAACCGCAGCAAATTCGGGAATGTGCTGTGATAGTGGATCGTCCAACTTGAGTTGTCCCGCATCCCGCAACTGCATAATCGCAGTTGTCGTGAACGTCTTGGTCACTGAGGCGATGCGGGCAATCGTGCTTTCAGTGGGCTTTTTGCCCGAATCGAGATCCGCTGCGCCGAACCCGCCGAACCAAGCGAGTTCGCGATCGCGGATAACGCCGAGCGCCATGCCGGGCAGTCTATACTTGGCGACCGTTGTTGCTGCCAAGCGTTCGATGTCTGGTATCAAAGTTTGGAGAACACAATCTGCCATTTGTAATTGTAATCTTCCTATTCCGCTGACTGAGGCTTGGTTCCCGCCAAAACCGCTTTCGGGTTTATACCGACAAAGTTGCTCCTAACGCTAATCGAGGTGGAAGACCTCTTCTAGTTCGATTAGCGCGTCTTTGGGGCCGCCCTCCGGTATTTCGACTAATCCCTCGTTGGCTTCCCCCCAGCGCTGCGTGGCCTCTTCGGCGAGAAAGCCGTCGAGGGCCGTGGCAAAATCCGTCTCAGTCTCAAAGTAGCCGAAGACGAGGCCGTCTGCGTTCATAAAGAGCGAGTAGCGGTGCCAGCCGTGGCGCGTGAGGGCCGCGCAGACGTCGGGCCACACTTGGCGATGCACTTCCTTGTACTCGGCGATTCGATCCTTTTTGACCTGCATCTGAAAACCAACTCGTCGCATTTGATTAAGCTCCTTTGAAATTGTCCATGTCCGGCACAATGGACTGCCCGCGTTCTAAGTCGAAGTCGATTTCCACGGAGTGCGCTTGGTAGTCTTGGTCGCCGCGCGTGGTTTGATACACGTCGTGGCCCTCGACGCAGATGGGCATGGTGTGCCACACTCCGAGGTGCAAGCAGACGCCCACATCGCCCGCCGAGTAAAAAGCGCGCAGTTCCTCGGCTTGAATGTCGTCTTGGATCGCCCCGACGAGAAACACGCTCGGCGAGTGCAAGCTGGGGTAAAACGACTGGCCGGCGTCCGTGTGAAAGGCAAAATGGGCGCGCTCCAGCCCCTCGGAGATGGGCACGCGTTGCGGATGGGGCGCGTACCAGCCGGGACCATCTTTGGGCTCGGGGCCGGGTGTGGCGAGGACTGGGTACGCGTTGGTGGCATAGCCGCCTTTGACTTTGTCCGGCTTGCGCTCTTCAAAGGTGCGAATCACGTGACCGAAGGGGGCAAACGTCTCGGGTACGAGCGGTTCTACTGGGATTTTGACGAGGTTCCACATGGCAATCTCCTCTCATTGGCATAGTTAGTCGATGCCCAAGGCGGCGTCTATCTCCGCTTGATAAGCGTATGATTGGCAGGATTCGACCGCGCTGAGCGCTACTGGGCCGCCGGCGCGCCACGACTCGAAGACCGCGTAGAGCGCGGCCACGTCCTTCAAGCCGCAGCGGCCGTCCACTTCGACGGTGCGCTGGCCGCGAACGGCTTCCGCCATTTCGTGCAATTCGTATGCGATCAGCTTCAGATCGACGAGCGGGTCGCCGGCCGAGACGCCGCTCGGAAACAGGTAGCGAGTTAGCGGGTCGAATGTCAGTCCCGCGCCCTCGGCAGACGCGAGGATGGTCTCTTGGCTCAAGGGCTCGGCGTTGCGCCGTTCGAGCGTTATGCGTCCTCCGCGCACGCCAAAGCCGTCAATGCTGCCGTCGGTGCCCATGATTAGCTCGCGGTGCGCGCCCGCGTGGCCGGCGATCCCGACGATCCAGTTCAGGGTCGCGCCGCTCTCCATTTTAAAGATCGCTTGAGTCGTGTCCTCGGCCGCGGCGGGTATGCGCTCGGGCATGGCTGCGAAGCGCTTTTTGTAGAACTCATAGTCCATGGACATGGATGCGGACTTGGAACGCTCCGGCTCTATCATCCGCGCATCGGCATAGACTTCGGCAAAATCCCCCAATTGGTAGCGGATCATGTGGGTGAAGTGGACGGCCATATCGAGGATAAAGCCACCCAACTCCCGGCGATGGCGCCAAGGGGTGATAAAAATGGAATTGCCCGCGCCGAGCGAGTGGTACAATCCCATATAGGGCGTGCCAATGGCACCGGTGTCGATCAAGTGGCGCACGATGCGAGCCGACGGGTCGCGGCGGAAATTTTCGGCCACGGAGACAATGCGCTCGTTGCGCGCGGCTGCGTCGAGGATCTGCTGGCAGGCTCGCACCGTGATAGCTAGCGGCTTTTCCACCAGCACGTGCAATCCCAAGTCGAGGGCTTCGCAGACGACGGTGTGATGCACCGAAGGATCGGTCACCACATCCACGGCCTCCAAGTCCGGCACCTGCTGGACCATCGCCTCCATGTTGGTACAGACCTTGGGGCGGACGCCGAGGAGCTTCTCGGCGTCCGCGGCGGCCATCGCGGCATTTTCCGCGCTGATGTCGCAAACCGCGCTCAGTTCGACTGCATCGAAAGGGGAGTCGGCTAGCTGCTTGAGGCCGTGCAGATGGCGGGTGCCCATGCCGCCGCAGCCGACGAGGGCTAGGCGCACCTTGTCCACTGGCTACTCCTGCCAGTTGAGGACGCGGCTCATGTCGGGCAGCAAGGCCAAGCCGCGGTCTTGGTCGAAGTGGACATCGACCGAGTGGTCGTGATAGTTCTGGTTGCCGCGCGCGGTTAAGTACACTTCCTCGCCGCGCAGGCACACGGGCATGGTGTGCCACACCTTTAGGTGCATGCAGATGCCGGTGCTGCCGTCGGAGTAAAAGGCGCGCAGATCCTCCGGCTCGATCATGGGCTGAATTGGGGCCACGAAAAAGACGGTTGGGCAGTGACGGCTCGGATAGAAGGACTGCCCGGCGTCGTCGTGAAAGGCAAAGTGCGCCCGCAGCCGGCCTTCGGATAGGTCGAGTTGGTCGGATGTGGGGTCTTTGACTTCGGCCCGCACGGTGTACGCGCGTTCGACGAGAGCGCCCACCACGACCTCGGGTTTGGCCTCGTCAAAGGTGGAGATGACTTGTCCGAAAGGGGCAAAAGCCGAGGGGGTCAGCGGCTCCACGGGAACCTTGAGAATTTTTAGCACGGCAACGCTCCTTGTGTCAGAAGGCCAGTAGCATCGGTCCCATGCGCTCCAGCAAGAGAGCCCGATAGCGCTCGGCTTTGGCCACTTGTAGCCGTTCAAGCGGGTTGTAGTCGTCGGTGATGAGTTCGCCCTCGGTGGGCATGGGATGTTCGTGTGCCGCGAGCCACGCGGTCTCATCCGTAAGGGAAATCGGCTGCCGCGAAGCCAAGAACACAAAGTCGTTAAATGTTTCGCCCGGTAGCGAGACGAGGGCTAGCCGGTGCGGATAAACCTCGCCCAGCGTCCGGTACACGGCCGCCGCGGCATCGGCTTCTGGCCCCTCGGTGAAGCCGACGAAATTCAAGGCTAAGAGGCCGTCGTCTTTGAGGAGCCTGTCGAGGTCGCGGAGCATTTCGACGCTCAGCAGGTGGCTGGGTACAGACCCGCCGGTGAAACAGTCGTGGACGATGAAGTCGTATTGCTGGTCCAAGCGGCGGATTTCGTAGCGGGCATCGCCGACCAGCAGCGCGCCTGATGGCTCGTAGAGAAAGTATTGCTGCGCCGCTTTGGCCACCTCTGGGTCCAACTCTAAAGCGTCGGTGTCGATGTCTTGGGCCGCAAAGGCCATGGCAATGTAGCCCCCGCCGAGACCAATCAGCAGTGCGTTGCGACCCTCCGGATGCAAGTGGGGCAGGTTGGCGATGATTTTTTGGTAGCTGAGCACCGGCCCGCGCGTGTCGAGCCGCAACGCGCTGATAACCGAAGCGTCCGACAGCATCCACCGCACTCGCCGGGCGCGGTCATCGACGACCCGCACCCAGCCGTAGTGGCTTTCGGCTTGGTGGACTAGGCGATAATCTCCGTGTTCGGTCGGACCTAGGTTGGGCTGTAGCCAGAGTCCTGCGCCGGTGGCAATCGCCGCGGCTGCGACCGGGCCTAGCGTCGCCTGGCCCCACCGTCGCTCGTACAGTGCTACGATGATTGCCAACAGGATCAAGGCCGCGCTGACTGCGTAGAGAATCACCCGCGACCCAAGGGCCGGCAGTAGGAAAAAGCCCAGCAGCAAGGTACCCACCACGCTGCCGACCGTGCTGACCGCAAAGACCGAGCCGGCTGCCATGCCCACGCCTGCCCGCCGCCGCGCCGCCAGTGCGATCACCTGCGGCCCCACCATCCCGAGGCAGGTCAGCGGTAGGGAAAAAAGCAGCAAGGCACTAGTAAAAGCCCCAGCGCGCAGCCCCAGGTCGTTGGTCCACAGCAAGATCGGGCGGCTTACGAGCGGAATCACAGCCGTTGTCAGCCCGGCGAGTGCGATGGCGTAGGAAAGCCGGAAGCGCGTCTGTTTGTCGGCGACCACGCCGCCGAGGTAATAGCCCAGCGACAAGGCGATCAAAGCGACGGATATGAGTGACGACCACACGTAGAGACTGACCCCGTAGAAGGGGCCGATGATGCGCGTGCCCAACAGCTCTAGCATCATCACCGCCGCCCCGGAGATGGTTACGGTGCCGTAGAGCAGCAAGCGATTTTGGTGATTTAGCTGTTCTTCACTCACTAGGTTCTTTTTTCTGAGCGGCCTGTACAAGCTGATTGTAGATCTTCATCTCAGCGGCGGCCCGCGCATCCAGCCCTTGGCTTTTGTAAAGACGGGCAAGATTGAAGCGAGTATCGGCGTTGTCTGGTGCTAGCTTGAGCGCCTTGGCAAAAGCTTGGACGGCCTGCTGCAAATCGCCGTTCATCATATAAGCCGAGCCCAGATTGTTAAAGCCTTGGGCATAGCGCGGATTGAGCGCCAGCACGATCTCGTAGTGGTGGATCGCTTCGTCAATGCGTCCCTGCCGCAGTAGAACATTGGCCAAGTTGTTGCGGGCACTGAGATCTTGGTCGTTGATGCGCAATGCCGCGGCGTACTCAACGCCCGCCTCGGCGTAGCGACCAAGACCTCCGTAGAGCACGCCTAGGTTGTAGTGCGCGTTGGCGTCGTCGGGGTAGAGGTTGAGGATATAGCGAAAACGCTCGATATCGGCGCTGACGGGTTGGATGCGTTTGAACATGGCCAAGAGCTTCTCGCCCCGGTCTTGGTCTCCTCGCCGCAACAAGAGCGTGCCGAGTCGGTGGTAGGCTTCTCCTTCAAAGGGATCAAGGACAATGGCTTGCTTAAAGAGGCGCTCGGCTTCGTCTAAGCGGCCTTGCTGCATGCGGACTTGGCCAAGCCCAGTATAGGGCGGGGCGTAGTTTGGGTCTAGGCTGATCATGCGCGCGAAGTTAGCCGCAGCCTCCTCGAATAGGCCCTGCTTGCCTTGGATTTGCCCCAGCCGGAAATAAGCGTCGCCATAGGTGGTGTCTAGCTCAGTGGTGCGGGCAAATGCGCGGCTGGCCTCGTCGTAGTGCGCCTGCCGCTCATAAACCACGCCCAAATTGTAGTGAATGGCCGCGTCGTCGGAGTGTTGGAGAGCTTGCTGAAGGGCCTCTATGGCTTCGCTATAGTGCCCGTCGTCGGCGTAGGCTATGGCGAGTTTGCGGTAGAAGTCGCTCCGCTCGGCAGTAGCGTGCAGGCCCTCTTGATAGATGATTGCAGCATCGGCGTTGCGTCGCTGCCGGATGTAGATGTCGCCCAAAAGGAGATAGGCATCGGCGTGGTCGGGGGCTAGCTGTACGGCCTGTTCGGCCAGTTGCGCCGCCTGCGCTAGATGGCCTTGAACCAGATTGAGGTGGGCCAAGAGCAAGAGAGCTTCAAGGTGCTGGCTATTGGCTGCGAGAATCTGGTTACACGCGGCGACTGCATCGGCGTATTTGCCCTCTGTCGCCAGACGCTTGGCTGCTGCTAAGTGGTCGTCGGCACCGTCGCAAGCGCAAAGCAATACGCAGGCGAGAAAACCTAGTACCCTATAGCTGAGCCGCGTCATACATGGTCGCCAAGTGATCCTCGTAGATGGAGATTTGTGCGGCATGCTTTTCCCGCAGGCGGTCAATCAGTTCGTTATAGAGGCGATTTTCCTCCCCTTTGGTCCACCAGTAGCGAACTTGTTTGACCACCTCGTCGTATGGCTTAGGCTTTTCGGGGGTCTTTTCCAGCACTTTAAACAGCGAGAAACCACCTTGGCGGTGCGGGGTCGCAGTGATAGCCACCGGACCAGTGAGCACGCCAACCTCTGCGGTTAGGGCCTCTGTCAACAACTCGCCGAAAACCACCCGCTCGAAGGAGTGGATGTGGAAGCGGCCCTCGTCGCTGCCTTGGCGAATGCTGTGACTTGCAGCCAAGGCAGCCATGTCTTCACCCGCTCGAATGCGTGCCGCTAGCGCCTCCGCCTCTTCTTGGGTGGCAACTAGGATCTCCTGCACGGTCACTTCTCGATCTTCCATGAAACGATGCAGATTGGCCTCGTAGTAGCGTCGAAGCACATCTTCGCTCAGATCGACGTGCTCTTCCACGTCGCGGCCGCGCAGCTCTTCGATGAGCATCGCCCGTTTTTTGATCCGCAGCCAGTCGGATATCGCTGGCTCCTGCGCCAAGCTGCGGCGTTCGATTGCCACGGGAAAGAGCACCTCGGGCACCAGATAGAGCCGAACGAACTCATCAATACCGCTACTGTCAGTGCCCACTGAGGCGACCCGACGCACTTTCGGGTAGAGCGCTAGGAAGTCAGCTAGCGTTATCTGGCCACCGTCGTAGCGTCCCAGAGTGCCCTCTGCGTCGATAGCCTCCACATTGTCTTGGGCGACGATGGCGGCTAACTCGGAGATACTATGGGAATCTAGTTCGACATTGTATTCCCGCATCAACTCGGCAATGAGCGCTCGCCGACGTTCGCCGAAGGCGGCCATTAGTGTCCCTTGGGAAAAAATCAAGTAATAGCTGGCTGGCGCGGGACGTTCGTCCAACACCTTATAGATGTCGTAACCAGCTTCGACCTTCAGCGGTTCGCTAATCTCGCCTTTAGCGAGCTCGAAGAGCACATCCGCCACATCGAGAGAAACCCCGAACTCTTCGATACTATTTCGTCCAACGTAGGAATTCAACGCCCCTTGGAGATTTCCTTGCTGCTGGTGGGTCAGGGGTTGGTCGGACAGCTCCTCAAACGGGGTCCCACTCTCTAGGGCACGCAGGACTTGGGCGGCCTCGTCGGCGGTACTCGAGCGGATGCGGGCGAGTTTTAGGAGCCGGTTCCACTTGCTCTCGCCCCACTGCCGCTTTATTTCCTCTTGCGGCAGGTCGATTTTGTCTTGGATTTCCAGCTTGACGAATTCTTGGAAGAGCTTTTCTCTTTGCGCCTGTTCCCATTGCTCTATAAAATCTGGGTCGCTATCGATCTGCCTCTTCCGCGCCTCTAGCAACAGGAGCTCCATGTCGATCATTGATTGGAGATATTCGTCGAATGCAGCGACGCCCTCCCGCTCGGAGAGCAGCAGGGGGGGCATGTTGCTTTTGAAGTGCTGTAAATTTTCGAAGGTAATAGCGACTTCGCCCACGCGGGCTACGACGTTTTTGTCGCTTTGGGGGGAACTACAGGCAGCGATAATGACCAGAGACAAACAACCGATCGCACGCACCGCCATTTCAGCTCTTATTTTCGCGTGGGGTGCGGGCGTAGTACACTTCGCGCTGGAAGTCGTAGGGGATATCGACGCTTTCCACAGGAGCGTCGCGGAAGTCGAATCTCAGCACCATTTCGCGCACCCACAGCGTAAATTCCTCGACGTCGCGGTCGAGCGGGGGAAAGACCAAATACCCTTCTTTCTCTTGGCCGCTGAAGATCATGTCGTCGGTAAACAGAGTGCGCTGCAAGAGATCGCGCCGCGCCTTAAAGCCCTTGCGCGCATTGCCGCCGTAGGCTTGGGCATAGGGCCAATAGTACTCGGTCAGAGCGAGGAGACTAAGTGCCTTATAGCGCCGCCCATTGGGGGCGATCAATTCGATGTTGGCCGGATTTAGGCGGACTTTGGGATAGGCATAGTTTTTGACTTTGACTAAAAAAACGGTAAACCGCGTCGGTGCCTGCTCTTCGCCGGGCGGCGTCCAATCGCCATAGGTGTAGGGATTGGTCGCCACGGCGTAGGGATTGGGCAGGGTAAAACCCTCAGGGGCTTCTGAGACGCCGGCGAATTGCCGGTTTAGGGCCTCGGCCGACATGGGCAACATCGCTACCTCTAGACGATCTTTGACGAAAGTGATGCTGTGATCGTCTCCGACTAAGTAGTTGTCATCCGCGATTTCCGTGGGCACCACCGGACCGGTAAAATGCCGATACCCAAACTTCAAGCCGCATCCGGCGAGCGCGATTAGCAATAGGAGCAAGCTACCCAATGTCTTCATGGCGATCCTCGCTTCTTTGTTGGCTAATACAAGACGAGGAGGGGCAATCGCCCCTCCTCTCTTTGCTAGACGGCTGATGCAATACAGCCTTGTTTAGTCGAGTTGGCTATCCAAATGGCTCTTGACTCGCCCCCAACTTGTGGCTTCGACGGCCGTGCCTTCCTCGGGTTCGTCGGCCTCTAGCAAGATGTAGTCGAGCATCTGGTCGCCCTTCTGGTCCTGACCCGTGGAGCCGCCCAGCGGATAAAGCTGGTGCTTGGCACCGGTCTCGCCGCCGTCGCCATCGAGCGGACGCACGCCGATGTGGGTCACTTGGTCATTTTCGAATATGTGCCGAACCGCCTCGTCTTGAGTTACACCGTGGATGTCCCAAAAGGCGTTGCGGAACTCAAAGGTGTACGAGACGTTGGTCGAGAAATGCTCGGCATCCGGCGGATTGACGGTCCAGGCGATCTCGAAAATGTCGCCAGTCGCCTGTCCCTCAAACATATCGGAGCTCCAGCCAATCGGCGGTAGGTCGATGTATTCGAGCAGGCTGTTGTACGCCACAGGCTGGCCCGGCAGCGGCTTGATGCGCAGGTGATAGCGCTGAGCGTTGAGAACCTGATCGACGTTTTCGCCCAAGAAGTCGCCACCCGAGTGATCCGGATCGAAGGTGATCTGGATGCAGTCGTCGTTCCACCAGCGCTTCTGGTCTTCTTCGAGCAGACGCAGTGTATCGTCTTGGACGCGGATGAAGAAGTAGAAGCGGTTGTCCGGCGGCGTGCTCCACGCCATCAGAATGCTGACGTCGTAGTCTTCTTTTGCGATGGTCTCGCCCCCGGCGGTGAACATGCCCTCGGTCGTGAGGATAAACTCCTCGTCCAGCCAGCCCCAATCGTCTTCGAGGCCGTCGATGGTCATGGCGCTGGGATTGGGCACGCCTGGGATGAAATATTCAGCGCCGACGTGCGCATTAGCCGGGCTGACTAAGGCGAACGCTGCGGCGCAAACGACAAAAAGAAAAAGGATTTTTTTCATACGTTCCCTCCGTGGGAGTAGTGGTAAGGCTATGGACGATTCATCCTTTAAGACGCCCTATATTAAATCTTTTAGGGGTGCTTAGCAAGTTCAATTTTTCGCCGTTTCCGCTTACTCTTGCCCAGTGCTGGCGAAAACGCGAATGAACCCAAGCGAGGTGTTGCGCTGCTCGGCCTCGAAGTTTTGCTCCTCTAGCTGAAGGCCTGCATTTAAGGTCAGTTGGTAGCCCAAATAGGCCGAAGTATTCGAGAACAGAATCGAATAGACGCGGCTGGTAAAATCCTCGACATAACCGACTTGTAGCTCGGCCGGCCGGTCTTGCAAGTTCTCAAACCAACTGAACTCTAGACCGAGCGCGATCCAAGTCTGTTCGAGGATCGCATAGCGCGAAATCAAGAACAGGGTTTCCTCTAACTCGCGGATATTGGCCTGTGACGGATCGGTAGGAGTCTCGCGCCTGAAGGTACTCTTCCACTTGGGCCAGATGGTCAGGTCTGAGCCAATGGGAATGGTGTAGTCGGCTTTGGTTATCAGCCCGAAAAACGAACGGTCGCGCTTGTCGGCCTGCTCACCGCGCTGGTTGAAAAGCTCGTGTTTGACCTTGGCGGTCGCCCTGAAGTTGCGGATGCGGTTGTAGTTTGCCTGCAAATAAACGCTGTTGACGAAAGTGTCTTGGTTGTCGAGTGGATCGGTAAAGTCCGTCCGGCCCGTTGGATCGACCCACCGCAAGCGGTCTTCCGGGATGTTGTCCACCACGAATTTCGCGTGCTCAAAGAGCGCGACCCGCAGGCCCGGGAAGTTCCAACGCACAGTGAACAAACCGTAGTTGGCTTTGCTCTTGCGCGCTGAGCTTAGCTGGCGCTCGCTCAAGCGGCCAAGGGTTAGCTGCGCGTCCTCGCTGAGCATCATGCCGCCGTAGGCGTTGTAGCCACGGTGATCGCGGTCGTAGGGATAGTCGGGCTGGCGATCGTCTTCAAATCGGTCGATCAAGGTGTTGTTGTTCATGTCCATGCCGAAGAGGAAGGCCGGAGGATCGACCTCATAGCGCAGAAAAGGCTCGTCGTAGTCGGGCCGCGAGTTGCGGTTTTGATTGAAGTCGGAGACGAAGTCGTTGTTCTCGTCTAGCCCGGGGAACACCGCTAGGTCGGCACCCACCGAGCCACCTGACGCACCCACTCCAGTGCCGAATTGACCAGCCCGCTGCCAGTCGGCAAAGCGGTCTTGGTCGTCATTGTCATCAACGAACTCGAAGAGGTGGAAAATTTCGCTGCTGTAATCGATGCCGCCCAGCGAGTTGGCCATGAACGCGGTCGTGCTGTAATCGGGGTCCATGGTGAACATTTCGCCGTAGGCAAACCACGGATAGGAGGTGTAAGACGCGGTGAGATAACCGGCCTCTCCCTTGTCTTCGGCGAGGGTATGTTGCTCTAGGTTTTGGTTGGGGAAGCGCCGGAAGCGTCGGTTGCGCACGAACTCGGCGCGCAAGTCTAGGCCGCCGAGGCTCAGAATCTCGAAATCTACCCCGATTACATCGCTGCCGGTGGGCAGCCCGTACTCAAAGCGCAAAAACTGTTGGTTCGACCCGTCGGATATTTCGCCTTCGGCTTGGGCCACGGGCAAAAAGACGGGGTCGCCCAAGCGATCGGTCTGCACGTTGGACGTGACGGCCACTCGGTAGTCGTTGGCCAGAATCAACTCGAACTCGATTTTGCTCGCCTCCTGATAGGTCGGCACTTTTTCGGTGGGCCGAAAGCTGTTGCGGATGTCGTAGATCAGTTCGATGTTGTCCACGCCCCTGGCCTCTAAGCTGCCGCCGGTGCGGATCCCGCCGCGGACGATCGGGGTAATTTCTGGGTGAATCTCGCCGTCGATCAGCACTCGGTCGAAAAACAGTAGCGCGCCATTGTCGCTCGACTCGGGCGAATCGTCTGAGATGAGGATCGTCACGGTTTCGACGCTGCCCGTGTTCTGCGGCGTGGTCAAGACGCCCTTGAGCGAATTGTCCCCCATGTCGAGGGTGCTGCGCGCGTTGTGGGCGCTGACCCACGTCGCCCCCACCTTGGCAAAGTCGCCTACTTGGGCCACACCCCGGCCACCGAGTAGGCGGGTGGAATTTTCCACGAGAGCAGCGGCCTCAGACTGGGTTCCAGCCGGGTTGGCTGGTGAGCTGATGCGCGAGCCGAGGAACGTGAATGCGTACTTGTCGGAGAGGAAGTCCCACTGGATGCCGTTAAAGGTCGGCTTGGAGAAAGTCAGTGGGGTTAGGGTGGTGCGAATGGCGTCGCCTACTGTCAGCGCGGTGTGGAACTGGCCTTTGTGAGCAGACGAGATCACCACGCGGTCGAACCAACTGCTGTAGCGCGGGCTTTTGAAGATGCCACTGCCCTGGCGCAGGGGGTTGTTCTCGGTCCAGTCGTAGATCGTCCAGCCGCGGGCGATGTAGTTGCCGAAGGCATCGTAGTGGCGGTTGCCCTCTAGCTGTATATCGACGTAGCGCTCGTATTCGTCGCGGGCGTAGTTGCTGTACTCCCAGCCCCGCCAGCCGTATTCGTAGAAGAGATTTTGCGGCAGGTAGAACTTGCGGCGGTTGGGCGCTAGGGCACCGGGATGGATTCGCACTCCGTAAATCCCTGGCTCGGCTATGGGTCGATAGCCCGTAGTTAGCTGAGCTAGAACGCTACTCCAGTCTAGCGCCAGCAACGCAAGTGCTGCACACAATACCGATCGGATGCGAGACAAATACATGAGATACCCCTCCCTCAAGAGGCTTTGCCGAATGGGCTAGGAGCTAGCGGCAATTTAGCTAGTAAGCTACGTTGATAATTTGCGCCAAGTTTTGGACTGCGGCTTGGGCCTCGATTTGGATTCGGCACACGTAAATCCCCGGGGGCACGCGCTGGCCCTCGTCGTTTGTGCCATTCCACGTATAGACGAGGTAGCCGTCGCTGCTGCGGCCGCCGTCCAACGAGCCGACCTGCCGCCCGTCGAGCGCATAGATATCGACTGCTATCGGGGCGTCTGCTTTTAACACTGCAAAGCGAATCTCGGCGTGGTCGCCGATTCCGTCGCCATTGGGCGTGAGGACTTTGGGCGAAATAGCGACTTTGTCGAGTAGGCTCTCGGACGCGGGCACTTCGGGCAGAAATACCGTGGTGGCCGCCCGCCCAGCCGGATCGACCTGCTGCCAGAACTCCATCTCGTCGGTGTGGCCGACAAAGGCAGAAAAGAGATAGGGATTGGCGAATACGTTGACCTGTAGGTCAATTTCGACCTCTTGCCGCCGGACAACTTGCGACAGTTCCACTACCAGCGAGTCGGGCAACAGTTCTAAGGAGGCCGGCTCGACCTCGGCACCGGCGACGCGGATGACTACGCTCTCGGCGGCTGCTTGCGATGGCGTGTTTAGCCGCAGGCGGTTAAAGCCCTTGTCGCCAGATTTGAAGTCCGGCTGCAATACGTACGTAAAGTTTTCCGGCTGGCCCACTTGGGCCTCGTTGGGGGTGACTTGGCCGAGTGCCCCGTTGAGGAACGAATCCGTGTAGTTGAGCCGCAGCCCCTTTAGGGTGGGGGCCACGTCTGGGCTGTCCGATTTGAGCAGCACCCTGAACTGCACGTAGCGCCTTGGGCTGGGCGAGAGAAACTCTTGACCGGAGAACAGGTAGGTGTTGCTCCAGCCGCTCCAATCCTGAGTCGGCCGAATGTAGGGCACGATATCGCCCTTCCACCGTTTCTTCAAGGCGTCATATTCGTCCTTGGTTACTTCGTGGCCTTTGCGGTGGTAGTACGTATTGCCTTCATCGAGGCCGCTGCCCGAGCGCGTCTGCGCCAGAATTTGCGTTCCCGCAGGTAAGTCGGCGTCCCACTCGAGGGTGCGGAAAACTTTGGGGCTGTCGTCTATCTTGAGGAAGTCCGAGCGCAATTCCACTTCAGCGACATAGCCGGTGGGTACGACGACGGCTTCGGCCATCGCGCCGCTGCTGCTGCCGCCGAAGATCATTTCGAGATAGCGCAGGGGCCGGTATGGGTGCATGAGATAGGTGATTGGCTCGGGATTGTTCCAATCGCTTGGCGCAGGGAAATCGAAGAGGACGTCGAAGTCGACGTCACCCGAGGGCTTGAGCTCGCCGGCCGACCCCAGCAGCCGGTGGCGCAAGATGCGCGGCCGGCCCCAAGTGGTGGTCTCCTGAAACGCTACGAAGATGACGCGGTTGATCCAAAAGACCGCGCCCAAATCCCAGCGCCACTGGGCGATAAACTGGCCGGTCTCGCTCCAATTGAGTTCCTCCCAGAAGGTATTGACATTGCCGTCGATCATCGCGGGCGCGCGCTCCTTGCCCTGATCGTCGATGATCCCTCCTCGGGCCACGGTCCCTTGGGCGATGTTCTGCCCAAACGCGATGACCTCGACCTCTGCGAGGGCCGCGTCCTCGCTCTTGACGTCGGCTATGATACGGATGTATTGGGTGGGCGCGAAGGCTGTGGGGACGTCTGTATCCTCGGCGGGTTGGCCAAAGCTCAGCACCCTTTTAGTCGCTTCGCCAAAGGCCACTGGATACGACAAGAGGGTCTCTTCGTTGCGCTTGGTCGTGCCGCCGATGAGGTTAAAGAGAAAGACGTCATCGGTGATTGATTGGAATTTGCCGTCAGAGCCAAAGACCCGAAGTGCTCGCAGCGGGCGCGCGCCTTCTTCGTCGGGGAAGTGCAGGCGAACTTCCTTGACGGCCACCATTCTGCCCAAGTCGATTTCGAGCCACCAAGTGTCGAGCGGGTCGTCTTGGCTGGGTTTCCAGTAGGTGGTGGTGTCGTCGTCGATGATCAGATGGGCATCGGCCGCGTTGGACCCTGCCTTCCACACTCCGCCGCGCTGCTCTTTGACCTTCTTTAGCTCGTGCGTGAACAGAGGGGAACTCGGTGCGGCGTTGAAGGGCTGCTCAA
Organism: Candidatus Latescibacterota bacterium; assembly: GCA_022827835.1. GTDB lineage: Bacteria > Latescibacterota > UBA2968 > UBA8231 > UBA8231. Next base: position 224,287 of record JAJEIO010000048.1, read on the forward strand.
ACTTGACAGGCCGGATTGATCCATCCGCTCGCAAGTCAACAGCCCCGACCGGGTAGGTCCACGTCTCCCACTGCGCCTTGGTGTTTATTTTAAAAACCTCTTGAGAATGGGCAAAACTCGCTGGCAAAACCAGCGTCAGCAAACAAAGCCATAGTCGGTTCATAGCTACCGCTCCTTTCTCAATACGCCACACCCATGCTGCTAGAACGCACGAGTGTCTCGCGCTCAGTGTGGACTTGGACCACGGCGAGGTATAGCCCTGGCGGGACTACCTGTCCGCGATCGTTGCGCCCGTCCCAAGCCACTGCATAGGCACCGCTGGTGCTTTCGGCTTCGAGGACGGTATGTACTGGGCGTCCGGCCAAATCGAAAATTTCAACTGTTACTTCAACCGGCTTTACTAGCTGCAATAGGCTGTAGATCAACTCTACTTGGTCGTTGATCCCGTCCCCATTGGGGGTGAAGACCGGGCTACTTACTGCCAAGGAGGACACCAACTGGCTGGCCGAAGCGGCCGTCGTCAGCACCCGCAGAGCATTGGTCAGGACTTCTGGGTTGGCGTCGCCGGGCTGCACCCGCTGCGGCACGCCGTCCTCGGCCTGCGAGTCAAATACCTCAGCTTCGACCGAGGTGCCTTGGATGAAGATCTGCGAGTCGAATACGGCGCGCATGCGGTGAATGCCGATCTCCGGCCGTTGCGAGGGAAAGAAGATGGTCAGACTGCCTAGTTCTGCTTGCACGCTGTCGGGTGTGACCTCGACCCCATCTTCTCCAGTGAAGAACTGCCGAAACACTGGCGTCGATTGGGGTGTGAGGATGCGCAAGGCGTCAAAGCCTGTGTCTGTCTCTTCGATTTGGGCTACGACATCGTAGGCAAACGTCGTAAAGTCTCCGGCGGTCACAATGGGCACGTCGCCGGGGGGACGGGGGATGTCTAACTGGGAAATCTCGGCCACCAAGAGCTGGGCCACAGGCGGGATCGTGTGTTCGACGCTCAGCGATGTGAGCCGCAGGCCGTCGAGGATCGCGCCGCTTTCGATTCGCACCTCAAACTGGAAGTAGCGCCTTGGGCTAGGTAGCTGGATGGGCTGGCCGGACTCAGTGAAGGGGGGCGACCACAAGCTCCAGTTGACTTGGTCGTCGTCAATCGGGCCGCGCACACTTTCGTCGAGGGCCTTGTACTCGTCTTCGGTGACGACTTGCCGCTCGCGGGTAAAGAGGTCGGTGTACTCGTAATAGACCCGGGGGTTGTCGTCTAGCCCGGTGCGCATCACCATCGTCAAATCGGCATCAGCGGCTGGCTCAACGACTAGCTCGTCGCCACTTTGACGCAGCTTTTCCAGCGTCCATTCCATGCGACTGAAATTAGCTGGCTCTCCGAGGTCGATGATCTTTGACCGGTAGGAGCCGGCCGGCGCGAATCCCGTACCGAAGAGTTGGAATTCGGCCAGTTCAAACGGGCTGGCCGAGGTAACTTCTAGTTCAATGTAACGGACAAATTGTAGAGGAAAGTCGATCTGCGCCGTGTTCTCGCGGGTAAAGTCAACGCGCTTTATGGGAGCGTAAATCGGCTCGTCCCGCTCGTTGAAGCTCGCGCCGTCGTTGACTTTGAGCACGTAGCCGCGGATGTAGTCTTCGCTGAATGGTCGCCCCTCTGAACTGATGCCCTCCAAGCGCGGAAAAAACGCAATTCGATTGGCGGGGAAGCGGGTCCCCAAATCAAAGAAAAACTTAGTTCCGTCTTGGGCGATGCCGAAGCGTTTAAACGCGAGGTGGGTGGAGGTCGTGTCGATGCCATCGACGATCTCCAACAGAGGGCGCACGACCGCTACGTTGTCCCAGATCAGTGCTTGGGCGCGTTCCTCCACGTAGCCACTGGGAAACCCATCGACCCAAGTCAGGCTCGGAATGACGTTGTCCTCAGAGGTAAAAGCTACGAGTTGGATAGCACCCGGCACGTCGAAACTCATCGCGGTGGAGAGCAGTTCGTGCTCCCGCCATGTGGCTCCTTCGTCCCCGCCCACCACCCACTGGCGGACTTCCGCAGCCGTCGGTTGTGAAGCGAGGACCACAGCAGCTATGCACAAGGTCACCAAGCGAGAAATTGTCGTGCGCAAGCCCATTGATTGGAATTCCATGCTTAGTAGGCTACGGCCACTGCCCCGAAGCGCACGACTCGGCCTCGGTCGGTATTGGCCCCAATGCGCGCCAGATACACACCTGGCGCGACGAGTTGATTGGCCTCGTCGCGACCGTCCCATTGCAGCGAGTGATACCCAGCACCCTGCACTCCACCCGACAGACTCCGCACCCGCTGACCGGCCAAAGTCAGCAACTCGACGTCCACTTCGACCGCATCGAGCACGCTAAACAAGGTATATTCAATGGCCACTTGGTCATTGATGGCGTCGCCTTGGGGCGTGAAGATCGGGGGTGAGATCACCACGTCGGACAGTAAGGATTCGAGAGAACCGGAACTGCCTAATACTCGCAACTGGTCAGTGCCCAATTCGTCGCTGGCGTCGCCGCCTTCAACGCTTTGGGGCAGCGAGTCACCCCCCCGCGCAAAGACCTCGGCGCGCAACTGGTCGGACGCACCGTACACGGTCGTTTCTAGCCGCAACCGAAGTTCGTCGCTGGTGTCCGGCCCGATCATCTGCGGCAAATAGATCGCCAACTCGCCCCCTTCGTCGACGATGCTGTCCGGCTCCACCGTCGCCAGCGGGTCGCCCATCTCCAGCCCCAGCACCTGACCTGTAGAAGGCAGGCCCAACCGCACTGCGTCAAACCCCTGCTGGCCGGCGTCGGAAAATTCGGCGCGCAAGTCGAGGACGAACTCGGTCGGCTCGCCCGCAGGCACTTGTGGCACTTTGCCGTCGGGGCGCAATTGGTCAACCGCAGCGATCTCGCCCACGATCCGGTCGGCCAAAAGCGGGGAGGTTTCGATGGTGACCCAATCGAGGCGGGCGAACTCCCACAAGGCTTCGGTCTCTAGCTGGATTTGTAGCTGAATATAGCGCCCCTTGGGCACGCGAGGCCGCTGTCCCGGAACCCGGATCGGCGGCGACCAGAAGCTCCAGTTATTGATGTCGTCGGCGATGACGCCCTGCCAACCCACGGCCGGTGGATCCCACGGCCACACGCGCGGCTTGAGCTTGGCGTACGCGTCCTTTTCCACTTCCACGGGCTGGGCCAAGTCGTTGAACGAGTGATAGGCGATGGGGCCGTCGTCCAACCCGGTTTTGATCTCGATGTTGACTCCGGCCTTGGCGGCGGGAGATTCGACCAATTGATCCCCGTCGCGCCGCCAGATACTCAAGCCGAAGTTCACCTCGCCGACATTGATCAGATCGCCCATGTCGATCACCTGGGATAGCCAGCGCGCCCGGGGGACAAAACCGCGTCCATAGACTTCTAGCTCGGCCAGCGCGTAGCGCGTGAATTTCGGCGGAGCGTCTGGAAGCACCCGCATGCGGAAAAAGCGCAGATACTGGAGTGGAAAATCGACTTCAATAACGGCGTCGAAGTTCTGATCCACCTTGGCCAGCAGGACATCCAGCGGCAGGTAGTAATCCGTCTCCTGCGTACCGGCGACACCCGAGCGAAATTGCGGAGGTAGTTGGCTTTCTACGGCGACCTTGTCGTTGCTAGCCGTCAGCTCGTAGGCTTCGAATTTGTAGTTGGGTCGGTACGGCTCTTGGAAGAAGGGGTCGTTGCCCTCGGGCGGCACCAATTTGAAGTGATCAGCGGGAATCTGCATGCCCATGTCGAGCGTGTAGAACTCACCCCAGATACCCCCCAGTCCACCGCTGCCCTGAAAGTCGCGCCCTTCGTAAAAAGTATTGAGATCCCCGTCGATGAATTCCATCGGGTTGGAAACGTGGCCGGGCCGGGAGACGTCGCCGATTGCCCGCCAGACGCGAGGCATCCCCTCTTGATAGTTGATGTCGATCGGCTGCCGATAGCGCGTCCAGTGGCGTAGCTGGGTCACCACATTGACGTCGGGCTTGAGTTCCAGCGGTTGGATCGCGCCAGGGGTCGTGGTGTTATCGACCATCAAGTTGACCAGCGTCTGCTCTTCCCAGTCGAGGCCATCGGTGCCGCCGAGGCGGAATTGCGACACTTGCGCTCCAGCCGTGCAGACTTGGGCTATGGCCATACACGCTGCTGTCAAACAGAGCTTCGCTTTCATACCGGCCATCTCCTAAAAAGCAAAAAATCTCACGGCGAATATAACACAAAATAGCAGGTACCTGTCAAATAATAATATTATTAATCAACCCCAGAATATCACGTTCCAAGTCATGCCGGTGAAATGGTCGATGATCAGGTAGAATCCGCCGGGGGTAAAATAGCCGAGGATCATCCCCATGAAAAAGGGCCGCGTCTTCAGATAGAGCCGCACGCCTCCGTATTTGAGCACGAGGACTTTGACTCCCCAAGCGATGAACATATTGAACCACAAGTGGTCCATGATCCAGATCGGCCCGATCACGTAGCCCAGCGGATGCAGCGGCCACCAGACGTAGAGCCAGCGCGCGACCATCAGCCCGCTCATAATCGCTGCGCCAATCCCCATATTGACCCAACCCCAGCCGTAAAAATCGGTCGGCGTGCGGAGGACCTTCTCCACATAGCTGTAGTTGCCTCCGCTCCAGATCCACAGGTTGATCGCCCCGTATTTGTGGCTGAGTAGCATCACCATCCATACGGCACCGCCCACGGCCACGACCAGCGCCAAGACGATGATCCAAAAGAGGGGCCGGCGGTTGCGCCCCAACTCCTCGCCCAGCCGCAGACTGTTGGCGCAGGAGACCATGACGAAATTGCGCCCGGTGGTCCACAGGAAGGTCGTCGCCAGCACGACTAGACCTTGGGCACCGATAACCGACGAACCCACCGCAGACACCAGAATCCCCGCTGGTACCACCGGCGGCGAGCCGTCCGAAAGCCCGCCCTCGGCCACCACTCGCGAATAGCCGAAGATGATGACGACGCCCAAGAAGAGAATGGCCAGCCCGAAAACCAGCGGTAGCCCAGCCAGCCACAGCCAACCTACGATCACCAGACAAGAAACTGTCAGCACAATCAGGGCCGCGCGGTAGGAGAGGATTTCGTCGCTGTCGTCAATGCTATCGTCGCCTTTGAAAGCCTTGCGCCAAACCCCCTGCAGATGCTTGCGCGCCGTCCAAATGCCGCCCAAAAAGAGCACGAGAATCGCGCCCATCGACTGGTAGGCCAAAAAAGGATCGCGCACCGCGTGGCCAGCCCCCCCCGTCTCGCTGCTGACCACGCCGAGAATGCCAAAAATGCCGCGCACCGCAAAAGAGAGCAGGTTGAAAAACCACAGGCTGAAGGCGATATCGGTCTTGAGAAAGTAGAAGAAGCCAATGATGTTGAAGCGCAGCGCGACATACAGGTCGGCCGTGCGGCGGAAAACCTGCACGTCCATGCGCACGGGATCGACGTTTTGGGCGATGGGGATGGTTTCGGGGAAGTAGTTGTACAGCCCGTGCAACGTGCCCCACAACGCGGGGATAGCAAAACCAGCCCACATGACGGGATTTTTGAAAAAGGGGCTTAGCTTTTGGTCGTCTTCGCCTTCCTCGGTCATGGCCAGCGGCACCTGCATCAGCGGATAGATCAGTCGCTCGTGCTCAATCCACTGTTTGCGCAGAATCGCCATGAAGGAAATCATCATCAGGAAGAGGGCGCAGATAAAAGGCGTCCACACTCCGATGACGCTACGCCATATTTCCCAAGGAATCGGTTCGTCCCGTCCACTGCCCTCGTAGAATTTGCGGACGGTTTCCACGTCGTGGACCATCAGCCAGTCGGGGATATAGGGATGGATCAGTTCCCGCCATTCGTTTTCAGCGGTGGCGTAGTAGAAGGGGTAGCTAATGGCGCTGAGGAACTTGGCGATGAAGAGGGTGGGGATCGGCGAGGCCATCACCATCATAACATAGACGACCAGCAGTTCGCGCCGATTGAGCCCCCAGCTCGGGTGTACGAGCTTGAGTAGGGGATTGATAAAAAGGGTCAGTAGGAAGAGGATGAACACCGCCCCAGGCATACTGGTGCCCAGAGCCATAAAGGAGCCGTGTAAATAGAGGGTGCCGTAGGCGGCCCCGGCCGACACGCTGAAGGCTCCGGCGCATCCGACTAGCACGGATTTGGCAGTAAAAGCCGGTACTGCGTCTGCCTCCTTGGGCACGGTCTGCTCGGATGTTGTTGACATTAGCTAGCGCGAGAGAATCAGCCGTGAAACTTGGCGACCAATTCGGCTGGTTTGCCATCTACCGTCGCCGGGTCCAGCGCCTGTGTGCCGAAGACCACGGGAAAGGTTTGGCCGGTGTGCCGGGAGCGGGTTTTGGAGTCCATATAGGTTACGCTGAAAGCGCGGCGGGCCGACGTGGTGGAGTTGGGCCCCGAGCGATGCAGCAGGAAATTGTGCAGCAGAATGGCCTCCCCTGCCTCGGCTTCCAAGTCGATCACTGCCTCCGGGGGCGCGTATTGGGCTTCTTGCTCGGCGGGGAGAAAGTGCCGCTCGTTGATGATGCCGTGCTGGTTGCTGCCCGGCACGATCTGCATACAGCCAGTGGCTGTGGTCGCGTCGTCGAGCGCCGTCCACACCGTGACGATGGGATTGGTGTCGATGCGCCAGCCGATTCCCACGTCCTGATGCCAGGGCAACCCGCGGCGGAGTTCGGGCGGTTTGTTCATAAACATTGAGCGAAATACCGAGACTTCCTCGCCGATGTAGCGGCGGGTGATCTGGTGGAAGAGGGGGTTCTGTATATAGGCGAGGAAGAGCGGGTCTTGCTCTAGGTCGTCGATGCGCCGATACGCGAGCGTCTGCACCTCGTTGCCCATAGTGCGACGCACTTCGCCGTCCTCTTCGACGACCTGCAAGCGCATGTGTTCGTAGCGGACGCGGCCCAGCATGATGTCGTCGATGCGCTGCTGCAAGGCGACCAATTCGTCCGGGGACAGGACTTTGCCCAGCCGCACGTAGCCTTGATCCAAGAACAACTCGTGATGTGCATCGTCAAAGGTGGAAAGGGCTTGCATGATGCGGTCTCCTCTTTTAAGGACGGGGTATAAATACAATACCTAGGGTGTGCTCGTGCAATGCCGCCTCGATCAAGGTTCGTACACAGTCAGGATCTGGTCGGCTGCGACGTCTTGTAAACGCTGCACAGCGCCGCTGGGCCAATGGATTTCTACCTCATCGACGCGGGTACGGTCTCCCAAGCCGAAAAAGGGGCGCAGTGCGCTTTGGCACATGTAGCTCGATCCGGCGCGCACCACGTCCCACCGCACCCAGTCTCCTGCGGCGACGCGGACCTCGGCTCCGACGGAGTTGCCGACCAACCGCAAGCTCAAATAGTGCTGGGCATTGCCGCCGTCGTTGCGCAAGAGCGCGGCAGGCTGGTTGTTGTTGGCTACTGCGATGTCGAGGTCGCCGTCGTTGTCGCAATCACCCATGGCCGCGCCGCGGCTCACTTGCTGTAACAGCAGGCCCGGCCCCACCTGATTGCTCACGTCGGCAAAGCGCCCTTCCTGATTGCGGAAGAGTTGGTTTTGCTGCTCATACGTCACGGCGTCGAACAGGTGGATGTTGTCGTCGAGATGGCCGTTGGCGACAAACAGATCGCGTTCGCCGTCGTTGTCGTAGTCGATGAAGAGGGTGCCCCAGGCGAGAAACTGCAAGCTGGGAACCCCCAGCCCGGACTGAAAGGTCACGTCGGCAAAAAATCCGTTGCCGAGGTTGCGGTACAAGCTGTTGGTTTCCCACTGGTAATTGGTGACGAAAAAGTCAAACCGTCCGTCGCCGTCGTAGTCGCCCACGTCAACCCCCATGCCGGCCAGCGGCTTGCCCGCGTCGTTGTAAGCGACCCCGGCCAAAGCACCGATCTCGGCAAAGCGGCCGCCGTCATTGCGGTAGAGCAAGTTGGGGGTGCGGTCGCCGGCCGCGTATAGGTCGAGATCGCCGTCTGCGTCGTAGTCGATGAAAAAGGCCCCTAATTCCTTGGCGGCATCTGGCAGCAGTCCGGCTTCTTCGGTGACATCGGCAAAGGTGGCGTCGCCTTCGTTGCGATAAAAGACATCGCGCTGCGGCTCGAAGGCCTCCGGGCCGCAATACACCGCAATTCCGGAGCGGAGGCAAGGCTCGTGTATCTCGGGACGAAATTTGGCGTAATTGGCGACGAAGAAGTCCAAGTCGCCGTCTAAATCGTAGTCGGCAAAGGCCGCGCCCGTACTCATTGCTGGATTGACTAGGACTGGCCCGGACACACCAGCCACGTCGGTTACATCGGCGAACTGGCCGGTGCCTTCGTTGCGGTAGAGGATATTAGGGCCGTAGGCCGTGATGTACAAGTCCAAATCGCCGTCTGAATCGTAGTCGGCTGCGGCACAGCCCAATCCGTAGCCCGAATTGGCCACGTCGGCATGGTCGGTCGCATCGGTGAACTGACCGGCGGTCGCGTTGCGGTAGAGCGCACCCGGCCCGACGCTGTTGACGAAGTACAGGTCGAGCCATCCGTCTCTATCGTAGTCGAAAAAGGCCGTGCCCGAGCCCATGGTTTCCATTGGATACTTTTGCCCCTCGGCTCCATTCTGATGGCGAAAGGTGATTCCAGCCTCGGCTGCTACCTCGACAAACTGCACCTCGGCGTGGCACAGCGCGGCCCACAGGCAGGCCAGAGCAACTCCTAAGAGGGTGCGCTGCGTCACTCGTGCTGGGAGTCTGCGGCGGCTTCGCTAGCTCCGCGGCCGGCGGCCATGTTGCGGATCATCTTGACCACGTCGCCAAAGGCCTTGTAGGCAACGGCGATGACAATGCCGTAAAAGAGGACGCTAGCGGCGATAAAGACGAATTGCCAGAGGGCTTTCCAAGTTTCGACGTCCATTGTGCTACTCCATGTTGCTAAAGTCTAGAGGGCGCGGTGGGTGCGAGCGCTGGGTGAGCGAGGCCACGACCAGCATGGCGAGGCCGCCCAAGGCTAGGCTGGTAATCCCGACGAGGTTGGAATTTTCGACCAACGGCAGCATAAACTCGGGCACCAAGTGCTGATTTTCGGTCATAATCAGAAAGTTGAGCGGCACCAGCGCGCCCAGTATCAGGGCGCAGTACGCACCTGGGGTATTGGCCTTTTTCCAATACAGCCCTAAAGCCACGGTACCGACGCAGCCGGCGAAGTAGATGGTGCCGGTGACATACATAAAGCGGAAGGCCGTCTCGGGAAGCTGGTAGAGCGCGCCGAAAATGGCCAAGAAGGCGGCGAGGATGACGACGATGGCCCGGGTCCAGTAGATCTCGCGCTCGCTCGACAGCCCGCCCCAAGTGCCGTCCGCTTCGCGCTCGCCGCTCGACTTGGCGAGCATGGCCTTGATCGGTGATACCACGTCGCGGACGATGACGCCGCTCCAGGCCAGCAGGTAGCTGTCGTGGGTGGACATGAAGGCGGCAAACATCCCGGCCATGAGCAGGCCAGCGATGCCAATAGGCAGGATTTTGCCGAGCATTTCGGGCATGGCGTAGTGGGGATCGAGCTCGGGGTTGCCAAAATAGGCCAGCGCCGCAATGCCCCAAAACATCGGCACCATCGCCCGTCCCATGACTGTGCCCGCGGAGATCCAGAATACGCGGCGGGCCACCTTGGGGCTTTCGGCACTCAGCGGTCGCATCATTTCGGGTTGCCAGACCACGCCGACTAGGCCGACGCAAAATAAAAACAAGATCATTGAGATGCCGTAGCCGGGGTTGGCTATGGGGTCAAAGCCGACGTCGCCTTTGTGGACTTGCACGGCTTGGACGAGGTTGTCCCAGCCGAGTTGCGGGTGATTGAGAATGATATACGTACCGAAGAAAAATCCCAGCGACAGCAACACGAACTGCGCGAAGTCCGTCAGCACCACTGAGACCATACCGCCCATCAGCGTGTAGAAGACGACGATGAGCAACATGCCGATCATGACGTAGTTGACGTATTCCTTGTCGAGGCCGGTGAAACCAACGACGAATTTGCTGCCGAGGATGGGAAACAGCCCCATGTTGAGGGTACCGGCGAGGGTGAGGATGATGCCGCCGAGTAGGCGCACGCCGCGCGTGTACTTGAGTTCGTAGAACTCGGGCACGGTCATTACCTGCAAATGGCGCAGGCGGCTGACGATGAAGCCAGTGCGACCGATGATCAGGGTGGTGATCAGGGCCATGAGGCCAAAGACGAAGGGCACGAAGCCGTATTTAAAGCCCTCCTCGGCCATGTACATGACCGTTACTAGCCCGAGGCCGGTCGAGACCATTGTGGCGACGGCCATGTGGGTTTTGAGGCCGCGGCCGGCGACGAGGAAGTCGGAGATGCCTTTGATGGCACCTCGCGCCAACGTGCCGGCGACGATGGTGCCGCCGACATAGACGAGGACGATGGCGTAGTCAATCCAACTCAGATTCATGTGTACTCCTGTGTTCCCGGTGGTGGAAAAGCGCGAACAGCCTGCCAATTTAACATTTTAGCGAGGGCATGTCACCTCGCGGGCGATTGACCCCCCAAGAGGTGGTTTATATACTTGCGCCGCGCTGTACTGCGCAAACACCAACTACTACGAGGGAATATGTTGCTACGACTTATGCGCCTGTCGCTGCTGTTGACCGCGGCCCTGTTGTGGGCTGGTTGTGGGGGCGAGGACTCGACGGTGGGGCCGGACGAGAGTGCTGTCGAGGGCAGTCGCACGGAAGCTACGCTTGCAGAGGTCAGCGAAGTATTTGCGGTTAGTTGCGCCTTTTCGGGCTGTCACGGCGGCGAGGAGCTTGCGGCCGGTTTGTCACTGGAGGGCGACTTTGCCTCTCGCATCGTCGGCGTCGATAGTGGCCAGCGGCCCGATTTCAAACTGGTCGATCCGGGAAATCCCAATAAGTCATACCTGCTGATAAAGGTGCGCGGCGACGACGAGATCGTCAGTCAGCAAATGCCGCCGGGCAATCCGTTGCCCGCAGAGCAGGTGGAGATCATCCGCGCGTGGATCGCCAGCGGAGCGAAAGAGTAATGCCGGTCTTTTCTCCAGCGTCTTTGACCGAAACCACCTCGTCCATTTTTGCCGCGGCTGGCATGCGCGCTGACGAGGCGCGCGTGGTGGCTGAATTGCTCGTCGAGGCCAATCTCGTCGGCCACGACTCCCACGGCGTCATTCGCATCCCCCAGTACTTGGGCCAAGTCGAAGCCGGTGACATCGTGCCAGACGCCACTGTCGAAATCGTTCACGAGGCACCGACGCTCGCCGTGCTCGACGCGCATTGGGGCTTTGGGCAGGTGGCGATGAGTCGTGGCGTGGATATGGCTCTGGAGAAGGCGCGGGCCACGGGCATGGCCGCTATCTCCGTCCGCCAAGCCAATCACGTCGGCCGCCTCGGCAGCTACGTGGAGCGCATTGCCGAGGAGACTGCTATTGCCCTGATGTTCGTCAATGGCGCGCCGGTCTGCCGCATGGCCCCGTGGGGAGGGCGCGAAGCGCGGCACGGCACCAATCCAATCGCCATGGGGTTTCCGTCGCGCAGCGGCCCGCCGGTTGTCCTCGACATGACTACGTCGGCTGTGGCTGAGGGTAAGGTGCGGGTGCAGCGCAATCGCGGGGCCGAGGTGCCCGACGGCTGGCTGCTCGACGCCGAGGGCCAGCCGACCAACGATCCTCACACTCTGTACGCCGATCCGCCCGGCACCATCTTGCCCTTGGGCGGTAGTCTCGGCCACAAGGGCTACGGCCTCAACGTGGGAGTCGAGTTGTTAGCCGGTGCGTTGGCCGGTGCCGGCTGCATAGGCCAGGATCGGCGCTTCCGCAACGGGGCGTTGCTGTTGGTGCTCGACGTGGAAAAGCTGGTGGGATTGGACGCGTATTTCGCCGAGGCCGACACGTATATCGAGTTTGTCAAATCTGCGGCTACGGCACCGGGAGTCGAGGCGATCTTGATGCCTGGGGATAGCGAGCGGGCGATGGCGGAGAAGCGGAAGGTGGAGGGGATCTTTGTGGAGGACGAGACGTGGGCGCAGATTGTGGAGAGTGGGACGAAGGTGGGGGTTGAGGTGAGTGGTTAGAGGACTCGCGGCGACTAACTTTATCGCTCCTGCCTGAGCCGATCCAGCAGGCGGCCCAGTTGTCCCACCAAGTAAAGCGGCAGTGAGAGCAAGGTCATTTCCACGCGCTGCCGCGTTCCGCTGACTTGGTGCCGGATGGACTGGACGGTGGGCGGATTGAGGTCGAAGCGCACTGCGAGGCGCGTCCCTTTGGCCAAGGCGAACTGATGCAGCGAGCGCAGGGTGCCACTGGTGCCGGCTTTGACTTCGACCGGCACGATCCGAGCCCCTCGGGCAATCGCGTAGTCAACTTCGGCGTTGGCACTTTTCCCTTCCCGTAGCCAGTAGTTCAGCCGGGGCGTTTCCCGACCCTCTGCCAAGTAGAGCAGGTGTTGTCCGACGAACTGTTCGGCTATGGCTCCTTCATTGATCAGTCGGCGGTCGTCCAAGTCCTTCAGCGCCAGCCAGTCTAAGCCGCACAGACGGTTCATCAGGCCGATGTCCAAAAAGAGGAGTTTATAGGTCTTCCAATCGACATCGGCGTGGAGGGGCACCCCGGAACAGGTACTGTGGAAGACGGGTGCAATGACTCGGGCCTTAGCCAGCAAGTCAATGGCGACCCGCAGTTCGCGGGCGGTCTCCTCGCGGTCAATCTGAGTGTATTTGACTTTGCGGCCCACGGCGCGGGGAACGTAGTTGAATACTCGCTGCAAGCGCAGCCGGACTCGGGCGGAGGCGTACTTGGCAAAATCGTCTTGGTAGGTATCGACGATGGACTGATGCACGGGCGTCACGTCGGCAAAGTGACGGGTGGCGCTATACGCGGCTACGGCTTCGGGCATACCACCCACCAGCAAGTATTCCCGCTGATAGGCCAACAAGCGGGTGTGGACGGTGTGGGGCAGGGGTTGCTCAGGGGTGTAGTCTTGCAGATAGGCCAAGAGGGGCGGATCCAGTTCGGCGAGAAATTCTTCAAAGCTCATCGGGCCTAGATGGAAGTATTGAATGCGCCCTACCGGCATGGTAAAGGCGTGCTGCGAGAGGACGAATTCGAGCAGGGAGCCAGCGGCGATAACCGGTAACTCGGGGTGGTCTTCGAAGAAATAGCGCAGGGCGGGCAGGGCGTGGGGAGTCGCTTGGATTTCGTCGAGGAAGAGTAGGCTGCCCGATGCCAACAGCGGTTGACCCAAAAGTCCTTCAAGTTCCCGGCGGATGTGCGTCAGGTCCAAGGTCTGGAAGACGGAATCCAAGTCTGGGTGGCGCTCTAGGTTGATTTCGTTGAGGTGCAGGCGATGGGACTGGGCGAATTGCCGCACTAGGGTGGATTTGCCCACTTGGCGCGCACCGCGGATGACCAGCGGTTTTCGCTGTGGAGCGGCAAACCATTGGGCCAAAGCGCGTTCAGCCGATCTGTACATAATGAATAAAAATGCCCCCTTTTTCGTACGTATAATGTACAAAAAAGGGGGCATTTTACAACAATCTGATGGTACGCACGGGCGAGTTTATGGAAGGCCAAAGCCTAAAACACAATACTCGACACCGCTTTAGAAATCAGCGCCAGCGCGATGGAAGACATGCCGACCAGTCCCATTCCGCACGAATAGCCCGCCAAGAGAATCGGCGCGTACGCCCGCCAGCGCGCCTCGCCAAAGCGCTTTTGCAAGTGATAGCGGCCCAACAAGGCGCCGATGAAGTTGGGCAGCAGAAAGTGCGGCCACGCGCCTACGCCGCCGATGAATCCGTAGAACAGGGCGACCGGCCAGCGCAAGAGTGATAGCACGCCCAAAATCCCCGCGCTGCCCAATGCGCCCGTGAGCACGTATTCCCAGCGAATAATGGATCTGATTAGCTCGTTGCCGCCCTCGGCGAGCGTTGACTTGGCCCAGAATGCCTGCATGGTGGCGTGGAAGGGCCAAAACTTCTGCACGTAGGGATAGGCCGACGAGGGAATCGGCCCGAGCTTCCAGATAAAAGACCAGAATATAAACGAGCAGACGAACATGATTAGCAAGGTCACGCTGGCCAGCTTGACGATGCTGCCGAAGTGAGTGCGGGTCAGTTCTAGTTGCTTGAAGGCCGCGGCTTCGTAGCCCCACTGGAAGAGCGGGATCGGCGCGAACCACACGGCCGCGCCCTGATAGCCCGACAGGTAAAAGGAGCCTTCGCGCAGATAGGGGAAGGACGCCCCTTGCGGCGAGCCGGTCAGGCCGATCATGCGCGCGCCGATGTACGAGTAAATCGGCGTCCATACAAAGCCGAAAAACGCGCTGATCCACCAGGGAAATTCCGGCACCAAATACCACACCAAGACCACGAAACCGAGCGTGCTGATCGCCCAGATGCCCAAGGCGAGGGGGATGGGGATGTCGCCGCGTCCCTCGGGTAGCCCGCCGTCGTCGCCTTCGCGCTTAACCCCGCGCAGAGTCCACAGGGTCTTGCCGACCATGGCAAATCCCATCACGGCCACGAGGACTGCGCCGCCAATGGAGAAACTGAGCCAGAAGTCAAAGGAATTGGCGATCTGCGTTGGAATTGCCGACATGCCCGGCTCCCAAGTGTGCAGCACGTCGTACGCGTAGAGCACTGGGTTGACGAGGATGTTGACGAGAAAAGCCGCGGCAAAGGAGCCGACCACGATCCAAAAGGGCAGGACAAAGCCGACCATGACGTGTCCGAGGTCCGTGCCAATGCCCATGATGCTGGCCGGTAGCATTTCTTTGAGGGAGACGGTCAGGTCGATAAACGGAATCGGCAGGATCGTCACGGTCTCGGTGAAGAAAATGCCCGAGATCGTGGGGATGACCACGTAGAACAGCCCCCAGATAATGCCGATAAAGGCCCCGACGCTAAAGACCTCCCACCGCCAGCCTTGGCTCGGCCCCGAGCTCTCGGCGAGGGCGGTTGCGCCGCCGGCCTGCACCGCAGCCAGTGGGTACGGCAGGCGCTCGATGTCGTTGGTGATGCGGAAGAGCACGTAGCCCAAGGACAGGCTGTTGATTTTCTGCATCACAATGACGGTCAGCAGCAGGACGATGGGCTTGAACCAAGCGGGATGCAAAAAGGAGCGCCCCTCCAGGGCTGGCGAGCCGCGCGGAGGCACCACCCAATCGGGGATGTGATGGTGCAAGCCGTCGGCTTGGGGCGATTGGATCAAGTACTGGTCCCAGATCAGCCCGCCAAAAGGCCCGCCGAACAGCTCGGCCCCGGTGCCTAACTTGCCGCCCATCATGACTAGGCCACCAGCCACCCAGTAGAGAATGATCACCTCTTGGGTGCGCAGGCGCGCAAAGGAGCGCTTGGCGATTTCGATGAAGAGGATGAGCGTCACCCACTCGGCACCGCCGGCCATGCTCTGGCCGGTTACCAACCCCAAGTAGATGGCTCCGGGCAGCATGATGAAGCCGACGAACAGCGCGGCCCACAAGGTCTTGAGGTTGAAGCCCGGTTCAAATTGGAGGTCCGAGGGAATCAGCTCGGGTGATTTTTTGTCGTCTTGAGCCATGCGCTAATTTCCGTACAGCGGGTGCCCCTGCCCGGGGAACCAGATCATATCGATGCAAAAGGACAGGCCAATTGCGGTGAAGTACCCAAGGATGAGGCCGATGAAAAAGGGCTGGGCGCGGTGGTAGAGGCCGATGCCGCCCGAGCGCATGATGGCCCATTTGGCCAGCCAGGAGACGAAGATCGAAAAGACGATAATGGTCATGGGATAGGAGCAGATGCCGACCGGCATGCCGATCGGGTGCAGGGGCCACCACGAGAAGCGGTAGCGCATAAAGGTCAAAAGTCCCATTGCACCCGCGCCGCTGACGAGGTGGCCCAACCGCGTCCAATCTGGGGCCTTGAGGTCGATTTTGCGCAGGCTTTCCACGTAGGGTACTTGCGAACCCGTGCCGAAAATCCAACCGCCGTAATTGTACGCGCCAAAGGAGTAGCCCATGTAGAGCGCAAAGGCCATGGAGACGACGAGGGCCACTAGCGCCGAGAGGAGGATGAAAAAGCTCAGATAGCGGTGGTTGCCGCGAATGTAGCCGGACACTTTGGCGCTGTTGGCCGCGGCGACCATGAAGAAGCCCTTGAGCTCGTGGTGCCAGCCGTAGGACAGCCCCATGGCGATGTTGCTCTGTGCGGTGGCGTGCGGCCCGAGCGCGTAGCCGACGAAGGTCTGGCCGACTAGTGGGGCGCGGCTGAAGAGCAAGCCTCCCTCCATGATGATGCGGGTGATGCCGACATAGAGGACCAAGGTGGCCAAGATGAAGAGCGCGACCGTGGGCGGGTTCATACCGGCTCGCCACATCCAGAAGGCGATGTAGAGCAGGGCCAGCCCGCCGCCAAAGACGATCATCCGGTAGGACATCAGCTCGTCGGTGTCGTCGATGTCCGCATCGTTGCGCACGGCTTTGCGCCAGATTGCGCCGAGGTGCCCGCGCGCCATCCACAGCATGCCGATGACGAGGGCGATCAGGGCACCGAACGACTGCCAGCCGATGCCGGGGTGGCCGAGGGTGTACACGTCGCGGCCGGCAATGGTGTAGCCAAAGCGGTTGAACAGGCCCTGTTGCAACATGGTCAGCACGGTGAAAAACCACATGCTGAACGACACGTCGAGATTGACGAAGTACGTAAAGCCGACGATGGCCCAGTTGACGTTGGTGTTGATGGCGGGAAATTCGCGGCCAATGCGAATGGGGTCGGACAGATCGCGCGGGATGGGCGGGAAGGCCGGGGTAAAGTACGTGACCACGTTCCACATGACCATGCAGAAGGGCAAGGCAAAGCCGAACCAGAACGCCTTTTGACGCACGAAGCTGGGCCAGTTTGAGCCTGGCGGCGGGGCGATGAGCTGTTGCGGCAATTCCATCAGGGCGAAGGGCAGGCGCTCGTACTCGACCCACTGCTTGCGCAGCGCCGCGACCATGCACTGACACAAAAAGAAGATGGCCATCACCAAACTGGTCCACCAAAAGAGCGGCACGATCCAAGCGCCCCAAGGAATGGACTCGCCCGCGGGCAGGCCGTTGTAGAACCACTTGAGGGCAATCGCGTCGTTGGGCACCAGCCATTCCTCGATGTACTGCACTACTTTGCTCTGCCACTGATTTTCGGGCGAAGCAAAGTACTGGGGGGCGGCGACGACCGCGATCATGTACGTGGAGGTGCCCCAGGTGGGAATCGAGGCTCCTACTAAGGACATGATGAAGATGAGGCCGAGTTCGCTGGTGCCTAGGCCGCGCACTTTTAGCAGCGACTTGGCCGTGGCGTTGAGAAAGACCAAGCCGGTAAAGAGAAAGACCACGCTCAAGGGCAGGTAGCTGATCGCCCACTGCGAGGACTTGAGGATGAACATGCTGTACGGGGCCCCGATGTTGATCAGGATCACGAGGCCCAAGCCGATGAGGAAGGCGCGTGCGGTCATGTTGGCTGTCTGGCGCTTCAGACCTCCATGATGGCCACATCGTATTGCCGAATGTGGCCATCCCGGGTCACGAGGAGCAGCCCTTCGATTCGAGCTTGGGCAATCAGGAACCGATCGAATGGATCCCGGTGGTGCATCGGGAGGCGGCCGGCCTGCTCAGCGTGATGGAACGTCAGCGGAAGGTGGGTGAAGCCCCTTTCCTCAACCAACGCCGACAGATTGTCTGGGGCGACCAAGCGACCCTTTGCCCGCTTGACCGCGATTTCCCACCCCGTGATGGCGCTGACGAAGACGTCATTGTGCGGGTCGGCAATGGTGGCACGGGTATCTTCGGCCAGCCGCTCAACATCGGATAGGCACCACAAAAAGGTGTGGGTATCCAACAGTAGCCGCGACATTGCTAACTCTTATCTGTATCTGGGAAAATTTTCGAGTTCTCAAGCAGGTCCATGAGTTCTTCATCGGGATCGTCAAAGTCTGGCGACATCCAGATTTTTCCTTCTAGCCCACCAAGCTGACGTTCCTCCAGGCGATCCCGATAGGGTTCCAACCGCAAATACGGCTCGCCGGCCTTGGCGATGACAACTTCTTCCCCCGCCCAAGCCAACTTGCCTAGGCGCGAAAGTTGCGATTTGGCCTCGTGCATGTTCACTTTCTTCATGGTGAATCCTCCAATAGCTAAGTTAAGCTAAGTCTATTTTTGTGGAGGGTTCTTGTCAAGGACGAGCGGCAAGCTGTCCAGCCTTGGCAAACGCCTCTTTCGCCTCGTCCTGATATCCTTGGCGAATCCCCGGCGCTAGGGTGCGCCAGACGAGGAATCGCTTGCGCAATACGTTGAGAAACTTGCGATTCATGCGCTGCCAAGAGGCCACGTCGCCGCTGAGGCGTTCGATGTGGGTCTCGATCTTGTAGATGTGGTGCTCGCCGGTGGGAGTCGCCTGCAGGCGCACCTGCTGGCTGATCCCGAGGTCGTAGGGTGCCAGCCAAGTGCGCATGGCGATGGCGTAAGACGGTTCCGGCTCGTCGGTGGTGACGGATAGTTCGACGTCGCGGGCGATGAAGTCGCCGATCGAGCCTTCGCCATAGGCGGCGAAGACCGACTTGAGATACACGTACATGCTCGGCACCTCGGCCCCACCGACCGTGAAGGGGAAGTCAAAGCGCCAGTGGTCGCCGACGGGCGGGGGGAATTGCCATTGCCGCGTCACGTCTGGGACGGCCATGTTGGCCGCCATGCGCGCTGGATACAAGGTCGATAAATAGACCGTGCCGATGACCACGACCGTAGCCCACACCGCGGAGAGCGACGAGTAGTTGAGCGTCAGGCCGGCGAGCAGTCCGTATTGCAGCATGAACAGATGGGCGATTTGGCCCAAGGCGTAGCCGACCACCGCGCCAAAGGTGGCAAAGACCGTGGATTCGGCCAAAAACAGCAGGCCGATGTGGCTGGGGGCCAAGCCGACGACGCTGTAGATGCCGATCTCGCGCACTCGCTCGTACACAGCTCCCATCATGGTATTGAGCACGATCAAGGCGGCGATGATTACCGGCACCAAAAGCTGGCCGGCCCCGCTTATTTCGGTGGAGCCAATCGAGCTGTAGGCCACGACGCGGTCTCCTTGGCCGACGAACAAGGTCAGCGCCACCCGCGACATAAAGGACTCTACGCGCTGGACGAATTCCGGGTCGTCCGCGTCCGCGGCTATGGCGATGGAGCGCAGGCGGCCATCCATGGCGCGGACGCGCTCATAGGGCAAGAACAGGGTGTTGATTACTTCGAGGTGGTTAAAGGTTTCGACTGCGGTAGCGGCCAAGGCGCGCGGATCTTCGGTGCTCTCGCGGGTGATGAGACCGGCGTCTTTAACCGTATCCACGGGCGTTAGACGCTCGCCATCGAGATCGACGACTTCTTTCAGGGCCGCGCTGTCGAACAGGCCGATGACTTGGTACTCCTCGCCGTAGAGCGCGATGGAAGCCGTGCCCACGTTCTCGGGGCCGATGCCGACGAGCGCGGCTAGGCTGTCGGGCAAGATGACGGTCTTGTCGTCGCCCGCCGCAAAGAAGCGGCCAGCCGAGACGTGCGCGTCGAGGCCGGTGACCTCGGCTTCGGCTGGCTGTAGGCCCACCAAGCCGTGCGCGAAGCTGGCCGCGCCGGTCGCGGTCGCGGCAAAGTCGATATAGGCCCGTTCGGATTCGACCGGCGACAGGTACCAAGCGCGCGGCACGACCAAGGCGCGGTCGCCGAATGCGCTCTGTACGTATTCCAAGATGGAATCCTGCATGCCGCGCCAAGCGCGGTCGCGGATGAGGCCGCCTTCGTACAGAGGCGAGGTATCGCGCGGCAGGCGATAGAAGTCGAAGCTGGACTTGACCGAGGTAAAGGAATTGACGGTAAAGGTCAAAAAGGTCAGGGTCGCGGCTGTCAGCGCGGTGCGCAGGCGGCGCTTGCTCAAGTTGGAGATGCCCAACAGGATGGCCGCAAAACCCGCGGCGATTCGGCCCACGTCGGTCTCGTGTACGCCCGCGGCTGCGCCCTTGCGGCGTTGCAGAAGTGCCTTGAAGCGAGTGACGACGATGAAGATGACGAGGACGCCCAAGGCGAGGATGACAAACGCGAGGAAGATGATGTACGGCGAGGTGCTCAGCTTGAAGGCCGGATGGACGAAGCGCAGGATCAAAAACACGAGGACGAAGATGCCGACAAAACCGGCGATTTGCCGCCGCACGTCTGGGAAGCCGAAGAAGAAGCGCTCGCAGAAAAAGGCAAAGGGCAACAGGAGCGCGAAGTAGAAAATCACCGCGCGCACCGCGTCGTTGGCCGTGGCCTTGACTTCCGGGTAGATGCGGGCCTCTAGCCCGAGGGCGCGGCGCACGGCGCGCTGGTAGCCGGTGTAATCGAAGGCCGCGAGTTTGTCGCCGGCCTCGATCAGGGCCTCCCGCGCTTGCTCGTGCATGGCCTGTAGCTGTTCGAGGACGATGCCGTGGCGCACCATTTGTTTGATCCGCGCCTCGTCGATGATCCAGATGTCGCGGGCTGCCTGCAATGCCGGATAGGGAATGAGGCCCTGTTCGACTGGGAAGCCATCGCCCTGTGCCCGCTCAATAGTTGCCAGATCGACGTGGGCCGGGTCGAGGTCGGCGAACAGGGCGGAGTCCGCATTGGTGAGCATGTAGCGCACGCCGGCGAGCGCGCTCTCGCCGCCAAAGGCTCCCTCACCGGCGAGGATTTTGACGCGGGTGCCCGGCTCGGCGAACACCACGCCGGCCTGCACCACTCGGTCCTGCGCTGCACTCTGGTTTTCGATGTAGTTGAGAGAAAAAGAGCGCGGCGGCGCGTCGTTGGTGCCGAGGACATTGACGCGGTCCATGGCCGATAGATAGCGCGGATCGACTACCTCCAAAAAGCTCAGGGCGCGGCAGCGAAAGAGGACCTGCAACATGCGGTTTTCCCACCAGCCATACGGCTGGGTACCCGGATAGGTTTTGTCGCCTTCTTCGCCGAGGTCGGGCGCGGAGACAATACGCCCGTATTCGTCGAGTTCAAAGGCTTGGATCCGGTTGGCAAAGCGGTTGCGCACGATGTTGAACTTGAAGTAGCCGCTCTCGTCACCGTGCGTGGCCATAAGGGTGCGCACGCCGGCCACAGAGTTGGGGCCGGGCTGGAGATAGGTGACGAGGGCCTTGGGCACCGGAGCCTTGGGCACGGCGAAATTCACGTCGCGGTCGAACCAGTAGATGTTGCCTTCTAGGCTGTGGCCCCAATCGCGCAGGGTCAGTTTGGTGTCGTTGAAAAAGTCTGGGTCGGAGGCAGCCTTGAGCATCAGCCCGGCTATGGTGCGGGTCTGTTCGGCAAGGTTGTCGAGCGCGACGAATTCGAGCCGGTCGAGGGGCGTATCGACGCGCTGGCGCAGTTGGTTGGGCGTGACGAAAGAGAGCGCCTCCTTGCCCACGAAGGCTGCGGCCTCGCTGTCGAGGGCCAGCCGCACGGGCATGAAGTTTTTCCACACTCGCTTCTGCGGGGCTACGGCGTCTTGGTAGCGGGTCGAGTCGGCGAAAATCTCGCGATTATAGCGGGCAAAGCGGGAGGCGTAGTGCGCCATCAGGTTCTTCTGATAGTCGTCGTTGCGCCAAGCCGAGTTGTAGAACGTGCCCATGGTGAAACTGCCGACTCGGGGGCTATGGCTGGCCAAGTCGAGGCCGACGAAAAGGCGGAAGTCGATGCGCTCGGCCGGCGGGATCTGGTCGAGGAAATGCTCGCTTTTGCGCGCGTGGCGGTAGAGAAAATCGTTGACCCCGGCCAAGCCCTGAAAGTGCCCGGGGGTAGCCAAAAAGAGCACGGTGTAGCGAGTGCCTTCGGCGACGAGCAAGCGCGCGATTTCGAGCAGCGCAGCCATGCCAGTCGCGTTCTCAGCCCCTGGAGCTAGCGCAGGGACGACCGAGATCGCGTCGTAGTGCGCTTGCAAGACGATGATTTGCTCGTCCCACTGCTGGGTTTCACGGCGCTGACCGCGTGGCATGTTCTCGGCCAAGCCGGGGAGGACGGCGAATATATTGCGCGCTTGGACCTGATCCCAGTCCATGCGCGCTTCGATATGTATTTGGGCTTTGCCACTGCGCGCGCGCTGCCGCAGGATTTCCGCGTCCGCCGCTTCCACCCAAAAGCGTGGGATGTCCACGGGCACTTGGAGGAATTTTTCTGCGGCCTCGCTGCGCGTGACGCGGCCATCGTCGTACAGCAGGATAGCCTGCGCGCCCAAGGCCCGCGCTTCGACGTAGGCGTTGCCCGAGCCAAATCCCATCAGTGCGACACTGCCCGCTAGCCGTTTCCCATCCATCTCGGCTAAGCTACCGCGCCCCAAGTCTATGAGGTGCCCGGAGACGCCGCCCGGCGGTAGGGACGGCGAGCGCACGTGGTTGGGCCATAACCCGTAGATGGGGATGGCTTCGTCCGAACCGACCAAGCGCAGCCGACCGCCGCGATCTAGGGGAACGGAAAGGGGAAAAAATTCGCTGGTGACTTGGAGGCCGAGGCGGCGGAATTCCCCCTCGATATAACGGGCTGCGTTTGCGGCTCCTGCATAGCCGGTGACGCGGGATGAGTCCGCGGTGAGGATGTGGAGGTGGCGCTCTAGATCGGCGGCGTCTATTTGCGCGACGGCTTCGCGCAGTGAGGGTGCTTCGTCGGTTGCTGGGGCTTCGCGCAGTGGCTCCCAGCCGATGGCTCGCTCAATCCAGCGCGAAATGGTGGCTGGATCAAAGGCCGCGACTGATAGCAAAAAGAAGGCCGCGGTGGTGGATAGGAGGAATTTGGTCAGCATTGATGAAAGTGTGCAGACACCAGACAGAAAAAGAGGCAGGCCGAGGAGCCTGCCCCTAGGCTATACTGCTTGATCGGCCCGGTTAATTGGCCGCCAACTTGTCGATGTTTTTGACCTTCTTAATGTCGCGCTTGAAGCGGAAGCTGAGATCGATGGTCTCTATGGGTTCGTTGCGGAAGTTGTAGCGCAACCCGAACTCGGGAATGTGGAAGGCGATTTCGGCGACATCATCGTGGATCTTGGAGAAGACCACATAGCCTTCGACCTCTTGCCCCGAAAAGCAAAAATCGTCGTCTGGATATCTGGCTCTATTGTAGATATCGCGGCGTTCGTCAAAGCGCAAATAACCCAGGCCGTTGAAAGCTATTGGGAAACGCCGGAAATACTCCTCTACGTCATAACTCCCCCAAGGATAATAGCGCCGCCCATTGGCCGACTCCACGGTCACCGTCAGTGGATCGAACTTAACTTTGGGGTATTCGTAGTTTTTGACCGTGATCTTGAAAATGGACAAGCGCTGCGGTGCCTTACCCGTGCGCGGATCAATCCAATTGCCATAGGTGAACGGGTTGGATGGTAGCTCGTCGGCCGGACCGCTGGCGTTGGTAGATTGGGCCGGGTACTGGCGATTGATCTCCTCGTCCTCCATGGGCCGCACGGACACTTCGAGGCGGTTCTGGACGAAGGTGACCGTACCGTCGTCGAGGATTTTCATGCTTGACCCTTGAATATCGGTCTGCTGCTGGGCCACCTCTAAGGGCTGGAACCGCCCGGGAATTAGGTAATGGCCGCAGCCCAATAAGAGGGCCACAGCGACGAGGATGGAAATTTTTTTGCAAGCGTACATGGAAACACTCCTCTCTGACAAACTCATAGCTCAACTGGGTTGGCAGCTTGTCTGCGTCGGGAGACAAACTCCCCCAACCGCCCTTCCTCCACGGCGACGAGTTCAGCGTATTTTTCGCGCAGTTGCGCGATGTAGCGGTCGAACAAGGGCACGGCTTGGGCGTCGCGCAGATCGCGCGCAACTTGCGCTTGTAGTTCCCGCCCGAGCGCGCCTGAGTGGGCGTAGCGTTGTGCATTGGCCTCGTAAAAGGCGCGCACCTGCGCGGGGTCAAGCTGGATGTGCGCGTAAATTTCTCGCTCCCACAAGGCTTGGATCAGCTTCTGTTGGCGCATCTGGGCGCGGCGCGATTCCAATTTGGCATCCAGACCGTGTTTGTGCGCCTCCTGCGGTAGAATCTGGTCGGCGACAAAGGCCCGCGTCACCTTGAATCCGAGGGCGCTGACATCGGTCGGCTGCGACCCAGCGTCTGCCCCGAGTCGGGCGAGAGCCTGCCGGTAGTCATCGACGCTCCAATCGCCCGCAGCACTGCGGACCAACCGCACCTCTGGCCGCGCCACGCCTGCGGCGACCTGCCGCAACGCGGCCGTGTCCAATTGCACTGCGTGCTGGCTGGTCAATTGCTCTAGATAGGCTAAGTTCGCCTGTTGCTTCTTGTGCCGAGTTAGGGCTGCTTCCACGAGCGGGCGGCGGTCTGCCAACGAGACCTCGCGCTCGGCAGCAACGGCTACCACTAAAAATTGCCCGTCCGTTTCTACCAACTCAACGGTCCCCACTTCCTGCAGGAACAGGGCAGCCGTGCGCGCGTCGCCCGCGTTGAGCGCGTTGAGCCACCCGCTTTCGCTCCACTCCCCGTCCAAATCCAATCCTTCTTGCGCCTTTCTCAGAGCCGCCAAGGCTGCGGCCCGCTCGCGCACGGGCAAACGCCGCAAGCGAATTTCGCGGCCCGCGCCCGATTCGGCGAAGAATTTCGTTAGCTCCGTTTCCGTATAAGTCAACTGCTCGCCCATCTCGCGTGCGAGCAACGCCTCGACCCGTTCTTTGCGCTCCCAAGCTGCCATTGCATCGGCGACCGCTTCGTCTAGCCCTTGGGCATGTGCTTCGAGCAGCAGCAGCTCTTTGTCGATGAGAGCCTGAAGTTGGCGACGCCAATCCGCAAGCGGCTGGGCTTTGCTGCTGGCGGGTAGCTTTTCTAGCGCTGCGGCAAAATCCCGCTCGCTAATCTCGGCCTCGCCCACTCGGGCCAAGATCGCCGACGCACTTTCTGGCGGTGCGTCGGCGCAGGCCCATAAGCCCAAGGCCAAGATGGCCGTCTGCGGCTTTAGAAGCTCCATCCCCTTCTTTCGGCTGGCCGGCCGCCCAAGCGCTCTTCTTCTAACCCGGCATAAAGTTCGATGAAGGCAATGGTATTGCTCACGTCTTGGTCGGTGAGATTGGCAAAGTTGATGTCGTTGACCTGAAAGCCAACGTTGGAGGTGACGCTGTATCCTTGGTACTGAACCCGATTGGTGTACTGCACGGTGAACACCCTGCCGATGAAATCGTCGATGTATTCGGGCGGCAATGGGTCGGGAATCGCCACGGCATTGCGGAAAATAATGGCCTCCACTCCGACCTCGACGCGGCTTCTCGTCAGCACTGGGAACACCGCGGATAGGGAGAAAATTTCGCTCAACTCGTTGATATCGAGTTGGACGGTGCGCGGTTGGGTGCGCTTGCGCCACATGTTTTTCCAGCGCGGGATCAAGGTGATGTTGCGGCCAATGGAAAACGGATAGTCCGCTTTGTTGATCACGCCGTAGAACGCGCTGTCGCTGAGGCGCTCGGCTGCTTCGTCGCGCTGCTTGAAGTGATCGAGGCGGAACTTGTTGACAAAGGTCAGATTGCCGCGGGTGTATTTGTAGCCGACGAAGCTCTGATTGACGAGGGTGTTTCCGGTGATTAGGGGGTCGTCAAAAGGTTGCAAGCCGCCAATGGAGCCGGGGCGCTGCACCCATTGCAGCAGGTTGTCGGCGATGTTGTCCTCAACGGACTTGATCATGTGGAAGGCTTCAAACTTGCCCGTCCTAGAGATGTCGCGCACCGCGCTGAGCAAGGCGTACAGGGCTGTTGACCGCTCTTCGCCGGCGATCAGCCACTCGCGATTGCGGCCTACGGTGAGATTAACTCCTGGGTAAATCTCGGCCCCCCCGTACACGTTCCAGCCGCGATGCCCTTTGCGGTAGGGATAGTCGGCTTCGTCGTCGTTTTCAAAGCGGTCCACTACGGTATTGTGGTTCATATCGACGCCGAAGAGGAAGTCAGGCGGGTCGATGTAGTGGCGCAAGAATGGCTCTTCGTAGTCCGGGGTGAGGTTGGAGTTTTCGTTGAAATCCGAGAGCAAGTCGTTGTTTTCGTCGAGGCCGGGGAAGACGGCGTTGTCGCCGCCGGCACCGCCATAGCGCGGCCAATCGACGAGTTGGTCTTGATCGTCGTTATCGTCGATGTATTCGAACCAGTTCTGGCGCTGATTTTCGTAATCCACCACATCGTTTTGGTCGGTGATGTACCCGCGCGTGGTGTACCCGTGGTCCATGCTGAACACCTCGCCGTAGCCAAAGTAGCGGCCGGTGCGGCGCGTGGCGTTGACGAACCAAGCATCGGCTGTGCGGTCGCTCTTTTTGAGGTTGCTCAGTTTCTGGATGTTGATGTTGGGATAGCGCTGAAACTGGGTGTTGCGCGCAAATTCGCCGCGCACCTCTAGGCCCCATATATCCTCAATGGTCAAATCGACGCTGGCGATTTGGTTGGCCGAGGGTAGTCCGTAGTCAAAGCGGACGACGCGCTGGTTGGTATTGTCGCGCACATTGCCTTCCGAGCGAGTGACCGGTAAAAAGATGGGCTGGCCGTTGATATTCGTCTGCAAGTTGGAGGTTATCTCCACTCGATAGTCGTTGGAGAGCACCATGGCAAAGCTGACCTTTTGCACCACCAGCGGATCAGGCACGCGGTAGCGGAGGAGAATCGGTGCCTCTTCGAGGGCTTCGAGGAAGCCCTCGCGCTGGCGGCCGCCCTCAATGGTGGGATTGCCGGAGGCCTCTTGGCCATCGACGATCATCTGCGACGAAAAGAACAAAGCGCCGGAGCCGTCGCCGGGCGAATCGTCAGAGATGCGGATGACGATTTCGGTGACGTTGCCCGAATTTTGGCTGCTGGTGAGCAAGCCGGCGCGCGAGTTTTCCGAGAAATTGCTGCTCGCCGAGCCGAAGTTCGTATTGACATACGTCACTCCCAAGCCCATGAAGTCGCCGACTTGGGCAGTGCCGCGCAGGCCGATAAAGTTGGTGAAGTCCGTATCTTGTACTCGGTTGGACCCCTGTGCTATCCTTACCGGCTCATTGACGCGCGACAGCAGCACGGTGGCCTCGTACTTGTCGGACGCAAAGTCCCATTGGACGCCGTTGAAGCGCGAGCGGCTGAAGGTCAGCGGGGTCAGGGTCGTGCGGATGTAATCGCCGACGGTCAGAGCGGAGTAGTACTGGCCCTTGGAATCCGCAGCCACCAATAGGTTTTGGAACCAAGAGCCAAAGCGACCGTCTTTGAAGACCGAGCTACCAAAGGCCAGCGGCTGCTGCTGGCGCCACTCGTAAATGCGCCAGCCACGGGTGATCCAGTTGCCGAAGATGTCGTACTGGCCCGTGCCTTCTAACTGCGTGTTGACATAGCGCTGATACGGTTCCTTGGCGTAGTTGGTGTACTTGTAGCCTCCCCAGTTATAGATATAGTAGAGATCTTGGGGCACGTACCACTTGCGCATGGTCGGGATCAGTGGGTCAAAGCCCTCGATCCTAACCTGCGAGGTGGCGCCGCGCTCGCGCCCCGGGGTTGCTGCTTGGACGCTGGACGCTGCAACGGCTAGGACCAGCAGGGCAACCCCCCAGAACATAACTTTGCGCATAACAACCCTCCCTTAGGCGTTCACTTGTGCTTGGCGCGGCTTAACCGCGCGGAGAAAAGATCGGTGGCCGAGATGGCCCGGCCCTGTAGGTTAATACACTACGGCAATGCTCCGCATTTGCGTGGCGATGCCAGCGTCGGTAGCGGCTTTGAGGCGGAGCAAGTACATCCCGGGTGGCACCACGCCGTCGGCATCGCGGCCATCCCAACTAACTTGGTTGGGGCCGGAGCGATCGCGGGCTTGGTAAAGGCGATGCACCGGCCGGCCGCTCAAGTCGTACACGACGACCTCGACTTCAACCTCGTGGGTCGCCTTGAGCAGAATGTAGTCGAGGGTGATCTGGTCATTGATGCCATCGCCATTGGGGGTGATTACCGCGGACGAGAACACAACGCCGGTAAAAAGCTCGTCGTCGATGCGGGCACTGACGACAAGCGTGTTGTCGGCGGCTTCCTCTGCCGCATCGCCGAAAGCGACTCGCTGCGGAAACGCGTCGGATTGGCTGTCGGCGACCTCGCCGCGAAATTCCGTGCCGGAGACGGTGACCAAACTGGCAAAGCGCACGGCGACTTCTTGGCCGCTACGGGTGATGCGTTGGTCGGGAAAGTTCACCTGTAAGCGGCCCAAATCGGATGCCGTGGTGAAGTTGTCAACCTCCACCCCATCAACGCGCACGCCCGTGGCGCGGGCCGCAAACGGAGTGTGGATGATCACGGTGTCAAAGCCTCGATTGCCGCTCGAGACGACCGAGCGCAGGTGATAGGTAAATTCGTTCTCCCGTCCGAGAGTCGCCGTGGCCGGACTGATTTCGGCAATGACCGAATCGGCGAGGGACGGCACCGTGTAGTTGAAGACCACTGAGTCGATGACGGCTTTGTCGAGCAAGCTGCCCGACAGGAGCTTGAATTGGAACTGGAGGTAGCGCCGGTTGTCCGGCGAATTGATCGAGGCTTGGAGCAGCTCAGCGTAGGGCGGGGACCACGCACTCCAGTCGCGGTCGTTTTCGAGGACGACGCCGGCGTACGATGGATCGAGCGTGCGGTCGAAATCCGCTAGGGCCACTTCCTCCAATTCCCCGGGAATGCCCGTCTGGCGGAAGTAAAGCGAGTCCGTGGCGACGAAGCCGGTTTTGGTGCTGAACTGGGCTTGCGCGGCACCGTCGATGCGGCCATACACATCGACTGGCCCGAAGTTGGCTGCTTCACCTAGGTCAATCACTTGCGATATGTACTGGGCGAAGGGCGTGACGCCGACGCCAAACACTTCGAGGTCGCCCATCTGGAAGCCGCGTTCGCCCGTGCTGCGCAGCCTAAAAAAACGCACCTTGGTCGGCGGAAAGCTCAGATCCAACTCGGGCAGGCCGTGCGAGCGGTCTTGTGCTATGAGCGCGTACACGGGATTGCCGCCGATGAAGTTGAGTGAATCGCCATCGTTGGCGTAGAACTCGTAGCCGCGCAGCGAACGCTCGTCGTCGTTGAGGACGCCGCGGCGAAAATAGAGGCGGTGAAGGACGAAGATGGCACCCATATCGACTTCGAGCTCAGCGCCGTTGGGGTTGGTGTACACGCGCCAACCCGTGGTGTGGGAGCCGTCGATAAGTTCGTTGATTATCTGATTGGAACGCGCCGCAGCCGTGCGCACCGAGGTGGTCGCGCTGCCGCCGAGTTCCTTGATACGCGGCAGGATGTTTTCTTCAGGGTCGGCCTCCAGCGGCGAGAGGCCCCCATCTTCGGTGACTTCGAGTGCATTGAAGATGAGCGAGTTGCTCTCCCACTCCAGTCCATCGCCGCCTATTTGGAGCCGTTCTGCGGCCGCGGCCGGAGTGCTATATCCCATCGCTAGGAAGGCTAATGCGAGTGCAGCACGGGTCATCGCAGTTCCTTTTTGCTGTAAGGTGGGCAAAAGCAGTCCCCCTCAGTAGGCCACCGGTACGATCCGCTGTACCGTCTCGGTCTCGGAGTCGCCGGCAATTTCAATCTGCACTAGATAGGTCCCCGGTCTCACGAGCACACCTGCGTCATCGCGACCGTCCCAAGTGAAGCGATAGCGTCGAGCGAGCCCATCGCCGCTATCGAGGACGCGCATTTCGCGCCCAGCCAAGTCGTAGATGTGGACTCGGATTGGCCGCGGTGTCACCAACTTGAGCGCGTCGAATTCAATGCCTAGCTCGTCGCCGATCCCATCGCCATTGGGCGTCAGCACGCGCGTCGAAAGGGCGACATTGGCCAGTAGGAGATCGTTGATCGGCAATTGCACAGAGACGGATTCGCTCGGCACATCGGCTTTGGCATCGCCTTGGTCAACGAGTTGGCGCACGTCGGTGCCGAGGTTGCTGTTGCCGAGAAAAAGATCAAAACGCGTCTGGTTTTGGTAAATGGTGCTGCTGAACGAAAGCTCGATTAGCTCCGAGCGACGAACCGTGGTCGGTAGATCAACGACAAACCCCTCGGCGATTGGGGTGACTGCGACCTCCGCCGGCTCGTCTCCCAACGTTAGACTGGTGAAATCAACGGGCACGGACGCGGTCATGGTCAGGCGATTGAAGCCCTGCGAGCGCCCGCCAAAAATCGGCAGGACAAAGTATGTAAAGTCCTTTTTGACACCTGGTTCGACTTGGCTGGGGAAAACCTCGGCACGGGTTTCGAGGGCAATGGGATTTTCCATATTCAAGTGCAGGGCATTGATCGACGGTGCCGCGTTGGGGTCGTCCGAAATCAGGCGCAGATCGAGTTGGGCATAGCGGCGTGGCGAGGGCGAGCTAAAGAGCGCGCCGGAAGTTACATAGGGATCACTCCAGACGCTCCAGTCCGAGCCGACGGAAATCGTGGTTTCGGTCGGCCCACGCAAGCTCTTGGGCGTCTTGTTCCACTTCCGCTCAGTGATCTCTTTGCCCTTCTTGTCGAAGTAGTGAATATTCTCGACGACTTCATTGCCGGTGCGGCTGCGCAGTTCGATGCGCGTGCTGGGCGGAACATCGGCGTCCCACTCGACCGAGGTCAGGGCCTTGGCTGCTCCGAGGTCGAGGATCGGCGAGGTTAACTGCAACTCGGATGGAAAGCCCTCGCCGTAGATCTGGAACTCGCTAATCAGGGCGAAGAGGCGGTAGGAGCCATGGGTGCCCGTGCGCTGGCCGCCGTGGCGGGAAGAAGGGAAGTACTGCTTGATGTAGCGAATTTTCTGCAACTCGAATTGATGGTCGAAGTTGCGGATAGTCGTCTCGTTCAACGGGCTGTCGTCAACAAAGGCGATCTCGTGGAAATTCAAGGTGCCGTCCGGGGCTATCGAGCCGTCGGAAGCGAGGAGTTGGTACCAGAAGAAGTTAGCGTAGCGACTGCGGATCCGCGACGGGGCACCGGCCGGTTCGCCGATGATGCGGATCTGGTCAATCCAGTAATGGGCTCCTAGATCGAAGATGATGCGATTGAAGATGTCGAAGCCGGTCTGGGTCTGGTGGTAAGTCTGCATGCCCCAGTTGGTGACGATATCGCCGTCAACCATATTTTCGCCGCCGGAGAGTACGGCCTGCAAGTCGGTGATGAGTTCGATGTTGCCGCCGCGCTCAATGATACCGAGGGAGATATTGTCGCCGATAGTGGAGACCGAAATCTCGGCTAGGCCAGCGCCCTCGACGAACTTGGACAGCTCGATGCGAACGATGCGGATTAGGCCCGAGGATTCCTTGAACTCGCGGACGGTGCCATCGACAAAGCCGCCGCCAATGTCGTCCGAGCCGGAGGCGCTCAAGCCCAAGGTGCGCTGGCGGGGATCAAGAACGAGCTCATGGCTCTCATTGAAGCCAACACCCTTGGAGAGGCCGTAGCCCAAGGTGCCTTCCACGGGCACCAGTGCGTTGGTAAAGAACTTCTCGCCGCTTGACAGCAGAATGTCGAAAAATTCAAAGGGCGGTGCGGATTTGTCGAAAGTAATGACGATTTCGGATGCCGTCACCAAGCGGCCCAAGTCGAGTTCGATATAGGCGTCTTCAATGCCGTCGGCCGGGTCGGGCGACCAGCTAGTCGCCGGGTCGCCATCCATGATGAGGCTGGCGTCGCGGGCGTTGCTGCCGACGCTGCGGATGCCGCCGCCAAAGTGCTCGGCATTGCGCACGGCGTCGATGTTTTTGCGTACGGGCACGGGTTGGATTCGGCCGGTCGCTTGTAGTTCGACGGCACCGACCGGGTGCGCCCATTCTTGCCAAGTGGAGCGGGTGTCAAACGAGATGCGCTCGCCAAAGGCGAAACTATCCAACGCTATAACGAGGCATAGTGCGCGAGTGATTGTCATAGCCGTGCTCCCTTAGTATGCCCTAGTGGGATGGACATAAGCCGCGCTCTCAGTACGCCAGCCCTATCAGCAGTGATCGGTCTTCAGAGCCAGTATCCGTATCAATGGAAAGCCGCAGAATGTAGAGCCCGGGTGGCACAATAGAACCGCTCTCGTCTAAGCCATCCCAAGTTACTTGCTGTGGCCCATTGAGTGCGCCGCTTTTTTGTAAGTGCCGCATTGGGCGACCCGCGAGATCATATACAATTAGGTCGGCGGGCACCTGAGAGAGGGCACGCAGCAAGATATAGGACAACTGTAGCTGGTCGTTGACCCCATCGCCGTTGGGACTGAATACCGGAGGATCAGCCTTCAGTTCGAGGACGAGCTCTTGGCGCAATGTGCCTTGGATAGATAGGCGATCGGCTTGGGCTTCGGGGGTGGCGTCTCCGGCCACCACGTCTTGACCGAGCTCTCCGGTCTGACTGTCGAAGACCTTGGCGAAAAAAGTGGTGCCATAGACGGTCACCATGGCCTCAAAGCGGATGCGCAAAAGCTGGCCTGATTCGGTTACTCGGTCGTCGGTCAGTTGTATGGCCAGACTGTTCTCGTCCTCTGCGTCCTCCTCTGTAAAGGATACGGATACCCCATCTAACTCGACGCTGTTGACCGTCGCCTTGAAAGGCGTGCGGATTTCTACGCGGTCGAATCCGTCGTTGGCCGGGCCGAAAGTCGAGCGAATGTAGTAGTCGAAGGTGTTGCTCTCGCCGAGGGTGACCGTCGCTGGAGTGATTTCGGCCGTCAGTTCTTCGGCCAGCGTCGGGATCGAATAATCAAAGGAAAGCGAATCGACAAAGGCCGACTGGCGCGCGTCCTCGGACGAAAACAACAGGCGGAACTGGACGTAGCGGCGATTGCCTGGAGATAGTAGATCGCCAAAGAAGTCCTCGTATGGTGCCGACCAGGGACTCCACTCGTCGATGTTGTCGATGATCGCGCCCTTGTCGGACGAGGTCAGATCGTCGTACTCATCGACCGCCTCGGGTGAGCCTATCGGCAAGATGGGTTCTTCCTGCCGATCCTCGCCTTCAAAGATATCGGTTTTGCGATAGTAAATTTTGGGGTCGGGCACCGAGCCTGTGCGCGTCTGCAATACCACGTTAGTCAAGGGGTCGAAGCGGGTCTGCAAGCGGAGTTGGCCAAAGTTGGCCGCCTCGCCGAGGTCGATGACTTCGGAGAGATAGCTGCCAGTGGGCGCGAAGCCATCGCCAAAGACCTCGACTTCCTCGATGATGAACTCTTGGCCCGAGCGGCTAATCAGGCGGATAAAGCGCACAAACTGGAGAGGGATATGAGCGTCAATATCCGATTCGCTCTGTTCGAGATTGGCGCTGACTTTGTTGATGAAGGCGATCGGACGGTCATCGCGCAGTTGCGCGGGGTTGCCGTCGTGAACAAAAAGCTCATAAGCGCGGAGAAAGATATCGGGGTTGCCCTGAAAGCGAATGCGGTTGATCGGCAGGATCGCGCCTAAGTCGATGACCATGGAGGTGCCATCGGGGCGTCGTTCGCGGGTGACGCGCCAGAAGGTCTCGGCATTGCCGTCGGTGAGCAAGCCGGTCAGGTTCTCGCGCGACTGCGGCGAGGAGATGTTGCCACCCCGCCGCGTCAGGGTGAGGTTTTCGACGGCATTTGTGGTTGAGTCCACCACGGCCGGGAGCAAGACAGATACATCGGTGGTGAGGCCGGTCAGTTCTCCGACATCATCCCATGCAAAGCCAGAGCCTCCCGCGGTCCACACGTCCACGGCGCTAGCCGCCCTAGCGCTCAACAGAATGCAGATCAACAGCCTAAATCGCCATTTGAACATAGCGCGCGTTGCCTCTCGTCCCCATAAACAAAACAAGGGGAGGGGAATCGATTCCCCTCCCCTTGTGAACATAACTTAAGACGAAGACTGCTAAAGTTTGGTTTAGAGTTCTTCGCCTACCAGCGACTTGATTTGGCCCCAAGAGCTTTCCTCAACCGCCGTATCTACAGCTTCAATCGGCGTCAGGAAGATATCGGGCATGCCGCCGCTGTTCATAAACTGCTCGGCCATGCTGTACTGGGCCTGCCACCAGAAACCGTTCTCGCAGCATTCCTCAGACATTGGATCGTTGCCGTTGGCGTTGAGACCTTCGTCGGCGTCGTCAACCGAGATCGACATACCGATGGTCTGCTCGGCCGCGAGCGTCCAAACCGTGCTGGCGTCCGGACCGCCACTGATCGAGATCGGGTCCATCAGCTCGGCGCTGAACTCGTAGTAGTACTCTTGGCCTTGGTTGACGTGACCGGCATCGACGAAGTCGGTGTGGGTCCACCAGAAGTTCAGAGCATCCTGCTCGAAGTTGCCCAGCGCGCCGTTGTACATCTGAACGCGTGAGAATTGCTCGGAGAAGCTCAGGCACATCTGGTAGGCCGGCTGCAAGTCTTGGTCGTTGGGTGCCGAGTACGGGCCGCCGCCTTGGTTATCGGGGTCAAAATGCACTTCGCAGTTGTCATCGCGGAAGGTGCAGGTGGGGTTCTTATCGACGATCAGGAAGTCGTCGTGGACGTGAACCATGGCGTGAATGCGGTTGTTGGCATCGCTCCAGCCGATGATCAGGTCGATGAACAGGTCATCGGCGTCGTCGGCACCGCCGGTCAGCGGATTCATGTCTTCAATGGTGACCTCAAAGCTGCGATCAACCCAAGCCCAGTCGGAATTGTCGCCATCGATAGTGGGCAGGGCGTTACTGGGGATACCCACGGCAAAAAAGAGCGGTACTTCAGCCGGCTCCTGCGCGAAGGCAGCACCAGCAACGAGCAACACGCCTAGGGTTAAAGCTAGGACTTTGCGCATTATTGAATCCTCCTCGATAGTGATTCTGTATGTGAAAAGGGAAGAGAATAGGCCCGCCACAGGGTTTCAGCGGGCGGGATTACGAAGCTGCTTAAAAGTGCATCAGTTGGTACTTCGTACCTCCTTTCCTCGGCGATTTTTCGGGAATTTTTTCCCATAATAGTTAGGTAAACAAATAAATACGTGATTATCTGTCAAGATTTTTTTACCCGCGAATCTTCTGTTAGTAGGCTACGGAAATAAGCGCTTGAGTTTTCTCGTCGCCAGCGTCGCCCTCGACGAGCACTTCGAGTACGTACAGGCCTGGGGCCACGCGATCTCCGTGGCTGTCGCGGCCGTCCCAAATGAGCTTGCGATGGCCGGCGAGGCTGTCTTCGCCGCGGTCGTACACCGAGCGGCCGGCAAGGTCGTACAGGCGCAGTCGCAGGGGACGTGGCGCTAGCACATTGACCAGCGCGATCTCCAATGTCAGTTCGTCGTTGACCCCATCGTCGTTAGGGGTAATCGCCTTGGACGAGAAGGACATATTAGCGAGCAACTCCTGAGAAATCGGTAAGCTGACGATGTTGGTGCTGCTCTCGACCAAGTCGGTGGCGTCACCTGGATCCACGCGCTGCCGCACGCTCTCGTCTTGGCCGCTGTCCTGCAAAAAGACGTCAAAGCGCGTCGATTGCCGGAATACCGAGGATGCAAACTTCAGCTCAATGAGTTGGTCTGTGCGGATGCGGTTGGGCAGATGGACGAGGAAACCGCTTGCGGTCGTGTCTATCTGCGCGTCGAGTGCGGTGCCGTTGTGCGCGACGCTGGTAAATTGCACCGGTGTGTCCGACTCGACGGCGAGGCGGTCGAATCCGCTGGCATTTTCGGGCCGCAAGTAGTAGGTAAACTCCGTCAGTACTCCCGGTAGGGTCTGCTGAGGAGAAATTTCGCCGAGTACGCGGCCGGCGAGCGGTTGGGTAAAGTTAACGGCTAAGTGGTCGAGAGAAGCTCCCACAGTCGGCGAATCCGAGGTCATGCGCATGTCGATTTCGAGGTAGCGGCGCGGCGAGGGAGAAAGAAAAGCCTCGCCCGAAAAGCTGTAAATGCGGCTCCACGCACTCCAATCGCCGCCCGCGGCGAGGGTGGTGTCGATTGGGCCTTTGAAACTGGGGATGAGTTTGTTGTACTTCCGCTCGGTAACTTCCTTGCCGTTTTTGTCGCGGAACGTGTACGTCTCGATGACCTCATTGCCGGTACGAGTGCGAATTTCAATGCGCGTACCGGGCGGCTCGTCGCCGCTCCACTCCACGGAGTTGAGGTTCTTGCCGGTCCCCAAGTCGATCAGGGGTGAGCGGAAATCGACCTCCGAAGGGAAGCCCTCGCCGAAAATTTGAATCTCGTCGGTGGTCCCACCCGCTCCGCAGCCGGGGACTCTGTTGATGCCGCCCTCCTCGCCGAGCCGTTGCAAGGAATAGCAACTAGTGTCCCAGTACTTCCAGAAGATGCGGACAAAGCGAGTCGGCAATAGGTTGAAATGGTGATCGACTAGGCCCTTGGAGGTCTGACTCCCAGGCGAGGCACCGGAAAAGTGCTTAGTCCACAGGCGCGTGCCGTCGGGAGAAAGCGAGCCGTCCGAGGTCATAAACTCGTAGAAGCGGAAGCCCCAGCGCCGGCGGTGAACGTAGTGATTGGTGGTAATGCCGCCGCCAAACCCGGAACGCACCACCACGCCACCGATAATCCGCGTTTGATCGACCCAATAGACTGCGCCCAAGTCGAGGACCATGTGGGCGAGGATGTCGGTGAGGCCCCTAGAGGCCGTGCCAGCACGCCATCGTTCGTACAAGTCGCCGTCAAAGAGCGCTTTCGCTTTGCCGAGGGGCTGCGAGTCGTTGCTAGCGAGATTAATGTTGATATCGACCGACCCGCCGCGTTCCAATAGCCCGAGGGCGATGTTGTCGCCGATGGTCTCGACTTCGATCTCGGTGAGACGGGCATCGGGCACTAGGAGCAGTGGCTCAAAGCGGATGAATTGGATTGGCTCTTCGTCGATTTGTGCTATTTGGTACGTCACCCGATGGTGGGTGTTTTCCTTGATACGCCCTTTGACGCGATAGACCAAGGAACCTTCAATAGGTGCAGCGATAAAGTCGGTTTCCGGTTCGCCGGTCGAAAGCAGGAGGTCGAAAAGTTCAAAGGGCGGAGCCTTCACATCGAATACCAAGGTGACGCTTTTGGCCGAGACTGCGCGGCCCAAGTCAATCTCGATGAACCACTCACCTGGGTCAGTCTCCGGGTCGGGTGCCCAGCCGGTCTCTGGGTTGCCGTCAATGGCCAAACGAGCGGTATTAAGGTTGGAACCCGCATTGCGGATGCCGCCGCCGAAGTCGTCCAAATCGCGCACGGCGTCGATCCCCTTCTCGATTTTTGTGAGTTGGATCTCACCGGACGGGGTCAGTTCCACCGCGCCTAAAGGCAAATCCCCCCATTGACGCCAATCGCGTGCCGAGTCGTAGCGTATCTGATCGGCTGCTAGCGGATAGCTACTGCCCAAGATCAAGACGGCGGCGAGGGCCATGTGAAAATTCATAAATGCCTTCCTCCTCGCACGTATCGCAGAGGATGAACGTCCCAATAGCTTATTAGTTAGCTTAGTTAATTAGCTTATTAGTTATTATTAATAAATACCCACGCTGCGGAACAAGTCAAATGGGCTGGCCGCGGGGTGGAGCGGAATTTCCGCTCTGTTTGTATCTTACTTTTCAACAACCCGAACCAAGTCCTTTCTGGAGAATGTGCCAATATGATCGGTCGAATTGCCCTCTGCGCGCTGATTGCCCTGCCGGTTTGCGCCCAGCACGAGAAAGTCGAGCGGACCGTCTCGCTGCCCACGGATTGGGCCACCACCATGGTCCTAGTGCCGGCTGGGTTTTTCCCCCGAGGCATGGAAGGCGAAGCCTTTGACGAGCAGCCCGTGCGCGATATTTACCTCGACGCGTACCTGATCGATAAATACGAGGTTACGGTGGCGCAATGGGGAGAGTACCAGCGCGACACGGGTGCGATGATCCCAGAGTGGACCTTGCAGAATACGGCTGCGCGGCAAAACCACCCCATTACGCTGGTGACGTGGTACGACGCCGCGGGCTTCTGCCAGTGGGCTGGCAAGCGATTGCCCACAGAAGCCGAATGGGAGCGCGCCGCTCGCTGCGACGATGGCCGCAAGTATCCTTGGGGCGACGGCCTCGATGCTTTTCGCGCCAATTACTTTCAGAGCAACGATCCGTTTGAGCGCGGCTTCGGGGCTATCCTC
Organism: Candidatus Latescibacterota bacterium; assembly: GCA_022827835.1. GTDB lineage: Bacteria > Latescibacterota > UBA2968 > UBA8231 > UBA8231. The sequence goes on from JAJEIO010000048.1 coordinate 262,321, forward strand.
AGCACTAACCCGGTCGGCTTTTTCGACGGTTCCAACAGGGATGGCTACCAAACGCGAGACGGCTCTAGCCCCTTTGGGGCCTACGACATGGTGGGCAATGTCTTCGAATGGACCAACGACTGGTACCATCCGAGTTACTACGTCTTTGGCCCAGATGTCAATCCCGCGGGGCCGGACAGCACTGGGGTCAAGGCCGTGCGCGGCGGCTCGTATGCGGTTGACGCCAGCCACGTGCGGCCCTCGTACCGAGCGCGGGATGCCCCGAACTTCAAAGGCCCGGACGTGGGGTTTCGCTGTGCCGCCAGCGCCGTTCTAGGTACGGGTACGGTGTTGCGCGGCAAGACGTGGGGCGAGATAAAGAGTTTCCCGCTGGCTTGGCCCAAAGGGGGAGATAATGAATAAGATGAACAAACAGAAGTATATAGTAGCCATCGCTCTGTCCTTGCTCGCCAGTGCAGCGAGCTCGCCTGGACAGGAGGACGACTTGCGGCAGCGCTTCGGCCTCCAGCCAGTGCCGCCAGTGCCCTACCCCGAGAACAACCCCTACAACCCCGATCGCGTCGAGCTGGGCCGCTTGCTGTTCTTCGACCCCATTCTCAGCGGCGAGAAGGACACGGCCTGCGGCACCTGCCACCTGCCGACCTTTGGCATGGCCGATGGGCTACCTCTTGCGGTAGGTGTTGGGGGCAAGGGCTTGGGGCCAGATCGGGTGACGGGGCGTTCGGCTGTCACCGGCGACACCGTGATTACCGAGCCGCGGCACACCATGACTCTCTTTAACGTCGGGTACAACGGCGACGAGTCTGGACTGCCTTCGACCAAGGGCTTCATGCTGTGGGACGGCAAGGATCGCGGTCTAGAGGCCCAAGCGCTGCGGCCGCTCATCGTGCGCGTAGAGTTGCGCGGCGATGCCTATGAGCGTGAGATGGCCGTCGATAGCGTGTTGACGCGGTTGCAGGGGATCCCTGAATACGTCGCACTCTTCGAGCAAGCCTTCCCGGCTGAAGCCGACTCCGTGGCCCGGCAGTTGCCGCGTCTCGGCTGTGCCCACGATCCAACGCCCTTGCAGTCGGTCATCACGCGCTCGACCTTTGGTCGGGCCATTGCCGCGTTTGAGCGCGAGCAAAACACGGTCAACACCGCGTATGATCGCTACGTGGCGGGCGACGACGAGGCCCTGACATCGACGCAAAAGCGCGGGCTCGAACTCTTTCACACCAAGGCGCGCTGCGTCAACTGCCACAGTGGCCCGCTGTTTACGGATTCGAGCTTTCGCGCCCAAGGCGTCGAGCAGATTGGGCCGGGCCGGGCTTCGGCGACGACTAATACCGGTACTCCGCGTCCGACGGGGAGAGATGAAGGTCGCTTTCTCAATACGGGCAACCGCAGCGACATCGGTGCCTTCCGCGTGGTGGGCTTGCGCCAGATCGCGCAGACGGCTCCCTACATGCACGACGGCGCTCTGGCGACACTGGAGGATGTCGTCGAGTTCTACGACCGCGGTGGCGGCGACGAAGCCTCCGTTCCCGCCGAGAATATCGATCCCGAGTTGGTCCCCTTGGGCCTGAGCGACGAGGAGAAACAAGACCTATTGGCCTTCATGCACGCCCTGACTGATTCGACGATAGCGGTTCACGTGCCAGCGCGGGTGCCCAGCGGGTTGCCGCCAGCCGGCCTCGAATTGGCCGCTGAGGCGGGCCTCGTGGTCTCGGTTCCCGCACCGTCGGCTCGACCTGTGGCTGTGCGAGTATTCAATTTTCCCAATCCCTTCAACGCCTCAACTTCAATCTCGGTGGCACTACCGGAGGCCGGCGAAGTCGATATCGAGGTGTACAATATCCTGGGTCAGAAGGTACGGCAGCTCTTTCGGGGCTACCGGCCAGTCGGCGTTTATCAGCTAGCGTGGGATGGGCGCGACGAGGATGGGCGAGCGGCTGCCAGCGGCGTGTATCTCGTCTCAGCGCAGATGGGTGGCACGCGCTACCTCGCACGGATGACCCTCGTGCGCTGAAGTGGACCGGCGGGTTGCTACCTACGAGGCACTGGCCGCCATCCTACTGCTGTGGGGATGCGGTCGAGAGCCTGATTTCCCAGCCATTGATCCGCCCTTGCGTCCACAAGAGCGGTCGGCACCGGCAATTCGCTTCACCGATGTAACCGCGGTCGCTGGTATCCACTTTAAGCATACCAGCGGTCTTTCAGGCCGGAAGTACGGCGTGGAAGCCCTCGGCTCGGGAGCCGTTTTTTTCGACTACAACGGCGACGGGCACATGGATCTCTACGTCGTCAACGGGGCCGATCTGCCCGGTCACGTATCCCCCCAGCCGCCCCGCAATGCGCTCTACCGCAACCGAACAGATGGACGTTTCGTCGAAACGGCGGCTGGGGTCGCCGATACCAGTTACGGCATGGGCTGTAGCGCAGGGGATTACGACAACGATGGAGATGCCGATATCTTCGTTGCCAATTTTGGCACCAACGTGCTCTACCGCAACGAAGGCGGTCGCTTTGCAGACGTCACAGCCGCAGCCATCCCGGACAGCGACCACAGTTGGTCCACCGGCTCGGCTTTTGTCGATTACGACTTGGACGGCGACCTAGATCTCTATGTCGCCAACTATCTCGACTATCAGTTCGAAACCGATCCCCTCGATGAAAATGGCCGCCTGAAAAAAGATAGGCGTCACTACGCCCCCACTGAATACCCCGGTCGGCGCGATTTTCTCTATCGCAATGAGGCCGACGGTCGCTTCGTCGATGTCACCGAAGAAGCAGGGCTTTTCAGCCTCGAAGGACGCGAGTTGGGTACCGTCTTTTTCGACTGGGACGGCGATGGCGATCCCGATATGTTCCAAGCCAACGACGCCACGCCCAATTTCCTCTACCGCAACGAAGGGGACGGCTCTTTTAGCGAAATCGGCTTGGCGGCCGGTGCGGCCTACAACGAAGCGGGCAAGCCCGAAGGGGGTATGGGCACCGACATTGCCGATACGGACGGAGATGGCCACCTAGAGATCGTGGTGACCAATTTTCAGTGGGAGAGCAATACCCTCTACCAAAGCAAAGGGGGTGGCTTATGGCGTGATCGATCCACCGCTTCAGGGTTGGGGGCACCTAGCTTCGACCGCCTAGCCTTCGGGGTCAACTTCTTTGATATTGACCGCGACGGCGACTCGGACCTCTACGTGGCCAATGGCCACATCGACGAGAATATCGCCGATTTCGATCCCCAGGTTTCGCACGGCCAGCGCGACCAACTTTTCCTCAACGATGGCCAGGGGCGCTTCGCCGAAATCTCCGCGCAAGCCGGTCCTTTTTTTCAGCGCGCTATGGTGGGGCGCGGTGCGGCCACGGCCGATTACGACAACGACGGCGATAGCGATCTCTTCGTAGTCAACAGCAACCAGCCCGCCGTGTTGCTGCGCAACGATACGGCGTCGGCAAACCACTGGCTCACCCTACGCTTGGTCGGTACCCGCAGCAACCGGGACGGCTTAGGCTCCCGGGTCACCGTGAGAACAGGAGATCGCGAACAAACCCAGCAAACTCGCAGCAGCTTTAGCTATCTATCGCAGAGCGATCCCCGTTTGTTCTTCGGACTGGGCGCATACGACAGGGCCGACCGAATAGACATCGCTTGGCCCTCGGGCATCCGCCAGCAATTAAAAGACGTGGAGGCCGACCAGATACTGAATATCTCGGAGCCGACGGAGCCGGTTGCAGATCACACTGGGGATAGCCCCCATGAAAGAGCGTTCCAAGCAGGAGAACACCCGGCACCGCCCGCGTTTGAACTAGAGCAGTTCTGGCGGGAAGCCCCACCCGTCCTGATCGACGCCGGCCGCTTTGCCCCGCCCGATGGCGCAGACCGCGCGTCTGGCGATGAAGTCGATGTGCTGACCGAAGCAGTCGCTAGCAATCCCCGAGATCCAGAGGCCCACTTCCGCTTGGCCGAGGCCCTGTACCGGCTGCGGCGCTATGAGGCGGCAGAAGCCCATTACCAAAGAGCCGTCGCCCTCGATTCCTCCCATGCCCAAGCTCATACTGGACTGGGAAAACTCTACGGCGATCAGGGAAATCGAACTAAGGCGCTAGCGGCGCTTCAGCAGGCGCTGGCCCTAGGGGACGAAGCCATCGCTCACTACTACTTGGGCAATTTTTACGCCAGCCAAGGCTCGTACCAACAGGCTATCTTGCACTACGAGCAGGCCATCGAACGCCGGTCCGACTACGAGCAGGCTTATATCAACCTAGCCGGCGTCTATGCCCGCCAAACAGAATACAGCACGGCCATTCAGGTCTTGACGCGGGGCGTCGCCGCGTTGCCCGGCAGCGCCGAACTCAAATTCCGCTTGGGATGGAGTTACTTTGTTCAAGGCCGTTATGCGGCGGCACTTGAGCACTTCCAGCAAGTTGTTCGCTTGGATCCCCAACGTCACCAAGCCTATGACTTTATCGCGCGGATGTACATGGCCCAAGAGAAGAGGGAAGAGGCCCAGCAACTTTTGCAGCAAGCCCTAGCTGCCCATCCCGACGCGAGTGCCCTGCTGGCGCGGTTGGGGATTTTGCTGCTCGATGCGGGAAACCCCGTCCAGGCTAGCGAACACCTCGAACGGGCCATTCGCAGCGATCCAGATCACGCAGAAGCCTATTATAGCTTAGGGCAGGCCTACTTGCGCATTGGCCTGAGTGATAAGGGCCATGCCGTGCTGCGTTACTTTGAGTTTTTACAGGATAACTACCGAGAATTATTGGACTTGAAAACGGCCATCGTGCTCAATCCCAGCGATGCCACAGCGTGTTTCGGACTGGGAAAAGTCTATGGGCGCATTGGTCGCTATGAAGCGGCCCGCCAAGCGTATTTGGCCGTTTTGAAGATCGACCCCAGCCATCTCGACGCCCAGAACAATTTGGGCAATATCTATTTGCGCCAGCAGCGTCCACACCAAGCCATCCAGGTTTTCAGCGCCTTGCTACAGGCTGATTCGAGCTATGTGCGAGCGTACAACAACCTCGGCTATGCCTATCTGGCCATCAACCAGCCTCAGCGAGCTATCCAAACGTATAAAAAAGCGATTGCGATTGATCCCCAATACGCACAGGCGTACTCCAGTCTAGGTGCACTCTACATGCAGCAGGGACGAATTTCCGCAGCGCAGGAACAGCTAATTATCTACGAGGAACTGACTCAGCATCCACCATAATGTGCCCATAATAAGAGCAAAATTAGCTTGTTATGCGGTCGGATTTTGATTATGTAAGAAGATCATCTATTAGCCACTGTCTCTTAATTCCGCTAAGAGCCCCGAAAGGAGGTACCGGCTCTCCATCGTTTTCCGCTGTGCAGATCCCGATCTGTGGGATTTGCCTCACCTCTCAAAAGGAGCCTTTTATGCGACGCTCGCTGTTATTGGTTGCCTTTTTGTTGCCTATTGTTGCGACTTCCTCCTTTGCCCAGGATCCAGTCGAAGTGCCGCTGTACTTTGCCGTGGGCATTCCCGACAACATCCTGCCTACCATCGACGGAGAACGCGATGATTGGGCTTGGGTAGATCCAAGTTTTGAGATAACCAGCACCGATATGTTCATCCTGACCGGCGGCGTAGATGACGCCGACGACCATTTCATAGATATTCTGCTCGGCTGGAACGAAGGACAGAATAGGGTGTACGGTATGGTCCACGTGGTTGACGACTACCTGATTGTGGACAAAAATCCCGGTTGTACCTTCCGCGACGACAATTGCGAGATTCACTTCGATCCAGATAACCAAGGCGGCGGTCCCTACTCGGCACCCAATGACCAGGACCTACAGCCGGCCTATCAGATCTGCTTGAGCATGTCCGAGCAATTCCCCCGGGTGCAGATGTACAATGGAGCGCTGGGCAACTTTGAGCAGGACGCGCTCAATTTCTGGTGGACCCATTCGGGTGATTTCGTCCAGAATGTCAATGCCAATGTGGGCAACGAGTACTTTTACGAGTTCAGCCTCCTGTTCTTCGATCCGCTGTCGATCAGCGGCGGTCCCGACGCCAGCACGGAATGGATCCTGACGCCTGAATCGACCATTGGCATGGGCATTTCCCTCGACGATGCCGACGAGGGCCTCAACGCCAACGGCAACGATCCAATGGCTGAGGAATGCTGCGAGAACGGTTTCTGGTGGCAGGCGTATGTGAGCATGGGCGATCAGTTCGCCAATACCGGCGGCATCCCCGATGTCTTCCTGACGCCGACAGAAGAGGTGGACACCGCAGTTGAAGCTACTTCCTGGGGTCAGGTGAAAAGCCTGCTAGGGGAAGGTCTGTAAGTCATTTGTCAGTTTTCTTTTGGGCAAAGAAGGGAGGGCGGGAAGTACCTGCCCTCCCTTCTTTGGTTGCGCAGGGCTGTGAGGAGTAAGCCGAATGCGCGCCCTCTTGACTGGTGTGGTGCTGGTCGCGGCTATAAGCCTGATAAGCCCGTGGGCCGTGCTCATCGTCAAAGGTTCACTCCTGACCGGCAATGCCATCCCCGTCATAGCCGTGCTGTTCTTCTTTGTGCTGACAGCACTGGTCTCGCCCCTGCTCAAGTCTCTGAGTCGTCGTCTCGCTTTTACCCGCGCCGACCTGATCCTCATTTACGCCATGATGCTGGTAGCCGGAGCTGTGGTAACTACCGGCTTTACCGGCGGTTTCATGTCCATCATTTCTGGGATCTACTACTACGCCACGCCCGAAAACAATTGGGCTAATCTCTTTATTCCTCACCTAGACCCTTGGGTCACTCCCCAGGACCCCGAGGCAGTGCATTTGTTTTTCGAGGGGCTGCCTCCAGACGTTTCGATTCCTTGGTCCGCTTGGGCCATACCGCTGGCGATGTGGACTTCTTTTATGGTGGCCTTTTCGGTGGTTATGTTCTGCCTAGGCGTCATGTTGCGCGGCCAGTGGATAGATCGGGAGCGACTGGTCTTTCCGTTGACCCAGTTGCCCTTGGCAATGATCGAGGATGCCGAAAGCGCAGAACGGCGCGTCGGTCGCTTCTTCAAAAGCCGCTTGCTGTGGCTGGGGATTTTGCTGCCTTTATTGTTGCACTCGTGGAACTCGCTGCACAACTACCACGACGCCTTTCAGCCGGTCGCCATGCGAGGCAGGATTCCTTTGCTCGATGGCCGGATGAGTGTGCCTTTCCTGCTCAATTTTCCCGTGCTCGGCCTGTCCTACCTCATGCCGCTAGGCGTCTCCTTTAGTCTGTGGTTTTTCTGTATGGTAGGGCTGCTCGAACAAAGCGCCTTTGCCCGTATCGGCGTGCAGCTCAGCGGCGGGGATATGTGGACCTCCGGCGGAGCAAGCCCGCCCCTTTCACTGCAGATGTCGGGCGCTATGCTGGTACTGGTTTTATTCGCGTTGTGGAATGCACGCCAGCACTTGGGCAGTTTCTGGCGTCAAGCCCTAGGCCGCGGGGAATCGACCCGACGGGAATTGCTCGGCCCGCGAGCGGCCGTGTGCGGTTTCGCAGGAGGCCTCCTATTCATGTTGGCTTGGCTCATAAGCACTGGTCTCGATGTGTATGTAGCTATCCTGCTGGTCATTGGTGCCTTAGTTGTGTTTATCGGCCTAGCGCGCATAACCTGCGAGGCGGGTTTGCCCAGTATCCAGACGCCGATGGTGCCCCAAGCTTTTATGATCCGCGGCTTTGGCCCCCAAGTGCTGGGTCTTCAGAATATGACTGGCTTGGGGTTGAGCACGGTGTGGCTGGGGGATACAGCGGCCAATATGATGAATTCAGTGATGCACAGTTTGCGCCTGAGCTCCGGCCAAGAGCGCCACTTGCGCCACCTGCCTTGGGCGCTGCTGCTCGCCCTAGTGGTGGCGCTGGTCGGTTCGATCTGGTACACCATGAGCTTGGCCTATGCACACGGCGGCATCAATCTACACGGCTGGTACTTTCGCGGCGTTGTGCGCTGGCCCTTCAATCACATGGCTTCACTGGCCAATGCGCCCGAGGCGAGTTTTGCACCGAGGCTGACCTTTATTACCCTAGGGGCTGGCGTCATGAGCGCACTGCTGTACCTGCGCCAGCGCTTTTTGGCTTGGCCCCTGCATCCCATTGGCTTTCCAGTATCTAACACCCATCCGATCATCACTTTCGGCTGGTTGTCCATCCTGCTGGCTTGGTTGTGCAAGGCGGCGATCCTGCGCTATGGTGGGGTGCGGCTCTACCGGACGATGAGACCCTTCTTTTTGGGACTAGCGCTAGGCGAGTTCTCCGCTTCTGCACTCTGGGTCTTTATCGACGGAGCATTTGGGGTAGAGGGCAACATGATTTTCGTATTTTGAGGTTCTAAAGGAGCACGAAAAGGAAATCTAAATGCGATACTTGCGCTCGCTTAAGTTGCTCTTGGTCGTTGCGATTGTCGGCGCTGTGCTAGCCTTTTTTGAACGGCAGCGTACAACCGAGTACGGGCACCTTTTGGACCGCACGCACGCACGGGGGCAGCCGCAGCTCAAGGGCACGTCTTTGCGGGAGCTGGCGCAGGTGCTGCTGGAACTGTATCCAGAGGGAGCCGAAGCCAATCTGCTGATGGGTACGGCTCTAGCCGATGAGGGACGGTTGGAGGAGGCCCGGGCGCATCTGGAGAAGGCGATGGAAGTGGACCGACGCAACTTGCAGCTACTCTTTTTGTACGCGCGGCTCTTGCTGGATATGGGAGAGGATATGGAGAAAGTGCAAGCGGTAGTGGAAGAATTGAATCGGTACTTTCCCCGGTCGCGGGAGAAGGTGGAGCAGTACTTTGGGGAGGCTTCAAAGGGGAAGATGCGGTTTGGGGGGGACGATCTTTACTGAGAATTAAGAATTAGGAATTCCCGGCCCCAGCCCTAATTCTCAATTCTTAATTCCTAATTCTCAATGCAGGCGGTCCTCGTAGATGTGAATCTGGTCGGCGTACTGATTTTTGAGCTTTATCAGCAACGCATCGAAGCGCTCTTGGGTTAGATCTTGCAGCACGTGAGAGCGCACTCGGCCCCAGACCTCGTCCAAGCTCTGCTGGCGACTGGGCACCTTGTTGAGCACCTTGAAGACCGTAAAGCCCTGCGCGGTCTTGACCGGGCCGACGACCTGGCCGACCTCGGCGTCTTTGGCTTCCCAACCTAAATTGCCGTATTTGTCGGGCCGCAAAAGCTGGATGCGCCCTTCAGCGCGGCGGATGCGGGTGCTGCGCCGCGAGTAGCGGCGGGCTAGCTCGCCAAGGTCGCCGCCGCGTTCGATGGCGGCCAGCAGTGAGTCCGCCTGTGCGCGGGTATCGACGAGGATTTCGAGGATCGAGATCCGCTCCTCGCGCACGTAGAGGTCCTTGTGTGCCTCGTAGTACTCGCGAATTTCGTCTTTGGACGGTTTGAGCGTTTCAAGCACTCTGACTTGGCGGATGCGCTCGATAAGCGCTTGGCGGTGCGTGGCTTCAATGCCTTGAGCGACGCGCTCGGCCTCGTGGATGCCTATTTCGCGGGCGTGACGGGGCAGCAGGACCTTGAGCGCATAGAGGCGACGGGCGAAGCGGCGCAAGTCGTCTAATTCGCGGATCTCGGCCGGGTTGCGTTCGCTGGTCATAGCCGCCATGAAGTTGTCGAGCGTCCACGGCTCGCCGTCGAGTTCGAGCAGTACTAGCTGGGTCTCCCCCTTTTTGAACGTGGGCATTTCTTCGCCAGCTTCGCTGAGCCGGGCCAAGAGCAGTTCGAAGGTCTCGCGCCGTTCTGTAATGTCGGCGCGATTGGCCAGTCCTTCGAGGAATTCAAAGGTGGCGATGGCGTGCTTCTGCTCCTGCATGGCCTTGATGACGGCAGGGGCCATATCCTCAAAGGGCACTTCGCGCTCGTCGGTGACGACGAAGACCGAGAAGCCGTCTGGCTCCTGCACGGGACCGATGATCTCGCCAGGTTTGGCTCTGAATATCTGGCGGCGCAGAACGTAATTTTTGAAGTCGAGGCGGCTCTTCCAGCCGAGGTCGCCGCCTTGCTGGGCGGTGTTGCCGTCGTCGGAGAGTTCGCTCGCCACTGCGGCAAAGCTGTCGGGACCGCGCAGCCGGGCGAGCACGCGGTCAATGGCGGCTGGCCCGCTGGCGAGGATGCGGCTCAAGCGGCGCTGCTGGCCGATGCGGTGCTGCTCAAAGTACTGGCGAGCCTCATCGCGGCTTATGTCCTCGGCGACAGCGACCACGCCGCGGCGGTACATTTCGTCGAGGATGAGTTCCTGTTGTCGTTGCGCGACCTTGCTTTTGACTTGGAAGTCGTTTTCCAAGCCGTCTTGGCGAGCGGCCAACAGCAAGACCTCAATGTCGATGAGCCGCTCAAGGGCTTGGCGCTGAAGGTCGCTTGGGGCGTTTTTGGGAAAGAGCCGGGTGGCGGCGCGCTCGACGCGGTCGCGCCCGATGGTGACGTCACCGACGCGGGCGAGTACGTCTGGGCTGGGCGGGGGTTCGGGAGAGGTACAGGCGAGGAGTAGAATAGTGAACGACGAGAGAAAACGATGCAACAAGAAGGCCTCCTAGTGGAAATTATTATTTATCCTAATAAATATATAGTGCGGTGTAAATTTGCGAAGTGCTAGTTATGTTATTGTGGGCAGGAGGTAATTCTGCATCGATCAAAATGATCCCACGCAGACTTTCAACGTACCTCGTCGCCTTAGTATGCGGCTGTGCTGTGAGCGATCCACCGGCTGTGCCTACTGTGCACTTTGTCGATGCGACCGCGGAAGCAGGAATCGATTTTGTGCATACCAGCGGCCGCTCCGGGCGCAAATACGGGGTGGAGACGATTGGTTCTGGAGCGGCGTTTTTCGATTACAACCGCGACGGGTGGATGGATTTGTACGTGGTCAATGGAGCGGATTTGCCTGGGTATGTCTCGGCGGTGCCGCCGCAAAATGCACTGTATCGCAACGACCGCGGGTACTTTGCCGAGGTCGGCGAAAACCTCGGGGTGGCGGACGCGGGCTATGGTATGGGCGCGTCGGTCGGGGACTACGACAACGACGGGGATGCCGACCTCTTCGTCACCAACTTTGGCCGCAACCGGCTGTATCGCAACGAAGGATCGGCGCAGGCGTGGGTCTTTGCGGATGTGACGGATGCGGTCGGGATTGGGGCGGACGAGCGATGGTCAACTGGCTCGTCGTTTGCCGATTACGACCTCGACGGCGACCTGGATCTGTACGTAGCGAATTACTTGCACTACGAATTTGAGCGCGGCGAGCTGAGTGAGGGGGGAACGCTGCGCTGGCCGCGCCGGCACTTGGCTCCTACCGAATACCCTGGGGAGCGGAACGCGCTCTGGCGCAACGACGGTGGTCGCTTTGTGGATGTGACAGACGCGGTTGGGCTGCTCACGGACGAAGGCCGCGAGTTAGGCGCGGTGTTTTTCGACTACGACCTCGACGGCGATCCCGATTTGTTTCAAGGCAACGATGCCACGCCGAATTTTCTCTGGCGCAACGACGGCGGCCGCTTTGCCGAAGTGGGGCTGGTGGCTGGCGTGGCGTACAACATCGGCGGCAAGCCCGAGGGGACAATGGGCGTGGATGTGGCCGATGGCGATGGCGATGGTCGCCTCGACTTGGCGATGACCAATTTCCAGTGGGAGAGCAATACCCTGTACCACAATGCGGGCGGCGGGATGTTTGCCGACGAATCGCTGGCCGTGGGTATAGCTGCCAACAGCTTGGACAAGCTGGCCTTTGGCATCAACTTCCTCGACGCTGACAACGACGGCGATCCCGATCTCTACGTGGCCAATGGCCACATTGACGAAGACATCAATCGGTTTGACCCACAGGCCGCGTACGGCCAGAGCGATCAGTTGTACCTCAACGACGGTCAAGGTCGCTTTGCCGATACGAGTGTGGCCGCTGGCGTGGCCGCGCCGACGCGGGATTTGGTCGGCCGTGGCTCGGCCGTGGCCGATTACGACAACGACGGCGACTTAGATATTTTTTTAGTCAACACTGGGCAGCGGGCCCTGCTTTGGCGCAACGATACCCAAGCGGGGCATTACTTGGCGCTGGCGCTAGAGGGGCGGATGAGCAACCGAGATGGCTACGGTGCCCGCGTGGTGGTGCATGTGGACAGTCGGACGCTGGTGGCGGAAAAGCGCAGTGCGGCGAGCTATCTGTCGCAAAACGACGCGCGGATGTTTTTTGGCTTGGGGTCGAGCGAGGAGGCCGAGCAGGTGGAGGTCGCGTGGCCGTCGGGCATTCGCCAAGTTTTATCGGGCGTACGCGCCGGGCAGGTGCTGCGGGTCGTCGAGCCGGATGCGAGTGCGCCACAAGAGGCGGCTGACGCAGCCATCGCGCAGGCTGCGCCCCAAGGCCGCAATGCCGAGGATCTGGAGCAATCTTGGCGGGAAGCACCCTTAGTCCTGCCGGAAAAGACGCGCGCTCCGCTGCCGCCCGCCACCCCGTTGTCCGAGTTGCGCACTGCGGCCCGCATCCAGCCGGAAGTACCCGGCGTCCACATCGAGCTAGCCGCAGCGCTTGCGCGCGCGCGCGCGTACGACGAGGCGGAGGTGGCTTATCGCCGCGCCTTACAACTCGACGCAAGCGCGGCTCAAGCCTACGTGGGCTTGGGACAGCTCTATGCCGACCGAGGGGCGCTAGGGAAAGCGGTCACCGCGCTGAAACAAGCGATCGCACTCGACAGTACCCTAGCTGAGCCGCACTACGTGCTGGGCAATATCCACCTGAGCCAACAGCGTTTGGCCGCGGCCGTGCCGCTCTACGAGCGCGCCATCGCGCTGTCGCCGCGCTATCTTCAAGCCTATTTCAACTTGGCCGGCTTGCACGCGCGGCAGACTGATTACGGCCCGGCCATAGACGTTTTGCGCCGGGGACTCGCAGCTCTGCCCGGGGAAGTGGAAATCATGCTGCAATTGGCGCGAATCCATTTTGCCCAGGCGCAATACGAAGCTGCGCTAGCGCAGCTCGCCAGCGTGGTACAAGCGCAGCCCACGCGCGCTGAAGCACATGAGCTGACGGCCCAGATCTGGATGGCGCATGAAGATGTGGATGCCGCTCGCGCTGCTTTGCAGCAGGGGCTTGAACACGCTCCGAACAGCGCCGCGCTCTTGGGACGGCTGGGCATCCTACTCTTGCAGGAGGGCGCGGACGCCGAGGCCATACCCCTTTTGCAGCGGGCCTTAAAGGCAGACCCGGATCGCGAGGAAGTGTACTATCACTTGGGCCAGGCGTTGTTGCGGCGCGGTGAGGCCGTGCGCGGCCGCAAGCTCCTCGACTATTTCCACTCGTTGCAGCAGGAGCATCAAAAGTTGCTGGCCCACAAGACGGCCGTGGTGCTCAATCCCAACGACGCGGACGCGTATTACAAGTTGGGTGTGGTCTATGCGCGGATTGGCCGCTACGAGGCTGCCAGCCAAGCGTACCAAGCAGCTTTGGCCGTGGCACCGGGTCATCTCGACGCCCGCAACAATTTGGGCAATATCTATCTCCGCCGCCGGGCATTGGGGCTAGCCATTGCCGCGTACCAAGAGGTGCTGCGCCGCGAGCCCCACTACGCCCGCGCCCATTACAACTTGGGCAACGCGTACCTGTTGGCTGGCGAGGAGGAGCGTGCGGTGGCAGCGTTTGCCAAAGCTGTCGAATCCGACCCCGAATACCGCAAGGCTCAGCAGATGCTCGCCAAGCTACGTCAGCGCGAGGCCCAAGGTGAGCGCTGAGCGGCGGCTGCAGCTCGGCGTGGGGCTGGTGGCAGCAGCCGTCATTGGCTATGAAATCGGCCTCGTTCGGCTGTTTTCTTTTTTGCAGCACTATCACTACACGTTCTTAGTGGTCTCAGGGGCGGTGTGCGGCTTGGGGCTTGGGGCTGCGCTGAGTGCAGTGCTGAATGTGCAGGAAGAGGGGCTGCACTGGCACTTGGGCTATTGGGCGGTCGGCTGTGGCGTCAGTATGATCTGCAGCGCGTTTGCCGTAGCACAGTTTCCTCGAATGCCGCTACTGCTGCTGGTCGGCATCGCCGGCCTTCCCTTTATCGCCGCTGGCGCATTCCTTGCCCGCGCCTTCCGGGCGCGTTATCAACAAAGCCAAATTCTCTACTTTTGGGACTTGGTCGGCGCAGCGCTGGGCATCCTCTACGTCGTGCCGGCCCTCGAATGGCTGGGCGGCGTCGGTGCTCTATTGGGCGCGAGTATCTTCGCTTTGGTTGCCGCGGCTTTCTTTTTGAGTCGCTGGGTATGGACCTGCCCGATTATTTTAGCGACTGGGCTTGTAGTTTACAGCACTCAACAACGCGAACTCATTGATCTCAGTGCCCTCGCTGAGGACGGCGACAAGCCTATGTTCCGCGCACTGGGAGCGGAACGTCATCGTGGGGAAGTGAAGGCCACGAGTTGGAGCGCGTACGCGCGCACCGACTTGGTGGATCGCACGGGCGACACGGGTCTAAACCTGTATGTAGATGGCGGGGCTGGTTCGTACATGTTTCGCTTTCCGGGGGATTACCGGCGGTTGTTTTTTGTGCGCCGCGAGGCCGCGTTTTTTCCCTATTACTTTTCGGACCGCGAGCGTGCCTTGATCATCGGACCGGGTGGTGGTGCCGATGTGCTCTACGCGCTGATGACGGGCTGGCGGCATATCGAAGCCGTAGAGATCAACCCGGAGATCGCCGCACTGGTCCGCTCATACGGAGAGTACAACGGTCATTTGTACGACTTGGAGGGGGTGGAACTGCACATCGGCGATGGCCGCAACTATTTGGAACGTTCTCAGGCGCGTTACGACCTAATTGCCCTGCCCTTGGTGTATGCCGAGGCGGCTGATTTGGTGGGGTACGCGCTCTCCGAGAATTACCTGTTCACTCGCGAGGCATTTGCCGCCTATCTCGATCACCTTGACGAAGGGGGACGGCTGGCTCTCGTAGTTCACAATCACGCGCTGATGTTGCGCGTGATTGCCACCTTAGGTGCCCTGTGGGAAGAGCGCGGCCACGAGCCGAGCGCGGTCCTCGACCATCTCGTCGTCGTCAATGGCGCTCGCGGCGATCCGGCGCGGCAAGAGGCGCACCGTCCCTTGTTGCTGGTGCAACAGCAGCCCTATACGGCCGAGCAATTGGCGCGCCTACACGCGGTTATGGAGGAGTTGGGTTTAGATGCGTACTTCTCGCCCGGCAGGCGCGAACAGCCTGCGCTGGCGGCGTTGCGCGGGGCTACATTGGCGGACTTTGTCGCTGCATCTGCACTCGATATTTCGCCGACGACTGACGACCGGCCCTTCTTTTACGACGCTACTCGCGGGCTGGATTCCAAGCTAACTCGGCTGTTAATCGGCTCGTTGTTAGCGTGTGCGCTGGTGATGTTAGTGCCGCTTGGTACGCCGAGTATGCGCCAGCGAATCACGTCTGGGCCACCGCCTCTGATGTGGGCGTTGTTCGCCGCCGGATTGGGCACGGGCTTTATGATGGTTGAGATCCATCTTTTGCAGCGCTTTGGCCTGTTTTTAGGCTATCCGACCTTGACGCTAGCAGTCGCGCTCTTCGGGTTGTTGTTGGGTACGGGGGCTGGGAGCCTCGCGGGCGGGTGGTGCCGGCCGCTCGCGCACCCTCGGGGGTTGGGGTTGGTCGGCGTGGGCGTCGGTTTCGTCTGCTATCTCTATGGGTTCTTGCTCGACGGTGCGCTCGCTGGGGCGTTGGCGTGGCCGCTGGCCGCGCGCGTCGGGTTGACGTTGGCTCTCGTCGCGCCGCTCGGAATGTTGTTAGGGACCTGTTTTCCGGCCTGTCTGCGCTTGGGTGGTTCGCAACGCGCCGGAATCATCCCTTGGCTATGGGCCGTCAATGGTTTCTTCTCAGTGCTCGGGTCGGTCGGGGCCGTGGCTTTGGGTATGGAGTGGGGGGCGAGTGCATCGCTGGCGGTCGGCGCGGCTGCATACATAGCGGTGGGTATGGCGCTTTTCTTGGGCAGCCGCCGGACTTCTTCGGACGTGGAGATAACTCGTCCGTCTGGTGCAGGCCGCTGGTTGGTGGGTACTTTGCTCTTGGTTGCGCTGCTGTGGTATGCGGCTTTTAGCTTTATCGGCGCGCGCTATTGGGGGGCAGCCCCTTCGGCTGCTCACTCGCGCCCGCCGGTTGCGGATGAGGTGTGGCCGGTGGCGCTGCGAACTTTTTGATGACGTAAATAAGAAGCTCAATTTCGCTACACTGTCCCATTTCTACACTCTGACTAGGACTGCTTATGATCACCTTTTCCAGCCTGCGTCTCACCGACCTGCCATCCTCTCGGAAGGATTGGGAAGCTCAACGCCCCGCTCTCTTGGAAGCCATGCAACAGATCATGGGGCCTTTGCCCGGACTGGAAAAGCGTAGCCCGCTCGATGTCCAAGTTGACGAGGAAGTGGACTGCGGTTCTTATGCTCGTCGCCTCATTACGTACGCCTCCGAGCCGGAGTGTCGGGTGCCAGCCTATTTGTTGGTTCCCCACGTCGCTCTACAATCTCCGGCCCCAGCCGTGCTTTGCCCTCATCCCACGGACGACCGCATCGGCCACAAGGTAGTTGTTGGTTTGGGCGGCCGCGCCAACCGCGCGTACGCCAGCGACCTGGCTCAGGCTGGCTTTGTCACTCTTGCTCCGGCTTATCCCTTGCTGGCCGACTATCGCCCCGACTGGCGTGCTCTTGGCTACCAGTCGGGGACCATGAAGGCGATATGGGACAATATGCGCGGCCTCGATCTACTGGCCGAACTGCCCTTTGTCGCAGGAGAGTCTTTCGGATCCATCGGCCACTCGCTGGGCGGTCACAATTCGATCTACACCGCTGTGTTCGACCCGCGCATCGCCGTTGTCGTCTCCAGTTGCGGCCTCGATTCCTACCAAGATTATATGGACGGCGATATCACGGGCTGGACTAGTGATCGCTACATGCCGCGCTTAAAGGACTACGCCCTAGCAGACCTTCCCTTTGACTTCCACGATATGATCGCCGCCTTGGCACCGCGCCCTTGCTTCATCTCCGCGCCGTTGGGCGACTCCAATTTCCGCTGGCGCAGCGTCGATTCAGTGGTCGAAACCGCCCGAGCGGTGTACGATCTGTACGGTGCCGGCGAGGCCCTCCAAGTGGTCCATCCCGATTGCGGCCATGACTTTCCCGACGAGATTCGACAGCGGGCTTACCAGATTATCGCCGAAGTTCTGATCACCGACGACTGACGGCCGTTGTGAGAGATTATTAGGGCCTGTTGACTCCTAGTTCGGATGGCAACCATAGACTTGGTTTGCTATTGAACGAAGATGCGATAGTTTTTGTACGATGTTTGCCGTGTCAGGATATGTATCGATACTTCCCATAGATAGAATGCGATCTTTACGTAAAAAATGCTCAATTCCTTTCTGCTTCTACTGCTCCTATCCGTCCCCCTCTACGCCAACCCTCGCTTCCACGACGCCACTCAAGAAGCGGGCATCGGCTTCGTCCACGTCAACGGGGCCAATGGCCAGAAATTCGTCATTGAAACGGTCGGCCCTGGAGGTGGCTTTTTCGATTACGACGGCGACGGCCACCTCGACATTTATCTAATCAACGGGGCTGCCGTGCCTGGGACCGAATACGATCCTGCGCCGCAAAATGCGCTCTACCAGAACAGAGGCGACGGTACCTTTGCCGATGTGACGGAGTACGCCGGCGTCGGCGACACGGGCTACGGCATGGGCTGCGCGGTCGGTGACTACGACAACGACGGCGACCTTGATCTGTACGTGACCAACTTCGGCGCGAATGTGCTGTACCGGAACGAGGGGGATGGAACATTTGCGGATGTGACAGTCGCGGCCCAAGTGGGCGACGAAGGCTGGGGGGCGAGTGCTGCGTTTGCCGACATCGACCGCGACGGTTTCGTCGATTTGTACGTGGGCAATTACCACAACTTCTCCTATACCAATCATCGCGTCTGCGCCGAGGGAGGCAGTGGGCTTCAGCTCTATTGCGGCCCAGAGGCCTTTGATGGAGTGACTGACGTGCTATATCGAAACGAGGGCGATGGCACCTTTGCCGACATCACGACAGCAGCCGGGCTGGGCAGCGCCGAGGGCAAGGAGCTAGGCGTGGTCTTCGGCGATGTGGATCTCGACGGCGACCCCGATCTCTACCTAGCGAACGACAAGACCTTGAACTTCTTGTATCTCAACGACGGCACTGGCCACTTTGCGGACGAAGCGCTGCTGGCCGGGGTTGCGTACAACGAGGACGGCGATGTCGAAGCGGGTATGGGCGTTGACATGGGCGACTACGACAATGACGGCGACCCTGACCTTTTCGTCACCAACTTTCAGTGGGAGACTAATACGCTGTACAAAAATCTCGGCGACGGCACCTTTGTCGATGAAACCTTCCTCGCTGGGTTGGGTAAGGGCAGTATTGCCTACTTGTCGTGGGGCACGCGCTTTTTCGATGTCGATAACGACGGCGACCGCGATCTTTTTATCGCCAATGGCCACTTGGAAAGCGATGTCGAGCAATACGAGAACGCGACCTTCCCGCAGCGCAATCAGCTCTTTCTCAACGCTGGCGACGGCCGCTTTGAGGAATACGTAGAGGACGGAGGTGCTTTGTCGTTGAAACGGGTCAGTCGCGGCGCGGCCTTTGGCGACTACGACGACGATGGCGATATCGACGTGCTGGTGGCCAATGTCGCCGCCGAGCCGACCTTGATGCGCAACGACGGCGCGGGCGGCCACTGGGTGCGCCTGCGGCTAGAGGGCCGCGACAGCAATCGCGCTGGCATCGGCACTCGCGTCGAAGTCACAAGCGGTGGGCAGGTGCAGACCGATGAAGTGCGCTCAGGGGCCAGCTACCTATCGCAGAGCGACGTGCAACTGCACTTCGGGTTGGGAACGGCCACCAGCATTGAGCGCGTGGTCGTCTATTGGCTGAGCGGCCGGGTCGAAGAATACGAGGATTTAGGTGTCAACCAAGAGCATTTGCTCGTCGAAGGAGCGGCGCGATGAGGATTTTGTCAGTGGTCAGTGGTCAGCCCCACATCACTCTGCCTCGGTTGAGAGGGACTAGCCACTGGTCACTGCCGTTGCTAATTTGCCTCGCATTGTACGCCTGTGCAGAGGAAAGCTCGCAAGAAAAAGTGCGCCCTGGCGCGGCTATGGACGCCGAGGTACTCTTCACGCGCGGCACTGCGCTCGCCTCCGAGGGTCGCCACACCGAGGCTATTGACGCTTATCGGCAGGCAGCAGTGCTAGCGCCCGGGTCTGCCAAAATCCACTACAATCTCGGCAACGCGTACGCGCGCCAGCTCGATTACCCCAGCGCAATGGCAGCCTATCAGCGCGTATTGGCGCTGGATTCGACGCACGTATCAGCGCGGCACAACCTCGCGGCCATGTACGTCAAACAGCTCAACTACGCCCAAGCTATTGACGAACACCGCCGCGTGCTCTCGTTAGATCCCGGTCATCTGACGACCTACTACGACCTCGGCTACATCTACTTTTTGCGCGGCGAGTACGGGGAGGTGGAGACGCTGCTACAAGCGGGTCTGGATCGCGACTCGACCAATGCCTCCTTCTACCGGCTCTTGGGCCGGACGCGCCTGAAGGAACTCGACTTTGAGCGGGCCGCGGTGACCCTGATGCGTGCGGTCGAGTTGGACAGCATGGACGCGGCTGCGTACGTCGATCTGGCGCAGGTGGAACTCAAGCGGCGCGAGTACGCGGCGGCCGAACGCGCTGCCCGTCGCGCCATTGCGCTCGATTCTTTGTCCAAGGAGGGGTACTTCGCACTGGCCAATGCCCTCAAGCGGCTCGGCCGCCGTGAAGAGAGCACCGAAGTGCTGGCGCAGTTTCGGGCGCTCGATCAACAGCTCGACAAAATCGACGACCAACTGCGGATGCTGGGTAATGTGCCCGACGATCACGAGGCGCGGGCGCAATTGGGCCTGCTGTACACCGAGCAGGGCCGCTTGACTGAAGCGGCCGAAGCGTATCGGTTAGCCGTGCGCCTCGCGCCAGACAGCTTGCGTTACCGCAATAACCTAGGCAACCTGTACCTACGCTTGGGCCAATTCGCCGAGGCCGTCGCCGAGTATCAAGCCGCACTGGCTTTGGATCCAGAATACGCCAAGGCGCACTACAATTTGGGTCAGGCGTACATGCGCTTGCAGCACTTTGACGAGGCCCTAGCCAGCCTCGCCGAAGCGCGCCGCTTAGAGCCGGAAGACGCGGAGACACATTACTTTTTGGGACTACTGCACGCGCGCGCCGGCGACTACGCCAAGGCCGCCGAAATGCTGACCGTTGCGGTGGCGGCCCGGCCGGACTGGCTCGACGCGCGACAGAAATTAGCTGTGGCGTACTTGAAGTCGGGAAAGGTAGAAGAGAGCAAGCGGGAGCTAGCGGCGATCCAGCAAATGAAAGAGAGCGGACAGTATGAGTAAGCGTTGGATGGGAACGGCGCTTTGCGCGGCGCTGATCGGCCTAAGCGGTTGCGCTGAAGACGGTCCGGCCGTGGCCACTGAAGATGCCGTCTTGATGGAGGTGGGGCCAACGGCGATTCGGGTGGCGGATTATCGCCAATTCATCGCACGAGTAGCACCGGAATTGCGGGCGGAGTACGGGGCTGAGCAGTTGTTGGAAGCCATTGTCGAGCAAACGCTGCTCGTGCAGGAAGCCGAGCGGCGGGGCTTGGGCGAGAGCGCGGAGTTTTTGCAATGGCAGGCACAGGCGCAGGCGCAGTTGGTGCAGCAGGCTTTGTACGAACGCGCTGGGATCGTCCAACCGGAAGTCGCCGAGGAGGAGCTGCGGGCCTATTTCCAGCGCAGCCCGTACAATCGCCGCGTGCGTTTCAGCCTGCTGATGGTGCGCGAGCAAGAGCAGCTACCGGAGATTTTGGCCGCGCTCGCCGAGGGGGCGGACTTTGAGGAGCTGTCGATGCAGCACTCGCAGGACTCGCGGATTCTAGAGCGTCAGGCCGATATGGGCTATCACCGCTGGGGCGATACCATGGCCTCGCACGCGGCCCTGACTGAAAGAGCCTTCTCCATGCAGATCGGGGAAATTTCCGAGCCGATGCAGGTGGCCGATGGGTACTTTATCATCAAGCTTACGGACATGCACCCAGTCAGCTTCGAGCAGGAGCAGGAGACCATTCAGCGCTTGGTCCTGCGGGAAAAGCTCGGGCGGCAGCTCTTGGCTTATTACGACACCCTGCACGTGCGCTATAATGTGCGCTACGAGCCGGACGGGCTGACGGGGTCGCCAGAGGCGGTTGTGGCCGAGTACGACGGTGGGGTGCTAACGGTCGCTCAGGCCCGCGAACTGCTAAAGGGCCAGGGTGAGGGCGAAAAGGTGCTGCGGCGCGAGGTCGGGCGGCGCGTGTTGGTTCCGCTCGAAACCGCGCGGCTTGCGCTCGCCGCCGACCCGGACCTGCAGCGCGAGTTGGAGCGACTGCGGCAGGTGCAGCTTGCGCGGCGCTTGCAGGACGCGCTGCAAGCACAGGTGCCACCGCCCAATCCCAACGGCCTGAGCCTGTTTTACGAAGAGCACAAGCTCCGGTACACCGCACCGGCCGAGGTGGAGGTGCGCCGGCTGCTCGCCCGCGACGAGGCCGAGGGCACCGCCATTGTCGAGCGGATGCGCGCCGGTCGCGATACGACTGAACTGGTCGATCGTTTCGTCAGCGTGATTTACGGCAGCGGCGCACTGGAGGGCGACAATCCGGTCAGCCGCGCCCTGCGCGCCGACGAGGGGACTTTTCACGGTCCCTTTGCCACGGATAATGGTTATATTGTTTTACAGGTGTTGCGCCGTCGCCCGGACCGACTGCCGCCGCTGGACGAGATCCGCGAGCAGGTCGAGGCGGATTGGGCGACAGCGCAGCTCCAAGCTGCGGTCAAGGAGCTGGCCGCGTCTCTGCGCCAGCGCCGCGCCAACGAAATCCGCTTCAACCCAGACGCTGTGGCACTAGCCCTGTTGGCCACTTCTCATGGCAAATAATTCCATCGTCCTGCAACCTGCCTATATCGTCGATCGCCGGCAGGACTATATCTGGTTTGTGAGCTTGCCCTTTGCCGCGGTCTGCTTTGCGCTGGTGTCGGGGCACTACCTGCCGGGGGCTGCGCTGGCGGCCATTGCCTTGTGGGTGACGATTCCGCACCACTTCGTCACTTGGCTGCGCGTCTATGGCTCGCCGGCGGAATTTGCCCGCTTTAAGGAGCGGTTCATTCTCGGGCCGATAGTGTTGGTCGCCTTTGCCTATGGCCTGATCCAGTGGGCGCCGTTGAGCTTGGTGTTGATCGTGACCTTGTGGGATCACCAGCACAGCTTGATGCAGCAATACGGCTTTGCGCGCGTGTACGACTTTAAGGCCAAGGCCGGCACGCCTGCGACCGCTAAGTTCGACTTGGCGTTCAATTGGATTTTCTTTGGCAACATGCTCGTGGTGTCGCCGCTTTTTTCCACGGTCTGGGTGCGGATGTTGCACGAGTGGCACTTGCCTATCAGCGCGGAAGCGGTAACGACGGTACACTTGGTCTCGTGGACTATTGCCATTGCCTACGGCCTGATCTACGTGGGACACATCGCCTATTGCGCTTGGCGCGGCTACGCGCTCAACCCCCTCAAATACGTCTTTCTGCTGTCGAGCTATTTCCTGTGGTACTTCACCAGTTTTACCACGGCCTATTTGCTCGTCTTTGCGGTGGCGCACCGGATCATGCACGGGATCCAGTACATCGTCATGGTGTATTTCTACAACCGTCACAAGATCGAGCGCACGGGCGGCGACTCGGCCCTTATGCGCTACGTGGCGGGCAAGGGGGGCGTCAAATTCTTTCTCTTGCTGTGCGCAGCCTACGCCGTCGTCTTTCACGCGCTGAGCGAGGGCTTGGTGCGCGACTTTGGCTTTGGCCTAGTTGGCTTCAACACCAATTTCGACCTCTTCAGCTATTCGCTGCTCAGTTCCTTTGCCCTGATTCACTACTACTACGACGCATTTATATGGAAAGTGCGGAAAAAGGATGTGCAGGAGGGGCTGTAGTAGGGGACCTGTAGTAGCTACTGACCACTTATTAGTACTAGGAGATTGAGCTATGCTCGAAGTCGTCCTCGCCGTCGCTGTGTTCGCCGTTGCCGCGGCCATTGTCCGCCAAGCCACGGACGATGCGTGCTACGATCTCTCCGACGGAGAGCGCCATCCGCACAAGTGGGGCTACACGGACACTCGCTTTGAGTTCGACGGGCCGAAGACCGTGCGAGTGACAGGCAGCCGCTATCCGCTGGCCGGCTTCACCATGCCGCACTTCATCCCGTTTGTCGAAGAGATGCTGCAGGTTCCGATTGATCCCGACGAGATGGCTGTTGAAAAAGAGAGCTACGAGGTGCCGCCTTCGCGGGCAGATGAAAGCCTCGTCGCTGCTTGGCAGGACGCGCTCGACGCAGAGCGGGTTTCGCTCGACGACGAGGAGCGCCTGATCCACAGCCATGGCCAGCTCAGCGTCGATGAGGTCTATCGCCTGCTCTACGGCGATGCCTTGGAGCGAGTGGTCGATTTGGTGCTTTATCCAGAGAGCGAAGACCACGTGCGCGTCATCGTGCGTCTCGCATCCGAGCACAATGTTTGCCTCGTGCCCTACGGCGGCGGCACCAACGTCAGCGGCGCGCTGGCCCTGCCCACCGACGACGGCCGCGTCTTTGCTTCGGTCGATATGCGGCGCATGAACCGGATCGTCGATCTCGACGAGGACAACCTCCAAGCCTGCATCGAAGCGGGGATTTCGGGCAAGGAGTTGGAGCGGGAACTCGCCGCTCGGGGCTACACCGTCGGCCACGATCCCGACAGCATCGAGCTTTCGACCTTGGGCGGCTGGATTGCCACCAATGCCAGCGGCATGAAGAAAAACCGCTACGGCAATATCGAAGACATCGTCCTCGAAGCGACCTTGGTGACGCCGACTGGCGCGGTGGAGACTCTGCACACTACGCCGCGCAACTCGACCGGCATCCAGCCGCGCGGGCTGCTTTTTGGCTCGGAAGGCAACCTCGGCATCATCACCAAGGCCGTACTCAAGATCCATCCCCTACCGGAAGTGCGCGAATACGGTTCGCTGGTGTTCAAGTCCTTCGCCCAGGGAGTGGAGTACTTGCAGGCATTGCGCCAGACCGGGACTTTGCCGGCGAGTATTCGCTTGGTAAATAACCAAGAATTCCGCTTCGGACAGGCCCTCAAGGCCGCGCCTTCTCCTGTGAAGCATCTTAAAGAAAAAGTGCAGAAGTTCGCCTTGCTGAAGGTGTTGGGATTTGACCCGCTAAAAATGGCGGCGTGTACGATCGCCATGGAAGGGACTCGCGCCGAGGTGGACCACCAGAAGCGGACGATCTTCAAGCTGGCCAAAGCCCACGGCGGCAAGAGCGCCGGCGCTACCAACGGCAGGCGCGGTTACATGCTGACCTTTGGGATCGCCTATATCCGCGACTTTTTGAACCAGTTCGATTTCTTGGGCGAGACTTTCGAGACTTCCGTGCCCTGGAGCCGCATCCACGATGTGACGCAGGCCGTGCAAGCGGAGTTGACTGCGCAGTGTAGCGCGCGTGGCGTTGCCGGGCGGCCCTACCTGTCGTACCGGGTGACGCAGACGTATCACACGGGGGTTTGCATCTATTTTACGATGGGGTTTTCCGGGCGGGGACTGGAGCATCCCATTGAGGTCTATCACGATATCGAGCACGCGCTGCGGCAGACGATTTTGGACAACGGCGGCTCGCTGTCCCACCACCACGGGATAGGCAAAATCCGGCAGAGCTTCGTTCAGCACATCCAAAGTGACAACAGCATTGAGGCCCTGCAAAAGACCAAAGAAGCGTTGGATCCCCAGAATATTTTCGGCATTCAGAATGGGATTTTTGGGAGTGCGTGCCGGAAGTCTGAGCAATAAGACCGTCGTTATCACCGGTGCTTCTGCGGGCTTGGGCGCGACGCTGGCGGTGGAGTGCGCCCAGCAGGGAGCACGGGTGGTTCTCTTGGCGCGGAATGCCGAGCGGCTGGAGGCCGTTGCCCGCGAGTGCGAGCAGTTGGGGAGCGAGGGTCTGACTGTCGTCGGGGATGTCGCCATAGCCGAGGATGGAAGGCGGCTGGTGGAGGCTGCGATCGAGCGGTTTGAGCGCATAGACTACTTGGTCGCCAACGCCGGCATTAGCATGTGGACCGAGTTTGCCGCGATCGAGGATGTAACATTATTCCGCAAGCTGATGGAGGTGAATTATTTGGGGGCCGTGCACTGCGTGCATCCGGCGCTGCCGCATCTCAAAAAGAGCAAGGGCCTATTCGTAGCTATTTCGTCTATTCAGGGGCAGGTGGGGGTGCCGCTGCACACGGGGTATTCGGCGTCCAAACACGCGCTACAGGGGTTTTGTGACGCCCTGCGGATGGAGGTGGCCGAGAGTGAGGTGGGGGTGATGACCGTGCTCTTGCACTGGCTCAGGGGGACGGAGTTGCGGCAACGCGCGCTGGGGAAAGACGGGAAGGCGTTGGGTGCTGCATCGCGCGAACACCGGGCGGAGGCGGTGAGCTTGGAGAAGGCGGCGCAGGCGATTGTGCGTGGGATGCAGAAGCGGCGGCGGCAGCTCTACGTTCCGAGGCGGCTCAGACTGCTGGCGATGGTCCACGCCCTGTGGCCGGCGCTGGCCGAGTGGGTCGTCAAGGGGAAGGTGGCGCGGGAGGAAGAGTAGGCCGGGGGGCTTAGGAACGTTCGACGCGGACCTGATCCTTCAGTTCGAGATCGTCGAGAACCTGACGTAGCTCGGCTGTGTTTATACCAAGGGTCGAGGGCCATTCTATCTCTCTTCGATCGGTTATCTACTCGGCGGTTTAATCTCATCTCCCCAGCGACTCCAAGCTCGTTACCCAGTCATTGAACCGAGGGCATTCAGTGCGAATCTTGTCCAAGCCTATCTCCATTGCCAGAAGAGGGCCGTCAACTTTCTTCTCGTACTGGGGTATCACCTTCTTAATCCGTTTGCTCGGAGCCGTGTTCTCGTTGTCGTTGATATCTTCGGGTGTCAGAAACTGTAAACGGATATTTCGCAGGGCCTGTATAGATGTATGCGATACACCGATCAACTTGGTAAAGGCATCCACATCAGAAAACAACAGCCCCTCAAACTCATGTCGTTGGACATAGGGGAATACTTTTTGGGGATGCCATAGGTGACCGAGTTTCTGGCGAAGGTCTTCCTCTAATTCATCGACTGTCTTATCTCCTTTGCGACGAAACCCATAGAAGTCAACGAGCGATGTCACAGCATCGAAGTTGCGGCGTAAATGGGTCATTTCCAACACGAGTCGCTCCGCCGAAACATTTCCGCCGGTAGATCCGCCGCGGGCGCTGCCAATTAGAATCGGTGTCGGCTTGACTCCTCTTTCCCGTAAGTAGTCTGCGAGAAAATGTTTGACAAATTCCTCTTCGGTTCGGCCTTCCACCGATATGGCCAGTCGGATCACGGGCGTCCTCCGAGCAGGTTTTTCTGCCAAAGTTCACCCGATGTGAAATTGTCGTCGAGCCATACTTGATAGTCGTCCAGGGACAGTTTGCGAAATTCAGTACGACCGTCCTGTAGATCTAACACGAAAATTTCGTCGAGACCGAACTCATCAACCAACAAGGGCGATTGCGTTGCCACAATGACCTGCCTTTCCACGGCGAGGGACTTTATCATACCCCCAATCAAGGCGATGGCTGCCGGATGCAGGCCCAGTTCTGGCTCGTCCAACAGGAGTACGTCGGGCAACATCTCCGGCGGCAGATTGAGCAGAGTGACGAGGGCGAAGAAGCGTAGCGAGCCATCGGACGTGAGGTGTGCGCCGAAGGTCTTATCCGTCCACTTGGCTTTCCATCTCAGCAATACTTTTCCGTAGCTCTCCTCGATCTGAAAACGGTCGAAGACCGGCAAGACTCGGCTGATGTGCTGGCAGATTCGCTCATATCGCTTGATATTTTCCCGCTCCAACCGGTGCAGAACGGCGGCTAAGTTGCCCCCGTGACTAAGAAGGTAGTTGTTGTCCTCAGCATCCCATTTTTTTTTGAAGTTCGACTCGTCAGATGTATCGTGAAATTGGTACACCGAGCACCTCCGCAGCCGATTGATGATGCGCTCGGCGGTAAGCGGATTGGCTTCGAGCCAGTCGAGGGAGTAGTGCGCCGAAGACGAGGGAGGTTGTGCGGCTTCGACGATCTTTGCTTCCAAATGACCGCTTCCGAGGTAATACCAGTTTGTCGTGGGATGGAGATCGTTGGGATCGTCGAATCGGAATGCCTCCTCCGCGAATATGAAATGATCGGGTTGAGCACGGGAAAGCATGAACCGATAGTCGTTACGGCCTTCATCGGTTCGCAATCTAACCTCCGCCTCTATGCGTGGCGTGCGTCGGTTCCCGCCATGTAATTGGTCATCGGCCCCTCCTCGGCTAGCGACGAACTCTGCAAGTCTGCGAGGCCCGAGCATCCAACTCAGCATTTCGAAGAAGCGAACAAAATTGGACTTGCCCGAACCATTGGCACCGATCAAAACAGCCACTCTAGGCAGTTCCGAAAGCTCGACATCCTTCAAGGAGCGGAAGCCTTGGATCCGGACGTATTCAATCCCTGTTGGTTTCATCTCATTCCTTTCACTTCGGTACCGCTAAGAGCATGGCGTCAAGGGGGCGTTTTTCGTTGCAGCCTTGAGTATAGAGGGCAGATTGTCCTTCGCGGATGGCGGATTCAACTATCATTTTACCACGCAAAAAGCTCTCCCACCTCCATCGTCATGTCTCGGCCCTGACCGCCGTCCTCGCTCACTACGAGTTGGCCTTCGGAATATTCGACATCGGCGACGCCGGCGAAGTCGGAGGGAATTTCCATGAGAAAGTTGGCGTAGGTGAAAGTTTGGGTCTCGTCGGCGTCGATATAGTGAAAGAGGTAGCGGCCGAAAATCTGGCCCTTTTCCAACAACACCGGGCTAGGTTGGTGCAGGCCCGTAGTGCCAAACTCCAAGCCGCGGGCAAAGGGCTTGCCGTCGCGGACGTGCCGCCAGGCGTCGAACCAAGGGTATTCCTCCTCCGGCCAGATGTAGCCGATCAGCAGCCCTTTACTGGCGTTGATCGCTGTGGTCCAGCCGTATTCTTCCTCAATTATGTACGAAACGACTGCTGGAGAGGCGTCATCCGTCAAATAGCGAATATCGACCTCGGTGCCGTCCTTTTTGAGCGCGTGGGGCCAGCGCACCTCCGGGTCTTCGGGCGTCGGCATGGGCGTTTCCTGCATGAAGCCGCGCGTGCCGTTGGCATCAACGCGGGTGCTCTCGTCCAAAAAGGGCGGGCCAATGGTCGGGTGCTGGACGATGTTGTACACGCGGCCCAAATGGCGGGTATTGGTAACGGCCTCGGCGACCGCAAAGACGGCCTGATCCTGAGCCATGCGGATCGAACGCGAGACCTTGAGGCCGGCCAAGGGCAGCTCGGCCGACATTTGGGCCATGAGGTGACCGTCCTCTGTGTGGGCGTCCTCGTCCACATTCCACCACACGCGCGTGGCCTCGCCGTGCCAGCCCATGCCGTGAGCTTGCTCAGCTTCGGTGGCTGGTCCCCAGCGGTCGAGGCAGAGGAAGTGTCCCATGGAGCGCGGCTCTATGGGCGGTGCTTGGTCAGGGGTGTCGCCGAAGGACCAAGAGTCCCATTGCAGGGGATTGAGCGGATTGCTTTTGAGGTGGAAGTCGGAAATGGAGCCGCCGCCTAAATCGACGACTAGCATGGCTGCTTGGCCGTCAAGTACGAGGCGGGGGCGGTCTTCGGCCGTGCTATGCGAGACCGTCCAGAGGAAAGCGATCAGGAAGAGGGTCCATCTCATTATGGGTGCTCCTTCTATTGGTGAGGGATGTCAAAAGAGACGTAACAACGTAGGGCGGTTCGCGAACCGCCCCTACATCTACCGATTCGGCATAGGTGCGTAACGCCAGAACGTAACTAGAAATTGACAGCAGGCAAAAGACGGCGGATGTTGTTTCTGCTATGAGAATTCTTCTGGTCATTACCCTTTCTATCCTCGTCCTAAGCGGCTGTCAAGAACCGGCCGGTCGCTCCGAGGCGTTCCTCCAGTCGTACTACCGGGGCTTGGGCTTGCTGGAGCGCTATCGGCTCAGGGCGGCCGAGCGCGCCTTTGCGCATTGCGTTCGGCTGGAACCTGACGCTGCCGAAGGGTACTGGCAGCTAGGGAGGGTGCGGCTTGTGCAGGGGCGGATAGAGGAAGGCGTGGGGTTGCTGGAACAGGCGGCGACCCTGGATCCTGAATTGACGGCGGCGCGGTCTTTGGTGTTGGAGACGTTTTTGGGGCGGGGGAAAGAGGCGCTGGAAGAGGGGGAGTTTGAGCAGGCGGAAAGTTATTTGCAGCGGGCACTAGCCGTCGATCCCGAGGGATATGAATCGCTTTATTGGGCGGCGGTTGCCGCGCTGTGGCAGGATGACTATGCCCGCGCTGACTCGATTTTGCAGCAGGCCGTGGCGTTGCATCCCGATCCGCTGGAGTTGCGCTGGCACCGGAAGTGGTTGCAGGAGGCATTGGGGCGGCCGGCGACCGAGGTGTTTACAGATGCTGTACCGCAGGGGACCATTAGCGGACGATTTAGCGAGATCAGTGTCGAGGTGGGAGTCGATAAATTCGACGGTGGTCGCGCTAGCGCTTGGGCTGACTACGACGAGGATGGGGATCTTGATTTGGTAGTAATCGGCCATCCAGCGCTGGCGTACTTCCGCAACGATGGCGCGCGCTTTGCCGAGCGGACGCAGGCCGCCGGGCTGGTTCTGCCCGAGGGCGGGATCGGGGTGCAGACGGCCGATTACGACAACGACGGGGACGCCGATGTGTACGTGACGCGCGACGGGTGGTTTGGCGGCGGCGTGAATGCGCTCTTCCAAAACGATGGCCGGGGCGTCTTTGCTGATGCGACGGAAGTGTCGGGCACGGGCGATCCGGGGTCGAGCTTTTGCGCGGCGTGGAGCGATTTCGACCGCGATGGCTATCTCGACATCTACGTGGCCAACGGCACGGGCGCGACTGGCGATTCGACCAATGTGCTCTATCGCAACCTAGGCGACGGTACCTTCGTCGATATGGCAGAAGATGCGGGGGTGGCGCACAAGGGGCAGGCGTTGAGCACTGCGTGGGGCGACTTTGACGGCGATAGCTGGCCCGATCTGTACGTGTGCAATTTTACCGAGCCAAATGTGCTTTTTCGCAATCGTGGTGACGGTGCGTTTGCCGATCAGACGGCTGCGGCCGGCGTAGGTGCTGAGTACATCGACGGCTTTATAACGTTCGTCCTCGACTACGACAACGACGGTGCGCTGGACATCTTTGTGGGCAACTGGAGTCAGTACCCGGTGGTGCTGGCCGATCGGGTCGCGGGAAAATCGACGAGCGAGCGCGACCGGCCGGTGCTTTTTCGCAACAAGGGCGACGGCACCTTTGCCGATGTGACAGAAGCTGCCGGGCTAGGGCGAGCGCTGGGCACGATGAGCGGCGTTCCCGGCGACGTGGATAACGATGGCTGGGTAGATATCTACCTCGGCAACGGCGGACCGCAGATGGGCCGGCGCGAGCCGGATGTGCTTTTCCGCAATCGGGGCGACGGCACCTTTGTCGATGCGACGGAAGCCGCCGGGTTGGGGCACTTGGGCAAATCGCACGGCGTGACCTTTGCCGACTACGACCGCGACGGCGATCTCGACTTGTACGCGCCAGTGGGCGGTGCCCAGCCGGGCGACCAGTGGCCCAATGCGTTCTACCGCAGCGAGGGTTTTGGCAATCACTACCTAGTGCTGGAGTTGGAAGGGGTCGAGAGCAATCGCGATGGGATTGGTGCCAAGGTGTGGGTGCATTCCGGCGATCTGGTGCAGTTTGCAGAAGTAGCTTCTGGATACAGCTTCGGCAACAGCAATAGCTTGGAGTTGGAATTTGGTATGGGGCAACGAGTGCGGGCCGACCGTATTGAGGTGGCGTGGCCCAGCGGGCAGGTCGATGTGTATCGGGATATTGAGGCCGATCAGCACTTGTTGCTCCGGGAGGGGGAGACGCAGTGAAGGGGCTGGCCGCAATCGCGCTGTTGTTGGTCGGGTGCGCCGAGCCGGACGCGCCGACCGCGTACCGCCAAGCGCAGGAGCTGATCGGCGGCCGGCCGCTGCGGAGCTTGAGTCAGGCCGAATTGGCGCAGGTCGAACGGCTAGCAGCGCAGGCGCGGGCACTCGATCCCGAGTTGCACGAGGCGACCTTTACGTTGGCCGCACTCTACGTGGCGCGCGGTGCGTACGAAGACGCGACCGCGCTCTACCGCAGCCTGGTGGAGGCGCGTCCCGACGACGGGCGCGCCTATGCCGAACTGGGGCTTAGCCTAGCCGCCCAGGGACGCTATAGCGGGGCACTGCGCGCCTATCAGGACGCTGTACGCCGGGGCGAGAAGTCGGCGTTGATCTACGCGCGGCTGGGCCACGCCTATCAGGCACTCGGCCACTTGCAAGAAAATCTCCACGCGGCGCAGGCGGCCTATCGCGCATCTCTACAGCTTGCACCTGAGCAGACGGAGGTGCGCTACCAACTAGCGCGGGTAGAGGTGCGGTTGGGACGGGACGAGGAAGCGCGCGCGCTGATGCAACAGGCGCTGGATGCCGCGCCCGAAGATACTGGGATCCGGGCCGACCTTGCCGCGCTTTACAGGGAGGCGGGGCAACGGGAATTGGCCCGCGCTACACTCGTCGAAGGTTTGGCAGCCCGCGATGGAGGAGGTGAGGAAGCTGTCTTGCACTACGAACTGGGGCGGCTGCTCTGGGAGGAAGGGGATGGCGCGGGGGCCTTGGCGCAGTTTGAACGGGCGCGGGTCGCCGATCCCGACCTATACGCCGTTTATCGCTATCTCGGTTTGATCCACAGCGCAGAGGGGCGGCTGGACTCGGCACTGGCCGCGTTTACTGCGTTTGCCGACCGACAGCCCAGTAATGCCGCCGCCCAAGTAAGTATCGGCATCGTCCACAGCCGCATGGGTGCGCTCGACGCGGCGGAAGAGGCGTTTAAGGTGGCGATCGAATTGGGCGGTTCGGAAGGAGATGGGGCTTTGAAGTTGGGCGGGCTGTACGTGCATCAGCGGCGGTTGCGGGCGGCCGTGCAGGTGTTCAAAGAAGCCACGGTTGCGCATCCGCACCACGCCGAGCTTTTCGCGTCCTTGGGCGATGTTTATCGGCAGTTGGGCTTGCTCGCCGCGGCTGTGCAGGCCGGTGAGGAGGCCGTGCGGCTCGAACCCGAGCGGGCGCTGTGGCGCTTTCATCTCGCCTCGACCTACGAGCGATTAGACCCCGACCAAGCGCGGGCCGAGTGGCGCGCGTACGCATCTTTGGCAGAAGACGACGCGAGCGAGGCGCAGCGGTTGGCCCACGCGCGTTCTCGTTTGCAAACTTTACAACAGGAGAAATGATGACCGACTTAGTGGCTTTTGACCTAGACGGTACAATACTCGACGCAGAAGGGCGGCTGGCAGCTTCGGCTGCGGCGACGCTCGAGGAGCTGATTGTGCGTGGCATCCCCATAGCCAGCGTCACTGGGCGCAGCATCCTGCGCATCCAACACCCTTTTGAGTCCCATCCAACACTGGAGCGGGCACTTTACATGGCTGGCTATAATGGTTCGGTGATTCTCGGGCCCGGAGAAGGAGCGGAGCGAGAGGTGCTGCACGAGGAGCGATTGGACGAGGAGTCCTTTGCCCAAATAGTCGAATACGGGCGCGCCGAGGGGTTAAACCTGATGTACTGTCTGTTTGAACGCACGGACGCTGGGTTTGCCGAGGAGTACCGGCACGTCCGGCCCATAGATCACCTCGAAGCGCTCAGAGGGCCGGGCATGGTGCTCGACGTCGATTTGTACGCGCGCTGCCAGAGCGGTGAGTTGGGCGTACCGCCCAAGCTCATGCTGGAGGTTGATCCGGCGCGGCGGGAGCAGCACATCGCCGATATCAAAGCGCTGTGCGGAGATCGGGTCTATATAGCGTGGGCGATTCCCGATCGGGTGGAATTTATGCGTCGGGGCGTGAATAAGGGGGTGGCCCTGCGGACGCTAGCCGAGCGGATAGGTGGGCGCGTGGATCGCGTCTTGGCGGTAGGGGACGCAGACAACGACTTGCCCATGTTGCGCGCGGCGGGGACTGGGGTGTTGCTGGGGAATGCAAAGGACGAGGTAAAGGCGGCTGTGGCCGGGGATGGGGTGCGGATTGGACCGAGTTTTGTCGAAGATGGATTTGCCAAAGTGGTGCGGGAATACGCGCTGGATGGACAGGAGCCGAAATGATGCAGGTGTTTTGCGGAATCGCGTTGTGTGTTGCCGTTGCGGCGTCGGCTTTGGCTCAGGAGGGACAAGCCGCGGCCGACTCTCTCAAGGGTGGGGAGATGGTAAAGATCGAGAGGGAAAATCACGGGTTTTACATAGATAAGTACGAGGTTACTAACGAGGAGTACGCAGCGTTTCTGACTGAGAAGGGAAACGCCAAGGTGGAAGGCATGTACTGGGTGGAGTTGGGGAGTCGATATACGGCGCTAGTAGAAAAGGAAGGCGTGTACAAGGTCAAAGAAGGGTTTGCGCGGCATCCGGTCATTGAGGTGTCGTGGTACGGGGCGATGGCCTATTGCCAGTGGGCGGGCAAGCGCCTGCCGACGCAGGAGGAATGGCAATTCGCCTGTGAGGGAGCTGAAGGGCTAAAGTACCCGTGGGGAGGGGACTTTGAGGTGGGACGCGCCAATATCTTCGGGGATAAGGACGGCTATGGGCGAACCGCGCCGGTCGGGTCCTTTCCGAGTGGAGCCAGTCCTTTTGGACTCTTGGACATGGGCGGCAATGTATGGGAGTGGACGCAAGGAGGCGAGAAAATGCAGTTCCTGCGCGGGGGATCGTGGGTCAACGGCCCGACCTTGACCCAGTGCAACAAGCGGACCAATACCAAGGACTCGCATTCGTATATCAAGGGCAACACCATAGGCTTCCGCTGCGCCCGCTAAGTCTATGCAGCATCTCAAAATTCCAAGTGTCCCTCAACCTCCTTCCCCCTCTGCGTTCATCTGCGTCTATTTGCGGATACGCATGGTTCTCGTCCTTTTGTTGCTCGCCGCCAGTGCCGAGGCCGATCCCTTCTTCGTGGATGCGACTCGGGAAGCTGGTTTAGAGCAGCCCACCGTAAACGGCGACCCCGACAAGCGCTTCATCCTCGAATCCACTGGCAGCGGCGCGGCGTTTTTCGACTACGACGGCGACGGCGATCTCGATCTCTACGTATTGGACGGCTCGACTTATGCCAACTACGGTGCGGGGCCGGGCAATGTGCTCTATCGCAACGACGGCGGAGCCTTTGTGGCGGTTGTAGCTGGCGTCGAGGATCGCGGTTGGGGCATGGGGGTGGCTGTGGGGGATTACGACGGCGACGGACAGCGCGATCTGTATGTGACCAACTACGGCACCAATGCGCTCTATCGCAATCGCGGGGATGGCACCTTTGCCGCGGTCACAGCGCAGGCTGGGGTTGCTGGCGATGACTTTAGCGCGAGTGCGGCGTTTTTCGACTACGATCGAGACGGCGACCTCGATCTCTACGTTGCCAACTACGTGGTCTTCGATATCGAGCCGGTGCTGCAAGACCCAGACTTGGACGATCCCTGCATCTATTTGGGTGGGTTGCGGGTCTTTTGCGGTCCGCAGGGCATGGAAGGCGGGCAGGACCGGCTTTATCGCAACGACGGTGGGGTCTTTGCCGACGTTACAGTTGCGTCCGGTGTGGCCACGGCCAATTTCCACTATGGTTTGGGCGTAATGCCCGCAGACTTTGACCGCGATGGCGACCTCGATCTGTTCGTGGCCAACGACGAGACGCCCAATGTGCTGTTCCGCAACGACGGTGGTCGCTTGGGCGACATCGGCTTGGAGGCAGGCGTGGCGTACAACGGCGATGGCGAACTTGAGGCCAGCATGGGCGTAGATGCGGGCGATTGCGACGGCGACGGCGATCTCGACCTCTATGTGACCAACTTCTACGGCGAGACCAATACGCTCTATTTGAACTCGGGCGCAGGGACCTTTATTGACGCTACTGCCGAGCGCGGCTTGGCGGCCCCGACCGTGGGCTATCTCGGCTGGGGCACGCGCTTTTTCGACTTTGACTTCGACGGCGACCTCGACCTATTCGTAGCCAACGGCCACATCTATCCCCAAGTCGATCACACCAGTTCCGGGGGTAAATACGCCCAGCGCAACCAGCTTTTCGCCAATGAGGGATCGGGTGCGTTCGCTGCGGTGGAAGAAGCTGGACCCGGATTGCTGGTGCAAAAGTCGAGCCGCGCAACTATCAGCGGCGACTACGACCACGACGGCGATGTCGATCTATTCACGACCAATATCGACGACAGCCCGACGCTCTTGCGCAATGAGACGCGCGCTGGTCGCTATCTCGTGGTGCAAGTCGACCCGGAAGTTGTCGGCGCTTGGGTGCGAATCACGGCGGGTGGACGGACGCAGGTAAGGTCAGTTGGTGGGGCAGCGAGTTACTTGGGCCACAGCGACGCGCGCCTTCACTTTGGCTTGGGCCGGGCCGAGCGCGTGGAGCGCGTGGAGGTGCTGTGGCCTGGTGGCGAGGTGACGCAGTTGGAAGATTTGCCAGTGGATGAGGTGGTGGTGGTAAAGGGCGGGGGCGATTGACGAGGCGCTCTTTATTCCCTAGTTTTAGCGCCTTTCCCAATTCACCTGTATATAACATGTCTTGGAATTTTGTCGTCAAAAGGGTCGCCCTTTTCCTGATTGTAGTATGGGCAGCGGCGAGCGTGAACTTCTTTGTGCCACGGCTGGGTACGGGCCGCGATCCCATTCGCGAGAAGCTCGGCCAACTCGCGGCTAGTGGAGGATTGCGCCAAGACGGCATTGAGGCCATGGTCAAGGCATATCAGGCCAAGTTCGGTCTCGACAAACCGCTCCACGTCCAATACTTCAACTTTCTCAGCGACACCTTTACGCTCGACTTGGGCTATTCGCTGGCCAACTATCCGGCCCGCGTCGGGCAGATCATTGGCAATGCCATTCCCTGGACCATTGGGCTGATGATCGTTTCAGTGCTGATCGGGTTTGCCTTGGGCACGCTCATGGGGGCGCTGTCGGCTTGGCCGTCAGCACCGCGCTTTATGCGGAACTTGGCGGTGCCGCTGATGACCATGTCGGCGATTCCGCCCTACCTGCTGGGGCTAATTGTGCTTTACATATTGGGCCTCAAGCTGGATCTCTTCCCGCTCTCGGGCGGGTACTCGCCCGGTATGTTGGCGATCTTAAGTCCCGCCTTTGTCCTCGATGTGTTGCATCATTCGATTCTACCGGCGCTGGCCATTGTCTTGCAGCAGGTAGGTTTCTGGGCGCTTGGGATGCGGGGGATGATGGTTACCACTTCGGGCGAGGATTACATCACGCTGGCCGAGGCCAATGGTCTGCGCAATCGCACGATCTTCTTCCGCTTTGGCCTGCGCAACGCCCTGCTGCCGCAGCTTACGGCGCTGGGGCTGTCGCTGGCCAACGTGGTCGCTGGCCAAGTCATCGTCGAGGTAATTTTTGCCTATCCGGGGATCGGTACGGTACTCTTTCAGGCCATCCAGGCCTCGGATTATACGGTTATCAACGGCGTAGTGCTGATTCTCATCATGTCCATTGGCTTGGTGACCATGCTGATGGACTTCTTCTATCCGCTGCTCGACCCGCGGATTTCCCATAGCCGACACCACTAGCCATGCATCGCTTAGACCAAATTCTCTACTACTTGAGCGAAAGCCCGATGCTTGCGGCCGGCCTGTGCATGATTCTGTTGGTGGTACTCTTCGGGATTTTGGGGTCGATCTTCGTCGATACCTCGCTGGCCCAGCCGCTGGCCACGCCGCCGCGGCAAGCGCCCTCGCTGGAGCATCCCTTTGGTACTGACGACTCTGGCCGCGATTTGCTCGCCGTGATGGTGGTGGGGGTGCCGCTGACCATGCGGATTGGTCTGTTGGCCGGTACGGTAGGGCTAGGGCTGGGCATTTTTCTCGGCTTTACGAGCGGCTATATGGGCGGCAAGATCGACACGGTCATCCGCGGCCTCGTGGATACGCTGCTGACGGTGCCCGGCTTGGTGGTGCTGGTCTCTATCGCCTCGACGATCCGCGAGGAAATTAGCGTCAACATCATGGCCTTGGTGGTGGCTTCGCTGGCGTGGATGTGGCCCACGCGGACGATTCGCTCGCAGGTCTTGACCATGCGCGAGCGGGCGTAC
>JAJEIO010000056.1 GCA_022827835.1 Candidatus Latescibacterota bacterium
CGGATGGGCACCGCCCAAATACAGGCCGGAGGCCAAGCCATACGCCTCGCCCTCGCGGCTGGTGAGGATTACTTCGATGGTGTCGTGGTCCCACAGGCGCTCGTACAGGACGCACGAGCCGTTGTCGGGTACTCCTAGCACATGCGTAATGCCGTGCCGTTCGAGGGCGGCGATAATCTTAGCGGAGTTGATCACGGGACTACTCGGCGAAGATCGCACGGGTGGCGATGCCGCTCTGATGGCCTTGCTGCTGGATGCCGCCGATAAACTGGGCGGTGCGGCCAGCCGGGGCAGTGCCTGCGTAGTACGCGCTAAAGGACTCGTTGAAGGCGACCAAGCCAGCGCGATTTTGCGCGGAATCGGCACCGGCGACGATGTAGGCGTTGTTGAAGATGCCGTCCTCTTTGAGCCCCGCGCCGCCGGCTTCCTTGATCCGGGCGTCGAGCGTGCCGAGCTGTTGGCCGGCGTCGCTGCCGCCGACGGCTGAGACGTGGACTTCGCGCACGCCGTGGTGGCGCAAGCCCGCCCAAGTCGAGAAGCCGTCCTCGATCTGCCCCGAGCGCACGATTTCGACTTCACCGGAGACCACGCGGGGCTGCGGCTCGACGATGCCGTCGAGGTTGGGGATCCGCGACACCGGGTAAATCAGGCCGGCGGGCCGGTCGTCGCCGTAGTACTCCGCAAAGACTTGGCGGGTGGTCTCGATGCGCTGCCAAGTTTTGTCTGGCGCGTCGTCCACGGCGACGAGGATCTCCATGAATACGGTCTGCTTTTTGAAGTCAACGCCTTGTTCGGCAAAGGGCTTGGCGTATTGCTCTTCGAGGACGAAGCGCATTTCTTCGGCCAAGTCGGAGCCGAGCGTGGTGATCATTTCGCCGTCCCGCTGGTGCATAACCGAGGCACCCGAGGGCTGGTGATCGACCCAAGTGCCGTAGTCGATTGTGCCACCGCTGATGGAGACGGTCTCGCCGACACAGGCTTTGATTTGGATCTCGAAGAGGGCCGCTGGGTCTGGGAAGCCTTCCGGGTGGGTGAAGCGGGCCATGCGGTTGGAGCGCATGGGGCCGCCGGTTACCGCGGCGATCATGGCTCCGTAGCAGGCATTGAAGTCGTTTTTGCGCTGGTCGCACTCGTCGCGGTCAGCAGAAGGGGTGGTCCACAGGACGTCGGTTTTGTACACGTCGGACCAGTGGACGCCGCAAATTTCGAGGCCCTTGTTGAGGTTTTCGATGGTGCCGAACCACTCCGAGCCAACGTCGTTGGCGTATTGGGTGCCGACGTTGCCCGAAGGCTCGACTAGGCGCACGACGTGGCCGTTGTCGTCGGTGATGATTACTTCAGTGGGGTTGGAAAAGATGGCGATGGGGTTGTGGCGGACGATATTGACTTGGGCCATGAGCTCCTCGGTTGATTTTGTGAAAGGTTGCCGCGAATTATATTGCAAAAAAATAGGCGGTCTGCCGAAGATAGACAATAGGGAGGGGAGAATGTCCACCTGCGCCGTACTCTTTGCCAAAAAACCAGCCCCCGGAGCGGTCAAAACTCGGCTCCAGAGCCATCTGAGTGCCCATGACGCTGCGCGTCTGTACGAGGCCCTGCTACTGGACTGCGCCACTGCGCTGCACGCGACACAGGCCGCTGCCAAGGTCGTGGCCTTTACCCCGGCTGATGCCGAAGAAGCCCTGCGTACTCTGCTGACTCCGATTGGCACCTTCGAGTACGTGCCGCAGCCCGAAGGCGATTTAGGACAGCGGATGGAGGGCCTGATGCAGTGGGCCTTTGCGCGGGGGGCCGAGCGAGTGGTCCTCGTCGGCTCGGACAGCCCTTCTCTGCCGGCCAGCTACATCGACGAAGGGCTGGCGCTTTTGCGCGAGAAGGAAGTGGTCTTGGGTCCGAGCACGGACGGCGGCTACTACTTGGTGGGCAGACGAAAAGGGGAAAGCCGGATATTCCAAGACGTGGCTTGGAGCACTGGGATGGTGCTCGGGCAAACCTTAGGGCGCTTGGGGACGCAAACGCTCGGCCTGCTGCCGCCTTGGTACGATGTGGATACGCCGACTGATGCTAGGTTCTTAAAGGTGCATCTCGAAGCCTTGGCGCGGGCGGGTAGTAGCCAAGGACAGCACAGCTTGGCCGTGCTGCGTGACCTCGCGTTGCCACTACCCTAGCGGTCGGCTTTCTTGCGGAACAAGGCTTCCCAGCGGTCTAATTCGTCTGACGGGCGGGCTTCCGCACCGTCGCGGTCAGTCGCGGGCGGTGCCTCGTCGGCTTCCTTGCGGAACAAGGCTTCCCACTGATCTAGGTCGTCCGGGTCGAGAGGTGGGTGAGATTCGGTGCCGTCTCGGGTAGATGCTGGTGCCTTCGGTGCTTGGTCGGCTCCCTTGTGGAACAGTTTTTCCCAGCGATCGAGTTCGTCCGGGTCGAGAGGTGGGTGAGATTCGGTGCCGTCGCGACCGGGCGCAGGCGTGGATTCGTTCGACTCCTGAATAGGTCCTGTAAGTTCGTCGAGAAAATCCTCAGAACAGGTCGAGCGGATCTTGTGGCGCGTTGCGCTGCGCTGGACTGCGCGGTCCGAGCTGATGACCCGCAGCCACTTGGCACCGTGCTTTTGCGCGACCGCCTGCGCGATTAGGTCGTCGGCTTGCTGAGGGTAGCGCGAGAATTCTATGGTGACGTGCGGGCCACTTGCACTCGCTGCGCTCGACGATTCGCCAGTGCCGTCGTAATACAGGGTAATGTTCTTGTCGGCGCGGCGGCCGTAGGCGGCGAGTGCTTGCTGCAAGCGGTTGCGCGCTCGTTCTAGCGTGTCGCCGCGGCCTTGGAAAAGCTGGCTTGCTTTGATGAGGTTGTAGCCGTCTATGAGCAGGTATTCTCTCTTGGTGGCCACGGCTGTCGTCCTCACGCAAGGTGGATGCCTTGGGCATTGAGCTGATAGGAGACCACGCGGCTGTTGGTAAAGGCCGCGTGTTGGCGCAGCTTGTCGAGTCTGGTGTGCAACTCGTCTGCTTGCCCCTCGGCAGCGATGAGGAGGGCAAAGCCACCGCCGCCGGCACCGGTGAGAAGCCCGCCCTCGGTTAGGTCGGTGATCTGGGGATTTTCGAAAAGGTGTTGCAAAGCGTCGTTGGTGGCTTGGGGGTCGAGGATGCAGCGCAACTGCCAGTAGCGGTTGGCTAGCCGCCCGAGATCGGCGTATGCGTCCGCGCACAGCGCGGTTACCATTTCGTCGTGAATGGCCAGCGATTCGCGGATGGCCGCATAGCGCTGGCCATCCCGCGACAGATAGGCGTCGAGGACGACGTTGAGGCCGCGGGTTGCCGAGCGCGATATCCCCGTGTCGAAGAGCACGACCCGCTCGGTGAACAAGCGCTCGTCCACCTCGGTGAGGAATGTGCGCTCGGGCGCGGGCAGGCCGTCGGTCGGCGGCGCGTAGAAGTTCTTGATGGCCGAGGGGCCGCCGCTGGCACCGCGCGCATCCTGCCAACCGCTGTTGAGGCCGAGGCTCTGTTCGAGCATGAGGCTTTGGTCGTAGAGGCTGGGGTATTCGCACGCGGGCGCGGCGTAGGGGTGGCCGGAGAGGTGGTAGAGCATTTTGAGGATGGCAGCGGACAAGACGCCGCTGGTTCCCAGGCCGGACCCTTGTAGCACCGTGCTACTGGTGGTGATTTCCAAGCCACCGCCGCCAGTAAAAGCAGCGATGTCTTGGATGACGTCTGTGGAATTCGGTCGGACGATGCCTGCGTGTACTAGTCCTTGCTTGACCAATCGCAGGGCTTCGTCGCCGCTGCGGCGGTAGGCAAAGAACAGCTCGCTGACGGTTGCGGCCGCGCTATGTTTGTTCACCTCAAAGTCGGCCTTGAAGCCCCGCGAGCGCGAGCGGAGGATGAGTTGGGGTTCGGCTAGCCTCCGTGCGGAGACTTCCAGCGGTGGTTGGGCTCGCTCTTCCCGGCCCTGTTGCAGATTGACGGCGATGTTGAGCGTCTTGCCGCCCTGTTCCTTGCTGCGCAGGTGATTGTCCGAGGCATTGGCGCTGGAGATCCCTAGGCGCAGGGGTGATTGGATGCAAAAGGCTTGCTCGTAAGCCGCTTCGGTCATGCGCGGCGCGGCGGCGCGGCCACTGTCGAGGGCGGCCAAGCTGTGCTGGAGGTCGATGCTCTGTAGCTGGTTGATCCGCGTCTCGTAGGCTGCGGCCAGTTTGTCAATTTGCTTGGCTTCTTTGAGCTGGATGATGTCTTGGCTGTCGATGCAGCAGGGCGGCAGCGCTCGTCGCCGCCAGGCCCTAGACTCGGCGGCGAGCGTTCGGTAGATGTCGGCCATGATTCGGGCAACGCGCATGCCGCGCAGGCAGCGGATGGAGACATCGCATTCTTCTAGGTAAGCATTGAGGCGTTTGAGCACCTGCAAGAGCGCCTTGGGAGATTTGGGGGGCAAAAGGCGCAGCAATTGGCGGTGGTCGAGATCGATTAAGCCATCGACTAGATCGACGGTTAGTTGCGGCAGCTCTTGGGCAACTGCATCGCCAAAGAGCGCTTCCCACTCGTCGGGCGTGGTTGCCGCGAGAAGCGCGTCGATGGCCGCAGGGGTTTCCAAACGGGACAAAAGCGACCGATTGAAGAGCAGATCGCGGAGGAAGCGGCGCTTTTCCTCGGGTTTGCCTCCGGTCCGTGCTGCGTCGAGGATGTGATCGACGAGCGATTGGACTTCGCGCAAATCAGCGGCTTGTTCGAGGCGTTCGAGGAATGCTTTCATGTGGTTAGTAGGGATGAGGGTGCGCTGAAAATTATACGCAAAAAACGCGCGCCGCGCATTAGGGAGGGGCGGCATCGCCCATGAGTTCGCCAGCCTCGATTGCGAACTCGAGGTAGTTTTGTCGCGGAGGCAGCGGGCAGATATAAATGGGATTGTACGCGCAGTATGGGTTATAAGCGTTATTGAAGTCAATGACATACATGCCATCGTCCTCCCTCGTCAGGCGCGCGTAGCGCCCGCCCCCATACGTGGTGTGGCCGTTGGTCTGATCTTTGAAGAAGATTTCCGTTTCGCCGGTTTGTGGGCTGCGGTACACCTCCAGCCAAAAATCGTTTTCGCCAAAGGCCGAAACAAAGCGTCCGAATCGCTCAAGCTCGGTGGTGGTGCTGTCGGTATTGGGGATTTCGACGATGCGCGGGCGGCCGTAGATGTGCAGTTCGCCTCGCAGGCGATAGCGCAGGTCGATGGGATAGTACGCAAGTTGCTCAAAGTGGGCACGCTGTTCTGGTAGCAGCGGCGAATCTTCGCTTTTGAGCAGGCTGTCCTTGGCGGCGCGGAGTGCTTCGATCTGGGCGCGGATGGAGTCGTCGGCTGAGGCAGACCCCAAGGACAGGCATAGACAGCAAGCGATGGCGTAGAGTGGGGTTTTGCGTTCAAAAATGAATAGGTTCACAGGCATGGCAAATTCTCCGCTAGGTCTATTTTAGAGTCAATTTGCTACCGCATCAAATGGCCTGATTGACCAGCCATGCCGCCTTGTCCCCCCTTTCTGACCGCTATAGATTGTGCGACAAACAGGAGGAAAATCATGCGTTTACAGGATCGCATCGCCGTTGTTACCGGAGGAAGTTC
Source organism: Candidatus Latescibacterota bacterium (assembly GCA_022827835.1). GTDB lineage: Bacteria > Latescibacterota > UBA2968 > UBA8231 > UBA8231. Next base: position 5,599 of record JAJEIO010000056.1, read on the forward strand.
GGGGATTGGGCGGGGTATTTGTCTCGAATTGGCCCGCGAAGGGGCCAAGGTCGTAGTGGCCGATATGCAGGAAGCGCCCAAGATCGGCAAGTTTCACGAAACCGAGCCGCAGCCGCCCACGGCTGAAGTCATTGTCGGAGAGGGCGGCGAGGCGCTCTTCGTCGAGACCGATGTGGCCGACGAAAAGGCAGTGGAAAATCTAGTCGCCCGCAGCGTCGAGCACTTTGGTGGGGTGGATATTCTGGTCAACAACGCCGGGATCATTATACCGGGGGACAGCCAAGAACTGTCCGTTGAGGATTGGGACCGGGTTATAGGAGTCAATCTGCGCTCGATCTTTCTCACGACCAAATTTGCCGCGCCCTATCTGAGAAAATCCGCGGCCGGGCGCATTGTCAACATTGCCTCGGTTCACTCCTTTGGCGGTGGCGGCGGTCCAGCCTATGCGCCGACAAAGGCTGGGGCGGTGAATCTGACGCGGGATTTGGCGTTGGAGTTGGCCGGGGACAATGTTACGGTCAACGCAGTGTGCCCGGGCTATATCGAGACGCCGATTCAAGACTATTTGACCCCGGAAATTATCGAGCAATGTCGGCAGGATACACCTTTGCCGAGATTGGGCCTGCCGAGGGATATTGGCCGGGCGGTGGCGTTTTTTGCCTCGGATGACGCGGAGTGGATTACGGGGACGGCGCTGCCCGTTGATGGGGGTTGGTTAGCGCCGATTTGATGATCCGCAGATGGACGCAGATGGACGCAGAATAGAACAAGATGCTATAGACATGGACGAGGGTTGGTCCATTGTCGAAGTGAATCGCGTCGGGGGAAGGTCGCGGTTGACGTCCTGCTTGGCCGTCGCGCCGTTGAAGATTCTCAGCCCCAAGGTCGAGGCCGATTACAGCACTGCTATCCTTTCCAGCTATGGCGGCGGTTTGGTCGCTGGCGATTGCGCCCGGCTGCGCGTGCGCTGCGGTCGGGAGGCCAAGCTCTTTTTGGGCACGCAGGCCTTTACCAAAGTGTACAAGACCGCCGACGGTAAGGTCGCGCAACAGGAGCTAGCCGGGCACATCGAAGCAGGCGCTTGCGTAGTATCGCTGCCCGATCCGGTGGTGCCCTATGCCGACAGCGCCTTTGTGCAGGAGCAGGTCTGGCATCTAAGCGCGGGAGCCTCGCTGGTCTTGCTCGACGGAGGCACTGCCGGCCGCGGCGAACGCGGCGAACAGTTTCACTACAGCTCTTATACATCTAATATCTCCATCTACTTGGAAAGCGAACTGGTGTTGGCCGAACGCTTGCGTTTGCAGCCCAAGCAGCAGGCCCCCGACCGCGTTGGAGCTTTTGGCCCATACACGGCATTCGCCAATGCCTTTATCGTCGGCGACCCCGTGCGCTCCGCCGTCGAGGAAGTGCTGCGTCGTGCCCTAGCGCCGCTGCTCACCGGTCAGCGGACGCGCGGGACTAGCAAGGCAGCTTTGGTTTCGCTCGCCGAACCTCGTCCCGGCGTGCTCGCGCTCCGCGCCTTGGGGCGCACCAATGGCGATCTAGAGGAGGTCTTGCAGGCGCTCGCCACGGCTGTATCTCTGCCCCAAGTCCTAGGGGAAAATCCACTGCGCCGAAAGTATTAGTCTCTTCGGCAGCAAATTCACAAAACATCACATATTTGTCTTTTTTGAGTGCTCGTCCTAGCCGCAGAATGCTGCGAAGGGCGAACTTGTCTTACCACAAGACCCTCTAAAACGACATATTTGTCTGTTTACAAATTCGTAAAACTACATTTTTGGCGTCGATTGACTGGAAAACTAAGCGATCAAACCGCCAAAAATGCCATTTACGTACGAAAAATAAATAAAATTACAAATCGCGTATCTATTTGCGACATAAAGAGATAGTAGCAAGAATATTCCCTCCTGCTCCGTCTATAGACTGCTGCGGGTGCCGTTGTGGTATCCTTTTTGCAGTAGAAGAGCGGAATCGGTCGGAGCGGACTACCGGAACGGTGCGTTCAGGCCATTTAACACTACAATTTTTGGAGGGATTCAATGAGAAGACTAAGTAAGTTCTGGATTTCATTTGTCGCCTTAGGACTAATCGTCGCTGGGACGTATTCTAGCGCGAAGGCGGAGGAGACGGTCAAAGTGGGCGTCCTGCATTCGCTTAGCGGCACGATGGCTATCTCGGAGGTATCGCTGCGCGACGCCGTGCTGATGGCGGTCGAGGAAATCAATTCCAACGGCGGCGTACTGGGCCGTAAAATTGAGCCGGTGGTCGTCGATCCAGCATCCGACTGGGACCTGTTCGCCGAAAAGTCCAAAGAACTGTTGCTAGAGCACGAGGTGGCGTCCGTCTTCGGATGCTGGACGTCGGTGTCGCGCAAGTCGGTGTTGCCGGTTTTTGAAGAAAACAGCGGGCTGCTGTTCTATCCGGTCCAGTACGAGGGCGAGGAGTGTTCGCGCAATATCATTTATACAGGGGCTACCCCCAATCAGCAGTTGATCCCAGCCGCCCAGTATCTGATGAGCGAAGAAGGCGGCGGGTACGAGAAATTCTATCTGCTCGGCACCGACTACGTATTCCCGCGCACGGCCAACAAAATCCTGCGCGCTTATCTCCTCGACCAAGGGGTGCCCGAGGAGAATATCATGGAGGAGTACACGCCCTTCCACCACCAGGATTACCAGACCATCGTGCAGAAGATCAAGAGTTTCGCCGCCGATGGTAAAGCCGCGGTCTTGAGCACGATCAATGGCGATTCCAATGTGCCCTTCTACAAGGAATTCGCCAATCAGGGGCTGACCTCGGCGATGTGCCCGATCATGGCCTTTTCAGTGGCCGAAGACGAACTGCGGGCGATGGATACCGAGTTTTTGGTTGGCCATCTGGCGGCTTGGAACTACTTCCAGTCCGTCGCCACCAAGGAAAATCGGGATTTCGTCAAGAGCTTTAAGAAATACTGTGCAGACAACGACTTGCCCGGCGGCTTAAAGCGCGTCACCGACGATCCGATTCTCTGGGCCTATACCGGAGTCTATCTGTGGAAAGGTGCGGTTGAAAAGGCTGGTTCCTTCGACGTGGAAAAGGTGCGGCCGGCGCTCTACGGGCTGGCGTTTGACTCCCCGGGCGGCCAAGTGATGATGGACGAGCGCAATCACCATCTGCACAAGCCCGTCTATATCGGCGAGATCAAAAAGAACGGCCAGTTCAAGATCGTCTATGAATCGGATGGCCTCGTGGCCCCCGATCCGTGGGACGATATCACTAGCGCCGACAAGGATTGCGACCACGTCAATTACATGGGCACCTATACCCTAGAGTAATCCTCTACCTAGCGCAGAAGGACGCAAACAGATGAATAAGAAAATTGTAGCATTTGCACTGGCGATTTTTGCCGCCCAGACGGTATCCGCCGAGGTCGAATTCTCCGGGTTTGTCGATATGAGCGTGTTCAGCGACGATGGGGACGCGAGCATGTCGCTGGATCAGTTTGAGTTGGATGTCTCGACGGATCTCGGAGAAGGGATCTCCATGCGGGCGGATGTCAATGCCTTGGGGCCTACTGCCCCGGTCGAACTAGAGCAGGCCTTCATCACGTACGATACCGGCGAGGGCTTGGCGCTCACTGTGGGCAAGTTTCTTAGCTGCACTGGCTTTGAAGCAGCCGAACCCACCGGTATGTATCAGTATTCGTACTCGGCTACGCTGGTCTATGGCGGCTATCAGAATGGGGTCGCGGCCTCCTATGGCTCGGATATGTTCGGCCTGTACGGGGCGGTTGTCTCTAGCGTGTGGGATGGCGCGGAGACTGATTTCTCAGGGGATGGGAGCGACGTAGGGTTTGAGGCCCAGGTTGCTTTGATGCCTGTGGAAGGGGTAACGGCCAAAGCTGCGTTGGCTAGAGAAGACGAGCAGACCTTGATCAACGTTTGGGGTATGTTGGCGACGGGGCCGCTGACGGTCGCTGCCGAGGTCAACTCGATGAGCGATTGGGGCGATTATGAGTCGGGCTTGGGGTATCTCGGGATGGTCAATTACGGCCTGAGCGACCAGGTCGGCGTAACGGCCCGGTACTCGGCTATCGCGTGGACTCCGATTGGTGGCGGCGAGGACGACGAAACGAGTGAGATCACTATTGCCCCGAGTTATGCCATTTCGGATAACTGGGGTCTGGTAGCCGAGGTGAAGATGCTTACAGAGGGCGACGCCGACGCGGTGACGCAAATTGCGCTGGAGTCGCTGTTAACGTTTTAGGTGGGTGGAGCGGGGACGGCCGCTCAGTAGTTTAGCGATTGGTACGGTAAAAGGTAAAGGTACATGGTAATTAGGCCGTCTCCGCTCCGTTTTTCACGGGGCGGAGTTCAATTTTGTCAATGGGACAACAGGTTATAAAAATACTAGCGGTGTGGGTCTTAGCGGCTGGAGCGGCGGGAGCCGACGCGTGGGACGAGGAGCAGTTTGCGCGGCTGGCCAGCGGCGATGACGAGGAGATCCAACAAGCTGTAACCGCTTTGGCCGCGCGCTACGACCAAGCCCATTACGTATTGATGCGGGGGCTGTTCAGCGGAGAGGTCTATCGCTGGAGCGAGCGCGAAGTGCAGAGCGGCTTGGTGCTCATTGGCGACGAGGAAATGGATGAGTACGGCGATTCGATTGTGCCGCTCTTTACTGTCTATCCCGAGCGCGTGCCTATCCTCGGCGAGGACGGTGCACAGGTCAAGGTCTCGCTTTACGACATAGAGGAGGTCGAGAGCAATCGGAAAATTAGGGCGCTGATCCAGCCCTATTTGTTGCAGATGGAACTGTTCCATTCGGATGCGGACAAACGCCGGATTGCCGCTGAAAATATCGGCAACAAGGGAAATGCAGCCGCAATCCCGGCGTTGCGCCGTTCCATCGAAGAAGAGACGGATGGGTCGATCCGGCGGTTGAAGCGTGTGTCGTTGGCCAAGCTGCAATTGGCCGACGCAGAGGCAAAGGTGCGCTTGCAGGCGGTGGCTGCATTGGAGGAACTGCGCAGTCCGCTGGCCATACCTGTGCTAGAGAAACTCTTGAGTACAGGCGAGTCAGGGGCCTTTGCCGAACCTGACACGCGGGTCCGGGAGCGGGCGGCAGCGGCCCTGACTAGCTTGCGGCGTTTTAGTTCCTCTATGCAGGCGGTGCAGACGATTTTTATCGGTTTGAGCTTGGGGTCCATTCTGGTCTTGATGTCACTGGGGTTGGCGATTATCTACGGCCAGATGGGGGTGATTAACATGGCGCACGGCGAGTTTATGATGATTGGTGCCTACACCACGTTTGTGGTGCAAAACCTGTGCTTGGGCGTGCTGCCGCCGGAGTACGGCGACCTGTTCTTTGCCATCTCCTTTCCGCTTGCCTTCCTAGTCGCTGGTGGCATCGGGTTCCTGTTGGAAGCGTCGATTATATGCCGGCTATACAGCCGACCGCTCGAAAGCCTGCTGGCCACTTGGGGCATCAGTCTGGTGCTGATTCAAGCGGCGCGCAGCATCTTTGGCGATCTGACGGCGGTGAAGTTGCCGCAGCTTCTAAGCGGCGGTTGGGAAATGGCTCCCCAGGTGGTGTTGCCCTATAACCGCATGTTCATCATGGCGCTGGCCGCGGTGATCGTCGGGATGCTGTTGGCGCTTTTCTTTCGCACGCGCTTTGGGCTCAAGCTGCGGGCCACGACCCAAAATCGGGCGATGAGCGCCTGCGTTGGGGTACCCGTGCGGCGCATTGACTCCATGGCTTTTGCCTTGGGCACGGGGATTGCCGGGGTTGCCGGTTGGGCGATGACGCTGATTGGAAACGTCGTGCCCAACATGGGTCAGACCTACATCGTCGATTCATTTCTCGTGGTTGTCACCGGCGGGGTCGGCAAGCTGCTAGGCACGATCAGCGCCGGGCTGGGGATCGGCATTTTCAACAAGATGCTCGAACCGCTCTTTGAAGCTGTTTACGGCAAGGTTATCCTGTTGGGCTTGATCATCGTCTTCTTGCAATCGCGTCCGACCGGCCTCTTCCCTGCCAAAGGACGGAGCGCCGAACTGTGAGCGCGTCTAGACACCACATCGTCGCTGGTTTGCTGTTCGCCTTTTTTGGGGTGCTAGTCCCCCTGCTCAACTATCTGGGGCTAGTTGCCGATACGACCCTGAACCTGTGGGGGCGCTATTTTTGTTTCGCCATCGTCGCTCTTGGAATGGACCTGATTTGGGGATTTACTGGCATTCTGTCGCTGTGCCAGGCATTTTTCTTTTGTCTGGGCGGGTATGCCATCGGCATGCACATGCTGCTCAAGACCGGGACTAAAGGCGTGTACGGCAGCGCGTTGCCCGACTTCATGGTTTGGAACCGGGTCGAGAAGTTGCCGCTTTTTTGGGAGCCGTTCCACAGCCTGCCGCTGACCTTGCTCCTCGGGCTGCTGGTGCCGGGATTGGCGGCGCTGGTCTTTGGTTTCCTCGCCTTTCGCAGCCGCATCAAGGGCGTGTACTTGGCCATTATCACCCAGGCGCTGGCGCTGGCGATGTGGCTGCTCTTTTTGCGCAACGAGACCATGTTGGGGGGGACCAACGGGCTGACGGATTTCAAGACGCTGTTAGGCTTTGAATTAGCCGAACCGGCGACCAAGCGCGGGCTCTACGTGGTGGCGTGTGCGGCGCTGGTGGGGGCGTATTATCTCTGCCGCTATATCGTCGGCTCCAAATTGGGCAAATTGCTAGTGGCCATTCGCGATAGCGAGCACCGCCTGCGCTTTATCGGCTATCACATCACTCGCTACAAGCTCTTCGTCTTTGTCGTCGCCAGCGCCTTGGCGGGCTTGGGGGGAATGCTCTACGTGCCGCAGACTGGCATTATCACGCCGGGGCGGATGGACGTGCAGGCTTCGATTGAGATTGTGGTGTGGACCGCGGTCGGTGGCCGAGGGACGTTGGTGGGCGCAATCGTCGGAGCCGTGCTGGTCAACTTGCTCTACAGCTTTCTCACCGGCGCGTTCCCCGGCACTTGGCTCTACTTTCTCGGCGCGCTCTTTGTCGGGGTGGTACTGTTCTTTCCCGAGGGCGTCGCTGGCATAGTCGGGCGCTTGCGTCGGAGACTAGTGACCGCGTAACGGGAGTTGGGCGATGGACAATCTATACGTGCAAAAGTTAAGTGTGTCGTTCGACGGCTTCAAGGCGCTGGACATCGACATATTTGAGGTCGCCCAAAACGAGTTGCGGGTGGTCATCGGCCCCAATGGCGCGGGCAAGACGACCCTGCTCGACGTGCTCTGTGGCCGGGCGCGGCCCGACGTTGGGCACGCCTATTTCAAGGATCAAGATCTGACCAAGCTGAGCGAGGACGAGATTGTCGATTTAGGGGTGGGGCGCAAGTTCCAAGCGCCGACGGTTTTTACTTCGCTGACCGTCGCCGACAATCTGATGTTAGCTGTGAAGGCCAATCGCGGCGTCTTCGCCTCGCTGTTTTATCGGCTCCAAGCGGCCGAGCGCCGTCGGATTGAGGAGGTGGCCGAGCGCACGGGGCTGGAGGATGCGCTCGACGAGGTCGCTGGTACTCTGTCGCACGGTCAGAAGCAGTGGTTGGAGATCGCCATGGTCATCTTGCAGGATCCCACGCTCTTCTTAGTGGATGAGCCAGCGGCAGGTATGACCGACGAGGAGACTTTCCGCACCGGGGAGATTCTCCAGGGACTGGCCGAGGATCACGCCCTGATTGTCATTGAGCACGACATGGAATTCGTGCGGCAAATCGCCCGCAAGGTTACGGTGCTACACGAGGGCAGAATTTTAGTCGAAGGGCCGATGGAAGCGGTGCAGAACGACCCGCGCGTCATTGAGTGCTATCTGGGAACGGCCATGGAACGGGAGGAGCGCAGTGCAGTCGGCTGAGACCACGCTGGCGGTGGAGGAGTTGGATGTCCACTACGGGGGCAGCCGCATCTTGCGGGATATTAGCTTGCAGGTTCCCGGCGGCTCGATTGTGGCGGTGATGGGGCGCAACGGCGTCGGCAAAACAACGTTGCTCAAGGCGATCATGGGGTTGTTGACGCCGAGTAAAGGCAGGGTGTTTTTTGCCGGCGAGGACGTCACTGCGCTGACGGCTGACAAGCGCACTCGACGGGGGTTGGGGTACGTGCCGCAGGGCCGCGAGATTTTTCCGCAGTTGACGGTGCGGGAAAATCTGGAGATCGGCTTGCAGGCGCGCGCTGGCGGTGGCGAGGTGCCCGAGGAAGTGTTCGCGCTCTTTCCGGTGTTGGCGGACATGCAGGAGCGGATGGGCGGCAATTTAAGCGGTGGACAGCAACAGCAGTTGGCCATTGCCCGGGCGCTGGTCGGCGAACCCAAGGTCTTGATGCTGGACGAACCGACCGAAGGAATCCAGCCGTCGATCATTTTGGAAATAGAAAAGGTGTTGCTTCAGCTCAAGAAGCGGGGCGAGTTCGCCATCGTCTTGGTCGAGCAGTACTTCGACTTCGCGCGGCAAATCGCCGATCACTTCTTTCTGATGGACCGAGGCAGCATCCTGTTGCAGGGGACGGCCGACGAGTTGTCGGATGAAAGTATTAAGACCCATCTGACGTTTTGAGAAACAGTGGCCGGTGATCAGTGGTTAGTCTCCGTCCCCACTGGTCGCTGACCACTGACCACTGACCACTGATCACTGATTCGAGGATTCATGCGGCTTGCACCGAGGGAAATCGACAAACTAGTATTGCACAACGCCGGGTTTGTGGCGCAGAAGCGCTATGCCCGGGGATTGCGGCTGAACTACCCGGAGGCGACCGCGCTGATCGCGGCGCAATTGCTCGAATTTATCCGCGATGGCGAGCGGGTTGCCACCTTGATGGACAAGGGCAAGCAATTGCTCGGTATTGAAGATGTGTTGCCGGGGGTGCCGGAGATGGTGCACGAGGTACAGGTGGAAGGCACGTTCCCCGACGGCACCAAACTGGTGACGGTCCATCAGCCGATTTGCCGGGAGCGCGGCAACGCCGAGTTGGCGCTCTATGGGTCAGGGTTGGTGCGCGTGGGTGAGACGTGGTCGCCGGACAACGCGTCCAGCGCTGAGCCTGGGGAAGTGCTGGTAGCGGATGGGGAGCTCGCGCTCAACGCCGGCCGCGAAAAAGTGGAGCTCGAAGTGGCGAACATGGGCGACCGCCCTGTGCAGGTGGGGTCGCACTTTCCCTTTTTTGAAGCCAACGCCGAATTGCGCTTTGACCGCGCACGGGCCTATGGCTTTCGCCTCGATATTCCCTCGGGAACCGCAGTGCGTTTTGAGCCGGGGGAGATTAAGACGGTGACGCTGGTCGCCGTAGCTGGCGAGCGCGTCGTCCAAGGCGGCAGCGGTTTGATCGGCGGGGCCTTGAGCGACGACAACAAGGCCGCCGCCCTTGAACGCGCTAAAGAGCGCGGCTTTTTAGGAGCGGATTAGCTATGCGGATTGATCGACGCGCTTATGCGGATATGTACGGCCCCACTACCGGCGATCGGGTGCGGTTGGGCGACACGGATTTGATTGTCGAGGTAGAGCAAGATCACACTGTGTACGGCGAGGAGTGCAAGTTCGGCGGCGGCAAAGTGCTGCGCGATGGCATGGGGCAGCAGAGCGGCGCGACTCAAAAAGAGGCGCTGGACTTGGTAATCACCAATGCGCTGGTGCTCGACTACACGGGCATTTACAAAGCCGATATCGGCGTCAAAGACGGGCGCATCGCTGGAATCGGCAAGGCTGGCAACCCGGATATTATGCCGGGCGTTGCCGAGCAGATGATCGTCGGCGCGACCACCGAAGTAGTGGCCGGGGAGAAGCTGATTTTGACGGCTGGGGCGCTGGACGTACACGTGCATTTTATATGTCCGCAACAAGTGGAAGAGGCCATCGCGTCGGGGATTACTACGATGCTCGGGGGCGGCACCGGACCGGCGACTGGGACGAATGCGACCACTTGTACTCCAGGGGCTTTTTACATCCGTACAATGTTGCAAGCGGCCGATGCTTGGCCGCTCAATTTTGGCTTTTTGGGCAAGGGCAATTCGTCGTTGCGCTTAGGGTTGGCGGCGCAAGTTGAGGCTGGGGCTTGTGGCCTCAAGCTGCACGAAGATTGGGGCACGACGCCAGCGGCCATCGATGCTTGTCTGGCGGTTGCCGAAGAATTCGACGTGCAGGTCTGCATCCATACCGACACGCTCAACGAGTCGGGCTTTGTCGAGGCGTCGCGGGCGGCTTTCAAAGGGCGGACGATCCACACCTATCACACGGAGGGCGCTGGCGGTGGCCACGCCCCCGACATTATGCGGCTTTGCGGCGAGGCCAATGTGCTGCCCTCTTCGACTAACCCAACGCGGCCCTTCACGGTCAACACCATAGACGAACATCTGGACATGCTGATGGTCTGCCACCACCTCGACAAGAATATTCCCGAGGACGTGGCGTTTGCCGAGAGTCGGATTCGTCAGGAGACCATTGCTGCCGAGGATATTTTGCACGACTTGGGCGCGCTGTCGATCATTGCCTCGGACAGCCAAGCGATGGGCCGAGTGGGGGAAGTGGTGTGCCGGACTTGGCAAACGGCGCACAAGATGCGCCAGCAGCGGGGCCTGTTGCCCGAAGATGCGGGCGGTGCTGACAACTATCGCGCGCGGCGTTACGTCGCCAAATACACCATCAATCCAGCTATTGCCCACGGACTCTCGGCCCAGGTCGGCTCGGTGGAGACGGGCAAGCTAGCCGATTTGGTGTTGTGGCAGCCGGCTTTTTTCGGCGTCAAGCCCGAAATAGTGATCAAAGGCGGGGTGATTGCTTACGCGCAGATGGGCGACGCCAATGCTTCGATACCCACGCCGCAGCCCGTGTATCCGCGCCCCATGTTCGGGGCCTACGGCAACGCGGTTGGGCCGACGTCGCTGGCTTTTGTTTCGCAGGCGTCGCGCGAGCAGGTGGGTGAGTACGGGTTGGCGAAAGAGGTCGTGCCCGTCGAGCATTGCCGCGACATTGGCAAGGCCGATATGCGGCTCAACGACGTGGTGCCCAATATCGAGGTTGATCCGGAGACCTATAGGGTGAACGTTGACGGCGAAGAGATCACCTGCGAACCCGCGGAAAAACTGCCGCTGGCGCAACTGTATCATCTATTCTAAATGAATCGGCTCTATCCGTTGATGCACCTAGCCGACAGTGCGCTGCCGGCTGGTGGTTATGCCTTTTCCAATGGCTTGGAGGGGGCTTATCAGTTGGGCTTGTTGGAAGCGCCTGGAGCGCTGGAAGAGTTCGTGCATTCGGCGCTGATGGCCGCGGCCTACGGCGAGATTCCCTTTATCCATTCCTGTTATGTTGAATCCGACGAAGAAATCGTGGCGGAAATGTTACATTTCTACGACGCGATGATCGCGGCTCCGGCGATGCGTCGGGCGAGTTTGATTTTGGGTAAGAATTGGTTGCGGCTGATGGCTGGGTTATACCCGGAGGTCAAGTTCGCAAACTTGCGGAGGGCGCACGCGCACTACACGGTGGTTTTCGGACTGGCGTTGAAGGCTGCGGGATTTGCACAAGCCGAGGCTCAGCAGCTCTACATGTTTCAAGTGCTTAGGGATCAGATGAGTGCCGCGGTGCGTCTCGGGATCGTCGGGCCGATGGAGGCTACGCGACGGCAATTGGGCCTGTATGTGTATTGCGAGGAATTGCTGGCGGAAGTTGCGGGGCGACCGTACTCACAAGCGACGCGTTGCGCGCCGCAACTCGACATTGCCCAGAGCGTACACGACGATCTCTATTCGCGCCTTTTCCAAAGTTGAGAGGGATGTATGGGACACGACCACGACCACACACACGAGCCTCTTGACTCGCCTGGACTCTTTGCCGAGCGCGAAGGCTCGGACCCGCACCGCGATTTTTCCAACCGCGCCTTTACGGTGGGGATTGGCGGGCCGGTCGGCAGCGGCAAGACGGCGCTGTTGCAGGCTTTGTGCGAGAGGCTGCGCGACGAGTATAGCTTGGGGGTGGTCACCAACGACATCTTCACCCGCGAGGACGCCGAATTTTTGCTGCGGCACGAGGCGTTGGAACAGGAGCGCATCGTCGGCGTCGAGACTGGCGGCTGCCCGCACGCGGCGATCCGCGAGGATATTTCGCTGAATTTGAATGCGCTCGAAGACTTGATGGATCGTTTCACCGGGGGCATCGATTTACTGCTGGTCGAAAGCGGCGGCGACAACTTGGCGGCTCATTTTAGCCGCGAACTCGTCGATTATTCGGTGTACGTCATCGACGTGTCTGGTGGCGACAAAATTCCGCGCAAGGGCGGCCCGGGGACGACGCAGTCGGATCTACTGGTGATTAACAAGACCGATCTGGCCGAGATGGTGGGGGCGGATCTGGGGGTGATGGATCGCGATGCCAAGAAGATGCGCGGCGAGGGGCCGACGGTTTTTGCTTGTATCAAGGATCGGGAGGGGTTGGAGACGATTGTCGGGTATATTCTCACGGCGCGGGAGAGGGCGTTGCTGGCAGAAGTTGCTAAAAACAGGTGAACACCGATAAGGGGCAATGATCTCTAGCGTTCCCAAGGGCTGTCTAAGGTCAGGATGCGAATGTAAGCAGAAAAAATAGCGATATAATAGCTGTATATATGAATGGACTTTTTAGTTGTATTCAGTGTCCCCTGTGCACGACTAAAGCAGCGACCTGTTCGGCCAGTCGGATCGCTTCCTTGGCCGTTTCTACATCGGGGTTTTCTGATCCCTCCATCGGATAGCGCACCGTCGTCCCATACTCGCCCAAAATTTCGGCAGCCGACATCAGTGTCTCAAAGGCTGGTTCGCGTGCCATGCATAGCTGCGTAAGATAAACGAGATCATGTACAAAACGGAAAGGGACTGAGTGAGCGATCAGATAGCCCTTCAGATATTTCTCGGCGCATTGCTGAGCGTGATAGCAGGCCATCCCCGGCAGGGGCTTTTCTGGCCCCAATGCCCGACGGGCCATATCCAGATCTTGGTCGGCCTTCTCGAACCACTCTTGTTCAGGCGATACGTCGCTCATACAGCACTTTCCCCTCTTCCAGCACTTTGTGAATCAAGGAATACGGGTCATCGCGCTGCTCGGCGAGGATTTCTGGAGAGCGGATAACCACATCGACGGGCAGGACGAAACGCTCGGCAATCGCCCGACGAATTGGATTGCCATGCTGTGGCCGTCCTGCGTCTGTACGGAGCACAACCAGCAGATCCACATCGCTGTGCGCTCCAACCTCTCCGCGAGCATGGCTGCCGAAGAGAATGATCTGTTCTGGATCAAAGCGTTCGACAATTAGTTGCGCTATAGCTTGGATCGTAGCGCTGTCGATATGGGCTTCAATGGCATTCATAAGCGTCCCTTGCCATAAGCATATTCCGTTTGATTACGGTACTCTACTCAGACGGATTCTTGAGGATACGTTTGGGCGGGAAAGACACGACGGGGTGACCGCAGATCTTCTCCTTCTTGCGAAGGTCTTCGCAGATTGCGTGTAAGTCAAACTGGAATTTGGCCGCGTGGGCATCTCTTATCTTTCTAATTTCTTCGACAATAGGATCCTTCATTCTTCTTCTCCAATTAGCTCTTCAGGCGAGCAAATGACGGGACACTGATAGCCCTGCTGACATAGCAGTCAAAATCCGATCAGCCAATCACCCCGAGTGCGAAACAGTATCCACTATAATCACTGCTGATGCTTCTTCCTAATGGCCTCGGCAGCGGCCTTCTTGGCGTTCTTGGCCGGGGCAATGGCATAGCCTCCCGGTCCCAAATCGAGACGGCTAAAGACCTGATATGGCGTTTCGGCTGTTGGTACCTTGGATGCTAACGCCGCATACGCTTGGAGGCCGCGTTTGAGCACCTCTGAGATGGGAAGGCCGGTCTGGTTGCACAAAACGGACAAGGTAGCTTCGGCATCGTCGTCGAGTTGGATCGTTCTAGTACCCATCTGAAACTCCCGTTGTTGGCTGTAAGACCGTTTTTGAAAACTGCGTATTCATCAGAAATATCAAGGCTCGCGAGTACGAACACAAGGTTCGCACCTACTTGGTTTTCTCCTGTAACTGCTGCCGCACGTCCTTCCCATCGACCATTTGCTCAGCGATGATGAACAGGCCCTTGCCATCGCTTGACCGCTCCCAAAGAGCGCCAATGGTCCTCTTCTCGTTAGTATCGGACGTTTCGGCAATATGCGCGCCTTTGTATTCGACGACGAGGAGACGACCGTCGTTTAGCAAGGCGACAAAGTCTGGGTAAAACTTGTCCGTTGCGGTGGGTAGCCAAAACGAGTTGGGATGGCGCGCTACATTGCGAATCCAGTACTTCACTGCTGTCAGACTGTCGATGACCTGAGCGCATTGCATTTCCTCGCCGTCGTCTGCACCATCAAAAGCGGGAACGCGATCCGGGCCTAAAAAGTGCTTGCGCGGCTTCCAGCGCCCGCGATAGCGCCGTTGATCCCCGTACATGTTGTCTGTGAATGTGAAGGCATCGTCAAACGAGATCGTTGTATTGGCCTCGGGCACCAAGAGGTACTGCTGATAGACGCTGCTTCGTTCCTTTTGGCGAATGGCCGCGATTTTGTTCTCGATTTTCTTGGCGAGTAGGAACTTACAACGCATTAGCGCGGCGATGGTCATGCCGCGTGTGTTGATCAGGTGGTTGACCAGATCGCGCAGCCATTTGAGCAGTTCGCTTTGGTGAATGTCCATCTGGCGCACTTGTCGATCGAGCCATAGGACGAGTGTCTCGGCGGTCCAACCTTCGACGGCGATGTCCAGCGCCAATTGCTCCTCTTCGCTGGCGAACTGGTAGGAGATGCGATTGCCGTCGAGGTCTATTGCAAAGCTGCGCGCCGTCTCGCGGATAGTGAATTCCTGTTCGTCCATCTTTGGCGAATAATCGAGTAGCGACCAGTCGTGGTATTCCATGAACACATCCGTATCGGCAAATTCCAAGGTGCCTTGGATTTCCGACATGAGACGTGGGACGTTGAATGGCTGCCCTTGTTCGGCTGGGGATATGTGTTCCTCGACTGCGGCGCGGTGTTGGGCAACGGCTGTGGCGAATCCTTTTCGCTCCTGCTCGGGTAACGTCTCGGAAATCGCCTGCTCGTGGTCCTGATTGATCCAGCCAGTAATTGCGATTTCGACCTGTCCTTCAGCGGTTTCGCGCACCTGCAATCCGTCGTACTCTGCCTCTTTGAGTTCAGACAGGATTTCCGGGGTTGCCGGAGTCGCATATTTGAATACTGGCTCCGGCTTTTCCTGCGGGCTGAACAAGTCTCTCTGGAAGTCGAGCGTATGTTGCACCGACTCGATGTTGTCGAGGGCCTCGTCTTCCTCAAAGCCCATATCTACCAATTTGTCGGCCAAAGCACGCGCCGCCTCGCCAAAAGACGGCTCGGACAGGAAGGCGTAGGCTTTGTTGAGGTCGGATGTTTGGCGTTGCTTGGCGTAAGGCATCCGCAGCACACGGCCGAGCAGTTGTTCGACGTCTGTCGCGCTTTGGATGCGCGATACGGAGCAGAAAATGTAGGCGAAGGAGCAGTCCCATCCTTCCTTGAGCGCCTCGATTGTAATGACGTATTCGATGGGACAGGTGCGGTCGAATAAATCAATGCCGTCGAGTTCGCGTTGGTCGCCGGTGGCGATGGCGATTTTGCTTTCCGGGATTTGCTCAATGTCCATCAGGTGATTTTTCAGCGCCTCGACTGTCACTTCTTGATTTTTCGGCTGTGCTTGGAACAAGACGATGGGACGGATGTAGTCGGCATCGTCCTTGGCCGTCTCTGCAAGCGAAGCACGGGCGTTAATGGCCCCGGTCACTGCGTTCTGCCAAGTGTCGTGCTCGGCAAGCATGATGGGCAGTTTGATCATTTCTTCGCGTTTGAGTTCTTGAGCAGTGACGCTGTACAGGATGTTCGACTTGCGCTGCGGCGTTGCCGTGAATTAGACGATGGCGCAGGGGTTGACTCGCGCCTGCATCTCTCGCGTCAGGCCGGTGACGGCGTTGTGCGCTTCATCGACGATCATCAATGGACGGTGCCGATGTAGCAGGTTGTCGAAGGAGAATTTGACGGTGCCATTATCCAGCTTTTCCAAACCCGGTGCGGTATCCCGGACGCCGGAGAAGTGCGGTTCCATTTCTTCGTTGTGGGCGTACACCTTGCGCCCTTCGGTGCTTTTTACCCGCAGCGTTTGAATGGTGCCGACCACAATGCAGCAGTGGTCGCGCAGGTCGTGCGGCCGGATATGGGTGAAGTCGGTGATGTCGAATACGCGCACGCGGCCGTCGAAAGCGTCGTCCAGCGTTTGTCGATACGCATGGCGGGTGTTTTTCAGGGCTTCGACTGTCTGCCGACGGATGGTATTGGTCGGCACTAGCCACAGTACCAGCGGATAGTCTTTTTCGACCCAAGCATTGCGGGCGATGGAGACGGCGTGGGCGGCGAGGATTGTTTTGCCGCCGCCGGTGGGTAGGCGCAGGCAGACGTAGGGAATGTCTGGCAATTCTTTTAGCGGTGCATAAGATTCGGCATAGCCTCTAAGCCGCGCGGCCTGCTCTGACTCTTGGGTTATGGCTTCGTAGGCGTTTTTGGGTCCGGCGATACGCGCTTCCTCGAAGAAGCGGCGCAAGACGGAGAGGGTGTCGGCTTGATATTGTTTTAGCTGCATGGATTAGGTGCGCGCTTTGATATCGTAGGGCGTCTGTTTGAAGACGATGTCCTCTCGGTCGAGCGTCGCTGGCGTCAAGCGCGACTGTTCACCGTAGATCGTGAGCGGCCCGGAGAAATTGGCATCCTTGCGCACAATTTCTTCCCGAATCGCGGCGAGGGTTGCACGGGTCAAGACATTGCCTTTGTCGCCGAGGATGCCGTTGTACAGCAGGGCATAAGCGCGGCCATCGTGCAGACCGAGGTAGGGGGAAGCGGTGTTGCCGCGCCACGGATGTCCGGTTTCGCTGAAATAGACGTGGGCGGCGAGCACGGAAAAGCGAATGTCGGAGCGGATGTGTCCTTCCTCGTCGAATACGGGTGGGCCGAGGCGGTAGAAGCGGAAGCCGCCGCCGCCTTGCCAGCCGACGCTTTTGGAGATGCCGCCTTGTTCGCCGTCAATCACTTTGTTCAGGCGCGGGACGCAATGGCTAACGGCGTGTTCGCCCATTTCAATGCCGATGTAGCGGCGGCCCATCTTGTGCGCTACGGCGGCGGTGGTGCCGGAGCCGAGGAAGGAGTCGAGGACGAGGTCGCCGGGGTTGGTGGCGACGATAAGAACCTGCTTAAGCAACTTTTCAGGTTTTGGAGTAAGGAATATCTCCCCGCTGTTGCCTATCAACTGACGAACCTCTTGCTTCGCTTCTGCATTGGTTCCTGAATCTGAATGAGGCCACCAAGTAGCAGGCACTACACCGTCTTTTGCTTCCGCCAAAAATTTCTTTATTCTCGGAATTGAGTCACCGTCTTGTCCCCACCAAATTCGATTATCTGAGTTCAATTTGTTGAAGATATCTTTGGATATTCGCCAATATGTGCCAGTCGGAGGAAGATGTACGCGACCGGAAGGAGAGATAATCTCATATGTTCCCAAACTATAATAGTTGCGTGCTTGGACTGCATTGGTTGTCCAAGGCCCTCTATGATCATTGTCTGGATTAGAATAATTCCCTGTAGCCTTATCAGAGCGAGGTAAAAGATTTGGATACCATTGAGATTTTGACCGGGCGTAACAAATAATATGGTCGTGCATGTCAGAGAGGTACTTTGCTGAATTCTTAACGGTATAGACTTTCTGCCAAACGACATTCGAGATCAGATTATTGCGTCCAAACATCTCGTCCATAATGACTTTAAGGTAGTGGCCTTCGTTATCGTCAATGGACACCCAGATAGAGCCATCCTCCGCGAGCAGTTCGCGCAAGAGTTCGAGGCGCGGCCACATCATCGCCAGCCACTTGCTATGTTCGAGATTGTCGTCGTAGTGCTCGAAGGCCGAACGCGTGTTATACGGTGGGTCGATGTAGATGCACTTCACTTGGCCGGCGTAGAACGGTAGAAGTGCTTTGAGTGCTTCCAGATTGTCGCCTTGGATGAGCATGTTGGCGGCGTCTGGGTCGCCGGTGGAAAGGTCAGGGGATTCTTCGAGGAGGCGATAGGGGACGCGGGCGGCGGCGTGGATGTCGGCGTCTCGCGTTAGCCAGTTCAGGGTCGGCATTAGCTATCGTCCTCCGGGACTTCTGACATGGCTTGCTCGTATTCGGCGATCCATTGTTTGGCTTCTTCTGCGGTGTAGGCTCCAATGGCACCGATGTTTTCTGGCAGTTCATAGCTTTCCGGAATATCGATGTGTCGCCTCAATCTATATCGTAGCCACGTTGCTTGATCTTCAGATAAGCCTTCGACGAGGGAGTCCATGTCTTTTTGGCTTAATCCGCCTGCAAAAATTACCTCCGATAGATCGCTTTCTTTGTCAATCTGTCCCTTAATACGATCTTGAAAAGACATAGGATCCCCATCTACACTTCCGGTCCCTTGTAGTCGTGCCCCTCGCAGGGCGGCTCCTTGAAGTTGTACTAGGAACAGCATAGCCCCTTGCAGTTGTGTTTCGACAAGGTTCGCTGCTTGCAGTCGTATCTCAACAAGGTTCGCTGCTTGCAGTTGTGCCATAGCAAGTATTGATCCTTGTAGTTGTGTCTCGACAAGGGAAGCTCCTTGTAGTTGTGCCCTATTGAGTATTGATCTTTGCAGTTGTGCCCTGTCAAGCGTAGTTCCTTGCAGTTGTGCCTCGACAAGGTTCGCTGCTTGCAGTTGTGCCCTATAAAGATTGGCCTTTTGCAAATGTGCCCTATAAAGATCGGCCTTTTGCAAATGTGCTCCTACCAGAGTAGCCTTCCATAAACGCGCTTCTTGGAGATATGCTCCATTCAGCCAGCTTTCCTGTAAGTTGATATGGCAGTTTTTGAAAACCTTATGCTTCTGCACGAAAAGCAGCGTCAGCAGGCTTTGGATTTCTTCCGAAGGTTTCGACTTGTGCTTTTCCCGATACTTATCTTCGCCCGTCGTCTGGCGGATATGGGCGCAGAGAATGTCGAGCACCGTCTGACGCAAATTTTCCGTGTCTTCCGCTAAATGGAAGAGTTCGTAGGCCCCGCCTAGGCGCACGGAGTCCTTTTCGTGCCCTAGGTGTTCGATGGCGTTTTTCAGGCGATCCTGCCGTTGGCCCTGCTCGGTCTTCGAAACAGCATCGGCCTGCGCTTTCGAGGCGTCGGCTTGCGCTTCCGAGGTCTTCTCCATCGCCTTGGCGCGCCTGTAGGACATCAGGGCTTGCAGGGCGATCAAGATGCCGCCCATGCCGATTCCTAGGAATTTCAGAGCCTCGTATTTTGGTTCCCTGTTTTGAGCTACCCCTAAAAGATTGGAAATCCAATCGGGATTTTCGGAGAACATGACGACCACAAAAACCACTACTAAGACGACGAGCAGGACGATGAGAGCAGTCTGAAAGATCGAAAAAAGATTATCTCTGATTTTAGAAAAAAGTTTCATCGCGCTGCTCGGCGAGAACTTCTGGAGAGCGGATAACCACATCAACGGGCAGGACGAAACGCTCGGTAATCGCTCGACGAATCGGATTGGCCGTCTGCTACCATGCCGTCGTTAGGGAATTGGTTGGACTGGCGGAGAAAGAACAACCCTGCCGCTTTTTTCTTGTTTTTGCCTTGCATCTTCTAGAATGCGATCAAGGTCGAAATCCATAGATTTTGCCAAGGCTTCTTTAATCCTTCTTGTCTCTTGGATAATTTCATCCGTGGTTTCTTCTTCGTTCATTGGTGTCATCATAATCAATCTCCAAGCAGTTCTTCGGGTGTACAGAGGATCGGTAATTCATAGCCACAACCTGACACGATTGCGCGGAGTTCCTTCATAATTGCCGCATTGGCAATGTGTCGGCAATTCCAAGTCAACAGAATATCTATGCCGTGAACCGATGAGACGGCAATATGGATGGCGTCACGTGCTGCTCCTTGCGGCAGCAGTCCTGAATCCATAATAGCCTTTGCAATGTCGTTGACGGCGTTAGTCAGATCAAGAAGTGGAAGATCGTTCAGGAAAGATAGGCGTCTCTGTGCAGCGTCAGTATCTCCCGAAGCCACTTCGTCTAGAACAATCTCCGAAATGCAGAGATCGTAATTTTGACGCACGTCATTCCACCAAGTGTGAGTTATTTGTTGCCTAGCTGCCTGAAGCAGGTCACGACTTGGCTGTGAAGCTAGGTAGCTGGGAATCGTCGTTTCGATATAGACTCGTTTGACTGTAAGAGTGCGTTTCATAATAGGCTCTGCTGTTGTGATTCGCCGATGCGTTCATAAGCGTAATTCTCCAGAGCCTCTTTTGCCATTTCAAGTGCTCTCACCGCCTGCTCGCGGCTTACAGACGGAAAGTCATCTAGGAAAACGTCTAGGCTGTACCCAGATGCTAGATAATCAAAGAGGTTCTTTACAACTACGCGGGTTCCCTTGAAAACAGGCATACCGCTCATAGTGTCCTTGCGGCTGTGAATAACGCTGTCCTTGATGGCGATGGACAGGCTTTCGCTTGTCTGCTTCATGGTGCGAGCCCCTGAGCGTAGAGTTCGGATATTTTTAACATCGTGTCGTTTTTGATATCCAATATGCGCGTATGACTCTCCGGATTACGGTACTCTACTCAGACGGCTTCTTGAGGATGCGTTTGGGCGGGAGAGACACGACGGGGTGCCCACAGGTTTTCTCTTGCTTGCGGAGATCTTCGCAGATCGCGTGTAAATCAAACTGGAACTTGGCCGCGTGGGCATCTCTTATCTCTCGAATCTCTTCGACAATAGGATCTTTCATTCTTCTTCTCCAATTAGCTCGTCAGGCGAGCAAATGACGGGACACCGATAGCCCTGCTGTTCAACGATCCGCCTGATTGCAACCTCCATCTGGGCGTTGTGAATGTGGGTGAAGTTCCAAGTAAGCAGATAGTCAATGCCGTTACAGGCTGCCAACGCGATGTGTAGAGCATCTTCGGGCTTATTGCTAGGAATCGGCCCATCGGTTACTAGCGACTCGGCCAAGCTCTCTGCATCTTCGCTGATTTGCAGTACTGGCAATCCAGCGATGGCCGCTATTCGTGCTGCCGCTGCTTGAGTATCGCCCCCTTTGGCCTCTTGGACGACAAGAGCAGATACATAGCAGTCAAAATCGCGTCGAATACGGGGCCAGCGACTGTGCGTAATCTCTTGCCGAGCAGCGATGATGAGGTCGCGAGCTCGCCGGGCCGTCCGATAACTGACCACACTCGTTTCAATATAGACCTTCGATTTCATGGGGCGATATTATATGGTCTCCCGACCAGAGGAACAAGCGAAACTCAAGGCGCGGCTACATCATCGCCAGCCGCTTGCTGTGTTTGAGGTTGTAGTCGTAGTGCTTCCAAATTGTCGCCTTGGATGAGCATGTTGCTGGCGTCTGGGTCGCCGATGGAAAGGTCGGGGGATTCTTCCAGCAGGCGATAGGAGACGCGGGCGGCGGTGTGGATGTCGGCGTCTCGCGTTAGCCAGTTCAGAGTCGGCATTAGCTATCGTCCTCCGGGACTTCTGACATGGTTTTTCGCATTCGTCTATAGTCAACGTTTTCGGTTTCTCAGCACCGCTTGGACTTCATCCAAACAACACTTCTTGTACTTTATACCGCTTCCGCATGGGCATGGCCCGTTTCTACCCGGATTACGACGATTGAGGCTGAGCATTTCCCTTACATGTTCTATCCTACCATTATCCCCATGCGAATACTCACCCCACAGGTCCCGTCGAGCAGCCTCAATACCGAAACGATCTGTATAGGAGAGGCGATAAAAGAAGGGAATCACCCGATTGTATAGGAAGTGCTCAAGGGTAAGATTACGCTCTTGCGAATATCTGATGCCGAGACAGCAGGCACCGCTGTCGGGAAAAAAGTGCAGGTCAATCACGCCAACGCCATGCTTTTCTGCAATGGCTTTGTATCGTCCGCCTACTTCATGCACTTTGGGCCATCCATTGGGATCTACCGATTCAGCATCCAAAAGAATCTCGATTTCAAACACATCGCAAATGACGCTGTCCGAGCCTCTGATAGCATCATCGCACTCAAGACCTTCGATTTGGATCTTGTTGGTTGCATTGTCAAAACAAGCGCAAAAGTCCAGTTCTCCCACGATCCTCTGAGCATTTTGGTCATGCACCAAACTGGGAAAGAAGGATCTCAGCCATTCGGTGTCGCCGTCCGTCAGGTTCATCGCGCATACGGCTTTATAGGCGTTACCGTGGTGGTGCCTGCTCCCACACCGATACTTCCTTTGCCACCACCGTTTCCTTTCATCTTCCCAAATTTCTCTCCGAACACGTCGCGCCATTTTTTGATGCTGTCATCGTGTTCTTTGGCGTCGAAGGCTTTGTTGATCTTATCGTTATAGATGTTGAATAGCTCCCTGAAGTGATCATATTTTTTCTGATCCCAATGCCGCGTAAAATCTTCTTCCGGCAAGACGGGGTTGACTATCTTCGGCATTATCGGGTTGCGCTGCAAGAAATCGTTTATGCGATTCGAGACAGTCTTCAGAGCATCAGGCAGGGTTTTGAAGTGGTCGCCATCACTTTCATCTTCATCATGCACGGTATTGCCTATAAGCGTGGTTAAGAGAATTGATTTCGCAGTGAAATTGCCCTTGTGGTCTCTGAGATACTTCAAGAGTCTTGTGACCCTTTTGAGGTTTCCGTGCGTGACGCTGTTTTTGTCGTTAAACCAATCTCTGTATCCCGTTCCGTCGGTTGGCTCGAATTTATTGGTCTCATTGTTGCAGATAGACTGCTCGCCATCTCCTTTGGGTACACACGGGACAATATCCAAGTGAAAGTCACCCGCATAGTCTAAAAACACGCATCTGGTTTTTCGACGCGCTTTCTCCGAATATACCTCGTTCTCCCCAAGGCAGTCATACAGATCATTGATATAGGCCTTAGGTTCCTTACTTTTGTCGTATTTCATATACAACAAAATGTCGGCATCATATTCTTGGCCATCCTTGACAGGCTTTATGATCGTACGCAAGGCATACGACCCTTGGCGCTCCACCTTCTTGTATGAGTCTAGGTTTTGAGATAAAAACTCACTGACAGCTTTCACGCTCTTATTCAGACGGTCAAGACGTGATTGATTGAGGTTTACCTCATCATTAAGAAAATCATTGAAGAATTGAGTGTGTTTCATATCGCAGTACCTCCTGAGTAGTGTGCTCTATGGTGAATGTAAAATGGATGGAGTAAGGGGTAACCGGTGTTCACTATGGCGTACTCCTTTCAATTGAGAGAAATTTGGCAATCCTTCGTGATTTGTGGGTAAAGACGTAGTCTGCCTTTGAGATCCAGTCGTCTCGCTTTCTCACACTGTCTAAAGACAACGGCTGATCAGACTCAAAAGTCAACCGAAGAACTTGCTTCGAGTCGAGCGGACTCTCACCCATAAGTAGGCAGAGCATGTTGTGGGCGTTTTCGGACTGGAGGTTGAGGATCAGGTCAATGAATTTGCTGCGCTGCCAGCGAGTTAGAAAACCCCAACCTTGCCATCTATGGAGTAAGTGATCTTTCCACTTGCCTTGGCTCCGAGGGTAGAATACCGTACTCTTGCCAGTACCGATGGAGAGAACTCGTACTTTTTCGAGTGGAATTTTAAGCCGATAATGGGCATCAATAGTCGCTACGAGGGATGGGTTGTTGGCCCAGAGACCGCCATCGACAAGTTGGTACTTGTCATCAACTACGACAGGGTCAAAATAAGTCGGAGCGGCACAGGATGCTAAGACAGCATCCGACACTCGCACGTTGGGATCTCTAATGAACTCGTCGTGATATTTCGATTTGGAGACATGTACGCAGCCGTTGCCAATGTCAACGGAAGGTAGGATGAGTGGGATTTTAACTTGCCCCAAGGTTGTATCGCCCAATATTTCATCGAGGCGCGTCTTGAGATTTTTGCTCGAGTACCGGCTCGTGAAGAGCTTTAAGAGGTCGAACCGGGACCGAAGGCGAGGAGTGAATATCGCTTCGCCGTGAGTTTTGTAGAACTCAGCCAATTGCACGGCAGTCTTCCCACAGGCCAAGCCGGCGGACAGAATCGCGCCCGTACTGGTGCCGGCCAGTAGGCAAAAGTGGCTTCTCCAATCGATTTGCCACGCCTCTTCCATCCTCTTCAGCAAATGAGCTGCAAAGAGCCCTCGGAATCCACCGCCATCAATGGATAGAATGTAAAATGGCTTATTCATGTAATTTCATCCAAAGTTATGTATCAAATCGCGGAAACTGGTGAGCCTTGACCTAAAGCGGTACTTCTCCGCCCACTCGGCGAGAAACCCATCGGCTTCTTCTATAGTCAGGTAGCTAGCCTTGATCAGCGTCAACACCAAGTCCTCCGTCTGATAGAGCACCAAGTCTTCGCATCGGCGTTGGCCTTCAGTTCGCGCTCTTCGATCTTGAAGCCCGGCGACCCAATTCCGCGTAAGCGCAACGGCCAGAACGGCGCACTCACCGGCTCCAAGCCGCCCACCCGCCCGCAGTTCTGTAAATAGCGCAACTTCCACAGGATTGCGGACGCTTTGTAAATCAAGTGTGCCCGCAGCCACGGTATTTTTGACCGCTTTCCTTTGATCTGGACGCCTCACTTCGTCGAGAACCTGGTCGAGCAGCACGACCGATGTGCTAAGCTGACCGAGCAACTCAACACGACCGATCTTCACAAAATTCAGCAAGATCGAAGTATCGAGGACAATCGGCGTTGGGTCTTGCTGCTCCATTCAAAGTGCCTCATTCCGCCAAATCGAGAATCGTCTCGTCGTCAATGTCCAACAAGCGGCCGACTTCAAGCAGCCGTCCTTGCGAAATTTCCTCGCGCCACCACGCTTCCAGAGCCAGCGACAGAATCTGCCAATCCAATTCGTGGTCCCAGTGTTCCTCGTCTTCGGAATCCTCTACATCCGAAGAGGCTTTTACAGTACGGAGGTATCGCTTGGCCTCTTCAGTCTGCTCTAGAAGCGCCTCGGCTTGTTCTTGGCTGACGAGATTCAAGCCGCGCAGCCGCCAAACCGCCGCTGCATAGCTTACCTCAAAGTGCCAAGCCAAAAGCGCCACGTCTGCATAGGTTACATTCTGTGAGCGCGCTGGGCTACGCAATTGACCTTGGATTCCTTCTTCAGTGACCGCATCCACTGCTGCTTCCTCGCGGCGGGTACCCCTTCCTTTGCCTAAGTTGTACAGAAAATCTCGCACGCCCTCTTCGGGCATGAGGAAGGCGGCGGCAAAGGCATTGGCTCGCTGTTCGGTTCGCGTCTTGGCGTTGTGGGCACTCGTAACAGTGGCTGGCTCATCGCGGTCCATAAGCGCGTGACCGTGCTCGTGGGCAAACGAAAACCGCCGTCGCACCGGTGCTTGAGTGAGGTTGGCCAAAATCGCCATCCCGAAGTCTGGACTGCTCAGAAAGAGACCAGAGATTTCATCGGGCAACGGCAAAGCGGCCGTCCAGATATTCTGGTGGGCCAAGGTCTCAGGCACTTTGACGGGTGCTTGGCCCAAATCGAGACGCCGACGCTCTTGCTCGGCCACAAGCTGGCCTTGGGCAATGGCCTGTCCCGCTGATCGCGGGTTTGGCAGTTCGTAACGTGGTAGAGAGACAGCAGCCCTGTCGCCCGTTAGGCGTCGCAGCGATGCCCCTTCTCGGAGCAAGCGCAGACAACGCCGAGCTTGTTTTTGGACGACCTCACTTTGCAGACCCGGCTCGGCGCGAAAAAGCGCAACGACTGGGTCTTCCTGTTCGATCGGGCTATTCGGGTTGACGAACCATTCGACTGGCCGGCCGTACAGGTCTGCAAGATGAGTTAGCTCAAGCGTGGAGACCTGCCGTTGGCCGGATTCCATGAGGCTGATGGCGGATCGCTGTAGGCCGAGTACCGCACCGGCGGCTTCCTGCGTGATCTGCCGGCTTTCGCGTGCCCATCGCAGTCGTTGCCCGATCTCTTCGAGGGTAATGAGCATGGAGTACCTCCGAGTTGGTTAGGGTCTGAATGAGTTTATATTATTGAACGCTACTTGTCAATATATGGTTAATAAAGTGCTAATATAGAAACAAAGTCTGCATGGAACTAAGAGCGCGACATTTACCGGACTCGCTTGTCTTGGAGCGTTTAAACTTTGTGAAAGAGCTTGCGCCCACCGAACTCAATGATGAAAAAGCCGCACCCCCGAATTAATCATCAACATTCCGTATTCGTCTGCCGCCTCAATTACCAGATCATCTCGCGTTGACCCACCGGCTTGAACTAAGTACTCCACGCCTGAACGCTGTGCCCGGTCGATGTTGTCGCGGAAGGGGAAGAAGGCGTCTGAACTCAGTGCCACGCCCTTGAGATTATCCAGCCATTCCCGCTTCTCCTCGGCGCTGAGCCGTTCTGGGACCTCGCGGAAATTGGCTTCCCATGCCCGGAGTTCGGCCGGGGTGACGTCGTCTTGCAGATAGATGTCGATGGCGTTGATTTTTTCCGGGCGCTTGAGGCCCTTGGCGAATTTCATGCCCAAGACTTTGGGGTGCAGGCGCAGATACCAGTTGTCGGCCTTGGCGCAGGCCAAGCGCACGCAGTGGACGCGCGACTGCTGGCCGGCACCAGTGCCGATGACTTGGCCGTCGCGGGCTAAGCACACGGAGTTGGATTGGGTGTACTTGAGGGCAATGGTCGCCACCGTCAGGTCACGGCGGGCACTGGCCGGCAAGTCCTTGCGGGCCGTGACGATGTTGTGGAAAAAGGCGTCGTCGGGGATGAAGTCATTGCGTTGCTGGGCGAGTTGGACGCCGAATATCTCGCGTTGCTCAGTCGCGGCAGGCGCGTAATCCGGGTCGATTTGCAGGATGCGGTACTGGCCGCCCTTTTTCTTTTTTAAGATCTCTAAAGCCTCTGGCTCGTAGCCGGGAGCGATGATCCCATCGGAGACCTCGACGCGGATGAGATCGGCCGTAGGGAAATCGACTACGTCGCTCAGGGCGATCCAGTCGCCGAAGGAGGCGAGGCGGTCGGCACCGCGCGCGCGCGCATAAGCCGTGGCTAGCGGGCTGAGGTCGCGGTCGGCGACGAAATAGGACGCGCTCAGGGTCTCGTCGAGCGGTGCGGCGATGGCAGCACCGGCCGGGGAGACGTGTTTGAACGAGGCGGCAGCCGGTAGGCCGAGGGCATGTTTGAGATCGCGGACGAGCTGCCAAGCGTTGAGCGCGTCCATGAGGTTGATGTAGCTAGGGGCGTCGTTGAGCGGCTCGATGGGCAGGTCGCGGCCATCGGCCATAGAGCAGCGGGCTCCTGCTTGGTGGGGATTGCATCCGTAGCGCATGTCAATTGTAGCGGGCATAGCTCCTCCTCAATGAGACTATTTGCAAAAGTTGGGGCGGCGTATTATGTTCGGCAATCGCAGTAAAAAGACAATCGCCAATCAACCCATTTTTGACAAGCCAAGGCGAGGAAAACGACCATGTTCAAAGGTTGTAGTACAGCCCTAGTGACGCCCATGAGCGCAGACGGCAGCATTGACTACGGCGGCTTGGAGCAACTCGTAGAATTCCAAATTGCCAACAATATCCAAGCGGTGCTCGCCGTCGGCACGACCGGCGAAAGCCCGACCCTGTTATGGGAGGAGCACAACGAAGTCATCGATCGCACGGTCGCGCTGGCCAAGGGACGCACCCTATCGATTGCCGGCACGGGCAGCAACTCCACCAAGGAGACCATGGCGGGCAGCGAGCACGCCGCCCACATTGGCGCAGACGCCGTGCTGCTGGTCGATCCCTACTACAATGGGCCCAGCTCCTTGGAGATCCGCCGCGAATACGTCGAGCCGGTGGCGCGGGCCTTTCCCGAGGTGCAGATCATTCCCTACATCATCCCCGGACGCACTGGCTGCATGATGCAGGTGGAAGATTTGGCCATCCTCGCCCATCAGTATCCCAACGTGGCCCAAGTCAAAGAGGCGACCGGCGACTTGGACAACATGGCCAAGACGCGTCGGCTCTGCGGCGACGATTTTACCATCCTCTCGGGCGATGACGACAAGACCGTGCCGATGATGAAGAGCGCGGAGATCCGGGCCGCTGGCGTGATCTCGGTGATGTCCAACGTCATTCCGGGTCCCATCCAGCGGCTCACCGAACTGCTCAACGCTGGCCAGGAGGACGAGGCCGACAGTTTAGCGGAGAAGCTAGCGCCGCTTTTTGGCATCGTCGGCGTTGCGACCACTGAGCAGAGTGCGTATGGCCCGGTCGAGTGCAAGGCGCGCAATCCCGTGCCGGTTAAGACGCTGATGAATATTCTCGGCATGCCGGCCGGGCCGGTGCGGCAGCCGCTGGGCAAGATGACGCACGCGGGCGCGCAAACGGTGCTGGACGCCGCGCGCCAAGTACACGCCAATGACCCAACGGCCTTTGCGCCGGTCGCCGAGTTTTTCGGGGTGGATGTGGAAGCGCGTCTGCACGACGACTCGCTGGTCGAGCGCGCGGTGTATCCATCGTATTAATCGAGGATAGAGCGATGACCAAAATCGTAATCTGCGGAGTGGCCGGGCGCATGGGTCAGCGGCTGGCCCATTTGATTTTGACGGCTGCTGATTTGGAGCTGTGCGGCGGCAAGGAGCACCCGACCCACGAGGCCGTGGGGCGCGACATCGGCGAGGTCGTCGGTGCCCGACACTTGGGCCTAACGGTCAGTGACACGCTATCGGGTATCGTCGAACCCGATCAGGTCGTCGTTTGTTTTACGACCCCGGAGGCGACCCTCGAAGATGCGGCCCTCTGCGCGGTGCGCGGGGTGCCCATGGTGGTGGGGACTACGGGGTTTACCCCGGAGCAACTCGCGGAATTCAAGCGGACAGTGGCGGACATTACCTGCGTGTTTGCGTCGAATTTCAGCACGGCCATGAACGTGCTCTTCAAGCTGGTCGAAGAGGCGGCGCGGATCTTGGGGGATGATTACGATGTGGAAATCATTGAAGCGCATCATCGGCACAAGGTCGATGCGCCCTCTGGGTCGGCGCTGACGCTGGCCGAGCGGGCCGCGGCTGGATTGGGCCGCAACTTGCGCGAGGTAGCCGTACACGGGCGGGAGGGCGTGGTCGGCGAGCGCTCCCGCCAAGAGATTGGCATGCACGCGATCCGCGCTGGCGACTTGGCGGGCGATCACACGGTGCTCTACGCGGCTCCAGGCGAATGCCTCGAACTGCAACATCGCGCTACGAGTCGCGATTCCTTTGCTTTGGGCGCGCTGCGTGCTGCGCGCTTTGCCGCGCAGGCCGAGCCGGGGATGTACTCGATGGGAGACGTGTTGGGGCTGGGTTGATCGCTCAGCGCTTGGGGCGGAGGAGGTGCTGCGGCGTCGGCCACAGGGTCTGGAGCTTGTCGCGCAGCCGCGCGGCTTCCTCAAAGTTTTCCGATTCTACGGCTACCTTTAGATCGCGCTCTAATTGTTCGCGCTCGGACAACGGGCGCTCCTGCTCCAATTCCTCGTACCATTCGCGCAAAAAGGAAATCTCGGGCAAATCCTCTTCTAGCTCGGATTCCCATTCTTCGACAAAGCTCTCGATGTGGGCAATGCCGTCTTCCACGGCGCGCATGGCCGTTGGATAGTCGTCGCTTCGCAGGGCTAGCATGGCGTACGCCCGGGTCTGCATCATAATCGCGTGTGGATAGTACTGCTCAAAGTACCAGCGGATCTCGTCGTTGGGCGCGCACTGATCGACCAATTCAAAAATCTGCAGGGTGTGCTCGGTATCGGCGACGACCCCTTCGTAGTCTTCTAAGTTGAACAGACTTAAATAGCGGTGGTAGTACTGCCATGCCTCTTGGAAGAGTTCTTCGCACTCGTCCTCGTTTAGCGCGAAACTTTCCGGGGTCTTGCGCGATTCGATGAGGTCTTGGTAGTAGTCGAGCAGTGAGGGGCAGCCGTGCGGTTGTTGGCCGTCGGGACGGCCATCCAATTCGAGCTGAAGAAGCCCCATGTCGATGCGGATCTGAAGTTTTTCTTCGCCCTTGCTGGTGCGGATGCGCCGGGCGAGGAATTCGTCGGGCTTGAATTCCCAACCGTTGAGCAAGTCGCCGATATCGTAATTCATGGGCGCGCTCTCTGAGAGAAAATAGAATGAAGAATCCCGGCCCCAAGGAGGCTGGGGGAGCACAATGGACAATATAGGGCAGAACCTAGCACTGCGCTACTAATCGGCGCATTTCTCGTCAAATTGCTTGCCCATACAAAAAAGCGCCGGGCTACAGGCCCCGCGCTCATCGTAACATATAATATACGAAAAAAGAAAGAATATGTCAAAAAATTTTATTTAAGTAGAATATAAATAATAAGTTAGAACAAATTTTTATTGACAGAATATACCGCCTGATTTACCTTAAGACCGCCCCCAATTCCAATTCATTCCACACAGGAGGACCGATGTCCCAGCACGAGAACGATGCTCTGCAAGTGCAGGGCGACCGGGTGGTGCTAGGGGAGTGGTCGGGCGATCTGGAAGAATTGATCGCCAAGAATGTCGAATTGCGCCAGATGCTGCGCGAAGGGCGCGCCGACGAGGCCCGCGCGCTGCTCAAGAAGCAGGCCGTGGAGGAACAAGCCGCGCTGGTGGCTATAGACGAAAACCCCGAGGAGGTGCTCTCGCTGACCGGTATGGACGCCCGAGGACGCCCGGGGTACTTGCCCGCTGTCGTCGATAAGCTGCCGTCGGAAATCATCGCCGAGTTGGTCGCCCCCGGCGAGTACAAGCTGGCGAGGTTTAACACCGCACTGTTGCAAACTATGTCGGCGGAGTCGTTTGCGCGCGCGGTAGAAGACACGCTCGATCCGGTTTACTACCACGGCAACCGCACTAAGGTGTCGTGGGAATGGCTCGAAGCGGTCGCGGCGCTGGACGACCACAGCAAGCGCGCCGCACTCTTGTACAAGGTCGATCAGGGCCTGCTAGAGGACGCTTTTCTCGACAAGGTCGATAGCATCGACATGCACGCCCAAGTCAGCGCCCTAGATGATGTGGGTACAGTGTCGGCCTTCAGCCTGCTGTCGGAATCGGGCCAAGCGGTGATGTTGCCGCCGATCAACGACCCGGAGATCCGCGAGGTCATCTACGCCTTGCACCAAGCCGCGCCTGAGTTGCTAGCAAAGGTACTGCGCGCCGCGTGGGAACGGGCCGGTGGAGGGACCTCGTGAGCCGGCTAGCGCGCGTCGATCTCAACCAAGTTCCGCTCGACCACAACAGTTTCATCGGTCAAGTGGTCGCTGCGGGTCTCGAATACGAGCAACTGCCGCCGCGCTTTATGGATTCGCTGCGGGCTTATCTGCGGATCCACGGGTTGGGCTTTGCCCAGCGCAATCGCACAGGCATTGCCCTTGGCCGCGACCAGTTGCGTCAAGGTATGGAGCGGGGTTTGGCGTGCATGGACTTGGCACTGGAGGAGGTAAGCGGCGGCGATCTCAACGCGGCCGTCGCCAAGCTGGTCAGCGACCCGTTTGACGCGCTCTACAAGCAGGGCTGGGAGCGCGCTTTCCGTCGTTTGGAAAAGATGCGTGAGCAGGCCCGCGCCTTGGTTGGCTGTTCCGAACTGGGCTTTTGGCCCGATCGGCAGCCCAAAGTCGCAGCTTTGGCAAAGCTCGTGCCCGAGACGTGGGCCGGTCCCAGCGCCATCGACCTGCGCGCCGACGGTCGAATGTTGCAAGAATTAACCGGCAAAGTGGCCTTTGTGCGCTCGTTGCCGCAGCCGTCGGTGGACGCTTTGCTTGAGCAGGTCGATGTGGATTTCGCTGGTGTGCTGCATCGCGTCATTTTGGCGTTGGCGTTGGGGCGCACCGAACTGGTTGTTAAAAAGGAGCACGTGTCGCGCTTTTGCGCCGAGTGCTTTGACGCGGGTGGAATGCGCCCTCACGTGCGGCGGCAGGTGTTAGACCAGTTCGGCGGGCACTTGGAAGATACTGTGGCGGATGCAGACGTGCGGGTGTGGATTGCGGATGAGTTGGGCGCGGAAATTGAGGTGCTAGAACAGGCCGCGGACCGTGGTGACTTAGCGGCGTTTTTTCTGTCCCATCCGGTGCCGCTTTTTTCGCTTGGGGAATTTGAGTAGCTTTGCAAGCTCTTAGCTAACAGTTTTTCCATGCACTCCACACCTTCTGCGAGGTCTTATGGCGCATCACGAATTCACCCCCACCCACTACCACAATACCATCGGTTGGCACGAGCCCGTGCTGGAGATCGAGCCTGGGGATACCGTCTCGACGACCACGGTGGATGCTCGCGGCTGGGACCAGCGCGGCGAGCGGGTCGCCGAGCGCGGGAACCCCATGACGGGCCCGTTCTATATCAAGGACGCTGAACCGGGAGACACCTTGGTGGTTCACTTCGACAAGCTCTATCCCAACCGCGATTGGGGCTGGACGAGTTGGGCAATCGCGCCCAATGTGCTGGATCCGGGTTTTACAACTGGGATTAAGCGCGAAGAACAGCCGCTGCGATGGCCAATTGACCTCGCGGCCGGTACGACAACGCAGCCGGATGTCCTGCCGGGTGTGGTGCTGCCCCTCGACCCGATGGTAGGCTGTTTCGGGGTGGCTCCGCCGCGCGGGCAGGCCATTTCCACGGCGACCTCTTCGACCCACGGCGGCAACATGGACTACCGGGGCTTTGTCACCGGCGTGACCGTCTATCTGCCGGTCGAGGCTCCGGGGGCGCTTTTCCATCTAGGCGACGGGCACGCCGTCCAAGGCGATGGCGAGATCGTCGGCACGGGCGTGGAAATCTCCTTTGACACGACGTTTAGCGTGGATGTGATCAAAGGCAAGCAGATCGGCTGGCCCCGCGCTGAAAACGACACGCACATCCTCGCGGTCGGCAATGCGCGTCCCCTAGACCAATGCGTGCAGCACGCCACCACTGAGTTGATCAACTGGCTTACCGAGGACTATGGACTCTCTGAGCTGAGCGCCCACGCGCTCTTGGGGCAGTGCGTGGAATACGATATGGGGAATGTGTACGACCCGGCCTATACGATGGTCTGCAAGGTCGCCAAGTCGCTGCTCTCGGCTATGGGAGCCGAGCGCTCATAGGTCGGCGATGGAGTCGAGGCCCTCGGGCTGCGGCAGGACGTAGCGGACGGGCTGGATGGTGCCGTCGCGGCGGCGCACCTGTTCGACTCGCTTGCACTTGATGACGGAGTGCTCGATGAACAGGTCGTCGTCGATTCGGCAGCCGTAGAGGTAACTGGTGCCCTTGATGGTTACGCGCTCGCCCACGCGCATGGGGTGTTTGTCGCTGCCGGTCATGAGTACGCCAGACTCGATGCGGCTGTGCGCGCCAATCCGCAGGTTGCCCTTGAGGATATTGCGACTGAGCACTTCGACCTCGTCGTTAAGAGCGAGGGTTTGACCTGGGTACGTGCTTAGTTCGACGCCGACGCCGATTTGTACCCCCTCGCCTAGCACTATATGGCCGCTCAGATGGCTGCGGTCGCCGATGGTGACTCGACGGTTGAGTTGGACCTCGGGACCGATGTAGGTGCCCTTGCCAATGACGATGTCCAAGGGGCCGCACGCGGCGTCCATGTTGAGGATTTGCTCGATGACCTCGTCGGCGATGAAGAAGTCCTCCTCGTCGGCGATGGTGATGGTATCCTTGAGTTTGTCGTAGGCCCAGCGGCGGGCTATGGCCTCCATCTGACGCCAGACGCTTTTGACGTTGAAGGCGAGGAGTTCCTCTTCGCTGTCGGCCGTGGCGGCCCGCACCACGAGTTGGTGCTGATTGAAAATTTGTACTAGGTCGGTCAGCAGCAATTCGCCTTGGGCATTGTCGGTGTCGAGGTGTTGGATGTACGTGCGCAGGGCATGTTCTCTGAAGGCGACGACGCCGGTGTTGATTTCGCGCGTTTCCAGCAGTTCTTGGCGCGTGAAGGCGTAGGTGCGGCCGTTGAAGTCGGCTTCGTAAGGCATTGCCGCGTCGAGGCTGAGGATGTCTTTGTGTTCCCTGATTTCAATGACTTTGTCGCGGTCTTCACCCGCTGGCTGCCCGGAGGCATCAGTGGCTGGCACGCGCACGATGCGGCCATAGGAGTTGGTCTCGGCCGGGCCGCTGTACAGGCCGGTGAGCACCATCATGTCGCAGTCGGCGTTTTCAAAGCTGGCGCGGAATTGGGCGACGACCTGACCGGTCAACAAGCCCATGTCCCCTAAAAAGATGTACACGTCGCGGTCGGTCGCCGCTGCGGGAAAGGCTTGGAGGCCGACGCGCACGGCGTCGCCGGTTCCAGCCGGTCGGCCGAGAACCGGGTTTTCTTGGTACGCGAAGAGACGCCCCGGTTGGGGGCCGGCCGCGCGGGCGACGTCTAGGCCTTTGATGCCCACGACGATGACCTGGTTAGGGCTATCGAGTCCCTCTTGCACGGCGCGGGCCACGCGCACGGCCGTTGGCTGACCCCAGATTTCGTGCAGCATCTTGGAGGTCTCCGAGCGGATGCGCATGCCGTGGCCAGCCGCCAAAACGATGCCGATGCGGTGGATGTCGTCTAAAATTGGCGAATTGATTTCTGCGAGTAGGTCGTGCATTGAATCTCTTTCTCTAGTTGTAGGGGGCCGGTCACCCTTACAGAACGCAATGGTCGGGCGGCGAGTTCCTGTTCATGTAGGGGGCGATTTGCAAACCGGGGGCGGTTTGTAAACCGCCCCCTACCGGTTCGACATAGATGCGTCCAAGATGTCGAGATCCTCGCCGAGGGCCGTGCGCATGAGCAATTCCTGCATACTGTGGCCGGGGGAATCGCACTCGGGTTGGCGGCGGATGTACGTACCGTCTGGGCGCATCTGCCGAGATTTGGCGCGGTCGGCGAGCGCGTAGGCGAGCAGTTCGCGATAGACGCGCTGCTTCAGGTCCGGATCCAAGATGGGAAAGACGACTTCGACCCGGGCGCGCAGGTTGCGATCCATCCAGTCTGCGCTGCCGAGCCAGACTTCCTCGTCGCCGCCGTTGGCAAAGTAAAAGACGCGGCTGTGCTCTAAGAAGCGGCCAATGATGCTGTACACGCGGATGTTCTCGCTGATGCCGTCGAGGCCGGCGCGCAAGCAGCAAATGCCGCGCACGATCAGATCGATTTCGACGCCGGCTTGCGAGGATGCGTACAGGGCCTTGATGATCGCCGGGTCCATGAGGCCGTTCATCTTGGCGATAATGGCGGCTGGCCGACCGGCGCGGGCGTGTTCGCTTTCGCGCTCGATGCGGTCGAGCATGCCCTGCATCAGCCCGGAGGGCGCGACTAGCAGTTTTTCAAATTGACTGATGCGGCTGTGGGCGGTGAGCATGTTGAAAACCTCGGCCACCTCCACGGTGATCGTTGGCTCGGCGGTAATCAGCCCCAGATCCGTGTAGAGCCGCGCAGTGGTGTGATTGTAATTACCGGTGCCCAAGTGGGCGTAGCGGCGCAGGCGATCTTGATCGCGGCGCACCAGCATGGAGAGCTTGCAATGGGTCTTCAGGCCCATGATGCCATAGATCACGTGGATGCCGCTGTCTTCGAGGCGCTTGGCCCATTCGATGTTGGCCGCTTCGTCCCCGCGGGCCTTTAGCTCGACGAGTACGGTCACTTCTTTGCCGCGCTCGGCCGCGTCGATGAGCGCCTGTCCCACCTCTGAATCGTCGCCCGTGCGGTAGATGGTCTGTTTGATGGCCAGCACTTTGGGGTCGTTGGCCGCCATGCGGATGAAGTCGATCACCGTAGAAAACGACTCGTAGGGGTGGTGCAGGAGAATATCGTCGGCGCGGATGGAGTCGAAGAAGGCGTCGGGGTCTTCGGGGAAATCGCGCTCGACGGGTGTGAAGGGGGAGTCTTTGAGGGCGGGGCGCGGGACGAGGCCGTAAAGGGTCATAACCCGATGGAGGTTGACTGGCCCATTGACCCGAAAGACTAGGCTGTCGTCGAGATCGAATTGCTGTTGCAAAAGCGATACTAGCTGGTCGGGTGCGCCCGGAGCGATCTCTAGCCGCACGGCGTCGGCTTGCCGCTGCTTGGTGACCTGCTCTTCGATTTCTTCCAGCAAATTGTCGGCGTCTTCTTCGTTGACGTACAGCTCGCTGTTGCGGGTGATGCGGAATGGGGCCGAGCCGATGACTTCGTAGCCGAAGAACAGTTCGTTGACTTGTAGATCCATGATCCCGGCCAAGGTCACAAAATGGAGGCCGTCGCCCTGGTCGGGCAGGCGCAAGATGCGCGGCAGTACTCGTGGCACGGTCGCCACGCCAATCATCGTCTGTCCCTGTTCTTCGAGCAAGGCACCGATGCACAGGGCCTTGTTGAGCACGTGGGGGAAGGGATGGGCCGGATCGACGACGATGGGTGTGAGAATGGGTTCGAGTTCTTCCTCCCAGTACTGGTGCACGAAGTCGAGGTGCCCGTCTTTGAGCTGGCGCGCCTCCCAGAAGTAGATGCCCTCGGCCGCTAGGGCTGGGACGAGGTCCTCATTCCAGCAGCGGTACTGTTCGGCGACTTGCTCGTGGGCTTGTTGGGTGATGCGCTCGAGTTGTTCGGCCGGGGTCAGGCCGTCGGGGCGACTGGGATTGGCCCCCGATTCGTGTAATTGCAGCAGACCGGCTACCCGGATTTCGTAGAACTCGTCGAGATTGCTGGCGACAATGGCCATGAACTTGACGCGCTCTAGCAGGGGGTTGCGCTCGTCTTGGGCTTCTTCGAGCACGCGGGCGTTGAAGTCGAGCCACGAGAGTTCGCGGTTGATGTAGAGCTCGGGGCGCTCGAACGTGGGTAGGGGGACGGTTTCGCTCATATAGCAATCTACAAGGTGATCCGCAGATGGACGCAGATAGACGCAGAATAGGATGTACAAGACGATAAGCCGCTCGAATTGTTCAAATTATGCCGCATTGCTATGTCAGTCGAGTTGGGCGATGGTTTCGCGCACGAATTGCACCGACTTTTTGAGTGCGTCTTTGGGTTCGCCTTCGATGCCGCACTCGTAGGCCAGATAGCCGCTAAAGCCGATGTCTTTGAGGGCCTGCAAGCCGGCACGCCAGTCGATGTCGCCAGTGCCCGGCTGCATGCGCGTGTTGTCGGCCATGTGGACGTGGGCGACGTGTTTACCGGCTTGGCGGAAGGCGGCGGGAGTGTCGGTTTCTTCGATGTGCATGTGGAAGAAGTCGCTGAGCAAGGCCACGCCTTGGGGGCTGCCGGCGCGCTCGATGATTTCGACGCCGTCGGCTTGGCGGCGCAAGAGGTGTTGCTCGTAGCGGTTGAGGGGTTCGAGCAGGAGCAGGGTGCCGTGGCTAGCGGCATGGGCGGCGAGGTCTTTAACCAGCTCGACGAGCAGGGCCTTTTCTAAGGAAATAGCGTCTTGCAGCGGCGAGAGGTCGGGTATGCGCGGCCCCCCAAAGATGGGGGGGACGATCTGGCCGACGGCTTGGAAGTGCCCGCAGGCTTCCAATTGGCGGCGGGTCTCGGCGAGGCTGTTGGCGCGCTTGCCCGGGTCTGGGTCGAGCCAGTCAAAGGTCTCTTGGCCGCAGATGGAAGCGATCTTGATGGAGCGGCCGGCGAGGGCCTTTTCGTACTCTTCGACGTGGTCGTACAGGCGCGAGCGGCCGCCGACTTCTAGGCCTTCGATGGCGAGCGATTCGGCGAAGTCGAGCTTTTCCGCGAGGCTTTCTCCGGGCAGCAGCCCTTCCTGTAAGGCGATTTTCATGGCGTCCTTTCTTCTGGCGGTCCAGCGTTAAAACTGGACGCCGAGCTTGATGTTTGTTTCGGGTTGGGTGGCGATCTTGGGGTACGCGTCGAGCAGGTCGTCGAAGGACACGATGGGCTGCACGATGGGCAGGCAATCGACTTGACCTTCAGCGAGCATGCGCCAGCAGACGTCGTAGATGCGGTCGTTATCCCAATTGGGGTGGTCGGGGTTTGGCTCGCTATTGGCTCGCGAGAACACGATGTGCGGTCGGTTCATGTGCGCTTCGGCGCCCAAGTCTATCCCCGTAGTCCATGCCCCGGGATATGCGCCGGCCACGATAGTGCCTCGGTAAGCGACTCCGCGCAGAGCTTGCTGCATGGCCGCTGGATGCCCGCTGTAATCAATGATCACGTCCGCGCCGCGATTGGCCGTGGCCTTCTTTATTTCCAAGCCGGCATCGCATTGGGTGGGGTCGAGGACGAGGTCAGCTCCGCAGGCGCAGGCTGCTTCGCGTCGGTTGGCCAGCGGGTCGAGAGCGATGATGGGATGGGCACCGGCCAAGCGGCAGAATTGCACGGCGATCAGGCCGATGGCTCCGAGGCCCGAGACGGCTACGGCGTCGCCGATGCGGACATGTCCGTCGCGCACTGCGCCGAGGGCAAAATCTGCCGGGTCGAGGCAGACGGCAGCTTGCCAAGGGACGGCTGCGGGCAAGCGGCGCGCGGTTTCGGGCCAGACGTGTTCTTCGCGGAACGGCCCGTAGGCAAAGACGCGGTCGCCTTCTTTGAGTTGCGTGACGCCCGGTCCTAGCTCGACGACTTCGCCGACGCCCATGTTGCCCAGCGGCACGGGGTATTGGACGCCTTCCCCCTGATGGTCAAAGATGCGCCGCTCGGAATCGAAGCGGCCGCGCGGGCTGGCGTACCCCTTAAACATCGACATTTCAGTGCCGTGCTTGGCGGCTGCGTACAGGCTTTTGACGCGGACTTGGCCTGCTGCCAGCGGTGGCGATTCGAATTCTTGGAAGGCCACTTGCTCGGCGGCCGGGGCGATGAGCGCTCGGGGCATGGGGCTACTCGCTTGACGTTGGGCGCGTTTTTTGGGTTTATAGCGGGCCAAAATATACACTTCTCAGCGAGGATATGCCATGTCAGAACGCGTACAGATAGTAGTGCCCGGCGACAATCCAATCCAGATCGCCGGTTCGCCGCATTTGCAGCGGCTCGTTCCCTACGGGGATGTCACGCTCTTTGAGGATACGCCGCAAAGTGCGGACGAGAAAATTGCGCGGGCCGAGGGCGCACAAATCATTATCAACACGCGCGGGGTCGTAACTTGGCGCGAGGAGATGCGCCGCTTGCCTGAGCTCAAGATGATTGCCACCTGCTCCATCGGCACGGACATGATCGACTTGGCGATCGCCAAGGAACTCGGGGTCGTGGTGTCGAACCAGCCCGGCCGCACCGCGCCGGTGGTGGCCGAGCACATGTTTGGGCTGATGTTCGCCCTGTCCAAGCGCGCTTATTTCCAGACCGCCGAACTAAAGGCTGGCCGCTGGACGCGCGAGATGAACACCATGCTGCAAGGCAAGGTGTTGGGCGTGGTGGGCACGGGGCCGATTGGCGCGGAGATGGCGCGGTTGGGGCGGGCCATCGGCATGGAGGTCATTGCGTGGACTTTCAATCCGTCGCCGGAGCGCGCGGCCGAATACGGGGTGCGCTTTGTGGAACTCGACGAGTTGTTGCAGACCGCGGATGTGGTCAGTCTGCACGTGAAGTTGACTGAGGATACTCGGCACTTGCTCGGGGAGCGCGAGTTTGGCCTGATGAAAGAGGGGGCGCTGGTGTTGAACGGCGCGCGCGGCGATGTGCTGGACATCAACGCTTTGCGCGATGCTCTGTTGTCCGGACATGTGGGCGGGGCGGGGCTGGACGTGTTTCCGCAGGAGCCGCTGCCGAGCGACGATCCCATCCTCGATTGCAATCAGGTGGTGCTGACGCCTCATGCAGCGGATCAGACCCCCGAGGGGGTGGATTTGTTGAATGAGGGAGCGGTGGATAATGTGATTGCGTTTTTGGAGGGGCGGCCGCGGAATAATGTGGCGGTGTGAGCCGAATGGACGGGGTCAACGGGCGCGTTGCCGCGCTGCAGATTACCGGGAGACGGGACTATCAAGAGGATAGTTTCGGCCTGTTAGATGAGCGTGATCTCGGCCTAGACCACGGCGAACACGCCGTGTTGTTGGTCGCCGATGGCATGGGCGGTCACGTGGGCGGCGCGATTGCTAGTGATCTTTTGTGCAAGACGTTTATTGAGGCGTATTCGCGATCTTCTGGTCCTATAGTCGAGCGGCTCCGCACGTGCCTTGACGAGGCCAACGCTGCTATCGCCGCTGCTGTCGCCGAAAATCCCGCACTCGACAGCATGGGTTCGACCTTGGTCGCGGCTGTTGTTGCAAGCGATGGGCTGCACTGGATTAGCGTGGGCGATTCCCCGTTGTGGTTGTTCCGCGAAGGGCAATTGGAGCGGTTGAATGCTGATCATTCTATGACGCCGGTGCTAGCCGAGTTCGTGGCGGCGGGACGCATGACTGCGGAGCAAGCAGCGCGGCATTCAAGTAGGCATTCGCTGCGCTCGGTGGTCATGGGCGATGAG
Source organism: Candidatus Latescibacterota bacterium (assembly GCA_022827835.1). GTDB lineage: Bacteria > Latescibacterota > UBA2968 > UBA8231 > UBA8231. The sequence goes on from JAJEIO010000056.1 coordinate 46,034, forward strand.
ATGCCCTTGATCGATGTGTCGTCGCGGCCGGTTGCGGTGGAAGAAGGCGACCGGGTGGTATTGGCGAGCGATGGTTTGCTGGCCCTAGACGAGCAAGAGATCGCGGATATTCTCAAGAAAACGCGAGACGCGCCATTGGAGGATAGCGGCGCGGCCCTTATCCAAGCTGTGGAAGGGGCCGGACATCCTGATCAGGACAATGTGACTGTGTTGCTGTATGCTCCAACAGCCGATTAGATATAAAAATTCAGAGCAACAATCACTCGCCAACCATCAATTAAAAAAGGAGAAGCTATGTTTCGCTCGCTATCACCGGGGGCTGTCGGCGCAAGCGTAGAGAACCTCGCCGACGGGCTTGATTTGGCCGCGCGGCACGGGTTTGCCGGGTATCACTTTAACATTGGCGAGGTTGCGGCCATGGGCGCGGAAGAGGCTCTTGCGCTGGCCGAGCGCAAGGGGGTGCGGCTGTCGGCGTGGGGATTTCCCGTTGATTTTCGCGGGGAGGAGGCCGCATATCAGGCGAGCTTGGCGCAGTTGCCGGCGTTGGCAAAGGTGGCGGCGGCCTTGGGGGTGCGGCGGACGGCGACTTGGCTTATGCCGACTTCGGACGAGCTGACGTACCAAGAGAATTTCGCCTTTCACGTCGAGCGGTTGCGGCCGGCCGCAGCGGTGCTGGCGGACGAAGGCGTGCGGTTGGGTTTGGAATACGTCGCGCCGAAAACGCTGTGGTCGAGCAAAAAGTACGAGTTCGTCCACACCATGGAGCAAATGGAGGAATTGTGCCAAGTCGTGGGCGAGAATGTGGGCTTTTTGCTCGATAGCTGGCATTGGTACACGGCCCACGAGACCGCTGAGGATGTGCGCCGCTTGCGCCCCGAGCAGGTGGTGGATGTCCACGTCAACGACGCACCGGCCGGCGTAGAAATCGACGACCAGTTCGACAATGTGCGCGACTTGCCTGGGGCAACTGGCGTAATCGACATTGCGACATTCCTCAGCGTCTTGCAGCACATTGGCTACGATGGGCCGGTCATGGTCGAGCCGTTCAGCGAGCGCGTGCGCGCCATGGAGCGGGAAGAGGCTGTGGCGGCTACGGCTGCCGCGCTGGGCCGCGTGTGGGAACAAGCCGGACTCAGGTGACGTGGAAACCCGCACCGTTGAATGCGACATCTTGGTCTTGGGCGGCGGCTTGGGTGGTGTGGCCGCGGCCGTGCGCGCCGCTCGCTTGGGCTATCGAGTCTGCCTGACCGAAGAAAACCCGTGGATCGGCGGCCAAGCCACCAGCCAAGGCGTTGCTGCCTTAGACGAGCACCCGTACATAGAGCACTTTGGCGGCACGGAACTCTACGGCGAATTCCGCGCTGGCATCCGCGCGTACTATCGCCGCAAATACAAACTGAAAAACCCAGACGACCCGCACTTCAACCCTGGGGCCGGTTGGGTCTCTGCGCTGTGTTTTGAGCCGCGCGCTGGCTTAACATCCCTGCTGTCCTTGGTCGTACCGCAAGTTGAAGCTGGTCGTCTGATGTTGTTTTATCACGCCCGCGCGTCTGCCGCCCACGTCCAAGGGCAGTCCATCCGCACCGTAGATGTCGTCCAAGACGGCGGTACGCACGTCTTGCGTTTTGCTCCGGCGTATGTGCTCGACGCCACGGAGCTGGGCGACCTGCTACCCCTGTTGCCCATCCCCTACGTCTCCGGCGCTGAAAGCCGCGACCAGACCGGCGAGCCGCACGCCCGCACCGACGGCCCAGTCCCGCATCTCACTCAGTCTTTTACCTGTCCGTTTGCGGTTGATTTTTGCCCCGGTCAAGATCACACCATCCCCCGCCCGCCAAACTACGAGCGCCACCGCGACGAGCAGCCCTACACCTTGACTTTGGAGTACGCCCGCGGCCTGCGCACGTACCGATTCTTTGAGACCGCCGGTGACTTGCCCGGCTCCTTTTGGGCGTATCGTCGCTTGTTGTGCGCCGATCAATTCGCCGAGGGACAGGTGCCGAGGGACGTGGCGTTGATTAACTGGCAGGGTAATGACTACACCGGCGGCACCCTCATCGATGTGCCGCCCGACGAGCAGGCGCAGCAGATAGCGGCGGCTAAGGAACTGAGTTTGGGGTTGTTGTACTGGCTACAGACTGAGGTGCCGCGCGATGACGGCGGCCACGGCTATCCCGAGCTGCGGCTGCGCCCCGACATCATGGGGACTGCCGATGGCTTCTCCCAGTATCCGTACATCCGCGAATCTCGGCGCATTGAAGCGCGCAAGACTATTGTCGAGCAAGAGGTGGCTGCTCCGCACCAGCCCAATGCGCGCGCCGCTTCTTTTAGCGACAGCGTTGGCGTGGGTTGGTATGCCATCGACATCCACGGCCAAGCTACTGACGTGGTGTACACTGCGCCGACCAAGCCCTTCCAGATTCCATTGGGTGCGCTCGTGTCGCAACACTTGGACAACTTGCTGGCGGCCTGCAAGAACATTGGCACCACGCACGTCACCAATGGCTGCTACCGCCTGCATCCCGTGGAGTGGAATATCGGTGAGGCCGCTGGTGCGTTGGCTGCTTTTTGCTTGGGCCAGCAGCGGACCCCAGGGGATGTGTGCAGCAGTGTGGCTTTGCGCCGCCAGTACCAGCAGACCTTGTTGGCGGCTGGCGTGCCGCTGTATTGGTACGAGGACGTGCCGCCTGGACATCCGGCCTTTGCGGCCGTGCAGACGCTGGCTGTGGAGGGGATATGGTCGGGGTGCGCCGATCATTTGCGCTTTGATCCAGATGCCTTGGTTAACGCGCCGGATGAGCATCTGCGGGCTGCGGGCTTGTCGCCGGATCTCGCAGGCCGAGACCCTGTAACGCGTGGGGACTTGGCGTGCCGGATGGCACAGCGGCTTGGCTGAGCGCGCCGAAGACATTTGTAAAGGGTAATCCGATGGCGTAGATTTGAGAGAGAGCCGCCTTAGCTCAGTTGGTAGAGCATCTGATTTGTAATCAGACGGTCCTCGGTTCGAGTCCGGGAGGCGGCTCCAATTCTACCTCTCCCTTATGTTTTTTGGCGGAGCCGCTTCTTGGAGGACGAACCGGCAGGCGGTGGGATCGCTCACGCTCACGCGATGTACGTGATTCCTGAACCTAAAAACAAAAGGTATCCCATGATCCAAACAACAGAACATCCCTACATAGTGACAGACGATCAGATTCTAGGCGGAGAGCCTATCGTCAAAGATACGCGTACGCCGGTTCGTGCGATTGTCGAAATCTGGCGTTTGGGCACACATCCTGAAGATATTCCAAACCACCTTCCGCATTTGTCTTTGGGACAGGTTTTTGATGCCCTGAGTTATTACAGTGACCACCAAGAGGAAATTCAGAAATATATTGAAGGAAATCGCGTTCCCCACAGATTGATTGACCCGCTTGTACAGTCAACTCAATGAGTTTATTTGTCGAATTGTATCTCGATGAAGATGTTGATGTCTTGATTGCAGATTTACTCAAAGCGTATGGTTTTTCTGCACTGACAACGAGAGATGCAGACCAACAGACTAGACCCAAACCTCCCGGCGCATCTTAACTATTTATGAGATAGCTTCTAGCTATCTAGATCCCGCTCAATGGGTCTTTCCAATGGGCGGTGCCGATGGCGAAGTACTTGTGTTCGAAAGGGGGAGCCGGGCGCGAGGCGTACCAGATACGGAGGGAGCCGTCGTCGAGGCGCAGTATCGATTGGCTGGTAGTGTAGTGGGATTCCCAGGCACGCGACGGATCGGGAGCGAAAACGGGGTTGTCGGGGTCCTTTTGCCAATGCAAGCCGTCTTCGCTGTAGGCGCAGCCAATAGCGGTTTTCATTTCCTCGCTGCCGTGCTGGCTGTAGCTGCCGTACCACATCCAGTACTGGCCGCCGATGGCGACAACCGTGGGATAGACGAGGCGATTGTGTTCCCAGGATTGGTCGAGCGTCAGGACCGGGTCGGCCACGACCTGCCAGTCGCACCCGTCGGCGCTTTGGGCATAGCGTATGCTCCAGGGTAGAGCGCGGACGTCGGTGTACCAGAGTTTGTAGTGGTCGGCTTCTTTGATAAGGGTCGGTGCGTACGCGTGTTCGAGTTGTGGCTCCGATGGCGCATCCCACTCGATGCCGTCGTCGCTGGCGATTTCGTGCAGGGTGTGCATCCGGTCGCCGGAGGGGAAGTCGCAGGAGGAAAACCACAGGCGCAGGCGGCCTTGCTCCCTGCACACCGAGCCGTCGGGGTGGCGGAGGAGCGTCGGGGTTAGAATTGAGCGCGTGCCCGTGAAGCGGCACACCGGCGAGCGCGGATCTTTGGTAAAGCGGATGCCATCGGTGGAAGTAGCCAAGCCGAGGGTGAAGGCGCGATTGTCCACGCGGTCGCTGACGTTGTGGCGCGATCCGCTATACCACATCGAGTACACCCCATCCTCGTAGGCGACGCAGGGGGCGAAGAGGTGCATGTCGTCGAAGGCTCCCTCAGAACCGAGGGTGATGCAGGGGCCTTCGTCGCGTTGCCAGTGCTGGATCATGCGTTTTCTCCTGTGTATGGATGCTCTATAGCGCTTCGACTTTCACCACGGTGGGGCCAGACTCGGCTCGTGGACGAAGCGCTTCATGCCCAGTACGAGTCGGGCTTGGGTGCGCGGTGGCAGAGCTAGCGCGAGCGTCTTGCCGTTCACCGGAACGCGCTGGGATGTCCCGTCAACCTCGACCTCGGTGAACTCGTGTTCCCCCATGCCCCCCGCTTGGATCAGCACTTCCCGGCGCTCCGTCGGGCTCAGGTTTACCACGGTCAGTTCGGCCCGGTCGTCGCTCAGCCCCGACACCAGCGCGGCCACGTCGGGCGGAAGACCCGGACGACGGCACTGGGCGTCGAAGTGGCGCAGCCTCGTGACCAGCAGGCCTCCGTTGTAGTGGGGGAGAGGGGCACCCATGGTGAGCTGCACCAAGCCTTCACAGGTAACGGGATTTCGCTGCTGGAAATAGGCGTCGCCATAGGTGGCCGGGTCCTGCTCGTCCTGCGCCATGAAGTCGAGGCGCGCCTGCACCTGGCCCAGATTGTGTTCGAGGATTCGCTCTGGATACTCGGGGAACTCGCCGTGCAGGTAGGCCATCCAGCCCCAGTCGTGCCCGCCTTGATCCTTGGTGTGGTGCCACGAGTTGACGGCGAAGGGATCGCCCGACCGCTTGCGGGTCTGCTCGAATCGCCGCGAATCGGACCGGGCCATCGACATGCACCACAGATGGGCGATGTCGGACGGGTACATGGGCATGAACTCGAACCAGCCGTCCTGCTGCAAAGTGGTGCCGTCTTCCTTGCGGATCGGGTACCACATCCACTCGCCCAACTCGTAGTCGACCAGTCCGGGATCATCGTACTTGTGGGGCACGTAGAGCTGATCGTCGCGCTCGATCCCGCGGGAAATGAGGACATCGATCTGCGACCGCGGAAAGTCCATGTATTCCAGTCGGCGCGTCAGCAGGGCGCAGTTTTGGGCTGCGACCCCCACGGCCTGCCCCACGCTGTGCCAACCGTGGGGCCAGGCCCAGCCGTAGCTCGACCCATACCACTTGCCGTTGGTGTGTTCGCCCACGACACCGGAGAGGCCGACGTTGTCGGGCACGATGCCGCCGTTGGCGTCGGCGCGTTCCATCCAGGCCTCGGTGTATTCGAGGACCCAGTCGCGGTACTTTCCGTCCGCCGTCAGCAAGTAGGCGTTTGTCCCCAGGGTAGTCGCTAGGAGGTTGACCACGGCGTCGCCGCGGCCCATGCGGTCGCGCATGGCTTGGCCCAGCCGCTCGGCCAATTCGGGACTACCTCGCACCGCCTCGTGATTGGTGCATCCCGGCACGTCGTAGAAGGGCAGGTTGTACCCCTCATAGGGCCAATGAGGACCTTCCTCGAAGGTCCAGTAGGCCGGCCCCTTGCTGCCGTTTCTCGCGCAGCGGATGATCCGGTGTTCCGGGTCGTAGTTGGGTGCCTCTGGATCCTCACCGAGGAACAGCCCGGCGAAGCGACAGGCCCGCTCGATGTTGGCTCCGTTGGTCGGATCGGCCATGCAGAGCATGTAGAACAGGTAGTTGCCCTCGCCCTGATGGAACCAGTCGTAGCCCGGCTGGTACTCCCGCACCACCATGGGATAGCCGTGTCCCGTCCCGTGCTGACTCATCTGCCCATTGATGACGTCGAATTCCCGCTGGGCGTCGGCTAGGAACCGGTCGCTGCCGCCGAGCAGGTAGAAGAGCGGCCAGTTGTGGAAGCTCTCGTAGCAGTCATCCAGCGCGTCGATGCTCTGGAAGTCGGGACTCGAGGGCCAGAGCAGGCGTCCGTCCGGATGGGTGTACCTTTCGAGCGCCTGTGGAGCGGCGTCCTCGATTGCGTCGAATAGTTGGCGCTGCAGCAGGGCCCACTTCGGTGGTGTCTGGGCCGATTCGCGCGCCTCTAGGGAGACTGCCATGGTCGCTCGCCTTACTTGGCCAAGCCCCGCTTGACCTTCCGCTCAAACTCGCGCATCTCATCCGCCCCGTCTAACACGCCGATTTCCATGTTGAACTCGCGCACCGCGCCCGGCTCGATGTACTGCAAGGTTCCGTGCTTGCGATTCCAAGCGCGGCCGAGCACTGAGCAGTTGCCCGGTTCAATGCCGGTGACGTAGGTGCCCTTGTGGAAGTGCTGCCAGTGGTTGACGATGGGGATCTCGCTGTGCTTGAACCGCCAGTACAATCCCAAGCCTAACTTTTCGTTGAGCAGGCCGATGTGGACGCGTCCTTGGCGGTCGGTGCGGGGCCGATGCACGTACACATCGTCGTGGGCGCGCGGTTGCGGCCCTTTGGCCACGGCGTAGTCTCCGGGGCCGACGGGGAGGTCCGCGGTCCACTCGGTGCTTTTGCGGCTGTGGAGGACGAGGCGGGTTCCCTCGTCGAGGAGGGGAAAGCCGGGGTTGCAGTGATACACGAACATGAGCGGCGAGCGGTCGGCCGCGAGGTTTTCGATGCGGTCGCGGATGTGGATGCTGCGCTCGCCGAGTACGGTCGAGATCTCGCGCGATAGCTCTAAATTCTCGGCAAAGACCTCGGCTTGGCGCATTTGGCCGCGGATGCGCACGACGTAATCCGCGCCCTCCCAGCCCGCCTCAATGCCGACGTTCTTCGCTGGGATGTACGAGAGGCGACCGTGCAGCGGCATTTCGGCGTTTTCCTCTTCGGGATCGACTTCTGGGTGGCCGACAAAGTCGAGGCCGCAAGAGGTGACTAGCCCGCCGAACCAGCCGCGCCCCCATTTAAAGCCCTCTGGCTCGTAGAAGGCCGGCCCGACGTCTCCGGGGCCGGAGCGGAAGCACAGCGACTGGCCCTTGTAGTGAGCCGAGGCAATGTCGAGGGCGCGGCCGGGCAAGACGGAAAACCCCAAGCCCGAAGCGTTGAACACGTCGATGAGGTCGGCGCCGCGTTCGAATCCTTCGCGGCGCTCGGCGCGGCGGGCGTACATGAGCTGGCTGATGTCGCCGACGCGGTTGAGCAGTTGGCGGCGGGTGAAGTTGCGGCCGAAGAGCTTGGGCATGAGGAACCTCCTAGATAAAATGCTCAGATGCGATTGATAGGCTTTGCACGGTAAAACAATACATATAGGTTTTTCTTGCCAACCCGAACCTATTGAGGAAGGAGTGCAGAAGGCATGGCTTTTGCAACGGCGGTACAGCTCGAAGATGTGTGGAAGCGCTTCGGCGCGGTCGAGGCCGTGCGCGGGGTGTCGCTGCGCGTGCCCGCGGGGTGTATCTACGGGCTGTTGGGTCCCAACGGCGCGGGTAAGACGACGCTTATCCGCATGATTATGAGCATCTTCTTCGCCGATTCCGGGCGCATCGGCCTGCTGGATGGGCAAAAAACCCTCGCGGTCAAAGACCAACTCGGCTATCTACCCGAGGAAAAGGGCCTGTACAAGAAGATGAAGGTCGCCGAGGTGATGATCTATTTCGCGCGGCTCAAAGGGGTTGCCATGGATGTGGCGCAGCAGCGGGCCGCCGAGTTGTTGCAGCGCTATGGCCTCGGCGATTATCAGGATCGGCGCTGCGAGGTGCTTTCCAAGGGCATGGAGCAAAAGGTGCAATTACTCTCAGCGCTGATTCACGAGCCTGAGTTGGTCATTCTCGACGAGCCTTTTTCCGGGCTGGATCCGGTCAACCGCGATCTGATGCGGGACGTCATCTTGCAGATGCGCCGCGACGGCAAGACGGTGATTTTTTCAACCCACCTCATGGAGCAGGCCGAGCAGCTATGCGACTTTGTCGCGCTGATCAACAAGGGGCAGAAGGTCGTCGATGGCCCGTTGGGCCAAGTGCTCGCCAGCGGGGGGCGCGCCGCAGTGCTCGACTACGACGGCGACGGGCGTCTGCTGCGCGACCTGCCGGGCGTGATCCGGGTCAACGACTCGGGCAAGCGGGCCGAGCTTTTTCTGGCTGAGGACGCGGACTCGCAAGCGCTGTTGGCCGCGCTCGTCCACAAGGTGCAGATACGGGGTTTTGCCCTGCGCACGGCCTCGTTGCACGAGATATTCATCCGCGCCATAGGGGAGGCCGACGATGCGTAAAATTGCTTTAGTTGCGCAGCGCGAATACGCGGAGCACGTCCGCACCAAGGGATTTTGGATTGGCGTCTTGGCCTTCCCGCTCATCCTCGCGTTGAGCGTTGTGGTGCCCGTGCTGTTGAGCGGAACCAAACAGGCGCGCACCTATGCTGTGATCGACCATTCGGGTTTTGTGCTACAGGAGGTGGAAAAGGGCATTTTGGCCGAGGATCTGGGCATAGTGCTGCGGGACGCGGCGGAGCGCTACCGCGACGGCGGTCGGGCTTGGGAGCGCTTGCCGGATGCGGTTCGGGTAGCCGCGAAGGGCTATGTGAGCTTGGACGAAGCGGAGCGGCCGGCGCTGGTTCAGGACCTCGTCGCGGGCGGAGATGAGGTCGCGGCTGGTCTCGTCGAATGGTGGCAGCAGGTGTCGGCCGAGGAGTTAGAGAGCCTCGACTTGGAACTCTCGCGCAGCCGCTACGTCCGGGTGGAGGTGCCCAGCGGCGACGATCCGCCAGCCGCACTCAATCGCATGGTGAACGACGGCTCGCTCTTTGCCTACTTCGTCATCTCGCCAGATCCAGTCGCTAGCGACGAAGGATGCAAATACATCTCTTTGAACCGGACCGATCAGGACTTGCGCCGTTGGTTTGCAGACGAGGTGTTCCAAGTGGTGCGGGCGCGGCGCATTGAACAGGCGGGTCTCGACGCAGAAACGAGCGACTGGTTGCAATCCCCAGTGCATTTTGCGGAACGCAAGGTCGATAAGCGCGGCGACGAGGCCGAGGTTTCCACAGTCGATAGGGTCCAGCAGTGGGCCGTTGTACCGTTCGTTTATCTATTGTGGATGGCGATATTTATCAACGCGCAGACGCTTATGACCAATACTGTGGAGGAGAAGTCGTCGCGCCTCATCGAAGTGCTGCTGTCCGCGCTCTCGCCCTTTGAACTAATGGCTGGCAAGATCGCCGGTACGGCTGCGGTTGGGCTGACCTTGGTCTTTACTTGGGTCGCGTGCGTCGCGGTGGGGGTGGTGATAGCGCCGGTCGCGATGGGGGACGATGTGGCCTCCATCGTCGGCATTGCCAGCACTCCGCTGTATTTGTGGTCCTTTGTTTTTTACTTCTTAGCTGGCTTTCTGTTGTACGCCTGCTTGCTGGTGGGAGCCGGCTCGCTGTGCAATAGCTTAAAAGACGCGCAGAGCCTGATGTTGCCACTCCTCGTACCGCTGATCGTGCCGTTGCTCACCATGATACCCATCACTCAAGACCCCAATGGCACCTTGGCGCGGGTTATGTCCTACATCCCGCTCTTTACCCCTTTTGTCATGATGAATCGGGCCGCTGGCTCGCTGCCCCTGTGGGAGTATTTGGCCACTACGGTGCTGCTTTTGTTGTCCATCTACTTCGCAGTGCAGGGGGCGGGCAAGGTATTTCGCATCGGCATCTTGATGACGGGCAAGCCGCCGCGATTGGGAGAGGTCATGCGCTGGTTGACGGCCAAAGAAGACATCAGCCCGGCGGAGCGCGAAGCGGACTAGGTCAGTTGAGCGGGATCAGGCGATTGGCAAGAACGCGGATGTTGTGCTCGATAGTGGAAGCGTCCGGGGCGTCGCCGGCTTGGCGGAGGTACTCATTAAAAGCCTCAATGGCCTTGAGGTACTCGCGGGTGTGGTGGTAGAGGAAGCCGAGGTCGCGGTGGTTTTCGGCTTCGGCCGGCTGTAGATACGCGATTTTCTCGGCCCAGCGGATGGCGGTGGAAAACTCGCGGGCTTGGAAGTGGAGGCGTTTGAGGTTGCGGAGCATGCGCGCTAAGATGTGCAGCGACGAGGTCGGCTCGATGAACTCGGGGGCCAATTCGAGCCGGCGTCCTTCAATGACCGGTAGCCGCTCGCCCAAGGACTTGCCATCGACAAAAGCGCCGTTGGCAAAGGGATCGACGAAGAGCGGCTCGTCGCCTTGGGTGCTGCGCACGAGGAAGTGATGCGGAAAATTGACTCCTGCGAGGGGGAAGGACAGCCGCTTGCCTAGCTCTAGATAGACGACCGCTAGGGTGATGGGAATGCCAAGGCGGCGGTCGAGGACCTCGTTGAGGTAGCTGTTGCGAGGATCGTCGTAGTGGGCGCGGTTGCCGCGGAAGCCGAGGTCGCCGAACACGTATTGGCTCAGGTTGGCCAGCGAGGCCGACAGGGAGTCAGTCGCGGCATAGCGGGTGCGGAAGTCCTCGCTGAGCGAATCGAGTTGCCGCAGGTAGTGTTCAATATCGAGGTCGGGATAGGCTTGTAGGGCGATGAGCAAGGCTCCGCGGGCGAGGTCAATTTCGCCGGAGGAGTTACGTGCCTTTTGGACGAGCGCGAAGAAAGGGTCGGAAGGCCGTGGACGCATAAAAGCTGCGGCCCCGGTTAGACGCTGCGGTTGTGGATCCAACTAAACCGCAGGGGTGCGGTGCCGTTTAGCCGCCGCTCGTTGCGCTCGGCCAGCTTGGCGTAGCGCGGCCCGAGCGTACACAAATAGTCTTGGGCGGCGGCCGCTTCGCCGGTGAGGCCGCAGAGCGAATCCAATCCCCACTGGCGGACTAGGTGCTGGGTGATTTCGGCGTAGTGCTTGGCCGTGTACACTCCGAGCCGCTGGGCCACGATCGAGAAGTGTTCAAAAAGGTCGGGATCCTGCCCGTCGGTCATTAGATGAGCGGGCATGACGACTTGGCGTTTCATCAGGTCGCGGAAGGCCAATATTGCGCCGTTGGGGTCTAGCTCGAAAATCTTCTTGATAAAGTTCGTGTACGCTTTTTCGTGGCGGGCTTCGTCTCCGGCCACGACGCCGCAGATGGTCTTGAGGTGCGCATCGCCGGCCTTTTGCGCCAAGCGGGCCACGTTGCTGTGGGAGATGCGGGTCGCCCGCTCTTGGAAAGACGTATAGACGAAGCCCTTGTAGGGGTCTTGGGCGGCTTGCGGGTTGAAGCCGTTGCGCAGCAGGTATTGGATCGTCGTCTCTATGGTGCGCATATCGACGCGGCCGGTGAGGAAAAGGTATTTGTTGAGCAGGTCGCCGTGGCGATTTTCCTCAGCCGTCCAACCGCGCGACCACTGAGCCCACGGGCTGGGATCCGTGCCGGTGGTGTCTGACACGCCTTCAAAGCTGTTGAGCAAGGTCTGATAGGTGGGCAGGGCTTCCTCGGTGATCATGTCGCCGACGAGGACGACGAGGACATCGTCGGGAAGCGCTTGAGCGCGGGTGCGGAATTCGCGGATGGAGTCTTCCCAGTTTTCCTCGCCCACATTGGGGAGAAAATCGTCGGGCTGCCAACTGTCCTCTACGGATTTGAGCAACTTGAGCTGGTCCCTGACAAAATCCTCCATGCTCGCGATGACTTCTCTCTTGTGCGGATTCAACGGAGTTTCTCCATCACTGAGTGATAAAAAAATACCCTAACCGGGTATTCGGGCGGCATGGTTTTGTAAACGTACATATTAAATATAAGACAAAATGGACAAATTGAGCTATGGATTCAAGCGGTTTTTCCTCGGTGAGCCTTTGTTGAAGCAACAAATGAGTATATTATAAAACAGATGTTTTGTATATAAAACATCTGTAATATACCATAAACAAACTCTTTTGACCCGTCAACACGTGCCGCTGGCGGCTCGCGCCAAAAGTGGCGCACGCCGCCATAAACGCGGGCGATGTTTACACTCCTCTTAATCTTATCCGATTGTTTACAAAGAAGTTGTGATCTGCGCAAAACGGCGGTACGCCCTTTGCTAATAAACGGGGTAAATCCCTTACCCCAACAAGGAGGATACCTTGGTGAACAGAGGACTTAGCAGGGAGCAGATTGAGCGCGTCGCGCGGATGTACAAATGCAATCAGGACGCCAGCCGGGCGCTGGGGATCACGATCCGCAGCTTTAGCCGGCTCTGCCGCAAATACGAGATTGAATCGCCTTTTGCGCGGCGACAGCGGCAGCGCGGTCAGGCAACCCAAAGAACTAACTTTGAATAGGAGGCATATCATGGGAGCAGTAGAGCGGCTCGCCGCCATCTGGAAGGCGAATCTCAACGAAGTGCTGGACCGGATCGAGAATCCGGCGAAGATGGTGGATCAAATTGTCCGCGACGCAGAGCGCGCTGTTGACCAAGCCGTAGATTCTTTGGTCAAGGCGCGAGCCACCAAGCGGCGTCTAGAGCGCGACCTCCAGCGCAATGCAGAGCAGATGCAGATGTGGCAAGCGAAGGCCACAGCCGCAGTGGAGGCCGGAAACGACGAGGGCGCGCGGCTCGCCTTGATACAGAAGACAGAGCTGGATCAGGCGCATGTGCGGCTGGAACCGGCCCTAGCGGAGAGTTGCGACACCGTGACTGAGCTAGAGGAGCAAGTCGAGATCCTGCGCCAAAAGCTGCGCGATATCCGTGCGCGGCGGGGCAAGCTGATCGCCCGCTGTTGCGCCGAGCGAGAGCGTGGAGTAGCATTCGGTGAAGACTCGTCTGCGCTTCGCTTTGACGCGATCGCGCAGCGGGTGCAGCAAAGCGAGCGCGAATTGGCGCGCTTTGAGGAACAGGTGGATCAGGCCGTCGCCGAGGCCGAAGTGCTGCGCGAATTAGCCGCTAAGCGCCGCGCCGAGCGCGATCACAAGGTCGCGGAGGAACTGGCCGCGCTGAAAGCGGAAAAGACATCGTAAAGGAGGCCGGTCATGTTGGCCAGAATACTAGGTGTGCTATTGTTGATTGGGGGCGTTGCGCTGGGGGTCGAGCTGATTTGGCCCTTGTTCGGCGGCCTCTTTGGTTTGCTCGGTGCAGTTGCGGTCGTCCTCTTGGCTGCCGGGGCGCTCTATATAGGTCTGCGCTGGCTGCGCGGCGAGAGCATCGTGGGCCGGGTCGTCGGGGCCTTAGTCCTACTCGCTGGAATCTGGCTGGCATTTTGGGCCGCGTTGAGCTTGGTGTCCGGCATCTTTGGCATCGCATTTTTGCTGTTGCAGGTCGCCTTGGTGCTGGCGATGCTCTACGTGGGCTGGCGGTGGGTGGACAACGGCGAGTTTAGCCTGCGGCGATGGAGAGTTTGAGGGCAAAAAAACGCGTTGCAAGGGGTTAAATTGCTTGACAACTGCACTTGTGTTCAGTATGTTTTAATTACTGAACACAAGTGCAGTAAAGCGATTTCCCCACGTCCTCTCTGGCGCATCCCCAAGCGGCCAGCACTCCCTCAGGAGGTTTCCAATGCACAGGCAGCGCGCATCATTCCCCACATCCCCATCTATATCCCATCTGGGCGGCGAGCTCAGCGCGGTCATCAATCGGGTGCGGAGCGCTTTTGGCCCCATTCCCATGCGCGGCTCGGCCGCCCGTCCCCGAGTTCAACGGGCCGAGCAAGTAGTAGATCAAACCGCCCGTCAGCTCCTGCGCGGCGAAGCGGATCTGAGCGCGTGGTATCGAGTGCTGCGTCAGTACGAAGATGCTTGGATGCTAGAGTTGGAAAGGGTGCGCGGTGTTCGGGCTGAGCGCTGTGCGGCTTAGCCGAGGTGTATCTCGTCCACCTTGCCGACGATAGCTGCGTCCACAGGCAATGGAGGGGCAAAGGCATTGCAGGCTTCGCGCGCGACCTCGACGATCACCGCGTCTCCCTCGCGCAGGGCCGCCCACGTCGCGCAGACCTCGGCCTCGCCCACAAGTTCTAGGCGCTCGTCGATGTCTTGGGTCAGGTGCAAGATCTGGCCGCGGAACGGCTCAATGCACTGCGAGAGCACTACGGTGCCCACCACCTTGGCTAGCTTCACTCGGCAACCCCTTCGTCGATAATTCCCACGATCACGCTCCTGCACGGCGGGCGCTCGGCTCCGGTTACCTCGGCCCCAGCAGCCCCCGACTGCACGACCAGCACTTTGCTGCCGATCCCCGCCTGAACCCCATCCACCGCTACCTGCAAAGTGCCGCCCTCCTCGTCTTCGGGGCGCACCACCATGATCTTCTGCCCGGCGAGCAAGGGATGTTTACTGCTGGCAATTACGTGGCCAATGACGCGGCAGACCCTCATGCGACTTGTTTTTCTATTGGGCGTCCAAACGCCTTTAGCGAATCCACGATGCCGATGATCAGCGCATCTACTGGTATCTGATCCATGCCCGGTGCCTGCCGTGCCGAGCTGCCCTGTACGACGACGACGAGTTCGCCCTCGCCCGCTTGCACGCCGTCGATGCAGACGAGGTGCTTTTGCGTGCGCTGCAAACCTTCGGGCGTGGTGGCGAGGATCTCGACTATTAAGAGTTTTTTGCCTTCGAGCGCATCTACCTTGGCGCTGGAGACTACGTGCCCTTTGACGAGGCCGAGTATCACGGGCTGTCCTCAAAGAGTTGCAAGCTGGCACCGTCGAGTTCTTGCGCGTCGTACCCGTACAAGCCGGCGATCTTCTCCAGCACTTGGTTCATGAGGATATCCGGGCAGGACGCGCCCGAGGTGATGATCAGCCGCACAGGCAGGGGGCGCGGCAGCCAGTCTTCGCTCTCGATTATTTTTTTCGCGTGGACGTCGAAATGGCGGATGCGCTGGTCCGATAGGATTTCGTCGCTGTTGGCGATGAGGAAGCTCGGCATGGATTGGAGGCACAGCTCGACTAAATGCGAGGTGTTCGAGCTGTTGTAGCCACCGACAACCAGTGCCAAATCGGCGCCAGAGCTTAGCAGCGTGCGCGTGGCGTTTTGGTTTTGGTGGGTGGCGTAGCACAGGGTGTCATTGGTGTCGGCGCAGTGGTAGTCGAGGTTTTTCTCCCCATAGCGCTGGCGCATGGCGCGGCGCAAAATGGCGGCCACTTCCTGCGTTTCTTCGGCGAGCATGGTCGTCTGGTTGACCACGGCCACCCGCTCTAGGTCCTTTTGTGGGTCGAAACCCTCCGAGCTTTTGCCGGCAAAGGCGCGATCGAAGTCGGCGAGCGGCATATCACCCGTGATGTACGCGGCTACCTTCTCAGCTTCCGCGGCGTCGAACACCACTAGGGTTTTGGTGTGTTCCTCGGTGTGCGAATGAGTCGCTTGGGTCTCTGCGTGATTGTACTTGCCGTGGATGATGATAGTATAGCCTTGACGGCCTAGCTCCTCGCCGCGCTTCCACACCTTGGACACAAAGGGGCAGGTGGTGTCGTAGTTTTCTCGGTATTCCTCGGATTCGATGTCGATGCCGCTTTGGCGGAGCGAGTCCTCGATCTGCATGGTGGTGCCAAAGGCGGGGATGAGCGCGATGTCGTCGCTGCTCATCTCCTCTTCGGAGACTTGGCGGTCCCCCTCGGGGTCGTAGATGAAGCGGACGCCTTGCTTTTTGAGATCGTTGTTGACCAAGGGGTTGTGAATGATCTCGCTGACGAGGTACGTGTTGCGATCCGGGTTTTCCTTGAGGGCTGAAAAGGCCATGTGAATGGCCCGCTCGACCCCAAAGCAAAAGCCAAAGTGCCGGGGAATTAAGACCTGTAACTGGCCGATTTGCAGGAGCGTTGGGCACAGCGAACGCTTGCCGTTTTTCAGGCGGTAGTCCTTGACGCGCTGGATGATGGGGCCGGCGTAGTGATTGGGGACCCGATCGAATTGCGGATACGCCATGCGAAGCTCCTTGTGGAATTGATATAGAAGTACATAGTACAGCATCGGGTTAAGCTGTCAATAGTGCGCCCTGCTCGGGGCCGAGCGATTGGTTATATTCCCGGCGCTGAATTCACTTGTACGGGAGTGTTAAACGATGAAATTCGTCATTCGCGCTGGAGGGGTCGGCACGCGGCTGTGGCCCTATAGCCGCGCGCGCAAGCCCAAGCAGTTCCACTGCATGGCCGGCGAGCAGACCATGCTACAAGACGCGGTCGCCCGCATTGGCGCGATTGCCGCGCCAGCCGATGTGTACGTATCGACCGGAGGCTCATTGCAGTCGCTGGTGAGCGAGCAGGTGCCGACGCTGCCGCCAGAGCAGGTCATCGTCGAGCCGGCGCTGCGCAATACCGGGCCGGCCATTGGCTTGGAGTGTGCGCTGTTAGAGGCCCGCCATCCGGGCTGTACGGTCGCCAGTTTGGGATCGGATCACTACATAGGCCGGCCCGAGGAGTTCTGCCGCTTGTTGCAGGTCGCCGACCAAGCCTTAACCGACCGGCCTGACTACTTGTTCACACTTGGGGTCAAGCCGACGCGTGCTGAGACTGGCTATGGTTACATCCGCCGTGGCTCGGTGCTGGCGCAGGTGCGCGGGACGCCGGTGTACGAAGTTGCCGAGTTCACTGAAAAGCCTGCCGCACAAGAGGCGGCTGAGTACGCGGCGAGCGGCCATTATTTGTGGAACAGTAACATGTTTGTCTGGAAGGCGGCGACCGTGCTGGAGCTTTTCGCCCGCTTTGAGCCGGAGATGCACGCTGGGTTGCAGCGCATCCAAGCCGCTGTTGGCACGCCGGAAGAGGAAGGGGTCATCGCCCGCGAGTATCCAAAGCTCAAGCCGATCTCCATTGACCACGCCTTGGTCGAGCGCGCGTCCAAGGTGGCCACGCTGGAGGCGGATATCGACTGGGGCGACATCGGCTCTTGGGCGGCGCTGACGGACGTATTGCCGACGGATGACGCGGGCAATTTGCTATCGGGCGAGGTGGTGGCGTTGGACGCGGTCCGTTCGACGGTGTACGGGCAGGCCGACAAAGTCGTGCTGCTACTGGGGGTGGAGGATTTGGTGGTGGTGGATACCGAAGACGCGCTGCTGGTGTGTGCGAAGGGGGCTGCTCAGCAGGTGAAAGACGCGGTGGATCGTTTAAAAGAAAAGCAGGGGTACGAGAAATACCTCTAGGTTCACTCCACGTCGAGGATGTA
The DNA here is from genome assembly GCA_022827835.1 of Candidatus Latescibacterota bacterium. Lineage (GTDB taxonomy): Bacteria > Latescibacterota > UBA2968 > UBA8231 > UBA8231. The sequence goes on from JAJEIO010000056.1 coordinate 63,417, forward strand.
GCGCGCTAGCGGCGAGAGCCGTTGGGCAGTTGTGGGCCGTAAATACTCGCGCTGATTGGTTTGCTGCGGGTGCTCGCGGGCGATAAAGGCGCAGTGCAGGGTGCGGCGAGGGTCGCTGCTGTCGTTGCGATACGAGCTGTGCCAGAGGCTGCCGTTGAATATGGCGACTGAGCCGGCGCGGCCCGTTAGCTGCGCTTGCTCGGGATGGTCGGCCAAGCGGTCTTCCATGTAGTCGGTGACCCTGCCGGGTTTGTGGTGGCTGCCGGGGACGCAGCGGGTCGCGCCGTTGGCCTCGGTGAAATCGTCGAGCATCCACATGGAGTTGACGACGTGATACGGCCCGCCGGGCACGGTGGGTTGTCCCCAATCCGCATGTAGGATTTGTAAGCCATTGCCGGGCAGTGGGTCGTGCCCATTGAGCGAGTGCAGCTTAAACGGCCGCTGCAAGACGTGGAAGACCGCCGTCAGCAGCGTCGGCTGTAGGTACACAGCGTCGAAGACCGTCCCCTTGTTGACCAAATCGGCGAGGCGGCGCACGCCCTCCACCTGAGAGACCTCAGCACCGGCTTCGTCGCCCTCGCGGGCAAAAATCGCGTCAAAGGCGTGGCGCAACTCGGCTAGCCAATCGGGCGCGATGACTCCTTCCAAAATGATAAAGCCGTTGGTATCCAGTGCGCTGCATTGCGCGGGCGTCAGCGGCTGGGGGACGAAGCCCCGTTGCAACAGTTCGCTGTCCAAAGAGAATTTTCCTTCGCTTAGCTGCTGGCTTGTTGTGCGAATTCGCAGATGGTGGTTACGCCGCGGCGGATGTGCTCTTCGGAGGCGGCGATGGAGATGCGCACGTGGTCGCGGCACATCTGGCCGAAGGTGCTGCCTGGAGCCACGGCCACGCGCTTTTCTTTGAGCAGCCGGACGGCGAATTCGCCGGAGTCCATGCCAGCCGCGGAGATGTCGATCATCAGATAGATCGCGCCGCCTGGGGTGTAGTGGTACAAGTCGTATTCTCGCAGGACGTCGAGGGCGATGTCGCGGCGGCGCGCATAGGCGCGGCACATGGCGGCTACGTCGTCTTGCGGGCCGTCGAGTGCGTCGGCTGACGCTAGCTGGGAGAACCCTGTGCCACACGAGATAAACGGCTCTTGGAGCTTGGTGGCTATTTCGATGTACTCGGGATTGGCACGGGTGAAGCCGACTCGGTAGCCGGTCATGGCGTAGCTTTTGGACATGCCGGAGACGACGATGGTGCGGCCGTCCGCGTCGTGCGGCAGGGCGCTCTGATGCGGTTGGTCGAAGACGATCTGGCCGTAGATCTCGTCGGACAGCACCCACAAATCATGGCGCTGGGCCAAGGCCATGAGCTCGCGCATTAACGTCTCGTCGTACACTTGGCCGGTGGGGTTGGAGGGCGTGCAGAGGAGGAGGAGCTTGGTGCGGGGGTTGACTAGGCGATCGATCTCGTCGAGGTCGGGCAGAAAGTGGTTTTCCGCCCGCAGATTGTAAAAGACGGGTCGGCCGTGGACGATGGAGACGGCCATCTCGTAGTTGGGCCAGCCTGGGTCGGGCAACAAGACCTCGTCGCCTGGTTCGAGTAGGGAGAGGAAAGAGGTCGCCACGCTCATGACCGCGCCGGGGGTGACGAGAATGTTTTCGCTGGTGGTTGGCACGCCGGTGCGGCGCTCGAAGTAGCGGGCCGCGGCCGCGCGCAACGCATCGACTCCGGCGTTGGGGACATACTTGGTGTGGCCGGCGCGCGCGTAGCGGCAGGTGGCTTCGACGATGGACTCTGGGGTGGCAAAATCGGGTTGCCCGACTTCGAGGTGGATGACCTCGCCCGTCTTTTCGACGGCCCAGGCCAAGTCCATGATCTCGCGGATGCCCGAGCGGGGAATGGCCGCGGGGATGCGGGCAAAAGGCTTCATCGGATGTGGATGCCCGGGCCGGTCGCGCCGATCATCTGCACAGTGTTGTAGATGGAGGTTGGCGTCGAGGCTCCGGTGACGCCGGTGATGCCTTCGCTGCGTGCGACCTTGAGGTCGAGTCCGGGGCCCTGGGCGTGGATTTCGACGATGGCTTCGGTCCACTCTGGGCTTACCAGCAGCAGCGAGTGCGTGCGGTCGAAGCCGATGCCGGCGTACGCGATGGCCGCGTGGGTGTTGACGTTGCGCGGGAAGAGCGGGCAGATGCCGCGCGTCGGGCCGTCGTAGAGGACTGTTTCTTCTTTGATATCGTCGGGGTCGAGGCCAGCGGCTGCGCAATCGACGTTGTGCGGGGGCTTTTTCATTACCACATCGACCGACTCCCACACGTCGCGGTTTTCCAACAGCGCATCCATGCCGACTACGCCGCCGTGCGGGACGAAGGCGCGGGTGCCAGCGCGGCGGGTGGTCTCCTCGATGGTGGTTTCGACGGCTCGGTCGGCGAGGGCGGTCACTGAGATGAACATGTAGTTGGTTTTTTCGAGGATCGTCTGTCCCCACTGGCGGGTGACGTCCGGGTGGGCCATCTCGACGACGAGGTCGGGCTGCCGAGATTCGAAGTCGCTCAAATCCGCTAGGCAGAGGTCGGCGGGGAGGTTTTGGACGGCAGCGGCCATTTGATCGTGGACGAAGACGACCTCCATGCCGTTGTCTGCGTCAGCGTCTATCATCTTGTGGACGACTTGGCCGATCTGGCCGTAGCCGATTAGGCCGATACGGGTCGTTTGTTGGCTCATGGTCTGGCTCCTCAAAACGGGGTGAAAGCAGAAGTAGCGAATATATGCACTGGCCGGGGATATGGCGAACAAACGGCGCGTTTTGGCTGGCAGGGAAGGTTTCCCCTGCCGCACCGTTCAGAAGCGCAGCGTGGCGACGGCGGACAAGCGGTCTCTCAATCCCGCCAATCGACGACCACCCCGACGATATCCCCATCTCGCTCCCGCTTAATGCGCTCGAACATCGCCGGCATCTCGGCGCATCCGATCCGATGGGTAATGCAGTGTTCCCACTTGAGCACGCCCATCGCCATGTTCTTGATCACAGCGCGGCGGCAGGGCTGCCAGCCATCGTCGCAGGGAAAGAACATCTGTAGCCGCTTGCCGTGCGGCGTAGGAAAGTCCAGCGAGATCGGATCGTCCCCGTAGTGGCCCTGCCAGACGAAAGACCCAAACCGCCGACAGAGGGCAATCGCCGGATCGATGCACTGCGGATGCCCGGTACACTCGAATACCATATCGGCACCTTCGGGCGCGAGTTCCTGTACTACAGCGGCCACGTCCTGCTCTTTGCTATTGATTGCACAATCCGCGCCCAGTGCCTTGGCGACCGCCAGCGGTTTTTCATCAATATCCACTGCCACCACCACGCACCCCCGCTGGGCACAAGCCGCCACCACGCCTAAGCCAATCATCCCCACCCCGTGCACCACCACCGTATCTCCCATGCGCGGATTGGCCATATCGACGCCATAGAGCCCCACGGCCGGCATCACAAACAAACTCGCCACATCCATTCCCGCTCCAGGCACCATCTTGGCCACGCCATGCGTGGTATTGGGCCGAGTTACGACGCGGCTGCAATGCCCGCCGGAAACGCACCCGACCTCTGTCCCGTCGGCCAGCCTCATCGCGTCATTGCCGCGAAAGTACACTTCGTCGCCGACCGCAAAATTGTCGATGTCGGTGCCGACGGCTTCTATGGTGCCCGTGCCCTGATAGCCGGTACACAACGGAAAGGGGTTGCGATTCATCTTGCTGATCTTGCCGCTGATCAGTCCGAACTCAGTGCCGATACTGACTCCAGTGAAATGGGTGCGGATCGCGACTTGGTCGGGGGCAGGATCGTTCAGTCCGACCTCAGTCAACGCGAAATTTTGCTGTTCGTCGCAGATGAGCGCTTTGGCATTCATGGAAAATCCTTTCGGGTGTTTTGTAGATTGGACTTTGGCGATTTTGAGGGCATAAGTTGGTAGCCGTCCGCTGAGGCGGATGAATACTTATTTCCGCTCGGAGATTTTGCAGACCCAGATGCTGATTTCGTAGAGCAGGAGCAGGGGCAGGGCCATGAGGATTTGGGAGACGGGATCGGGCGGCGTGAAGATCGCGCCGAGGACGAAGATGCCGATGATGGCGTAGCGGCGGATACGGCGCATCCGCGCGGCGGTCAGCACCCCGACTTTGGCCAAAAAGAGCGACAGCACGGGCATTTCAAAGACAATGCCAAAGCCGGCGATCAGCCGCAGCACAAAGCCGATGTATTCGTCGGCCGCCCATTGCGAGGTCATGTCGGGCGGCTCTAGCGCGAGGAAAAAGCGCAGCCCGAGCGGGAGGACGATGTAATAGGCGATCATTGCGCCGATTGAAAAGCAGAAGACGCTCAGCGAGATAATGGGCAGCGTGAGCCGTTTCTCGCGCTGTAAAAGCCCTGGGGCGACAAAGCGCCAGGCTTGGTAGAAGATGACCGGCAGCGCCAGCAGTAGCCCACCGACGAAGGCGATTTGCAGGCTGATGAAGAAGTAGGTCATGGGCCGCAGGGCTTGCAGCCGGCGCGCTGGAGGCAGGTCGGCGATGGACGCGTCCGGCTCCGGTGCCGCATCGGGCTGACCCAACCACTGGTTCACTAGCCTTTTGACCGCCAGGACCACGCCCGAGGATTGCTGGCCCTCCAAGCTGAGGACGGCCTCTTCGTACGGCCGGGTCAAGATCTGCATAATCGAGTCGGAAAAGGCGAAGCAGATTACCGCGCCTACGACGAGCGCGGCTAGGGCCTTGAGAATGCGCCAGCGGAGTTCTTCGAGGTGGTCGAGAAAGGGCATGTTGGCTTCTCGGGGCGAGTCTGGTTCGTGGGGGGATTCTGGGTCGTGTTCAGCATCTATGTCGTGATCAACTTCTGGGTCGTGTTCAGCATCTGGATCGCGGTCAGTCTCTGGATCGTGTTCAGCTTCCGCTGGCTCGCGGGCGGGTCGCGGCTTGAGGAAGCGGGCGACGAGGGCGACTAGAACGATCAGCAGACAGCCCCAAGCGAAAAGGTCGCCGTGCCGGGTGTAGAAGGTCGTGGGTTGGCCGACTGGCACGGTGGCAACTGCGACTGCGGATGTGAAAAGATCGGTCGCCTCGTGAGTGCGGCCAAACGGGTCGATGAACAGGGAGATGCCGGTGGTGGCGGAGCGGGCGATGGCCGTGCGGTTTTCAACGGCGCGCATGGCGTTGATGAGCGCGTGTTGATAGGGCCCCGCGCTGCGGCCAAACCACGAGTCATTGGTGATGTTGACCAGTACGCGCGCCCCGGACGCCACGTGCTGGCGCACTAGATCGGGAAAGATGGACTCAAAGCAGATGAGTACGGCAAAGGGGTGCCGGGGATGGGCAAAAACCGCGTGCTCGGTACCGCGCGCGAATTCGGCCGGGCCGAGGTCGCCGGTCAGGCGGGTCCAATCGATGTCGCGCAGCAGGGGGATGGCGTCGCGGTAGGGCGTCCGCTCGCCAAAGGGCACTAAGTGCATTTTGGCGTATGAAGGCAGGGTGGTAGCCCCGGGTTGGACGAAAAAGGCCGCGTTGTAGTTCGCGTGCGGCGCGCCGGTCAGCAAGGGGATGTCCAGTTCTTCGACGAGCGCTTGGATGCGACCTCGGCAACCAGCCCGGCGCACAGGATCGCACGGCACGGCGGTTTCGGGCCAGACCAGCAGCTCGGGGTCGCGCTTGGCTGCTTGGCGCGAGAGTGTGGAGAGAGCTGAGAAAGTGCGCTCCAGCCCGTTGGGACCCCACTTGTCGGCGTACGTAGTGTTCGGTTGGATCAGGCCGATGCGCAGGCTCTCTTCCGGGACGGTGGTCGCCATTGCGCTCTGTGCGTGAACCCAAGGCAAGAGATAGCCCAAGGCAACGCCCGCGAGAAAGACGCGCCGCTCGACGAGCGCCAAGTAGAACAGCGCGTTGAGGCCGACGACCCAACAGGAGACGCCAAAGACGCCGGTCCAGGTGGCGTACTGGATGAAATGGGGCAGGGCTGCTTGGCTGTGCCCCAATAGGAGCCAAGGAAAACCCAACTCTCCGAGCGAGAGCAGATATTCCTGCCCAGTCCATAGCAAAGGCAGCAGCGCGAGCGCCTTCGCACCCCACCGCGCAGCGAGCACGTTGAACAGCCCGGTGCAGAGGCCAGTAAAAAGGCCCAAATAAGCGGCCATTAGCCCGGTGCCTCCGACGACGGCAGGCCCGCCGCCTTGGGTATATGCCACCCAGTACAGGGACAGCAGGTTCCACACTAACCCACTGATCCAGCCCGCGGCAAAGCCGGATTTGAAGCCGCGGCCTTTTAGCGCGATCAGCAGAGGCACTAGCGCACAATGGGCCCAGAGCGGATGATAGAGAAAGGCGAGGGGGTGATCGGGGTGGCTGGGAAAGGCCAGCGAGAGCAAGGCCCCGCTCAGTGCGGCGAGCAACAGGCGAGAAAGCGGGGTTAGGGCCAGAGCAAAGCGCGGGTTAGACATCGGCAGTGGGGGGTAATGCGCAAAAATATAGGAGGGAGGCCGAGGCAGAGCAAGGTGCTGGCACAGATTGTGCTTATACGTCGGTTGCGTCTAGTGCCCAGCGGCTCGTGGGGGCTAGACGTTACATTCGCGTGGTTTTTTTGCTACAACTTTGCCCAAGGAGGAATGCGCCGTGCCAACGCAAACCCAGCCCATTGACTACAACTTTGCCGCCCGCACTGTGGGCGAGGGGCCGCCCATCCACCGCGATGAACTGCCAAGGGAGCGGCTCGCGCGCTTGGGGCCACAGGCGCTCAAGGATCAAGAGCTGTTGGCCGTGGCTTTGGGGACGGGGTATCGCGGTCGGCACGTGGTTGACTTGGCCGAGAGCATTCTCGCCGATTACCCCAAGGAATCACTGGTAGATATGGATTTGGGGGAATTGAGCCGGATCAAGGGGCTGGGTAAGGCCAAGGCCGGGGTTTTGGTCGCGGCATTTGAATTGGCGCGCCGCGGGTTGCACAAGGGCTTGGGGGTGCGGCCGGTGATTAGCGCACCCGGCGACGCACTGTCCATGCTGTCCGACATCAAGGATCAGCAGCGCGAGCACTTTCTCTGCTTGTATCTCAATGCCCGCAATCAGGTGATCCACAAGGAAGTCGTGTCCATCGGCAGTCTATCTTCGGCCATCGTGCATCCGCGCGAGGTCTTTCGCACGGCGGTAGCGCAGGCTGCGGCCAGCGTGATTTTGGCGCACAACCATCCCTCCGGCGATGTGTCGCCGAGCCAGGACGACATCAACCTGACGCGGCGCTTGGTGCAGGCTGGAGAAATCATGGGCATTGACGTACTCGACCACCTCATCATCGGCAGCGACGATTTTATCAGCTTGAAGGAGCGCGGATTGATATGAAGAAAGAAAATTGTATTTGCCCGGCAAAAGCCTATATTACTGACAAACGCAGCAATTTATACAAGGGTACGCGAGCGATGAAAGACGAAGAAAGTCATCTAATTCCAGTGTACATTTTCGACATGTACCCCTATCCAGACTCGGAACAGGGTTTGGGTATGCCGCAGAAGTTCTTGGTTTTGCTCAAGGGCACGGAAAACAGCGTGGTGCCCATCACGATCGGCCACTTCGAGGGTCAAGCCCTCGCCATGGCCCTGCGCAAAATCGCCTTGCCAAGGCCCCTGCCGCACGATCTATTGTGCAACCTACTCAAGCGAATCGACGCCGTGGTCCACAAGCTGGTGGTCCACACCCTCAAAGAGGATGTTTTCCACGCGTACCTGCTGGTCCAAGCCCAAGGCCAGTCCTTTTACCTCGACTGCCGCCCCAGCGATGGCATGATCGTGGCCACGCTCTTGGGCGTGCCGCTCTTTTTGACCCCAGAGGTCATGGAGGCGGCCGGCCAACCGCTGGAGCACTCCGACGAGCGCGAAGGGGCTAGCAGCGAACAAGCTGCTGCGCCCGAGGTGGCCTCGGATGCGCCCACAGAGGGCGAAGCGGCTGAGTGCGAAAGTACCGCAAGGGAGTTGGAGGCGTTCGTGGACCCAGAGACGGGCGAGCCGATAAGCCGATTGGAACAACTCAAGGCGCATTTGGACTGGCTCATCGCCCAAGAGGCCTACGAGCAGGCGGCCAAGGTCCGCGACCGCATCAGCGAGCTAGAGTCCGAGAGCTGAGGGCGCTCGTGCTGCACCGCGCTTGGACGCTCTTGTACGGCTGTTGCCGTGCAGGGGCGTTTTTTTGTGCGCGCTAGCTGGCGGCTTGGGTGCGGGCGTGCAGGAAGACCATGAGCGAAGCGAGGTCTGCGGGCGAAACCCCGGAAATACGCGAAGCCTGGCCTAGGGTCTGTGGGCGGATCGCCGCGAGCTTTTGGCGCGCCTCGGTTGAAATGTTCAGGCCGGGAGCGGCGAAGTCAAAGTCGGTCGGCAAGCGCAGGGATTCGAGGCGCTTGAGCTTTTGCGCTTGGGTCTCTTGGCGCTTGATGTACCCCGCGTATTTGATCTCGGCCTCGACGTGTTCGGCCGCGTCCGGGGAGAGCGGCTGTGGCGGCGGGGCAAATTCGCAGAGGTGGTCGTAGTTGAGTTGGGGGCGGCGCAGCAACTCGGCAAGCGAGGTCGATTCGGTGATGGGTGTGGTGCCCTGCCGCGCCAAGACCTCTTGCACCTTTTCAGTTGGTTTGACGCGCTCGTGTTTTAGGCGTTCGCGCTCGGCGGCGACTTGTTGTTGTTTGGTTTGAAACTGACGCCACAGGTCGTCGCCGATCAAGCCCAGCGCCCGGCCCTTGGCCATCAAACGGTCGTCGGCGTTGTCCTCGCGCAAGAGCAGGCGGTGCTCGGCGCGCGAGGTGAAGATGCGGTACGGTTCGAGCGTGCCTTTGGTCACGAGGTCGTCGATTAGCACGCCGATGTACGCATCGGCGCGCGTGAGCACCAGTGGGTCGTCGCCGCGCGCCTTGAGCACGGCGTTGATGCCAGCCATAATCCCTTGAGCCGCAGCTTCTTCGTAGCCCGTGGTGCCGTTGATCTGGCCGGCGAAGAAGAGATTGGCCACGCGCTTGGTCTCTAGGTGTGGGTAGAGTTGGGTCGGCGGGGCGTAATCGTATTCGACTGCGTACGCTGGGCGCAGGATCTCGGCCCGTTCGAGGCCGGGGAGGGAGCGCACGATCTGGGGTTGCAGGGCCTCTGGCAGGCTCATCGACAGGCCGTTGAGATAGAATTCGAGCGTGCGCCGCCCCTCTGGCTCGACGAAAATTTGGTGCCGCTCCTTGTCGGCAAAGCGGGCGATTTTGTCCTCTATGGAGGGGCAGTAGCGCGGGCCGATGCCCTCGATGCGCCCGCTATACATGGCCGAACGCGCTAGGTTGTCTTGGACGAGCTCGTGGGTGTGGGCGTTGGTGTAGGTGATCCAACAGGGCATTTGCGGCTGGGTGATTTTTTGCACCGCATAGGAAAAGGGGCGCGGTGGGTCGTCGCCGGGCTGTTCCTCAAACGCGGCAAAGTCGAGGGTGCGGCCGTTGACGCGCGGTGGAGTGCCGGTTTTGAGACGGCCGGTTTCAAAGCCGAGCGCGACTAAGCTCTCGGCGGCCTTTTCGGCGGCGGTCTCACCGGCGCGCCCTGCGCTGTAGGAGAAATCGCCGACGTGGATTTTGCCGCGAAGGAAGGTGCCGGTCGTGAGGATGACGGTGCGCCCGCGATAGGCGATGCCGCCCTTGATGCCGACGCCTTGGACGGTCCCGTTCTCGATCAGCAAGCTCTCCATCAGGCCCTGGCGGATGTCGAGATGCTCCTGCTGTTCGCAGGTGTACTTCAGCTCGAATTGGTAGTCCTTTTTGTCGGCTTGGGCCCGGGAGGCGCGCACGGCTGGTCCGCGCGAGGTGTTGAGGCGGCGGAATTGGATGCCGGTGCGGTCGGTGTTGACGGCCATCTGGCCGCCGAGCGCGTCGATTTCCTTGACGATGTGCCCCTTGCCGATCCCGCCGATAGCCGGATTGCAGGATAGCTGACCTATGGTGTCCAAGTTCATGGTCAGGAGCAGGGTTTCGGCTCCCATGCGCGCCGCGGCGAGTGCGGCCTCGGTGCCAGCGTGGCCGCCGCCGACGACGATGACTTGGTACGCTTTGTCGTAGAAAATCACGATTGTTTATACGCGGCGAGGATGCGGTCGCCTTCCTCTTCGGTTTCGCGCAAGAGCGCTTGCAGCACGTCTTCGGGGGTGCCGGTGCGCTCTTGCTTTGCGGACCAGTGCCACTGGTCTAGATAGGCGTCGGTGCCCACCAGTCCTTCCTGCATGGCGATGCGGTCGATCGCCAGTTGGAAGCGGCCGGGTAGGGTGTGCGAGCTCGGTCGGCGGCCAGCAAAGAGCTTGATTTGCACGGGAATGTCGCGCCAGTAGAGGACTTGGTATTGGATCATGGGTCGAGTGCTCGGCGAAAGGCGCGGATGTGGTCGGGTGTGGTGCCGCAGCAGCCGCCGATGATTTGGATGCCGGCGGTCGCTAAATCTGGGACGTACGCGGCCATTTCCTCGGGACTTTGCGAATAGATAGTGCGGAGGGCGCTGTTGAGTTGCGGCATCCCGGCGTTGGGATAGGTCATCAGCTTCTTGTCGAGGCCGCGCTCCTGCATGGCGGCCTTAAACTGCTCGACGCCGTGAAGGGCGTACGGCATGCCGGTGTGCTCGCTGCGTCGGGTTTCAGCGCCGCAGTTAATCCCGACGAGGTGGACGTGGTCGAGGAGGCTGTCGCCGCCGGAGTATTGGCCCGAGGCGAGTATGTCCAAGAGGTCGGCAACCGAGTGCCCCCAATCGGTACGATAGACGACCTGCTTGCTTTTGCGGTCTTGCGTGTATTTGAGCGCGAGGTTGACGGCAATGGGCAGGCCGGTCTGGCGGGCGATGTCGCAGACCATGGCCGCTTCGACGGCTGAAAACTGGGTCTCAATGGAGAAAAAATCGACTCCCCCTTCATACAGCGCGTCGATGATGCGCTGATGCGCGGCGCGGACTTTGTCGTTGGCAATGCCGAAATCCGTGCTACCGGCGTCGGCCTCGATGGCCCCAGGGGAGGGGCCGATGGAGCCGGCGATGAATACGTCTCGCTCGCTGCGCTCCCGAGCGCGCTGCGCCAACTCGGCCCCGCGCCGGGCTAGCGCACCAGCTTGGGTCGGGTCTTTGTCGGCCATGGCGAGATGCAACTCAGAGGCGACAAAGGTGTTGGTGCCAATGCAATCGGCACCTGCGGCGATGTATTCGGCGTGGATATCGACGACCTCCTCTGGATAGCTTTCGTTGGCGAGGGTAGAGTTGGTCAGCTCGATTTGGCGGGCGAAAAGCTCGGAGCCAAAGCCGCCGTCGTACAAGAGGGGATGCGGGTCGTTGAGGCGCTGAAGGAAAAGGGACACAGATTGGTCTCCGTCTAAGATAGGGTGTCGGCGCGGGAGTCGCTGAATAGCCATTCGAGCAAGCGTTGGCCAAAGTCCGGCGCAAAGTGCGGTACGTGCGCGCCTTGCTCTATGGTCCACAGCTCGATGGTGACGTCGTTGCGGCAGCCCGTGCGGTAGCGGGTGCGGACGGTCTCGGGGCCGTCGAGTTTTTGGTCGAGGTCGAGTGGGGGGAGGGTTTCTGGATCGGTGAGGTCGCAGCGGGCGAGTGCAGCCCAGCGCAACGCGACTTCTTCTGCACCGGCGTACTCATGCTCACCCGTGCTCCCATCGTAGGCTACGACCTTGTCGGCTGTGCCGTGGATTTGCAGCACCGAGACTGGGGATGCGAAGGCACAACGGGAGGGATCGCTAAAGGAAGTGCCGGCGAGACTGGCAATGGCGACTAGGCCCGGGATGCCTTCGCAGGCGAGTCGGTAGGACATAAAGCCACCGTTGGAGTGTCCGAGGGCGAAGATGCGCTCTACGGCGATGTGGGAGGAGGCCTCTTCGAGTAGCCCGGAAAGGTATTTCACATCATCGACTTGGGTGTTGTGGAGGTCGCAGCAGAAGTCCGTGGCGTTCCAGAAGCGCTTGCCATCGGGGTCGCGCGTGCCATTGGCCATAATGAGGGCGAAGCGATCAGCGTTCACTCGCTTTGAGAGGCCAAAATAGCGGTCGTGCTCAGCTAAATGGCTGGTGAAGCCGTGCAGACTGAGCACGAGTGGAATGGGTGTCTCGGGGTCGTGATCGGCTGGGAGGACCAAGAGGGCTGGGCGTTGGCCGCCCAACGTGTGGACGATGTGATCCTTGCTCAAATTGGCGACCAATTCGGTAGGGGATATTTCTTCGCTGCAGGCGGTGAGGATCAACGGCAGAACAGCAAGGATACAGATTTTGTCATTCTGCATATTGACCCTCCTTTCCGTTGGCGATCTACGGGGCCGACGGCGACAAAGTTCGCCCTGAGCTTCAGTTTTTAATCTACGGGATAAGGCCAATGATAACCAACGCGCTAAGCGGCCAGTTCGCCCTTGCGATAGGCGCGCAGGAAGGCGGCGCAGTACTCGTCTCGGCCCAGCAGCATATCCTCGGCTAGCTGGTAGGGGCGGGTTTGGCGGTCGGTGGCAAAGAGGTCGGCCAGGGAGGTGGTAGTCGGGTCCATGATCGCGCTGTCGGCACCAGCTTCGACGGCCAGCAGCAGGAAGACGTCGTTGATCAAGTGGCGGCAGGGCAAGCCGAAGGAGACGTTGGAGAAGCCACCGGTAATGTGGACGTCGGCACCCAACTCGTCGCGCAATTGGCGGATGGCGTCAAAAGCGTGGTGGCCGAATTGCGCGTCAACCGAGATGGGGAAGATCAGGGGGTCGATGTACAAGTCGGCAAGCGGCAGCCCCAAGGCGAGAGCCTTATCGACCATCTGCCGGGCGTGATCGATCCGCTCTTGCGCACTTTGCGGCATACCGGACTCGCCCGCCGCGGTGATGATGACTTGGGCGTTGTACCGTTTGGCCAGCTCTAGGGCTTCGGGTCGCTCTAAAGACGCGGAGTTGAGCAGGAGGCGCTGGGGGTGATCGGCTCCGGCTTCGAGGCCGACGGCGAGGGTATCTATCTGGGAGGAGTCGATGGCCAAGGGCGTCTGCGACATGGCCGATACTGCCTGTACCAACCAGCGCATGGCCTCTTGTTGGTCTGAGGGCTTGATCGAGATCTCATCGACATTGAGGTCGAGGAAATCGGTGCCGGCCGCTTCTTGGCGCTGCACTTGGCGGCGCAGATAGTCGAGGGCATCCGCGTTGCCGAGCATGGCTTGTTGCACGGCGATCTTGAGGTGTTTGACGCGGCCTTCCTCGTAGTCTTGGGTTGTTTTGACTGGCTCGGGAATCTGGAGGAAGCGGCGCTTGTTGTTGGCGTCGCGGAAGCGCACCGATTCGACGCCTTGGGGATCTGGGCCGATGAGCTTGCCTTTGCGCAAGACGACGCGGGTGGTGTGGATGTTTTCGCCGATGACGAAGAAGGGACGGTCCGTACTGGGGATGTTCATTGGGATTCCGTGTTTGTTTGTGAGTGAAATGGGTGATTAAGGCGGGCGTTGTTGGATAAAGTTGAATAAAGATAGGCTTCTTCAATGGATGGGGGAGCGATTCACTACTAAGAAAATCACTGCCATCTCGTCCAAGAAACCAACCTTTTATATTATTGCCTCCCCCTTCCTTGGTCAACCCCTGTCGTCCTCATATAGACCGTCGAGGAGACCTTGAAATCTGAGTTAATCTGATTGTCAGAAAAAGAAAAATCGAGGTATAGCTTGACAAGAGGTGATTCTATTATATAGGCTATCGCTGCTATTTATCGGCGCGGTCAGGCTTTTGTTTTGACCACGCTCTCTCCCACCTAATTCACCACGAGGTCTTACCCATGAAAACCGCACTGACGTACGTATCGCTGCTTGCCCTCTTAGTGGTGTACTTCTTCGCCATTCCGAGTCCCATGCATGCCCAGATGGCAGATACGCTTGACATCCAAGTGCTTCCTGCCGGCAACATCAATGCCGTGATTAACGGAGACACGCTAGCCAACGGTTTGCGAGCCCATCCCGATCGTGCCTACCGACTCAAGCGAGGCGCGGTATACCAGTTTACGGAGACGATGAAGATCAATGGTGACCTAAATCTGATTGCTACCGAAGTAAACGGTGATCCGGATGAATTGGCTAACAGACCTCCCGTAATTGTTCCCGGAATTCTGCCGGACGACTCGTCTCCAGCCCAGTTCTTTGACTTGATTGGGAAGGGTGGAAAGATCAATATAAATGATCTCTACTTGCTGTCCCGGAGAGCCGATAACGTTGTTGTAGGCTGGGATAACTACATGACGCTAACTGCCGATTCGATATCGCTGAGACTTCGCGACATTGTATTTGATAGCGGTGGCGGATTTGGCATACTCATAGCTGGCCATTGGTCCAAGATCGATATGCAGGATTGCGTATTTCGCAATAATCATCACAGTCTGGCGTGGATTGCGGGTGGTTCACCCATGATTGCGTTCCCAGGGGTCCATATGGATACGCTGAAAGTCATTAACAACACGTTTTTTGCTGTTAATGGGTATATATGGTCGGCGAGGGGCTACGATCGTCATTCGGTATTCGAGCACAACACTCTGGTTTATACCCATGTTAATCCCTTCTTGGCACACCATGGCTCCAATGTTCACATCAAGAACAACCTGTTTTACTCGGTACATTCCTTGGGTTGGTGGACGAAGTTTGTCCTGGAAGACCCCGGTTTCTCCAATTGGCCAGATACCACATCCACTAGCCTGATCCACTTTACGGCACGGGATTCTGTCAGTAAGTGGAGCACGGATATTTGGAACCAGACTATCCCTGGTCCGGAGGTATATATCGATCCGGATCGAGGGGTCACCGCTGAAATGCTGGATCCAACGAGGCGGGTAATAGATGTCCAGAACAACGCGTATTTCTGGCCCAAGAAACTGTTTGATTATTACGATACCTATAACGCTAACGTTACGCTTACTGATAGCGTCAAGGTCCCCGATGGATCAATACAGATACTCCCCAGAAGATTGCATAAGCCGAAGTGGATTACGGAATACACGCAATGGACGTTCGACAACCTGTTCCCAGCAATCGGCGTTCAGTCAACTCTAGCGGGTAATATAGAGGCGGATCCTATGTTTGATCCTGATATCGAAGGACACGTGGACGCCTTGATAGAGTATATGGACAAGACCATACATGAACGGCTTGATCTGAATTCACGATGGTCCTACGATCCGGGGGGCGAAGGTGTCCACTATCCACCTCCATGGCCTTTGCCAGAGAATCTGGCGTTTTCGAATTCGGCATTACAACATGCCGGTACCGATGGATTCGCGGTGGGAGACTTGAACTGGTTTCCCGAACAGAAAGAGCAGTGGCTGAATCAGAGTGCGGCAACCGCTGTAGAACACTTGGCGAGCCAAGTGCCAACCGGTTACCACTTGGCGGAAAACTATCCTAATCCGTTTAACCCATCTACCACTATCGGATTCGAGACGCCTGAAGCGGGGTTGGTTACGCTCAAAGTTTACAATACCTTGGGCCAATTGGTGAGGACTTTGGTCAATCAGCATCTTGCAGCCGGTGCGTACAAAGTCCATTTCGATGCCTCTGGCTTGAGCAATGGCGTATATTTTTACGCATTAGATGCTGGCGATCTTACACTGTGGAAGCGAATGTTACTCCTCAAGTAGTCATGTAGCTTCTTGGCGCATGACCATTAAGGCTAGATGTAGGTATATTGGCTTGCTGACGGCGTGGCTAGCCGTACTTACCACAAGTGCGGCTAGCGCGCAGTCGGCAACGGTGCGTGGGACCATATTGGATGCGGTTATTAACGAGCCATTGCCGTGGGCAAATGTAGTCCTAGTTGGCACGAGTATTGGGGGCGCAAGTGATATAGAGGGCAAGTTTGTAATCAGGAATGTTCCGGTTGGATCCCACACGGTAAGAGCGACCTATATTGGCTACGAGACACGTGAGCTCGAAGTAGTGCTGACGGTTGATCAAGTACTGGAATTAGAGCTACCTTTAGATCCAGTGAGTCTCATCGAAGAAGAAGTCGTTGTTACAGCACAGGCAAGTGGTCAAACGGCGGCGATAAATCGGCAACTGTCATCGCTGGCGATTAAGAATGTCGTATCTGGTGCGCGAATACAGGAGCTCCCCGATGCAAATGCGGCTGAATCAGTAGCAAGACTTCCCGGTGTGTCGATTCTCAGGGAAGGAGGTGAAGGGGCCAGAGTCGTTGTTCGTGGCCTATCACCACAGTATAACCAGATTGCGATAGACGGTGTTCAGCTTCCTGGTAACGTCGTATCTAATAACCCCAATGAACAAGCGTCATTAGTAGGGGATCGGGCTACCGATCTCAGTATGATATCCTCAAGCATCCTTGGAGGGATTGATGTGGTAAAGGCGATTACTCCGGATATGGATGCTGCGGTTATCGGCGGCGTAGTAAATTTCGGCTTACGGAAAGCGAAGACCAGCGGCACTCGCCCTGTCTTTGGCCTTACCTCACAAGGAAGTTACAATGATCTGAAAGGAACGTATGCTGACTATAGATTGGTTGGTTCTCTTGAACATCGAGTCTTAAATCAACGACTGGGCTTGTTCTTACAGGGCACCACTGAAAAGCGCAATCGGAGTGCTAATCGGCTGGCGGCCCATTATGTGCTAAACGACAAGTCGCACGGGGATGACGGTATTCCCGATCTAACGAGTGTCGATCTAAGTGACGTCTTCAGCGAAAAACAGCGCCATGGCGCGACTCTTGTGGCAGATTACAATCACGATTCGGGCGAAGTGGGCATTCTCAATTTTTTTAGTACATCGGAGACCGGATCTCTGAGTCGAGGACAGTCATTCATACATGCCATTGACGATATCACTTACTCGGGCGGACGATCCAGTAATGATTTAATGTCTGTCACTAATCTGCTCAGTATTCGGCAGGAAGTACCACTATTTGATATTGACCTGAAGCTCTCCCACACCTATTCGAGGAGCCAGAATCCTGAAGATTTCACACTCATGTTTCTGCAAGACAGGGCAGGATATGCTGGCCAAGGCGATTTGTCCAAATCACATCCTTCAACCATAGCCGCTTCAGGAGTACCTGACTCGATAGGCGCTAAGCTGAAAACGATTAATAGCTCGAAAAACGTTGCTATGGACCGGTCGCTGACGGGATCTGTGGATCTGGAAAGAAATCTGGTGACCGTTGATATTCTTGCATCTAGGCTCAAGCTTGGCGGCTCTTATCAGTATCGCAAGCGATCCTACGACATCGATGACAGAGCAGGAGTACATTTCGATCTAGGCGGTAGACAACTATACGCAAGAGTGTTCGAAAAGTATCCCGAATTGAACATGTACAATGGCGATGTTGTCTTAGCTCTATTTACAGACGATCCATATTCATATCGAAATTTTCTCGCGGGTGACTATTCACTGGCGTACCCGATGAATATTGATTTCATGGAAGAGATTATAGAAATCGCCATAGCAAGAGATGTAGGCTTCATAGAGAATGAGTATAGATCTCTCGGCTTTGATTACAATGGATCAGAGGCCAAGAGCGCAGCCTATGGGATGCTCACGGTTAATATAGGCGAGAAGATTACGCTACTGCCCGGCATGCGTTTCCAGAACCTTAGGACGAGCTATACGGGCAATCGCGGTGTGCAACTGCCAGATGCCGGCGGTGGGATAGCATTCAATGCTAGGGATACGACCGCAACGAATTCTCGTGGCTTTCTGCTTCCTATGGTCCATGCGCGGTACAAGCCGCTACGGTGGTTGCAAATTCATTTTGCCTATACCAATACATTAAACTACCCGGACTATAGTGCAATTGTCCCACGGTATGACGTGTCACTGGCGACGATCATTTACAATAATTATTCGCTAAGGACAGCTTCGTCGGAGAATATCGATCTCGCTGTGTCGATCTATGGAAATGCAGTAGGATTGTTTACGGTCAATGCTTTTCGAAAACGTATAGAGGACTTGATCTTCCCGTCAACAACATTCCTTAGCGATCTCAGTGTGTATCCGGATCTGCCACAAGACGGCCAGCAGAATACGCAACTGTATAATTTCAGTACATTTATTAACAATCCGAACCCGACCGACGTTCGAGGTATTGAAATTGACTGGCAAACGCATCCATGGTATCTACCTGGTATCCTGTCTAATCTGGTCTTTAATATCAACTATACGCGAGTGTTTTCGGAAGCAAATTATCCGCGAACGGAATTGGATATATCGTATGATGAACTCGGAACGCTGTACAGAACGGTGGTGGATACGTTTTATACGAGCCGCTTATTGCACCAGCCCAATGACATCTTTAATCTAGCAGTCGGATTCGATTATCGTGGATTCTCAGCCAGAGTGTCTGCCTTGTACCAAGATAATATTTTCAAGAAACCCGACTTCTGGTTGCAACAGCGAATTCACTCGGACAAGTACACGCGGTGGGATCTCGCGATCAGCCAGCGGCTTCCGTGGTTTGGAATGCAGGCGTTTTTTAACCTAAATAATATTACAGGCGCGGATGATATTGATCTCAATCAGAAAACTAGCTTTCCGGCGTTGCAAGAACGTTATGGTATGACGGCGGATATTGGATTGAGAGTGATGCTCTAGTGGGACGACGAGGGGCCAAGTCTTCAACTCACCGATCTAGTCTCACCAGTACTCGCAGTCTTTTGGCAGAGTAGCTCTGTGCATTGCCGGCAAAAGTCCAATCGGAGTGTTTATCCGCCCGATTGCCAATGCCGATATCGGCGCGTTCACCTCGGCGCCAGTGGTTGATGGCAAAGAGCGTCTGTTCCGTCGTGGCGTTGTGTATCTGCATACTACCATAGCCGTCAGCGGGGTCTATTGGCTGGTCGCCAAAGTCGTAGCTATGCTGAGAGGCATTGGGCACGGCAGAGGAGTTAGCTGGCGTGTAGTTATTGGACCAGAATTCGATGCGGCCTCCTTCTAAGCCGATGCCGTTGTGTACGCCAGTGTTGGACCAAATGTTCATCCGGGTGACGGGTTGTTGGAAGTGAGCCCCCGAGGCCAAGATGGGTACGCCGATCATTTTGAGGTTATCGGTAAAGGCATCCAGTGAAACGTAGAGAAAGCGCGTTCCGCCATCACTGTGTTGCAATTCCACAAAGTAGGCGATGCGGTCAAAGGGCGCGGTAATCGCAGCACTATTGTCGATGTCGTAGTGGATATCCGCGCCGAGGTTGGCCAGATCGAGGTCGTACACGAGGTGATAGTCTGCCGCTTCGGGCACTTCCATTTCGAGCCGATCGCGTTGGGATACGGCACCAGCGCGGAATGGGGCAGCGGGTAGGCCGGCGGCGTTGACTAGATTGGGTTCGGCCAGCTTGTGCCAGGCAAAGCGCACCGCCACGGGGTTTGCAACACCCGGCGCTGAAACTACGACCTCATCGCCTACTATTTTAGCATTTGCTTTGACGAATCCACCGCGTTCTTGGTCGATCACCGCAAAGTGATTTGGTGTCGCACCATCGCGTGTTTTCAGGCCGCTGCCGTGGTCAAAGCGCAAGTGAATTTTGTCGCCTTTGATCTGCATCGAACGGTAGAGCGGACCTGAGTAGATCACTTCTTGGTTATAGGTCTTGGCCAGCGCGACCAGTGCCAAACGCCGCCCGACCTCCTGCTTGTTTTTGGGGTGGATATCATTGGGGTCGCCGACATCGTGGATGATGACCATACCGGTGTGGGGAATTCCCAGCGCGGCCGTTTGCGCTTCCCAGAATTTGGGTAGGACATCAGAGGCTTCGTCACCGTAGGAATAAGGGGCGATCTGTACGTAGTAGAACGGAAACTCGCCGTTCGGCCAAAGGTCGCGCCAACCCCCGATGAGTGCCTTCATTTTCTCCGTGTAGAGCATGCCCTCGGTGTGGTTGGACTCGCCTTGGTACCAGATGGCACCGCGCAACGCAAAGGGGACGAGGGGGCGGATCATGGCGTTGTAGAGCACGGTGGGTTGCTGCGGGCCGTTTGGCGGCAGGAGTTCGGGGGGATAGGTTGGCATTTCCGGTACCGGCTCTTCGCTTTGTCGCGCCGTGCGGGCCGCGCGGAGCCAGTCTTCGACTTCGTCCAATACCGTGTCTAGGCGCTCTTTGTACTGGTCGCTGCGTGGATTCCGCAGTTGTAGCTGTTCGTAGATGTCGCTCACTGCGGGTACTGCGGCAAAACTGGTGGGTGGGATCCAAGGTTCAATCCGGGTTCCACCCCAAGCGGCCTGAATCAAGCCGATGGGTACGCCGAGTTCGCGCTGCAAGTGGCGGCCGAAATAGTAGGCGGCGGCCGAGAACCCGCCCCAGCCGCCCTTGGCGATGGTCTCCGGGGTACAGAGATTCCAATCGGCCTCGATGTCCGTTTGTGGTTCAGCGCTGAGTTTTTTGGGAATCTGGAAGAGACGGATTTGTGGATGATTGGCTGCGGCGATCTCCGCTTCTGGGTTGAGGCAGAGACTGACGCCCATTTCCATATTCGATTGCCCCGAGCAGAGCCAGACTTCGCCGACGAGCACGTTTTGTAGTTCAATGCTGTTGGTGCTTGTCACCGTCAGCACATGGGGACCACCGGCTTGGGCTGGTGGCAATTCCACCTTCCACTCGCCTTGTGCATTGGCACTGGTACTGTCGATTTGGCCGAGAAATTCGACGCTGATCTGCTCTCCCGGCTCAGCCCAGCCCCATATAGGCAGGGGGCTATCGCGCTGCAATACCATGTGATCGCCGAATATCTTGGGCAGGCGTACGTCGGCAAAGGTTGGTAGAGCAAGGGCTGACGCGAGGATCAGGACGATTGGATACAGGGGATTGAGGGGAAGGAAAGATAGAGGTTTTCGCATGAAGTCTGCGCAGTTATAGGAATACATATACTGCCGTTCTCCGATTTACTCGGGGGTGTAAGTTACTTCGAGCTTGATGCCATCAGGGTCGAAGAAGAACGTCGCGTAGTAGCCCTCGCGGTACTCTGGACAGTCGATAGGTGGGTCTTCGACATTCACGTACTCTAGGTTCTTGATCACCTCTTCGTAGATTCTTTCAACTTCTGCGCGTGAGTCCACAGAAAAGGCGAGATGGTGCAGTCCTGGTTTTCCCCGCTCATGTCGGCCTGCTTCTGTAGTGCGGCCGATCAGCAGGATCATCCCATCCTTTTCGAATCGCAATCTGTCGATCGCGCCCTGCTCTGTCAGGTGCGGGGATAACTCTCGGAATCCAAGCGCTACTAGCAAGGGCGAGTAGAATCTCGTCGCAGTATCTAGATCGGAGACTGATAACCGGATATGATGAATGGCTGTCATCTATTCCTCAGCGTTTGGGCACGTGCCTGTTTTCTACAGAGAATATACAGTCAATCTCAATGATAGACGATGGGTTTATTTTTGCACGTTATTGCGTATTTTGGGCAGTGGGCAGGGCAACCTTCTCTACTCTATGGAAGTGAGACTAATGCGTGGATGGATCGCCGGCATGGGGCTTGTAAGCCTGATGTTGGGAATAGGATGCGAGCCGGAAGCGGAGATCGAAACAGCGACAGCCGAAGTGCAATTCGTCGATGTGACCGAGACTGTCGGTCTCGATTTCCGCCAAGTCTCCGGCAGCGCAGCGCAGCGCTATATCCTCGAATCGATGTCGTCGGGTGCCGCCTTTTTCGACTACGAAGGCGACGGGTATCTCGATCTGTTTTTGGTCAATAGCACGCAGGTGGAGGCCGATTCCTCGCATCACTCCAATCGGCTCTACCGCAACAGCGAAGGGACCAATGGGCGCGTCTTCGAGGACAAAACCGATGAGGCTGGTCTGCGGCGAACGGGTTGGGGTATGGGATGCGCGGTAGGCGACTACGACAACGATGGCGATTTGGACCTGTACGTGACCTATTGGGGGCCTAATGTATTCTATCGCAACGAGGGGGAAAGGTTTGCCGAGGTCGAGCTGGGCGTAGAAGACGATGGCTGGGGAACTAGCGCGGCATTTGGAGATGTGGATGCCGACGGATTTTTAGATCTCTACGTGGCCAACTATTTGATCTTCGACTTGGAAAACCCGCCCGGCGGCGGCCAACTCTGTAGTGGCTTCAAGGGGCTAGATGTCTATTGCGGCCCGCACGGCATGGTGCCTCAAGCCAACGTGCTCTACCGCAACGAGGGCGGGGCTGGCTTTGCGGATGTGAGCCAGACGACGGGGATTGCCGCAGACAAGCAGGCGTCTTTGGGAGTGGTCTTTTTAGACGGCGACGACGACGGCGATCAGGATCTCTACGTGGCCAACGACGGCTATCCCAACCTGCTCTATCGCAACGACGGGCATTGGCAATTGACGGAAGTGGCGGCCTTTGCTGGGGCGGCTTACAGCGAGGACGGGCGGGCGCAGGCCGGCATGGGCGCGGCGGCTGGCGACTACGACAATGACGGCGATTTGGACCTGTACATGACCCACTTTTCGGACGACGTCAACACGCTGTACCAGAATCAAGGGGACGGTCAATTCGTCGATTTTACGGCAGCAGCGGGGCTAGGTGGTGAGGTGCGCCCCTACTTGGGCTGGAGCACGGGATTTTTCGACTACGACAACGATGGCTGGCTGGACCTGTTCGCGGTCAACGGGCACATCTACCCCCAGGTCGCCCAGCATCCTTCGGGACTGCGCTACGCCCAGCGCAACCTGCTCTATCAGAATGCGGGTGGAACCTTTGTCGAGGTAGGAGCTGCAGTTGGGCAAGGCTTTGCCGAAGAAAAGGTCAGTCGCGGCGGGGCGCTGGGCGACTACGACAACGACGGCGATCTGGATCTGCTGGTCGTGAACCTGAACGACGCGCCGACTCTTTTGCACAATCTCGGCGGGAGCCGCAGCAACTGGCTGGGGCTCGAACTGATCGGTACTGAAAGCAACCGCGACGCACAGGGCGCGCGGGTCGTGCTCTTGGCGGATAATGGACAGCAGATGCGGGAAGTACAGCGCGGAGTGGGGTACTTATCGCAAAGCGACGGTCGGGTGCTTTTCGGGTTGGGGACAGCCGAGGAGGTAGAGCGCGCAGAGATTCGTTGGCCCAGTGGTCGGGTGCAGGTATTGGAGCGACCGGAGACTCGGCGCTACTTGGTGGTACAGGAGGGGGAAGAGGGCATCGTTGCTAGTTATGTCGGGCCAGCGGATACAGAAGACTTGGTCGCCCGCAAGCAGCCAGTCCAAATAGACAGCCTGCCGACGGCCCCCCGTTACGCGGCAGGGGATGACCAGACGGCTACAGACCACTATAAAGCGGGAGTTGAACTCTATAGACAGGGCCGCTATCAGGAGGCGATTGACGTCTTGAGAGCATCCATCCACATGCAGCCGGACAGTCTCAAAACCTACTACTCCTTGGGGATTGTGCTCTATTCGGGGTTGGGGCGGGCCGAGGAGGCCGCGGCGGTTTTGGAAGAGGTGATGGCCCGCGATTCGTCGTGGGTGCAGGTCTATTCGCTTTTGGGAGCGATTTATATGGATCTCAATCGCAAAGACAGGGCCATTCAGTTCCTCAAGCGCGCCGTGGCCCTGAACCCTGAGTGGGAAAACTACAACCGACTGGGACTGGCCCAACTCCGCAGCGGCAACCTGACGGCGGCGAGCTCGGCGTTCGAGCACGCAGTGCGCCAAGCACCGTGGCATCCGCATCCGCACTTGAATCTATCCCGTATTTATGAGCGACAGGGGAGAAAGCAGACGGCCGCACGGCAGCGGCAAATTTTCGCGCAGTTGCGGCCGGTCCAAGACCAAGTGCAGCGCCATCTGGAGAACCTAGCCGCCTTCCCAAGCGACATCGAATCCCGCCATCTACTGGGCGAAGCCTACGTGGCACAGGGGCGTATTGAGGAGGCCCTTGCCACCTTTCGCCAGGTTATCGCCATCGACTCCAGCTATGCGCCGGCCCATTACGGCTTGGGTGCGGCGCTGCACTACAAGAGCGAATTGCAAGCTGCGATTGCGTCTTATGAACGGGCCTGCAAGCTGCAGCCGGATATGGTAGGGGCCTTTGCCGATCTAGGCCAAGCCTATCACCAACTCCGCGACTATGAACTGGCTATCGCTGCCTATCGTCGGGCACTGGCGTTGCAGCCGGGTTTGCAGGCAGTGCGGACCAAACTAGGCATGGCCTACGCCCAGCAGGGCGATTTGCAGCAGGCAGTGGAGACCTTCAAAGCGGTCCTGAACGTCGATTCCACCTTGGTCGAGGCCCGCGACGCGCTGGCACAGGTATATGCCGCACAGGAGCAGTACGCAGCGGCTATTCGCGAGTGGGAGGCCGTGCTGCGGCTGGACCCGCGCTATCCCCGCGCGGTGAGTCAGTTGCGCTTGGCGCGCGAGAAGCTCGTACAAAAGAAAGCCCCCGATTCGCAGACAGCAGCGAAACGAGGGCTTGGAGATGAGTAAAAAGCTAGCAGATGGGTTTAGCGATCCAAACTGCTCTTGAGCTGACCCCAACTGGTTGCTTCGACGCTCGTCGCCGAAAAGTCAATGCCCTTTTGATAGGGCTGAGTAAAGGGATTTAGAAGCCGTCTGAAAATCTCGGATGCTGCGTTGGGAATTGCCGAACAGCTTGTCAGCGGCGCAGGAGACTGTCGGGCACGGCTTCGCGCAGGCGCGCTTCGTCGATCTTGATCTGGGCGGCGTACTTTTCGCGCAATTCCTCCAACAAGGCTTGCAGATGCCAGTGCTCTCGCTCGCGGCGCAGCAGGGCAGCGGCCCGCCGCCGAACCTGTTCGTAGGGTTCAATAGAGGCCTCCTCATGGTTGAGGACGCGAAAGAGGGAAAAGCCTCCCTCGACGGCCACGGGTCCGATGAGTTCGCCCTCGGGTGCATCCTCAAGCGCCGCCATCAGCTTGGGATAGATGGCTTTCTCCAGCGGGTGGAAGTGGAATCGATTGGCCTTCTCAATAGCGTCCGAGCGCAGGCTTTCGCCCGCTAGGTCGGCAAAGGGAGTACCACCTTCTAACAGCGCTCTCTTTTCTTTGGCTTTGTCGGCACTGGGCAGGAGTAGTTCCTCAACCCATACCGCAGGCTCGTGGCTAAATATGTCGGGGTGGCTGTCGTAGTAGCGGCGCACGTCCTCCTCGGATATGTCTAGGTCTTGGGTCGTAGCCTCTTTGAGACCATCGAGTAAGGCTTCTTCTTCTTTTATTTTTTTTAGCCGCTGGATTGAGGGTTTTTGGTAGTAATCCGCCCGCCGTGCTGCTTCTTTGATGAGGAAGGGATTCAGGACGATGCGCTTGAGCGTGGAGGCTGCTTGCGCGCTGTCGGCAAATCCAGAGCCGATGTTTTGTTCCTGCAGAACTTTCACCGCTGCTGCCACGGTGATCTCGCCCTCGTCAAAAGTATATAGGGGAAGCGATGCCGCGGTCAGTGGGGAGAGATCCTGCCGCTGGTAGGCGCTTACTAGCGGCTGGAGGGCCTCTTCGCGCAGCCGCACCTCAAATGCGTTATGAAGCAGTTCGAGGTGTTCCCTTGTAGCTTGGGCAGATCGCTCGGCAAAGAGCTGCCTGCTGATGAAGTCCCGATACTTGTCGTAGGAAGCGGGTCGCTCTTCGGTGAAGCGCACGATGTTCCAGTACTTGCCCGTGTATACAGGTTCCGAGATTGCGCCGAGAGGGAGGGTGCGGAAAACCTCTGGTGGGATGTGGACCCGCGGTGCCATATCGCGCCCTATGAAACCCAGTTCGCCGCCTTGGCGGGCCGAGCGCGCATCTATGGAGTAGGCAGCAGCTACTTCTGCAAAGGGCTGTCCGGCGCGCAATAGGGTCAAAACCGAATCAGCCTCAGCTTGGCTCTCCACCAGTATGCCGCTGACTTTGCGCTCTAGGCCATAGCCCTCATCGTCGAAATAGGCGCGAATCTCGTCTTCGGGAATTGCGATTGCATCCGTGATCTCGCGGGCCCGATAGAGGGCGCTAACTCGGTTGTCGATTGCGTTCTGAACGGTTGAACGCACGGCCTGCGTGGTATCGATCCCGCGGGAACGGGCTTCTAGCAGCAACAAACGGGCGTCGATCATGGTCTGCAGATAGTGCCGACGGGCTTGGTCGGCGGTCTGTGCAGGAGGTCTGCGCCTCGACCATTCGGTGGCAAAACTCTTCAGCGCAGCGGCGGTGATTTGGTGTGGTCCTACTTCTGCTACGGGCCGTTCCGACAAGAGGTCGCAGCCGTTTGCGATGCCCAAGCAGGTGACCCACAGGCAGCGCACAAATCGTTGGAGGAGCATCATCGAACGGGTTTTCGCGAGATGTGGCGGGGTAGTCGATAACTTGGTTTTACTGCGAATCTTTCTTCTTGCTGCGGTGATCTTTTTGCAAAAAGGCGTTGGTCCAAGCGCTAGTGCCCTGTAAGGCCGCATCCTTGATAACGGCTGCGTTGTCGAGCATTTGCTCCTCTTCGCCATAGGCTTTGAGGCGGTCGTACGCACGCGCCCAAATGCAGTCCTTGTCGCCGACTTCGCACTTGCCTTGGCGCGTGCCACCGCAGGGGCCGTTGCGTTGGTTTTTGACGCACTGCGATTCCGGGCACAAGTAGGCGATGTCCGGCAGCGAGCAATCGCCGCAATCGCGGCAGTCAAAAGCGGCGATTTTGAGCGCGTGTTCGGCCGCGTGGAAGAGCTTGGCGGCCTTGGGGTGCTCGGTTAGAGCGCGGGCGAGATGAGCACCGGTGCGAAAGCCCGTGCTCTCAGGCGCAAAAACTTGATCGTGGATGCGGCGGTTTACCTTGTAGCTCAGCGGCAGGCGACCGCGCGCTTGGCGGAGGGCGGCTTGCTCTTTGGAGGCGAGGTACGCGCGGTTGATAGTAGTAGAGCTGAGACCGGTGTCGTCTTGGGGTTCAAAAAAGTAGAATTCGTCGGCAAAGGAGAAGCAGAGTTCTTTGGCAAAATCGCGCCAATCGTCTTTCGAGTAGGTCGCGGCGAGAGCGAGGATTTTTTCGTAATCGCCGTATTGCAGGTGCCCGCCGAGATAAGCTCCTCGGTAGCCGAGGCCCTTGGCGATGGCGCACTGCTTGGCAGCCAGCTCCAAGAAAAACGCCCGGCCCTTGTCGTTGGCTTGGGCTTGCTTTTCGACGACGGCCATCAGTTCGTCGGTGACTTCAACTCCGGGAATGTGACCCTTGTGGAAGAAGCGCGCGGCCGGCCGCGAGAGCACGTACACGTTGGCGATGACTGGGACCTCGAGACCACACAAGGCCATGTATTTGAGCAACTCGTCCTGCTTGCGCGCGTCGTAGCCGATCTGGCTGATGACGAAAGCTGCGCCGACGTGAATTTTTTTGGCCAGCTTGAAGTATTGGGGCATGACCTCGCGCTCGTAGCGCTTGTGATTGTTGACTACGGCCCCTAGATAAAAATCCGTGGCCTCCATGCGCTGAGTCCGCTTGCCCTTTTTCATTTTCAAGCCAGCGTTCATGGCGGCGAACATTTCGAGCAGGCCGACTGAGTCGAGATCGAATACTCCACCGGCCGTGCCTTGATAGCCGCTGATGGGGTAGTCTCCAGACAGGGCGAGGATGTTGTTGAAGCCCTCGCTGGCAAGTTGCCAAGCGCGGCCTTGCAGCGCGTTGCGGTTCCAGTCCTTGCAGGAGAGGTGGATGATGACGTCTTGCCCGCGCGAGATCAGGTCTGTGCCGAGGGTGTCCGGGTTGATCATGGCGTTGCCCCCGGGGTTGTCGGTGATGCTCAGAGCGTGGAATTGCGGGTGCTCGGCGAGGCGGCGGGCGAGGGCGAGAACCTTGCGGCCGTCGCGCTCGGTGATTAAGCCCCGCGAGGTCACCAACTCGACGATGTGGACGAAGGTGTCGGTGGTTTCGAGCAGATGGCGCAGGGGTTTCTTCTGCCAGGCACCCGAGTAGCGGGCAGGTGGATGGAGCGCGGTCAGCGACATGGCTAAAGTGCGGCGGGCATGGGTTTGAATTGGCAGCCCTCGACGAAGAGTTCAAAAAAGTCGGGGGTCGTCTCCAGTTCGACGTGCTCAATGCGCTTGGCCAGCGCTTCGATGCGGGCGCGTTTGCTGGCCGAAAGGAGTACTTCGCGCGCCCCTTGGACGGCGGCATTGCCGACCTTGGCGATGCGCGCTGTGGGCACGGGGGCCAAAAAGCCGATGTCGATGGCGGCTTGGACATCGACGTAGTTGGCAAAACCGCCGGCGAGGTAGAGTTGTTGCACGTCGCCCGGATTTAAGCCCAAGGTTCGCAAGACGATATACTGGCCGCAGAAATTGGCGGCTTTGGCTTGGGCGAGGTTAGAAGCATCGAGGCGGGAGAAGGTGATACCGCGCTCGGGGACTAGCTCAAACTGACGCTTTTTGGCGGTGAAGACGCCCTTGGGCGTCATCAAGTCGTGGCGGCTCAATTCGGCGAGAAGGTCGATTAGCCCAGAGCCGCACAGGCCCGCTGGCGCGGTGTCGCCGATGGTTTCCCACTGCCAGCGCGCGCCGTCCCAGCGGATGGATTCAATGGCTCCGTCGCAGCCGGGCATCCCATAGGTGATGCCACCGCCCTCAAAGGCCGGGCCGGCCGGGCAAGAGGCCGCGACGAGACGGCCTTGGTGTGCGACTACTACTTCGGTGTTGGTGCCCACATCGACCAGCATCGCGCTCTCGCTGGCAAGGTCCATATCGACGGCGACTAAGTCGGCGGCTACATCTGCGCCGACGTGACTGGCGATTAGTGGCAGCGAATACGCGCGCGCCTTGGGATTGGCCTTTAGGCCGAGGCGGCGGGTCTTTTCGACTAGGCTGGTCGCGGTGCGTTCGCCGCTTAGGTATTCGTGCTCAATGCACGATTTGTAGGGCTTTTGGCCGATGCTCTGCACGTCGAGGCGGAAGAGGATATCGCGCATCGTCGAGTTGCCAGCGACCACGATCTCGTAAATCTCCTGCCGTACAAAGCCGCCGCGCCGACAGAGGTCCGCGATCTCGTGGTTGAGCGCCTTGACCAAGGCTTGGCGCAGTTCGCCGGGGTGTTGCCCGTCGTAGGAAATGCGGTGCATGATGTCGCTGCCGCCAAAGCGCTGCGGGTTTTCAAATGCGCTCAAATGCACGCTCTCGCCCGTCTCCAGATCGACTAAGTCGAGGACGATGGTGGTGGTGCCCAAGTCGATGGCTAGGCCGTAGAGGTGGCCGCGGTATTGGTCGATTTCCTCGTCGCCGTAGTAGATGGTTTGCCCTCGCCGCTGGACTATGGGGTCGATCTCGGCGGATCGATCCACGGTCTGGGTCAGTATGCGAGGCGTGCGAAAAAGCGGTGCAAACTCGATATCGACGTCGGCGTCCTCGACTTTGGCCTGACAGGCGAGCCGGAATTCACCGCCAAGGAAGTCCTCGGCCGGCGTTGGTGCGTTGAGGGCTTGCGCGCCGCTTGTGACTTCGACGATGCACTCGTGGCAATGGCCTGTGCGCCCGCAGGAGGTGGGTACGCGAGCGCCGAGCTGATCCGCGTAGTCGAAGAGGGTGCCGCCAGTCGATAGCGGGTAGGAGGTGCCGTCGCAGCGGATTTGCCCGCGGCCGGGTGTGGACGGGCGTTGCTCCGTCTCCCAAGCCGAGCGGTAGTCGAGCTGGTCGTCGCTGCCGCACTGGAGTAGCTCACCCGGCTCTTTTGGCTTGCGCTGGTTGCGGCAGCCGAAGTGGGCGGTGCATTGGTCGAAGCGGTTCTTGTACGGGCAGCGGAAGGTCGCCTGCACATCGGCGTGGGTAGCGATGCTCGCGAGGATGCCCGACAGGCGGTCGAGGCTCTTTTGATATTCTTGGGGGTCGATTTGGGTCATGGTGTCGGGCGTGCTACTCGTCCTCAATTTCGTTCAGCAAGTCCTTGGCCAAGGCCACGCAGGCGAGGGCGTCTTTCCCATACCCGTCGGCACCCATATCGTCGGCAAATTCTTGGGTCACGGGCGCGCCACCGACCATGATTTTGACGTCGTCGCGCAAGTCGGCGTCGATGAAAGCCTCGATAGTCTTGCCCATGTTAGGCATGGTGGTGGTCAACAGGGCCGACATGCCCAAGAGCGGGGCTTCGTGCTCTTCGACGGCGTCGATGAACTCGTCTTCGGAGGTATCTACGCCTAGGTCGTGGACGACGAAGCCGGCCCCGCGCAGCATCATAATGCACAAGTTTTTGCCGATGTCGTGGAGGTCGCCCTTGACCGTGCCCATTATCACAATGCCGATGGGCTCGACGCCCGAGGCCGAGAGAATAGGTTCGATGTGGGTCATGCCGGCCTTCATGGCGCGGGCACAAGCTAGCACTTCGGGGACGAAGATGAAGTTTTCGCGGAATTTGATGCCGACGATGGCCATGCCGGCAATCAGTCCGTCGTCCATGACTTCGAGGGCTTCCACGCCCCCAGCGATGGCTTGGCCGGTCAGTTCGTCCACCGTATGGTGGTCGCCGTCGATGAGGGCTGCGGCGATATTCTGCATCTGCTCACTAGCTTGGGCAAAGATGCCGATGATGCGCTCGCGCTCTTCGTCGCGCTCGATAAACTCTTCGATCTCGTCGCGGATAAATTCGTTGGCGATGTCGGTAATGTCTGCCATTTATGATCTCTTTTTTTAGTTACGCGCTTGGTCGCGGTGCCACTCTTGTACCGTGCGGGGAATGGCCTTGAGGTTTTCGATGGAGGTCTGCAAGGGGATGGCGCACTCTGGGCCGATGAGCTGGACGCCGGCTTCAAGGTTGCGCACGACTTCGGCGCTGACGACTTCTGGTCCTTTAGAAAAAAGGGTTTCGGGGTTGTTGATGTTGCCTACTAACGAGATGCGGTCGCGCACGATTTGGGTGGATTCTTCGGGCGTGTTCTTGGAATCGAAGTGGAAGGCCGCCATGCCGGTTTGGGCGATGTACTCCATGCGGTCAACCGTGCGGCCGCAGATGTGGAGGATGATGGGCACCGAAAGCCGCTCGGCAAATTCGATGTGCAGGTCGCGCAGGTAGCGCTCGTAGTACTCGCCGCTGACGAGGTCGCCGGTGGCGTGGTCGGGCAGGGTCAGGGCGTCGGCACCGGCTTCGATCTGCGCTTGGCCGAATTCAATGGTGATCTCCTTCATGCGGTCGAGGCAGAGCTTGGTCTTACCGGGGTCGTCGAGCGACAGCAGCAGAAAAGGCTCGACCCCGAAGCAGTGGTAGCCCAACGACCAAGGTCCCATGGTCTTGCCGACGATGGCGACTTCGTCGCCGTATTCCTTGCGCAGAATTTTGATCGCCTCGGTGACGCAGGCCGTGTCGGGGTGGGTGCAGAGGTCGGCGGGGACTTTGATGTCGTCTGGCTCGTGCCAGATTGGTTCGCTCATGCGGACGGTGGGCCAGTTGTCTTTTTGCTCCCACTGGATTTTGCACCCGAGGGCCGAGGACTCTTGGATGATGGTGAAGACCGGCATGATGGTGTCAAAGCCCAGTTCGGTGTAGCCAGTGGCAGCTAGCCGCGCCATGAGTTCAGGCTCGCGGTTGGCCGCGGGGAAGGGGGCATCGACGAGGTCCATCAATTCGACGGTGGCCACTGAGGTCGGGTTGCAGAGCGGGGTGCGGTCCACAGGCTGGCGGGCGAGGGCGGCGAGGACGCGCTCGCGGCTGGTCATCGAAGAAGGCATGATAGACTCCTTTATTCCTGGGCGCTGGGGGCTGAGAGCACGCCGCGGCTGGCCATGGCTTCGGCCTCGCGCACGGCAGCGCGCACGTTGGGGGCGCGGATGAGCAACAGGCCGATTAGGGCGTCGTGGGAGTGGCCACAGCCGAAGCGGACTTGGTTGGGTTGATCGGCGACTTCTTCCATCTCACCGAGGCGGATTAGGCCGCGGGCGATAGTGGTGACGCGGCGTTCCACACCGGGGACCTGTTCGGTGGCGCGGGCTTCGTAC
Organism: Candidatus Latescibacterota bacterium; assembly: GCA_022827835.1. Taxonomy (GTDB): domain Bacteria; phylum Latescibacterota; class UBA2968; order UBA8231; family UBA8231. The sequence goes on from JAJEIO010000056.1 coordinate 95,260, forward strand.
AGGCCCTGCCCGAGGCTGGCGACGGCGATAGTGGCGTTGGCCTTTTTGTCGAAGATGTGCAGCGGGCGCGGCTCTATGGGCTGATCCGGTGGCAGCTTGCAAGCCTCTAGGAAGAGCCGCTTGACCGCGAGCAGATGGGCGTGGCCGCAGGAGAAGCGGAGCAGGCCGTCGCTGGTTTGCTCCATGCCGCCGAGCACCTGCATGGCACGAGCGACTCCGGCGATGCGCCCGGCGGCTCCGGGGAGATGGCTGTAGGTGTGGACTTGATAGCAGGGAGGGCCGTCCGGGCAATAGAGCGCAATGGAAATGTCGTCGAAGTGGGGATCCATGGAGATCAATTCGACGCGCGAGCCAAGATCTAAAGTTTGTGCCATTTGCATTTCCTCTTGACAGCCAAGTGCGGGATTGAGTACTGTTTTAGAAAATAGCTAATGGTCTGACCATCGGCAAATTTTATTTTCTTCCGCATTTGACACTTGGCACTTTCTATGAAAAAAGCCACGGCTCCGATTGACGATGCCATGCGCCCGGTGCAGCGCACGTCCGTCAGCGACGAGATTATCGCGCAGATAACAGACTTGATCGAGCGCAACGTCCTCAAGCCCGGCGACAGGCTACCGCCGGAGCGGGAGCTGTGCAAGCGCTTCCAAGTTGGGCGCTCCTCGCTGCGCGAAGCCCTGCGCTCGTTGTCCATGATGGGGCTGCTCGATGGCCGCGTGGGCGAGGGCACCTTTGTCTGCGACAAAGGCCAATACGTGGAGCGGGCCTTGCAGTGGGGGTTTTTGCTCGACAGCAAGAAGCTCCAAGACCTGAGCGAAACGCGGATGATGCTCGAGTCGCAAAACGCCTATTTGGCGGCTGAGCGGGCCACCGCCGAGGATTTGGCGGCCATTGCCGACGCGCTGGCTGGTATGGCCGGGGGGCTTTCTGACGAGGGGCGCTTTCTCGCCAGCGATTTGCAGTTCCATCTCCTCATCGCTCGGGCCACGCACAATTCTATTCTCTACAGCTTGCTCGAAACTACGCGCAACTATCTGCAAGAATGGATCAAGGAAAGCTTGGCGGAGCCGTTGCTAGCTAGATCTCGGGCTGAACTGTCGCTGGCGGAACACCGCCAGATCTTGGCGGCATTGCAGCGTCGGGATGCGGAGGCCGCGCGGCAGGCGATGGCGGCACACATCCGCTCTAGCAGCGGAGATTTGCAGCGGACTAGCCGTCGATCAGGGTCCGGTTGACGAACTCGGTTACTTCCTCGATTCGCTCCAACCCCGTTAAAATTAGGCTCTGGGAAATGCGCCGCGAGAGCCCGATGATGCGCTCGTCGTCGAGCGCGACCGGCTGGCGGCCATCGGTTGCGCTCAATAGCAGGCAGCCGAGATCGCGCACAGCTTGGTGTTTGACTTCCTCGACCTTCTTGTAGCTCGCATTCTGAAAATAGCTGTTCCAGAATACATTGACGGCCTCTAAATAGGCGGCTTTTTGGGCGGTGTTCTGCATGGCCTTGATGCACATATCGGCCGTGTAGAAGGCGAGGTCAAAGGCGGGGTAGCCGTAGTGGGCGGTGGCAAAATCGACCCAGTAGGGCTGGCCGTTGGCGACCCATATATTGCGGGGCCGCAAGTCGCCCAAGACGAGACAAAACCCCTCTTTGAGCAGGCGGTTGGTGTGGACGGCAATGGCCTTTTTGAGATCGGGATAGGCGTTGGCGATATAGTTGTAGTGCGGGTCGATGCGCAGTTGCTCAAATACCTTAGTGGGTGCAAACTCATCCGCGATCTCGGACGAGTTTGCTGTCTCGTTGTGGACAGTGGCCAGCAGTTCGCCGCACTGGACGGCGATTTGCAGATCGATGCGACCATTGACCAAGTCGCCCTCCCACGACAGGGCATTGTGTGGCGGTGGGGTCGTCACGAGGATGAAGTCCGTACGGTCTTCGAGCAGGACTTCCGGCAAGGTCTCGGGAGCGAGGAATTGCGCCAAGCGCTCGATGCAGCTTTTCTCGGCGAAGATGCGCCGCCGATCGATCCACCAGCGCTCCTTGATTTGAACGCGTGAGTGCGCCTGTTTGACGATCCAAGCCTGATTGGCAGCCTCTACGTAGTAAATCCGGTTTTTTAGCCCGTCACTCAAGGTCTGGACGCGGATCGGGCCCTCGTCGGCGAGCAGTTTTTTGCGTTTCAGGTACTTGGATATAGCCTTTTTCTCTAGGTTCATGGGCGTCTCTCAGGAGGCAGTGGGGGTGGCGGCCCGCACCTGTTCGACTTGGCTGGCGGCATGGTACGAGCTGCGCACCAACGGGCCAGACTCGACGTGGCGAAAGCCCAAGCCGAGGGCAAAGCGCCGCCACTCCGCAAACTCGTCGGGGTGGACGAAGCGCTCTACGGGCACGTGGTGGGTGGACGGGCTTAGGTATTGGCCCAAGGTCAGAATGGCACAGCCGACATCCGCTAGGTCTTGGATGCTCTGGGCTATTTCTCTTTTGGTCTCGCCGGCCCCTAGCATCATGCCGGACTTAGTGGGAGCAGGATTCATCTTGCGAGCTCGGTCGAGGAGCTCCAGCGAGCGGCCGTACCGGGCTTGCGGGCGCATAGTGGGGTAGAGGCGAGGTGGCGTCTCAATGTTGTGATTGAGAATGTCTGGGCCAGCTTCAAGGACGGTCGCTAGGGCCTGCCAGTCGCCCTTGAAGTCCGGGATCAAGACTTCGACGCTCGTCTCGGGGCAAAGGTGATGTACTGCCGCGATCGTCCGGGCGAAGATGCGCGCCCCGCCGTCTGGCAGTTCGTCGCGATTGACCGAGGTAATCACCGCGTGCTCTAGCCCGAGGCGGGCAATGGCAGCGGCAACGCGCTCAGGCTCGCCTTCGTCGAGCCATTGAGGGCGACCCGTCTTGATCGCGCAAAACCCGCAGCTGCGGGTGCAGACATCGCCCAGAATCATAAAGGTCGCCGTGCGCTGGCTCCAGCACTCGCCGATGTTGGGGCACTGGGCACTCTCGCACACCGTGTTAAGCTGTAAATCGGCGAGCAGGTTTTTTAGGGCGATGTAATTGGGGTGGCCTGGGGCTTTGGCCTTGAGCCAGGGCGGAAGTCGGCGCTTGGAATTAGATACCATAGGACAGAGGAGGAAAAACTAAAAGAATAGAATATAATACGACTCCGGCACGCTAATATCAAGACTTGGTGGGTGCCGAGGCTAAACACGTGCGGCACAGCCCGTACCACAGATAGCCGAGGGGAATGAGTTTAGTGCTGCGATAGGCGAGGGAAGTGACCGGCCCCCACGTGCGCTCAGGATCAATCGGCCCATAGACCCCCGGCTCAATGTCGAAGAGGACAAAAGGCGTCGGCAGAGCGATAAGAGCAAATATCCACAAGAACTTAGGAGAACCTGAGCGCGCGTACAAAGCCACGAGTACGGGTTGGAGAAAGACGTAGTGATGCTCCCAAACGTCTTTGTAAACGAGAAAAAAGGTACACATCCACAGCGCGAGCAGCGGCAGAGCATCGCGGCCACGATAGGTGGCCACCAGTGCTGCGATGAGGATGGCGGCTTGCGAGTAATAAATGACCGTGCGGCCCGCCAAAGGGAGGTCGGCGAGGGTTGTCAACTCGGCCAAAGGCCGCCCGGATAGTTGGGCCACGACGCTGACCAGCCCGCCTTGTAGCCCGAGGTTGCCCGCATGGGTGAGGGCCCCTTGGACGGGAGCGCCGTGGATATTGGCGGCGAAAAAAGTTTCCCAGCTATCTGGATGCAGAAGGAAGTAAGGTAGCGACGTAAGCAAGCCGGCTAGCAGTCCCAAAGCGAGGACGCGCCAGGCGCGAAGCCTTAAAAGCGCGGGGGCGAGGATTAGAGCGTTGGGTTTGACCAAGAGGGCACCCGCCCAACACAAGCTGGCCACCCGTTCCCGGTCGCTGTGGAGGCCGACGATGAGCCAAAAGAGCAGTGAGGCCGCCCAGAAGCTGACCTGCCCCATGTAGAGTTCGAGAAAGTAAGGCGAGAACGCCAGCCACATAAACAAGGCCAAGCCCCGACGCGGCTTGGCCACCCACCGCCAAGTCAGATAGAGGTTGGCCGCGAGGAAAAGCTCGGTGCCGCAGAGATGCAGAAGGTATGCAGTGAGGGGCTGAAATTGGGCAAAAAGACTAGCAACTAGGGCAAAGGCCGGTAGATAGCGGAAGCCGAAGGCTCCCGACACTGAGTAGATGTCGCGGCCTTCGGCTAGGGCTTGGCCCGCCAAATAGAAAACCCCGAAGTCAAAGCCGCGGCGGGTGTGGGAGGCGTCGTTGAAGAGGGGCCGGAGGAGGTCGGAGCCGAGGGCGGCAAGGAAAACGGCGTGAATTAAAAGGCCCGCTATGAGGTAGGGAACAGGCCCTCTAAAGCACTTCATACCGCCGCCAAGATACAAGCTCCTACTGGAGATCGCCTCTGCCGTCTTCTTGGGCGATGGAGTCCTCTTCTGGTGTACCTATTTCTCCCTTGTCGAACCACATCTGGTACTCGCTCGGGTCGGCGACAATGCGGCGCGCCTCCAGTACTTGGGGATCCACGGTTACATTGTACGCTTCAGCCACTGGCTCCCCGAATGCTTTTTCGAGGATGGCGAAGGTGAGCCGCCAAGCGATGAGGTCTTCGGTCTCCTGCCAGTGTTGTTCTTCGATTTTGTCGATTTCGTCGGTCAGGTGGCTGAGCGGCTTGGCGAGCTGGTTGTACTCTTCTCCTTCGGCGACCTTATCCAATTCCTCGACTTGGGCTTCGAGTTCGCTGATGTAGTCGAACCCTCGGTTTTCAGCAAAGGTGCGGAAGGCCGCTAGATCCCCTGGGCCGACGACGAAGTCTGGCGTCAGATCTGGGTACTTGAGCCGGTGCTCGCGGGCGTAGTAGAAAAATTGGTTATTGAGGCTGTAGATGCCGCTGAGCTGCACGTAGAGGCGGCTGCCACTGCGTCCAGATACCTCAATGTCTGGGGTGATGCCGCCACTGCCGCGGACGATGCGCTCGAGCCGGAGGGTCTTAAACTCCTTGTCGTACCCGCGGACGAGGGTGGAATCCTTGCGCATGCGCCTGTCGATAGAGCGACCCGAAGGCGTGTGCCAGGCGGCCATGGTCAGCTTGAGTTCGGCGCGGTCGTCGATGTGGACGATCTGCTGAACGGAGCCCTTGCCCACGGTCGTAGTTCCCAGCACCAGCCCGCGATCCCAGTCTTGGATGGCACCGGCGACGATCTCGGACGCCGAAGCGGACAGGTGATTGACTAAGACGATGAGGGGTGTGTCGCGTAGCAGGGCGTCCTCGCGGGTTATGTATTCGGCAGTTTCGATGCGGCGACCCTCGGTAAAGGCCACGAGGCAGTCGCGGGGCAGGAAGAGATCGGTGATTTGCACGGCTTCTTCGAGGTACCCGCCGCCGTTGTTGCGCAGATCGAAAATCAGCCGCTCCATGCCTTGTTCTTCTAGCTCGACAATTGCCTTGAACACCTCTCGGGTCGACCCCTTTTGGAAGCTGTCGAGCTTGATGTAGCCGGTGCCGTCGGGAAAGAGAGTGGCGAGGGAGACGCTGTTCATCTGCACTTCTCGGCGCTCAATCGTCAGATCAAAGGGAGTGGGGCGGTCGGCGCGCTCTAAGGTTAGGGTTACAGAGGTGCCAGGCTCGCCACGCATACTGTCGGCGGCCACGCCAGCCGACATGCCCTTGGTAGAAGTGTTGTTGATCGCGGTGATAAGGTCGCCCGACTTGACGCCCGCTAGGGCCGCTGGCGTCTGGTCGTGCACGAGGCTCCACACGGCAATCGCGCTGTCGGGATAGACGACTTGGATGCGGAAGCCCAGCCCCCCGTATTTGCCTTGGGTCTGGATGTTGAAATTGTCGAGATTGCGCTTTTCCAAAAACACCGAATAGGGGTCGAGAATTTCCATCATCCCGGCGATGCCAAAGCGGACTAGCGTATCCGCAGTAACCGGATAAAAGGCATTCTCGTCGATGGCTTGGGCCATCTGCATGAGGGTGTAGAAGCGGTCGTTTAGCAGTCTTGCCGGGTCCTCACTAGCGAGCTGGGTGCGGGCGTTGAACGTGTATTCCGAGGCTGGATCTAAGGAGTTGAATATCCCTCGCACGGCCGCCTGCGCTAGGGAATCGGGATGTACTTCTTCAACGTAGTACTGGTGAATGATTTTGGCCGTCTTCCACAACAGAGCTTTGTATTCGTCTTCAACAGAGCGCTCAGCCTGCAAGTCAGAGGCGAATGCGACGAGGGCGAACAGCAGCGAAATGCGCAAAATGGACAAGCGACACTCCTTGGTGAGTAGGGCGCGTTGAGATACCTCAATATAGAAACACAACATATTACCAACGCGCCCGTACCGCGTCAAGCAGTGCGCCGCCGGTACGCGAGGGCTAAACCGCGCAATACGAGGTTTGGATCGCACGTGTGGATCGCGGTGATGTGGGGGTAGAGCAGGGGGCCGTCGCCGCCGGTGAGGAAAATTGCTACGGGGGTGTCTAAGGTTGCAGCCATGCGCGTGCAAAGGCCCTCGATGAGCGCGGCCGACCCGTGCAGCGCCCCCGAGCGCAGGCCGTCCGCGGTGTTTTTGCCGAGTAAGGGCGTTGTGGCCGCTAGTTCGACTTGGGGTAGGAAGCTGGTGCCTGCGCTGAGGGCATTTAATCCGAGGCGCAGCCCTGGGGCGATAACACCGCCGCGGAAGGTGCCTTGGGCGTCGATGGCATCGACCGTTAGCGCGGTGCCGGCATCGACGACCACAACGGCTTGGCCAGCCGGAGTTGCGCGATGGGCGGCTGAGGCCGCAGCGAGGCGGTCAACGCCAATCCGAGCGGGATTGTCGTAGTCAATTTGCAGGCCCCAATCCCACGTGCTGCGCGCTTGGAGGACGGGGCCGGAGGAGAAGTCGCGACAGGCTGCTGCGTACGCAGCCCCCAATTCCGCGACGACCGACCCGATGACCGCGCCAATCGGAGGTGTGGCAAGCGCTGCCAGCAGGCATTGTAGGTCGGCATCGACCGGGGGGGCCGTGGGGAATTTGTGGTGACAAACGGTTTCATCCCCGGCCAAAAGACCGATGTCGATGCAGGTGTTGCCGATGTCGATGGCCAAGAGCATGGGGGAATTTGAAGATTGACTTTCCGTCGTGGTATTTATAACTTAACTAGGTTTAACTCAAAACAATATCCAATACATACAATCTAACGAATACCTCAAAATTTGCTATCAGCCTAGCAGACAGAGGAATATAGCTATGGACATACTAGGTAAGCGTAGAACTTTTATCGTCATTTCCCCGCGCGATGGTCATATCCGCGAGTACGGTTTTTCGCCTCGCGCCTTAGGACTGATTCTGCTGGGCGTGTTGGGTTTTGTAGGGGGACTTGGTTATTACGCCTACACACAGGGCTTTCATCAACCGAGCGATCAAAAAGCCCTGCTGGTCTTACAGGAAGAAAACAAAAACCTCTTGCACAGCTTAGAGCAGACCCGCGAGGAAGTGCAGCAGCTCGAGGAGGCCATGGATCAGCTCAGGGCGACTGAAGATAGATTGCGCGCTCACCACGAGATGGAACCGCTGGAGATAGAGCCACTCGCTGCGGATGGGGAGTTGGGCGGCGTCGGGGGCGCGGAAGATTTGTCCGAGGAGATCGCGTCTTTACCGCCGCAAAAGCACTTGATGATGCGCGAGATGAGCGTGCGCATCGACTACCTGAAGCGGATGGTCAACCTACAGGCCGAGAGCTTTGAGGAAATCGAGCGCAAATTCGAAGAAACGAACGTCCAATACTTGCCCACGATTTTACCAGTCCCCGAGCAGAAGACGTGGCGGTCGTCGCCCTTTGGCTGGCGCATTGATCCCTTTACCGGGCGTCGGGCCTTCCACCGGGGCGTCGATTTCGCTGGTCGCAAAGGGACGCCCATCTACGCGACGGCGGATGGTTTTGTACGCTATGCTGGGAAGGATAAATACCTCGGCAAGACGATTATTGTTGCCCATCGAAAAAAGGAACGCGACGAGCAGGGCCAGCCCTATGCGCGCCAAGGCGGCTACCAGACCGAATACGGCCACTTGGATAGAATTATGGTCGTGCAAGGTGAACAGATAAAGCGCGGGCAGCAGATCGGGACGATGGGTAATTCGGGCCGCTCGACCGGCCCGCACCTCCACTACGCGGTGCGTTTGCGAGATCAGCAGTTGAGCAAACACCGAGGATACCAAAACCCAGAAGATTTTATCTTCGACAACAGTGGGGACTATATGTGGGCCACAAGCGAGTGATTCGAACCTCTACCAAGTATCTAGAGACCGGTCCAGCAAACGCGGGCCGGTCTTTTTTTAGGAGCACAGCCGTATGAGCACGCCTATTGAAGGCAAGGTAGCCGCCATTATCGACGCCACAACGCTGGTACTCAACGTCGGTAGCGAGCAGGGCGTCCAGGAAGGCATGGCCTTTGCCATTTTCGCTTTGCACGGGGAGATCGCAGACCCAGATAGTGGACAGCCGCTGGGCCGCTGGGAAGCGGTCAAGGCGCGGGTAGTCGCCACCCATGTGCAACCTCGCATGTGTACGGTGCGCGCTCCGGTCGTAGGCGAGGTGCCGGTGGTGGGCGATACCCGGCCTTTGAGCGCGATGATGGTCGAGCACTCGGTGGCTCGCGCCCCAGGCCAAGAGCAGTGGCAGCGGCTGGAGGTGCGAGGAACTGATGTGCGGGGGCGGCCCCAGAACCAGCCCATTGCCGTGGGCGACGGAGCGCGGTTGCTGGCGGCGGCTGAGGATGCGAGCGAGCCAGCAGTCGAGGACGATACAAATAAGCCAGCGGCTGAGGACGACGGGAGCAAGCCTACAACCGAGGGCGATGCGAGCAAGTCAGACGATTAGAGTTGCGTTGGTCGCGCTCTGCATTGGCGGATGCGCTTATTATTCGACCTCCGGCGGTCTGTTAGGCGGCATCCGCAGCATTGGCATCCCCGTGGCCGACAACCAAACCTCGGAGTTTGCCGTGGCCGAGCGCCTGACTGAACGCGCCATTGATGCCTACGCCGAGGATGGTCAGTTGCGGGTCGTGGACGAAGAGAGCGCCGATGCCCTCTTGCAGCTCAACGTGATCTCCATTGAGGATCGCCCCTTTACCTATACGACAGCCGAGCAGACCGAACAGTACCGGTTTGCAGTCTTGGTGGCGGCCGAATTGGTGAAGGTGGAGGATGGGGAGGTATTGTTGGCGTTGGCCGAGTTGGAGGGGTGGGGAACCTATGACGCCGCGCTGGCCGAGGAAGAGGGGCGGGATCCAGCGATGGAGCGGGCACTAGACATGGTGTTAGAGGAATTGGTGGATCGGACGACGGCGGGGTGGTAGTCAGTCCACGGCACAGTCAATCAGCATCTGTTTTCCTTCCCACTATAAAAATTACTGCAACAATCAGGCATAGTCCCACGACTAAGCCAGTGGTCGGCGACCACAGCAGGGTGCTACCCAAGTAGCCGCATAGCCCGGCGATCATCATCGTCGTCAGGGCGTAGGGTATCTGGGTGCGAACGTGGGCTAGGTGGTCGCAGGCTGCGGCAATGCTGGAGAGGACCGTGGTGTCGCTGATGGGGGAGCAATGGTCGCCGAAGATCGCGCCGTCCAATACGGCAGCGGCGACGAGGACCGTCAGCGTTAGACCACCCAAGTCGTAGGCTACTGGGATCATGGTCGGCAACAGGACGGCCATGGTCGTCCACGAGGTGCCGATGGAGAAGGCTACCACTGCGGCGAGCAGGAAGACGAGGAGGGGGAGGAAGTGGGGGTCGAGGAAGCCGGAGAGCGCACCGACGATATAGGCCGAGGTCTCGACGGCCTCGCAGGTTTCCTTGATCGCCCAGGCCAAGATCAATATCACCAGCGCATAGGAAAAGCCCGTAATGCCGCTGGCCCAGGTCTTGCAGACTTTCGCTAGGCCGAGCGGGCGTCTGGGGCTTGCTTCCTCGCGGCGAGTTAGGGCCAATACCGCTGCCAGTAGCGAGCCAGCTAAGGCGGATAAGAACATTACTTTGGCTCCGTCGGCGTGGGAGAAAACCTGTGTCCAGTAGAGCCGGGCGAAAAAGCCGTGTTCGGCGCGGGCAGCTACCACGGCTGGTGCTTGGCTGGCGTCTAGGTGCATTCCGCCGAGGACGCCAGCGACGACGAGGAGGACGGGGCCTGCGGCCACACACCAATGGGCGCGGAGGCCGGGGTACTCGGGAAGTTGGGATGCGTCGCCAGTCATGGGGCGGTGGCCCGGCGCGAGGACTTGGCCCGTTCGCCGGGCGCGGCGCTCGGCTTTGAGCATGGGGCCAAAATCGCGGCCGGCGATGGTGGAGCACAGCACGAAGGTCAGGGTTAGCAGGCAGTAGAAGCGGGCCGGCAGGGCGCGGAAGAACAGTTCGTAGCCGGAAATCCCCGCGCCGACTTGCTCCATGGCGCTGTCGAACAGACCCACCTCAAAGCCGATCCAGGTGCTGACGACGGCGATGCCGGCCACGGGGGCGGCGGTGGAATCGACGAGAAAGGCCAGTTTTTCGCGCGAGATGCGGAAGCGATCGGCGATGGGGCGCATGGTGGTGCCGACGACGAGCGTGTTGGCGTAATCGTCGAAGAAGACCGCCAGCCCCAACAGCGCGGTGGCCAGCCGAGCCGAGCGCACGCCCGCGGCTCGCGCGACTAACAGGTCGGCGATGCCACGGGTGCCACCGGCCAGCGAGATGACGCGCACCATGCCGATCAGTGAAGCGGTGAAGCCGAGGATGAAGAGTTGAAAGGAGTCGCGCAGCGGGGCCCAGACAAAATCTAGGAGGGCACGTTCTAAGCCGCGGAATGGGATCGCGTAGAATGGGACGTCTGGCGGCAGGGAAATGAGCGCACCACCGACGATCGCCAACCCTAGTCCCAAGATCAGGCGGCCGGTGGCCACGGCGACGAGGATGGCTGCGGCGGGTGGAAAAAGGCTCAGTCCGCTCGTTGTACCTTGATCGGGCAGGAGCAGCGCGCCGAGCAGGGCCGCGCCGAGCGCTAGCACTAGGCGGAGAAAGGGAAAGCTGGAGCGCACCTCAGGCGTCTTGCGGCGGGGATTCGACCTCGCTGGTGGGGACGGTGGACATTTCCAGCTTAAAGGCCAGCAAATACATCATAAAACAGCCAATGACCCACCAAGCGATCTGCCATATCCACAGCGAGGGAATTCCCAACGGCCATTGGGCGGGATCGGTCTGATTGCCTAAGACGGCAAAGGGGCCGATGGCGCAGAGGAACCAGACTATCGTCAGAATCCAGACCGGCGTTTTCCATTTCTTTTTAGCCTCGGGCAGGGCCGTGTGTTCTTTGAGGAAGTGGTGGTAGCGGTCGCGGTGGGCCAGATAGTTGGCTTCCTTGGGCTGGGTGAACAAACTGACGATGACGACAATGCCCATGTTAAAGAGGATGCCCCAACCGGCGCTGTGGAGCGTGAGCGGATAGCGGCCAATGCCGATGAGGCCGCCTAGCTCGGTTATATAGGTGAAGGTAACGGCGATGAGTCCGGCGATGAGTCCGGCGACGATGGCCTTGGGGGTGAAGAAGCGGATGTAGCAGATGCCCAGCAGCGCCGGCCACATTTGGAATCCATAGGAAACGGCTAGCCCCCCGAGCAAGACGAGCAGGTCGCCGGAAGCTAGTCCGACTAGCAGGGCTAGGCTGACGACGACCGCCACAGTCAAGCGACCGACAAAGACTTGGGCCGAATGCGATGCTTCTTTGTTGAAGAAATGGCGGTAGAGGTCGCGGGTGATAATGCCGCTGGCCGTGGACATATAGGCGGCCCCGGTTGATTGCATCGCGGCTAGTGCGCAAACGGCCAAAAGCCCCAAGAGGAAGGGAAAGCTGCCGGCTAAGGTGTCGATTAGGTAGGGAACCAAGTGGTCGGATGCGGGCAGGCCGAGGGGTTTAGTCCCGGGGATCAGTTCCATATCGAGCAGCCGGACGCCCAGCCCTTGGAAGGCGGTAAAAAAGAACAAGATGCCGCCGATGACCAGCGAAGAGGCGAAAACCTGTTGCCAGGGAAAAGGCCGAGGGTCGCGGTTGGCAAAAGCCCACATCGAAAAGGCTGGAGCCGACTGGATACCCATCAACGCGAACATATAGGTCAGGATCATCAGGCCGGTCCAAGGGCCACCTTGGGCGTCGAAAAACAGGGTGCCGACTCGTTCGAGGAAGGAGTCTGACTCCGGTCGGGTCGGAATGGCGACCATGTCGGGTTTTTGCTCAGCGAGGCTGACCAACCCCCCTTTGAAAGCCGTCCAGCCGCCGACCAAGTCGAGGGCAATAAAGCCGAGGACGACGATGCCAAACGCCAAGAGGATGCACTGGGCGCAGTCAACGTAGGCGACCGAGCGCAACCCGCCGGATGCTACGTAGATAAAGACGATGACCGAAAGCACAATCGCCCCACCTTCGACCGAGTGGATGAAGGTGCCCTCCAGTGGCGTGCCAGTCGTCAGGCGGTTGAACAGCAAGCCCGATGCCTTGAGCTGGATGCCGAGATAGGGCACGCTGAAGACGAGCGCGACGATGACGGTGAGGAAGCGCATCGCATCCGTGCGGTAGTAATCGCTGAACATCTCGCCCGGCGTGATATAGCCAAAGCGCTGGCCCAAAAGCCACTGGCGCTTGAGGAACAACACCCCGGTGAAGGGGATGGTGATGGCGTAGAAGGAGGCAAAGGCGTAGGGCAGGCCGACGTTGTAGATGGTGCCGGGATGGCCGACAAAGGTCCAACCGCTAAAGGAGGTGGCGGTGGCGGCCAGCACGAAGACCCACAGGCCGATGCCGCGACCGGCGATAAAGTAATCCGATGCCGTCTTGGCCCGGCGGGCTCCTTTGACGCCCCAGAAGATGCAGTACGACCAGTAGCCGACGGTAAAGACCAGTAGCCAGACCAGTTTTTCCATGAGTTAGTCGGAAAGTTCCAGCCCCAAGTTGAAGATCATGTTGGTGATCTTCCACGAGCCAGAGCGGCGGCTCAACGTCCAGAACACGTAGCGTTCCTGGTGGTGTTTGGCTGGTCCTTTGACGTGCTCGACGGCCACTTTTTCGCGCGTGACGGCCAATGCTTCGTCTCCGCTAGGTCCAATGGCCGTGTGGAGCACTTTGCGGTCGAGGTCGTACTGCACGTAGGGCAGCCGTTTGTCGAGCCACTTTTCCAGTTCCTCGCTGCCGCTGAAGGCGATTTTATAGGAAGCTGGCTTGAAAGTGCCCAGGGCCTCGCAGCCCGTGAAGTCTGCGTCGAAGAAGCCTAGGATGCCGCTGCCGGCTTCCCACGCTTGGCTTTCGCGCTGCAACAACTCGGCGATCTCGCCGTTGGCGGGTGTGCCCGCCGCGGGTAAGAGCGTGTCGCCCAAATCCGCGACCATGCCCGTAGCCAGCCAGTCGTCCTCTTCCTTGAAAAAGGTCCAGAAGCGATGGACGACAAGCGGCGTGGCCTCGCTGGTCTGGCGATCGACGACGCGCCCGGAATCCACACTGGTGGCAATAGCATGGGTGGCGCGCACCGCGATAAAGGGAACCGTGCGCGTGACCTCATAGCGTTGGACACTGAGATCCTCCGCTAGCTGGCTGGCGAACGCATCGCGGCTTTCGTGCAGGACTGTCCAGGCGCGAGGGTCGCCGTTGGCGTGGCCCTCATAGGCGACGAAGCGCGGGTGGTACGCCTTGAGGGCTAGCTCGGTATCGGCGCGGCGATACCCGGAGATGTCGTTGGCGAGGGCTTGGCGGATGAGGAGGGTCTCGGGCGTTTCGCCGGCGCGACTAGGCGCAGCAAACGGCGGCAGGGCCAAGAGCACGAACAACAGGAAGATTGCATTTTGCATGGCGCGAAAAGGGGGTTAGGGTCAACTCGGTCCGAGCTGACCTAAGGCCCACTCGGCGTAGTAGGAAACGGTGGCGTCGCTGTCGTGGCGCAATTTTTCGAGTTGGGCGCGGCTTTGATCACCGCCGATGTGGCCGAGGGCAATGGCTGCATTGGCACGCACGTCGGCAACCTCGTCCGCGGTGGCTGTGAGCAGGGCGCTGAGGGCGGATTGCACGCGCGCTTGACCCAAGACTTGCGCCGCGCCCGCGCGGGAGAGCGGATCCTCATCGCTGAGGGCGGCTATGAGTTGCGCTTCGACTGCGCCGGATTGTTGCTGGACATTGGTGAGAAACTTGACGGCATTGGCGCGGAGGATGGAGTCGGTGTTGCGCAGGGCCTCAAAGAGGAATTCAATGCCTTGGCTGCGCCCCATGGTGGCTAGGGCGGCAGCCGTGCTGAAGCGCACCTGATTGCTGGGATCTTCCAGCAGGTCGGCTAGGGCGGCGGCTGTGGTCTCGTCTCCTATGTAGCCGAGGGCTTGCGCAGCGCGCTGGCGGTGGCCTGGCTCTTCGGCCTCTAGCTGGGCGACGAGTTGGTCTTTGACCTTGGCTATCACCGAGCGCAGCGCGGCTTGGTGAGGACCGGCGCGGCCGCTTAGTTCCACGAGCAGCGGGACGCCGAAGTAGCCGGATTCCTCTAGCCCTTGCAGGGCGGTTTGGGCCAATTCTGGGTCGCTGCTGGCTAGGGCTGCTTCGATTTCACTGGTGCCGAGTTCGTCGTCCATCTTGAGCAGGGCAATGGCCGCGTGGATGCGGATGATAGGGTCGTCGTCGTCGAGCTGGACTTTGGCTGCATCCACGCCCGCTTGAACGTAGCCGACTTGGCCCATGGCCCACAGGCAGGCGATGCGCTCGCGGTCCGTGTAAGCGATGGTGATCCGGTCCTTGAGCGCGGCCGTGGCTCCGCGCGGCTTGATGTGGCCGAGGGCTAGGGCGCAGCCGATGCGGAGCTTTTCCTGTTCGTCGCGGAACTCGCGGTAGTTCTCGCCGAGGTACAAGTCGGGATTGAGGCGGGCGATGAGTTGGCGGGCGGCTGGCCGACCAATGGCGGCCAATTCGTCGATGGATTGCTGATAGGCCGGCGAATCCACCGGGTTGGCGGCCATCTGTTCTAGGAGTTCGACGACCTGCTCTTCGGTGGTGCTACAGGCGCTGAGGCCCAGTAGAAGCAGACAGGTTAGGCGCTTGGCGATCATAGTCTATGGCGGGTTAGAGGTGGCAGAATGCGGATAAGGTAAGCCGTGAGACTCCATAAATCAATTCTTGGGTGCTGCATCTGCATCGCTTCCTTGCCGCTCTTCTGCCACGACGAATACCTGAGGCGTCGTCCAAGTCACCGCGCGGTTGGCTAAGCTCTGCTCAAATACCTTGCGTACCTGCCGCAGTTCGCCTTCGTCGAGATGCTGGGTCAGATGGTGGGCGTACGTGTGCCGCTTCTCGCCGCCGGGATTGAACCAATGCGCGAGATGGCGCGGCTCGATGTGCCGCTGCGACTGGACTGCTTCCACCTGCACCTGTACCGCAGCAAAGCCCGCAGCCGCGAACATCTGTTCGAGATCCGCAACATCCCAGTTGACGCGCGGGTTGTCGGGCGCGGCGTAGATGGCCTCTTCGGCGGCGACGAGGCGTTCGCCTAGGTCGCCGAGCCGCTGTAAGTCGAGCAACTGGTACAAACGCTGCGACCGGCGCGAGATGGTTTCGACCAAGCTGATGCGGCCCTGTGGGGCGAGGTAGCGATAGAGGGCCGCAATGACTTCGGCCTTATGCGCTAGCGCGCCGAGGGCGTTGCGGCCTACAATGGCGTCAAAGAGGATGTCGGGGTTGTGGTCGGCGAGTTGGTCGGCGAGGGCGGCGAGCGGGCCTTGCAGTATTTGGGGACGCTCGATTTCGGCTAGGTGCTCGGCGATTTCGTGCAGGGCTACGGCCGCGATCTTGTCGCTGGTATGCGCCCAGACGCCGCCTTCGGGTACGCGTCTCAGGGCTTCCCAAGTGAGCAGGCCCGTGCCGGCTTCCAAGTCTAGGACGAGGTGGTGACGCGCAAGCGCGAACGGGGCGAAGAGGCGTTGGCGCGTGCGCTCTAGTTGGGTGCCAACGTCGCCGCTGGCGCGCTTGAGCCACTGGTCGCGCTCTTGGTCGGGCGGGGACAGGGATAGTATTTCGGCCGGGGCGGACTCTGCTTCGCGCATGGCGGCGAGCTGTAGCTCGCGGCGTTGGCGGATGCGGTCGCCAACGCCTTTTTCTCGGCCTTGGTCCGAAGGCTGGTAGAAGATGCGGCCCTGTAGATCGGTGGGCAGGTACTGCTGGGCAACCCAGTGTTCGCGGTAGGCGTGGGGGTAGAGATAGCCAGCGCCGTGGCCAAAGCCCTCGCTGTCGCGGCTGGCGTCTTTGAGGTGAGTAGGCACTTCGCCTTCGCGCTCTTTTTCTACGACTGCTAGCGCGTCAAAGAAAGCCATAGTCGAGTTGCTCTTGGGCGCGGTGGCCAAGTACAGGGCGGCGTGGGCTAGGGGGAAGCGCCCCTCGGGCAGGCCGATGCGGTCGAAGGATTCAGCCGCGGCGATGACGACCTGGAGGGCGCGCTCGTCGGCGAGGCCGACGTCCTCGCTGGCGAAGATGAGCATGCGGCGGAAGAGGAAGCGAGGGTCTTCACCGGCGTACACCATTCGCGCCAGCCAGTAGAGAGTGGCATCTGGGTCTGAGCCGCGCATGGACTTGATGAAGGCGCTGATGGCGTCGAAGTGGTAGTCACCCTCCTTGTCGTAGAGCAAGGCGCGACGCTGGATGGACTCCTCGGCCACGGCTAGATCGACGACGATCCGCCCTTGGGTGTCTAGATCGGTGGTTTCGACGGCCAGCTCCAAGGCGTTGAGCAGGGCGCGGGCGTCGCCGTTGGCCACGTCGATCAGGTGCGCAAGGGCGTCGGGGTGCAGGGCGACGCGGAGATGGCCGTAGCCGCGCGAGTCGGTGAGCGCCTGTTGGGCGACGTGCGCGAGGGCTTCGGAACTGAGGCCCTGTAGCTGAAAAACCCGGCTGCGCGAGAGCAGGGGGCGATTGACCGAGAAGTAGGGATTTTCGGTGGTCGCGCCGATGAGGATGATGGTGCCGTTTTCGACCCAGGGCAGGAGCGCGTCTTGCTGGGCCTTGTTGAAGCGGTGGACCTCGTCGATGAAGAGGATGGTTTTGCGGTTGTGCAGCTTGCGCAACTGGCCGGCTTCATCGACGGCTTGGCGAATGTCGGCGACTCCGGCCAAGACGGCGTTGATGGAGATAAAATGGGCGCTGGTGGTGTGGGCAATGACCGCGGCGAGCGTGGTTTTGCCCGTGCCGGGCGGGCCGTAGAAAATCAACGAGGAGAGTTGGTCGGCCTCAATGGCGCGCCGCAGCAAGCGACCCGGCCCGAGAATGTGGTCTTGGCCGACATATTCGTCTAAGGTGCGCGGTCGCAGACGAGCGGCTAGGGGTTGGTCCGCGGCTTGGCGATCCCGCAGTCCGGCGTCGAAGAGATCCATGCTTTCACCTCCAGGGAAAGAAGGCGTGGACTAAAAACATAACGACTCAGTTGAACCGCGTGAAACCCTAAAGGAGCGTATCCGCAGATGAACGCAGAGGGGTAAGGGATACTTGGGGCACCTCTCGGTTTAATACGGCATCTAGGAGGGGTGGCTCGTAGCGGCTAGGCCGTCTCTTCTTTATGTTCTGAGGATGCAGTTTTACGCTGGAGAGACCATGTGAAAATTACTCATTTGGAACTACACTCGGTGGCGGCGTCGCACCGAGGCAATTGGATCTTCGTCCAACTTCACACTGACGCCGGGCTGAGCGGGCTGGGCGAAGCGAGCCAGAGCGGCAACGACGGCTTGGTCGCAGCCGCGTTGGAGCAATTGGGGCCGCGATTGGTGGGTGCGGACCCGACTCAGGTAGAGGTGTTGTGGGAGCGAATGGCGCGGGGATCGGCGATTTTCTCGGGCGATACTGGCCGCGTCGGAGCCACGGCGCGGAGCGCGATTGACCAAGCGCTGTGGGATTTGGCCGGCAAGGCACTCGGGGTGCCAGCTTGGCGCTTGCTGGGCGGCAAGCGGCGCGATTCCGTGCGATTGTACGCCAATCTCAATCGCGGCACCCGCGATCGCAGTCCACAGGGGTTTGCCGATGCGGCGCGTCGAGCGGTTGATGCCGGCTTTGGTGCCGTCAAGAGCACGCCTTTTGACGAGGTGCATTGGCGGCGGATGGACCGCGGTGGAGTTGAGCGCGATGCAGACAAAGGGATCGCGCGGCTGGTGGCGACGCGAGAGGCCATTGGCGACGAAATCGAACTGTTGGTGGATTGCCATCAGCGCTTTGACTTGGCCTTGGCTTTTAAGGTGGCCGAAAAAGTGCGGCCGCTCGATCTTTACTGGTTTGAGGAGCCGGTGCCGCGCGACCAAGTCGATGAGTTGCGCCAGTTGCGGCTGCACTCGGGTCAGACTATTGCCGGTGGCGAGGCGCTCGTCGGCCGCGAGGGCTTTTGGCCCTACATTGCCCAAGGAGCAGTGGATGTGCTGATGCCGGATGTCAAACACGCTGGCGGCATTACCGAATGCCGGCGCATTGCCGCGCTGGCCGAAATAGCGCAGATGCCGATTGCGCCCCACAGCCCGGCTGGTCCGGTATCGACAATGGCTGGGGTTCACTTAGCGGCGACCGTTGCCAACTTCACGGTGCTCGAATACGCGTTTGGCGAGGTGGATTGGCGCGGCGAGTTGGTGCGTCCGGCAGAAACCATAATAGACGGCCACATCCGGGTGCCGGATGCGCCCGGCTTGGGTATTGAACTCGACGAAGCGGTGCTTATGGCGCACCAGGTGCAATAAATGTTTTGTCAGCTAGATGAAGCGATCGCGGACTTTCGCGCGGGGAAGTTTTTGGTCTTAGTCGATGCGCAGGAGCGCGAAGACGAAGGCGACCTGATTTTAGCGGCTGAGCGCGTTTCCACTGCCAAGATAAATCGGATGTTGCAAGAGGCGCGCGGTCTGCTGCACTTGGCCACGACCGAGGCTCATCTAGCGCGGCTCGGCGTGGGGTTGATCGAGCCGCACAATGCCGATTGGACGACCCCGCGCTTCGGCCTGCCCTTTGATGCGCGCGAGGGGATTGAAACCGGCGTTTCGGCTGCCGATCGCGCCACGTCCATTCAGCGCGCCCTCGACCCGGATACCGGCCCGGCGGACATCGTCATTCCCGGGCACGTATTTCCCTTGGCCGCTCGCCCGGAGGGTTTGCTCAGCCGCCAAGGGCACACCGAAGGTGCAGTAGAGCTAGCTCGCCAAGCCGGGCTTTTTCCGGCGGCTGTCATGTCCGAGGTGATGACCGCGGATGGCACCATGGCCAAGGGCCAGCAACTCGTGGATTTTGCCACTAGCTTCGGCTGTCGCTTAATCGACGTGGAGCAACTCCACCAAGCCGTGCTGGGTGGGTGATGTAGGGGCAACTGGCGCTAGGGGCTAGGCGTTATACCTGCAAGAACCCATCCACCCCAATGTCCCCTTATCTCTCCTTCGAGGCCCCCATGTACAAATTCCTCCTGCTTCTCACCTTAGTCCTCTGCGGGCAGCTCAACGCCGCCGATCACCCGGTGCAGGCCAAATTTTTGGCCGATGTAGATGCCGTAGCGTCCGGCCAGTCCTTTCGGCTGGGAGTCGAACTGACCATGGAGGAGAAATGGCACACCTACTGGATTTTTAGCGGCGACGCTGGCTTACCGATCGAAGTCGAATGGCAGCTACCTGCCGGTGTTGTGGCAGGGCCGCTGCAATGGCCCTTGCCCAACAAATTCGAGGAACAGGGGGAACTGGTGGTCTATGGGTATGCCGACGAAGTGCTGCTCATGGCTGAGGCTATTGCGCCGCAGGCGTTGGCCGCGGGGGATACACTGCACTTTGGGGCTGAGGTCTCCTGGCTGGTGTGCCGCGAGCTGTGCATCCCCGGAGAATCATCGTTGACATTGGCACTGCCGGTGGCCGCCGTCGGCAAGCCGAGTGCCCAACAGGCGCAATTTGACCGCTATGCAGCACAGGTGCCAGGCGCGTTGGACGAGCGCGTTGCAGTAGAACTTGCCGTGCGGGGCGAGGGGGCTGTGGAGGTTGACGTGCGCCTTTCTCACGAGGACAAGGCTTTGGAGCAGGGTGAGCAGACCCCCGACTTTTATCCGCTGGAGGCCGATGGTTTTGCGTTGTCCACTCGGCGTCTAGCTGCCGATCATATCGTACTGTCTATTGGACCTTACGGCGACGCCGAAGTCGATACGTTGCGCGGAGTGCTCGTCTATGGGCTAGATGGCGAGGTGCAAGCCGGGACGCTGGCGCTGGATTTGCGCGCTGCGCCGCGCCAGGGAGAGGGAATCTTGGCGCGGGATTACCGCGCGGCTAGCGGAGAGGTGTCCCGGTCGCTGTGGGTCTATATCGCCTTTGCGGCATTAGGTGGATTAATTCTCAACTTGATGCCCTGCGTGTTGCCGGTCATCTCGCTCAAAGTGCTCGGCTTTGTCAATCAAGCTGGCGAGGAGACCAAGCGGGTGCAGCAGCTAGGGTGGGCGTTTTGCGCTGGTATTGTGGCTACTTTTTTGGTGCTGGCGCTAGCGGTGCTCTTGGTCAAAAGCAGTGGTGAGCAGATCGGTTGGGGCTTTCAGTTCCAATACCCAGGTTTTGTGGTGGCGATGAGTGCCTTGGTTTTTGCATTGGCCTTAAGTTTGTTCGGCGTCTATGAAATCCTGCTTCCGGGGACCAGCAATTTGGGGGGGCTAGAAGGACGCGAGGGGTTGACGGGATCTTTTCTCAACGGCGTGCTGGCGACGATTTTGGCCACGCCTTGCACCGCGCCCTTTTTGGGGACTGCGCTGGGGTTTGCCTTTGCCCAGCCGGCCGGCGTCGTCATCGCGGTCTTTTTGGCGATTGGCGCGGGGATGGCGCTGCCGTATGTGGTGCTGGCGATCAAGCCGGCGTGGATCGGGCGCTTGCCCAAGCCTGGCCCTTGGATGGTGCGGTTCAAGCAGCTAATGGGCTTTTTGTTGATGGCCACGGTGCTGTGGTTACTGTGGGTCTTAGGCAATCAGGTCGGGGTCGAAGGCGTGGTGTGGACGGGGGCCTTTTTGCTGGGTCTGGGTCTGGCCTGCTGGGTCTGGGGTCAATGGGGTAGTTTCCTGCATCCCAACCCCGCAAAATTGCTGGCCCGAACGGTGGCGCTGATTCTGGTTTTGGGCAGCTATGTGATTTTTGTCCATCCGCTGTTGGCCGCCGAGCAAACCTTGGCCGAGCAGACCACCGCGTCTGAATTAGACTGGCAGCCGTTTAGCGCCGCGCACGTTGAGGAGTTGGTCGCGGGCGGGCAGACGGTCTTTATCGACTTTACGGCCGAGTGGTGCTGGACGTGCAAGGTCAACGAGCGGGCAGTGCTGGCGCAGCAAGTGGTCCGCGAGCGGTTCGCCGCGCACAATGTGGCGCTAGTCAAAGCCGATTGGACCAACCGCAATCCCGAGATCACCCAGCTCTTGCGCGCCTTCGGGCGCTCAGGGGTGCCTCTGTACGTGATCTTTCCCGCTGGGCTTATCGACCAGCCGCTGGTGTTGCCCGAGGTTATTACTGCAGAAATGGTCATCGAAAAACTAGACGCGGCCGTCGCACTCGCCAACGGCAACTGAGGCCGCCGTGTTCTCGGTTGTCATTCCCGTGTACAATCGTCGCGCATTAGTCGGCCGGGCGATCCGTTCGGTACTGGCGCAGCAGGGGGCGGACTTTGAGGTGATCGTAGTTGACGACGCCTCCGACGACGGCACGCCCGAGCGAGTGCGCGAGGAATTTGGCGACGCGGTCAAAATAGTGAGTTTGGCAGCAAACAGCGGGGTCTCCGCCGCGCGCAATCGCGGGATCGCGGCGGCTGAGAGAGAGTGGATCGCCTTGCTCGATTCGGACGACGAGTGGTTGCCCAATAAGCTCGCACAACAAGCAGCGGCCCTGCGCGAGAGCGGGTTGCTGATATGTCACACCGACGAGATCTGGATCCGCAACGGCGTACGGGTCAATTCCCACAAACACCACCAGAAATACGGCGGCGACATTTTCTTGCGGGCCTTGCCGTTGTGTGTTATGTCGCCTTCGTCGATTGCAATTCACCGCCAAGTCTTTGCGGACGTTGGGATGTTTGACGAATGCCTACCTGCCTGCGAGGACTACGAACTTTGGTTGCGAATTACCTGCCGCTATGAGGTGGTCTATTTGGCGGAGAAACTCATTCGCAAATACGGCGGCCACGCCGATCAACTATCGCAGGCGCACTACGCAATGGATCGCTTTCGGGTGTACGCGCTTGACAAGCTGCTGCGCGAGGAGCCGCGACTTGCACCGGATCGCGCCGCGGCCGCGCGCGCCATGCTGTTGCGCAAGGCGCGTATTGTCGAGCGCGGAGCCGCCAAGCGCGACAATGCGGAATTGCAGCAGCAGATGGGCGACTATATAGCGCGCTGGCAGTGATAGGTCGCAATAAAAACCCCCTAGTCCACAAGACTAGGGGGTTTTTATTATCGTTCTGTAAAGCCTGTTATGCGCCGAGTTGTTTCTTGAGTTCTCGCTTGCTTATGGTGCGGAGTTGGTCAAGTCCCGGGAGGTGCTTGCTACGCGGTTTAGATGAGCCCGCTTCCCAGCGCAGAACAGTGTTGGTGCTAACGTTGAGTAGCTTGCCGAGTTCGGCTTGGGAGAGCTTGAGGCGCTTGCGATGCTTCTTGATTGTATTCGGGGCGATCCGAAGTTGTTTTCTTTTGTCGCCTTCGGATACTTGGCGGACTTTAGCGGCTGGTTTAGCGGCTGGTTTAGCAGCCGATTTGGTAGCGGCCTTTGCCTTTGCTGGGCTGATTTTCTTTTCCAAACGAGCGATCGCATCGCGCTGTGCGCGCACTGTTTGCTTGAGTTCGCGTACTTGGTCTTGCACTTCTTTGCGGGCGATCTTGCTGATTTCTTCCTTTAGAAGGGCTGCGAGGGTAGGCATAAAAAATCCTTTCATCTTGAGTAAGTGTATGTATAACATTTCCAAATTTAAAAAAAATATAGTATTTAGCAAATGCACTGCAAAATGGTATTGCACGCGCTAACGGAAAAGTAGCAAAAGAAAGTGCAGCAAATATTCTCATCTTCTATCGACGTATTAGAGAAAAAAATCTCTTGTCGGTCCAAACAAAGGGCAACAATAGGGGTTGTTCTTGTAATTAAATTGCTAGCGACTGTATGCGACAAACTGCACACGTCAATACAGCTTTTGCTGAACGTTTTTTAACTAGACGTTGTAAGCCGTTGATGCCGTCGTTCCCCCGCGTCCGGTCCAGTTGGTGTGAAAGAACATGCCGCGCGGTTTGTCGGTACGCTCATAGGTGTGGGCTCCGAAGTAGTCGCGCTGGGCTTGGAGCAGATTGGCGGGCAGGCGGGCGGAGCGATAGCCGTCGTAGTACGCGAGGGCACTGGCAAAGGTCGGTACGGGTATGCCGAGGGTCGTAGCTGTAGCCACGACTCTGCGCCAAGACGCTTGAGTTTGCGCGAGTGCTGTGCTGAAGTACGGCGCGAGCAGCAGATTGGCCAGCGTTGGATCCGCGTCAAAGGCTTCCTTGATGCGGCCCAAAAACTGGGCGCGAATAATGCAGCCTCCGCGCCACAGCAGGGCGATTCCTCCGTAGTTGAGTTCCCAGCCATATTCGCGAGCGGCGAGGGCGAGCAACTGATAGCCTTGGGCGTAGGAGCAAATTTTGGCCGCGTACAGAGCTTGGCGAATGTCTTCGACGAAAGCGTCTTTGTCGCCAGTAAACGAAGCGTCTGGGCCTTGGAGGACATCGGCCGCAGCTACGCGCTCGTCTTTGAGGAAGGATAGGGCGCGGCTGAAGACCGCCTCGGTAATAGCGGTTACTGGAGCACCCAATTGCAGGGCGTCGATGCCGGTCCACTTGCCGGTGCCCTTTTGGCCGGCTGTGTCAAGTATGACATCGACCATGGGCTGGCCGGTCTCGTCGTCGATCTTGGCGAGGATATCGCCAGTGATTTCGATGAGGTAGCTGTCGAGTTCGCCCTCGTTCCACCGCTTGAAAATTTCGCTCTGTTCCTGCGGTCCGATGCCGAGGCCCTCGCGCATCAGGGCGTATGCCTCGGCGATCATCTGCATGTCGCCGTATTCGATGCCGTTGTGGACCATTTTTACATAGTGCCCAGCGCCGTCGCGGCCCACCCAATCGCAACACGGGCTGCCGTCTTCTACTTTGGCGGCAATGGCTTGGAAGAGGTCTTTGATGTGGGGCCAGGCGGTGGGGTTGCCACCGGGCATGATGCTCGGGCCTTTGAGTGCGCCCTCCTCGCCGCCGGAGACGCCCGTGCCCACGTAGAGCAATCCCTTGGCCGCTAGCTCTTGGGTGCGGCGGACCGTGTCTTGGTAGTTGGAGTTGCCGCCGTCGATGAGGATGTCGCCTTCGTCGAGCAAGGGTACGAGCTCGGCTATGACGCGGTCCACGGCTTGGCCGGCTTGCACCATCAGCATCACGCGGCGCGGCTTTTTGAGCTGGGCGAGCAGCTCGGCTGGTGAGTGGGTGCCGATGATGGATTTACCTCGGGCGCGGCCTTCCATAAAGGCATCGACCTTAGCGGTCGTGCGGTTGTAAACGGCAACGGTGAAACCGTGGCTAGCCATGTTGAGGACGAGGTTTTCGCCCATTACGGCTAGCCCGATTAGGCCGATGTCTGCTCGGCTCATTGGACTTCTCCTGTGGGGTCGTTGTTTGGGTCTAAGGCGCAGCGCAATTGGGCAATGCCCGCGTCGATGTCCGCGCCTAGATGGATGCGGAGTACGGCTCTTCCTTGACTGACGAGGGCTTGGCGGTCGCCGAGGGCTTGGGCTTGGGCGAGGACGCCGAACGTGATGCTAGAGGCCGAGGCCCCGGCTTCGTCGGGAATCGGCGCGTCCTCTGCTGAGTCGGCCGTTAGCTGAATGAAAAGTCCGCGCCCGGCGTCGCCCTTGTGCAATTGGCCGGTCGAGTGCAGGAAGCGCGGGCCAAAGCCGAGGGTCGTGGCTAGGCCGGTGCGCGCTAGTAGGTGGCGACGCAGGTCCTGTAGGGCGGCGGTGGTCGTCGGGGTCGGTGGGAGGTGCGCTTGCAGGGCAATGTACGCGCGTCCTGCTTCGCCGCTTGCCAGAAAGTGCGCTAGGGCCTGTGGCAATGTGGTGCCCTGCACCGGTCCATATAGCGCGAGGCCATCGACGAGATCGGGTGTAGGCGCAGGCAGCGCGCCGCTTTGCTGATAGGCGGTCACCATCTGGCGGGCCAGTTCCTTGGCCGCCTCGACATCGGGCTGGTCGAAGGGATGGATGTCGAGGAAGAATCCGGCGATGGCCGTGGCAATTTCCCAGTGCAAAAAGGCCGCGCCGAGATCGTAGGCATCCGCTAGCTGGAGACACAAGACTGGATGCCCGGCCTCGATAATGGCTTGGACACGGGCATCGGCTGTGTCGTCCAAACGGAGATGGACGAAGAGCCGGTCGGGTCCGTAGGTGTGGGCTGCGCACTCAGGTTCTAAATCAACCGGCAGCAGGCCCTTGCCGTCTTTGCCGGTGCTCTCGGCGATGAGTTGCTCGATCCAAGCACCTACTGCGCTGATGGCTGGCGAAGTGATGAGCGTTAGCTTGTCGCGGCCAGCGAGGGCACCAGCGCCGAGAAAGGCCCCGAGTTGGATGCCCGGTTGCGGGTCGGCAGTGGCTCGCTCGGCCCGGTCGAGCAGACGACTGAGATCCGCGCCAATGGCAGCCGCCGCGACTAGGCCATAATACGACAGGGCTGAGTAGCGCCCGCCGATGTTGGGATCGTTGCGGAAGATGTGGCGGAAGCCGAGGTGTTGCGCGAGGGCTTCGAGGCCGCTGCTTGGGTCGGTGATGGCGGCGAAGTGTCGGCCGGCTTCTGCTGGTCCGACAGCGTCCGCGGTGCGGTTGTAGAAGTACTTGAGCAAAGACAGCGTCTCTACGGTGCCGCCGGATTTGGTGGCCGGGAGAAATAGGGTGCGGGCTGGGTCGAGGGTGCGCTCTTTGGCTAAGACGGTGTCGGGCTGGGTGCTGTCGAGCACCGAGAGGTCGAGAAAACCATCGGCGACGCCAAAAATCGCGCGGAAGACTTCTGGCGCGAGGCTAGAGCCGCCCATACCCAACAGCAGGGCGTGGGTGTAGCCATCGGTGCGGACGGAGTCGATGAGTTGGCGGATAGGGCCGATGGCATCCCGCATGACGTGCGGGCTGTCGAGCCATCCGAGTCGATCGGCAATCTCGGTTGGGTCGGGTCGCCAGACTGTGTGATCGCGTGCGAGGATGCGGTCATAGACGCGCTCGGCGGCTAGGCGCTCGGCGGCTCGCTGCACTTGGGCACCGAAATCGGCCGAGGCCCGAAGGGCGGAAATCTGCATTAAATGTCCTAGTGATTTGTCTGTT
This sequence comes from Candidatus Latescibacterota bacterium, assembly GCA_022827835.1. Classification (GTDB taxonomy): domain Bacteria; phylum Latescibacterota; class UBA2968; order UBA8231; family UBA8231. The sequence goes on from JAJEIO010000056.1 coordinate 121,625, forward strand.
GCGTCGGGAATGCTTAAAAAAGTACGCAGTCGGACGGGGAGCGCAAACGACGCGATTCAGCGAGAGGAACTCTATGCAAGCGACACTTTATACAGACGATGGGGCGTATTTCATCCGCTTGGGCAATGGTTTGGTAATCCGGTGGTACCAAGCGGAAGAGGAGTGGAACAAGAGTCGGGCCGACTTGCCTGGAGGAGCTACGCAGATCGACTTCGCAGATCTGCCGGAGGCTCTGCGCGAGGAGGTGATGGCGGTTTTAACGCGCGCTGCGGCGATGCAGGGGGGGATGGGAGAGGTGAACAACTGAATTGTCGCCTGACGCAAGTGTCTCATGCTGACTTGCAGGCTCGTCAGTTGTGAGCAGGGCTGTGGTGGCCTTGGGCATCCCGCTCGGGTGCCAGAGACACGGCCTTCCGCACTAGTGGAATTAAGGCCGCTTCGCCTTGCCGCACCCGATAAGCCCGGTCCAGCGGAACATCCGCAAAGCGCTGAACCTCGTCCGCGCCCGGCCAGATCACCGCAATTTCCCGGATGGTCATGGCCTGTCCCAGACCGATTTCCTGTTGCAGGCTCGAAGCTCCGAAGCTGGCACCGCTGCTCACCGTCCGGTGAATTGACCGAGTGCCCTCCGCAGTTTCCACTTGGATCTCGACGCGTGCTCCAATGGCACTGCGGTTGGCTCGGGTGCCCTCCAGCAGCAAGGTGATCCAGCGGTTCCCGTGACCGGGATTTTCGAAGAGGACATTCTGGAAGGTATCCCCCGTATAGGCCCCGCCAATGACCGCGTAGATATCTTGGTCGCCATCGTTGTCCAAATCGCCGACAGCTACCCCGTGCCCTTTCTGCAAATGGCCGAAGCCGCCCGAGGCGGTGACGTCCTGAAAGACATGCCCGCTAGCATTGCGAAACATGCGGTTGGGCATCACCGAGCGCAGGGAAGGCGCGCCTGTACCAGCATAGAAGTCGAGCCAGCCGTCATTGTCTAGATCGACGTAATTGCACCCCATCGTATAGAGCACTTTGTGGAGGTGGTGGCCTTGGCTGACATCGGCAAAGGTGCCGTTGCCTCGGTTGCGAAAGAGCCGGGCCCGTTCGGCGTCGGTAGGCAGGCCCAGATAGTCGGCTGCTACATCCCCGGCGTTGATTTCGGGATTGTAGTGATAACCCGAAGCGAATAAGTCGAGCCAGCCGTCGTTGTCAAAGTCCCAAAACCAAGTGGGGAAACTGTTGTGCGGCTGCTTGACCCCAGCTTGGCTGGCTACATTGACGAAGCGCGGCTCTTCGGTCGATTCGGCTCCTTGATTGCGGAAGAGGAAATTGTCGCCCAGCAGACGCGAGACGTATAAATCGACCTGCCCATCGTTGTCAAAGTCTCCCCAAGTCGAGCCTTTGACAAAGCCCTTGGTGGCCAAACCGAGAGAGGCGGCCTTTTCGGCGAAGGTGCCGTCGCCTTGGTTGTGAAAGAGTTCGCTGGGGTGGATATCGCCGGCATCGAGAAAGGTCTCGTTGCCGATGAATAGATCGAGCCAACCGTCGTTGTCCATATCGGCCCAAGCTGCGGTCTGGGTGGGATGGAAACTGAGTAAGCCCGCCGCTTCTGTCACGTCGGCGAAGGTGCCGCCTTGGTTGCGCACCAGCGAATTGGGGTGCTGGCCGTCGATTCCCATCCAAGCCCCCCGCAGGACCAGAAAGTCGAGATAGCTGTCGTTGTCGAAGTCGGCGTGGACCAGTTGCAGACCACCGGTGAGGCCAGTGAGGCCGACTGCTTGGGTGCGCTCGCTGAAAGTGCCATCGCCTTGGTTGCGAAAATAGCGGAGTTGGTCGTCTATGGCCCAGGACGAAATCACTAGGTCGAGTAGGCCGTCGTTATCAAAGTCGTCCATTATGCTGCCGCCGGATAAGGATACCAAGTCGAGCCTCAGAAAAGGAGCGATGTCGGGGAAGCGGCCAATGTCGTGCTCGGAGGCAAAAAGCGACGGCGCGAGAAGCCACTGGGACGGGACTTGGTCGGGATACTCCCCTAGGGTCATATAGGCGATATTGAGGAGCCAGCGAGCGGTTAAGTCGTCGGGATTTTGCTCCAGCACGGCGGTGAAGTGGGACAAGGCCGTCCGCGATCCCTGTGGGTCGGCGTGGACGCCGTCGGGACCGATGGGGAATAGACACGCGGCTGTCGTATGACCTTCCAGACAATTGACCTGTTCGCCCAAGCGCAGATAGGCGAGACCCAAGAGCGCGTCTAGGCTCGGCTGCGTGCGGATCCGGTGATGTTCGATCTCAGGCTGCAATGCGTATAATTCGTCAATGGAAGCCTGAGTCTGGCCGGCCCGCAGATGCTCCCGGGCCAACACAATCCGGGTGCGCAGGCGGGCCAAGGGAGACAATCGTTCTTGTAGGCGGCTGAAGTGCTCCACCCGCAAGTCGTTCAGATAGATGTTGGAAATCGGGTTGCGGTTGAGGGCGATTTGTCGCAGACGCTCGGCCATGCGTTGGGTACCCGCAGAGGACGGCGGCGCTTGTTCGGGAGCTGTGCAGGCGGCTAGGGATGCGACGACTAGGAAGAGGATCGAGTACAGCATGATAGCATTCCTATGAGCATTGTTTGGGTGCTAGGCTTTAGCTGCAATAAGCTGGACGACGAGGTCGTCGAGGCGGTTGCGGACTGCCGCTAGATCGGCAGGTGTGAAACGCACAAGACGCTCTTCGTCTAAGTCGGTAAAATACAGCGTAGCACGGTATTCGTCTTGGCCCGGATGGAGGGCCTGTAAGCAAAGGGTGTAGATTTCCAACTGCAGTCGGTAGTATTGTACAGCTTCTTCTGTGTTCGCGCGGTGGCCGGTTTTGTAATCGACTAATTCCCACAGTCCGTCGGCCCCACGTCCTATGTAATCGACTACTCCGTGTACTAAACCGAGATCCAGCGAGAGGGTAAAGCGCACTTCAGTGCGGGCCTCCGCATTGGTGAGCCAGCGCGCGGCTAGGGATGATTGGCGACAGCGGCGCAACAGGGCGGCCAAATCGCGCTCGAACGGGTCGCGATGGGATGCTATGGGTAGGGTAGTGGCGGCTACGAGGTCGGCGGCGAGGGCGACGGGATCGGCGTCTGGATTGTTGCTCAGGGCTTCTATACCGGCGTGGGCGAGTTGGCCAAAGAGCATGCCGCGGCGGCGGGGCGCATCTACTTGGCCGAGGGGCCACGGCGGCAGGCCCAGCGCGTACTGGCGATGGTGCGCGGCTGGATCTGCGGCAAAGAGGACCAACTCGCTGGCTGCAAATTCGGGCCGATCTTGGAGGTCGTCGAATGGTGACAGCAGATCCAATATCGGTTCTGCTGGTTGTGCGGGTGCGGCGTCGAGGGAGCGAAAGGCTGGCTCGGCCCGATGGTCAGTAGTTGCAGGAACCGGGAACGCACTGGGATCGGTGTGGATGGGCAGGGGGGACGGCACGCCTGCAATCGCTTTGCTGCCTCGGGCGAGGTCGTCCTCTGTCAGGGTTAGGCTCCCACAAATCCAACCGAGACAGTCCGCAGCCGCGTCGAGGTTGGCGGCAAAGTGTTTGTCGGTCAGCGCGCCGCCGAGCAGCAAGTGGTCGCGGGCGCGGGTGCAAGCCACGTACAGCAGGCGCTTTTCTTCGGCGCGCTGTCGGCGGCTTGCGTTGCGATTGATGAGGGTGCGGACAAAGGAGGAGGTCCTTTTATAATCCTGCTCGGGGTCGAGGACGCGCAAGCCGAGGCCCTTTTCCGCGTCGATGAGCGCAGGGGCGCTGTTTTGAAAATTGAATCGAGCGGCCAAGTCGGGCACGACCACGATGGGAAACTCCAAGCCCTTGGCCGCATGTACGGTCAGGATGTGTAGGGCGTCTGCGTCGAGGACGGCTTCGCCTTCTTGTTCTTCTTCATTGGTCAACAAGTCGAGTCGCACCACGAAATCGGCGAGGGGGCCGCGGAATTCGCGGGCGAGGTCGAGGAGCTTGTACACGTTGGCCACGGCCTGCTCTCCGCGCTCGCCATAGCAGAGAAAGCCCCAAGCCCCGGTGTCTTCGAGGATGATGTGGAGGAGCTCGACGAGGGGGACGCGGTCGCGCAATTCTCCCCAATGCTGGAGCCGGGCGACGGCATCCTCGGCGGCTTCTCGATCCGCAGCGGCGAGTTGCTGCCGCTGACTAGCGTCGCCGAGGTGCTTCGCGAGCCATCCGCCGTCGGGTGCGGTCAGTTCATACAGGGCGTTGTCCGAAAGGCCGAAGTACGGCGAGCGCAACGCGCCCATCAGGGCGATGCCGTCGCCGGAGTTGCACAGGACGCGGAGGATATTGGCTAAGTCGTAGATTTCTTGGCGCTGGTAAAAGCCTCGGCCGCCGGCCACTTGGAAGGGGATGCCGCAGGCCCGCAGCGCGTCTTCGTACGCGGAGAGATTGCGGCGGCGGCGCAGGAGTAAGGCGATGTCGCCGGGGACGGGTGGGCGCAAGCCGTCTTGGTCGGCGACTTGTAGGTCGTTGCCTTCCAAAAGGTGACTCAGACGGCGAGCGACTAACTGGGCTTCGCACTGCGCGGTGTCTGTCGCGTCGCGATTAACGTCCGGCGGCAAGAGCAAAAGTTCGACCGAACCCTCGCTTATATCGGTGGAGCGGCACCCGACGAGTGGATCGTAGCCGACTTGAAAAGGCTCGTCTGGGATCGTTTGCATGAACTTGGGAAAGAGCGCGTTGACAAAGGCAACGGGCTGGGCGAGGGTGCGGAAGTTTTCGCCCATGACGAGGGAGCCGAGCCGCTGGGTGGGGGAGGCGTCGAGGACCTCGCCGTCGTCGCAAAAGGGCCGGGACTCGCGCTCGTGCGCGGCATTGGCCTCTGCGATGGCGTCGCGCACGCGGGCGAAGACGGTGACATCGGCAGCGCGGAACGAGTAGATCGACTGTTTGGGGTCGCCGACGATGAAGAGTTTGTCACCGGCCATTTGCCCGTCCGGCGACGTTAGCGAGCGGATGATTTCCCACTGCAAGGGGTCGGTGTCTTGGAATTCGTCGATCAGGGCGAAGCGATAGTGTTGGGCCAAGCGGTGGCGGATGTTTGCGTCAGTGGCGATGAGCTGGTGGGTTTTTTCTAGAAGGTCGTCCATGTCCAGCATACTGCCATTGCCTTTGCTGTTCTCATAGCGCGCATCAACCCTGAAGAAGACGCGCGACAGGGCGGGCAGTACTGCGGCGGCGCGTTCGTCGGCCGCACTGAGTTCGAGGCTGAGGAGGTCGGCGTGCGGAGCTAGGCAGCGTCCCAGGGCGGGTACGAGTTCGCGGACGCGGGTGAGGGTGGCTTCCTCCCAGTTGGATTTTTTACCTAGCCGGCTGCCGCTCAAAGGTTTGCCATTGGTCAAAAGTCCTTCGGCTAGGCGCGGGAGAATCTCTATCACCTCGTCGGGCGGGGGCGTTTGGCTCAGTCGGCGCATGAAGTCGCGGAGCGGGTTTAGCCGCTCGACGGCTGAGTCGCTCTCGTCGGTTAGGGGCGAGAGCGCGGCAAGTTCTGCGAGCATCGCGGTGAAGTGGGTGTCATTGAGCAGGGCGCAACATGCAGGGGCACTGGCCGCTTGCTGCATCCCGCGCCAGTCGCTGAGGATTTGGTCCGGCGACTGCTCGGCGTAGCGGCGGCACCACGTGCGAGCGTGATGCTTTTTTTCGAGCAGATGTTCCAAGACTTGTTCGAGATAGCGGCGCGGCCATTCGGATAGGGTGCGTCGCAAGGATTCTTTGTCCGGGTCGGAGTCGCGCGCTCTGGCTAGGGATTCTAGGGTTTGGCGCACGGCTTGGTGCCGAAGCTGCGCGGCATCTACTCCCTCTAAGACCGCGAAGGCCGGGTCCACGTCCGCTTCAATGGGATACTCGCGCAGCAGGGCCGCGCAGAAGGCGTGAATGGTGGAAATGCGCGCTGCGGGCAGGTCTTCGCGGATTTGCCGCAGGCGCTGCCGCTCTGGTTCGGGCAGCTCTTGGACTTCGGCGAGCTCAGACTTCGGCGAGGCTTCGACGGTGAGCTCAGCCGAACCGCTCAGTCGAGTCGTCGAGTCGTCGAGAGCGTCTGCCAGCCGCCGGGCGATGCGCTCGCGCATTTCCGCTGCGGCCTTTTGGGTAAACGTGATAGCCAGCACTTGGCGTACGCCGATCTCGGGATGCTGGCGCAACAGCTCGATGTAGCGCTCGACTAGCGTTGCGGTTTTGCCGGCACCGGCGCTGGCCGTGACTGCGATGTTGCGCTGGCTGTCGAGGGCCATGCGCTGGACGGGAGTCAGGGGGACGGCGCGCTTCACGACAAGGCCCTCATGCGCTGGGGATCGAGGCGGCAGCTTTGTTGATAAGGGCAATGTGGGCAGATTTTGTCCGGGTCGTGAGTGGTGACGCGGAATACCCCACGGCGCATGGCCAGCGTATAAGAAAGGACGAAGCCGCGCACGGCGTCGAGGCGCTGGCGATACGCCTCGTGGTCGTAGATGCCATAGCGACCGCTGGCGACATAAGCTGTATTGCGATGTGCGGCATCGGCGAACAGCCCGCTGCGGCCGCAGTCCTCCAGGTCGCGGAGCATCAGGTACGCGGCCCCGGCTCCTTGTCGCAGCTCAAGTTCCTCGAACAGGGATTCAGCCGCTAGCAAATAAAGCGGAAGCTGGAGGTTGAGGCCGGTGTCAATATCGGCTACTGAGGGCATGCGGCCAGTCTTGTAGTCGAAGACGACGAAGCTGCCGTCGGCCGTGCGGTCGATGCGGTCGATCTTACCGGCGATCCGCACCTCGCTCCCGGTCTCTGGGTCGCCGATGGCATAGAGTTCGGTGGTCGATTGTGGGTCGCCTTCCCCCATGCCAGGATAGCTGCCAAAGCTCAACTCAAAGTGGGTCGGCACGGCCGGATTAGCTGCGGCCGCTTGCAGGCGGAGGAAGCGCGGCAAAACGCCCTCGCGCTCCCCGTCGTCAGAGCCGAGCAGGCGCTCTAATTCCCGCTCCCAGAAAAAACCTGTAAGCCTCATTTCGTCGGCAACTTGGCGGCCTTGTTTGCGCAGTTCCGCGATGTTTTCCGCTAGTTTTTCCGCGCGTTCGGCTGCTTCGCCATGAGTCGCATAGAAACGATAGAGGGTGCGGTGGACGAGATTGCCGCGCTTGAGCGCCGAGTCGTCTTCTTCCGGGTCGCGGAGGGGCTGGAGGTTGAGCAGTTCTTGGGCAAAAAACCGGAAGGGGCAGCGGCCGTAAAGCTCCAATTGGGTTGCGGAAAAAGAATGGCCCGCACCGAGACGGGTACGCAGCGCGGCGAGCAGTGGTTCCTCGTCGATTACACCTTCGTGGCTGCTGAGACTCTTGGGGGCCGTGCGCAACTCGGCGAGGTGCAAGCCGCGCACGAGGTGGCGCAGCGCGGTGGCGTGACCGTCGAGTTGTACGGCCTGACTATAGAGTGCGAGGGCGTCGTGCGCTGAGTCGGATTTGTTCGTCGCGCATAGGCCGCGGCCCAATGCGAGGTGCAGCTCGGCTAGGGTGCCCGGTGTGCCATTGGACTCTTCCGTCTCAGGCTGCGGGGCGAGTAGGCCGTCTAACTCGTCGATAAAAGGCGAAGGAGCGAGCATCTCGCTGCCCGACTGTTTGGGGTAGAAGACGCCCAGACCGCGGCGTGGTGAACATATGGCCCGGTAGAACAGCAAACGCTCGGCCTCAGTGGTGGCGTCCTCGTCCAAGTTCAGGGCGCGGCGCTGGGTTTCTTCGAGAAAAATATCGGCTGGCGGCAAGCGGGGAAATTCACCTTGCACCAACCCGCCGATGAAAAGGTAATCGCAGGGTGCGCTGCCCACTGCGGCGAGGTCGGTCACTTGAATGCCAGCGTGCGTTGCAGCGGGGACGTGCGCTTGGGAAATGGCGTCGCGCAGCAGGTCGGCGAACTGGCTCAGGGTGCGGGGTTGGAGGGCGGCGGCTGGTGTGCACAATTCGTCAAGCAGGTCCAAAAAGCGCGCCAATGCCCGACCGTCTTCTGCCGACCCATCCGCAAGGGCATCCTCTACGCCCAATGCGCCGAGAGCGTGGAGTAAATGCTGACGGAAAGAAGGCAAATCCTGTCGGCTCTCCAAGGGCTGGAGCAGGTCAAAAAGCGCGGTTAGGCCGGCTCGCAGAGGCTGGAGGGCTTCTAACTCGGCCAGCAAGTCCTCGCGCCGAGTGGGAAAATCGTCGATGTCTTCGGAGAACAGCTCGCCTTCTCGGCCTAGTTCGCTCTCTAAGTAGGCGAAGTTACCTTCGATGGCTGCGAGCCATGCGTCGCGTCCGGTCGATGGTGGCACGTTGCGGGTCCACGCCGCGAAGTCCTCGGCGGCAAGCGTGCAGGTTTGGTCTGATAATGCATAGCGCAGCCGCACCAAGGGCGAGCTGAGTAGGCGAAAGAGCGCGGCGCGGCTGTAGCGCTCTAGCACCGCGTCGATGAGCGCGAAGACGGTGTTCATGGCGGGTGCCGTGGCAAGGGGCCGTCCGCGTGCGAGGCAAAAAGGCAGGCCGTGGCGCGGCAGCACTTCGGCCACGAGTTCGGCATAGGTGTCGAGGTTGCGGAAGCCAATGCGGATCTGCGCTAGCTCGACACCTTGCTCTTGATGCAACTGACGGATGCGGCGGGCCATGGCCGCGACTTCGCCGACTCGATCCGGGCAGGGGACTCGTTCTATGGGCGCGTCGAGACTAGCGCGGCTGTGGGTGAAGAGGCGGTCGGCAAACGCGACGGCTGGGTGTTGGTCGGCGGCGCTGCGTTCAACGCGGATGGCGCGGGCGCGGAGAAATTCGTACAGGGGGCGCGTGCGGGCGAAAAAACTGGGACCCTCGGGGTCGTAATCGAGCAGCGCGATGGATTCTGGAACGAGGGATAGTAGCTTGTCCAGCACAGGTAAAAAGGGCGCGGGCATTTCTACAAAGCCGCAGAATACGAGCAAGCGGAGGTCGGGGAAGCGCTGTGCGAGTGTCGAACGGTCGAGGTGGGCGTCCACAGCGGCAAAACGCTCGCGGCTTCCGCTCCAGCCATCCGCGAGGCGTTCCAAGTAGGCCGCATAAAGGACTTGCAATTCCTCGCTGCGCTGGGTTGTTCCCTTTAGGTCGCTCGGCTGGGTGCCTGTCTCCTCTAACCGGCGGAACAACTGAGTTAACCCCCGGCTCAGCCGCTCGGGTTGGCGGCTGTAATAGGGGGCACTGGTCGCGCTGGCGGCGAGGGCGTCTTCGACTAAGAGCCGCTGCGCGCTGAGAGGCAGGGCCGCTCGCCGTTCGGGACAGAGGCTGTAGAGAATGTCGGTAAAACTGTTTAGGTCGAGGGCTAAGTGCCCGGTGAGTAGGTTGGTGCGGCTGGCGCGGATGAGTTGCCGCCGCATGAGTTGGGCTTGGAAGTGCGTTGGAAAGAGCCAGAGAAAGGACTCACCGTCGCCGGCGTCGAGGTGGGTCAAGCAGCGCTCGTACGCGGGCGATATTTTGTCGGGATGGGCCGGTCCGTAGATGAGGGTTAGTTCGCCCATGAGCAGTAGGTTGGGAGTGGCGTGGAGAGGTGTGCTGCCAACGTATCGCCGAGGAAAAACACTGTCAAGGTGCGCAACGCTCCGCGTTGACATAGAACTGGGCAGGTCGCTTTTTATGCCGCGCGGTAAGACCACACTTTTTCTTGGTGGAATTCGCAATGAAAAAATGGACTCTTGCATTCCTTTTGTGGTGTAGTTGCGCTCCTCTGACCTCTCCCGAGGGAGGCCCGGAGGATTGGCAGAAACCCGAGCCGCCGCCTCCTCCGCCGAGCGCGTTAGAGCAGTACTTGGAGATGCGCCAGCGCTATGGCTCCGGCCCTCGGCCCGACTTTGTGGCCGTGGTGCCGTTTGTCGATGAGTCGGGGTTTCGCGAGGGCGTGTGGAACGTCGAATACGAGCTGGCCAACATGCTCAGCGACGAGTTGGTGGTCGTGCGCAATTGGAAGGTCGTCCCTTTTGACGCGGTTGCCGAGTTGGCTATGGAATGGGGGTTTGCCAGCCACGAGCAGGCCCTCGCGATTGGCCGCGAGTTGGGGGCTGATTTCGTCATCGTGGGCCTGTTGCAAGACTACGATATGCGCCGTCTGTCGGTGGGGGATCCCTTGGTGGGAGGGTACAAATCCTATTCGGCTGTGGCGCAGATGAGCGTCGAGATCGCACAGGTTGACGACGGCAGCGCGATTGGTAAGGCAGAGACCCTGCGCAATCTCACTGACCGCGATGTGGGGCTCGACCTGTTGGGCAAGCCGCGCGAGCAGGACTTGCAATTTGCCAGCCTGAAGGAAGTAGAGTTCGGCTCGGAGGAGTTCCGCCAGACTCTGTTGGGCCAGGCGACGGTCGAGGCCATAGGCGAGTTGGTGCACAAGGTAGTTGCTGCTTTTGAGCCGGAAGGTTTGGTGTTCAAGGGCGACGCGCCCGAGGTCATCGCCGTGTACAGCGAGGACATTTACGCCAATATCGGCAGCGCGCACGGCATACGGCCGCGGTTGCGCTTTTTCGTCTATCCCGGCAACGAGCGGATCAAGGCCGAGGGGCTAGACCCCGCAGAGTCTGTCGCCCTCGTCGAAGTCGCCGAGATCATCAGTACCCGGCTCGCCAGCTTGCGAGTGATCCGCACAACCGGGGAGATCAAGGCGGGCGACCGGCTCAAATTAGCCGAAGGAGAATAGCGATGCAGGGAGTGATCAAATACCAGCGGGGCGACGGATTTGTCGAGCTGCGCGACTTAGCGGATGCGCCGCCCGGCCTCAATCAGGTGAAGGTCGAGGTGCAGGCCACGGGGATTTGCGGATCGGACCTACACGTGTACCGCGATACCATCAACTACAACATCCAGACTCCGGTCGTCATGGGACACGAGTTCAGCGGCGTGGTGGTGGAAAAGGGCGCGGAGGTCGGCGACCACGTCGAGGTGGGCGACCGCGTGACCGGCGAGCCGAGTGTGTACATCTGCGGCGACTGCGACTACTGCTTGAGCGAGCACTACAACCTCTGCCCCGAGCGCAAGGTCATGGGCTACTGGCATCACGGCTGCTTTGCGCCCTACTGCAACGCGACGTTCGTCCACAAGCTGCCCGAAGGCGTGGGGTTTGAAGCCGGTGCCCTCACCGAGCTGTTGGCCTGCTGTGTGCATTCGGTTATCGAGCAGGCTGGCGTGACGGCGGGGGACTTCGTTGCTATCACTGGGCCTGGACCGGTGGGGTTATTCTCGGCGCTGGTGGCGCTGGCTGAGGGGGGGACGGTGATTCTCTGCGGCACTGAGCGGGATACCGAGCGGCTGAAATTGGCTGAGGAACTGGGCGTGCAACATACAATCGATATTACGGCCTATGATCCGGTGGCGCGGGTGCGCGAGTTGACCGGCGGCTATGGTGCGGATGTAGTGGTCGAGTGCGCAGGGGTGGCACCGGCGATGCGGTTGGCCTTGGAACTTGTGCGCAAGCGGGGCCGCTTTTCCCAGATGGGTCTGCCGGGTGCGCCGGTGGAGATCGACTTTGAGAAGATCGCCTACAACGAACTCCAAGTCTCCGGCGGCATTGGGCAGCGGCGACCGGCTTGGAAACGGGCGCTGCGGCTGATCGAGCGAGGCTTTATTCCCAGCGAAAAGCTGATTACCCACCACTTTGCCCTGAGCGAATGGCAGCGGGCGTTTGATATGGCCGAGGGGCAGGAGGGGATTAAGCTGATGTTTATGCCGCAGGGGTAAGTCGAAGATACAGAAAGTGCATCGTTTTGACTGATCTATTCTTTGAACAGCCTGTCCTCAACTCGCCTTATGAGCGTCCGAACCGACATTGGGAGCTGGACGAGACTGGGCAGCCGACGCAGCAAGTCGTTGAAAGCCGCAGATCGGCCGAGTTCGTCACGCCAATCCCGCAGCCGAAGAGGCGCAAGGGATCCGCACAACAAGCTAATCTAGTGTTTGACGAGGCGGCGCAGAAGCTCGAAGCCGCTGGCCAGCAATACGACCTGACGGCCATTATAAATGGGGTTCGCCAGCAGGTTGACCGCTGGCGCGAACTGCCGAACCCGAGCCAATGGCAGGTGACCCCGGAGACGGCGCGCCTGCTTCAGCACTGGCGGCACCACCGCTTTAGTGGCATTCGGCCCTTCTTCTGCCAAGTCGAAGCGGTGGAGACCGCTATTTGGCTCACCGAAGTTGCGTCTAACACGCGATCCGGCAGGAACTTCCTAGACCATCTGGAGAACGCCAACAATAACGCCAATCCAGACCTGCCGCTGCCGCGATTGGCGCTCAAGTTGGCGACGGGCACTGGCAAGACTACAGTCATGGCGATGTTGATCGCTTGGCAGACCGTCAATGCGGTGCGTCGGCCCCAGAGCCGCCGCTTCACGCGTGGTTTCTTGGTGGTCACGCCCGGCATCACTATCAAAGACCGCCTGCGCGTGCTGCAACCGAACGACCCCGACAGTTATTATCAGAGCCGCGAGCTGGTTCCGAACGACATGCTGCCCGACTTGGAAAAGGCCAAGATCGTCATCACCAACTACCACGCCTTCAAGTTGCGCGAACGCATGGAGCTTTCCAAAGGTGGCCGTTCTTTGCTTCAGGGACGGGGTGAGACGCTTTCTACCTTGGAGACCGAGGGGCAAATGCTGCAACGGGTGATGCCCGAACTCATGGGCTTAAAGAACGTCTTGATCCTCAACGATGAGGCGCACCACTGTTATCGAGAAAAGCCGGGCGAAGAAGAGGAAGGCGAACTCAAAGGAGATGACAGAAGGGAAGCGGAAAAGAATACAGAGGCGGCGCGGTTGTGGATTTCGGGGCTGGAAATTGTCGGCGACAAATTGGGCATCAACCGGGTGATGGACTTGTCGGCGACGCCGTTCTTTTTGCGCGGGTCGGGCTATGCCGAAGGCACGTTATTTCCTTGGACGATGTGCGATTTCTCGCTCATGGACGCTATTGAATGCGGTATCGTCAAACTGCCTCGCGTGCCGGTGGCCGACAACATTCCCGGCGGCGAAATGCCCAAGTTCCGCAATCTCTGGGAACACATCCGCAGCGACATGCCTAAGAAGGGGCGGGGCAAGGCCAAGACCCTCGATCCCCTCAGTTTGCCCTTGGATTTGCTGACCGCCCTAGACGCCCTGTACGGACATTATCAGAAAACTTTCGAGTTGATGCAGGAGGCGAACATTGACGTTCCGCCGTGCTTCATCGTGGTCTGCAATAATACCTCGACCTCTAAGCTGGTGTACGACTACATCTCCGGCTTCCATCGCGAGAACGACGATGGCTCGACGACGTTGATAAACGGCCGCTTGGAACTGTTTCGCAACTTTGATGAACAGGGCAACCAGTATCCACGACCTCGCACGTTGTTAATCGACAGCGAGCAATTGGAGTCTGGCGACGCGCTCGACAGGAATTTTCGCAATATGGCTGCCGACGAGATTGATCGATTTCGGCGAGAGATTATCGAGCGTACTGGCGACCAGCGTCAGGCCGAGAACATCAGCGACCAAGAGCTGCTGCGCGAGGTTATGAATACTGTCGGCAAGCCGGGGCGGCTGGGGGATTCGATTCGCTGTGTGGTGTCGGTGTCGATGCTTACGGAAGGGTGGGATGCGAATACGGTCAGCCACGTGCTGGGCGTGCGCGCCTTTGGGACGCAGTTGCTTTGCGAGCAGGTCATTGGTCGAGCGTTGCGGCGGCAATCTTACGAGCTCAACGAAGACGATTTGTTTGATGTGGAGTACGCGGATGTTTTGGGCATTCCGTTTGATTTTACGGCTAAGCCCGTTGTGGCTCCGCCGAAGCAGCCGCGAGAGACTGTTCAGGTGCGAGCCGTGCGGCCCGAACGCGATGCGTTGGAGATTTGTTTTCCTCGGGTGGCTGGGTATCGGGTGGAATTGCCGGAAGAGCGGCTCAAAGCCGAGTTTAACAGGGACTCAGTGCTGGAACTGACGCCCGCTCTGATTGGTCCGTCGATTACGAGGAATCAGGGGATTATCGGTGAGAGCGTGGATCTCAATCTGGTTCACACCAACGACCTGCGGACTTCGACCCTCCTGTTTCACCTAACCCAGCGGCTGCTCTACACCAAGTTCCGCGATCCGGGCGAAGAGCCCAAACTCTATCTTTTCGGACAGCTCAAGCGCATCGCCAGACAGTGGCTCGATGGCTATCTTGACTGCAAGGGCGATACTTATCCCGCCCAACTTATGTATCAGGAACTGGCGGACATGGCCTGCGAGCGCATCTTTGCCGCTATCACGCGCGAGGGAATTGACCGTCGTCCGGTCAAAGCGGTGCTCGATCCGTACAATCCCGTTGGTTCGACAGCCCACGTGAATTTCAACACGACCAAGGCCAGCCGCTGGCAGGCTGACCCCCGCCGCTGCCATATCAATTGGATCGTTCTCGACAGTGGCTGGGAAGAGGAGTTTTGTCGCGTTACTGAATCCCATCCGCACGTCAAAGCCTACGTCAAGAACCACAATCTCGGCTTGGAAGTCCCCTATCGTCTTGGGTCGGAAATGCGGACGTACCTTCCGGACTTTATCGTCCTCGTTGATGATGGCCGTGGCGACGATGATCTTCTGAATTTGATTGTTGAGATCAAAGGAGAGCGAAGGGAAGATGCCAAGGCCAAGAAGACGACTATGGACACCTATTGGGTCCCTGGTGTGAATAATCAGGGAGATTATGGGCGCTGGGCTTTTGCCGAGTTCACCGATGTGTACGGAATGGAAGCAGAGTTCGCGCAGTTGGTTGAGGGGTTTCGGGCAACGGGATAGGGATCGAACATTATATTGAGTAATGTGTATATATCGGAGAGATTTAATGAACAGAGACGAAGCCCTCAAGCTGCTCCGAGCACACAAGGCGACCCTTGTGCAGCGTTTCGGCGTCGTGGATCTCGCCTTATTCGGGTCAATCGTCCGCGACCAAGCTACGGACGACAGCGACGTGGACATTCTAGTGAAGTTCGACTCGCCGGCGACGTCGAAGCGGTATTTTGGCGTTCAGTTTTATATTGAAGATTTGCTGGGGCGTCCGGTTGATCTGGTAACGGACAAAGCGCTGCGGGCGGAGATGCGTCCATATATAGAACGGGAGATGGTCAATGTCTGATATTCACCAAGGAGAGAAGACCTATGAAGACGACCATTGACATCCACGACGAGTTGCTGACTCGGGCGAGGCAGTACGCGAGAAACACCGGGCGCTCGTTGCGCGCCGTAGTGGAAGAGGGCCTGCGCCAAGTGCTTCCCGCGCCTCTTTCCAGCAGCCGCTATCGTCTGCCCGACCTGAGCGAGGGCCAGACTGGCGCGGCTGATCCATTGGCAGGGTACTCATGGCAGGAGTTGCGCGGGATGATCTACGGAGAACCGGAGGAGCAGTGATCGCCATTGATACGAATCTGCTGGTCTATGCCCACCGCCAGGAATCACACGCGCATGTGAGGATCTATGAGAGAGAAAGTTTATCTCGAAACGACCGTGATTAGCTATCTGACAGCTTGGCGAAGTCCGCAACTCTTGATGGCAGCACATCAGGAAGCAACGCGAATTTGGTGGGACGAGCAGAAAAATAGATTCGACATCTTTACGTCAGAGGCAGTCATTGAGGAAGCGTCGGGAGGTGATCCCGAGGCCGTGCAAAGGCGACTTTCGGTGCTAGAGGGGATTCCTGAACTCGATATCACCGATAACGTCCGCGATTTAGCCAAGTCTTTACTCGCCAATACTCCATTACCCGAAAAAGCCCAAATTGATGCACTGCACATCGCTGTAGCTACTGTTCATGGGATGGATTATTTACTGACATGGAACTGTCGCCATATTGCCAATGCAACTTTCCGCCACCGAATTGATACTGTTTGCGAGTCCGCTGGGTACCAAGCCCCCGTTCTTTGTACCCCTCTCGAATTAATGGAGGAATAAGCTCATGCAACCAGACCCAATCGTCGAAGAGGTTCGTAAAGCACGCGATGCGTATGCTAAGAGATTCAATTATGACTTAGATGCGATTTGCCGAGATTTACAAGAGAAGCAGAGGCTAGGCAAAAGGAGAGTAATTTCTTTGCCGCCCAAACGCCCGAGAAAAATGAACAGCAATGGTTAGAACATCCAATGAACAGAGATGAAGTCCTGAACGTGCTTCGAGCGCACAAGGCGACTCTTGTGCAGCGTTTCGGCGTCGTGGATCTCGCCTTATTCGGGTCAATCGTCCGCGACCAAGCCACGGACGACAGCGACGTGGACATTTTAGTGAAGTTCGACTCGCCGGCGACGTCAAAGCGATATTTTGGCGTTCAGTTCTACATTGAAGATCTGCTGGGGCGTCCGGTTGATTTGGTAACAGACAAAGCGCTGCGGGCGGAGATGCGTCCATATATAGAACGGGAGATGGTCAATGTCTGATATCCACATGATCAACTTTTGCGAAAAACCCTGTTGAACATGACCAACGAGGACTCCGTATAAATGGCAAAACGAAAATCGACCAAGACTGTTGAAACCCTGCGGCACCCGGACGCATCGCGGAAGAATATTCCCACGGCTGAGTATCAGGCGGTGATGGCGGAGGACGACCGGAATCCGATTAGGGTTGCGTATGAGCGGCGCAATCGGGATCTCGACCCGCAGCTTGTTTGGCGGGGGAAGGATGAGCAGAACTGGTCGGATTTGGTGGTGCAAGCGCCGCCGCTGTTCATTCAGGAGAAGATGCAGCCGAAGGTGTTGATTGACGATTTGCGGCAGCGGAGCAAGGAGACGGGGGACGGCGAAGCTAACTTGCAGACGGATTTGTTCGCGGATTTCAATGGGCTGCCGAGTGCGGACGCGCAGACGGAGTTTTACCAGCACGACGCCAACTGGTCGAATCGGATGATCTTAGGCGATAGCTTGCAGGTGATGGCGTCGCTGGCCGAGCGGGAGGGGCTGCGCGGCAAGGTGCAGTGCATCTACATCGACCCGCCCTACGGCATCAAGTTCAACTCCAACTTCCAGTGGTCAACGACCAGCCGCAAGCCCTACGAAGACAACAAGAAAGTCCGCGTCGCCGGCCCGTTTACCGTAGAAAGCCTGTCGCCGCACCGCCTGTTAGGCGTCGATGAAAACGACGAACTCATCGACAACGTCGCCGAAGCCAAGTTAGGGTACGGCGAAAAGCAGGACTTCGCCGAGATGATCCTCGACAATCTCAAAACCTCCGGCGTCCAACAGGCGCACAAAGACGACCGCATCTCGTTTTCCGGGATCAGACCCTGGCCCGGCTACCACGTCTGCGCCGAAGGAACCTACGTCGAAGGCACCAGCGACTCGGGCGCTGAGAAACGCGCTGGCATCTTCGTCGGCCCAGAATTCGGCACCGTCTCCCGCCCCGATCTCGTATCCGCGGTGCGCGAGGCCGCAGACGCCGACTTCGACGTGCTGGTCGCCTGCGCCTTCAACTACGACGCCCACGCCTCGGAGTTCAACAAACTCGGCCGCGTCCCCGTCCTCAAAGCCCGCATGAACGCCGACCTCCACATGGCAGACGACCTCAAAAACACCGGCAAAGGCAACCTCTTCGTCATCTTCGGCGAACCGGACATCGACATCCTCGACGCGGAAGACAGTCAAATCCAAGTCAAGGTCAACGGAGTCGATGTATTCCACCCCAACACCGGCGAAATCCGCAGCGACAGCGCCGACGGCATTGCCTGCTGGTTCGTCGATACCGACTACAACGAGGAAAGCTTCTTCGTCCGCCACGCCTACTTCCTCGGTGCCAACGACCCATACAAATCGCTGCGAACGACGCTCAAAGCCGAGGTCAACCAAGAAGCTTGGGAAACCCTTCACAGCGACACCTCCCGGCCCTTTGACAAGCCGACGTCTGGGCGGATCGCGGTGAAGGTGATCAATCACTTGGGGGACGAAGTGATGAAGGTGTTTCGGGTGTGAGGATCGGGTAAAGACGAAAGAGATTAGCTCTAGCCGAGAATGGAAGTCAGGATTTTCCGCATACTACAGTCACTAATCCAACAGTCACCCCAATAGCTGTTATAATAGTAGGAACAAGCCAGTATAGGATAGACGTTTTTAGCTTTTCAACATCTTCCTTAGTAGCAAGACCTCGGATACTTGATTCAATGCCGGAAATACGACCTTCGTTCTTGAGTAGAATTTCTGGTAAATTGCCATATCCCTCATAGCTTGACATTTTCTTCTCCAAGCCAAGTCGTAAGGGAATCTTTCAAGTTATGTCTTATATTTTTGACCATTTCCATCGCCTCCTCGTTTTCTAGCTCAACTCCGTCGATATTCTTTATTAGAACCTCGACAAATTCCGGCCCCATCTGTGCAACGGAAATCCTCCAAAGGAATTCCAGAGTCTTTATCTGCTCTTCCACGGCAGAAATTCTATTCTTATCTAATTCGGTGTTTTCCACTAGTCGCCCTCCTTTTCGTGTGCTTGATTAATTATATACAATACGCTTCGGTGCGACGTCAAGTATTTGATCGGCGGTACCTTCCGGCGCTTATTGCGCCTGTTGCCCTTGTACATTTTCTCCGCTTATTGCGCCGGATCGGCCGGGGTGTTGGAGTTGTTTAAGCGCTCTTGGTCGGCGTAGGGATAGAAATCGCGATTGCGTTCAAACATATTGGCCGAAGGGCCGGGTTGCCCCAAGCGCCGGCTGTCTTCCCAGCCGGTGCCATGAAGAAAAAGTTCCGCCCGCCGCTGGCGAAAAATTTCGTCCAATACCGCTTCGACCGACTGTGAGCCGCTGTACGGCGGCAGCGACGCTCCCACGCCATAGGGATCGTCTGCGGGGGCTTTGGTGCGCACGGCGTCGATTTCAGCGATGGCTGCGTCGATGTTGCCCAACATGGCGTGGACCTCGGCGCGCGTCAGGGTCATTTCCCCGGGCAGATAGGCCGGAATAGGCGACGTGGCCGAGTGCCAAAAACCGGCCAAATCCTCAATGGGAAATTCGTTGGGGTTGCTGGTCCGCTCGCTCGGCGCGGTGTAAAAGGCCAGCCGCGCATCGCCGCTTTCGGTGCTGCTCAGGCCAAAGTGGTCGCGCGGGGCGTAGTCGTCCGCCACGACGACTTGCGAGTACAAGGGATTCTCGTTTTCCGCGTCGTATGTATAGACTGAGGTCGCTGTCGGATCGACGGCATCGGCGTCGTCGAGTGCCGCTTGGTAGTTGCCGCTAAACAAGTGGTAGCGCGCTCGATAGGCGCGTATGGTGTTGAGCAGATCAAACCCCTCGCCCAAGATGTCCGCATTGAATTCGTCAGATGGTGGCGTGGAAGTGGCGGTTTCGAGGGCGCGGTCCAACGAGCGAATTGCTGCGGCGAAAAGCTCTTCACGCGGCCTAAACGGCGCTTGTCCATCAGCCTGCACGTCTAGGGGTGCATGGGCAAAAGCCTGCGCGACGAACCCCAAGCACTTGGCTTTGTACAGGTGCGCCAGTGCCACAATGCCGCTGCGCGTTCCCGCGGCCAGCGGCACCTCGGGTGCGTTAGCGATCAAGTCGTTGGCCATGCCAATGACGCGATAGGAGCGGGACCAAATGCTGCCGATGGCGCTGTTGGAACCCGACAGCGCCGCGAGTCCGTCTTCTAGTTCGATGAGATTGGAAAATGTCGTATTAGCTGCTAGCTCGCGGCTGGTGATGGCTGGATGGCGCACGTACGCATCGACGTTGTTGCTGGCGTAGCTGCGCTGCATCCCAATGGCCAGCGCTTTAATGCCGTCGCTGGTGGTCAACACCTGCTCTTCGAACGCTTGGTTGGGATTGGCTACGTCCAAATCGCAACCCCAGAGCAGCCCACCTATAAGTAACCAGCAAAAAGTCGCTTTCATCGCCTTGTTTGTCCTCGGTTGCTCAGTAGTGCAGGCTGAGGCGCATGGAGAAACTGCGCGGAATGGGCACTTCGACAAAGTCAAAGCCGCGCACGGCCGTGCGCTGGCCTGCGACATTGGTTTCTGGGTCGTAGCCGCTGTAGTTGTCGAGGGAAAACAAATTGCGCCCCACTAAGCTCAACTGAACGCTGCTGCTGCCCAAAAACGCAGGCTGCCAGCGATACGACGCAGATAACTCGCGGAGCTTTACAAAGGAGCCGTCTTCGATCCAGTGTTCAAAGATGCGGAAGACTCGTCCATTGTAGCCGGCCGGCAGCTCGCCGTTTAATTCGCGTTCGTAGTCTGTCAATACGCCAAACGAACCAAGGGCTGCCAAGCGCCGGGTAAAGTTAAACACATCGCCCCCGACGACCGCGTCCAATTGGGCGCGCACCGACCAGCGCCGCCCTACGGCGAACTCGTTGATCCAGGAAGCGGTAAAATCCGGGTTGGGGTCGCCGATGATTTTGCGCTCGGCCGCTCGCATGGGGAGGCCGTCTTCGTCGAGGGCGATGTGGCCGTTGGCATCGCGGGCGAAGGCCATGCTAAAGAATACGCCGAGGGGGTTGCCGTTGATGGCCGAGACTTGCGAAAACGAATCGGGCAGGATCAAGCGCTCGCCTTCGATGCCATTGACGCGGTTTTTGTTGGTCGCATACGTCAGGGTCGATTCCCAGCGGAGATAGGGACGCGCCAGCGGAATGATGCGCACGAGCAACTCCCACCCCTTGTTGCTCATGGTGCCGACATTTTGCAACACCCGCGCATGGCCGGTGGATGGGGACAACGTGCGCATCAACAATAAGTCGTCGATGTGCTGGTCGTAATACGTGAGTTCCACGCCGAGGCGATTGGACCAAAAACCAACATCTGCGCCGACTTCGATTTCTCGCTGGCGCTCGGGTTTGATCGCCCCGCCGAGTTGGGTGCTGGGGACGAGGCCGGGGCGGCCGTTGTACGAGGTGGCATTGTAATTGGTAAAGCGAGCAAATGGGCCAATGGCAGTTTGACCGCCGGACATGCCAATGGAAGCGCGGAGTTTGAAGTCGGCAAACACGTCGTCTAGGGCGCTGTTTTGCCAGAACCCGGCCCTTGAAATGAGATAGGCCGCGCCGGCCTTTGGATAAAATTGCCAGCGCTGGTCTTGGCCATAGACCGAAGAGGCATCGACGCGGGCCGCGCCGGTGACAAACAGTTGATCGAAAAACGCCACAGTTTGCTGCACAAAGCCGCCGTACAGGGCCTTCTCGCTCCTGAATTCGCTGGCCACAACGGTCGCCCCGCTCGACACGGTTTGGGCGACTGGACTCAGGTCCTTGCCCTCCGCGCTAAAGGTTGCTCCCTTTTCGTATTGCAGGGTTCCGCCGACGAGCGTGGTCGATTGCACGTGGGGTGCTATGTCCTGCTGGTAGCGGACGTGGAGGTCGTTGTTGAGCTGGAGAAAGTCGAATTCAGCGCGGCGCGCAAAGCCATTAGCCAAGCCCGGCGCAGAGGTCCCGGCCGGGATAAAGGCAAGGGCCGTTTGATCGTAGGTGTCAAGCCCCAACGTATAGTCGATGCTCAGGTGAGATAGCGGGGCGAGATCGAGGCGGGCATAGCCTATATAGCGAGAGACTTCTTGCGTAAAATCGTAGCGGTTGATGACTTCTAACGGATTGGCGAGAACGCCTTCATTGGGGTACGCGCCGGTTGTGGGATCGGGCGTGAGGTCGTAGGTATTGGGGCCGAAAATAAAACCGGTCAGCGCCCCGTAGTTTGAGTTTAAGCCGCCGTTGGGAATGTCGTTGCTGTTGCTAAATGTGAAATGGCCGCCCACGGACAACGCAGCCCAAGGCGACAAGTCCTGATCGATGCGCATGCGTCCCCCCATGCGCTGAAACGAGCTATTGGCAACCACGCCTTGATCGGCTAGGTAGGATCCCGAGGCAAAGTAGCGGGTGCTGCCGGCTCCGCCTAATAGCGAGACGTAGTGCTCAGTGCCGGCGGCGCGGCGAAAAATGAAATCCTGGTGATCGAAGCGCTGCACGTCCGAGCCATCAGGATTTTTGTCGCCGTTGTTGTCAACCGGGGCCTTGTTGACCGCCAGCGTTTTGCGGACTTGGGCAGTTGAAAAACGAGCCGTGTAGGTGAGCTGCGGCTTGCCCAGCGCGCCGCGCTTGGTAAAGATCTGCACGACGCCGTTGTTGGCGCGCGAGCCGTACAGGGCGGCCGCGGCCGCGCCTTTGACGACCTCAACGCGCTCTACGTCGTTGGGGTTGAGATCGCCGAGGCGATTTTGTGCCCCGCCGCCGAGGCGGATCAGTTCGGGCGAACTGTTGTTGACAACTACGCCATCTACCACGTAGAGCGGATCGGCGTCGCCCAACACTGTACTCGTGCCGCGCAAGCGGACGGTCGCGCCGCCGGCCGGATTGCCCGAATTTTGCTGCACGAGCGCACCGGCCAATTTGCCGCTCAGGGCTTTGTCGAGAGCCGAGGTGCCAGCCGTTGCCAATTGCCGGGCGCTAACAGTGGAGATGGCATGGCCCAGTTGCTTTCTGCTGGCGGCCGCGGAAAGGCCGGTGACGACGATTTCGTCCAATTGCAAGGCATCCACGGCAAGCTGAAAAACAACGGTCGTCGAGCCGTCGTTTTGGCGGATGGTGCGTTGCGCGGATTGGTACCCCACAAACCGCGCTTCGAGTAGGACTTCCGCCTCTGGCAACGGCAGGACGAGGGCGAACTGGCCGTCGGTATCGGCAGTGGTGCCGATAGTTGTCCCAACGACGCCAATGCTGGCACCCGGCAGCGGCTCGCCGCGTTCATCGGTGACTGCCCCTGTAATGGTGAGTTGGGCAAAAGCCGCCGTGGGGATGCCGAACCAAAGAAGAACTGCGAATAGGCGCACGATCCCTACTTCTTATCCTCGTCCACGACCTTGAAGTCCGCATCGACCGGCTCCGTATCCCCGCCCCCTTGCGGCGGCTGATCGGCGGGACCTTCCGGCGCTGGCTCGCCTTGGGCCTGTTGGGCTTGGGCGTCCTTGTACATTTCCTCGGCCAGCTTGTGCGACGCCTGTTGCAGCGTGGTCATGGCCTGCGCGATGGCCTCGTCGTCCGTGCCTTCGAGCGCTTGCTTGAGCGCGGCGACGGCGTCCTCAACGCCTTTCTTGTCGGCGTCGGTTAGCTTGTCGCCGTAGTCGGCTAGGGATTTTTCCGTCGCGTAAATGAGTTGATCGGCCTCGTTGCGGCGATCGACGGCTTCGCGGCGCTGTTTGTCCTCATCGGCGTGGGCCTCGGCGTCCTTCTGCATGGAGTCGATTTCCTCTTGGCTCAAGCCCGAGGACGACTCAATGCGGATGGATTGCTCCTTGTTGGTGCCCTTGTCCTTGGCCGCGACGTTGAGGATGCCGTTGGCGTCAATGTCAAAGGTCACCTCGACCTGAGGCATGCCGCGCGGGGCCGGGGGAATGCCGTCGAGGTGGAAGCGGCCGAGGGTGCGGTTGTCGTTGGCAAACTCGCGCTCGCCTTGCAGCACGTGGACCTCCACAGAGGGCTGGTTGTCCGAGGCCGTGGAAAAAATTTGGCTCTTCTTGGTGGGGATGGTGGTGTTGCGGTCGATCAGCCGCGTCATCACTCCGCCCATGGTCTCGATGCCCAGCGAGAGCGGCGTGACGTCGAGCAGCAAGATGTCGTCGACGTCGCCAGCGAGCACGCCGGCTTGGATGGCCGCGCCCAAGGCCACGACTTCGTCGGGATTGACGCTGCGGTTTGGCTCTTTGTTGAAGAGGGCTTGGATGGTCTCTTGGATTTTGGGGATGCGCGTCGAGCCGCCGACCAAAATCACTTGGTCGATGTCGCTGGCTTGCAATTCGGCGTCGGCAAGGGCCTGCTGACAGGGGGCCTTGGTGCGTTCGATTAGGTCGTCAACTAGGCGCTCAAACTGGGCGCGGGACAGACTGGTTTGCAAGTGCTTTGGACCCGTTTGATCGGCGGTGATAAACGGCAGGTTGATCTCGGTCGCAGTGGCGGAAGACAGCTCGATTTTGGCTTTTTCAGCCGCTTCCTTGAGCCGTTGCAGGGCCATGGGATCGCGGCGCAGGTCGATGCCTTCGTTCTTTTCAAAATCCTCCGCGAGCCAGTCAATGATCTTCTGGTCGAAGTCGTCGCCGCCGAGGTGGGTGTCGCCGTTGGTGGATTTGACCTCGAAAACGCCGTCGCCTAGTTCGAGGATGGAAATGTCGAAGGTGCCGCCGCCGAGGTCGTACACGGCGATCTGCTCGTTGGTGCCGCCCTTGTCCAAGCCGTAAGCCAGCGCTGCGGCGGTCGGCTCGTTGACGATGCGCAAGACCTCCAGGCCGGCGATAGTGCCCGCGTCCTTGGTAGCTTGGCGTTGGGAGTCGTTGAAATAGGCCGGGACGGTGACGACGGCTTGTTTTATTTCTTCGCCCAAATAGTCTTCGGCCGTCTGCTTCATCTTTTGCAAGATCATGGCCGAGATTTCCGGCGGCGTGTGTTCCTTGCCGTCGATTTTGGCCACGGCCATGTCGCGGCTACTTGAGGCCACTTCGTAGGGAACTTCGCTTATTTCGTTGGACACTTCGCCGTAGCGGCGGCCCATGAAGCGCTTGATCGAATAGACCGTGTTCTGCGGGTTGGTGACGGCTTGGCGCTTGGCGGTTTGGCCGACGAGGCGCTCACCTTCTTTGGTGAAGGCGACCATGGAGGGCGTGGTGCGGCCCCCTTCGGAATTGGCGATGACCTCCGCGTCTTGGCCTTCGATGACGGCCACGCACGAGTTGGTGGTGCCTAAGTCAATGCCGATGACTTTAGCCATTGTTTTTTTCCTTTCGAGAATTGGCGATCCGCTTCTTCTTCGTTGGGATCGGTGGTTAGAATGAGGGTGAATTCATGTGGTTTCATAGGGCGTTCCACTGCTCGTTCATGCTGCTAGTTCCTTCATTACCGCCTCGCGCTGGCTCCACATGATCGGCTTTACATCATAGCTTCGCAGCGCTTCTAGCGTGTCCAGAGGTACTGTTTGTGTCGAGTCGTTTAGCAGCGCATAGGCACGCGATTCGGGAGTGCGGATTTCCTTCGTGTCAACCCATGCGAGAACCACAGTCTGAGCGGTGGCGCGATTGGGCCGATTGATCGTCTGAATGATGCGCTCTGGTTGTTGCCGCGACTTCGGAATTACGAGATCGAACAGGTGGTCGTAGCCGGTCGTTCCGGTGAACTTCACTTTGGGCGTGTGCCTAATGTCATTGGCATCGAGCCAAGTAACCACATCCTCGTAAAACAGACTCGTCACCACAGGAACAGCCAGATAGAACATATCATTAACGGCGAGCATGGCCTGCACGAGGTTGTGTTTGCGCGAAGCAAAGTTCTCCGCCGAGGCATGGATCTGCAACGCCTTGCCATCTTGCTTCACGCCAAAACCATTAAGCGTCATCTTGAGAAGTGCTTGTCGCTTGCGGCTGTCGAGCTTGCAGCCGCTTTGCTGCAAGTCATCTATAGTGTACCCATCGTCCGTTAGTAAGAATCCTCCGTTGGTCTTCTTGACGTATATCTGCACATAGTCGTTGTGGCGATCGAGGTAGGGCGTTGTGATTTCGACCCATTGGTCCAATTGGTGTAGTTCTGTCTTGTCCTTGAGCCAAGCATAATAGGTAGTGAGCAGATTCTGAATGTCTTGAATCATGCGAGCCCCCGGTTGATATAGGGCGGTTGCGTGATGTTACAGAACCGCAGGAAGTCTTCAAATGCCATCCACACGTCGTCGGTTGTGCGGAACTGATCTGCTGGAACAGGTATAGCCCACCTGTCGCCGTAGTCTTCACGGTAAACGTGCAGGTGGGGCACTGGTATCTCTTCGCCGTCTGGGTTGCGATGCGTAGCACCGCCCAAATCGAGACGGACGAGTACGACGACTTGCCTGCCTCGCGTCTGCATCTTGACCTTTTGCAGATTGATGCGGCCGCGACTCAGATCGAGCAGGAATCGTTCTCGTTTGTCGGCGGACTGAAGCGGCAGGACTTTGGATTCGCCGCCCACCGGAAAGTCGGTCTGCTCATCTGTTACGCGGTGTTTTTCCATCGCGATTAAGGCGTTTGCATCTGCTTGAGTCAGGTTGATGTTTGCCACTACGCAATCGCGCTCGGTTTTGTGGTGAAAACTTGTAGCGGTCCAATTTTCACACGGACCACATCAAAGCCTGCTTTTCTGACCTGCGCCAGCGCAGACCCGATGGCTTCCTCCAATGACGGGGCTTCTCGGTGAAAGTGAACCTGCGGCACACCAGCCATCGAGACAAGCGTACCATCATTGAAGATGCTGTAGAGTCGATCCGATTCTGCTTCGTTGGGATCGGCTGTTAAAATGAGTGTGAATTCATGCACTCTCATGGTAAGTTATTTTTATCTATTCCTTCCATAATAAAGCAAGATGTATGCCGCGATTTACCAAATGTAAATAACATATTGTTTTTACAATGAAATACGTCAATAAATGAGCAATTCGCAAATCGGCTTATGGCGACACGATGGCAGCAATTCGTGCTATCATGTCATTCATTTGCAAGCGGCACATTGACAGGGTGCTGCCATCCGGCTAGATTGGCCGCTAGCTAAGGAGAATATATGGATCAGTTCAAATTGGTGTCCGAGTACGCGCCCGCTGGCGACCAACCCCAAGCCATCGCCGAGCTGGTCGAGGGCGTGCGGCAGCAGCACGCTCGTCAGACGCTGTTGGGCGTGACCGGCAGCGGCAAAACCTTCACCATGGCCAACGTCATCGAGGAGTTGCAGATGCCGGCCTTGGTCATCTCGCACAACAAGACGCTGGCCGCCCAACTCTACGGCGAACTCAAGGGATATTTCCCCGACAATGCGGTCGAGTATTTCGTCAGCTACTACGACTACTATCAGCCCGAAGCCTACAAGCCGAGCACGGACACCTATATCGAGAAAGAGGTCGAACGCAACGAGGAGATCGACCGCTTGCGGCTCAAGGCTATCACCTCGCTGTTGCAGCGCCGCGATGTGGTCGTAGTCGCCACGGTCTCGTGCATTTACGGCATTGGCTCGCCCCGCGAATACGACGAGCAGAAGGTCTCTCTGCGGCGGGGAGAGCAAATCGAGCGCGACGATATTTTGCGCGCCTTGATAGACATCTATTACAGCCGCAATGATTTCGAGCTGCAACGCGGTTGCTTTCGGGTGCGGGGCGACATCGTCGAGATCGTGCCTGGGTCGGAAGAGCGCGCCGTGCGCATTGAGATGTTTGGCGACGAGATCGAGGGTATCTACCTGATCGACGCGCTCACTGGCGAGGTGTTGGAGCCGCGCGAACACGTCAGCCTCTTCCCAGCCAAAGCCTACGTGACCGACGAGGAGCGGACGGAGCAAGCCTGCGAGCAAATCCTCGTCGAGTTGGAGCATCACCTCCTTGACTTGCGCACCGAAAATAAGCTGGTGGAGGCGCATCGACTGGAGACTCGCACCAAGTACGACGTGGAATTGATCCGCGAGGTCGGCTTCTGTCCGGGGATCGAGAATTATTCGCGCTACATGGATGGCCGCCAGCCGGGGTCTGCGCCGTATGTGTTGCTTGATTACTTCCCCGAGGATTACCTGCTTTTTATCGACGAGTCGCACGTGACCGTGCCGCAGATCCGGGGCATGTTTCGCGGGGACCGCTCGCGCAAGGAGACCTTGGTTGAGCACGGTTTCCGCTTGCCGTCGGCCTATGACAATCGGCCGCTGGTGTTCAAGGAATTTGAGGAGCGGATGGGCTGGACGGTCTTTGTGTCGGCCACGCCAGCGGAGTACGAGCTGAAGCAGTCGGGTGGCGTGGTGGTCGAGCAGGTGATCCGGCCCACGGGATTGGTCGATCCCTCGATTGAGGTGCGGCCGCAAGAGGGGCAGATTGACGATCTCGTCGAAGAGATAAGGCAGCGGGCCGAAAAGCGCGAGCGGGTCTTGGTCACGACCATGACCAAGCGCATGGCGGAAAACCTCGCCGACTACTTTGAACAGCTCGACATCCGCGTGCGCTACCTGCATTCGGATATTGAGACGTTGGACCGCGTCGAGATCCTTCGCGATTTGCGCTTAGGGGAGTTTGACGTGCTGGTGGGGATCAACCTGTTGCGCGAGGGTTTGGATTTGCCCGAGGTCTCGCTGGTGGCCGTGCTCGACGCCAGCAAGGAGGGCTTTCTGCGCTCGGAGGTTGCACTGATCCAAACGGTTGGCCGCGCGGCTCGCAACGCCGCTGGCAAGGTGATCTTCTACGCCGACCACGTCACCAATTCAATGCAGAGAGCCATCGACGAAACCTATCGCCGCCGCCACAAGCAGGAGGCGTACAACGCCGAGCACGCCATTGTGCCGGAGACCATATACCGCAGCCGGGAAGAGATCATCCAGGCGACCTCAGTGCTCGAAAGCGTGCGCGGTGTGGCACCTGAATTGGCAGCCGAGCCGACGATCAACTACCAAGAAATAGAAGACCAAGAAGAACTGCTCGCCGATTTGGAGCAGCAGATGAAGGCCGCGGCGGCCAATTTGGATTTTGAGAAGGCCGCGCATCTGCGCGATGAAATCACGCGGATCAAGGAGCAGCAGGTGAGTTGAAGGTGCGCCGCCAAATTTGACCTGCGGCGTTGTCCATTTTAGATTGATCCGTCCTTGGAGCAGCAACATCAAATTTAGGAGTACGTTATGTCAAATGGCCGCGATATAATCGTCGATGTCCAAGACGTCAAGATGGTTTACAATGCCAAGAACCGCGACGAATCAACCCATGTTCACGCGCTGCGCGGTTTGACCGTCCAGGTGTACGAAAACGAGTTTTTTGCCATCATGGGGCCTTCTGGGTCGGGGAAGAGCACGCTTTTTAACATGATCGGTGCCCTGCAGACGCCCACCGACGGCGAGGTGCTGATTGAGGGCGTCAATCTGGCCTCCCTCAACACGCAGCAGCTAGCGGCGGTGCGCTGCTTTGAGCTGGGTTACATTTTCCAGACCTACAATCTCTTGCCGGTGATGAGCGCGCTGATGAACGTGTCGCTGCCCACTGTGTTTGCCGGCATGACCACGGCCGAGGGCGAGAGGCGGGCCATGGAGTGTTTGAGGATCGTCGGTCTAGGTGATCGGGCGCACCACATTCCCTCCGAGCTGTCGGGCGGTCAGCAGCAGCGCGTCGCCATTGCCCGCGCGTTCGTCAACAAGCCTCGCATCATCCTCGCCGACGAGCCGACGGGTAACCTCGACAGCAATACGGGGCAAGAGATCATCAGCTACATGAAAAGCCTGCAACAGGAGATGGGGACGACGATCATTACCGTGACCCACGACGACAAAATGCTCACGGCCGCCGACCGCATGGCCTGGATCCGCGATGGGCGGCTAGAGCGGGTGGCCAATCGTGAAGACATCGAGATCCAGGTGGGCAGCATCAAGGAGCATTAAGCTGCCGCCCAAAACAAAAATGCGAAAAAGCGCCCGATGCTCCGTCAGCATCGGGCGCTTTTTCGCGCTTACCGGGATCTGCGATTGTTCCTCAGCGCAGCAGCAACATGCGCCGATGCACGGCCCACTCGCCGACATCCAGCCGATAGATGTACACCCCGCTGGCCACTTCGCGACCGTAGTCGTCGCGGCCGTCCCAACTCAGGCGGTGTTCGCCGGCCTGCTGCGTCTCGAACTGTAGTACGCGCACGAGCTGGCCCGCCAAGTTGTAGATGCTCAGGCGGGTCGCCTCGCCCGCTAGGCGGAACGGGATCAGGAAGGAGATTGCCGTGGAGGCGTTGAAGGGGTTGGGGGCATTTTGTAGGAGCACCGGCCGGCTGCCTTGGGCGTTCGCGGGGATCTCGTAGGCCCGCTCTTCCACCACCACTAACATGGCTTGGCCCAACCGGGCAAAGTGGGCTAGCTCGGCAGGCTGATAGGTGCGACCTTCGTATAGCTCCTTGGGCATACCCGGCTGGTAAGCTAGGTCAATCCACACTTCGTCCTCAAGAAAAAAGTCGCGGCCCAACCAGTGGGTCGTTGGACGGGCGTCGTTGATGTCTGTAGAGAAGAACTCTTCGTCGTCCTCTTGATCGGCCTCGGCCGTAGTGTCGGAAAAATCGCCGACATCGCCGAAGTTTAACGCCACCTCGTCCCCGCGTGGTTGGGGATTGACCTCGACGCCGTCGTCCGGGGCAAACAGCGAGGTGCGCCGCGTCACTAGCCGGTATTCTAAGCCCAGCGCAAGGATGTCGTCGAGCAGTTCCTGTTGTTCGCCAAAGCGGGCGATCTGCTCTTCGAGGGCTTGGATTTTCTGGTAAGCCCACAGCCGGGGGATCAAGCTGCCCGAAACATCGGTTTGAGTGAACTCCAGCGGGAAGTCCACACTCACGTTCTCTTCCCCCACGTGGCCGATCAAGCTCAATGTGAAGGTCCCGCCGCCCCGGTAGCGGCCCACTTGGAACAGTTCGCGGCCAGCGGCTAAGGTCTCCACTCCGCGCGGGTGGACGTCGTGGATTTCCACTTGATCGAAGCTCAACTCGTCGAGTAGCAAGATGGGAAAGGTGAAGGACTCAAATAGGTCTTGGAGTGCCGCTTCGATATCGCCTTCTTCTGCGAGGAAGTACGCCTCGCCTCGGTGCTCTTCGGCCAAGCCGGTCAAAAATCCCTGGTCCACGTCCCGACCCACGCCGATGGTAAAAAGGCGCGCTTGGCCAGCGGACCACTCGCCGATCAGTTCGCTCAAAGACTCTAGCTCGAGTTCGCCGAGGGTGGGTAGGCCGTCGGTGAGGAAGATGACGTGGTTGACCCGGTTTGCGGGAAAGGCCTGCTGCATGGCGCGACCCAAGCCCGCCTCAAAATTGCTCACGCCGAGGGCGTCTTGCTGGTTGATGAAGGCAGTGGCCGCCTTCTTGTTGTTTGGATCGGCGGGCACTGGGGCGGCGGCAAAGGAGTCGGCCCGGTGGGTGAAGACGACAATGTTGAACAAATCGGCTGCGTCCAGTGCGTCAATTGCCGCGGCGAGCGCGCCTTTGACGGCTTGGAGTTTGCCCTGCTGCATGCTCGACGAAATGTCGATGACAAAGGTCAGGCTGCGCGGCAGGGGATCGCCTTGGGTCAATTCGGGCAGGGGCGGCAGCCACAGGGCGTAGTAGCCTAGGTCGTCATTTGCCTGCGGCGCAAAGCTGAGTACGCTTGGCTTGGGCCGGTCGTCGGTCTGGCGGATGGTCAGGGTGAAGTCCTCCCGGGGTTTTATCTGCTCGTCGCCGAAGAAGATATTGGCGTGGTGCGCGTCGGGTCGGTCTATCTCAGTGAGCCGCGGCAGTCCCGAGGTCGTTGCCTCAAAGGCGTGCTGGCTGCGCACCTGTGCCCGCAGCACGAATAGCTCCATTTGCAAGGGCTGGTCGGTCTCGGGGGCTAGCGGGAAGGAATAGTCGAGGCGGCCGCTGTGGGATTCGAGGAGTTGCATGTACTCGAACTCAACGCGGCGGCTGCCCTTGGCTGGAAAGGGAAAGATGCTCAGGCGGAATTGGTTGGGGGTGACCTGCTCGATCAGGGCTGGGTCGATGCGGCGGCCTACGATGTCGTCGTACGTGCGGCGCGCCTCTTCCTTTTCGAGGACCTCCCCCTGTATTCGCTTGTCGCCGATCCACAGCACCAAATCGGTGATAATCGCCCCTTCGGGCAGGGTGAATTCGTAGATGCCTTCCACCTCCCATTCGGCGTGGTTGGTAAAGATCTGGTCAGTGCGCGTGCGGGCGATGCGCTCGTCGATTTGCACATCCACGGTGACCGAGGTCAGTTCGAGGTGCTGGCGACCGTCGTCGCCCACGCCGGTGTACACGTAGCCGATGCTGAGGGCGGGGAGGGGGGCCAGCAGGGCGAGGAGGAGGGTGAGTTGGGCTTTCATGGCGGGGTTCTTTCGCTGAAAATAAATATACCTTTATGCCACATAAGCACCAAAATCAAACTTGGTGTACTATTGGGGTGATGCGCTCGTCTATTCAATTCAGCAGAGCAACAACAGATTCAGCGGCAGGGCAATAATGCGGGAAGACAAAACCTTGGGGGCCGGGCACGGACAGGCGACCACTCCGAAGGATGCGGTCTCATAGGTATCGAGAAAAGCATTCAATCCGGCCAAATCCCTACTCGACGGCCTTGGCCTGGCCTTCACTTCCACGGGGATGAGCCGACGGCCGGGTATTGAGTCAGAACTTAGGCAGTATAGGGCTTTGTAGCTGGGGCTTTATTCTATGCAAATCGACCATGCCTTGAACGATAATCAACCACGATAGGGTCATCAGTCCCAAATCGGCTAGGGCCGAGGCGCGGCGTTGCGCATGCGGATGAAGGAAAATCGCATGGTGGATTGCAACACTGCGTCGCGTAGAGGCCACAGGGAAGGGGTGATACGAATCTCCACGTCGCGGGCGGCCAAGCAGGCGAGAATATCTTCGACGATTTCCACCGAACGGGGCGTCACCCCTTGGCGGGAGATATAGTATCCAGCGCCTTTATCTACCGGTTGGAAAGTTTCATTGGGCAGGGCATAGATGTAGAGGCACCCAGTGCGCAAAGCCTGTAACCAAGCTGTCTCAATAGCCACCACATGGCGGGCAGTAGTGATGCCTAAAAAGCGCTCGGCATCCTCGGCAGTAGTCTTGGGACCGGCGTAGAAGGTGACCCGAGGGCAGTCGCGCGGCACCAAGTAATTGTGCAGTAGGCGCTGACCCACGGCCCAGACCATGCGGCCGGTATGGGTGGTATTGCCCGGAGGCGGGGGACGCGGCTCAAAGCGGGTTATGCCGGGCCGGTCGCTGACGTGGAACAATTCTTCCATGGGACTTGGGGCCGAACAGATTTTTTGCCTCAAGCCGGGAGCGACAAAAGCCTAACCTCGCTGGGAGAGAACGGTCTCGACGATGCGCTCTTGGCTGGGGATGGTCGGCATCTCGAGGGTGGGGCTGAAGGGGATGGGCACGTCGGCCGCGCCAATGCGCAAGACAGGTGCGTCGAGCCAATCGAATGCTTCGGCGTTGAGGATGGAAGCGAGCTCGGCCGTGGTGCCGTAGCGCTCGACGCCTTCATCGATTACTACTGCATAGCCGGTTTTGCGCACCGAGGCGAGCAGGGTCTCCTTGTCCAGCGGCACGAGAGTGCGCGGATCGACGACCTCGGCTTCTAGACCTTGGGCGGCAAGGTCTTCTGCAGCCGCTAGGGCGACGCCGACCATGCTGGAGGTAGCGACGAGGGTTAGGTCGGTGCCCTCGCGCTTGATCTCGGCTTCGCCAAAGGGGATGAGGAAATCGTCTTCTTCGGGCACGGGGCCGGCGTCGTTGTACATCATCTTGTCTTCGAAGAATAGCACGGGATTGTCGTCGCGAATCGCGGTCTTGAGCAGGCCCTTGGCGTCGCGCGGAGTAGCAGGGATGGCGACTTTGAGGCCGGGGATATGGGCGAAAAGCGCGTGCAAGCTCTGCGAGTGCTGCGCGGCTGAAGACCGCCCGGCTCCCATCGACAGCCGAATCGTCAGCGGAACCTTGCATTGGCCGCCCGACATGTAGCGGATCTTGGCGGCTTGATTGACGATTTGGTCCATGGTCAACAGCGAGAAGTCGCCGAACATCAGCTCGCACAGCGGGCGCATGCCGGTCATGGCGGCACCGACGCCGAGTCCGATGTAGCCCGCCTCGGCAATGGGGGTGTCGATGACGCGCTCCGCGCCGAATTCTTCGAACAGGCCCTCGCAGCATTTGAAGATGCCGCCGGAGGCTCCCACGTCCTCACCCATGAGAAAGACGGTCTCGTCGCGGCGCATCTCCTCGGCCGTGGCTAGGCCGATCGCCTCTCTAAACAGCATGTCCCGATCAGGCATATATATCCTCAAAAGCTTGTTCTGGCGGAGGGAAGTCGGCTTCTTTGCCGAATTCAATGGCGTCGAGGACCTCGCTCTCCACTTGCTCGTACAGGGCGTCGAGTTCGGCCTGTTTGGCGACCCGGTTGGCGACCATGTACTGGCCCAACAGGCGAATGGGGTCCTTGTTCTCAGACCACCAGCCGACCTCATCGCGGGTGCGATAAGTCTGGGCGTCGCCGACGTGATGTCCGTGGTAGCGGTAGGTTTTGGCTTCGATTAGGCTCGGGCCGCCGCCCTTGCGCGCCTTGGTCACGGCTGTAGTTACTTTTTCGTACATCTCCAGCACATCGGCACCGTCGGCGATGATCCCTTCGAGGCCGAGTCCTTTGGCGCGGTCGGCGATGTCGGTGACGCCGGTGACGCTTTCGTAGGGGGTGTGCTCGCCGTACTGGTTGTTCTCGCAGATGTAGATGACCGGCAGGTTCCAGACGACGGCCATGTTGATGGTTTCGAGCATGATGCCTTGGTTGGCTGCGCCGTCGCCGAAGAAGCAGACGCCCACTTGATCGGAGCCGCGCAGCTTGGCTGAGAGACCGGCACCGGTGCAGATGCCGAAGCCGCCACCGACAATGCCGTTGGCGCCGAGGATGCCCAGCGACATATCGGCGATGTGCATGGACCCGCCCTTGCCGCGACAATAGCCGGCTTCCTTGCCCATGATCTCGGCCATCATGCGGTCGAGTTGGCCGCCTTTGGCTAGACAGTGCCCGTGGCCGCGGTGCGTGCTAGTGATGTAGTCGTCGTCGCGCAGGGCGGCGCAAGTGCCGACGGCCACGCCTTCCTCGCCGATGTAGAGGTGGGCCAGACCGGGCATCAGGCCGCGGGTATAGACGTCCCAGACGTGCTCTTCAAAGAGGCGGATCTCCGACATCTTGCGGTACATGAACCACAGTTTGTCGGGCGTGGCCCGGAGCTTGGTTTTCTTTGCTTTAGGTTTTTTGCGGGCAGTTGTCTTCGCCATGTATGCTATCTCCGGCAATGCTCGTTAGGGCAAAAAATAAGCGAGGTGGGTCCGATATCGTCAAGCGCGAAAAAGCCGGGAAACCCGTGGGGCATCCCGGCTTTTTCGCACTAAGGGCGGGAGTCCTAGCTCGTTTTTTCGAATTCGGCCGCGTGTTCCTGCTTCCACTCGTTCCATTCGTCGGCGTCGTCGCGCAGCTCAAAGTACTTGGTGTTGATCTCGACGAAGCGGTCTTGATCCTCGGGCATGTCCTCTTCGGCGAAGATCGCCTCGACCGGGCACTCTGGCTCGCAGGCACCGCAATCGATGCACTCGTCCGGGTCGATGTAGAGCATGGGTTCGCCTTCGCCGTCGATCGGATGGATGCAGTCCACGGGGCAAACCTCGACGCAGGCTTTGTCTTTGACGTCGATGCAGGTTTCAGTGATGTAGTAAGCCATGGGTTCCTCCCAATAGGTGATGCTATTGCTTCATTGCTTCTCTGATTATAGAGGCCACTTTGTCCCTGTCAAGCGGCGAGATTGCCCAGCAGGGTCGCTGTGTCGGCGTTGGTTTGACAGCGTATTCTCAAGTTGAGGCGCAGCTCGGGGGCTGGGTCGCGCTCTACTGCGTACTCGGCATCGGCGAAGAGTTGGGTAAGTACCGGGTCGAGGGCGGCCCGCAGGGTGTTTTCGCCTGCTTCGTCGTTGGTTGCGTTGAGGCGGTCGTTGGCCACTATGAACACGTCGCCGCTGCGGAATTTGACTTTGCCCGCTAAGCTAGGCTCTTCTTCGAGGCGTCGGCAGGCGGCGAGTGCCGCTTTGAAGGCGTTGGCAAGCCGCTCGGTCAGATCGCCGTCCGCGGGTTGTTTGCGCGAGTAGAGCAAGCCCATCTCGGCGCTGTGGTTGTCGAGGCTGTAGTTGGCTTCGTGGCCGACGAGCAGGGTCAGCGGTCCTTCGTCTAGGTGGCTGTAGTCGGCCACGTCGATGAGGACTTCGTCTGGAGTAGTAGGGATCCAACTATTGAAGACGCGAAAAGCCTCTTCGGCCGAGAGGGATGCGGGATCTTCGAGATAGAATTTGACGTTGATGCGCTGTAGAGATTCCATAGAGACTCAAGCGGTAGTGCCGGCGGGTACGGCGATTTTGTCGTAGCAGGTGTACGCGCCTTCGATGAAGAGCTGCGCTTCCTCGATAAAGCGGTGGACTTGCACCTTGGTCAATTCGCTCGGCGGGTTCTGATGCGCGGCGAAGAGGTAGTTGGCAAATTTCGGCGAGAACAACTCGCTGTCGTAGAAGCGCGTGCGGAATTCGGCTACCACCACCTCGGGCGTTTCCGGTACGTCGTAGAATTGCTCTTTGACTAGGGCGCGGGCCGAGCGCAGCATGGCGTTCAACGCACCCTGCCAAGCGGTTTCTAGCTGGCCCTCGTCAAAGGCGACTTGCGCTTCAAAAACTTCGCGCTCGGCCGCGGCGATTTCCATGGTCGTGATGGAAACGACCTCGCCGGCGCACTCGCCTTTGCCGAGATCATCCATGGTAAACTCGCGGGTGTCGCCCCAATCCTGATAGTACCAACTGTTTTCCTCGTGGGACGGCACTTGGGTCAAGTCTTCGAGCATGGCCTTGACTTCGCGCTTGCCGATGCGGGAGATGAAGTCCTTGAAGGTCTCTTCATCGGAGCGCTCGGCGACAAAGTGTTTGGCCAAGCGGGTGACGACTTCGGGGATGTTCTTGGAGGGTACGGCACCCGTGGCTAAGCCAAAGGAACCGGCGTTTTCCCGCCACTGGCCGCCCAAGACAACCTGAAAGTGCGGTACGGTGATGCCGTTGATCTTGCGGCTGTTGCCGTAGAAGCCGATGTCGGCGGCGTGGTGTTGGCCGCAGGAGTTGAAGCAACCGCTGATCTTGATTCGCAGGGCCTCGATGGCCTCGTTGAGCTGACCGTTTTCTTCGCCGAGCCGCTTGCGCATCTCAGCGGCTAGGCCGCGCGAGGAGGCGATGCCTAACTTGCAAGTGTCGGTGCCGGGGCAGGCCGTCACGTCGGCAATGGTTCCGGCACCAGACTCGGCGAGGCCGAGAGACACGAGCTCGTCGTAGAGGTGGGGCAGATCGGTTTCGCTGACCCAGCGCAGGACGAGGTTTTGTTCGACCGTGGTGCGGACGGTTTCGCGGACGTAGCGCCGGCTGATGGCGGCCAATGCGCGTAGCTGGCTAGAGGTGATATCGCCCAGCGGCAGAACCACGGTGGCGACTGCATAGCCTTCTTGGCGCTGCGCATAGACGTTGGTGCGGTGCCATTCGGCGAAGCCTTCGCTCGCGGCTGCGCCGTTGAGAGCTTGGCCCGGCTTGAGCGGTTGCTCGTCAGTGGCGTGCAGATCGTCTAAGAACGCGGTCCAACTCGGGTCTTCGGGCAGGATGGCGCGTTCTTCCAACACCAAGCGGCGGAATTCCTCAATGCCTAATTTGGCGACCAAGAACTTAATGCGGGCGCGATTGCGGTTTTTCTTTTCGCCGAGGCGGGCAAAGACGCGAGCGATGGCTTGGGCGAGGGGCAGCAATTCCTCGGCGGGCACGAACTCGTCGAAGAGCTGGGCTTGGTGTGGCACCGCGCCCAAACCGCCGCCGACGTAGAGCTTAAAGCCGCGCTTTTCCTCGCCGTCGATGGTCTTGACCACGGCGATGCCGCCGAGGTCGTGCATGTTGGTCAGGCCGCAGGCTTCGTGTTGGCAGCCGGAGAAGGCGATCTTGAATTTGCGCCCGAAGTCTTGGCAGTCGGGATGTCCGAGCAGGAAGCGCATGAGGGCTTGGGCATAGGGCGTTACGTCAAAGGTTTCCGTGCGGCAGACGCCGGAGAGGGGGCAAGCGGTGACGTTGCGCACTGAGTTGCCACAGGCCTCGCGGGTGGTGATGCCCACCGAGGCTAGGCGGCGCATCAGGTCGGGCGTGTCTTCGAGGTGGACGAAGTGGATTTGGAAGTCTTGGCGCGTGGTGACGTGCAGGATTTCCTCGGAGTATTCTTCGGCCACGTCGGCCAGCACTTCCATCTGTTCGGCCGTCAGCCCGCCGAAGGGGATTTTGATCCGCATCATGCCCGGGGCGTGCCAGACCGTGTCTGGCCCCTTGGTCTGATGCTCGGGGAAGAGTAGCTGTTGCGTCTGGGTGCCGTCGTAGCGCTGGCCATTGTCGTAGCGCTGGCCGTACACCCCTCGGCGCAACCGCGTTTCGGCGAAGAGCTTCTCCTCCATCTTGCCCTGCTTGCGCAGGTGGATTTGAGTCTCGAAGGTATCGATTTCGTCGGCTAGCTCAGCGGACATCTGCCCGGCTAGTCTTTCTTTCCAACTACTTGCTGTGCCCATGCCTAAAACCGCCTCTGTGTAGTGGTCGTTCAAGTTCAATAAAACCTTACTAACATTATAGATTTGCAAGAGACTGTCAAGATGAGTCGTCCGCTAGTTTTTCGCGCAGATGGGTGCGGATTTGCACTCCCCATTCTGGGTCGTCGAGCGCGTAGTCGATAAAGGTTGCAAAATAGGACAGGTGGTTGCCGATGTCGTAGCGCTGCTCGTCGGTACTCAAGCGCACGGCGCGCACCGGGGCACCGGCGGCGATTAGGGCGGCAATGGCGTCGGTGAGATATACCTCGCCGCTCGGCGAGGGTGCGGTGGCGCGGATGTGGGCGAAAATGGTCGGAGAAAATACGTAGCGCGCACTAACGGCCAAGCGGCTGGGGGTTTGCGCGGGCGTTGGTTTTTCGAGGATGGCGGTCAGCTTGGAATCTGCGGCTGTGGCTATTTCGGGGACTAAGATGCCGTAGTGGTGCATCCGGTCTTCGGGTACTTCGTACGCGCCGATGGTGCAGGCGGCGCAGTGGCGCAGGTGCGAATCGATCATCCGCTGCAATAGGGGGCGACCGCTATTCGTGCGCACGATGCTGTCGCCGAAGGCCACGACGAAAGGTTCGTCGGCAGCAAAGGCTTCCCCAGCGGCGACCGCAGTACCGGTGCCGGGGGGTTGGGGTTGGTGGGTGAAGAAAAACTCGATGTCGCGCTCGCGATAGCCCGCGCCGGTGTCGTCGAAGTGATTTTCGATCGCGCTTTTGTTGCGCCCGGTGATGAAGAGGATTTGGCGGATGCCAGCGGTCGCTAGCTCTTCGACGACGTGGTGGACGACCGGCAGGCGGCCCACGGGTAACATTTCCTTGGACAAGGATTTGGTCGTGGGCAGGAGGCGGGTGCCGAGGCCGGCGACCGGCACGATGGCTTTGGCGATGTTCATTGGATGGTCCTCAAAAAAATATGGTTGTGCTCTGGATGTTTGACAAGCAATAGTCAGAGCGATATTATGGGCGATCCACTGGCAAAAGAGGAGTTGTTCCCATGAGTGATGAGCGGAGTTATCCCGAACTCAGCGAGGACATGCAGGCGCGCGGTTTGGGGTCTATGCTGCGGATTTTTGGTCCGGGAGCGATCATCGCCTCGGTGACGATTGGCAGCGGCGAGACGGTCTTTGCCTCGCGGGGTGGAGCAGTGTTCGGCTACGCCCTACTGTGGTGCTTTATCGGCGGCGGCTTGATGAAGTTCGTCCAAGTCTATACGGCGGCGCGCTACATGACCCTGACGGGGGAGCATCCGCTTGAACGCTGGAAGTTTTTGCCTGGGCCGCAGGGCTGGGTGGTGTGGGTTATGGCGATATTGACTGTGCTTTGCTTCCCGCTGTGGCTGTCGGGTTTGCCCAAGATGCTCGGCGGGCTGATCGTGTGGATCTTGGGTTGTGAGGGGCTGGCGATATGGGGCGATCCCCGGGTGTGGGGCACGGCCTTTGTCGCCTTGGCCATTGCCATTACTATGATCCAGAGCTATGGCGCGCTGGAGAAATTTCAGACGGTGGTCGTCGGCGTCCTGCTGCTGTCGATTCTGACGGCTGCCGCGGCTGCGAAGCCCGACTGGTTGGCGGTGCTGATAGGTTCCATCGTGCCGACCATGCCCGCGTATGATCCTTGGCTGATTAGCAAGTATCCGGCGGTGGCGGCGCGCTCGGCTTGGGTGGAGTTGGGCACCTATCTGGGTGCGATCGGCGGCGGCACGCAGGACTACTTTGGATACATCGGTATGTTGAGGGAGAAGGCTTGGGGCCTGTTGGGTCGCAAAGTGGAGGCTGGCGAGGAAGGCGTGGCTATTGCATCCGACGATGAAAATATCGCCCGAGGTAGAGCTTGGCTGCGGGGGCCATTGGTGGACTCAGGGGTGTCTTTTATCTGCGTGGTGATTTTTACCATGGCCTTTGTTGTGCTCGGCGCGGCCGTGCTCCGCCCCCAGCACATCGTACCGGAGGGGATGCAGCTACTGTCGGTGCAGGCCGATTTCCTCACGCTTCTGCATCCAGCCTTGGTCTATTTGTACCAGTTGGGCGTGTTCACTGCGTTTTTTGGCACGATTATGGCAGCGTACGAGCTCTATA
The DNA here is from genome assembly GCA_022827835.1 of Candidatus Latescibacterota bacterium. Taxonomy (GTDB): domain Bacteria; phylum Latescibacterota; class UBA2968; order UBA8231; family UBA8231. The sequence goes on from JAJEIO010000056.1 coordinate 161,802, forward strand.
CGCGCACTACCCACGAGTGCTTGCGGCCCATCGTCCAGCGGGTGCGCGAGGTGCCCGTGGGTCGGCTGCGACCGTGGGTGGTGGGATACTGCGGCATTGGCGGCGTCGCCATTATGTGGATGGGCGGCAACCCGGTGTCGATTGTGACGCCAGCGGCGATCTTCGGTGGGGTTCTCACCTGTGGTTTGTGGTGCTTGTTGATGGTGTGGACCGACCATCGCTTCTTGCCAGCACCGCTGCGCATGGGGTGGCCTTTGCGGGTGATCAACTTGATCAGCGGCGTCTTTCTCACGGGCTGGGGCCTGCGCGGTGCTTTTGACTTCTTCACTGGGTGAAGCGGTTTGCGCGTCTCCGACGACATCTGGAAGCAGGTCGAAGCCATATTGAACAGCGGCATCCGGCTGGCCTTGGCGACCACGGGTGGGGGCAGCGAACTCATTAGCTGGCTCTTGAATCACCCTGGGGCCTCGCGCGCGGTCGTCGAAGCTCAAGTGCCCTATAGCGAGCGGGCGCTAGCGGCGTATTTGGCTTTTGCGGGGCCGCATGGGGCCAATGAGCAAACGGCGCGGGATATGGCGGGGCGGGCCTTTGTGCGGGCCGCTTCCTTTGCCGAGCCGGGGCAGGGCTGTATCGGCGTGGGCTGTAGTGCGGCCTTGGCGACGAGTAGGCTGCGGCGTGGTGCGGATCGGGGCTGCATCGCGCTGCGTTTGGAGTGCGCCTATCGCTTGTACACTTTGCATTTTGAGAAGGGCGCAGCCGACCGCTTGGAGCAAGAGGAGGTTTTGAGTCGCTTGGCTTTGGAGGCCGTAGTGGAGGCCTGCGGCGGCTCGGTGGCCGGTGCATCGCTGCCCGATTACGCGCATCTTGCGCGGCGCGAGTTGGCGTTGGACGATCCTTTGGGCTTGCTGTTTGCGGGTGAGTTGGACGTCGTCGAAATGCGTTCCGATGGGGTGATCTCACCCGAGGTCGAGCGCGGACAGCGTCTGTTCTTGTCCGGTTCCTTCAACCCGCTGCACGAGGGACACGAGCAGCTCGTGGCCGCGGCGGGACAGCTAAGTGGCCGGCGGCCGAGTCTAGAACTGTCCATTGAAAATGTCGATAAGCCGCCCCTGCAAAGGAGCGAGGTCGAGCGCCGCTTGGCGCAGATGCGCGGTCGCTTTCCCGTGGTGATGACGCGGTCGCCGACCTTTTTGCAGAAGGCCCGGCTTTTTGGCGGTTGCCATTTTGTACTAGGGTACGACACGGGCGTGCGGCTCTTGCAGGGCCAATATTATGATGAAGGGGAACGGGGCTTGGCCGCAGCCTTGGAGGAATTTGCCGCTGGGGGCTGTCGCTTTTGGGTCGCCGGCCGGGTGGAGGGAGATGCGTATCACACCTTGGCTGATATAGATGTACCCGCACAGTACGCGGATCTTTTCGCGTCGGTCCCCTTTAGGATGGATATTAGCTCTACGGAACTCCGCGCTCGGAAAGCTTAGGACCATGACCGAAGAAGACTGGGAAGAGCCTGAAGCGGTGGAAGTGCCCATCGACGGCACGCTGGACTTGCACACTTTCCATCCGCGCGACCTCAAAGAGCTGTTGCCCGACTATTTGGATGCCTGTCGCCAGGCGGGTATTTTGCAGGTGCGCGTCATTCACGGCAAGGGCACCGGTCAGTTGCGGCGCTCGGTACACGCCATCTTGGGCCGCTTGCCTGAAGTGGAGTCATTTCGCTTGGCTGGCGAAGGTGGCGGCGGTTGGGGGGCCACTTTGGTCTGGTTGGTGCCGCTCGACGCTTGACCGTGCTAGGCCCCAGATTTTTCTTAATTTATCCGATACATATATTTAGTATATTAGGTTGTAACAAAATCGTAACAAAATTGTAACAATCTGTAGCAACTGTCATAATTTTAAAGAGGTTGCAGCCTCCGGTGTGCCATTCAGAAGCGCGCAAAGCTGGAATCTCGGCTGTTATTAAAGAGCCAGTTCTCACCATGGAATATCGTCCTACCGGCATCCTTTTCAAGCTACTGCAGTCATTGCAGATAGTTCCCTTTCTGCCAATCCTCCTTCTGCTACTGCTATCTGTGTGCTCAACCAGCGCGCAGGATGTTTTTACGGTCGGTGGTGACGAACGTCCTTGGCGCGATTCTGGCACAACTCCTGGGGGCGTGATCGATTTTGTCGAGCAACTAGAAACGATCGAGGACGCCAACGGCGAAAAAGTGTTCGCCGCTGGCCTAGATTCCCTGCAAAACTGGATCATGCCGTTACGCTTGCGCTCTGATTTCAACATTTCGCTCGGTGTTCTTGAACGGGGAGGCTCTGTAGATGTCCCGGGGCTGGATGCCAGCCAGAAAAGTCCAGAGCAACTGGAGGGCATGCTCAATGGCGACCATCGAGTGGCTTTTGATCGCAAGTTCGTGGCCGGCCGCATCGTGCGCAACAACGGCGTCACCATTCGCATTGATCTCGGTGCGCGCTTTGGCGTGGACCGAATCGTGTTCTATCCGAGGATGACGGAGTCGTTTCCCTTTGGCAACGAATTCATGCGGGGGTATGAGTTGTTCCTCAACGACGGCTTGCCGCAAAACCTCTATGCCAGTGGTCAGCCCATTTTTACCTCGCCGGTGCAGCGAGACTCAGATAACCGCGAGGCCAAAGTAGATGCACAGATCAACCCCCAATTTGTTCGCTTTCTGCAACTCAAGTCGATTACCACGCTCGGATTTGAAGTTGACGAGATAGAGGTGTACGGCAGGGGGTTCGTGCCGACAGCCAGCTATGTGTCCAATGTGTTAGATCTGGGCGAGGAGGTGGTCTGGGGTCGCATCGCCTGGAGCGAAGTGGTCGCGGGCAATAGCGCGGATTCCAAAATAGAAATCCGCGTGCGCAGCGGGCAGGATACGACGCCCGATGTCTTTTTTCGCAATGCCAATGTAGGTGGTCGGCAGCCCGAATACGTGCCCATCGACAGCGAGGGCAATACGCTGACCAAGGAAGCCTTTGAAAAACTGGCAAAAAACCAGCAGGGGCCTATCAAAGCTGACACTGACAATGACTGGGTCCAGTGGCAACTGGTCGATAATGGTAGCCCTCTGACGGTGCCGGCACCTCGGCGTTATTTCCAGTTCCGCATCGATTTCACCAACCTGAGCTTGGATGCTAGCCGCGCCGTCGCCGACTTGGGCTTTGAGTTTGCACGGCCTCCGGTTGATCGCATCGTCGCCGAGGTTGGACCCCCGCAGACCGAGATTGGCAAACAGACGACTTTTACGTACTTCGCCCGCATCACCAATACTACGGGGCGATCGGGATTCACGCGCTTTGAAATCGAAACTCCGGCCCGCATCGCGGCTCTCCATTCGGTGGAGATCCAAGATAGGGCGGGCAATCGCCTAGATGGAGCCGAGTTCGGCGGCGATCTGGCCGGTGTGTCTTTACCTCTGCGCGTCGGATCGTTCTCCATTGAGGCGGTGGAGGACGACCACTTTGCCCTGAGCTTGCCTCTGATCAACACCGATGGTACTCTTTTGAAAATTGTTTTTGATGCGGCCGTGTTCCGCTATGGTACGCGCTTCCAAGGGCGGGCTTTTGCCGATGCGAGTGTGCAGGTGCCGCTACAGACCGAGGGCGGGGATGCTTCAGCCGAACAGGATACCGACGAGTTGCTGGTGCGAATTCCCGTGGGCTCGCGGGTAGCTGGTCCGCTGGCAATTCAGCCGCGGGCCTTCACCCCCAACGGAGATGGGGCCAATGACGTGGCGGAAATAAGCTATGCGGTTCAGCATTTGCTCGAACCATCGCCGAGCGAAGTAAGTATCTACGATTTGACTGGTGGCCGCGTGCGGCAGCTCAACTCGGTCGCAGTCCAAAACGGTCGCGTCCAGCTACAGTGGGACGGTCGCGGCGACGATGATCGTCTAGTGCCGCCGGGTATCTACTTGGCGGTAGTGGAAATTCGCTCTGACCGTGAGACCGAGCGGCGGTTCAACAGTGTGTCCGTGGTATACTAGGTGCTAGCCAAGTGAGGAGAGGGATTTTGAACAAGCGCTATCTGATTGTGGTAGGTGCTGTTCTCTGCGTGCTAAGCTGGAGTGCGCCAGCTCCGGTTGGTGCCCAAGCGTACGATTCGCGCATAGGTAGGGTGAAGCAGGGTGGAAAGGTGGATTTTTCCCCGCAAGGACCGGGAGTACTATTCGATGCGCTGGATCCGGCAGTGCGCAAATGGTACGTCCCCCAAGAATTGTATAGGGAGTACCAGTGGAGACAGTGGGAATACTCCAACTACGCCCGCGAGCCCTATCAGCGCTATGTCGATACCGCGTTGGAGGGCGATTTCTTCTACGATTTCTTCGGCAATCTAGTCACCCGAGGCTGGTTGATCTACGATTGGCAGCAAGATCGCCCCCAGCAATTCGGCAGCAGTATCCTCAAAACCAACAGGTTCAACCAATGGTTCAACCGAGTCGCCGTCTCCTCGGACCACAAGGGACAATACTACTACAGCATCACGATTGGCGATGAGATCCGCACCACTTTGACGCCAATGACTTTTTCTAAACCCACATTCAACGGCATTCAGTGGGACTTTGCTGCCGACAAGTACTTGGGCACTCTCCTACTGGCCCGTCCCAGTCGGCCGGCCGTGGCCACTTCTTTGGATATCCCCGATCAGAAGACCAGCGTCACCAACTTACTGGGTGGCCGGGGCATCGTTCAGGTCGGCGACTTCGTCCGGGTCGGGGCGACCTATGTGACCGCCTTTCAAGGCCAGACGCTATTCGACGATTTCACTGGCAACCCTTTTGCGGGCGGGGCTTTAACTACCGACCAGAATGCGCTGCCCATATCCCGCATCATTATCCGGCTGTCGGACGACTCGCCCGCGGACGGAGTGGGGGGGGCGGCCCTATTCGACGACGAAATCATCATCGAGGATGTAGATGGCAACACTTTCCGCGGCAGTGCCATGGGATTCGAGCCCATACGCGAAGGGGGGTTCCAACGGGTGGGGTTTTTAGCTGCGGACGGGGACGAGCGCATTACCCTCACCTACGACTTTACGGACCCTTTGTACACCGGGCCCGATCCTACGACTATTGAAAGAGTATCCTTTGAATTGGTGATCTCCAACGACTACAAGGTGGAAATCACGTCCGACCGGCAGACCAACCGGGACTCACAGCCCGTCTTCTTGCTAATCGAACGGGCCGATGACAATATCCGCGACAACTCCAACCAGCGACTGTTGAAATTCGACTACGGTCTGCCCACGGCCAATACCATCCTTGGCGTTACCTTCGAGGCTAACAAGGTCTGGGGTTTTGACTTTTACGGGGAGTACGATTTCAACAAGCAGTACCGCCAGTATCCCAACCTCAATCTAAAGGATCACCGCAAGGCGGTTAACGACGCCCAAGCATGGATGTTCAACCTGTCCAAGGCGTCCTATCCTTGGTTCGCGTTTCTCGAAGGCTATAGCATGGACGCGGACTATTCTACCCGCACCTTCCTAGCGGGTACTCGGGGACAGGACGAAATCGATTACGAAGACGAAATATCCTATATCTACGAGTTCGTCGAGGACAACGATGACCAAGACCGCCGGCCGGACTGGAACCGCTATGGTATGCTGTCGGACAATGCGGTCTTTCCGGGTTTTGACGAGAACAACGATTTCGTTTCGGATTTCAACCAGAACGATACGGAAGATCGCCAGAACTTCATTCCCGATTACGAAGAGCCCTTCCTGCGTTATCACGCCGATAGACCCGAATACCTCTTTGGCGTTGACATGAACAACAACGGTTGGATCGACCGCTTTGAAAACGACGAAGAACCCGATTATCCCTATGGGCGCGACCACCGTGGCTACAATGTGTACGCGGGAACCCACATCGGGCCCGAGGCCCGGCTGACCGTTGGGCGTTTGCGCGAAAAACTGCTGGCAGGGGATCGCAAAAACGAATCCACGTACCTGCTCTTCACCTACGAAAGGGATTTTGCCCAGTTGGGCCGTTTGCGGGTGTTCGACAACTTCAAGCTGGTCGAGGACGACATTCCCGACAACCTGTTCCAGTGGGTGCAGCCGTCTAATTCCCGCGGTACTCAACAACGCGTTTTCGACGTGCTCCCGGCGCGCGACACTTGGGTCAACACTTCCTATGTACAGTTTGATTTCACGCTCGTAGGGAACCTGAATGTGATCAACAAGTTCAAGACTGAAATCTACAACCAGCGCCGGGAGCAGCGCGACCTGCGCGGCACGGCCAGCTTTGTCGGTCTCATCAACAAGGCCGATTACACTTTCTCCGTGCGAAACATCGAACTTGAACCGCGCTTCAAGAGCGAATTTTTGCGCGAGCGCCCCGTTCGCCTGCGCGACCCGGAGCGCCGTGAGTTGACCGAGACGCTTTTTCTCATTGCCCGCATTCCGCTGCTCTCCCATACGCTCGTCGAGTTGGGACTAGAACTGTCCCATTTTGAGCAGTTCCGCGACGATGAGGAAGGGGTGCCGGTCAGTCGCGACTTGGAGCCGGATTCCTTCAGTCGCATCGTCGCGGTGCAATTTAATAATTCCTCGGATTACTTGGGCTACAGGCTCCATCTGCAGACGGGATTTCGCCTGCAGAAGCTGACGTTTGAAAATCTGCCCTCTAGCACGACCAGCAAGATATTCATGACGGCCTATGCCGGGCTGGAACGCTAGGGGGTTTGATATTCGCAAAGTTGGATCAGGTTGTATAACATGGCGATCTGTTAGCAGGCGAAAGGAGGAGAAAAAACAGTCGTCGTTTCAGCCCCGATTGGGGTAACAAAAAACACAATGACCTCACTCACTAACGGAAAAAGAGGTGTTGCAATGAAGAGGATCAATAAGATATCAATTGCTTTACTGGTATCGGCTCTCATGGTCGGCTCGGCTTTTGGCCACCAAGGGGAGATGAAGTTCATGTTCCAGTTCCCAGATCACCTGACGCCAGTGCTGGACGGCGATATGTCGGACTGGGACATTGTCTCCGATGTGTACAAGATCAAAGCCGAAACCATGTTCAACCAGTTCGGCGCGCCCATGGATCTGAGCGACTTCAATGCCTCGCTCATTTGGGCCTACAACATCAACGACGGTAAGGCCTATTTTTCAGCTTGGATTGCCGACGACTACATCAACGACACCGAGAAGTGGTCGACGACTACAGATTGGGACCACTCCGGCGGCATCTTCCGCGGCTTCGACCAAGGGGATGATTTCGAGACCCGCTGGGCCAGTGCCCAAGCCCAACGCTACGATCTGGCCGGCCCAATTTTCAGCTCTTCCGGTTATTATACCCGGATTATCGATGGTACCAAAGCCTGGGCGGGCACGTCCCCTTACGTGGAGTGGGCCGGCCAGTTTCTCCGTGGCGACGTCAATACCCAAGAGCCAGCCGAAATGTTCGGCGAGTACTCCATTGTGCCCTTTGACGACATCCATCCCGACGGTGCCGACCAGAGTGTTCAACACAATTGGGTCGAAGGTACTGTTGTCGGTATAGAGGTCAACTGGGGTGACAAGGATGCCGATCCCGGCTCGTACGACGATGCCTATTGGTCTGGTTTTGGTGGCGTAGGGGCTTCTAGGGATGCCGATCAGTTCGGCGACTATCTGTTGGCACCCATCGAAGAGGGGTTGCCCGAGGCCAGCGCGACCGGAGTCGAGGCTAGCACTTGGGGCCAGATCAAGTCCTCCTTCTGATGAGGCTGGCTTGACCGCCTGTACCATAGAGGTTGCAGGATAGTTTCAGGCGGGATTTACGGGCGACTGTAAATCCCGCCGTTCTTTTAGTCGGGGATCAAGCAAAGGAGGCACTGGGTGAGACAGGTGCTAATTCTAGTCCTGATCGCGTTGGGGATGGGCGCGGGCTACCGGGCCGAGGCGCGCCAATTTTACCAACTGGGGGGCCAGGCCGGAAACCCTTGGAGTGAAAGCGGCACTCTGAGTTCTATCGATGTGGCAAGAGTGCCGGGTGCCATCCGCCCGTTCAGCGCCGAAAGCGGTGAGAACCTGATTGCCTCGATGGGCGAGCGAAATGGCGACATTACCAGCTTGGTGAGCATTTACACCCTACCGGCCAATTGGCTAGAAGAGCGCGTGTTGATAGTGGATGGCGATTCTAGTACGGCTTTTGTGCATCCGCCGCGCATCAACTTCTTCCGCGGTCCCGGGTTCTTCTATACCACGCCGATGTTCTTCGACTTAGGGGCACCATTCCCCATTGAAGGGGTTCGTTTTGCAACCCGCGCTGATCATCCGGGGCACAAGATCCGCCAGTTTAGGCTTTCTATCAACGACGGCAGGGAAGAGAGCAAAAACGAAAAAGGAAATCTCATCTGGACCTTGGTTCACGACGAGAAGGACAACTTGAGCCCGGTAGTCGAACTGGATATCGAACCTCGGATAGCACGCCACGTCTATCTCCATCCCTTGGAAGTGGGGGAGACTTGGGAAGTGGCCGAATTCGAGGTGTACGGTCAGGGGTTTGTTCCCCAAGCCTCATTTCTGTCCGACCCGATTGATCTGGGACGAGCATCGAGTTTGGGTCGCATTTGGTGGAACGGCGACCTCGACCCAGAGGCGAAAATAGTCATCCAGAGCCGCAGCGGCAGCGATGACCAGCCCGAGGTTTACTGGCGCAAGACCGGGGTGGGTGGAGAGGAAGTGCCATTCGGGGCCAATGGCCAGCCCATGAGCCGCAAAAATTATGAAGCCATGCCCCAGAACGTGCAGGGGAGCATTACCCAGGATCTGGAAAACTGGAGCGTATGGCACACCTATGAGTATGCAGACGGACTCGCCGGCATCCAGATTCGCTCTCCCAGCCCTCGGCAGTATGTGCAGTTACATATCGCTTTTTTCTCTGCCAGATTGGCGGGGGGCCAGATTGACTCGCTGTTTTTTGAATTTTCCCAACCACCTGTAGTCTCCGAGGCGATTGGCGAAATTTATCCTCCTTTTGTGGAGTCGGCCGATCCGGTGCGGTTCACCTATGCGGTGCGAACCCGACTGGAGGAGGACCAAGCGGGTTTCAATGTTTTCGAGGTAAACACGTCCGCCCGTCTGGAGGCCATCCACGAGGTGCGCATTGACCGCGAGGTGGTCGATTTTACCCCGAGTTTCGATCCGGCAGATCCCCACCAGTTTGCCGTCCAATTTGACCGCATCGACCAAGACCAGACGCTGCTAGAAGTCGATTTCGACGCCCGGGTTTTCAACTATGGGACGGCCTTCAACGGTGCCGTGTTGGATGCGGACAGCGACGAAGTGCCCCAGAGTGTGATTCCCGGAGATGCTATAAGCGAGTTGTTGAGCGATGATTTGAGTGTTCGCACGCCGCTTAAGGGTAGTCTGCTCAGCGCCGTGCAGGTGGTGCCCAACCCGTTTTCACCGAATGGCGACGGCGTCAACGATCAAGTGCAGTTCTCCTATACGTTACTGCGTCTGACCGATGTCGTGCCCCTTGAGACGGAAATCTACACGCTGGCGGGAAACCGAGTGCGAACTTTGGGCACTGAGGAGGGGGGTAGCGCGCTTTATCAGACTGCTTGGGACGGGCGGGATGACCAAGGCGAATTGGTCGATCCAGGACTATACATTTACCGCGTCGTGGTAGAAGCGGGCAGTGGCCGGGAGGAGCGACTGGGGGCTATCGCCCTAGCGTACTGAATAGCAGACATGAGCAATAGAAAACCATGGACTTGGCAAGGATGCGGGCTGGTACTCATGTGGAGTCTCGCGGCGTGTTCGCCGAGTGCGGAGATCGTCCTTGAACCCGGTGTGGTGGCGCGCATTGATTCCACTTCCATCTCGGCTGCCGAGATGCGCGATTTTGTCGTCCAGATGCCCCAGTCTTTGCGCCTGCCGGGACAGGATGACCCAGTGCGGAAGCGCTACCTGCGCAGTCTGCTGGGCAAGTCTCTGCTCCTACTAGAAGCCAAAGAGCGGGGATTGGACACCGCTCAGGTGGTCCAGACTAAGGCGATGCAGTACTGGCGTCAGCACTTGGTCGATACCTATCGCCAGATCGCACTGGTGCCCAACGTGCAGGTTTCCGAGGAGGAAATACGCGCCTATTTCGCCGACAGTGGCCTAGACCGCAAGCGCCAGATGGCGGGCATTCTGGTGGAAGAGGATAGCACTGCACAGCGGATATATGAGCGACTTGAAGCAGGCGGGGATTTTGCCCAACTGGCCGCCGAATACACCATCGACGAACGGTCGGCTTCCCAGGGAGGCGTACTGGGATTTATCGATTTGGAGCAGGCCCGCAGATTGCAGATTCCAGACGAGCTGTTTCGCAGTCTGCCGAACGGACAACTATCCCCGATCTTGCCTATGGGCTCGCGCTACCAGATCGTGCGTTTCCTCCATGACCAGCCCGTGCCCCTGGAAGAAAAACGACAGCAGATTCGCGATATACTCTACGAGCGCAAGCGGCTAGAGCAGGAAAGAGAGGAAATCGCGTCTCTCATCCGCAAGCTGGACGTGCAGCTAGTGCCAGAGGGATTAGAGCTTCTATTGGATAAGGCGGCCCTTCACACTCGGGTGCGCCTCACCCATCTGACCGATGAGGAGGTGGGCCAGCCCCTCTTTACCTATAAGGGAGGGCAGATTTCTCTGGGAGATTACCTCAATGCCCTGTGGGGGGATATGCGGGCCCTGTCCGGCTGGGGTGTACGGGACAGTGCCGAGGTGGTTGATACAGCGAGGGAACTGGTTTTGACACCGGTTTTGTTGGCAGAGGCGGCTCAGCGGGCAGGGTTGGAGGAGATGGCGGATGGACAACAACGATGGCAGGAAATACGCACGGAATTCATGATTAAACAGCTACGCCAGGAAGAGGTCATTGACCAATCCGAGGCCAGCTTGGAAGAAGCTAGGGATTTTTACGAGGACAATGAGGATTTGTTCAGAGAACCGGCCCAATACATCGTCGTTGAAGTGCTGGTCGAGACTGAGGTGGAAGCCGTTGGTTTGCTGCGCGCCATCGAACAAGGTGCGACCCTCGGAATGCTCGCCCAAAAGCACACCATCCGCCAAGGTATGCGGGAAGAAGACGGCTTGATGCATCTGGGCGAGTACGAGCGGTTGACCCTGCCGGGGCTCTTCAAAGCAGTAAAAGCGGCCGACCTCAACAAAATTACCGGCCCGGTGCACCTTGAAGGCGGATACAGCATTTTCAAGGTGCTCAACCGTCAGGGGGGAGAAGTATCTCCCTTTTTTCAAGTCGAGAAAAAGGCGCGGGCTTTGGTGCGCGGAGAGAAGCGAGAGCAACTTTTTGAGGAATTGATCGATGACTTGCTGGACAAGTACAAAGAGCGGATCGCCGTATCTGACAGCGCATTGGCGGCGGCCCTACCCGATACGTTCCTGCAGCGCCATGCACGGGAAGCCCCGATCAAGGGCGATGGTTAGTAAGTAGATACGCGAGCACATCTTATCCGGGACAATAGGTTATGGAACGCCGCTTGCCTGCACAGTATTCGATGATTTTGGAGACGGTCGTGAGGAGATTGACGCTCTGTTTTGTAGCCCTTTTTCTTCCTATGGCTTTGAACGGGGCATGGGCCCAGTCGAAGGGTTACAGTTTGGGTGCGGACCGGGTGGAGGTGCGGACCCAAGCGCATTGGCAGGCTTGGGAGTTCCCGAGCGATATGGTGACCATAACGCCGTCTGGCTCGGTGCAGTCCAGATTCATACAAGTCCCGCACAATGCCATATTGAATGCGGCCGACTTCAGCTATCCCATTGATGGCAGCCTGCGAGATCAGTACGCCAATTCGTTTCAGGATGAAAATAACACGCTGCTGGCGCGCGGGGGTATCAAAAGGGCTGGTTCAAATCCGCAGCTAGCGGAGCGGGCCATTGACGCAGATCTGAATACAGCTTGGGAGCCGGATTCGGCTGATCCCCTGCGGGACTGGGTGTTGGAGATTGATCTTGGCCGTCTGGTGTCGGCCACCAAGGTCGTTGTGCGCTTTGCTGAAGAAGGGGATCCGTTTCTGCAATTCAGGGTGCATTCGGCAGGGGGGCAAAACCCCTTTGGCACAGCCGATCGCAGCGGTGCCTTGGACTACACCCTAGTGGGCGGCACTACCCAGCCCAATCGCGACCAGCGAGTCTTTGAGTTCGACCTCGCACCACTGGGCACCCATACAGAAGAGTGGACCGGCCGCATTATGCAGTACCTGCGCGTCGCGGCCACGGCCACTAATGGCGAACGGGCGCAACAGCTCTCTGCCGAGGAGTATCAGGCGTTGGCAGCAGAGAACCAAGGCGTGGTGGAATACGTCTGGAAAATCGCTGGCGAAGAGCGTCTAGTAACGGCCGAGCGCTACGATCAGTTGCCACTTGAGCAGCAGGGTGGGGTGCGCTATTACCGCCGCGAACGACCCCAACTCGCCGAGGTGGAGGTGTGGACTATAGGCGAGAACATTGCCTTGGGAATCGTAGAGCGCGGTGGAAATCTACACGATGTCAATCCCAATTCTTCGCCTGAACTTGCCGTTGACGGCAACGTGCGCACCGAGTGGCAGGGCATGGTTTATTTCCCCACCGGAGAGACCGCTGAGTGGGGGCTGTTGAATGTGAATCTGGGCTCTCACTTTTTGGTCCATGCCGTGCGCATCATTACCCGCGTCGGAGGCAGAAACCTGATTGGCTATATATTGCGCGGTTCGGACGGCTCGCTAGCCCCCGATGGTAGTTTGATTTGGGAGGAATTGAGTGGTGAGACACGGCAGCTAAACCAGAATACGCGGCTGTTCGAAGATCACTTCGAGCCGCGCCCAATACGCTTTCTGGAATTCCGCAACCTAGATATTGCTCGCCGCACTAGGGCCCATGAAGGGCACCGGATACTGAGCACGGTGACCGAAATCCAAGTTTTTGCCAACGGACACCTACCGATCCTCGAGATGACTTCCGACCTCATTGATCTGGGGAGTTCCAAGACGCTGACGACCATCGACTGGGAAGCCGACACCCCCTCGGGCACGGCGGTAGAAATCCGCACCCGCACGGGAAACGATCTGCGCGAAGTAAACCGCTATTTCAAAAAAGACGGCACGGAAGTAGCCAACAAAGAAGAATACGAGAAGCAGCCGTCTTTCTATCAGGGGGATATTCTTACCGAGTTCCTGCCGGGACCGGGCTGGAGCAACTGGAGTCAAGTCTATGTCAAACCGGGCGAAGTCATACGTTCCCCCAATCCCCGGCGCTATATGATGATCCAGGCGAGACTGCTCAGTGAAGACGCGGCAGTGGCCGCCAGCTTAGAGTCGATCCAAGTCCATTTCACAGCGCCGTTGGTGGATCGCATCGCTGGGGAGATAGAGCCTAAGCGGGATGTCCCCAGTGGCGAGCTCACGGATTTTGACCTCTTTATCCGCCCCTCCTTTGCTGCTCAAGACCCGGGATTCGACCGCATCCGCCTCGTCGCGCCTTCGCGGGCGAATATCGAACTGCGCCAAGTGAGTTTAGGAGACGAAAGCGAGTTTGCCGCCGGCAGTGAGGAAATATTTGCCGAGGTGGAAAAAGGCCGTTTTGAGAATGGAGTGGGGGAGGAACTGGAATTGACTAAGGTGGCGATTGATACGCTGCAACTCGGCTTGCCAAGAATACTGCGGCGAGGCAGTGCGGATATTGTGCGGGTCTCTTTTTCGTCGCGCGTCTTCTTGAGCGGTGCCACTTTTGCAGCCGAAGTTGGGCGCTCGACGCAAGCGGACAACTGGCAGAGGGTGGACCCAGCGGACCCGGTGGGAGACGAATTAGCCGCTGGTGAGGGGTTGACAGTATTGACGACTGCCCGCCGCGGGCAGATCGGGACAATCGAGGTAGATCCCGCCACCTTTACCCCAAATGGCGACGGCATTAACGACAGGGCTGTCTTTTCGTTTGCCGTGCTCAAAGTCAATGTAGCTAGGCAAGTAGTGGTCTATTTATACGACCTAGCAGGCAGGGAAGTGAGGCGTCTTTCTGAGAGGCGCAATATGGCGAATGGGCTGTATAGCCTCGTCTGGGACGGACGGGACGAATGGGGAACGTTAGTGTCTCCGGGCCTTTACCTCGCCCGTATTGAGGTAGATGACGACTCGGAGGATGACAACTCGGCTGTTCGTCTGGTTGGGGTGGCGTATTGACTTTTGCGATGCGTCGGTGGTCGCATAACGGCCGTTGACACTCGCTGGGAGTGCGGGCGGGCCACAGGCCCGCCCCTACCGGCAATTTATCAAATTCAATTATTACGGCTATTACGGCGACTTACCATTCCCTACTGCTTCGCTACTCGTACAGCTCTACTGCGGTCTCGCCTCGGGCAAAGCGCTGCGCCGTTTGCACTGCCGACTGACTGCCCGTATTGCGCCGCACATCCGTAGCCCAGCGAGCCAGCCCCACCAGCAACTGTCCCCGCGCCGGATGGTCGGCGCAACGGCTCCACTCTTCGCTGACCGTGCGCAAGCCGTGCAGCAAATGCCAGCCATTGTCGTCTTTAAGGATAGTTTGGCCTAATTCGCGTAGCAGACAGTCGCCGTCAAAGCCTCGGTGTAAGTACTCGCGCACCAAGCGGCCTACTTCGCGGATCTGGATGGTCTCAATTGCCTCGATTACCTCGGTTAGGGCCTCGTCTTGGCCAGCAGACGCTTCTTCCGGGTTCGGATGTGCTCGCAGGGGCCGGGGCGTGATATTGAGCCAGCGGTTTTCGAAGAATTGCCAAGCCGCGTGGTATAGGGCTTGGGCCGCGACCTGATCACCGGCGAAGCGCCGAGCCGTGCGCACGGACGCGGCTAAGAGCATTTCGTGGTTCAAGTCGAACCAACCGGGGCTCATATTCACTGGCGTACGAGCCATGCGGTCGGCCGCTAACAGCACCATGGTGGAGACCACTTGCTCGATATCGGCTCCCGCTTTTAGCACCCGGGTCACCGCGCCAAAGGTCTCTTCTATGTCGCCGCTGACCAAACCGGCGGCCAACAGATCCGAGTCGAAATCCCCCGAACCGGACGCGTACTGGGCGATCACCGGCTCCACCTCGGCGAACAAGTCTATGGCCTCCCGACGGGCCTCTTGCGGGGCCGGTCGGTTCCGTCCCAGCATTTTGGCGGCCAGATTGCACACCAAGAGTTGGGAGCGGTCCCAGCCGAATTCCTCCAGCAACTCGGCTAGATAGCCCAAGTGGATCAGGGTTTCGGTCATGCCCAGCAGATAAGGCTCGACCGCGCACTCGTACAACAGCGGCACAATGCGGTCGTCGCAGTCGCCCAAATGCCGCGCAGTTACTAGGCATTTCTCAATGCCCTCCCAGGTCTTGTCGGCGCTGAAGATATGGACCCAGCGAGCCAGTTTGTCCCAGTTTATCGGCTGCGGCAGCGGGTGGATTTGGGGGCGGTCTCCGGCCCGTCCGGCGGCTCCCGAGGCTGCCATCATGAGTGGGATGAGGCGGTCGGCTGGCTCGTACAGGCGGGCCACCTTTACGCCGTTGACCAGCAAGGCTACATCGCGGCCGCCATCGGGGCCTCGCTCGGTGGCGATAAAGCGGCCCATGTGTTCCATCAGCAGGTGCAGCGTCTCATCCTCGGAGACCCCTCGGGCCAGCAGGATAGCGATAGCTTTGGACAAGGTCCAATTGTCGCCGCTGAGCAGTCCTTCCTTCAGGAGCAGGAAGTGGGCGTCGCCGCGCTTGGAGTTGGCTCCGGCCACATCGATAAATACCTGACCGTCGCGTTCTTCTACCGGATAAGTGTCTAAATCGTCGCAGCCGCCAGTGAAACAGCCACCACCCCGCATATCGTAGCTCCAGCCGTGCCAGTCGCAGGTGAGCACGCCATTGCGCACGCGGCCTCGGGTGAGGGGGTACCCCATGTGTGGACATTGGTTATCTGTGGCGTATAAGGTGCCTTGGTGGCGAAAGAGAGCCACGCTGCGGCCTTCGATCCGCACTGCCTTGGGCCGGCCTTCCTCCACTTCGTCGGCGTGGGCTACCGGTACAAAAGTACTCGCTTGTTCGGACATGGTTTTCTCCTTAGTCCTCGAAGATATCTACGGCTGTGTGGCCTTGGGCAAAGCGCAGAGCCGCGCGCGCAGCCGAGCCACTGTCTTTGTTGGTGCGCACATCTGTGGCAAAGCGGGCTAGCCCTACCAAGATCTGCAATCGAGCTGGGTGGTCGCTTTCAGCAAAACGCTCCCACTCTGCGAAAACGGTCCCCAGCGTGGGGAGTAGCTGATGGGCTGTGTCGTCCCACAGGATGGCCCGACCCATAGCTTCTATCAGGGGTTCTCCTGGGTGATCGGCTAGTCCGTAGGCCAAGACGCGGGGGCCTACCTCTTGGACATTGAGCGTCTGGATGGCCTCCACAATGGACGCCGGATTTTCTGCGGTCGCCGAGGTCGTAAGAGACTCGCTCAGGGGGCGGTAGGGAATGTTGAGCCAGCGGTCGTCGAAAAACTGCCACGCTGAGTGGACCAGCCCTCGAGCCGCGGCTGTGGGACCTCCGTAATGCCGCACTGTGCGCAGGGCCGCGGCCAAGTTGAATTCCCGGGTGAGACAGGGCCAGCCCGCCTCCACGTTTACCGGCACTCGGGCCATGCGGTCGGCTGCCAGCAGCAGGCAGGTGTCGATGAGGCGGTCGATACTGACTCCGGCTTCTAGCTGTTGGGTCAAGGCTCCAAAAGCGGTTTCCAAATCGGCGCTCACTAGTGCCTTGACCAAGCTGTCTTCGTCGTAGGGGACTTCTGGATCGCCGGCTTGGACTTGGGCTAAGACCGGCTCCATATCGCCCATGAGGGCAATGGCGTCTCTGCGGAAGCGCTCGGGCTCACCGCGACCGCGACCTACTAGCTTGGCTCCTAAGTTGAAAACCAACTCCCCGGCCTGATCCCAGCCGAATTCCTCCTGTACTCGGGCCAAGTGGTCCAGCCAGATGATGTGGTCGGCAAAGCCGAGAAAATAGGGGGTTGTCGCACAGTCGAAGAGCAGGGGGAGGATGGTCTCTTGATAGCCCGCGTGGCCAGCGGTGAACAGGCAGCGCTCAATGCGCCCGGCTTGGCCGTCGCGGGAGAAAGCGCGCACCCAACGCTCAATAGAATCCCATTCCACTGGATCGGGTAAGGGGACCACATCCAATCGCTCGGCTGCGTCCCCGGCCGCGGCTCCGGCTGCCGTGGTCAGGGCGATCAAACGGTCCTCGCCTTCGTAGCGCCGCGCTACTTGGAGGCCGGACAGCAGGAGTACCACGTCTTGGCCTCCCTCGGCCTCGTGGGAACTGGCGATGTGGCGGCCTAGGTGGCGCACGACCAACTCTACGATGTCGTCTTGGGGCACGTCGCCGCGCAACAGCAGGGCGATGGCCTTGGATTGGGTCCAGCGGTCGCAGCTCAGCAGGCCCTCCCACAAGAGGTTCAGGTGTTCCTCGCGCCGCCGGTAGCTCGGCTCGGGAACCTCGACCCAGATATCGGGGCCGCGCACCTCCACGGCAAAAGTCTGCAAATCGTCGCACTCGCGGTTGAAGCAACCGCCGCCCGCCAAGTCGAAGCTGCGGCCGTGCCAGTCGCAGGTGAGCACTCCGTGCCTCACTACTCCGCGCACCAGCGGATATCCCATGTGGGGGCATTGGTTGTCGGTGGCGTAGATCTTTTCTCCCTCGTTGAACAAAGCAATGCTGCGCTCGCGGCCCAACCGCACTGCCCGGGCTTGGCCCGGTGGCACGGATTCGAGTGGAGCGGCGTTTACCCATTGCGTTTTTTGTGCGGACATGACACCTCCTGTATGGGGCAGATTGGGGATAAGCGTTGTTCTTTTTCTGAACAAAATAATACTGAACAAATGTTTAGTTGTCAAGGGGCAAAACACAATCCGCAGATGGACGCAGAATAGTAGGAACAAGACGATCCACCGCTTGAATCGTTCAAATCATGCCGCACTGCTATATCTAGCCGTTGCCGCCACAATCCCTGTCCGCCCGCTCCGGCCTTGATACGGCAAAGATTCCCGGTTTAATTGGAATGCCCTTATGAAAGCGAAAGCTGCTCGACTTTTAACAGAAAGCAGGACATGAGCGATCCGGCCCCGATTGTCCAAGACGCCTTGGTCCAGAGCTACGCTATCAGGCTCGGCCCAGACGGTCACTGAACGTCTTGTCGAATTACTACGAACATGGACCGCTGGTCCTGTTGCAGCGTCCGATTGTCCTCATCGGCTTCTTAGGCGTTGACCAACACGGCTTGGGCCGCGACTTGGCCGCCTTGAGCGGCTTGCCTCTCATCGAAGTGGACCGCTGGATCGAACACGAGGCCGGCCAGTCCTTGGTTTCCCTCGTGCAGACGCAGGGTATAGAGGCCCTGCGCCAATTAGAAGACCGCTTTCTCGCCCAAGCGCTGACCACTCGCCCGCCCGGCATCGTCGTCTTGGGCGATGGGGCGCTGATCAAAGAAGTGAACCTACAGCAGGTACTGGACAAAGCGACGTTGGTGTACCTCAAATTGTCGCTGGCAAGCACTTATTGGAAGCTGCGCCACCAAACCGTAGGATTGCATCCGCTGCTGCTACAACCGCCCGAAAGTACGGAGGAACTCCGGCCGTTACTGGCCGAGCGCCAAGGCGGTTTTGACCAAGCCCATGTAACGTTGGACATGGACGAGATGCCGCCAGAGGCGGCGCTGCGCCACTTGTTAGATAAGCTGCCCCAATGGGGGACGGCGCGGCCCGTATCTTAGGTTTGCCCTACCCGGCCTCCGGCGATACTTTTTTGATCGAACTCGCCCTTGCTCTCACCATCTCAGGAGACTTGTCATGTTAGACCCTCAGTACCTCCTCGGCGACGAGGAGATGCAGCAGTTCATAGCCGAGGGCTATCTCACGCTCAAATCCTCGCTGCCCGCCTCCCTCCACCAAGACATCTATCAGCGTACCGAAGAGGTCTTTGCCAAGGAGGGCAATCCCGGCAACAACGTCCTGCCCCGCATCCCAGCGTTGCAGCAGGTCTTTGACGATCCGGTCGTGTGCGGTGCTCTCACTTCGGTGGTAGGGGAGGATTACGTCATGCACGCCCACCGCCACTGCCACATCAATCGGGCCGGTAGCGAGGGCGGTGGCTGGCACAAGGATAGCTACTGGGGCTATCACAAGGTGCGCTATCACCGCAATCGCTGGGTGATGATTTTCTACTACCCACAAGACGTCACCTTGGAAAACGGCCCTACCGCGGTCATGCCCGGCACGCACTACTACAACGGTCG
Source organism: Candidatus Latescibacterota bacterium (assembly GCA_022827835.1). GTDB lineage: Bacteria > Latescibacterota > UBA2968 > UBA8231 > UBA8231. Next base: position 181,057 of record JAJEIO010000056.1, read on the forward strand.
CGCAGACGACGAGCAGGACGAGCGGCACTTGCCGGTTCTCGGCGAGGCCGGCACCTGCACCTTAGTGCATTTTGACTTGTGGCACCGGGCCATGCCCAACAGCACGGCGGCCAACCGCTACATGATGAAGTTCCAATTTACCCGCCTCAGTGAGCCGACCCGACCCAGTTGGAACATCCAAGCTCCGGGGTGGCCGGCCAATGGCTCGGTGCCCTCTAGCAAGCATCGAGTCGTGTGGTCGCGGATATGGGATTGGCACGCGGGAGCCCAAAATCGCGCCGATGCCAACGGGCAGATTGAACAACTAAGCGAGTCCCTTAATGGGACGTTGGAACAACGCTTGGCAGCAACCGACGCCCTCGGCAGGTTGGGGGAAAAGGCCGCTTCTGCGCTGGACGCGCTGCTCGGCGCGCTGGGCGATGAGGCCGAGCCGGTGCGCCTCAACGCGGCGTATGCGCTAGGGGCGGTGGGTGTGGCCGCAGTAGGTCCGTTGATTGCCGCCCTCGACGACGAGCGGGAACACGTGCGCGAGCACGCCGCGTATGCACTGGGTGCGGTGGGGGAGGAAGCGGTGGACGCCTTGGTCGCAGCTCTCGGCGATGAGCGCGCTCATGTGCGAGGTTTTGCCGCGTACGCGCTAGGCGACATGGGGGCAAGCGCTGGGACCGACGCCGTGGACGCCCTGTGCAAGCTAACTGACGATCCGGACGCATGGGTGCGGCGCAACGTGGCCGAGGCTCTCGGAACCATTGAGTTGAATCCAGAAGCCTCGGTGTCCGCGTTGGCTGCGCTGCTGGCGGACGAGGACGAGCAGGTGCGCTTCAACGCCGCGTATGCGCTGGCCCACTTCGGCCCGGCGGCTGCAGCGGCCACGGACGCGTTAGCCGCGGCCCTCAGCGATGAGAATCGCTACGTCCAAGGGCACAGCTCGGCGGCCCTGCAACAGATTGGCACGCCCGAGGCCCAAGACGTATTGCTGCACCATTTGACCGCGGCGCGCTGGTGCCCCATAACGACCAAGGAGACCACGTTCTGAGCAAATCACGTGTGAAGACTAAGGTTCACCAATATATCGGCGAGCATCGAGAGCAGTTGCTCGGCAGCTTGCAGACGCTCGTGCGCGTGGATACCACCAATCCGCCGGGGCGGAACTATCGAGCGATGACCGACGCACTCTTGGAGCGCTGCCAAGGATTGGGTCTGCAAGCCAAAGTCCACCGCGTCCCAGACCAAGAGGTGCGCCGCGTACTCGGCTCGGACGAGTTCCCGCGCTACAACCTGATTGCCCGGTGGGACGCGGGCCGGTCACAGACCGTGCATTTCAATGCCCACTACGACGTGGTGCCTTGTTCTGGGCAGTGGAAATTCGGCGATCCTTTCGAGCCGGGGCTGGCTGGCGATACGCTCTACGGTCGCGGCTCCGGGGATATGAAAGGCGCAATCGCCGCGTTACTGATGGCCGTGGAGGCGCTCAAGGAAACAGGTGCTGAGCCAGCTTTTAACATCGAGTGTTCGTTCACCGCGGACGAGGAGACCGGCGGCCAACTGGGCGCGGGATGGATCGTAAACAAGGGGCTGGTGAACGCCGATTTTGCAGTCGTCTGCGAGGGGGCAGCCGGGACGCAGGTTGGCTGTGGCCACAACGGCGTGCTGTGGTTAGAGGTCGAACTGACGGGCAAGGCGGCCCACGCCTCTAGCCCGGAACAGGGGGTCAACGCCTTTGAAGGCATGGCCGGCGTAGTGCAGAAGTTGCAAGCCTACAAGCGGAAACTGAATGCGCCTCAGCGTTGCTACGAGGATTTCGACGGTCGGTCGCGCAACCCGACGCTCAATATCGGCGGCACGTTCTCGGGCGGGGAGGGCGACAAGATCAACACCGTGCCCGCTCATGCCCGCTTTTCGCTGGACCGCCGGTTAGTGCCCGGCGAACAGATCGCAATGGTCGAGCGCGAGTTGCGACGCGCTATAGAGCGGGCTGCTGAGCCACCCTGCCGAGTGGCAGTGCCTTTGCGGATTGAACCCTGCGTCGTCGATGCCGAGCACGCGCTGCCCCAAGCCTTTGCACAGGCCGTGCAAGCCGTGCGCCGCCGCACCGCTAGTTACCGGCTCAGTTCTGGCTTTACAGACCTGCACTACTTTGCGGTTGACGGCGGCCTGCCCGGCATTGGCTATGGCGTAAAGGGCGAGCGCGCGCACGGAGTGGATGAGCGCGTGCGGGTGCGCGACTTGGCGTTGACGGCGCGTACGTACGCCGAGTTTATGCTGCGCGGCTTGGAGGTCCATTGAGCGAAAACCTGCGACGCTTCTTGTGGACGGCGTACGACCGCTTAGGTGGGTTGGTGGGCTACAACTTGCTGTGGAGCGCGTTGAGTCTGCCTTGGATAGTAGGGGCGTACGCGCTTTTGCAAGTAGGGTTTGGGCTGGGTGGCGTGGGTCTGGTGGGAGCTGCCGTCTTAGCCGGTACCCTGCTGTTGAGCGCACCAGCCACGGCGATGCTCTTTGCCGCTGGGGCCGCTTGGGCGCGGGGTAGGGACTTTGGTCTGCGGGAGTTCTGGGCGGCTGGCCGCGAGCTTTTTTGGCGTGCCCTTGCGCTGGGGTTGCTAATGGTCGCCGCGGTCGCGCTGGTGCTGGCCAACGTGGTTTTTTATCAGCGGATCGGCGGCTGGTTGGGGGTGTTTTTGGGTGGGCTGATGGTCTGGTTTCTACTGCTGGTGGGCATGGTTGCGGTGTATGTTTTTCCAGTGCTGGTCACCCAAGAGGGGTCGGTGTGGTCCACGGTGCGCTACAGCTTTCTCTTGTCGGTTGATAATGTAAAGCTCTCGCTGATTTTTTTGCTGACCGCAGGCTTGGCCCTCGGTCTTGGCGTCGCTTCTGGTTTGGGGTTGTTCTGCGGCGGCTTGGCGGCTTGGGCCTTGTGGATCAGCGTCGGCTTTCGCGCGCTCTTACCCAAGTACACGGGCCAACCGCTGCCCAGTGAAGCCCCGCGTCGGCTGCGCGAACTGATCCGCCCCTGGGAGGCTTGAGCATTGGACTTGCCCAAACTGGTAACGGGCCGAGAAATGGCCGCAGTCGATCAGCGCACGATCGCAGAGGCGGGTATTTCTAGCGCCGAACTTATAGAGCGAGCGGGTACAGAGGTGATTGCGGCCATTGCGGCGCGCTGGGATGGCTTGGCTGGTTTGCAGGCCGTGGTCTTGTGCGGCAAAGGCAACAATGGCGGTGACGGGTTTGCTGTAGCTCGGCTCTTGCGCGCTGGCGGTGGCTCGGCGCGCGTCTTCCTCGCGGCAGACCGCGCGGACGTGCAAGGAGCTGCAGCCGAGCACTTGCGGCGTTGTGAACAGGAGGGCGAGGCCGTCGAAGCGCTCGGCGAGGACTTGACTCCGCTCGACGCAGCGTTCCAGGAAGCCGACTTGGTGATAGACGCGCTTTTGGGGACTGGATTGCGCGGGGCTCCTCGTCCGGTTATGGCGCGCGTCATCGAGCGCATTGCCCATTGCGAAAGGCCGGTAGTGGCCGTGGATATTCCCTCGGGAGTTGAGGCCGACACCGGGCAGGTACACGGCGCGGCTGTGCAAGCTGTGCTGACAGTGACCTTCGGCTTGGTCAAAGTCGGGCAGCTATTCTACCCCGGCCGGTCGCATTGCGGTGCGCTGCACTTGGCCAATATCGGTTTCCCTGAGCCCATTCTGCGCGATGCGGCTTCCCAAGCCCTGCTGCTTTCCGCCGAGGGGCTGGAGCCGCTCGTGCCTCGGCGTCGCGGCGACGAGCACAAGGGGAGTTGCGGGATGGTGGCCGTGGTCGCGGGTTCGGTGGGCATGACTGGGGCGGCCGCGCTGACCGCGGATGCCGCGCTCAGAAGCGGGGCTGGTCGCGTCCATCTAGGGGTACCCGCCAGTCTCAACGACATTCTCGAAGTCAAGCTCTCGGAGGTGATGACCCGGCCGTTGCCCGAAGTGCGCAAACGGCGCTGTTTGTCGCTGCGGGCCTTGGGCGAGGTCAGCGCTATGTTGACGCGGGCCGATGTCTTGGCCTTGGGGCCGGGGTTGGGACGCTATCGAGAGACCGAGGAGTTGGTGAGGCGGCTGGTGTTGCAAACCGAGCTACCCCTCGTTTTGGATGCGGACGGACTTAGTGCGTTCGCCGGACAAGCCGAAGTGCTGAAAGGCCGCCCGGCACCGCTGGTTCTCACGCCCCACGTGGGTGAGTTCGCCCGTTTGAGCGGGTTGGATAAACGGCAGATTACCGCCGCGCCCATGGCCGTGGCCCGCGACTTTGCCGGCGAATTCGGTGCGACGCTCGTGTTGAAGGGAGCGCCGACTGTTGTAGCTTTGTCCGATGGGCGCGTGGCGGTCAACTCCACGGGCAATCCGGGTATGGCCACGGCCGGGGCGGGCGACGTGCTGACCGGGATTATCGCCGGGCTGATGGCCCAAGGGCTAGGCGCGGAAGCCGCGGCCTGCCTCGGGGTCTATGTCCACGGTCGGGCTGGGGATCGGGCAGTCGAGCGACTGGGGGAATGGGGGATGCGGGCGGGCGATATAGCCGATGAAATCGCCTTGGCTATGATGGACGCGGCGCAGTCTGCTTGACATGTTTGAAGCGATGGTGTAATCTGAAAATGGAAGTAGAAACGGAGTGCCAGTGGGGGCGCTTCTTGGCTTTTCATTTAACCAACAGGATTTATAGGGCTTGCGTTATGGCCGACGTCAAAGACGCCATTGAAGAAATGATCGAAGAGTCCTACTTGCTGGGGCTTTCAGAAGAGGAGATCCTAGCGGACTTCAGCCGCTTTATAGACACCTGCTATACCGTTATTCAGGACAACGTGAAAAGCCGCGAAGCGCTCAGCCGCTTGGCCGAGAATTTGGCGCGGGAGAAGACCAGTACTCGCAGCGCTGACCAGTCCACTGATTTGGGCAAGGTCGCGGCCAAGGACGCCCAGCGGGCCTGCGCTGAAAAAGCGGCGCGCCGCAAGCGCATGGTCCTAAAGGCCATTGCCGACTACGATCCCCATCTAGTCCGCCTCATCAACGAGCAGCGCTTTCAGGTAGATCTCCAGGAAGAAGTGGCGCGTCCCAAGTTTAAGGTCCGTCAGGGCCACGATTGGGAGCGCTACGGCCAGCTTTTGCTCCAAGCTGGCTGCATCACTGTAATCGCGCTCATCCTGTTCCTCATTTACCTAAGGTTTTAGGACAGTACGAGTTGATCGAGACGTGCAGTCCAAGCTCCTTCATCGCGTCGTTCGCACGAGGGCTGCGGAAAGATCGGTGTGGTGGAGGGAGCAGGCCGATGCGTGGGATGCGTACTTGCGTCGTTCGCAAACCCACGCAGCCAACTCGCCCTGTTGTGTCGCCGTTCATCCGCGCCCTGCGCATTCACTAAGAACTCCATGCCCAAACGCACAGACATTCAGAAAATAATGCTCATCGGCTCTGGCCCCATCGTCATTGGCCAAGCCTGCGAGTTTGATTATTCGGGAACGCAAGCCTGCAAGGCGCTGGCCGAAGAAGGCTACGACATCGTCTTGGTAAATAGCAATCCGGCGACGATTATGACCGATCCAGAGGTGGCCCACCGCACCTACATTGAGCCGATCACGCCGGAGATTTGCGCGCGGATCATCGCCGAGGAAAAGCCACAGGCCCTTCTGCCGACGCTCGGCGGTCAAACCGCGCTCAATACGGCGGTGGCCTTGGCTGAAAGCGGAGCTCTCGCCGAGCACAACGTCGAGATGATTGGCGCGCCACTCGACGCGATCAAGATGGCCGAAGATCGCGAACTCTTCAAAGCGGCCATGGACCGGGCCGGGTTGGACATGCCGCGCGGTGCTTTTGTCCACAGCTTTGAAGAGGCGCAAAAGCACCAAGCCGAATTGGGCTTCCCGACGATTATCCGCCCCGCTTTTACGCTGGGAGGCTCTGGCGGTGGCGTGGCGTACAACGCCGAGGAATTCGAGCGGATCGTGCGCCACGGCCTCGACCTGAGTCCAATCGACGAGGTGTTGATCGAGGAATCGGTGCTCGGGTGGAAGGAATTCGAGTTGGAGGTCATGCGCGATCACCGCGACAACGTGGTCATCATCTGCTCGATTGAAAACTTCGATCCCATGGGCATTCACACCGGCGATAGCATCACGGTTGCGCCGGCGCAGACCTTGTCCGACAAGGAATATCAGCACATGCGCGACGCGGCCATCCGCATCATGCGCGAGATCGGCGTAGATACCGGCGGGTCCAATATCCAGTTCGCGGTCAATCCCACCGACGGCCGCATGGTAGTAATCGAGATGAACCCCCGGGTCTCGCGCTCCTCGGCGTTGGCGTCCAAGGCAACGGGCTTTCCCATTGCCAAGATCGCCGCCAAACTGGCCGTGGGCTACAGTCTGGACGAAATCCGCAACGACATCACCCGCGAGACCCCGGCGTCCTTTGAGCCGACTATTGACTATGTAGTAACCAAAATTCCGCGCTTTACCTTTGAGAAATTTCCCAGCACGCCGGACGCACTCGACACCCAGATGCGCTCGGTGGGAGAGACCATGGCCATTGGTCGGACCTTTAAGGAGTCACTGCAAAAGGGTCTGCGTTCGCTAGAAGTTGGCCGCGCGGGTTTTGGTGCCGACGGCAAGGATTTCAGCGCGGCCGAGGTCGCCGACGAGGAACTGCGCGAGAAATTGCTGCGTCCCAACTCTCAGCGCATGTTCTATCTCAAGCTGGCCATTGCCAAAGGCTACACCCACGACGAACTCTATGGTCTGACGGGCATTGATCCGTGGTTTCTCGACCAGCTCTACCAGCTTTTTGAACTCGAACAACAGCTCATGCAGGAAGATGTGCTCGCCGATGTCACCTTGTTGCGCCGCGCCAAGGAGTGGGGATTTAGCGATCGCCAGCTAGCCCATCTCAACGGCTGCGACGAGGCGGGTGTCCGTCGGCGTCGCCGCGAGTTGGACATTCGCCCGGTGTACAAAACAGTTGATACCTGTGCCGCTGAGTTCGAGGCCCACACGCCGTACCACTACTCGACGTACGACCGCGAGGACGAAGTACAGCGCTCGACGCGCAAGAAGATCGCCATCCTCGGCGGGGGACCGAACCGCATCGGCCAGGGGATTGAGTTCGATTACTGCTGCGTCCACGCGTGTTTTGCGCTGCGCGAAATCGGCTATGAGACCATCATGGTCAATTCCAATCCCGAGACGGTCAGCACGGATTACGACACGGCCGACAAGCTCTACTTTGAGCCGCTGACGATCGAAGACGTGCTGCACATTGTCGAGCGCGAAGCCCCAGACGGCGTCATCGTGCAGTTCGGCGGGCAGACTCCGCTGAACTTGGCCGTCGAACTAGAGCGCGAGGGCGTACCCATCATCGGCACCTCGCCCAGCAGCATTGACTTGGCCGAGGATCGCGAGCGCTTTGGCCAGTTGTTGAGTGAGTTGGGCATCCGCCAGCCGGAGAATGGCATGGCCGCCAGTTGTGACGAGGCGTGCGCGATTGCTGAGCAGATTGGCTTCCCGGTCTTGGTGCGGCCCTCGTACGTGCTGGGCGGGCGGGCTATGGTCGTCGCCTACGATGTCAAGGGCCTTGAAACTTACATCAACGAAGCCATTGAGGTCGCGCCCGAGCGGCCCGTGCTCATCGACCGCTATTTGCAAGGCGCGGAGGAATTCGACGTGGATGCGGTAGCCGACGGGACGGACGTGGTAGTAGGCGGGATCATGCAGCACATCGAGCACGCCGGCGTGCATTCGGGCGACAGTGCCTGCGCCTTGCCGCCCTACGACACACCGGCCAAGCACATTGAAGCCATGCGCGAGCACACCCACGCGCTGGCGCGTGCCCTCGACGTGATTGGCCTGATGAACGTGCAATACGCCGTCTATCAAGGCGAGGTCTATGCGATTGAGGTAAATCCCCGGGCTTCGCGCACCGTGCCGTTTGTCAGCAAGGCCATTGGCCGCCCGCTGGCCAAAATCGCCGCGCTGGCCATGGTGGGGGTGAGCTTGCGCGAGCAGGGCTTTACCGAGGAGATCGCGCCCGCGCATATATCGGTCAAGGAGGCCGTGTTGCCCTTTATAAAATTCCCCGGGGCCGATAGCCTGCTGGGGCCGGAGATGAAGTCCACGGGCGAGGTCATGGGCATTGGCCACGACTTTGGCACGGCCTTCCTCAAGGCGCAGATGGGGGCGGGTTCGCTGCTGCCGTCGCGCGGTCGGGTTTTTATTAGCGTGGCCGACTGCGATAAAGAGGAGGTCTTGCCGGTGGCCCGCCGGCTGCGCGCGGCCGGGTTTGAACTGGTAGCCACACAGGGCACGCGCGATTTCCTCGGCAAGCACGGCATCGCCGCGGAGCGGGTACACAAAATTCACGAGGGTAGCCCGCATATCGAAGATGCAATTCGCAGCCGCCAGATCGATCTGATTATCAACACCCCGCTCGACGAACCTTCTTACTACGACGACTTTGCGGTGCGTCGAGCCGCAGTCGTAACCGGCGTGCCCTATACCACGACAATGGCCGGGGCCCGGGCTGCGGCTGCGGGCATCGAGGCGCTGCAACGCGCCGAGTTAGGCGTGCAATCCCTGCAGGATTACCATCGGAGCTAGGAGACGGCTCGTGCGGATCGCGCCTTTGGTGCTGTTGCTGGCTTGTTGTCTGGCGATTTCAGCCTGCGTCTATTTCAATACGTTTTACAACGCCAAAAAATCCTTCCGCGAGGCCGAAAAAGAGCGGCGCAAACACGAAGAGACTTACGCCGACTGGGCCTTTGACCAGGCTGGCCCCGAATTGCAGCGGCAGCGCTCGCCGCAGGCCGACCAACTCTACGACAAAGCGGTGCGCAAGGCGTCCAAGGTGCTCGACGAATACAAGGAGAGCGACTTGGTCGATGACGCCATGTTCCTGATCGGCCGGGCGTATTACTGGCGCGGCGAGTACCTCAATGCCCAAGAATCGTTTCGCGACTTGGAGACCTTTTTCCCGTCTAGTCCGTACTTTGATCAAGCCCGTTACTGGCGCGCCCGCTGTCTAGAGGAACAGCGGATTGACGACCAAGCGCAGTCGCTTTACCGAGTACTTCTTGACGAAGCCGAGGAAAAGATCGCCGTCCAAGCGGGCCTGCACTTGGCCGAGATGGCGCACGACCGCGAGGACTACGTCGTGGCCATGCGGGAATATAGGGCGACGCTAGAAGCCTTTCCCAAGAGCGCGGTGCGCGCCCAATTGTGGTTGCGCTTGGGCGAGGCGCTGATGGCTTTGGAGGATCCGGCCCGCTTGGATGAGGCGCTAGCGGTTTTTGACGAAGTGCTAAAGGCCGATCCCAGTGAGGATCAAAAATACCGCGCTCGGCTCAACAGCGGCCGCACCCTCTACGCCATGGGTGCGGAGGACGAAGCCCTAGCCACATACGTCAGCTTGCTCGACGAGGGCGGCTTTCGCCGCTTTGAGGGGCGCACCCGGCTTCTAATCGGCGAGTGGTATCAGGGCCGCCGCTTGCTCGACGAGGCGTTGTCCGAGTACGAGCGGGTGCGCAACGATTTTCCCCAGACGCCCTCGGCGGCCATGGCCTTGTATCGCATCGGCTTGCTGCATCTGCAGGAGTACGGGGATACCGAGCTGGGGCGCGAGTACCTTGAAGAGAGTAGCCGCGAGAGCCCAGGAGCGCAGGGCGTGCTTTTGGCGCAAGAGATGCTGGGGCACATGCGCCGGCTGGAGCAGATCCAGCGCCAGATCCACCGCGCCGATTCGCTCTACGCCGACTCGCTGGGCGCGGTGCAGGGGCCACTGTTGTGGCAGGCAGCAGAGGTTCCGGCCGATACGGTGGTAGTGGCGCGGAGTTTGGATGTGCTGGACGATCTGTTCAGCGCGTGTGAGCTCTATCGCGACGACATCGGCCAGGCCGATTCGGCCCGCGCGTATTACGAGGAGGTAATCCGCCGCTTCCCAGACAGTGACCAATTGCCCCGCGCCGTGTACAGCCTCTCATGGATCGAGCTGCAAATGCGCGACGACGAAGAGACCGCTAGGCCCCATTTGCTGCGATTGATCGAGGAGTTTCCCACCTCGGCGCACGCCAATGAGGCCCGCCGCTTGCTGGGGCAAAAGCTCGAGGCGACAGCCGAAGAGCTAGCGGCTCGCGAGTTTGCGCGGATCGAAACGTTGCGCCTAGCACAGCCGGAAGCTACCGAGGCGTACCTCCCCTTGCTGGATAGTTTGAGCCATGCCTTCGCGGGTACGCCGAGTGGAGGTCAAGCGGCGTTTTTGGCGGCCAATACCTACGAGAATGTCGTTGGGGATACGGTCGCGACCGAGCAGCGCTATCAATTGTTGCGCGAAGAGTTCGCCGAGACGCGGTTTGGCAAGCTGGCCCAGCAGCGGCGGGAAATGCGTGAGGAAAAGCTCATCGACAAGCTGGAGCGCAGCTTGAAGGCGGTCGGTGGCCAGTTCGGCCCGGGGGAGCGGATTGAATTGCTCGCCTTGGAGCCGGACACGCTTGACTCTGTGTCTCTGGCGCGTAAATACATCGGCTTTGCCGAGCGCGCGCAGCGGCGCGGGGACGTTGCACTAGCCCGCGATTTTTACGAGCAGAGCATCAACCAGCAGGTCGCCAACCCGCGTGCCCTGTATCAACTCGGCAACATCAACTGGGAGGAAGGCTATTTCAACGACGCCATTGAGTTCTACCGCCAAGCCCTATCCTTTGACAAGAGGAATCTCAACCTCTATTACCGGCTCTGGCGCGCCTTTACCGAGCAGAGCGTAGAGGACTCGGCCAACTACTACCTGCGGGAGGTCGCACGGCGCGATCGCAACAGCGCACAGATTCGCTTTTTGTTGGAGAAGTACCCGGATTTTCAGGGGGGACAGGACCGCGAGGACTTGGACATAGAAGCGATGATCGAACTCGACTTGTCGATTCCTCCCGATGAGCTAGGGTGGAAGGAGGGCGACCTAGCGCTGAGCGATTGGCCGCTGGTGCGGCAGGTGGTACGGCCAGTCTATCCGGCGGCTGAGGATTCGGTCGAGGTGTTGCTCGATGTGCTAATCGACCGCGAGGGACGGCCCGAGCAAGTGGAGGTCTTTCGCGGGGAACCTCCTTTTGTCGATAGCGCGGTGGATGCGGCGTATGGCTATAGCTTCTATCCCGCGGTGCGTCGCAACGGCGAGGAGATCAAGTCGTGGGTCGAGTTGACTGTGCCGTTTGGCTTGCCGCAAGAAGAGGGAGAAGAGCCGTGATTGACGAGCAAGCGCGTCTGTTGAGCAACCGCGAAGTTGCCGCGGATTTCTATTTGGCGCGTCTTAACGCACCCCACATTGCCGTGCGGATCGAGCCGGGTCAGTTCGTCAACATTCAGGTCGGCGCGGGAATTGCTCCCTTGTTGCGCATTCCGTTGAGCGTGAGTGGCGTCGAGCGCGAGGCTGGTATTATCGAGGTATTATACGAAGAAGTAGGGCCTAAGACCCGGGCGCTGAGCCAGTTTGGGCCGGATGAAGTTCTGCCGACTCTCGGCCCGTTGGGTAAGGGGTTCGCGTCTCCGTCCGAGGGTACGCGCGTCGTACTAGTCGGAGGTGGTATTGGCGTACCGCCGCTGCTGTACTGGGGATTGAAGTTGAGGCAGAGGTCGTACCAGACTGCGCTATTGGTCGGCGCACGGACGGCGGACAAGCACCTGCCCAGCGAACTGCTCGAGCCGGCTGCGGACGCAGTGCGCCTCGCCACTGACGACGGCAGCCTCGGGTACGCGGGCTTAGTCACCGATCTGTTGCAGAACGAGCTAGTTGAAAAAGGGTCGTGCGCGGTCTATTGCTGTGGCCCGCACGCGATGATGCAGACCGTGGCCGCTATATGCCTAGAGGCCCAAGTTCCGTGTCAGGTTTCCCTCGAAGAGTACATGGCTTGCGGCATTGGCATCTGCGTGGGTTGCGCTGTCGAGTTGGCGACGGCAAAAGGCGACACGGACTACGGTCGCTACGCCCGCGTCTGCGTGGATGGGCCGGCGTTCGACGCGCGGCAGATAAAATGGGGCAGCACATGGCCGACCTGAGCATAGACTTTGCCGGTGTGCGGCTGCGCAATCCGGTGCTGCTGGCCTCGGGCACCTGCAACTACGGTCAGGAGCTTTTGCCGCTGACCGATTTTGCGCGCTTGGGTGGACTGGTCACCAAGACCATTACTCCGCAGCCTCGGGGCGGCAACCCTCCCCAGCGCATCGTCGAGACACCGGCCGGAATGCTCAATTCCATTGGCCTGCAAAACCCCGGGCTGGAGGCTTTTGTCGAGAAGCAATGGCCTTTGTTGGCCGATTTGGATGCGCAGGTCGTGGTAAATATCGCCGGATTCTCAGTCGAGGAGTTCGGGCAGATGGCGGCGAGCCTCGAAGCGTTGCAAGGCATTGCCGCGCTCGAAGTCAATATATCCTGCCCCAACGTCGAGGCCGGAGGCGACAATTTCGCTACTCGGCCCCAGACCGCGGCCGCCGCCATTGCCGCGGTGCGCAGCCGCACTCAACGGCCAGTCATCGCCAAGCTGACGCCTAATGTAACGGATATTGCAGAAATTGCCCGCGCCGTAGTGGATGCGGGTGCGGATGCAGTCTCGCTGATCAATACGCTCGTTGGCATGGCCATTGACGTGGAGCGGCGGCGGCCCGTTTTGGGTGGTGTTACCGGAGGCTTGTCTGGCCCGGCGATTAAACCCGTGGCCCTCGCCATGGTGTGGAAGGTGGCTCAAGCTGTTGCTGTGCCCGTTATGGGCATTGGCGGCATTGCCACTGAGAGCGATGTCCTAGAGTTCATGGTCGCCGGCGCTTCTGCCGTCCAAGTCGGCACGGCCAGTTTCGCCAATCCCAACGCCGGCGTCGAAATCGTCGAGGATCTCCACGCCTATTGCGACGAGCGCGGCATTGACCGCATCGACTCACTGGTGGGCAGCTTGCGTTGTTAGTTGAGGGTGGGTCGAGGTCGGAGCACCAGTGTACTTGAATCCGCAGCCGATTCGACGTCCGTCAGCAGAAATTATCCGCGTCTAAATTGTCCCGCCAAGTTGAGAGAGAAGCCCGCCAACGTCGGCGAAGCCAAGGTTTGCCCCTCCCCGTAAGTGCCCACAGTCTCAAAGCGGTGTTCGCCCAATAATAGCACCATCGCGGTTTTTGCATTGGGGTCCACGAGCCAGTATTCCTTCACGCCGTGCCGGGCATACAGATCGAGCTTGAGCGTTCTATCGCGCTCGGCTGTGGATGGCGACAGGATTTCGACAATTAGGTCGGGTGCGCCTTGAATGTTTTCGCGGGTGACGATGTGCGCTCGCTCATAGGAGACGAACAGCAGGTCTGGCTGCACCACATCCGTGTCTGAAAGCACCACATCGGTGGGGGAAATGTACACCTCCCCCAAGTTGCGCTCATCTGAGAATAACCTCATTGCGTAGTAGAGATTACCCAAGACGTACTGATGAGCCGTAAGCGGTGCTGGCTCCATAACCAACAACTCCCCGTCCAACAGCTCGTAGCGTTCGTCGTCGGGCGTCTTCAGATAGCTCTCGTATGTAAGTTTGGTTTTTGTGCTGGTCATAGTTGCATTCCTCCATTGGCGTTTTGATTTATCTATACCGCGAATGTCGTGCAATGGCAACCCCTCCGTGGTCTGCTACTGCATCGGCACGAAGCGCACGGGTAGGAGTTTGTGCTGGCTGAGGCCGGTGGTGCTGCGCTCTACCAAGACCAAGTGTTGGCGTTGGGTGCCTAGCGGGAGAATGAGGCGGCCGTTAGGTGCTAGTTGTTCGGTCAGGGCTGGTGGGATAGTAGCGGGTGCGGCCGAGCATACGATGGCGTCAAAGGGGGCGGCCTCGGCCCAGCCCATGCGGCCGTCGCCGACGCGGAGGGCGACGTGGCTATAGCCGGTGTCGGCGAGCACGCGACGGGCCTGTGCGGCGAGGTCGGAAAAGAATTCAATGCTATAGACTTGGCCGGCTAGCTCGGCGAGCAGGGCGGTTTGGTACCCGGAGCCGGTGCCAATTTCCAAGACCCGTTCTTCGCCCTGCAAATCGAGGACCGAGAGCATGTAGGCCACTACATACGGCTGAGAGATGGTTTGGTCCGCGCCGATGGCCAGCGGATGATCGGCATACGCGTGGGCGCGCAGGGCCTCTGGGACGTAGCAATGCCTTGGGACGCGGTCGAACGCCGCGAGTACGCGCGAGTCGCGAATGCCGCGCTGGCTGAGTTGCTCGCGCACCATGGTGCGGCGTTGGTCGGCGTAGGAAGTCATTGTGCGCTCTGGAGAAGGGCTATGGCAGCGTCTATTGCGGTCTCAGTGGGGATTGCAGCGATATCTGCAGTTGGTGCTTGGAGGACTTGGCTGCACTTGCCGCGCGGTGCCCATAGCCGAGGATCGGTAGGGCCAAACAGCGTCAGGGTCGGGGTGCCGACGGCCGCAGCTATGTGTCCGGGGCCGGAGTCGTTGCCGATGAAGAGTGCGGCTTTGGCGAGCAGGCCGGCGAGGGCGCGCAGATCTGGAGGGTGGAGCGTGGGTAAGTTGCCGACAGCGAGCTGGCGTTCGCGTTCGACGGGGCCGCACAGGAGCGCGATATACCAGCCTCTTTTTTGCAGCGCACTGGCGAGGGCGTGGAAATTTGCCACGGGCCAGCACTTGGCTGGCGAGCCGCTGCCTAGGTGGATGACGACTTTGGGCGGGGCGGCGAGCGCATCTACATAACCGTAGTCTTCGGGCTGTAACTCAATATGCGGGGTGCGGTTGCAGACGGGCAGGCCCCATCGCTGCAAGGGGCTTAGCAAGTGATCGATGATGTGGCCGCGGAAATCGGCTGGGGGTCGCGGGTCCCACAGCAGCACAGGACCGGCGACGGCTCGGCGCAGTTGCGGGCCGAAGTGTTGTTGGGCATCCACCGCATAGGCTAGCACGCGATGCGTAGCGGCGAAGAGCTGGCGCGTGGCCGGGAGAAGCGGCCCATCGCGGTGTAGGGGAATCAAGCGCGGGTCTTCGCCGTCGAGGATGGAGGCCGCCGGGCCAAGTGCTAGGGTCGCCGGACGACCGATGAGGCGCAAGCCGGCTGGAAAGGCCCGACGCACGGCATCAATGGCGGGCAGAGTGAGGACAAAGTCGCCGATGGCCCCGCCGCGAAATATGGTTATCGCGCTCAAGTTTGCCGCCCCCCTGCGGGAGTCTCTTGCTCACTATGACATTTTTGCGTAATTTTTACAATTCTGTTTGCTATACAACTATTTGAAGGAGTTGGCCTTATGGGGGCCTTGATTGGCAAGAAATTGGGAATGACGCAGGTGTACAACGACCGCGAGGATCTCACGCCGGTGACGATCGTCGCGGCTGGGCCCTGCCCGGTGGTACAAGTGCGGACCGAAGAGGACAATGGATACTCGGCTTTGCAACTCGCATTCGACGAAGTGCCAGAGCGCAAGCTGACCAAGCCGCAAAAGGGCCATCTGGACAAGGCCGGTGTGAGCGGGCACCGCATCTTGCGCGAATTTCGCGGCGAAGAGGGCGAGTTCGAGGTCGGCCAAGTCTTGGATGTGAGCCAGTTCGAGGTCGGCCACCGGGTCAAAGTGACGGGCAAATCCAAGGGCAAAGGATTTGCCGGGGTGGTCAAGCGCCACGGTTTCCGCGGCAAGAACGCGAGCCACGGTACGCCCGATACCATACGCCACGGCGGCTCCATCGGCCAAGGCACGACGCCGGGTAAGGTCTGGAAGGGCAAGAAAATGTCCGGCCAGATGGGCAACAAGCGAGTCTCCACCAAGGGATTGACCGTCGAGCGGGTCGATGCAGATCGCAACTTGCTATTCCTCAAAGGAGCGGTGCCGGGGGGAGCCAACGGCTACGTCCTGATACAGACCATTTAAGCCCCCTGCTTTAAGAATGCTTGCGAGGCGGTGCTCGGTGTGGCATCGCCTCTTTTTTTTATCCCGGCGGCCACTGCATGGGACGACCGCCGAGCAGGTGGACGTGGAGGTGATCGACCGTTTGCCCTCCGTCGGCACCGGCGTTGATGACCAAGCGGTAGCCCGCTGCGGCTAGTCCCTGCTCTTCGGCGATCTGGCTGGCCTTGAGCAACAAGTGGCCGAGTAGGGGGCCGTGTTCGGGGGCGGCGTGTTGCACACCGGCGACGACTTCCTTGGGTATGACGAGGATGTGCGTCGGGGCTTGGGGTTGGATGTCGCGGAAAGCCAGACAGTCGGAGTCCTCATAGACGATGTCGGCGGGAATTTCGCGGCGGATGATTTTGCTGAAAATGGTCTCTTCGCTCATCGGCCTTTCTCGCATGGCTTAGGGATTTGGTTGCGGCGGATTATAGGCGCGGCGGCTGGAGACGTCAAGCGGACGCTAGCTATGGATTTGAGCATCGTCATACCTGCATACAACGAAGAGAGGCGGATTCTCATTGCCTTGGAGCAGACGCTCGCGTTGCTGCAACAGCGGTCGTGGTCCTGTGAATTGCTGGTCGTGGATGATGGCAGCACCGACCGCTCAGTTGACTGTATTGCGGAGTACGCCCGCGCGCATCCGCAAGTCCGCTGCGTGCAAAACGACCGCAACCGAGGCAAGGGCTATTCCGTACAGCACGGCGTGGCCGAGGCCAAGGGCCTGTACATCGGCTTTATGGATGGCGACTACAAGACCGACATCGCCGCGCTCGATCAGGTGATGCCTCTATTGGAAGCAGGGTGGGACGGGGTGATCGGCGACCGGACGCTGAGCGCGACGGAATTCGTCGTCGCGCGACGGCGCTACCGGCAGTGGGGGACCGAGGCGTTTGGCTGGCTCTTGCGCGCGCTGATGGGCTTAGGCGAGTTTGGCGATACCCAATGTGGATTTAAGTTCTTTCAGGCCGAGGTAGTGCGCGACCTCTGTGCGCGGCAGCAGATCGCCGGGTTTATGTTCGACGTGGAGTTACTGCTGCTGGCGCGCCAATCCGGCTACCGCATTGCGAAGATCCCCGTAAAATGGCGTTTTGACCCAGACAGCCGCTTTAATCCGGTGACCGGGACGCTTGCCAATCTCAAGGATTTGGCGCGGATCCGTTGGGTTCATCGCCGTCGATCTTGAGCGGTCAATCCCTGTCGTCAATCTCGCGGATCAAAGCGGCTAAGCGCCCTAGGCATACGGTGAGAAAGATTTCTTGGGAAACGGGCGATTCTTGCCGCACCGGGCTGTTGATGAAGCGGCCGATGGCGATGAGAATCACGTATACCGAGAGTACGTCATAGGCTTGGTCACTGGTGGCAGAGAGTCCGTCGCGCACGGTGCGACGGATTTGCCGCATGGCCTCGACGAGCGCCTCGGCCTGTTCCTCTTCATAAGCGGCGACCACCTCCCGGCACAGAGTTTTTAACTGCGTGCGGTCTTCAGTGTCGATGCAGCGGGCTCCTCCCAAGGTGTCCGTTGCCCGGCGCAGCAGGCGGGTGATGGCGGCGACGCGGTCGGTATCTTCGCGCGAGAGCAAGCGGTAGAACTGGTCGCCAGCGCCGAGTGCGCGGCAGACTCCGTTGAGTAGCTGTAATCGCACGGCCGGGGAGGGGAAGTCGGTCAGACGGCTTAGCGCGGGTCGGACGATGCGGCGGTCTTGGCGCTCGCTGAGGACGTCGACCAGCGTCGGGAACGTCAGAGGGTCGAAATCGCTGCCAAATTGCCAGAATAGTAGCTCGTGGACTTCGTCCCCCCGGATGCTGGCTAGGCCGCGAATGGCGCTGATGCGCACCCGGGGATCGGCGTCGTCCAGCGCCTCGACTAGCGGATCGATGCTCGTGGAGGATCCGAGGCGGCCTAGGGCCTCGGCCGCCTCGCTGCGGATGTCCGAGGCTCCGTCGAGCAACTCGCGCACCAAGGGTTCGGTGGCGCTTTCCGACCGGCTCTCGCCCAAGGCGCGGGCGGCGGCGCGGCGCACCCGGGGGCTGGCGTCGGCTAGCGCTTGGACTAATTGCTCGATGGCGAGAGGGTTGCCCGACCGGCCTAGGGCCTCGGCTGCGCGGGCGCGGGTTCCCTCGGCCGTGGCTAGGCTGAAGATGGTGGCGTTGTAGGCGTAGCTGAGGACATTGCCGCGCAGCATCCGCGAGAGCAGGCTGCGCGAGGTTGCGCTCCGCGCGTCCTTGACGGTGCGGAGGATGAACAAGGGCGCTAGCCGGACCAAGGCGCTGAGGGCAAAGATGACTTGCAAATCGCCCATGGGCACGCCGAATACGGCAAAGCGCAAGCCTTCTAGTTGGGCGACGAGTAGGCCGCCCAACAAGGGGCCGAGCGCACCCATTAGGTTGACCGTCACCGACCAAGTCGCTAGGTACATCGTGCGTTTTTCTCCTTGGGGCAGCAGACCGTAGAGCAGGGGATTGATGCCCACTCCGATTCCGGAGAATAGAATTCCGCTGAGGACCAAGGCCACAGGTACTAAGTGGTAAGCCCCTGGCTGATTAAAGGTCCAAATAAGAGGCAAGAACGCGGCCGGTGTCATCAGAATTTGCAGGACGGGTCTGGCACCGAAGCGGTCAATGAGGCCAGCCCAGAGCCGGTAGCCAGCAATGCTGGTCAGCATGAACAGGGCGTTAAAAATCGAGACCTCGGTATAGGAAATCTGTAGGCGGTCGAGCATGAAGACGCTGTAGAGCGGCCCAGCCAGCCCAATGCCAAAAGTCCACAGGCCAAAAAAGAGCGCGGCACGGCGGAAGTTGGCGTCGTGGAAGGGTTGCAAGAGGTCGCGCAAGCGCGTGCTCTGTTCGTCGGTGGCGGCCGTTTGTTGGGGAAAGGGGGCGCGGAGGAGATTAGAGTACCCCAAGAATCCAAAGAGCGTCCCGGCGGCAAAGACCCAGACAAAGCCGCCTCCGTCGGGGAAAAGGTCGAGGAATTGGCCGATCGCAAAACCGGCGATCATGGCCACTATGGTGCTGACGATGGTCTGGCGGCTGGCAAAGCGTGCGCGGATATTCTCCGGCACAGCGTTGGCGATCCAAGTGCTGTAAAAGGGCGAAATCGCATAGCCGCTGAACATGCTGAGGCAGACCATGGCCACCAAGGCCGGAAGACGATACTGCTCTGGGACGAAGAGGGGGATGATCAGTGGCAGCCCGCGGAAGACGATTTCCACGTAACCGCCGAAGACGACAAAGCGCTTCTTGTCGCGGACGCGGGCGCTCAACAGAGGGGCGAGCAACTGCGTCAGAGCTAAGAAATACGCGGCGGAAGTGAAGAGGGCGATAAAGGCACCGTCGGCACCTAAATACAGCGCAAAGCCAGTAAAGGCCGCCGTTCCCAACCCGCAGGCTTGTCCCCAAGCGCCCCACAAGCCGCTGGCGACGACGAAGGACCGGAGGGCGCGATGCACTTGGCCGCGCGAGAGAGAAGGTGCATTTTCCATAGAGAAAAATATCGTTGCGATGTCAGTAAAGGGCAACGAACTTTGCCCAGAGGATTTTATTGAAACCACAACCAAGGAGTCGGATTATGGCACTCAAGATGGGATACGCGACCCTGCGCTGGCGGCAGCCGGATTTGGCAAAGGCCCTGCCCGAGCTCAAAAAGGCCGGCTGGGATGGCTGGGAGGGGCGGTTACCGCTCGACTGGCTGGGGCCGCCGAAGCGGCTGAAGCAAGTGTGCGGGGACGCGGACATGCCGCTGTGCGTATTTACCGCCAGTGGCTCACCTGAAGACCGCGACTGGGAGCACACCGAGCGCAACAAGCGGCGAATGGATTTCGCCGCGGAGATGGGCGTGGATTGCTTCATGTTTATGAGCGGTCGCAAGCCGGAAGGACGGCCAGCGGAACGCGCCGATATTGAGCGGGCGGCCGAGGGGGCCGAGCTGTGGGCCGAGTACGCGGCCCAGTACGGGCTGGAGCTAAGCTACCACATCCACACCAACCTGCTGGTGGATTCGGCCGAGGACTGGCGGCTGTACATGAGTTTGCTGGACAAGACGCGGCTGTGCATTGATGTCTCGCACGCCGAGCTGTGGGACTACGATCCAGTGCAGTCGCTGACGGATTTTTGGCACCAGCTCAACTACGTCCATCTACAGGACTATACATCTTGCACGGTGCGCGAGCCGGGGCACTACAATCCCGAGTGGGTTTCGGTTGGCGAGGGCGAGTGCCTCGACTTTGCCGGGGTGCTCAACACGCTCGCCGAGCGGGGTTTTGACCGCTGGGTGACCAGTTGTCCGGGCGAGCCAGCCTACGAGGGCGAGGACGCAATCAGCGAAGCACGGCGGAGTGCGGGGATGCGCGACTATTTGCGCGGGTTGGGGTACTAGTGAGCGACGCCACGCTGACCCAACTCACCGCGGAAATTCGCCGCTTCGTGGAGGAGCGCGACTGGTCGCAATTCCACACCCCCAAGGACTTGGCCATTGGTCTTTCTACCGAAGCGGCCGAAGTCTTAGAGCACTTTCGCTTCCGCTCCGACCAAGAGATCGCCACCCGCTTAGCAGACGAAACCTTCCGCCGGGCCATCGGTCACGAATTGGCCGACGCGCTGTACTTTGTCTTGCTTATGTGCGACCGCTTCGGCTTGGACGCCGCGCAAATGCTGGAGGAGAAATTGGCCATTTCGGCCCAGCGCTATCCAGTGGAAAAGGCCCGGGGCAAAAACCTCAAATACACCGCCTACCAAGTTCGTGCAGAAAGCGACCACACCGCATAAGCCATTAAACCTTGCTGCTTTCCTCGCTGGAGCCGGATCGCAACTTGAATATGAAAAAAGAGATCCCTCCAATTTTCCAGCACCATCTAGAGACTCGACTCGGCACGGACCGGCCCGACGCGAAGACATCAGGTATCACTTTTCGGGCTGTGGCAATTGGTGCTTTTTTGTCGCTGTTCATCGGCGCGGTCGTGCCCTATACCAACATGATCATCAAGGGCACGGTCATGGCCCACAATTTCAGTACACCGGCTGCCCTTTTTGTATTCTTCGTATTCGTTTTCCTAATAAATACAGCCTTGGCCCTGCTAGGCCCTAGATTTGCCCTGAGCCGTTCCGAGTTGGCGGTGGTTTACATCATGGCGATGCTAGCCACCTCCGTGCCCACAATCGGTTTCACCGAAAATCTGCTGCCTATCATCGCAGGACTCTACTACTACGCCACCCCCGAAAATAAGTGGCAAGAGTTGATTCATCCGCATGTGCCTAAGTGGATCGTCCCGCAAGATGCAGAGGCCATCACTTATTTCTACGAGGGCTTACCGCAAGGCATGGCCTTACCTTGGGACGCTTGGGTCGAGCCGCTCTTCTACTGGTGCCTATTCATCTGCTCATTCTACTGGGTGTCTATATGCATGATGACCATTTTGCGCAAACAATGGGTCGAGTACGAAAAGCTGCCCTATCCTCTAGTCCAAGTCCCGCTAGAGATGATCCAGGATGAAGAGCGAGAGGCGCGCGGCCCTAACGAGAAGCGCTCGCTCGTTAAACCTTACTTTAGGAATCGGGTCATGTGGGTCGGGTTCGCCGTGCCTTTTCTCATAGGTACGGCGAACGCGCTCAGCGGCTATTTCCCTTTTCTGCCGCACATCGACACCCATTCCGAGATGCGTTTGTTCAGAGGCAGCACCTCCTTGCGTCTCGACTTGAACCTAGGCCTGATCGGTTTCGCCTATCTGCTCAGCCGCGATGTGGCGCTGGGATTCTGGTTCTTCTTCCTGCTATCGACGGTTCAGCGGGGAGTCTTCAATGTCTTGGGGATACAAAGTACGGAGACCTTGAGCCGGTTTGCCAATTCGGTTGGTCCTTATCTGGCTCACCAAGCCATGGGTGCCATGATCGTGCTGGTCCTGTCCAGCGCGTGGCTGGCACGCCGGCATCTGTACGCCGTCTATCGCAAGGTATTCCATCTCGACCCATCCATCGACGATAGCGACGAAATTTTCTCCTATGGCACTGCGGTCTGGGGCCTGCTCGTGGGTCTGGGGGTGATGGGGACTTGGCTGTGGCAGTCCGGGTTGCCTCTGTGGGTCGTCCCGGTCTTTCTGTTCGGCATGACAGCGATCTTTATCGCCATCACCAGAGCGGTAGCGGAAGGCGGAATTTCCGTGATTCGCACGCCTTTGACCCCGGCCGATTTTGTGATTTCTGGAGTGGGGACTAGTGCGCTAGGTGTCTCCGGTCTGACAGGGCTGGCCTTCACCTATGTGTGGAGTGCCAATATACGCAT